>JBNKWZ010000023.1:0-34795 GCA_050300015.1 Cellvibrionaceae bacterium | reverse complement strand
GGCATCGTTGCTCATAGGTTAGCTGTTGGTATTGTCTCTTCACTGCTTCATCTCTTGCCGGAGAAAAAGGGGAAGAGCTTACCTTCAGCTAGCCCCTTCTTCTACAGGTTGAGGTGATGCACTTCGGATTTGAATCCGCGAAACAAGGTTTCGCCCTGAGAGCGAGGTAAGGAGTTTGCCTACCGACGGGCGCTTGGTCTGATTGCACCAAGCTAAAAGTCAATTCCGCAGAAAAATATATAAAGAAAAGTTTCGCCTTGATGGCGAGTCAAGGCGAAACCTGGTCTTGCCCTTATTAAGAGAAAAGCGCCCAGAGCATTTTGAATCCGCTTCAGGCCGACCTAAAAGGCGAAGTAAAGGGATTTACTTCGTAAAAGTACCTCGCCTAAAGGCGAAATATTGTCTTATTCGAATCAGAAAAAAGCCTGGCGCATTTATTCGACTAAAAGCCGAACTGAACGGCGAAACCTGATTTTTGAAGTGGTTTTTGTGTGCTTCTAGAAAGCCCACGTAGTTTCAGAGTGCCATTGACGTAAATGGATTGACCAATATCGATAGCGCATGGATGCGCAAAACCAAATGGAACGAAAATTTCAACTCCCAGCGAGCAGCGCACCTTCTTTATGCCTCAGCCTTTTTGGACCTTTTAACATTTCTTACTTTGTAAAGATTTGACGCTCCACGTTTGATTTCAAACAAATCTATAGCCTTAAAAAGACTACTGAGGTTTTTGAAGCCGTAGTTGCGGCTGTCAAAGGAGGTTTTATTGGAAATATGTGAGCCAACCGGACCAAGGCCTGCCCAGCCGTCATCGTCTTCGGTAGCCTCTATGGCTTGCCTCAAAAGGTTGATTAACTTGGTATCAGATTTGATATTTTTGGGTTTTGTGGTATTGGTTGATTCTTGCTGTTGGTCTTCATCTAAAAACAAGAATTTGGAACAGGCATTGACAAAGGGGCTGGGTGTTTTACGTTCACCAAAACCAAGTACCACTTTCCCATCAGACAGTGCCCGTGTCACCATGGGGGTAAAGTCACAATCCGAGGATACAAAACACATCACATCAATATTCTTGGTGTACATCACATCCATGGCATCAATCACAAGGGCAATATCAGAGGCATTTTTGCCTTTGGTTAAATCGTATTGCTGAATGGGTTGTATGGCATATTCGTGGAGCAAATCTTCCCACGGCTTTAAGGTGGGCGACTTCCAGTTACCGTAGGCTTTACGAATGGTCACCACACCATACTTAGCCACTTCACTCAGTACACTTTCAAACTTGCTTGCCGGTGCGTTGTCGGCATCGATAAAAAGGGCAATTTTTTGCTTAAGGTCCGTCATCTAGGTTCTCGGATAAAAAGTGATTAAAGTGCCAGTATGTTGCGCACTCTACTCCGACCATCAATTAATCGCTACCCTCGACACCCTAACCGCCAACATCAAACGTTGCGTTATGCCCCAAAAAACGTAGAAATAGGCGCCAATAGCGGCCAGAAATCAAGCCTCTTTTTCTGCTTTCAAAACACCCAATAAAGTCGTATAGTCGACTCGGATTTACCACTTTGAACCTCAGCGCCTGGTACTTTTGGAGGTGGCACTATTTGGTACAAATAGGACAAACACTAGCGTTATTCAATTGCCAAATGATAAGGAGATTTTGAATGAACCCGCCCGGAAAGTCTTACATAGATATGCTTATGTTAACCCTGAAGAATCATCGTTCTCCAGGAATGCCATTTACCCCACAGCTACTGATGGCCATTTTTTGGGAAGAAAGCTTGTTCAACAACATGCGCCAAGTTGGCCGCAATGGTGGGTTCGGTCCCGCAATTGGATTTGGGCAGGTTGAGAGACAAGAACTTGATAAACTGGGCACTCAGAAGGCGCAAGAAAAAGGGTACTATGTTCCGGGTGTTAATCGTACAACAACCATCGTGTCAGACGACATCTCCGTTCAAATCGCTTCGTGTATGTTATTACATCTATACCATGCGTCTAGCGCAACCAACAGCGCTGGCAAAGTCAATTTTGCGCTAAGAGGCTACTCTGGAAATCGTCAGGCGATTATTGATAGATGGAAGGCCTGCGAAAGAAGATTATTAGAGCTTCCATTTAGCTTGTATAAAATCATCAATTACGAGAAGCCTCTTTTGGATTTTGAAGATAAGGTAATGGATGCTTTAACTTTATCCCGTCCTTTTAATAGAAATGCCAACGTTCAAGTCAATAAAAACGGTGTAAGAACAACCGTAAAATTTCGACAGGTTTTGTTTCCTCGCTATTGGTTTTTCTCGCCCATACAACAAGTAGAAAAAAAACAGTTTATTACTAGTCCACAGTCTGTAAAGTGGGGCTCCAACGGCACCCACGTTAACACATTGCAATCTATGCTAAATGCCCTAACGGAGCTAGACAAGGAGAAACCTTTAAAAGTAGACGGCATATTCGGGCAGAAGACTTACAATCGCGTCATTGACTTTCAAAAGTTCGCCAAGCTCAAGCGGGATGGCATTGTGGGACGAAATACAAAAGCGAATTTGGCGTAATCAAAGTTTTTTGAGTTGTGGTCACCAAAGCAGTCGATATTGCGGATCGGGGATTGCTATTGACCGTTTGTACTGGACTACAACCGGCGTTACTTACCATTGCTCGAACAATTGGGGGCCTTCACTTTAATTTCGTAAAATTTTCATTCTGAATTTTACAATCTGCCAGCCAAGCCTGCTTCGATCATTATACTTCTTAGTACGGACATTCAAATAGCCTTTTGTTATTTGTGTGATGCACACGAGAGTGGGCCAAGTCGAAGCAATTGCCCCCCTCTATTGTCCGTCAAAGACAATAATGTTTTTTAAAAAGCTCTGCTTATTCATAAAGACGGTTAAGCCGTTCAATCAAACACTTTTTATTCCAACCCAAGAGCTTCACATGTTAACTGCGACGTCAATTTTTTCTATTATGGGTGAATATTTCACCGGATAGAACCACCACGCACTATAATCTTAGTAACACCAAATCACTTACAATAGATGAAAGCTAAGCTGTAGGCAGCTGAATGACATCTGAATGTAAAGGAGGGGTTATGATTACCGCACCCGCACATGAACACGACACCAAGACAGATTCGAGCCCAGCCCGCTTCAGCGATTCACCCTCGCAGAAGACATCCGCCAGCCAGGCGACCATCGACTATTTCACCGCACAGCTTCACCAAAATCCGAAAGAACTTCCACCTATGACGGTACACAAAGCGCTTCTTCATATTGCCCAAAGCGCTGAACCCGAAAGTGCCGCACTGGTACTGTCAAGAATCGCCTCCGACAGGCAGCTGGATATGGAAGTTCGCCAAGATGCCATCAGCGCTCTTGGCTTAGTTCCCTCAGAGCACGCCGACAGACATTTATCAGTCGCACTGAATGAGGCGAACAATGATAGAGAAGCCGTAACCTTAAGAGCCATGGTACTTTCCGGTGGAGAGCAAAGCTTAAAAGCATTGAGGCGATTGATACCAAGCCACAATACTCAATTAATGCGTTTGCGTGCCTATGCTGAAATGATGATCGCCCTACGATTGAAAAAGGACGTCTCGACGCAAGTGCAACACACAACCTTTCTGAGCCCGAAGCCACTCAAAATAGTGGGGCTTAGCGACAGCGCTATACGTAACACCCTTGAGTCCATAGAAGGAAAACCCCCAATGATGACATTTAGCGAAGAAATCGGATTTTCGTTAAATTGCATCAACGGTAGGCACACCCTCTTATTCAACGCCGCATTCAGACGTGGCGCATTGATCAAGCACTGCATGGCGTCTCAAATTGCAGGCATTATCGTCGTAGAAGACAGGAACACTCGCCGCAATGTGTTGCGATACTCCATTTTGTTCCAACAAGATCAAGCCCATACACGGGTTTCGGTGGTTAGCACTACCGGTGAGGTTGCCCTAACCGGCGAGCTATACCCAGAAGGCGATGGCCTTGATGTGTTATTGCGGGATGTAGGAACAGAAATCGGCCCCATTCAAATCGGCGGGATTGTCAGGGACAATTATATTGAGTTAAACGCGGAGGTTTATAACAGCGAGCTGGAAAAGCGCGATGCGCGGTCGATTAATTAAAAGGGGGGCGACGGTTGAGTATGTTTCTTTTTTTGATCATCCGTGGTCAATGTGGGTTTAGCTTTCAAACAATCATTTCACCTAGGAGACCTTACACTGCTCACTATGAACGCGTGAAGTGTCCAGAAGTGGACTAAAAATTCTTTAAAACAAAGTTTCGCCTTTAGGGCGAGGTACTTTTCTTATACGAGTAAGAAAAGTACGTCCATGCACGTTGCCCTTCGGGGCATCTTTGATACTCAAAACTGTTCCCGACAGTTTTGTCTCACGCGTATGAGAACAAAATGCATGGAGCATTTTAAATCGGCTTTAGATCCACCTAAAAAGGGGAAGTAAAAGGATTTACTTTGTAAAAGTACCTCGCGCGCCAGGCGAAACTTTGTTTTAAAAAATTTACGTTCTCGCATTCACATACCCTGCTTAGCAGATAGCGTCGAATGATTGCCGTACGTGTTTCCTGGGTATTTGTATAAAGTGCTTCCTCGCACTTTGCTTCAAAGCCCGAAACCTATGCTCTGCTAATATTAGATCTATCGCTTAGCTACAAAATGAACCTTTTACTACAATAACTGCCAAGTACAAAAAGATCAGAACAATAGACCTAGTACGATATTCCCCTCTAAAATAGAGGCAACGAAAGACAAACACCCCATTTAAATGATACCAGAGACCCCTTTATGGAAATGACATTAACAACCCCTGGGCTGCTGTTTCCGGCGATCTCGTTGTTACTATTGGCCTACACCAACCGTTTTGTCACGCTGACTTCGGTGATTCGGCAATTGGTGGAGGAAGACTGGGCTCAGGACTTGGTGCGGCGACAGATTCAAAACCTTCAGTCCCGCGTGCAGATTATTCGTTTGATGCAAGTGTTTGGCGTAAGCTCTTTCATCCTATGTACGCTATCGATGTTTGCATTATTTTTACACCTAACTGGACTCGGTAAGGCCTTGTTTGGCCTTAGCTTATTGGTGCTTACATTATCTTTATTGTTTTCACTGTACGAAGTGCACATTTCGACCAACGCCATTACGCTGGAAATCAAACGACTTGAGGAGCAAACAGACCCTTACCAAAACCCTCAATAACTTCAACGGGGTTTTGTTAGACTGGTCGGGTGCTTTATGCTTTAGAACTTAGAGGCTACAGGGAATAGGAACATGGGCTGGTTGGTTTTAGGCGCAGGGTTTGCCCACCGCTTTGGCAGCGATAAGCTATTAGCCCCCTTTCAAAATGGGCTCAGCGTTATTGAAAGCACGCTACAGATGCTGTTAAACACAGATCTACCCGTCGTGGTGGTATTGCGCCCAGAACAACAGCTTGTTCAAGCCATTTGCACGACGCTGCCTGTGGCGGTTTGCCTAAGCCCACTCGCAAAACAAGGTATGGGGCACTCTTTGGCGGCGGGTATTACTCACGTGCAACCCCACTGGACGTGGGCCGGTGTGGTTTTGGCGGATATGCCCGCAATACAACCGGCCACCTTCACTACACTGGCCGCTATGGCCTCCGCCCGCTCGATTGTTCGCCCGAGTTTCGAGCCAAAGCAGGGCGCGCCCCAGCCAGGGCACCCCGTATGTTTTGGGTGCGAATTTTTCAATGAACTCAAGAGGCTTTCCGGTGATGAGGGAGCCCGAACCGTGATAGACAACCACCGCAACGCCCTAATTGAGCTACCCACCGATGATAGCGGCGTAATTCGAGATGTGGACACCCCCAAAGACCTGGCAGATTTAATGCCCTTATCAGGCTTAATAAAACCACCCATAACCCCAGAGGCCACGTAAATGATGCATGTTCAAGCCTATTTATTTGCCTCCCTTTCAACCGAGCCTTCAACACAACCCTAAAACCCAACATAACCCGACGAGGTACCTATGAGCGTTACCTTTAAGCTAAACGGCAAAAAGCACACCCTCACTGTGGACCCGGATACACCGCTGTTATGGGTGATTCGCGAACACCTACACTTAACCGGTACCAAGTTTGGTTGTGGTATGGCCCTGTGTGGTGCCTGCACGGTACATGTGGATGGCGAACCGGTACGGTCATGCTCCACTGCCATTAGCGCGGTCAGCAATAAATCCATCACCACTATTGAAGGCCTAGATTCAAAAGCTGGACGCGCCATTCAAGATGCCTGGGAAACACTTGCCGTTGTGCAATGCGGATACTGCCAATCCGGTCAAATTCTTTCTGCCACGGCTTTGCTCGAAAACAACCCTACCCCTTCTGACCAAGACATCGACCAATTTATGGCCGGCAACATCTGCCGATGCGCCACTTACCACCGTATTCGCAAAGCCATCAAACACGCGGCAACACAACTGGCACAAAAACCCGAGACCACCCCATCCAAGGCGCTTTACACCGAGGTCCGTCAGCCCGCCACAACACCGCTGGAGGGTTAACCCATGACAACATCAACCATTGATTTTTCACGGCGCCAGTTTTTGATTTCTGCCACCACTACGGGGGCTGGCCTAATGATTGCCACGCACATTCCGGCGCTTGCCAGTGCGAATACCAAAAACGCGATCAACTGGGAAGCCAATGCCTTTGTCACCATTGATAACGACAGCCAAGTGACGGTGATCATCAAACATATCGAATTTGGCCAGGGCACCTACACGGGCCTTGCCACCTTGGTGGCTGAAGAATTAGATGCCGACTGGGACCAAGTGCGCTGCGAACATGCTCCGGCAGATGTGAAGCGTTATGCCAATTTAAACTGGGGGTCACAAGGCACCGGTGGCAGCAGCGCCATTAACAATTCCTTTACCCAAATGCGAGAGGCCGGCGCCATGGCCAAAGCCGTCTTGATTGCTGCAGCCGCGCAAAAATGGCAAGTACCCAAGGCGCAAATTCAAGTCTCTAAAGGTGTTGTCACGCACTCTAACAGTGGGCGCACGGCCACTTTTGGCGCGTTGGTGGCACTGGCGGCAAAACAACCCACGCCCGAGACCATTACGCTTAAAACACCCGACCAATTCACATTGATCGGTAAAAAAATTGCGCGCAAAGACGTGGGTAAAACCAATGGCACCGCCATGTATACGCAAGACATTCAACGGCCCAACCAATTGACCGCATTGGTAGCTCACGCGCCTAAGTTTGGCGCCACGGTAAAATCGGTTGATGATAAAGCCGCACGCAAAAGCGCCGGCGTAGTAGCCGTTATTCCACTTGAACACGGCGTTGCCGTATTGGCCAAAACCTTTTGGGAAGCCAAGCAAGCGCGCGACAAACTCAACATCCAGTGGGACGAAACAGCTGCATTCAAAGGCTCCACAGACGCACTTTGGCAACAATATCAAACACTGGCGCAATCGCCAGGTACCATGGCCAAAAACGAAGGCAATGTGGACAGCGCCTTCGCCAAGGCCAAAACAATTGTGGAGGCCAATTATGCCTTTCCGCTTTTGGCACATGCCGCCATGGAGCCCATGAATTGCGTTGTGCAAATTCATTACCAAAAGAACAACCCAAAACCCAACCACGCAGAGCTGTGGTTTGGCTGCCAAGGCCCCACTGGGGATCAAGCCGCGGTGGCAGGTTTATTGGGCATTCCCCCTGAAAAAGTCACCATTAATACCGTGTTTGCCGGTGGCAGCTTTGGGCGCAGAACCAGCAAAGACTCTGATTACGTGGTGGAGGCCACCGAAATTGCATTGAGGTATGGCAAGAGCGTGCCCATCAAACTGGTATGGACGCGCGAGGATGACACTCGCGCAGGTTATTATCGCCCCATGTATTACCATGCCTTAAAAGCCGGAGTGGACGAAAAAGGCAAAATTACGGCCTGGCAACATCGCATTGTAGGGCAGTCCATTTTCGCCAACTCGGGGCTCGCGGGCATGGTCCAAAATGGTATTGACCCCTCATCGGTAGAAGGTGCGCGCGAACTGCCCTATGCCATTCCCAACCACCGCGTAGAGCTCAGCACGGTGAAAGAGGGCCCTCCGTCACTTTGGTGGCGCAGCGTGGGTTCCACGCATACAGCACACGCCACCGAGTGTTTTGTGGATGAAATTGCCAAAGCCGTCAACCAAGACCCCTACACTTTTAGATTGTCGATGATGGGCAACGACCCGCGCCATAAGGCCGTGTTAGAACTTGCCGCTAAAAAAGCGCAATGGGGTAAACCCAAGCCCAACCACACCTATGGCATAGCGCTACATAAATCCTTTGGGACTTATGTGGCACAGGTGGCCGAAGTCGAAAAAACCCCCAAGGGTTTGCGCATTAAAAATGTGGTGTGCGCCGTAGACTGTGGTGTTGCCGTCAACCCCGATATTATTGAGGCACAAATGGAAGGTGGCATTGGCTATGGTTTATCCCCAGCCCTAATGAGTAAAATCACTTTAAAAGACGGCACGGTGCAGGAAGACAATTTTCACAATTACCAAGTTATTCGTATGCCGCAAATGCCGAATATTGAAGTGTATATTGTGCCCTCCGCGGAGGCACCCACGGGTGTTGGTGAACCCTCCACACCCGTGATCACCCCCGCGCTTGCCAATGCACTACTGGCTGCTGGTGAAAAACCCCAAAGGGCTCTGCCTTTTGATGTGCATTTTGTGTAGAGGCTCGGTAAACCTCATGTCCGATTATTTGCAAGATTTACCCAGGTTCACGGCCGTATCTGCGTTTAAAGACAATGTGGTGCCCGCGCTTTGGCAGTGGCAGCAGCAGGGCATCAAAACAGCACTGCTCACACTGGTGAACATCGAGGGTAACGGCCCCCGCCCGGTGGGCAGCCAGTTGGCAGTGAACGCGCAAGGTGAATATGTAGGGTTAATATCGGGCGGCTGTGTGGAACCGGCATTGGTACTGGAGGCTCAAGCCTGTATCGCCAGCCAACAGGCACGACTGATACGGTACGGAAAAGACTCTGACTACTTTGATATTCAACTCCCCTGTGGCTCAGGCATTGATGTATTAATAACGCCATTGACTGACACCATCCCAACCAAAAACCTACAGCATGCTTACAACAATCGCGATTGCGTGGATTGGCGCTTTGAGTGGCCAAACCTTCATCGCATAACCCCTGCATTGCCCTCAAACGCACGGGCAAAAACCCCTCACAACCCAAACAAAACCCGCGTAGATTTCCATCAAAATTTTACCCATTTTAGTAAGCGGTACACCCCACAACACCGTTTAGTGGTGGTGGGCAAGGGCAGTGTGTTTGATTATTTTTTGCAAATGAGCGCACCTTTTGATGTGGAGGTCATCGCCTATTCCAGTGAATATTCAACCGTGGTGTATGAAGGCCATGTGAAAAAATTACCCCTGCAAAGGGTAACGTCATTGAGGGAAGAGCTACTGGACACGCATTCGTCAGTCATTGTGCTCAGTCATGACCACACGCTAGATGTACCCCTACTATCCAAAGCCCTGCGCTCACCGGCGCACTACATCGCAGCCATGGGCAGCCGTAAAACTCACGAACAACGAAAACATTTATTGCGCGACGAGGGCTTTACCGAAGAAGACTTAAAAAAAATTGCCGGGCCCGCCGGCGTGAATATTGGTAGCTCTACACCACCGGAAATTGCACTTGCGATCCTGGCCGAATGGATAGCGCAACTGCGCAGCACCCCACAAACCCGCGCTTAAAGGTCCAGCGCTGGATTTAAAAGCGTTAACGTATACTGTTCAACCCGTACTTTGCAGTGCTCACTATAACAACATCCATTGTTGTATTCCCCCTTCCTGTTTTTCTATGACCAACTCGTCGGAATCATTAGGCGCGAAAATTGAGTTACTGTTAGTGTTAGTGTTCGCGAGGATTTCAGGCGCTGGGATGGTATGACACTGTAGTCCATACAATTTTCAGGAAATTTTTACATCAACCGTATGAGCCACGGCCTTCTTACCCTACACCTTTAATAACAACTGACGGAAGCACGATGAAACCTCTTTACAAAACTGCTATTCGGCTAGCCCTTTGTGCATTCTTATTCGCGTCTAGCTTTAATCAGGCATTTGCCTCGGAGTTAATCTCCACCAGCGAGTAGCATACTTACAGCCAAAGTGAGACCAAACACATTGTTCGTGAAATACTCAGTAACAAACAACTTCAAAGCGCACTGATTGAGCATGGTGTATCGCCAGAAAAGCCGCTGAGAGAATAGAGCGGCTGACGCCTCCTGAAGTACAGCACCTGGCTGCAAAAGTAGATTCACTTCCGACCGCGGGTAGCGAACTCACCGTTTTATTGCTGTTACTGGTATATTTATTTTGGTTAAACCCAAGTTTTTGAATTATCTTGTGGCGATTTGCTTAATCTTGGTTGGAGTGCTTCAGATTCTGAATATAGCCATCAGTTAAGAATTACAAAGCGGATGTATCGCCTTCGCATGGGGTCAGCGAGACTGCTTGCAGGAGGCTTATTTCACAAAATCATGTCGCAAATAGTCTACTAAATAGGTTTTTGCGTGCTATCCAATTCTAGGATAGCCATTCCATTGTGCTCTACAGGCGAAAAAAGTGTTATCTGCCGAAGCATCATGTACACTTAGGCCAGAAGTAAAAATAAAATTTGGACACGCTTTCCCGTCATATTCGCATTCGTCGAAAAGCCTAGTCAGTTATTCCATTTTACAATAAGCACTAAACGCAGCGCTATCTTTTAATAGTGTTGCTTCTTATTAGGGCCGCCCCCTAGGTCTAACAGGATACCTTATGCGATTTTTCTATCGACCCCGTGCTATAGGTTTAGTGTGCATACTGCTTACACTTATCGCCAACCCCACGCATGCCATTCGCAAAGCGACACCAGACAATAATGCATCGCTGAGAAATGAACAAAGTGCCGCATTAGGCACATTTATCGGTTTAAGTATCGCGGGGGTCGCCACCCCGTTTCCGTTTTCTTTTGGTGTGGACGTGGCAGCCTACGGCAGTGAACTGTACATGCGCCATATTCCACCTCAATTTCTTGCTCCAAATACAGTAGATTTTTATAGCTCGCAAGGCGCATGCAAACACAGCGTCCAGAACACCGGTTTCACAAGCACGATGAGCGGAATGTTTGGGTTCAAGTTTCAGCCACTTGATGCAGCACCGTTCACTGGTCTACTGAATGACCCAAATCAAATTGATACCTACCATCCACATTCAATTGTCAAAGTCACTGCCACCAACCCTTATCTACGCGGTGGCAACGAAGCTCTATTCCCCCAGGGACATCACGATATTTTTTGGCAAGCCCATACCCGAGTGAACCCCGCTTTTGATATCGCAATACCTGCAGCCCTGGTTGCTGCCAGTGGCTACGCTAAGTTTAAACTCATCTCAAAATTTAAAGCCGAAAAAATTGGCAAAACCGCGTTCACTGTCGCTAAGCTCGCCATACCCTTAGCCAAAAAAGGTGCTCAATTTGGCTTGTATGCGGGTAAAACTAGCGTCGACAGTGTGGCCACGTTTATTGACCAAACCAGTTACAACAGTGCGCTCAATTCCACAACTACGTCTTTAACCGTATGGGATACATTGCACCCAGAGTTTTTGGACGTTGACACCCAAGCGGCGATTACCAGCCAATCGATCACCTTAGAAGCAACCGATTTTGGTGGCACCAAACTCAGTCGCGTGAAAGAGGATTTGTACAATGCGTTTGTGGTGGCCGATGATTGCGAAACCTTATTCGCTGTATTGCAAGAAGGTGCGCCAGTACTGTTTAACATTGGCGAAACAACAGATATCACTTGGCAGATAGATGATGATGGCCCCTTTAAAACGGAAACAACCGATTCACGCTACACCCTTTTTGGTGATGAAGGCGTATCCACGCAATTGGTACAGTCGATTACCGTAGAGGATACTCAACCACCCATTATTACCGTACCGGGTGGTTTTGCTTATGAATCTGCGGAGACTATTGAGTTTGACGAGATTGATACGCTATTGGGTACTCCCCGTATTATTGACCTGGCGGACCCAAGGCCGACCTTTGAACGCACCAATCTTTCACAATTGACGCCAGACCATCGTTATGAAATTTATTGGACCGCGCAGGATAGCTCCAACAATGTTTCCGAACCGCAACTGCAATTGGTCACCATAAAAACACCCGGCACCAACACCCCTCCGATTGCAAATTACAAATCCCCCCAGTCAACGGTGACAGGAAAGTTGTTGCAATTCACACTCACCGGAACCGATATCGATTTGATTGACGGACAAGTAGACCCATTGAAGTTTGAAATTACCAACTTCCCTGACAACGGTCAGATCGAGTTTCCGCTTTACCCGCACTTTATTGAAGATTTTCGTCTATCGCCTGTGGGCGACAATGTGGAACTTGCCAACAATGAAGTGACGCGCACAAGCCCTCTTTTGAGCTTGGCTGATGCCTTCCGCTTGGAGGATAGAGCCAATCATGGAACCTTTCTTAAAAATAATATTTGCGATGCACCCAGTTCAGACGGTTACGACGCAAGTACCGATCCGTTTAAGGGCATCATACCGATAAATTTCGTGTATGAACCCAGCTTTATTCACGTGGATGACGCCGGCAATTATTATGTTCGCGACCATTTTTGGATGTGTGATGTCCAATTACCATCAGGCCTAAAAAGCTACCGCACGGGGATTAGCCCAATACCGCGAATTTCCAAATGGGATAAAGATGGCAATTTTATCGCCATGCAAGAGCTATATCCATTACCCGGAAAAACGTATGAGCCCAACACACTCGGCACGGGCTTTTGGCCTGCCGACAATTTCAGCTTTGATGAACTGGGCCGTATCTGGATAACATCGTCACGCAATTATTCAGAGATAAACGTATTTCTATTTGACGACTACCGGTTTAGTGATGTGCGACTTATGAGTCTATCGTCTCAGTTCACAACGCTATATGCACATGGCGAAGTTCCAGTGGATTTTGACTCTCGTCGCGAAGGAGAAGAATTCTCAGGTATTGCCGTGGACCGTGAGCGAGAAATATATTACGACCTCCGGGGATGGGGTTTTAAGCCCACAAAGCTTGAAAATACGGATGTGCTTTTAGAAGATTTACCCGATCTAAATGTTGTTTTCGATGCTAACAACCCCCGCCCCGAGTTGTTCCAGGGCTATCGCACTATTCCAGGTTGCTTCCCCGGTCGTGGGAATGGCACCTGCTACTTTAGCGGTACGAGAGCAAATAACTATCAGAAACTGGCCGCTACAGATATTGAAGTAGACAACGAAGGCAATGTTTATATCTTACATACCAGCCTCTCGCGCATTTATAAATACGCCCCTCCAACCGAAAACGCAGACGGTACTTGGAAACCCGGTAATTTAATAGGCTGGATGGGTCGCTGCGACGGCAATCTCGCCAACGCCAACAACGTGGATTACAACGCTTGTGATGTGGATAACGGGGTGTCACGCGGGTTCACCTGTTCAGCCCAAAAATGTATGGTAGCTGAAGCGGCAGGCGACCGACCTGGGCAGTTCAACAAGCCCGAAGAAATCACGCTGGATGATAACGACATTCTTTACGTGGCTGATACCGGCAATAAGCGCGTACAACGCTTTGGCCAAGACGGCACGTTTGCCGGTGAAGCCAATTCAACCGGTGGTGGTTTTGTATTAGGTAATTTTAAAGCACCACGCAATCTTTCAGTGAATGCCAAAGGGTTTTTCATCCTGGAAACCGATGTGGACAACTCGGATTATTTTCTTCACGCCTATCAAGCATTACCTTTTTCGGATATGACACCCTCTAGCGCCACTTTAAGTTACCGCTCTAACTTTGGTTTTCGTGGAAGTGATCAACTGGCCTTTTTGGTTCACGATGGTTTGGTCAGCAGCGACCCCACAACGGTCGATATTACGGTCACTCGTGACTACAACCCGCCAGAGCAACTGACTTCCGAGTGTTTCTCTGACGCGGATCTAACGACGCCTCGCAGTTGTACCATGAATGAAGACGGCGCACTCTACATTCGCGTCAGTTCACGCGATAAAGATGGTTTTTTGAATGCAGAAAACAATGGCGCACTCGGCGCGGCAGAGGGGTTGGATGTGCATCAATTTGTGGTTGCATCCGAGCCTACCAACGGCACGTTGACGCGACTTGAGGCCCTGACCAGCGACAATACTGCGGTGTATCAATACAAGCCCTTTGATGACTATAATGGATCCGACGCTTTCTCTTTTTTCGCCTTGGATATACAAGACAACTCACAGCTTAGCTTGCGCTCGGCAGAAACACCGGTGGTCGATATTACCATCGCGCCCGTGCCCGACCCGGTATTCATAAACGCACCCACAAACATTAAAGTGCCACGTGGCTTTCGCGCTGTGCTCGCCATTACCTACACCGATGTTGACCAGCAAGATCATTCCGCACTCGACTCGTGGGATTGGAACACCGATGACGCGCAAGTGATTTCGAACTTTACGGAATACTTGGTTCCCGGCACCGGCAACTTTGATGGCAACGGCCGAGAAATATCACCCGAAACAGAATTCGCCAACGGCAATGGAATGCTGGTGGGCTCTCACATTTTTACCGAACCGACGACTGGCAACATTCGATTAACCCTAAACAACACGGATATTGACCTTTATGCCATCGAGTATTTGTCGGTGGCCAATATTCAAGTAGACGTCATTGAAACGACACAACTCGCACTGGAAACGCCCGTTATGGGAATCGACCCCGGCACCCCATTCACGGTGGATTTTTCTGTGGTCAACCGTGCGCCCGAAGGCTGGGCCGGCTTACCTTCACCCAATGCCATGTTGACGTTTGAGCTACCTGAGTTTGTAACACTCGAGCAGAATGATGCGCGATGCGGTTTGACTGACGGGGTTGTCAGTTGTGCGCTGACAGAAGCGGATGGCGCAATTGCTATTGGTGACCAAGTTGATTTGCAGTTTGAAATGTCCGTGGCGACGGAGGCTGCAGGCGAAGCTTTAGGACTGAACTTAGATATCACGCTCACCGATGATGTGGCCAATGTTTATGGCGACGATTTCAGTGTTGTGGTGTTTGAATTTAATAATATTGACGGCGATGCCACGCTCGATTTTGAAGATCAATTTCCCAACGACCCTCGTTATAGCGCCGATACTGACCAGGATGGTTTAGCAGACCGCTGGGAAGACACTCACGGATATGACAAGTTCACAGCCAATGACACCACGACAGATGAAGATGGTGATGGTTTCACTTTACTTGAAGAATTTACCAACAACAGTTACCCACGCTTGGCAGAGCAACCCGCGCGTGTCGCGGGTGTCACTTTCGAACCGTTTGCTGACGAGGAACTGCCCAACCTAGAGGACAAGTTCGGTATTACCCTGGCCTCTGGAGACGTTGATCAGGATGGCTACAGTGATGTTGTTGTAGGTGCCCCTGCAGAAGAAATGGGCAGCGCGGTTTACCTTTACTACGGTGGTCCCGAAGGCAGTTCACAACGCACCGCAAAATTGACGCCTGACCGTGACCAATTTCAGTATGGGCGCTCACTTGCTGTTGGCGATTTTGACAACAATGGGCTGCCTGACATTGCCGTTGGAAGCAATGAAGATGTTTCGATTTATCTCAACAACGGCAGATTCATCAACTATGCCGATCGGCTCATCACACGGCCTGAGTACCCCAG
This sequence comes from Cellvibrionaceae bacterium, assembly GCA_050300015.1. Lineage (GTDB taxonomy): Bacteria > Pseudomonadota > Gammaproteobacteria > Pseudomonadales > Cellvibrionaceae > CAYZQH01. The sequence continues at coordinate 19,057 of JBNKWZ010000023.1, read as the reverse complement.
TAATTTTGCCACTTTTCTCACATCGGGAGACTTGGACAACGACAACCAGGATGACTTAATCGTATTGGCCTCTGTGAATGGATACGGCGTCGCGCTGGCTTATCTATCCACCCTAGGGGGTTTGGATGCAGAACCGTTGCAAACGCCCTTTTCACTGTTTGGCATTGGTGACAGCGCCGTTATTGCAGACATTGATGGCGATGCGTTGTCTGACCTCATACTTGGCGCTGGCTTCTATGATGCTGGAAAAGTGTATGGCTTTTTAGGCGCTGACAACGCATGGGCCAGTGGCGACGAGATGACCCAATCCTTCACGCTCGAATCCCCTAGCGTCCAGCGGTTTGGCTTTTCGATTGCCAGTGGCGACGTTACTGCTGACGGTATTGATGACCTAGTAGTGGGCGCCTACTCCGGTGCCGGTGCAGTGTATGTTTATGACAGCGCTACCGCTTATTGGATACCCGAGTCCGCCCCCGACCTTTTGAGCATCGTGCCACCGGCCTACACCTTTACAGGAATCAGTGCAGAAGAAGGCGACAACTCCGCTGATCAATTGGGTGTGCGCGTGGCAGTGGGCAATACAGACCTGGACGCCTATGCCGATATAGTGGTCGGTGCCAATCGCGCCGGCAATGAAGATCGAGGGCAGGTACGAATATTCAAAGGCGGCCCAGCAGGTCCAGTTGAAGATCCCGACACCATTAATGGTGAAATTGCAGGCGGTCTATTGGGTCACTACGTTGTTGTGGCGAATGACATGGACGGCGATGGCATCGGTGACATCATCGCCGGCGCACCTGACATAGACACCTTTGGCAGCACCCCAGAAAAAGGCGGCTATGTGAAAACCTTTCACTATGGCTATACAAAACAAGATGCCATCACAGACGCCGACAATGATGGTGTTGATGACAGTGCGGACAATTGTATTAGTGCATCCAACACCGACCAAATGGATACCGACGGGGACGGCGATGGCAATGCCTGTGATGCAGATATCGATAACGATACCGTGGCCAATGACGATGACAACTGCCTCACTATTGTGAATGTGGATCAAATCAATACTGATGGCGATTTTGAGGGCGATGCTTGCGATGGCGACGATGATAACGACGCAATTGCCGATGCCGATGACGCCTTCCCACTGGACGAACGCTATACCACCGACAGCGATAACGATGGCTTAGCGGATGCCTATGAAACGGAGTACGGGCTTAACCCTAACGATCTCAGCGATGCCATTTTGGACACTGACAACGATGGGCTTACCAACCTTGAAGAATTTGAACAAGGTATGAATCCGAACCTAGATGAAATTGCCCCCGTTTTGACTGCACCGTCCAGTATCAAAATCTCGGCCACCGGCCCCTTTACGCCGGTCAACCTAGGGGCTGCGGTGGTAACAGATAATAAAGATGGAGACATCACCGCCACCGCCAATCCTGTGGGGCCATTTGTGCCCGGTCGACATGTGATTACTTGGACAGCCGCCGATGCCGCTGGCAACCTCACGGAGGCAACCCAGCAGCTCGACGTGCTGCCATTGGCAGAATTTGTGGGGACCATGCACTATGCCGAGGAGGGCAGTAATATTGTTGTAGAGGTAAAACTAAACGGCCATTTCGCGGAACCCCCCGTGACCATTCCCATCACGCTTAGCGGCACCGCCACCCAAAATGTGGATTACCGGATCAGCAGTGACACCATTGATATTACCGAGCAAACGGGACAGGTGACGATCAACATTCTCGATGACGCCACCGAGGAGCTAGGTGAAACCCTTATTCTTACGCTTGGTGAACCCACCAACGCGTCGCTGGGTTCTGCCACCCAGGCCACGGTGCACATTGTGGGGGACAATATTGCACCACATGTGAAGCTTAGCATTACGCAAAATGACACTTTACGGTCGAGCGTGCTCACCACCGAAGGCCATGTGTTGATTGAGGCTCACATTGAAGATCCCAACCAAAACGATACCTTTACTGTGGACTGGAGTGGCTCCGACCCCGAGCTAAACCCCTCTGATAATGCATCAGGCAATTATTTGATTGTGAACCCGCAAGATCTGGAGACAGGGACTTACCCGGTGAGTGTGAGTGTCACCGACAGTGGCAGCCCAGCCCAATCCACATTAGCCACGCGCTGGATCAAAGTACTGTCCACCGAGCCGGATTTGAGCATCATCGCCGACAGTGATGGTGATGGCATGAGTGATGCTGATGAAGGCTTGGCCGACCAGAATCAGAACGGCGTGGATGACTACCTTGAGCCAACACCGGCTGCCCATATTCTGCCAGGTAAGGGAGATGCCCGAACCGTGTTGCAAACAGAAAGTGGGCTGACCCTAAAACAAGGGTTAACGGCCGCCTTCAGCGGTACTGACGCAGAAATTACGCTGGACGACTTGATGCTTTACGGTAACCAAGGTGCAATGGCCATGAATATTGAGGATGACCAGTTTGACTATGGCTTTGGCATCTTCGATTTTGAAGTAACCGGTCTCGCACGCGAGGGCTTGTCCGCCCCCATTGTAGTGCCTTTATTGGCCGCCATTCCAACGCACGCGGTATATCGTAAATACTGGACGGATGTAGGCTGGCGCCGGTTTATTGAAGACGACAAAAATCGATTGGCATCGGCCCCTGGAGTACTGGGCACTTGTCCTGCGCCGGGCCATTCGCTTTATCAACCCGGTTTAAATGCAGGTGACTATTGCGTGCAGCTCACCATTGAAGACGGTGGACCAAACGACTTAGATGGCACTGCCGACCGTGTGATCAAAGACCCGAGTGGTGCCGCAGTAGTGTCTGAAACCGCTACGGTTGAATTCACCCCTATTCCGGTTGTGAATCAAACGGTTCAAGCAGGCACGACTCATGTGGTGGTACAACGGTTCCAATTGCGCAGCAACACGATCGCTGTGCAATTAAATGCCATTACCGTAGAGGCTTCCGGCACAGGCGATGACAGCACTGACATTGCGGCCGTCAAACTGTGGCTAGACGCCAACAATGATGGGGTTATCGATGACGGTGATACCGAATTGGGCAGTGGTTCATTTCCAGAGAATGATGGCACCTTGCGCTTTGCGCCCCATTTGCCCATCGCACTGAATTCAACCTCTACGGCCTTCTTGGTGACCTATGACTTCCAATAAAAAAACCAAGTTTTGCAAACGGCCCATTCCCTTTCATGGCTCACGAACAGGATTCTTTATGATGACGCCATTATTGAAACGACTGATTTTCGCGATCACGCTTTTTGGGCAAATATTGTTGTTCTCAGGGTGCAGTAGCGGTGGTGGTGGCGGTAGCTCAAGTAGCAGTACGACCAGCAGTTCTGCGACAACTAGCAGTTCTACAACCACCAGCAGTTCAAGCAGTTCTGCAACAAGCAGTAGCTCCAGCGGTGTTGCCTCAAGTAGCAGTTCTACAACGAGCAGTAGCTCTAGCGGTGTTACCTCAAGCAGCAGTGGGCAACCCGCCGCTTTAACCTACAGCAGCACCCTCACTGGGGTAGAAGTGCAAGACACCCGCAACGACCGTTTATTCGCACCAGAGCGTTTACCGTCAACAGGAGGCACGATTACCAAATAGATCTATAGTGTGCGTCCCTCTGGGGGGTAGGTGAGAGAAATGCCCTGCCCCTTTTGCATCGCGCCTAACGCTTAAGGCCCATTCCATAGCACTCATTGCAATAAGCCCTTTCCCAACAACCCCTTTTTAAACAACTCTCTTATCAATCGTGCCATTCTGGTGATGATAAACAAAAAACCATTCACCTAAATCAACACAAGTTTTTAAACCTCTTTAATTTTCCGACTTAATTCGCTCTCTGCTGTTGCCCTTCGCACAAACAAACCACGAGGCTTGCGACGGCCATTTAACATTGCGCCGACAAAAGTCGAGCGAATGCAAAGGTCGTAAATCAGCAGCGACACGCTAATGGTAATGGCCGCAATAAGCGCCCATTTAACAGTCCAATGTAAGGCCACCTCTGCAAACGCAACTTGTAACCACACAACGATGGGCAGATGAATAAGGTAGAGCCAATAGGAGGCATCGGCCATGTAGCGCACCACTTTGTTAGGCCGATTTAAATAACGTTTAAACAAACCAATGGTTATAGTCACCAAGCACCACATCATAGTGGCATAGCTTAAGCAAAACGCTGCCTTCAGTGGCAAGTAGTAGGCGTGCCCCGTCTCCATTGAAAATGTCGAAAGGAACGTTGCGGCAACGATGGCGACTAAACAGAGCGTAAAACGCTCCCAGGTAAGGCGAGAGAGCTGATCCAAAAAACCTTCTTGACGGTACAGCAACCAACCCAAAACAAAAAAGCCCCCGTAAATGACTAGTACAGGCCACAGAGGCACTAAACTTTTATCGGGTGTATCCATTCCCCAACCGCTCATAAACCAGAGGCAAAAAGCTGTAAGAGTGGATAACGCGAGAATGCCCAGGCGCGCGTGCGCAAACCAACGTACCGTGGTATCCACCCTGCGCGTAATGCCCTGTAATACTCGGCGATTAACACCTAAAATAAAATGCAACACCAACACCATGCAGGTAATGATTAAGAGGTAATACAAAAACCACAAGTGTGTGCCCACGAATAAGTCTTTGGGTAACGCGCCCAAAGACGTAAAACCTTGATGTAAACCGCCCCAGACATCAACGCTACCACGCAGGCTCTCTGCCCCCATCACCCAACCCGAGACGATCAGTGGCCGCAAAATAAACCATGACACCACAAACGGAATACCAATGCGGACCCAACGAGACTGGATAAAATTTCGCCCGCCTTTGCCATGAAACGTCTTATGGCTGAAAAAACCAGCCATCAAAAAAAACAGCTCCATTCGAAAAGAATGGCTGATAAACATAAAAGCCGAGACGATGTCGCTGGTGGACACATCCATAACGGCCCAGCCGATATAAATGGGCGTAAACGATAAACTGGCATGAAACACAATACCCAGTATTAATGCAAAGGCACGCACGGCATCAAGGTAATCAAGCCTGCTGATCATCGCAGACGGTGCCAATGCTGGCATTGGCATTGGCATTGGTGTTGGTGCAGTTGTTGGCGCTGTTGTTCGTGTTGTCATAAGTTGGGCCCCTAAGCGAGCTCTAGCCCTAAAAGGGCCCGTTATTAGCGAAAAGGTTTTTGAGGCTTTACTCAGTTTTTATAAAAGCTCACTTCATCGACTTCAAAGGCGAACAGTCCCTTTTGTAGACTAAAGGCTGTGATACTTAAACTTCCAAGGGTTTTGGCATCGAGTTCTGTTTGCTCGGACCATGCGCGCCTCATGCTGTTGAAAGGAATTTTAACCTCATGGAATTTGCCATCCGCTGCCACTGAAATGGGCGCAGAATGATAGTCAAAGTTGGTTACTAGAGTACTGTTAGCCGAGACGGTAACGTTGCCACGCTTGACCTTGATGACCAACCGAATACCCTCATACCTGCTAGCATCCTGTGGCGCCCCTGTTGGATCAAGTGGCAGCACAGTGCTGGCCCAGCCCGGTTGACCCCGGGGTGGCACGAGAGCGCCTCTCAGATATAAGATGCCATCAGCGGCGTTCTGCTCTGTTTGGGTACTGCCTCCGGCCAACGTATCGTTCAGGTATTGTCGAGGAATGCCCAAATTATTGATGACACTGTCGCTAAAATTGTCCACCAAAGGGGGTAATACCCCTGCGAAACCTGTGGCTGAAAAGGTGACCAGGGTGAAACTCGCGAGCCACTTCCGAATGGTTTTGACAGTTGTTAAGGCTTTCATAATGTTCTCCTATAGAGTGTTGAGCTTTGTAAATGGATGCCACCGGTGTTGACTCGCGTATCCATAAAGCCGTGAATGCGGTCTTCGGGGTATAAGTGCCCTACCCCACCAAAAAGGTGACAAAAAAATTGGGGTACATGGAAAATTGAGGCAGATTTCGCACTTTTACCGCCATCGGTAAAAATGCTGTCACCTTTTCTGATGAACTAGGCACTTACCCGTTAGAACACCGCAATCACGGTGCGGTTAACACTCAACGGGTAAAAAAGACGATAAGACACGCTATGAGCCTATTCAGAACACGACCAAACAACCTGGACACCAGCGACGCCGGCCTAGTCATCGCCGCACTCGGCGGGGATCGCGAGGCCTTTACTGCCATTGTCACGCGCTACCAAAGCCTATTGTGCTCTTTAGCCTACTCTTCGGTGGGCGATTTGAAACACAGTGAAGATATCGCCCAAGAAGCCTTTATAGAAGCCTGGAAAAAGCTGGATACCCTGCGCGACCCAGAGAAGCTGAAGTCTTGGCTGTGCGGGATTTTGCGTTTTAAAGTCAGCCGTCACTATCGCAAAGAGGCGCGCCAACCTTTAAAACACGCAGACGAGCTCGATGTTCACGATGCTGATGCACCTAATACCAATACCACTCAACCCAACTTGGAAGATTCAGCCATTGCAGAACAAGAGCAGGCGCTGATGTGGCAAACCCTGGCGCAATTGCCAGAGAATTATCGAGCGCCACTGATTTTGTTTTATCGTGAGCAATGTTCCGTCGAGTTGGTGGCCGAGAAGTTGGAACTATCAGAAAGTACCGCCAAACAACGGCTGTCTCGTGGCCGTAAACTATTGCAAGAGGCCATGGTTCAATTTGTAGAAGACCGCTTAACCAAAAGTAAACCTGGTGCCGCCTTTACATTGGCCGTCGTGGCCGCCATTGCCAACATTCCCGCACCGGCCAAAGCCGCGGCTTTAGGTACTGGGGCCTTCAAGGCCGGTTCGGCACTGAAATGGACGAGCCTTTTAGTGGTCATTGCTTCGTTTTCCGGCGTCATCGGCTCCTTCTTCAGCCTGCGCGCGACCTTGGATCAATCCCGCACCGCCGAAGAGCGCCGAAGAGCGATTCAAACAGTCATTCTATTTTTTGTGACGGCTTTTGTTTTTGTATTGGGTATGTTTGGGTTGCGCTATACCGCATTACAGAACACAACCCACGCAGGCTATTTTGCCGCAGCCTCTCAGTTGCTGGTGGTGAGTTTTGTCGCTTACTATTTTTACTTACTATTTCGACTGCTGACACAAGCCGGAAAATTTAGGGCCGAGCAGCGTATTCTTCACCCAGAAGCTTTTTTAACACCAGTGGATGACCCAAAATCCACAAAGCGCGATTACATCAGCCGCCTTTCGTTATTGGGTGTGCCCTTAGTACACTTTAAGTTGGGCATGGCCGAACTAGGGGAAAAGCCCGCCTTCGCGTGGATTGCGGGGGGCGACCGGGCTTATGGCCTACTGTTTGCCTGGGGCGGGCTTGCGATCGCGCCCATCAGTGTTGGCATTGTATCGTTGGGATTCGTGAGTATTGGGGCAATAGGTATAGGGGTACTCGCCATAGGCACGGTTGGACTTGGACTCGTGAGTTTCGGCGCTTGCGCCATGGGTTACCAGGCTTTCTCATCGCTGTCTTCCCTCGGCTGGCACAGCGCTGTCAGCGGAGGCTTTGCGATGGCGAAGGAGGCTGCCATAGGCCCAATAGCCATGGCGCAAGAGGTCAACAATGCACTTGCCGGTGAGCTTGCCAACCTGGGAGTATTAAATGCCAGCTATCTTTGGGTGTTGGGTATTATGACCTTGCTCGTTATTGCACCAGCCATCTGGCACGCCAAAAAAGTTCGCCACACGATGAAAGGGTAACCATAATCCAGCGTGCTATAGATTTTTAGACAGGCAAAGCCCGTTTGTCGTTTTTGGGTTCCCCCGATTGAATCACGAATAGAGTCAAAACCCAATCACGTGGCATTGATAGTAGAGTGATTGCGGATACGGTTATCAAGTCGAGTGTTGCTTCTCGATTATCGGGGCGTGCGACCTTCATCAAGGTCTTACGAGAAAACGCTTTTGCATCAGTGACGCCAGAACCCAGGTACGAATAGAGCCAACACCGTAAAGTATTCCAAGCGACCCAGGATCATTGCGAAGGTTAGTATCCAAGTACCGACATCCGATACAATTTGGAAGTTGCTCCCTAAAGCGCCAAACGCTGGCCCCAACACATTGAGACATGCGGCAATAGCCGTTAACGCCGACCAAAAGTCCAGGCCGGTGGCCATAAGTGCCAATGTCAACACAACGGAAGATACCGCTGCAATGGTCATAAAGGCCATGGTAGCCCGTAAAACCTCAGCATCCAAAGGCTGGCCCTGATATTTTACGGTAAATACACCTTTGGGATGGACTAGCTGTTTAAATTGCTGATTGACCAATTTAAAGGTCAAGATGTTACGAATAATTTTGTTTCCCCCTGCCGTAGAACCGGCACAACCGCCTAAATACCCCGAAAAAATCAGTAGGAACGCGACGCTTAAAGGCCAATCTACAAACCCTGCTGCGCCATAACCCGTGCTGGTAATGAACGAGACCAAATGAAATGTAGCATCATTAAGCGCGAGTAGAGGGTCATCGTAGTCACCCGACCTCAGCAGGAGGAACGCCATAGCAACAGACAACAATATCACCAAAATAATAAAGGTTCGTGTCTCTTCGTCTTGCCAATAAAGGCGCGCATTTTTTGAGCGGCCCACGCGAAAGTGTAGCGCAAAGCTAATGGCGCCCAACATCATAAATACATTGGAAATATTTAATAACAATGGGCTGTTAAAGTAACCCATGCTGGCGTCGTGGGTAGAAAAACCGCCGGTGGAAACCGTAGTAAGACTGTGCGCTATGGCATCATAGGCCGTCATCCCACCACAGTAATATCCCAACGCGCAAGCCACCGTCAATACGAAATACACCAGCCAAAGATAATGCGCAGTATTGGCCACTCTTGGTGACAATTTTTCGTCTTTTATGGGCCCCGGTGTTTCGGCCTTAAGTAACCTCATACCCCCCACATTAAGCATAGGCAGTACGGCAACCACAAAGATCACAACACCCAACCCACCGAGCCATTGTAAAAATTGTCGGTAGAGTAAAAATGTTTTGGGCATACCGTCAAGACCACTGAGAACCGTTGCGCCCGTCGTTGTCAGGGCGCTAATGGACTCGAATACACCATCGGTAAAAGATACTTTGGTCACTAAAATAATAGGAATGGCACCTAGCACGCCACAAAAAGCCCATGTGAGCACCGCAAATAATAAAGCGTCTCGAAACCCTATTTTAGACGCGTCAAAACGCTTTGCCACACCAAAGCAAAAAAATGCCAGCGCCAACATAATCATGGCAGGCAATAGAAATTGAGTTTCCTCGTGGTCGTCGAACACCACTAATGAAAGCAAGGCGAAACACATCTGCACCGTTCCCATCAAACCGACAGGAAAAGAGAGCAAATAGAGCGTAACTGTGCGGTTTAACATCCGACTTATCCGATTCTATACTGAGCCCGACATGGGTATCTTTGAAGTCGCATGCCACCTCTCAAGTGATGTTCTCATACCGAAGAAAGCTTAGACATCGCTAACAATCCGATTTGGCGTGCAAACTGGAGCACGCCTGGACCCCGCGCTGACGCCAAGACTACTACCCTCTTTCGGTAGGTGTTGTTCGCCCAAACCACCTATTAACCCGGCAATCTTTTATGTCGGGTTAATACGGTACAAGGACGTGCCGCCATTGGACAGAATGGCCAATGGCGGCCCTTAAAATACAAGGAAATTCACATATTTCCGCCAGTATCTTATGGGCGCGCAATTCAATAGATAGGAGATCTATTGAATTGCCTGGTTAATAGGGTCGAAAGTATCTATCAAAAGGGTGTAAGGTTTCAATCATGAGGTATCAATACTTATTAACCCGGCAATCTGTTATATCCGGTTAATGCGGTACAAAGACGTGCCGCCATTGGCCGGAATGGCCAATGCAAGCCCTTAAAACACAAGGAAATTCACATATTTCCGCCAGTATTTTATGGGCGCGCAATTCAATAGATAGGAGATTTATTGAATTGCCGAGTTAATAGTATAGAAGGCAGTTTCAAGCTCGGCGACGAAAGCGGCCAACAGTGAGTTTTTTTCATACAGGTCGCGTAGGATCAAACGGACCGTACGTTAATGATGGCCCGTTGATCACTCGTACCAAAACATTTTTAAGGGTTCAATGCAAGAGTACTGGGTAAGTCTACCGTTTTGGATTCTGGCCATTGTGGGCGTGATTATGACGGGCGTTTCTAAATCGGGGTTCGCCGGTGGCGCCGGCGTAGTGGCCGTGCCTTTACTGGCACTGGTAATGCCGGTGCCAAAGGCTGCGGCATTATTACTCCCGCTGTTAATTGCCATGGACACTAAAACGGTTTGGTACTACCGCAGCGGCATAGACTGGAAGCGCTTAACGGCCATTTTACCTGCGGCCATTATCGGTATTGCCCTCGCAGGCTGGGCAATGAAAGGCCTTCCCTCAAGGTGGCTGCAATGGGCGCTAGGTATTATTTCAATTCTATTTGCACTTTGGGCGCGTATTATTCCAATATTGGGGCGACTCAAGGGCAGTGGTTTTATTTGGGGCTGCGTTTCCGGCGTTAGCAGCACCCTTTTACACGCGGGCGGCCCACCCATTAGTATTTACTTGCTCACACAAAACATTCCCAAACTCACCTGGCTTGCTACCGCAGCGGTATTTTTTGCGGTGATGAACCTGGTCAAGGTGGTCCCCTACACACTGAACCAGCAGTGGAGCTGGGAGTTGATCAAACTGGATATTGCATTATTACCGGTGGCGATTTTCGGCATATGGTTGGGCAAACGCATTCAACAACAACTGAACAACGCGCACTTTACCAACATCTGCCGCGGGTTACTCCTGGTGTCCGGTGTGGCCTTACTGGGGAAAGCACTGCAAGGATAAGATACATAGCCCAAGCACCGTCACCGCGGTTTTTCACGTACCATGCCTCTAGCAATGGCTTAGTGATGCAGTCAGGCATTGCCGTTATTCGAGTCTATCTTCTGAATTCGCGCTAACGTATGCATCGAGCGAAAAATATTAAAAACAAAGATTTGTCTTGATGGCAAGTCAAGGCAAAACTTCTAACCGACGCTCCTGATCATTCACCAGACGCCACCTCAAACGCATAAGCCACTACCGAACCACTACTAAAGGTGGGCACATACACAAGTTTCTGCGCAGGGTTCCAACCAATGTCGGCGGTGTTTTTCTTTTGTTCGCGGGTATCCAGCAGCATGGTGAGCTTGCCGTTATCGACAAAATACACAAGTCCCGCCCAGCAACTGACAATAAACTGCTGAGGCCCCACTCTTTCTACGCCGTCGGCATTTTCAGCGAAACCTTCTGCGATTTTTTTAAGCGATTGATCTTCTGTCACTTGCCAAAGCACTGCACCTCCGGCCACATACAAATGACCGTCGACAAAGGTTAAGCCGTTTGCACCCTCCACAGACTCAAGAAACACCTCCTGTTTGCCGTCAATGATGCGATGAACTTTTTGGGTGCGAGTGTCGGACACAAAAATATGGCCCGATGCGTTAACCGCCACGTCGTTTAGAAACACAGCACCGGGTACTTCAATTCGCTGCTCAATCGTCGCTTTGGCAATATCAATAATCACGACGCTATTCACGTCCGCCACGATGAGCTTGCCCGCAAACGTCGCCATGCCCTTGGGCGCATTTAAGCCTGTGACCCAATCTTTATGAGTGATGACACCATCCATTGCCACTTTCGCGATCGCACCTTTGCCATCAAGCTCGCTGGGTGAACCCTCGATTTGTGAAACGAACATATAGCCTTCCTTTTGAGTGCCCACCATCAAAACCGATTCCGGCACGGCAAACCCTTCGGTCTCCCACAGAGGCGTTAACGTTGGCTCGCCGGCTTGCGCACAAGCCCCCATGAGGGCTTGCGCACAAGCCCCCATGAGCGATAAACCCAATATTAAAATCCACTTCATATTCACAGAAACCTCATTGTTAACACGTGTACGCAAGCGTTGCTTTTTTAGGGCTTATCATACCCCACCTTCTCGGCAACTTTTCTTCAGTTTCTTCAGTTTCTTCAGTACGTTTGACCACCAACAGTTTGGGACAACCGGGGCAGCTAATACCAGGTGTGCGCCCAGTGAATGCCCAAATTAAACCGACGGTCGCCCTGCTCAGAAGCACTCTTGTCATCCACCCATTCGCTGCGAACACCAAGCTCTGGACGCCATTGGTAGTGCCATACCAGTGAGGTTTTGGTGGGCTCTAAGGTATTGTTTAAAAGCCCAGCGGTTTCGACAAACAGTTCAGATATGCTGCCATAAAACCGGTTTTCTAACGTTAAACGCTCGAAACTCAAGGCCCATGTGTGTTTTTGGTAAGCCGCAGAACACTTGACTCTCACGGCCCGGTAGTCTGCTTCCAGCGCACTTTGCTGATTAAGCAAACTCAACTGACCGGAAGACGACTGGTCAGCAACTTCTAATTCTGAACTGAATTCAATGGGTCCCACGGGAAAGGTCGCCTTGGCAAACACGCCCGCCATTTCGATATCGCCGGTAAATTGATAATCGCCCGCGGGGTTCACAATATTTTGCCCCCCGTGACTGTGCCCCACAGAGTAGCGGGTATCCGAACGGCCATCGGCCCTTGCAGATCCCCCCCACAACCCTGCAGATAGGGCAAGTGAATGCCACGTCTGATTATAGTGCAAATAGGCATCCATACTCCCCTCCCCGGTGGAGGCAGGCCAGCTATCGCCATTCCAGGCTTCTAACCCTAGGGCAAACGCCCCCATGTCCTTGGCCACGCGAATGCCGGTATCCGTAAAATGCCGCCCCCAAAACACATCTGCCAACAGGGGTGCCTCGCTAAACAGAGATTGCGAAGCGTGCCATGCTGCGGTGGGTGAAACCCGGGTAAACATTTTGCCCACCGCCAGGTCGAGCGCTAACGGTGTACTGCGGGCACCTACCCATAGGCTCTCAAACTCCAGCTCAGCTTCCCCCGCGTATTGATGCGACATAAGGCTGCTGCGCACAAAGAATTCTGCAGGCGAAACCCAAGTCCCTACAATTTGCGCATCGTCGACAACCAAACCTTCTTCCACGGGAAGTGCTTCACCACCTTGCATGGCACCTGGAATTAAGCCTGGTTCGTTTTTTTCAACGGCTGCACTTGATCGATAAGTCAATGAGGTGCTGACACTAACAGCGTTGCGTAAAGCGTTTTCTTTTTGCACGCTGTGCGCCGCAGCACCCATGCTTGCGCCAATAACAACGAGGCCAGACAAAGCAACAAGTTTATTTTTAAACACAGCGCTACTTCTCAATAGGGTTCGAATCAAAAGGATTCGAAAATTTTGGGTTGTTGATAAAGTCATAGTCGGTAAGGGCGGTTAAAAAAGCGACCACTGCTTCAACTTCCTCATCGGTGGCATCAAAACCCCGAATCAGACCGGACTTCATAGGGTTGGCTCGCCCATCTCCCGCAAACGGGCCAGACGCTATTACTCTGCCGCCATTGGCATAGTGTTCAATCACCTCACGCAATGTGGCAATACTCCCATCATGCATATACGGCGCAGTCAACGCGACATTACGTAAACTTTGTGGCCGAAACAACCCCCGATGATTGGGCTTTTGGGTTAAACCATGAAGCCCTTGATCAATCTCTGGGTAATCCCCCAAGCCGCCAATGTTATACAAGCCATTGTTAAAAAATGGGTAAGTTTGCGTATCGGGGTTACTGTTATTGTCGATATATGAAGTGGAAAAATTAATACCTGCATGGCAGTGAAAACATTCGAATTTTTCACCATTGAATAATTGCAGCCCTTGTTTTTCCTGCTGTGTTAACGCCGTATCATCGCCCTGCAAATACCGATCATAGGCACTATTACCAGAAATCATCGTTCGGCAAAAACTCGCCAAGGCATAAATAATCTTATTAAGCGTTGCGCCAGGCTCGGCGTCTGGAAAGGCCGCAGCAAACTTTTCCACATACAGAGGGTCGGCGTCAAAACGCGCTAAAACCTCTGCGGCGTGGGCTTCAGTCACACCCAATTCGATGGGGTTATCAGCGCGAATGGGCACTTGTAACTGGTTTTCAAAGTCAAAAAAAGCATCGCTGGCCCAAGTCAAGGTGGCATGATACATCGCATTCGCCAGCCCCTGGCTATTACGCACCAGCACTTCACCCGTAGAGCCAACCGGTGTGAGTTCACCGTCGGCAAAAGCGAGTGTTTGAACATGGCAACTGGCACAGGCCTGGGTTTGGTTTGCCGATAACTGCGTGTCGTAAAAAAGGTACCGGCCCAAATCAATTTTTGCGGCTGTAGGCACATTAAAATCTGGAATTCTAGGCAAGGCAAAATGCTTAGGCACTGCAAGCAAAGCCCGTAATTCGGCTTCGTCGTTGTCGGTTACTATGATTGTTTTCGATGATCCACCGCAGGCTGACAAAAATAAAACGAGAAGAAGAAGTGTTGTTTTTCGCCTAAGGGAGACCATAGAAAGAGACCATAACAGAATGACGAATGGATGCTTTAAACAAATCAAACGCGCCCTCGTTTTTTATGACTGGATACGCGTGAAGGAAAGATGAAAGGCTCATAACATGACGATCAGAAATGGTCGCGATTATTCTTTGCGAAAAACAATATTCTCGCCGGGTGTTGCTAAACCTGTGCTAATGTCCAACCCAAAATTAGGAAACAACGACACACAAGCCGTTTGTGTTGCACTCGAATGACACTGAATGCCGAAATTGTTCCCAGGGTTAAAATCGGTGTCTTGCGCGTTGGCCAATAGGCTTGCGATATCCACCACCACCGTGTTCACCGCTGGGTCAAAATTGGTCAACATCACTTTAGGTGTGTGCAACAAACCACATTCGTCTTGATCGCTCAGGGCTTTACCCGCTGTACCACAGTCGCGGCTACCAAGGTGAAAACCACTGTTTTCAACCCTATCCATGTGGGTGGCATCCATCGCGGTAAAATTGATCACAAAATGTCGGTATCCACTGGCCCAAGACCAGATCATTTCACCCAAGGGCGAAGGTGTGTCATTCACATTGTCGGTCGCGGCTATCACGGCTTTCATGGTGGCCTGGGGCACACCAACATCAAAACTCACCGATGTAATGGCGCTTTCTGACACCGTGCCTGTAATCTGAGTATTGGTCCGCGGCGTGCCCTCTGAAGCCACATCACAATAACCAGAGTTTTTATCACTGAAGTCAATGAGTGCGACGCTACCGGCTGCGTGATTTAATTGAAAATCATTGTCGTCAAGCGTAGGGGCCACTGCATTGCCATTGTCGGTATAAAATTTTAAGTTGCTGACATAAAACCGCAAATCACCCACGCCAATGGAGTAGTTGCCATCGGGCCCCAAACCACTGTAGAGGTCATCACAGTTCACCTCCATTGCACCCACTTTAGCTTTGAACTGCAATGTGAATTCATAGTCCTGCGGCACCGAAGGCGATCCGCTCTTTTGGGTGTTTGAGCCACCACCGTCACAGCCCTGTAGTAACGCGATGGCCAAGACGAGCAAACCGCCGGGAATTAAGCGGTAAGACTTTGCGCCGCTGAAGCTGTGATTAAACATAGAGGAACCTCTTGGAGATGTTATGGCATATGAACGGATAAAAATCGTTACCATGGCATTTTAAAGACTTTACCGGCCCTGAACCTGCGGCATATTGTCGCACCAGCACCGCTCAATCGCGGCCGATCACTCCTTGATCGCTACTATGCGTCAAACATCGCGGGGGTTTATTATCAAACGCCATGAAGGCTCAAGACCCTTTCCCGTCATCAAAAGCATTTTGCCATTTCAGCCCATGCGACAATTTGCCGCATTCCACTGGGTGCCTATCGGCCCTAGAATTTTAGGTTCACCAGAGGAGGTTTTCATGCAACCGATTAAATCCATGTTTCAAGTTTTAACACTGTCTGCTGCTGCAATGATCGCGGCGAACACCCACGCGCACGTGAGTGTTGCCGCCAAACTGTACTCAAACAGCTACAGTGTGGTGGAGCTGGCCATACCCCACGGCTGCGAAGGGTTTGATACGGTCAAGGTTGAAGTGTCTTTGCCGTCGACTTTAACAGGGGTTCGCCCACTTGAAGCGGTTTTTGGGCCCTCCACCCTTGAAACCACCGAAGACGGCACCGTGACTAAAATCACCTGGGTGGCACAAAAGGCCGAGGTCTACCCCTCCGACAGTCATGCCTACACGGTCGCTTTTAGAGCAAAAACCCCAGACGACGATTTTGCCATCTTGCACTTCCCCACCGTTCAAACCTGTAAAGACACTGACGGCAATGCTTACACGTCGGCGTGGGTGGGGATGTCTGCCGGCCATGACCACAATGCCGAGTCGGATGAGCTACCCGCGCCCAGTGCCGTACTGTACCCCAAAGTCGCCCCCGGTTGGCACCAGTTCACCGCGACAGATCATATGCATGATATGAGCTTATTTAGCGATGCAGAAATTGTTTGGAAAGGCTCAGCCGCCTACAGCGCCAACCCTCATACCATGCAAATGATCGTGGACGACGTTGAAGTAAGCGTTCTGAGTGAAATTCACCCTACCGAAACGTTTTGGGTGAAATACTGATGGCAAAAATATTTGCAATGTTACTGATATTGGGGGCTCTCGCGGCCACCGGCTGCTCGAGTAGTGATTCGGGAAGTCAAAACAAAACCGGTAACAGCAGCTCGTCGTCCAGTAGTTCTAGTAGCTCGAGCACTAGCAGCACTTCATCAGGGATCACAACCGAAACTCGTGCCTTGGAGGCCGCAGGCTTAGTGCCCGACAAAATGCAATTGCCAAAGCCTTCGGGCGCGCTTGCCGCACCGCCAAGCCCATAACCCCGATAACCTGGGCCCGGTGAGCGCCTGCCGCAGAGTGCCCTTTATAGCGTTTGCGAGATTAAGTTTTTGTATGGCCGGACTTAACGCCCCGTGGGTCCGGCCATTTTTTTAATGCTGCGATCGCACGCCTAACAAACCACCGACTAGACCATCTATTAATCTGGCAATAAAAATTGCTGGTGCGAATATGTGAATAATTCAAGGGTTTGATTTTCGCCTACAGGCACTCTGCTCGTAAGCCAATAGCTGTCGCCCAACCTAAAGCCTAAAGGGCACTTCCAAAAATGCACTGCTTTCGCGATAGCGGCGTCAGCTCCGTGCTCGAATCCTCATTTACCCGCGTAAACTGCGGTTCTCTGCACGGTGCTTTCTTGCGCTCACGAAAAAATCCTAATTTTTAGAGGCGCCCTGATGTTACCGTAAAGTTTTGAGTAAGGTCATAAGCTTGGCGGCACTCCAGTCTACCGAAGCCTTTTCAAAAGATGTAACTGGTGAATAAGGCTTACAATAAACGCGCACGAAACGATTTACCTTTGATTTTGCCACTCACAATAACATTCAATGCATCGCGGGCAATGCCACGCTTTACCGCTATAAAGGCTGTGCTGTCCGTAATAGACATTTTACCTATGGCGTCACCGGGTAACCCGCCCTCTTTGGTGAGCGCCCCGAGTATATCCCCAGGCCGCAATTTTTGTTTTTTGCCGCCGTCGATTTGAATGGTCGCCATGGGGGCCTTAAAACTCGGTTCTTTGAGTATATCTTTTGAAGGTAAAGGCACCATGGTGAGTGTTTGATTTAAAAAGCCCGCTAAGCGGTCCAACTTAAATTGCTCTTTCGCACTCACTAAGGTAATGGCCCGCCCATGTGCCCCTGCGCGCCCCGTTCGCCCCACACGATGCACATGGACCTCCGTCTCTCGTGCCAGCTGATAATTCACCACCAAATCCACCGCATCGATATCCAAACCCCTGGCGGCCACATCGGTGGCCACCAACACCGAAGCACTCTTATTGGCGAACAACACTAAGGTCTGGTCCCGCTCCTTTTGCTCTAAATCACCATGTAATGCTCTAACGCAAAATCCCATTTTGGCCAGGTGACCGGCAACCTCATGTGTCTCTTTTTTGGTATTACAAAAGACCAGGGTAGCATCCGGTCGAACACTTAATAACAACACTTTAAGCGCCGTTAAACGCCCTTCAGGTTCATCCTCAACACGATAAAAAGTTTGCGCTATGCTCTGCTCGCTGTGCGTAGTCTCTACCGTAACCAACTGAGGGTCACGCAACCATCGCTCGGCAATGCTGCGCACTTCATCCGTGTAGGTGGCACTGAACAGTAGGTTTTGCCGACGCTTTGGCAGGTACGCCATAATGGCGTCTAGAGAGGGCTGAAATCCCATATCCAACATGCGGTCGGCCTCATCGAGTACAAAGGTGTTTACATCCGCCAATTGGAGCGAGCCTTTTTGCAAGTGTTCCTCAATGCGCCCCGGCGTGCCAACAACGATATGCGCCCCGTGACTCAAAGAACCCAGTTGCGGCCCAAAGGGTGCCCCCCCGCACAATGCCAACACTTTAATGTTGTGTATGCCGCGCGCCAGCTTGCGCACCTCTTGCGCCACCTGATCAGCCAACTCTCGGGTAGGGCAGAGCACCAATGTCTGCACGCGAAACCGCTTAACATTGAGGTTAGTCAACACCCCCAAACCGAAAGCTGCCGTTTTACCCGAGCCGGTTTTGGCTTGAGCGATCACATCCTTGCCCTGCAGTATTAGGGGTAATGCCTTGGCCTGAATCGGGGTCATGGCCTGATACCCTAAGCTTTCCAGGTTATCGAACAGGGCGGAATTCAAGTTCAGGGAAGAAAAATCTGAAATGCTCAATTAACAACCTTTTGAATTAAATAGACAGAATTTGGCTAAAGAGAGGAATTAAGGCTCGCCGTGGCAAGCGCCCTATCACGGGGGTACACAATTTTACGCTGCTCTACGAGGGGAAGTACAGCAATAGGGGCGATACAACGGCTATTGCCGACGAGGCTGAACCTTTTTGTGACTTCAATGGGGCGAGTTTTTGAACATTGCCTCTTACTAATTGGGTCACAATAATGAATACATAAGTGTTTTCATGTATCATTTATCCTATGAATTATGACGCACGATCTTTAAGCACTGAAGAGCAATACCTGCTTCGCAAAATAGCGGTTCAACGAGTGTTGGACGGCGAGG
>JBNKWZ010000022.1:0-29433 GCA_050300015.1 Cellvibrionaceae bacterium | reverse complement strand
GCATCGTTGCTCATAGGTTAGCTGTTGGTATTGTCTCTTCACTGCTTCATCTCTTGCCGGAGAAAAAGGGGAAGAGCTTACCTTCAGCTAGCCCCTTCTTCTACAGGTTGAGGTGATGCACTTCGGATTTGAATCCGCGTTTTCTCTTGGCGTACCATTGACTGCTTTTGATGCACAAACCTTTGAGGTCAGGGAGACAAACGAGGGTTTCCTGGACTGTATTCTACTGATTGACGGTACTGGACGTAGGCTGTGTATCCAAACAAATTTCGATAAGGAAGTACCGATATGCCTATAGCCAAATCCTATTGAATGATGCCGACGAGTATAACCCCCCCCCCATTTTGAGTTTCAAAAAAAGAGCGACACGCACCACTTCTCTTGGTTGTGCTGAATGTTTTCTATTTTATTTAATAAACAATTAGAGACGATGGCCGCAAAAGGCGTTTTGAGTGTTGTCTTTTAAAGGCGCCATTCCTATTTATTTTCTCATCAAGATGCTGGATTTTGTTGCGCCGATACGAATCGTTGTGGTTTTGGTTCGATGTGTCGGTTGTTCATTCTGTCAGCTACATCCATACACCGGTGGTGCTCGCGCAAGAAAATTGAGTTTGCATAAAAATACAGTGATGGATTGCTTGTTTCAGATGTTGGCTCAAGAGGGGTATCTGAGTGTCCCGAGGGCGTCTGTTATGTTCGGTCTTGATCGTGTTGCTCCTCCGGTTGGTCCATGCGACATAATCTTATGTGCTTTGGTGCGTGCCTATGAGGCGATTTCTGGGGTAGCAGGACGCAGTCGCAGTCCGTACAGAAACTGATTCGGTTGGCTGTGCCTGGCAAATAGGGCTGAACAATCAACAGAATATGACCGCTGTGGGCTCGTAGGTGGATACGGTCAAAATCCGTCTAAGTCAGCAATTTCAGACACAAAAGGTTTTCCATTTCTCGTTCAGTCTGTATCCTTCCTGTCGCTTTTTGGTGCATGCGCACTGTTGGCGCACCATATGCGTACATGCATAGGGTGCGCCTAAAAATGTGCTCCGTATTCCGAGCGAATAAAAAATACAAAAAAATCAAAGGGGAATTTTCATGTTTTTGCGCAAGTTTTTGATGTTTGTGGGGCTGCAACTGCTCTCAGTGTCGGTATTTGCTGAATCCCATGACAGTGGTGACACCGCCTGGATGCTCACGGCAACTGCCCTGGTACTGTTTATGACGTTGCCGGGGTTGTCGCTGTTTTATGGGGGCTTGGTAAGGTCAAAAAATGTCCTGTCCATATTGATGCAGTGCTTCGCCATTGCCTGCGTTTCATCTATTTTATGGTTTGTCGGCGCCTACAGTCTGGCGTTTGCTGATGGTTCTGGATTCATTGGCGGCGCAAGTAAGCTCCTGTTTGCATCTGTCGCCAAAGACGGTGTCAGCGGTACCATTCCAGAGCCCTTGTTTGCCCTGTTTCAAATGACATTTGCAGTGATCACCCCGGCGTTGATCATTGGTGCGTTTGCGGAGCGTATGAAGTTTTCGTCGGTGTTGATTTTCAGCGCGTTATGGCTCTTGGCCGTTTATGTGCCCGTGTGCCACTGGGTGTGGGGCGGCGGCTGGCTAGCGGAAAAAGGGGTTATCGATTTTGCTGGTGGTATCGTGGTGCATATCACCGCTGGTGTGGCTGCTTTGGTGGTTGCCATGGTGATCGGTAATCGTGACGGCTTCCCTAAGACTGCGATGCCACCCCACAATATGACCATGACCGTTGCCGGGGCCGGTATGCTGTGGGTCGGGTGGTTTGGTTTTAATGGTGGTAGTGCTCTCACCGCGAGTGCAGATGCGGCCTCGGCAATGTTGGTCACGCACATCTCTGCAGCAGCGGGTTCTCTTGCTTGGATGATGATGGAATGGATCAAGTTTCGTAAACCCAGTGTGCTTGGTATTGTTACGGGCATGGTGGCCGGCTTGGGAACCATAACCCCTGCATCGGGCTCTGTAGGGCCGGCGGGAGCACTCGTGATTGGTTTTGCTGCGGGTATTGTTTGTTTCTTTGCCACTCAGTTTATTAAGCGCAAATTACAGATTGACGACTCTTTGGATGTGTTCCCTGTTCACGGAGTAGGTGGAATCTTGGGCAGTTTATTGGTCGCTGTTTTTGCTTCTAAAGAGCTCGGCGTTTTTTCTGGTTATGGTTTCGGCGGTGAAAACGCATCCATTATGGATCAGCTGGGTGTGCAGGCGCTGGCAGTGGTGGCAACCATTGCCTATACCGCTGTGGTGACTTTTGTGCTGGTGCGGATTACTGGATTGCTGACAAATGGTATTCGGGTGACTTTGGAAGAAGAGTCACAAGGTTTGGATATCGTTCTGCACGAAGAAGTTGGCTACAAGTTATAATATGACCGTAGCTGGTTGCCTCTAATCATTCAATTGCGCCGAAATCGGCGCAATTGAATTTTGTTTCTTATTTATTTTGCGTTTTGCTGAGAATATATTCCTGTCGTTGGAAATTTGACGGGCATACGTCTTTAATTCCGGGTTATAGTGAAAAAATGATGTCGTGGATTTTCCACGCTTATCCAATCATTGATTTGCCCAGCGACTAAAGCGGGTCGAATGTATTTCTGCAGCGCGGCAGCGCTGCTTTTGTACTGTGAATGCGTCTCTTTCTTAAGTACCGATGACCGCGCGTGGTAACTCCCCTGCTGGTAGACCGGTCTCCGCTCGAATGGTAACGCAAACGGCCGCATGGCTTTAGCGGGTTTATGCGCGCATCAGCGAAGTCATCGTTTGTATGACTAGTACAGAGGGCAAAATAATCGGCCGTTTTTAGAAAGCTTCTTTAGGTGCCGGGGGGCTAGGCACTTTTGGGTGAATCTACTTTGCTGTTCTGCATGACCTATGTGACTTAAATCCCATCCTATTGGGTATCGTGCATGACTTTGTCGACCGCGATTTCACCTCTTTACTGTACAGATTAATTGATTGCGCCACATAAAAATCGACTAAGACAAAATTGAAAAAGTACGGGTCTATAGAGTCAACGTGCAACACCAGCTGAAAGTGAGTTTAATACTGCGCTGTTTGCCTGAAGCATCGATCATGCGCCATAGCGTTGGCCATGTTGGAATAAAGTAAAGCCATAAGAAGCGGGTGATACACTAATAGGTCGTGCGAATGATTTTCGTTTAACTTTAATTGCTAGATGCCGAGCTGAGTTCCCGACAAAATTCAAATTTTGGCATCAGGATATGCCATATATATTTGTGATATAGGTAATGTATTTTGCTGGTTAGCCATGTTAATGTCATCGAGTGTTTTGGGCTTCTTGTTCGTGCCGAGACCAGTGAACTTCACATTAAAACGTTGCGTTTTTGATTTTTTCTGGTTTGCAATATCAGGAGAGCCCGTTCGCGTAAAACAAAGGCATTGATAACCAATGTCAGAAGCGACTTAACATTTACAAGCTGTTAAAATAATACATATAAAAAGAACAAAGCTACGGGGCCAAATCCCCCTGATTCATCAGAGCCTTTTCTTGGAATACAGCTTAGCAATTGGCCCCCGCTGTGGTTAGCGGAAAATTAACATCATTTTTTTGATCACACCGAAGACACTTTATTGCCGGCACTGCGGTCAAAAATCCCTTGAATCATAAAATTGGGACTGCGTCATGAAAATAATATCGGGTTCTCTTCATATTTTGAGCGCCGCACTGGTCACAGCGATTCTCAGCAGCTGTGGCGCCCAGTCTACAACGGGCTCATCAAGCTCTTCGGGTAGCTCCAGTACTAGTTCTTCCTCAAGTAGTTCAAGCTCGAGTTCGAGTTCGAGTTCGAGCAGTTCGTCCAGCGGGGTTGTGCTTGCCAGCTGCCCGAGCGGTGCAGACCAGGCCTTTCCTTCCAGCGTGCCTTCAGTCCCTAGTCTTGGGCTCATTGAGGCAGAAGATTATGACCTGGAAGGCTTTTCAGACACGTCTGACACCAATGAGGGCAATCAATATCGAACTGATAGTGTAGATATTAAAATGATCGATGACGGTTACGCTATCGGTTGGATGAATGCTGGCGAATGGATGGAATACACCATTTACGTCGAACAAGAGGGAGACTATGACGTAACGATTCGTTCTGGCGCAATTAGTCTAGGAAGAACCTTATCGATCTCCCAATGCGGAACCACTCTGCTGGGTACCTTCGACGTACCTTACGTTTCAGACTGGGGGCAATTTAAAACTTGGTCAGCAGGTAAAATTCATCTACAAGCCGGGTTCCAAAAAATACGTGTGACTGTGAGCGGTAATGATTACCTGGATCTTGATTGGCTGAAAATTGGCCCTTACGACGGGCAAATTGACCCTCCCAACCCTGAGATCCTTGGTGCCAAGCCACCTATGGGTTGGAACTCGTGGAATACCTTTGGCTGTAATATTAGCGAAAGTCTAATTCGGCAAGTTACCGATGTGATGGTGAGCAATGGCATGAAGGACGCCGGTTACGAATACGTCAATATGGATGATTGCTGGATGAATGGGCGCGATGGCAACGGCAAACTGCAATGGGATACCCAAACATTTCCATCGGGTATTCCTGCCCTTGCCGACTACGTGCACAGCAAGGGTATGAAGCTTGGTATTTATCAGTCGGCCAACCAGTGGACGTGCGTTGGCGTTTACGGCAGTGCCTCTGACAAAGCTAAGCGGGTAGGTAGCCTGGGCCATGAAGCACAAGACGCTGCGGCGTTTATGGAATGGGGTATTGACTACCTTAAATACGACTTATGCGCTGGCCAACGCTCGTCCATTATTAAGATGGGTGAGGCGGTGCGCAGCTACCCCAATCCTATGCTATACAGCATTAACCCCGGTAATGGCGAGAATGATCTTGACCCCCCCAAGGCCAACTGGGACATGGCTGGGGTAGCAAACATTTGGCGTATCGGTTTTGACATTAATACCAGCTGGGGTTCGGTCATGCGACTGCTCGACCAAAACGAGCCGCTTTATAGTTATGCAGGTCCCGGTGGCTATAACGATCCCGACATGCTTGAAGTCGGTAAACTATCAACCGTTGATGAAGACCGTTCACATTTTGCCTTGTGGGCCATTATGGCAGCGCCTTTGATTGCTGGTAACGACGTTAGGAGCATGAATGAGACTACCAAGTCCATTCTAACGAATGCAGAAATCATTGCTGTAAACCAAGATACCCTGGGCATTCAGGGTCACGTTGTCGCCAGGCCAGGTCAGGATTTGCAGGTATGGGCGAAAACATTGAGCGGTACCAACAGGCGCGCGGTTGTACTGTTTAATCGGGGTACAAGCCCGGCGTCCATTACGGTAAATTGGAGCGATCTCGGATTGCCAGAGGGCAGCGCTGCAGTCCGCGATATTTGGGCGCACAATGACCTTGGTACATTTATGAATAGCTACACCGCGAACAACATTCCTGCTCACGGGAATGCAATGCTTATCATCACAACCAGCCCCTAAGGTTTAGCCCAGGTTCGCGATCTGGGCATTTGCTTTTGGTGAGGTCTTGGCGGAGGCCCGTATAACAATAAAGTTGTCGCTCGAGCACCTGGTTTACTTCTGGTGTTGGGCGACGCATTTTCATCCATCGCAAAGCAGGGCGAGAATTGCAGTGGGCATATGACGAGATGCCCACCGCTTTTATCAGTCATGTCTTCCAGATATTCAGATATTCAGATATAAAGTGAGACATTTATAAGCTTTATGCTGATATGCGAAGGCTGGTGACTTCGTTTTGGTACGCCTCGAAGTTGTCTCAATCTAGGCGCTAGGGCCACTTTCTTGTCTGTACCTCTGTCGTTGTAATAATGCTGGTTCGCGCTCGTTAGAACTCAAAAATCTTGCCCGTTGAGCGGCATTTGTTCTGCAATCGTGGTGCCCTTAGTCAAAGGGGGGTGGTTTGTGAGGATTTCGTTCACCCCGGCTTCCAGCAGCCACTGTGTTTGCTCGGGAGTTTCCGGTAGATAGCCTATCACTCGCGCGCCGCGCGCATGATAGGCATTAACCACGCGGCGGCTAATTACAGGGCGGCGGGCGAACACTGGGGGTATCGCATAGGTGGTATGGGCTTTGATATTGCCTAGCGCGGGTAAATGCAGCCAGGTGGCAAAGGCCGCTTGCTGACAGGCGTGTAATGGGGCCAAGCACTGGGCCTTGGGGTGGTTTTGCAGTAGGTGCGATTGATGACGAGTGTGCCAAAACAAAAACCGCACATGCGAGTCAAAAAAGGCTTGAAACCTGGGTTGGCGCCAGAAAGGCTCCAATGCCTCGAGCGTGCGCAAGGCGGATTCGGGTTTGATGTCCAGTATCCAATACTGGGCGTGAAAGGCCTCTAGCCACTCATCGAAAAACAATAGGGGTTCGCCACACTTAAGCGTTATGGCGGACAATTCCGCACGCGTGGATGTTTCGATGGTTAAGGAGGTGCCGTTGGCTGAACCTAAGCGGGAGAGGTTGGCATCGTGTACCAAAACAATATGGCCATCCACGCTGGTGCGCAGGTCGGTTTCCAGGTGGGTAAAGCCTGCCACAATTGCAGTGTTAAAAGCGCGCAGAGTATTTTCGCTATAAGTACTATGGGGGTGTGTAAGGCCCCGGTGGTTAATCCAAATCGGCATGGCTTACTCGGGTAACACTTCTAGCAAGCGCACATCGATCACCAATACCGCATTTGGGCCGATTTTATTGCCGACCCCACGTTTGCCCCAGGCAAGCTCCGAGGGAATGGCAAACTCGTAGCGTGCGCCCTCTTCCATAAGTTGTAAGCCTTCCTGCAGGCCTGGAATGGCGTCTTTGACTTTGAAGCGGTCAGCCATGCCTGTTTGGTAGGAGTCTTCAATCACCACCCCTTCGGTATTCAATACCCGTTGATGGGTGACCACAGTGTCGGTCAGCGCCGGAGCGAGGCCATTGCCTGCGTCGAGGATTTGGTAAAGCAATCCAGAGCCTGTGTCTTGCACCTGAGATTTACTGCGGTATTTGCTTAGAAAGGCTTCACCGGCTTTGCGGTTTTGACCAGCAGAGCCTTTATTGAGTTTTTTGTGTTTCATGCCGAAGTCCGTGAAATCCAACCTGTATTGCCCCAAAAGGATGTATTCGGGCTAAACTATGGGTTCCAGAATCATAACAAGTCTGTATTTTTCCAAAAACCTTAAGACTCAACCGTTAGTTCAAACCATAGGTGACGCACCGTTTATGTCTGCACTTGGTACTCTTTATACCGTATCTGCGCCTTCTGGCGCAGGGAAAACCACTCTAGTGAACGCCCTGCTGGACGCCAGTGACAATTTGCAGGTGTCGGTTTCACATACCACACGCGCAAAGCGACCCGGTGAAGTGGACGGCGAAGATTATCATTTTGTCAGCGAGACTGCGTTTCTTGCCATGCTCGAAGAGGCCGCTTTTTTGGAGCACGCGCGGGTGTTTAACAATTTTTACGGCACCAGTAAAACGTGGGTGGAGCAAACCTTGGCCAAAGGGGGGGATGTCATATTAGAGATCGATTGGCAAGGTGCCGCACAGGTGCGAAAGCTGATGCCGCAAACGGTGAGCGTGTTTATTTTACCGCCGTCTAAGACGTCCTTGTTCGAACGCTTAAAAGGTCGTGGGCAGGATGACGAAGCGGTGATTGAAAGCCGAATGGCTGAGGCAAAGAGTGAAATTTCACACTATGTGGAGAGCGATTATTTGATCGTTAACGACGCGTTTGAACAGGCCTTGGCCGAGTTTCAGGCCATCATTTTGTCTGAGCGTGCAAAATTGCCAAAACAAGCGGAAAAACATGCGGCGTTAATCAGTAGCCTATTGTCGTAATTGCGCAATTTGCGTACACTCTTGGCCCTTATCCCCTAATGTTAGTGTTTTTGCGTTTTTTGCCTGCAAAAAACGCAGCAGCAAGATTTTTGGGGTGCAATTTGTTTAAAAACCGCCCAACCTTATTCAGTATGGGTGGTGCGTTAGCCCGCTGGTTGGGCGGCAAACCTATTGATACATTGGAAGATATATGGCTCGAATTACAGTAGAAGATTGTTTGGATCACGTGGATAACCGTTTTGAACTGGTATTGGTTGGCAGTAAGCGTGCGCGTCAAATTGCCACTATGGGTAAAGATGCCATGGTGCCGGAAGAAAACGACAAGCCCACGGTATTAGCCCTGCGTGAAATCGAAAAAGGCCTGGTGGATGCCAGTATTTTGGATGAAGTTGACGAAAAGCCGGTCATGGAAACCAACATCCCGCTAGACCCATCTGCGGTCATGGAGTAGTCCAGTTAGGGGGCAGCTTTGTTAACCATTGATACCTTAAGCCACAGGCTGTCCTCTTACCTAGAACTCCCGCAAATTAATGGCGTTAAACGCGCCTATTATTACGCCGAGCAGGCCCACGAAGGCCAATTTCGTCGTAGTGGCGAACCCTATATTACCCACCCGCTGGCAGTCGCCAATATCCTCGCTTCTATGCACATGGACCATCAAAGCCTGATGGCGGCCATGCTCCACGATGTGATTGAAGACACTGGTATTGCCAAGGGCGCTATTAGCCAACAATTTGGGGAAGTGGTGGCAGAGCTGGTGGATGGGGTCAGCAAACTTGCCAAAATCGAATACGAATCACAGGCGGAAAAACAGGCCAAAAACTTCCAAAAAATGGCCTTGGCCATGGCCCGAGACATCCGCGTGATTGTGGTGAAACTCGCCGACCGGCTCCACAATATGCGCACGCTCGGCGCACTCGCTCCAGAAAAAAAACGCCGTATCGCCAAAGAAACCCTAGAAATTTACGCCCCCATTGCTCACCGCTTGGGAATGAACGACCTGCGTATTGAGTTTGAAGACCGCGGCTTTACCGCCATGTACCCTTTGCGTGCCGCGCGCTTGCAGGCCTCGTTAAAATCCGTTCGCGGTAACCGCAAGGCGTTGGTGGACGATATTCAATCCGCTGTTGAGGCGCGGCTGCAGCGCGAGGACATTGCTGCCTTGGTGATTGGGCGAGAAAAGCACCTTTATAGCATTTACAACAAGATGCGCTCGAAGAATAAATCCTTCGACGAGATCATGGACGTTTACGCGTTTCGCATTATTGTTGAAAACATTGATACCTGTTACCGGGCACTGGGTGCAATTCACAACCTCTATAAACCCATGTCTGGTGAATTCAAGGACTATATCGCCATTCCCAAAATCAACGGCTACCAGTCTTTGCACACAGTATTGATCGGCATGCACGGTGTGCCCATTGAAGTGCAAATCCGCACTAAGGAGATGGACGAGCTGGCCAGCCGTGGCGTGGCCGCCCACTGGTTGTATAAATCGGTGGACCCTGAAGCCAACCCCAGCGAGGTGTCCAAAGCGCGGGTAGACCGCTGGATTCAACGGGTGTTAGAAATACAACACCACACGGGTAACTCTCTTGAGTTTATCGAAAACGTGAAAATGGATTTGTTTCGCGATGAGGTGTACGTGTTTACCCCCAAAGGGGACATTATTGAGTTGCCTGCCAGCGCTACGCCGGTGGATTTTGCCTATGCCGTGCATACAGCAGTGGGTAACAGTTGTGTGGCCTGTCGCATTAACGATCGTCCCGCCCCTTTGTCGCAACCTCTGAACAGTGGGCAAAAGATTAAAATCATCACCTCAGACGATACCCAACCCAACCCCAATTGGCTGAATTTTGTGGTCACAGCCAAGGCGCGTTCGGCCATTCGGCATTATTTAAAGCACCAGCGCCATATGGAGTCGGTGGAGTTAGGGCGGCGTATGCTCGATCGAGCCATGGTCAATTTGGGCCTGTCGTTGGCCGATTTAAGCGATGAGCAACTGCGAATATTGGTAGATGCCAATACAGAGGAAACACTCGAGGAGCTTTACGAAAGCATTGGCCTTGGACGACGCGTGGCCCTGTCGGTGGCCAAAGTGTTGCAACCTGACGTGGACCATGACCAACAAAAAATCGCACCCCTCAATATTGATTCTCCCGATGGCTTGTTAATTACCTTTGCCCGTTGCTGTCGCCCCATTCCTGGCGACCCGATTGTGGGGCATATCAGCTCTGGTAAAGGGCTGGTGGTGCACAGTGAAACTTGTAAGAATGTGGCAGACTTGCGCGGTAAACGTGAGAATATCAGCGAGGTGAATTGGGCTGCGAAAGTGGAAGGGGAGTTCTTAACGGAGATCGCCGTAGAAGTGGAATCCGAACGCGGAATTATTGCCTCACTCGCCACCCGAATTGCTGAAACGCGTACCAGTATCGAAGGTATTCAAGTGAAAGAGCGCGATGCTGAACACAGCGTGATTACACTGACCATTGGTGTGCGCAACCGTGTTCATCTTGCCAATGTGATGCGTCGAGTGCGTATTTTGCGCTCGGTGACCAAAGTCTCGAGGGTAAAAAACTAAACTGCCCTCCAAATTCGTAATTGTTTGTTCGCAAGGGCTGGGCCGCTGTGTGCCCGGCATTGATTGATTTTAAGGGGAACCCTATGACCAATAAAGCCGTGATATCCACCGAAAGCGCCCCGGCAGCGATTGGCACTTACTCACAAGCCATTAAAGTAGACAGCACCGTCTACTTGTCGGGGCAAATTCCATTGGACCCTGCCACCATGCGGTTGGTGGAAGGCGATTTTGCGGCCCAGGCAACGCAGGTGTTTAAAAACCTGAAAGCGGTTTGTCACGCTGCCAATGGCGACCTGTCCAATATTGTGAAGCTGAATATATACCTGACCGATTTAAGCCACTTCCCTACAGTGAACGAAGTTATGGCGCAATTTTTTAACGAGCCCTATCCCGCACGGGCTGCCATTGGTGTGAAAGAGTTACCCAAAGGTGCAATGGTGGAAGCTGACGGCATTGTGGTGCTGTAAACCCCCACGGCCTGCGTAGGCCCTCCCCATCGACGGTGCTCCTGAAGGCTTGACCAAAAAGGCAGGTGAAACACTGCCTTTTTTCGTATTGCCCCGGTGTTTATTCGGTGGGTGTGGAGGTGGGTGCGTCGGGTGCCTCGACTTTGACTTTTTCCGTGGTGCTGACCCAAAAGCCACCCACCCAGAGTTGTTGCCAGCCCCAGCGTACCCAGCGGATAAGCGCAAACGCCAGCCACACAGACCACCCCAACATCAATAAGCGATAGGCCAAAACGGGCAGGGAGATTACCCAGGCAGTCGGCAGCGCGCCATCTGTTTGGTCTTGCGACCAGCGCAATTGGTAGGCGCTGGAGTGATTCCCGGTAATGTACATTTCGGGGTTGGACAGCAGTGACGCCGGCACACTGCTCACCAAAGCCAATAGGGTGAGCACTGAAACGATCATCAACAAGACTTGGCCTAAATTCACTGCGGTATGCTTAGGTAGCGATTGAACACGACCGCGGAGTGTTAACAGTACCATCCAGCCGGCGATCAGTGCCAAAATCCAAACGTTGATGGTGGCCACCCCAAGACTTAGTAGTATCCATTCATAGGTTTTCAGCGGGGTCAGCCCCGTTCTGGCAAGAAAGACCACCAGTGCTAATACCACCAGTAACACTCCCCAAAACAGAATGGCAGGCCCCAAGGCCGGGCCGCCTAGCAGCAACACCCAGCGGTCTTTAGGTACCTCCAAGGTAAGTTCTATATTGCTGGCCGGTGTGTTAAACGCCACGCGTTGGGTTGCCGACTTCAGGCTAGCACCTTCAGGAGACTGCCAGCGCACGTTTACTTGGTGTTCCCCGGGTGCCACAGCGATATTCAAGCCGTTTTCGGTGGTTCTCATGGGGACAGTGCCACCATTCACACTCACACCTTCCAATTGAATGTTGTCGGGCAGGGTGAGCTGTAAGTCTTGGCCGATACTTGCCCTCACTGTCATGTGCAATTCACTGCTACTGGCGCGCTTACCCAATGCGTGGTGAAGCTCAGCGGTATCAATGGCAAGGCTTGCACCCTCGCTGGGTTGAGGGCGGGTAATGGTCAACGTGACTGTCTCGCCCGCGCGCGGCGCCCATTGCGGCGTGATGCTGGGGGTCGCCATCGGTGTGATACCTTCAAATTCTGTATGCCACATGGGGCGTGCGTGAAGTGTCCAGCGTTCGCGCCAGGGGCCATCACTCGCGTTTAGGGATAGCGATTCAGCAATCGCTAGGCTGGAATGCCAGCGCACCACGTTTTGCGTGGGGCTAAAGCGTACTTCCATTGCGCCGTTCACAACGGTTTCACCCCCAGTGGGGGCCTCACCCGGTAACAAAGGTAGGTTCAAATGAATCGCCCCTTGGTTTGGGGCCAGCCTGCGCACAGTGGTTTGGACATACCACTCTAACCCTAGGTGCAGCTCCCGAGTCACTTCCACATAGGGCGCGAAAACCGTGGGTGCCCATGCGGCTTCTTCCGCTTGGGTGGTCGCACTTTCTACACGCTCGAGCGTCAGTGCTTGACTGGCCTGTCTAGCCGAAGGAAGGCCATTCACTCGCCATTGTTTCGCATTGATGCGAACATTATGAAGTGCTTGATGAAAGTTCAAATCTAACTGTTTCAGCCCCTGCAGGGAGCCACGCATTTGTATTTGGTGGATACCTTTGGGGATTTGCAGCCACAAAACGCCAGCTTGAGTGGTTAACGCTGATGCAGGCGTGCCATCGCGCGCGACAGAAGTTGGCCACCATTGGTCTATGGCGCCAGGCAAAGCGAACCCCGTCTCGGCTTGACTGTGCACGGTCATCGACAGGGCCAAAGCCGTTTCACTGGCGTCCACCTGAACGGCCTCAATAGCGGTGCAATGGGGTAGGCACGTCGGTGGCTCCAAAAGGCGCTTTTCGAGGGCGTTGAGAAGGTCGTCGTCGATGGTGACCTGAGCCTCGGCTATGGGACTTTGCCCCATGCTCATCACCCCAACAAGCAATAGAGTTGCGAAACCTTGAGACCACTGGGGCAATTTGGCAAACGGCTTGGTTTGCCAAAATCGATGGGCGAGCAGGCTCAAAAGCGCGAAAACCAAGGTTAAGCGTAAGGCGTAACCCATGCGGGTGAGCCAAGGGGGCGCGAGCACCCAATGGGTCGAATCACTGGCCAGTACCGGACCACTCCAATGGGTTGTAACCGTGTTCCAGCGCCATTGGGGCACGCCTGGGCCCACT
This sequence comes from Cellvibrionaceae bacterium, assembly GCA_050300015.1. Classification (GTDB taxonomy): domain Bacteria; phylum Pseudomonadota; class Gammaproteobacteria; order Pseudomonadales; family Cellvibrionaceae; genus CAYZQH01. The sequence continues at coordinate 16,314 of JBNKWZ010000022.1, read as the reverse complement.
TGAATTTTTTGGTCCGGGTCGTAATCGGCTTGAAAGCGTTTTTCCTTTCTGGCAAGACTGCTGGCGCGCATACCTGAAACCATTACCTCTTCTATCATGGCGTCTGCAGATTGTGCCGGTGCGTTGGCCGCGCGCTTAGGCTCTTGGGCTAGATCGTAAAGGGCCGGGGCTTGATAACTGCCGTGGGGTGCGAGTTGCGGATATATCAATGCGCGGGCTTCTTGCACGGCAAAAGGCAGCGTGATTAACAAGGCCAACAGCAAACTCGCACCGGTGAAGCCTGCAAGCCAAGGTTTGAGTTTGCCTTTGACGTAAGGGGCAATGGCCATGCAAGCGGCCAACGTCAACCAGATCCAAACGGGTGCGCCCGCTTGGTGGTACACCATAACAAGCGTAGCCAATGCCAGCGCCCCAGTCGGCAGGCTGACTGCGCGCCAAAGCGCTACGCTAATCATCATCACCAAAAAAATATCCCATAAATTCCAACGGCTGAGCCAAGTACCACGGGCCTGATCGGCGCCGGTTACGTGCAGAGCCGACCAACCCGGCGGTAAATGCAATGTAGTCGACACCGCTTCAAAGGTTTCTGCCCAGCCGGAGACGGGCAGTGCGCTTTGCCAAGTAAAGCGGCTAATGGTGTTGAGGTTTAACTCGCGCGTGCGCACCTCAATGCCATCCTGGGCTGTGGCATTAAGGCGTGTGATCAATTGGGGTTCACCGTCAATACTGGCGCGGCCCAGTTGATAGGGCGGTAAGGTGGTGATACGAGCCCCTTGATGTAGAGTCCCTGTGAGCGAATCCTCCACCGTGACTTGCTGGCCATCAAAATCCAGCCACAGGTTTTTACTCAGGTGCAATGTATTGGCTGGCGGGTTGGGGTCTCCTCGGTACTGCTCCTCTAAGACTAAAGTGTCACTAGGCGTTAATAGATAGGCTGGCAAGGTTTGCCATGGGAGAGGCAGGGCCGTTTGGCTGGCATCAATAATGGGGGCCCCACTCAAGGTAACAGTTCGCAGTGTGGGCTCCGCCGCAAAAGCCCAGATTTCTTGCGCCGGCCAGGGCGACACCACCTCGGCAATAGACCACTGATTGCCCACTTCCCGTCGCAGGCTATCGACTTGTACCGTGTATTGGCCGGGTCGAATTTGCAATCGCAATGTACCGTCGGCTTCCACCCGAGCGGGCAAGGGGCTATCTAGGGCCGTGGGCGTTAGCCCAGGTAAAACCGCCCCCGCCAAGGAGATTTCGCGCTCGCGGCCACTGACTTTTAACTCTATGGCCGTGGTCAGCGTTTGCGGGTAACCGTCGGTGAGTTTGCGAAACACCTTTAATGCTAAAGCGTCTGCTTCGGCAGGCTTAGTGACTTTGGGTTTTTGCAGCCACAGCGTGCCGTTGACGTCGCGGTTGGGGAGCGCTTGTGGTTGGCCGTTTTCAGTAAGATTTAAAAGCCCGATGGCCTTGGGGATGTATAACTTGGTGGGTGGTGCCGGCCAGGGAATTTCACCACTAACAGTATGTTCGCCGGGCCCGAGCCTCACATGGGGTTTGTTTTTGGGATTCGTCACGGCCAGGGGTTTGCCGTTGCCTTTTACCGCTATTGGCCAAGCGCCATCGCTGCTGGGGAGTGCCAAGTCGGCTTCACCAAATACGCGCACTACCATGGAAAAAGTTGCGCCCTGGCTCGAAATGTTTAAGGACAGCTTGCCGGGCCATAAACACTGGCGTTCGGGCTGGTTGGCGAGGTACGGGCATTGTGCATCGGGGTGATCGTGCAGCACCCAGTCTTGCCAGGGCTTTAATACCTCAGGGATGCTGACGGGGTTGGCCTCGGCGGCAAGTGCAACCCAGCAAACCAAGCACAGGATGATGCGCATAGAAGGCTCCTTTACTAATGTAAGGTATATTGTTGTTATGTGTTTGACCTTTGCCCGATCCGCGCATGCGCGAGACTTATAGGGTAATGATTCTGCCGTTTTCTTTGGCTGAGGCCAGTGCACCCTCAACCACACGAATGTCCATCAAACCCTCTTGTCCCGGTACTTTTACAGCGGTGTTATTGAGTATTGCTAGAGCATCATTGTCCATTTGCGCGGCTTGCTGGTTGGCGATGGTTTTGTCGAGCCGTTTACCATCGCTGGTGATCCCTTTTACGCCATTGTAGCTTTGCATGGGTTCAAGTTTATACCAGCCCTTATCGCAGTTGACCTTTAATTGATTATAGTTCTGTCCCACACTGGTGGCGCAGGTGGCCACAAGGCCATTTTTAAAAGTTAACGTAAATTCCGTAGTTTCATCGGCGTGTTTAAACAATTCAGGCCGCTGGATGATGTGTTTGGCACTGACGGCAATGGGCTCCATGGCTGTGGCGCAGCGCGCGGCGTTAATGGGGTACACGCCCATATCGTATAGAGCGCCCCCGCCTTGAGATTGGTGCATGCGCCAGTTGTCTGGTGCACTGCCGCTACCGCGATAACCCGCCTCAGAGACAATACTTTTAAAGGTCCCATAGGGCTGGCTTTTGGCCATTTGCATCACGGTTTGGGTGTTGGGCTCGTGTTGCAGTCGGTAGCCTACGGTTAGTTGCACCTTGTTTTTGTTGCAGACGTCAATAATGGCCTGGCACTCCTCCACCGTCATGGCCATGGGTTTCTCACACCAAACGTGTTTGCCGGCATTGGCAGCGACTATTGCGTATTGTTTATGCAAAAATGTGGGCAACACGATATAGACAACATCAATGTCGGGGTTATTGGCAATGTCTGCCATGGTCTCGTAGCTGTAGACATTCTTATCCGCAATGCCATAGCGCTTTTGCCATACGGGAATTTTGCTGGGGGTGCCGGTCACAATGCCGCGCAGCTCACAGTATTGGGTCAGTTCTAGTGCGGGTGCCAATAGGTCGCGGCTGTAATACCCTAGGCCCACCAGTGCAACACCAATTTTGGGGCGCCTAGCGGTTTCGGCCCTGGTGAGTAGAGGCAAGGCGGCGGCACTGGTGATGAGGTTGCGGCGAGTAATGGTCATAGGGGCCTCCAAATGGGGTTGGATGCGTCGCTGATGTGCAACCGAGTCTGTGGGGTTACGCTTCAGGAGGCAAATAAGCTTTAAAATCTAAGCCAGATTGCTTGTGAACATGTTCAACAAAACGTGAAATCCTGGGCCTATGGTCAAAAGCAAATTCCAGTGAGTTGACTTCAGTTAAGGGTAGCCAGCGAATGTCTGAGGTTTCGTTAGGTTCATTGTTGACATTGCTGACCGGCGGCAGTTCATTTACCGATGCCACTATGCCGTGGTGGATGGTGACATTTTGTCGGTCGCCCCGAGGCACGGAGTTGACATCCCACGGTTGATCAAAAAACAGCGCATGCGCGTCTGCGATCAATGGGTGCAAGTTGACCCCGCACTCCTCCCAAACTTCGCGGATGGCGGCCTCTTGTGTGGTTTCATCATAGTCTAAGTAGCCGCAAGGTAAATTCCAGTAGCCGACGAAATTGGGTAACCCAGTGCCGCGTTGGTTCACTAGAATGTGGGGCCTATCTTGCCAAACCAATAAAGCAGAAGTGGCCACAGCGATATCGCGAGCCAACCAAACTTCACGGCCATCGTGGAGTTTGGCACATTGGTTTGGGCGATTGTTGAATTTCATGGGGTTCTCTCTAAAGCGCGTCGCTAAGCGGGGTTTCCACCGTCGCCTAGCCGCGTTTGAGCTTGCTGTGGCAAAACGAGGGTGCGCCGCCTATTGTAGCGCAATCTCGATACGCTAACGGTCATCGAGATGCAGCAAACTGCGGTATCATTCTAACCACATACATTATCAACGGTGGATTATGAGTGCTTCTAACCATTTAACAAGATTTTTTGCGAAGGAATCTTCGGGTGGCATTTTGTTAATGGCGGCTGCCGTTTTGGCTATGGTGATTTCCAACTCGCCCTTGCGCGCCTTTTACGAGTTGCTATTGGCTACCCCAGTTGCCGTGTTGATTGGTGAGCTTGAGGTGAATAAGCCCTTACTGCTTTGGATCAATGACGGTTTGATGGCTATTTTCTTTTTTTTGGTTGGCCTTGAGTTAAAGAAAGAATTGATAGAAGGCGAGTTGTCTGATCCCAAAAAAATCATTCTGCCTGGGGTGGGGGCCATTGGGGGGATGATGTTGCCGGCCCTGGTCTATTTGTTTTTCAACCACGGCGAACCAGAGAACATGGACGGTTGGGCCATTCCTGCCGCCACCGATATTGCTTTTGCCCTTGGCGTGTTGACGTTACTGGGGAGCCGCGTGCCCCTCTCGTTTAAGATTTTTCTCACATCGTTGGCTATTTTTGATGATATTGGCGCGATTATCATTATTGCCGTGTTTTATACGACGAACATTTCACTGGCAGCACTTGCCGTGGTGGCTGCTTGTATACCACTGCTTTGGGTGTTTAATCGCAGTGGTGTGGTGGCCAAAAGTGCGTATTTGTTTGTTGGTCTTGTGATGTGGGTCGCGACCTTAAAATCCGGCGTGCATGCGACCCTTGCTGGGGTGGTATTGGCCATGTTTGTGCCTTTGCACACTGGATCTAAAACCGACGATTCGCCGTTAATCACATTAGAGCATGATTTAAAGCCGCTGGTGAATTTGCTGATATTGCCTATTTTCGCCTTTGCTAACGCTGGCTTGGATTTAACCGGCATGACCATCGACAACTTGCTGCACTCGGTGCCAGTGGGTATTGCCATGGGTTTATTCGTGGGTAAGCAAGTGGGTATTTTTGGCTTCTGCTGGCTGGCGGTGGTATTCAATCTCGCTAAGCTGCCCTCGGGTATGAATTGGCAGGGCCTTTACGGCACTGCGGCCATCTGTGGTATCGGCTTTACCATGAGCTTGTTTATCGGTTCTTTGGCGTTTCAAGAAACGGGAGTGAACCGTGTGTTTGATGAACGCTTGGGTATTATTGTGGGCTCGCTGTGTTCCGGAATTGTAGGCTTGACGATTTTACATTGGAGTTTGGGCAAACCAAACGCCGCTAAGGCGAGCTAGGTAAAGCCTAGGTGAGCATGGCTCAGGGTAGAAAACACATGACGGGGTGCCAGGGAAGGTTTAAAGTGCGCGTGTTTGTTCGACGCATGTTGTATCGAACCTCGTTTTGGAAAGACTATGCAATTTTCGGATCTTGCCCTGTGTCAGGAGCTGCTTGAAGCGGTTTCCGACAAGGGTTATACACAACCTTCCCCCATTCAAGCCCAAGCCATTCCCGCGGTTCTAGAGGGGCGGGACGTGATGGCTGCCGCGCAAACTGGCACAGGTAAGACGGCGGGATTTACGCTGCCCTTGCTACAGCGTTTAAAATCGGGCCCTAAACCAAAGCCCAATCAAGCGCGAGCGCTGGTATTAACGCCCACGCGGGAACTGGCCGCCCAGGTAGAAGAAAGTGTTAAAGCCTATGGCGCCAAACTGCCTTTGCGCTCGGCCATTGTATTCGGTGGAGTGAGCATTAACCCACAAATGAAGAGTTTGCGTCGCGGTGTGGATGTATTGGTGGCCACACCTGGGCGTTTACTCGACCTTTATGGCCAAAACGCGGTGGCTTTTGATCAGTTGGAAGTGTTGGTGCTCGACGAAGCAGACCGTATGTTGGACATGGGTTTTATTCACGATATCAAGCGCATTCTCAAGTTATTGCCCAGTAAGCGCCAGAATTTGTTGTTTTCGGCCACGTTCTCCACCGAGATCAGAACCTTGGCAAAAGGGTTGGTGCATAACCCGGTGGAAATTGACGTGAGCCCGCGCAACACCACTGTCGAGCGAGTACAGCAACGCCTATGCGTGGTGGAAAAGGCGCAAAAGTCTCATGTGTTGATTCACTTCATTAAAACCTACAATTGGCATCAGGTGCTGGTGTTTTCGCGTACCAAGCACGGTGCCAACCGCTTGGTGAAGCAGCTGGAGGCCTCGGGTATTGGGGCGGCGGCGATCCATGGCAATAAGAGCCAGGGCGCACGCACTAAGGCCCTTGCCGATTTTAAAAAGAATGCGGTACAGGCATTGGTGGCCACCGACATCGCTGCGCGCGGTATTGATATTGACCAGTTGCCTCATGTGGTCAATTTTGACCTGCCCAATGTACCGGAAGATTACGTTCACCGTATTGGACGTACAGGTCGTGCGGGTGCGAGTGGTGAGGCGCTGAGTCTGGTCAGCCACGATGAGGCCGATCTGCTGTACGCCATTGAGCGCTTAATTCAAATGCACATTCCGCGCTTTGAAGAGGATGGGTTTTTGCCACAAAACCAATTGCCTCCCTCCAAACCGCTTACCCATTCACCAAGGGCTGCTAAGCCCAAAAAAAAGAGACCCTCACAGCCCGGCCGACCGGGTGGTGGCCCAAAAACAAACCAAAAGCAGGGCGCGGGTGCGCAAAAAGCCAACCATTCGAATGGTGGCAATGCGAATAATCGCGCTCCCAACGGTAATCGACAGGCAAGACCTGGTGGCAAAAGCCCCAGTGGCGCGTCTAAGCGCGGGGCACCCGACCGGCGAAGCGGCCAACCAAGGTAGGCAGGCGATCAAGGTCGGGTGTCTTCTACCTTGCCCATTTCACACTGCTCGGGGTTTTGGTAAGCTAACCTTTCCCTCTCTGTTGGCGGTGGAGCAGAACGGCCGGGGCGAGGGCTGAGAAATAGAGATATGGCCGAGGCGAGTGATTCGCATGATAGGCGATCAGCCTCTCGGACACTTAGGTTCGCAGCACCGGGTGCTGCGCTAGGAGCAAAGGCGCAAGCCAACATGGAGCGAGTTGAATATGGGCAATAATGTCGGCGTGAATTTCCAGAGTATCGTTACTAAAAAAAGTAACGGGATAGTGTCCAATTTTCCCGATGTCTGTAAAACCCCTGTGGGCAACGCGGTGGTTCCCATTCCTTACCCCAATATTGCCTTTAGTCGCGATCTCGAAAAGGGGTCTAAAAATGTGAAGGTCAATGGCGTTCCCGCGTGCGTAAAAGATGCCGATTTTTCCACTTCCGTTGGTGATGAAGCCGGCACCTTGAAAGGTGTGGCCTCGAGCATGAACAAGGGCATAGCGCAGCCCGTGAACTATTCCATGAATGTAAAAATTGAGGGGCGTGGCGCCGTACGTAACCTCGATTTGTTTTTGTCCAACAACCGCAATACACCGCCCATCCCTTTGATGCAGCCACCGGTAATGCCTGTCATTCCGGGTATGGAGGGTGATTCCCAAGCCAAAACGTATAAATGCGATTGGAAAGACTGCAGTGGTAAGCACTTTTCTAAGGTGACCTACAAAAACGACGGATGCGTTAAGCGTGGTACTTATAGTGGTACTTGGGAGAAGCCATGGTCCAAGGGCGCAGGACAAGATTCTACAAGAATTTCAGTGAGTCACTACGAGAATGAACCGGGTAAGGCTACGAGTCTAGATGCAGCCAAAACATTATTTGGCAGCGGAGAATATGTCACCAATAATCACCATTTGATTCCTGTGGCGTCCATGAAGAAGTTTTCCGTGCTAAGTCACAATGCCAAGTTGGTTGGGTTTGATATCAATGATGGTAAATATGGCATTTGCTTGCCTTATTTTATTACCGATATTTTTCGGCATGATCTACAAAGCCATAAAACCAACCATCGCAATTACAGCAAAAAGGTCGAAAAGCTCTTAAAAGGTGTGCAAAAAGAGTGTAAAAAGTATTGCGAGCAAAGTATGCAGCAAAAAGTGATTACCGATTTAACCCAAATTACGGTTGAGTTGCGTCAATGTATTGTGGACTGGGAAGAGCCTTGGTTATTGCGAAAAGATGCAATAGAGGATCGAGAAAAGTCCTTTAAGTGGGCCGGGTTACCTGTGCCGAAATAAAAATTACTGAGATGGATCAATAGCACCGAAATAGGTAGCGAGCACAAACTATGTATTGGGTATTATCAAACGAATTGGTGGATGAAGACAACGACGCAGACCTCTCTGGCGTATTGTCGAGCAATAAAGGCTTAATTGTAGAGTTTGACGATGGTGAGCCCATTAAAGTGCCGGCAGGTCCCTTCACCTTTAAGACCTCCGAGCCTATCCAGGGAACTCTCACCGATCATCTCAGTATTAGCGAAATACCGGGGTTGGTTTTATCCGATAAAGCTTTACAGGTATTGAGTGCACTGAACATTAAAAACCTCCAAACCTATGACTTGACCATTGTGGATGCCAGCGGCGACCCAACGCTCACGCATTATAAAATCGTGAATGTGGCGGATGCCATTGATTGTATCGACCACGACCAGTCGAATTTAAAGTATTTTGACAGTGGTAATGTGATGTTTGTTAAGCTATTAAAACTGGATGAATCAAAAATTCCGCCGGAGGTTCATATTTTTCGGTTACATCGCAGTTTGTCTACAGTGGTGATCAGCGACAAACTTAAGAATGCCATAGAGGCTAATAAACTGACGGGGTTTGTGATATACAAGCCGGAAGATTATAGTTAGAACCTCTGCTTAAGCCCCAATGGCTTATTCGATTGATCGGTGCTCTGCTGTATGAGCGTTGCGCTTTCTACAAAACGTTGAGAATTCAGCCTATTAACCCGGCAATTCAGTAGATTTCCTATCTAATAAATTGCGCGCCCATAAAATACCGGTGGAAATGTGTGAATTTCCTTGTGTTTTAAAGGTTTGCATTGGCCATTTCGGCCAATGGCGGCACGTCCTTGTACCGCATTAACCCGACATAAAAGATTGCCGGGTTAATAGAGGCATAATCCATGAAAATTTTAATGATTGGTGGTACTGGCAATATCAGTTTGTCGGTGAGCCAGAGGTGTTTATCTCAAGGGCACGAATTGTGGCTGCTTAATCGTACTGGGCAAGGCACAGATTTACCTGGTGCACATTTTTTGCAATGTGACATTCAAAATGCCCAACAGGCGCAAGCTGTACTAAAAGGCACTACCTGGGATGCGGTGGTGAATTGGATAGCCTTCACACCAGAAGACGTGGCCCGCGATATCCAGTTATTCCAACACCACACCGAGCAATACGTGTTTATCAGTTCTGCTTCTTGCTACCAAAATCCCGGGCCAACGCCTGTGATTACCGAGCGCACACCTCTTCGCAACCCTTATTGGCAATATTCCCGCGATAAAATCGCGGCGGAAAACACATTGATGCACGCCTGCCAGAAGACGGGGTTTCCTGTAACCATTGTGCGACCTTCGCATACCTATTCGCGAGTGATTCCCCTAACCATCGGTGGCTGGACCGAGTACACCACGGTTGCGCGTATTAAAGCGGGTAAACCCGTGGTGGTGCAGGGCGACGGTAATGCTTTGTGGACGCTCACCCACGCCAGAGATTTTGCTCTGGGGTTTTGCGGTTTGTTGGGTAATACCCAGGCGCTAGGTGAAGATTTTCACATTACCAGCGATGCGTTTTTATCTTGGAATGAAATCTATCAGCAGACCGCACGGGCGGTGGGCTGTGATATTGATATCGTCCATGTGACTTCAGATAAAATCTGTGAATTAGACCCCGACTACACAGGAACTTTATTGGGCGACAAGGCTGTTTCAGCCCTTTTTGACAACAGTAAAATCAAACGCTTGGTACCTGAATTTAAAGCCAATATTGCTTATGCCGATGGTATTCGCGAAGTCATTGAGTGGTTTGAAGAAGACCCCGCTCGCCAACACCTCGACCTTAAAACAGACGCCTTTATCGAACAATTGATTACTTTGGCGCGCTAGTGTTGAGCACAAAACCTCGTAAGAAAGCGACAGTTATTTTTAATAATACACGCGAATGTCTGGTTGGTGGCTACCGGAAACATTCTGTCGTAGTTTACGAATGCAGCGTGCGCTAAGTCTCACGTTTCGTACTTCCGGTGAACGCTGCGACATTGAAATGGATTAAAGTGATAGACTTGTGTGGTTTTTCTTTGGTGAGCCTGCGAGGCTATCTATTAACCCGCTATTAACCCGGCAATCTTTCATATCGGGTTGATGTGGCACAAGGACGTTCTGCCATTGGTCGGAACGGCCAATACAAACCCTTAAAATAAAAGGAAATTTACACATTCTCGCCAGTATTTTAACGGCGCGAATTGAAATAGATAGGAGATTTATTTCATTGCCGGGTTAATATTAATGCTATTACGAGGCTATCTGTAAAAGCTATTTAGAACCCCATAAAAAATTCTATAAAAGAACCGGGTTATAAATAACTGGCCATTAAGGATAAACGAGTTGTAAAACTACACTGGCAAGCACGTACAACGTGAAGCGTTAAAACTTTGCGGCATTAGTGGCGACCCAGTTGAATGGTGGCTTTACGTTTTTTGTGATGGTTTGTGAGGGTGCCCGCGTGCAGGCGAGCGAATGGAGCAATTTTTATGTTATATCTATTAGGTCAACAGCCGGTAATCACGCGTGTGGTGTCCATCGGGTTGCTCGTAATGCTTGCCGGCTGTATGGGCGAAAATCAAGGAGGGAGTTCATCCAGCGGCTCGTCGTCGAGTAGCTCATCCAGTTCTAGTTCGAGCAGCTCATCCAGCTCTAGCAGTTCGTCCTCTTCCAGCACAAGCTCGTCTTCCAGTAGCAGTTCTTCCGGTGGAGCCTTGGTGGGGGTTGAAGTGGTTACCCCCGGCATCAGCTGCGCAAGTTTACCTGCGGGGTCCGACAATTATTACGAAGCAATAAAAACCCCGACGGCACCCCTGATAGACGGCATGGTTGATGATGTTTGGGCGATGGCCAATGTGGAGGCCATGAATATTCCCTGGTTGTTCGACAGTCTAAAATCACCCACGTCCGACGAAGACTATTTGGGGTGTTATAAAGCGATGTGGATACCGGGTATTGCCGACGGCAGTGGGAATGTGACTGAACCGGGTAAATTATTTATTTTGGCCAAAATCGTAGATGAGCGTTTGGTGTATACGCCCACAACGGGTGATGCCATTCACGGAGAATTTTGGAACGAGGATACTATCGAAATCTTTTTTGACCCAGATAACTCTGGTGGCGGCCACCAATATAATAACTGGGCCAATGCTTTTGCCTATCACATTACACCTGAGGGCAAAACCGTAGACGGTGTGAACGGCGGCCCCACTTTGATGCCGGACCATGTGGAGGTCACGCGAGTGGATATTGGTCACAACAATGCCCTGTGGGAAATTGCAATTACGGTTTGGGCTGCCGAGGGACCGTTGGGCAATCAAAGTAGTGTGGTGTGGACCACATTGCACGCAGGCGATGTGATGGGTTTTACCATGTCGTACATCGACAACGATTTTTGTGGTCAAGATCAAGCGTGTTTGAATAGCCCGTTGGCGTCCAATAACCGAGGGCGTGAGCACTTTATGGGCTCCGTGGATTCTATGGGTCACCAAATGAACCAAGGCTACATTAATGCCGATGCCTTTGGCGAATTGCGGTTAGTGGAATAGCAAACCAGAGGCGCTAACTTGTTAACAAGATTTTTCGGATAAGATGCCTTAGCAAGCCAACAAGACCAATGCCTAGCCACCAAAGCTTATTGGTGGTTTATGCCAAAATATCCGGTAAATTTCCTGCGTAGCGCTCACCCACTTGGTTCACATTAATGCCAAATGCATTCACAACAGAGGTTAACAACAGGTTGTGCGGTTGGCGTTGCCCTGCGTTCACTTGTATACCGGTTCGAATTTTTCCACCAGCGCTGCCTACCAGGGCGTAATTAATTTCTCCTACCCAATGGTTGCTGCCGCTGTTCATATCATTGCCAACCATTACCAGGGTGTTGTCCAACAGCCGTTCACCATTGCCATCTGGCCCGTCCAATTCGTTTAGCAATATGGCAATTTGTTCAAACAACCACTTGTCGATATTGCGTTTGTCTTGTGGTGAACCAATTTCTTGGTGGGCAATTTGGTGGTAATCGTTGTTGATGTTTATCCAGGGAAAGGTATTACCATTGCCGCCACCATTATCATACAATTCCATGGTGATGACGCGGGTATAGTCGCATCGTAAGGCTGCACCCATCATCCGAAACATGGCGTCCATACGAGCGGGTACATAGTCTGAAGTGTCTACATCCGGCGTTGAGCAGGCACCTCCGGAGCCAGCTGACGCCAGTCTCAGTTCCATTTCGCGTACGGCGTTTAAGTGCGCTTGTATTTTAATACGGTCTTCCATCCCCATTCTTCGGCCAAAGGTCTCCAGCTCGCTCCCCACAAAATCCAGAATGCTGGCTTGTTTACGGGCGGTTTCATCCAGTTGGTCGGTGGTCAGTATTGGGCTGCCAAACAAACTGTTAAACAAACTGCGTGAGTCGGTCTCATTAGGATTGGGTTGGCCTGCAGCACGCCAACTGGTGTTGCGCCCATCGCGCTCGGAACGCACGCCCAAATTGAGCAATTTGCGTGGTAGCTGTGTGGTTTGGGCAATATGGTCGGCGACCATCTGGTCGATAGAGGCATTCTTAGATGACGCAGTAAAGCCTCCGGTGTGACTACCGGTCAGTGCGCAGGGGTGTGAACCGTGCCCCGACCATTCGTCTCCTTGGTCCACCATTATTTTCATGCCCAATCCGCGAATTGTGGTCACGTCATTTTTGAACGGGTTTAAGGGGCTTAAGGTGTAACTGTTGCCGGAATGAAAGGCGTGAAAGTCATTCACATCGTTGCCGTTACACATGGTAATGCACACCAAGCGTTGCGGTGCGCCATTGGTTTGTGAAAACACCAGGTCGCTTTCCAGGAGGGGTAACATGGCGGTGCTCATCCCAAATTTTTTCAGAAAATCGCGTCTTGAATAATGGCTTGGCTTTTTCATCACTGTTTGGTCACTTTGGGTTGAAGTAATACCACTTAAATGTGGGGCTTAAAACGCCAGTTGGCTGCCTGGGCTGGGGACGCGATAACGAAACGATCGCGAAACCGCAATTTCTTCGATCAGCATGCGTACGTTCCCAGTAGAGGCTCGGAAGGCATCTATTGATTGTGTCACGGATGGCGAATCCAGGGTTTCGTCTAGGTTTCTATCCAGCGCATACTTCATCCAGTTTTCGGCAAAACAACTTTGCGCGTCGACACTCTGTGCAAGCAATGCGGATATGCCATTTGCGTCGCTAAAGCTTTGAGTGGCGCCATCAGCGGTGAGCGTGCCGCTTGAGTCTACCGACTGGCCATTGTCTGTGGTGCGATAATCGCCAATGCCACCATAGTGTTCGAATGCAAAACCCATATCATCGAATAACGTGTGGCAAGAAGCTGCACAATCGTTGTCGGCGTGGGCTTCAAAGCGCTCGCGCGTGGTGCCCCCTGCGGAGGCGGGTTCTGGGTTGGGAATATTGGCCGGTGGTGGTGGTACTTCTCGGCAAAGCATATTTTTATACAGGGTTACACCACGTTTGGGTGGTAGGGAACCATCGGATGCCCCGGTGGCTGCCAAAAAAGCTGCTCGTGTTAACAGGCCGCTGCGGTCCACACTGCTTAAATTCACCCACTGGAACTGGCTCCCGGATACGCCACTCACACCGTACAGAGCGGCGAGGGATTGGTTAATATAGGCATCCGAGTTCAAGAGTAAGGAACTGAACAAACCATCCCCCTTTAATAAGACTTGTTCACTAAAGCGTCGTGAGGCTTCCAGCATGGCTTGCTTTAAGTCATCGGTGTATTCAGGGTAAACCACAGCGTTTTTTTGTTGTTCGGCGAGGCCTGCATAGTGCAACCAGTATTCAGGAAAATAGGCAATGGAGGCGTAGGCTTTATCGCTTTCCAACATCCTTTGAACTTGTGCGCGAATGCCGGATTCTGTGGTGAGTTGGCCTGCAGCGGCAGCAGTGAGCAAGGCATCGTCTGGCATTGAGCGCCAGATAAAATAAGACAGACGAGAGGCCATTTCATATTGGTTGAGTTGTATGTAGCGACCGGCAGTGGTGGGTGCGCTTCGCCCTATTTCCCAGCGGTATAAAAAAGCTGGGCTTTGCAGCATGGCTTCAATCAGCGAGCGGATGTTGTCTTCAAAAGAGTTGCCGTTGATGGATGCTAATGTATCAAATAAGGTTAATAAACCTTGTACTTCATTGTTTTCCAAGGGGCGGCGATAGGCCCTTTGGCCAAACTGGTTGATAAACGTTTGCGCACATGTTCGGGTTTGCTCAGTGCAGGGCAGGTGTTGCTGCACATTGGTGAGGCTCGCCAAAATATTAGCGGCCTCTGCAAATTTTTCCAGTTCAAGAATCGACATGCCGTCATTAAAGCGAGGAAAGGGAAAATTCGTTTTGGGCTCAGAGGGAAACGACACCAGGTCAGTAGCGGTTTCGTTAATCAATAACAAGTCTTTTACCGTGTTGTTGTATTCATGGCGGTTTAAGCGTCGTAGTGGCAATGGACCCACGCGGTCAGGGTCGTCTTCATAGTCGGCAAATGCTGCGCCGGAGGTGGTGACCAAAATGCCCGATAACGTTACATTGTCTTCGGTGGCTACAAGCTCTAAGGATAAGGCACCGTCTGAAATGGGCAGTTTTGAGAGGGTCACGTCATGGGCTTGATTGGATCCTGCCGCTGCGTATAGATCGATATTGGAGGCTACCTGTAAACCCTCCACAAATATGTCAAACACGCGTGAGCCATTTTGCTCCCAATACGACTCCGCAAACTGCAGTGTGAGGTCGTACAAACCTGGGGCTACCGCCAGTTCATAACTGAGTGAGGGCGACCAGCGGTCACTCCTGTAGATTTCCGGGTCACTTGTGCCAGCCACGGAGGTGGTGGAATTACCGATGGTACCTTGTGATGCGCCGGCATCGCCTTCATAGGCGACACCCGCCTGAGTAGTCAAGGCATCGCCGCCAACGTTGATGGCCACAACCGCTTGCCCGGCTTCAGTTTGCTCCCAGCTTAGGATGTAATCTGCCAGGGTTTGAGCACAGATGGCGTTACATTGATCGGGGGCGCCCAATGGCATATCTGTGCGGATTTTGTCGATTAATGTCGCGCGCGTCCAGCGCGATACATGAATGGGGGCGTCGCTGTCGTCTCCTGTAGGGCCGTGGCAGTTTTCGCAGGATTTCTCTGAGTACAGCAATCGCGCGTTAAGTTCATCCATTGGCGCGCCGCTGCTGGAGCTGCCCATGCCGCCCGATGAAGAGCCAGATGAGGATATGCCGTCTTCGGTCCCGCCGCAGGCTTGTAGCAGTGAGCAGCAGATTATCACCAATAACAGGATTTTATTGTTCATTGTGTGGCTCTAGTTGGGTGCTCATCCAAAAGGCGGTGAAGCCAGTAACAAGCAGTCTTTATGCTTAGCGAACAGGTGTTCGCGGTGTATACAAAGTAGTATTGATGTAGCCTACCGGGAGCGTCAATGAAACAGATCGCATATTGCTTAAGGGCGTGAACCGGCTTAAAAAAATGAGACATTTTACCCCATTAAAAATCATTTAATATGATAATTCGGGATTGCTTCTACGCAAGCATGAGCCTGGTCACTGATTGGCGTTGAAACAGAGAGAAGGTGAGTGGTGGGACGTCACTGACGAAGGGATTACCACATAATCAGAACCAATTTGTTGCCGATAGTTTTGCCTCGCCCCTTTCATATGATGGAAGTTCTGACCCAAAATTGTTACTTATCCTACGCGTTTTCCTGTGAGAATCTACTATAACCTGGGCGGCTTTTGGGGTAGTGGGTCTGGGTGTTGTACTCACATTGGCGGGTGTTTTGGTTATCATTATGATGCTTTGGGTGCGGCGGTTGGAGCAGGTGTTTGCGTGAGGTGTGATGTGAGCTCAACTGTGGAAGCGGCGTGTCCTCGACTGCGTGAACATGCCGCGTATCCTTAAGATGATGATTTTGTTGTGAATAGGTCATTGAAGGTGTTGGTCGATGAAATTCACAGCTGCGGTTAACGTTTTCAATCGAGTGGCGTTTTTTTGTAGGTAATGGTTGTCCTCTTCTAGCTCAATAAAAGTTACCGCCTTATCGGCCTTTTTGAGGCGAGAGAGCATATCTTTAGATTGCTCTATATCCACACGTGCGTCATTTTCACCGTGAATCAACAGCACGGGCGCTTGGTATTGATCTACCATGTAATAAGGTGAAATGGCCTTAAACGCCTTTCTATCGGCTTCGTCTGTATCCACATATTGCTTTAATGTTTTAATCCAAGAGTGGTACTTGCCGTAGTCGTGTTTGTCCTTATTCATCAAGTCCAGCATGTTGCCAATCCCGTTTATGGACACAATACACCGGTACTTCTCGGGTGTTTTTGCGCCGTTGGCCAAGGCTGCATAGCCGCCGTAGCTAGCGCCTGCAATGCACACCCGGTTTTTGTC
>JBNKWZ010000021.1:0-514162 GCA_050300015.1 Cellvibrionaceae bacterium | reverse complement strand
ATCAAAAAAGCCACTAAAGAAAGGTGAGTCATTAAAGGATCGAGCTCGAAATGATTTGGAATTAATCAAATCAAATAAAGCACTCATACGATCGTTTTTTCGAGAACCCAATGTATCCTTCGCTGCGGCTTAGGTAGTAAGTCTTATCCTTTACAAGTAAAACAACGACGGCAGGACGGTATTTAAGCCGCATCCGACGAGGGCTCTAAAGCTGCACCCTTCGGGGCTTACAGCGCTTTCCGAACTCTTCGTTAGTGATTTTCGTCAGACCACCAGTATGACTTGATTTCGAAAAGCTCTGAACGCCAGAAGCTATCGGGACTTAATCAGAGGTTCCCTAAGTAACTGGCATATTCACTGTCTTCCCTTAAAATACGCTACCCATCAACACTGATCATAACCGGTAAAGGACGTATTTGTGACATTGCTGTTAACCTTAATCTGCGGTGGCTCTGCCACGATTTGCTTGCTCTTGTTGATCACCTACTTTCTTGCCTACCCTTTTAGGGAAGACCCCATCAGCACACGTATTGGCGCAGTACTGCTCATCGGTTGCGTAGGTGCGCAGCAGTTTATGTATGGGGGATACTTCCTGAGCCTTTGGCCGCTGGTGGAGCTGCGCTTATACGGCGCCCTACTTTGCGCACAAGTTGCTGGCTTTTATTTGTTCAGCGCTGGCGTACTGGGCCTACCAGATCATAAGTGGATTGTTGCGGCAGTCCATATTCCTCTGACGCTTGTTGCCCTACTTTGGCCCAATGCATGGGTCATCCCTCTTACCTTTGCTTTGGGTGGCAGCTACGCCGCCTACTTTAATTGGCGCATCTTTCAATTACGCGATCAATACCCCCGCCGGGCACTGGAATTAAAGCTCTACTTTCTATTTGCTTTTGTCGCCTTAGCCATGACCATTTTGGGGTTATTACTGGCCTTTCTACCAACGTTGATCGTGGGTGCTGCGCACGTCATCCTCGTTTGGGCTGCGGTGTTAGTCGTGACACTTTCATTGATTAAATACCCCGACTGGGTGGTTAACAGCAGAGCGATTGCCCGGGCGCGTTATGCTCAAAGCACGCTCAGTAATGTGGACTGCGGCAAAGCCCGTGCAATGCTCGAGACATTGTTAGCCGACCCCCTAGTCACCCGTGATGCATCACTCAACTTAAGCGTCATGGCAGCCCGAGTGAAATTGAACCCGCACCAATTATCAGAGTTGGTGAACACTGAATTTCATTGCGGCTTTTCCGAGCTGTTACGCCGCCACCGCGTGGCTGATGCTAAGCGTCAGCTACTGGCTGAGCCGGAAGCCTCAGTACTGGCCATTGGTCTTGCCACCGGCTTTTCCTCTCAATCCAATTTTTACTCCGCATTCCGCGACCAAGAGGGCTGCACGCCTGGCGCGTATCGCCAAAAAGCTGCTAAATGATCATTCTGGAGATCGCTAACCAACTGAATTTATTGGCATTATAAATTTTTGTACCCGTTCTGAGCAAGACGGAAGGTGGCAGCCTGCAAAGCCAATAAATTAGGGGTATTCCTTCACAAATGGAGCCCCTCATGACAACAAACAACTCTCCAAACATTCAATGGCGCGACCTCTGCGCCGTGACTCCTTGGCATAGACTGCTTGAGATTGCTCGCCCCTTATTGTTGTGTTCAGGTGCCGCCGGGGCCGCTTTGAACAGCCATTATGGGCTCTGTAGTGTGATGCTTTTGTTCGGGCATATTGCCGCATTACGCAGTGCCCATGGAGCTGTCCATAACACTCTCGGCCTACCAAAAACCTTAAACCAGGCAGTTCTCTATGGTGTAAGCGGACTATTGGCCACCTCTTGCCATGCACTTGAGTTAACGCACAAACTTCACCACCAACGCTGCGGTGACCCTCAGGATGTGGAAGGGCGAATAGCACACCGGAGTTTCTGGAAGGCTTGCCTTGTGAGCCCCACTTACCATTGGCAGGTGATCACTGCCGCGTGGCGGCTGGGCGATAACACCCGCCGCAGAGCCATCGCAATGGACCTGGGCTTAGCCATACTCATCCACACCACTTTGCTGCTGACCATGGGCAGCGCCGTATACTGGCTTTGGCTGGGGCTCGCCATTTTAAATGGCGCCAGCGGGTTATTGAGCGTATGGCTATTCCATCACGGTGAAGCAACGACACGCAGCGGTCATTGGGCCACTGCAAACTGGCTGGCCATGGGCATGCTTTACCACGGAGAACACCACCGATACCCGGCCGTACCCACAGCCCGATTAGGAGAGTTAGCCAAACGGCTTAAAGCCGCCGGCTCTGCTCCCGAACCGCTTTTCGATTGGCCTATAGCAATTGCATCGCGCCATACTTCTAACGCAGGCACGGACGTTGAACCACCCCAAAAGGCGGTAGCCAATGTTGAGCTTTACGCCACATTTTTGCCAAAAGAACAACAACACATGGAAAGCTGCCCTTAAATGCCTAAAGATCTTAGCAGCCCGTGAAACTGAGGTATAAGCATTGGAGACATACGAGTTAAAGTTATCACCTAAAGCGCCGGACCTGCGGGGATAACACTTCATTGCGATAACACAGAAGTCAGTGTCGCAAAATTTAAGCCCTTACCAGACAAGCCTGTTCATATCGCCTTTGAATCAGTCAAAACGACCTGTTGGCGCCTATTGCGGTCAACCATTTCAGTTGTTACTCTTGCTTGGGTGGGGCCGATGACCACCTACACAGGCCATCATAAAGCCAGGAATGAATCATATAAGCTGAAGGATCACGCACATCATGCCAACTCGCTCGTATCGAGGCACCTACTTCGCCGCTATCAAATCCATACTTCTGATCTGCGCCACTTTACTGACATTGGGCGCTTGTCATGCCGAGCCAACCGACAGCGTGCAACCGGTATCGAATTCCCCTACTGCTCAGCCTGCCACAAAAGCCTTGGAAAGTATCGAAGTCGAAGAAGTTACCTGGGCACTAGATGGCACCGATTTACTGAACTTTTCATCTATCCCTCTAGCCAATACCACACCAAATCAAAACTGGACAGGTCGCTATCGTAGCGAACAAGGTGGATCGATAATCGACTTTTCCTTAACCGCTGATGACCCATTTGAAAAGTGGTATGCGGTCCGTATATACCAAGAGCCTGGCAGGCCCAGCTCAATAAAAAAGTACACACTTCAGCAACAGCAAAATAGATTAGTCGATACCGAAAAAAAAATTGAAATCATAAAATCCAAGGAGGGGATACTGGTCCTTGAGCGCCAATCCGACCTGGAAAACATCCCCGCCGGCTATTGGATACATTATCTAAAATAAATCAGCCCGTCTGCACAAGGAGATTGAAGTGAGACAAGTCAAACCAACACTAAGATACGGAAGCAAAGGCCCTGCCGTAAAAGAGCTTCAAATGCTATTAAATGCACAAAGCTCGACGCAACCTAAAATCACTGCCGATAGTGATTTTGGCAATAAAACCTTCGCGGCTGTAAAGGCCTTTCAAAAGCACAAACGTTTAAAAATGGATGGCGTTGTTGGTAAAAACACTTGGCCAGCACTGGCCAACCCAGACTTAGCCGCAACGTTATACAAATACCCCCCGGGCCCTCAAGAGTCTTTATCCGACATTGCGGTTCCTTACATTGGCGCCACCGAAGCGAAAGGCAATAAAATGGGGGCTGATAAACGCATGAAAGAGATTTTTGAATCAGACAAATACGCCCCAAACAATGCTACAGATGGTTACCCCTGGTGCGCGGCATTTGTATCAATGTGCGTACAAAAACTCATTAATAAAAGCCCCTATTACGGAAATATCACAAAGCCTTACACCCCCTCCGCATACAACTTTCGAACGGTATGGGCAAAAAACCAAAACTGCCTTATATTTTCACCCAACAATAAGGTTTATAGCCCACATAAAGGTGATATTGTTATTTTCACTTTTTCACATATTGGTATAGTTGAAAAAATTACCAACGCCCAAGTTGTTCAAACCATTGAAGGTAATACTAACAAGGCTGGCAGTCGTGAGGGTACATCCGTAGAACGTAAATCAAGAAATACTCAAATCATTTCATACTTTATCCGTTTACCGATTTTAAAAGCCTATGATTTTGAACGACAAATATGCGCTATGCCGCAGCCATCTAAAAGAGAGTATTCACTGGAAGATTTTTTGGGCTCCCTTTTTGCGACACCCGAAAACTGAAGACAAGTAACATTTTGCCGATATGGCCACTGCTGAAAAAGCAGAAAGCCTGCCCGCCCCCAAACTATATCTGTTGGATTCGCACTCTCGACCAAACTGCTTTAACGCGTCGGGATTGCGCACCCGTAGCGGGGGCAAGGCATCTTACCAGAGATAACATCGTCTTCTGTTCTCTAGACGCCCCCTCAAGTTCAGCCTTTAAAAATTTTTAATATATAAATGCTGACGCAAAAGCCGGGTAACCTGTCTTGTCTAATGCCACCAGCACCAAGGTCACTGTTGCATTCCCTTCCAAACACGGACCACGCTGGCAAGCTCAAAGAATGTGACCACCCTACGGTTTTTTAAACGTTGAGTCATTGCGATACTTTTTATCTCGAAAATTGCCACCAATCAAAATAAAACAGATCTTTTTCACCCATAAATACAAAATAGACATCGTGGACGCCTTTTATTTTGGCATTGGCTTTCGCGGTAAATTCACTCCAAATGCCCTCTTGCCCCGCGGCATCCACCTTAACGGTTGCAATCACCGGCCCGTCGATTTTATCGGCTCGAATTTCTATTGCACCACCAAAAATGGGGGAAACACTCACTTCCACTGTTTTAGCACCCTTGGCAAAATCAACACCCCGAACTTGGATATAGTCACCATGGTTAATGGCCGTTACAAATAAGCGGTCGGCAATTCTTTTACCGCGCTCCCAATCAAAATCACCTTCCCACTCGGTCTCAAAGCGGGTTTTAACGCCTTCGCTCCATGCCATGGTTTCAGCTTCAACTCGTTTGAAAGGGTTTACCGTTTCACGCTGTTCGGGCCCTTCCACAGACCAGTAATGGCGATTTTGAATGGTGCCGTCAGCAAGGTAAGTCATCTCGTCCACATCCACTGAACGGCGCTCATAAAATTTGGGCGTGGATTTTTTAAGCAAGTCTTGGTTATGCCCAAAGATATAGGATTTACCCTTGTAATCCGCGATGCCTGGGTGATTCCCTCTGGACTTCTCCGAATCATCCATAATCATACCTTTATACTCCCAAGGCCCAGTTGGAGAATCGCTCATGGCATAGCCAATCCCTTCAGGGCAACAAGTGGAGGCATAGGCCAAGTAATAGTGATTGTTGCGCTTCCATACCCAAGGCCCCTCTTGGTAATTTTGGGGCGCCGAGGGTTCAACAACAATATCGCCCGAGTAAGAAATCATGTCTTCATTCAACTTAATGTAATAAAGCTTCGGGTTCCCCCAATACATATACGCTTGGCCGTCGTCATCAATCAGTATGGTGGGGTCAATGTCGTGATTGTTTTGTTGAATCAGGGGTTTACCCAATGGGTCTTTAAAAGGGCCGTAGGGGCTATCGGCCACCAACACCCCAATGCCAACCCCGTTGGGCATTGGGCAATAGAGGTAAAACTTGCCATTGCGCTCAACAGCTTGTACTGCCCAGGCACCATTATCATAAGGCACCCAATCGAAATCGTTTAACGAGGCCACCGCGCCGTGCTCTGTCCAGTTCACCATATCCGTAGAGGAATACAGCAACCAATCCTCCATTTTAAAACCCATCGCATCGTCTTCATCATGGCTGGTGTAAAGGTAAACTCTATCGTTATAAACCAACGGTGCCGGGTCGGCCGTGTACTTCGTTTGAATAATAGGTTGCTGTCGAATGGTGTTTTGGGCACTTACATGGGAAGCGACAAAGAGCATCAAGACCGAAACAGCGGATGCCACAATATTATTGCTGATCGCCTTCTGGATAACCTGCTTATTAAGAGCCCGTGTATTGAGACTCCACTTATTACCTACTGGATTAAAGTTCACGTTGTCCCCCGCGTTAATTTCGATTATTGTAATTATTAAACCCATGGTTTGCCGAGACCATGAACTACTTTTTATCAACCCGGCAAGTCTTTGTACCGCATTAACTCGACATAAAAAATTGCCGGGTGAACAGCATCGCCCCACCACGTGGCAAATAAACTCATTTGTACAACTTAACGACGACTACCCTGCCTATTTTATCGATTTAGGCAGTTTACTCATTTACCTCACTAAAGTCACACACGTCTAAATCAAGAGGAAACGTTGGGTTAATTTTACAATTGTCGCCCGCACAAAATAGCAAGATGTGGCCCCTCCCATTCAACCGCCAATTCCACGTCCAATAAGTTAAGAATCGAATTTCGATGAATATAAAATTTCGGAAAAATCGCCTGAAAAGCACCTTGCAGTTGTCGTTTGCCACTGGAATACCACAATTCTTCGGGCGCCCAATCGCTCTGCTCTATAAAATAGTCCCAACCTTTGTTTATTGGCTGATCTATAACAGACTATAATAGCCAACAAAGTAACGTAGTTCACCGTTCATCGCACCGAA
Organism: Cellvibrionaceae bacterium; assembly: GCA_050300015.1. GTDB lineage: Bacteria > Pseudomonadota > Gammaproteobacteria > Pseudomonadales > Cellvibrionaceae > CAYZQH01. Next base: position 507,575 of record JBNKWZ010000021.1, on the reverse strand, counting down.
TTCCCGTATAGCACAAGAAGACTCGAGAAAACGACCGGCCCGGATTGTGACCTGTGATCACGCTTTTTCGACAGTCTATGGTCATACTATTAACTTGGCGATAAAATGGATCTCCTATCGGTTTTTATTGCACGCCCTAAAAAGTCTGGCGTTGATGTCTAAATCATCTTGTATTTTAAGGGCTTTCATTGGCGTCAACGCCAATAATGAGACACCCGCGCCCCAGGCGATTTTCTTTACTCTAATTGCAGGATGAGTGATACCGCAAGTGAATTACAAACTACTATTCGGACTGGGCCTTCTTGTGTTGTCAGCTTCCAGCGTCGCGGACACGCCCAACACAGCTGAAATCGCCTCTATCGGTTCAGTGATTTTTCACGACCCGATCTTATCGAATCCGCAGGGACAGAGCTGCTCAAGCTGCCACGCACCCTCTCAAGCTTTCGCCCACCCGGGATTTCAAACAAGCCCTGGAGCACGGCATGACCTGTCGGGCCAGCGCAACAGCCCAAGCCTGCTGTATGCGAGCTATGTTCCTGCACTGACAAAAAGCCCAAGTACAAAGTTATGGCAAGGCGGACTCTTCTGGGATGGCAGAGCCAACAGCTTTCAAGAGCAGGCCAGAGGCCCCCTGTTCAATCCGCTGGAGATGAGCAACTCACCAAAGGGCCTGGCAAGCGCACTCAGAAATGCCGGCTATGCGCAGAATTTACAGGCACTGTTCGGCCCCCTGACATCCGACGATGATTGGATTAACGCTGCAACTGAAGCACTGTCGGCGTTTCAGACAAGTAGAGTTTTCCGACCTTTCAGCGCGAAGTATGACTACGTCAAAGCCGGCTTATTGAGTTTCACCCAGGAAGAAAAACTGGGAGAAGAGATATTCAACGGCAAAGGCTTTTGCAGTGGGTGTCACAGTGGCGTATTCGATGGCTACGAATTGTTTACCCGATTCGAGTTCCACAATGTCGCCACGCCCAAAAACCCAACCCTCGCATTCTATACGCTGGGCAAACAGTTCAATTCAGACGGAACCCGCTTTCTCGACCCGGGTCTCGCCGGCAATCCACGCATCCCCGAGGAGGAGCGCAAAGCCGTTACTGGCTTATTCCGCACACCGACGCTACGCAACGTTGCACGCACCCCTCCCTATATGCACAACGGCTCGTTAAAGACGCTTGGTGACGTGGTCGAATTCTACAATGATATGAGCGCTTTCGGACCTGCTGAAACCTTAGATAACGTCAGCAACCAGTTAATCACTCACCTGGACCTCACTAAGAAAGAAAAACAAGCGCTGGTGGCGTTTCTCGAGACACTGTCCGATGAATATCAAGCGCCTTATGAGATGCGCAATCAATTGAAGGCCCTTCAATTAAAGCAAAAGGTCCGGCCAAACGAGTAAACATCCAGGCAACTCGACCTGTTAAGGATTCACTCTATTAAGGATTCACCCGCCTACACGCATTTTAGGTGAATTTCCTATTTGATAGGACTCAATAACAGCACAAGTAGGTTTGAGGCGCAATGTGTAAAGACCTTTGGCACCCCTTAACAATAACCCTACCTACAACCGATTAAGGATTGTAGGTGTAAACCTCAATCCAGTCATAAACTGCGCTGGCATTGGCTGTTGATGACGTTACCTCGCCTGCCCAATCGGGGCTATCTGAAGCCCAAATCGTTAATAGGATATTTTGTGGCAGGGTCATAAGGTCTATGTTATCTGTCCATGTATATTGAAGGACATCATCAACAAAAAATTGCGCACTGGCAGGTGTCCATTCGATGGTGTAAGTATGAAAATCACTGGCCGAATCAAAACCTAGGGATTGAAGAGACGGATATTGCGTAGGCGTTACAGATGTGGAAACCGGTGGTGTCAACTCTGGCCCTGTGTATACCATCGCATTGTACTGAACCTCCGAAGTGCTTTTACCAAGACTTTCAATGTCTAATTCATTCCAATTATCGGCAGGCCACGGTGTGTAAATGGTGACTAAAGATGAAACCACAGCAGAACCCTTTGCCAATTTTGCACGGGCTGTAACTCGGCCATAAGTGAGCGTATCTGTAGAACGAACTTCAGCTCCGTAATAGAGCTTAGGTTCGCCATCTACCACAGTTCCTGATGGCGCAGGCAATAGCGTTAAAGCCATCTGTCCGTTATTGACACTCACTGCTTCAGAAGAAAATATCGCCAAATTACCAGCCCAAGAATGGGTCATTAATTGCCATCGACTGGAGTCAAAACTATCAAAGTCATCGCGAAACAATAAAGTAAAATTGCCGTCTGAAGTGCCGCTGGAAGAGCTACTACTAGTACTTGAACTACTACTGGAGGAGCTGGAAGAAGAAGAGCTACTACTGGATGAGGAACTGGAAGAAGAGCTGCTACTGGATGACGAACTGCTCGATGAACTACTATTTGAGCCGGCATCACCGCCACAGGCATAGAGCAAGGCCGTACTCAGAGACAGAAAAAATACTAATTTATTCGACATGCTTGTTCCCAGGGGTTTGCTTATAAGGTTTTGGCGATTTAAAACTTGCCTAATACCAAGGCCCCGCCCTCAAGGTAAATGGCACTTACTTGCCCCGAGACTTACGGTAAGACGTTTACTAAATAACCACACCGCGCAGGATTTCGTTTATTTAGTCCTATGTCAATAGCTTTAGTCATTATTAATGCGGCAACTCACAAAGTATTTCTCCGATGTGAGGATTTACATTTGCCCCATGAAAACCCATTGCATCCAGCTTTCCCTTTAAAAATGAATAACCCAAAAAATGGGAATAGGCCGTTAGGAATGTCAATGCGGAGGATATTTTCACGAAAATGAAAATTGAGGCCTTTGGCTTTTTTGTCTCAACTACCGTTTCTTCAGTGTTATTAGATTCACTCGTGCTCATACACAACTTCATCTGACTAACTATTATTCTATATAAACCGGCATTTTGCCCCAAAAACACTTATTTTCGCTACAAAGCGAGGTACCTCCAGCACTGCTGGCCGCAGGGTGGACTCACCACTTCCTTGTGGCTCAAGGCTTAAGCCCCGACTTGCAGTCCTCCAAAACGACTTTCCTATCGTTTTGTCCTACCGTCTCAAACGCATTCAAGAAGCAAGGATGAATACCAATCACCCGGGACATCCCTATACCTCATCAAAGGCGGCTGCGCCGTGGAAAATTGCTTTCCTGCAGTTTTGCTCAGGGCGTCCACCCCTTATTCGCGCCTCCCTGCGCGAATATCCTCTTGAATCCGCTCACCAGCTAGCGAGGTGACGGGAGATTCAGAGCAAAGACAGGGTAGGCAACGTCTGGGATATTGGGTTTGCTGGGATTCAGTAAGTGGTACTCAGTAGGTATTGAGATATTAAACTTTCGGTGTACCATGCTATCCCTGGAGTGCTATGAAGTGCCTGCTATTAAGTACCGGCCCTGCTTGTGCGCTTCAATTGGCAAGGCAGTGCCGTCAAGGCAATGCCGTAAAGTGCCGGTGAATCGCGATGATGCGATGAAGTGCCTGTCCTGTGCGACGAAGTGCCTATCCTGTTTGCGCTTCAATCAGCATAATGAGGCCAAACGCTAATAATCAAACACTAGGAACACTATGTTAAACAAAGACTGCATATTAAAAAGTTTAGGCGCACTTGGTATTGCATTAGCGCTAACAGCCTGCGGTGGCAAGGCCCCAGGGGACACTTCCAGCTCATCTTCAAGCAGCTCTTCATCAAGCTCTAGCAGTTCGTCAAGCTCCAGCAGTAGCTCGTCTTCAAGTTCCAGTAGTTCGTCGAGCTCCAGTAGTAGCTCATCGTCAAGTTCCAGCAGTTCTTCGAGCTCTAGCAGTAGCTCATCCTCAAACTCTAGCGGCTCTGCATTTTACTCCGAGGATTTTGAAAGCGGCACCAATGAGATGGCCCCCGAAGGTTGGCAGTTCTACATTACCCATAGCAACCTTCAAAACTCAACCAGCAGCAATGCCTACGCCCTTGTTGATAGCTCTATGGGCCATTCAGGTAGCAAGTCTCTTCATGTGAAAGCAGATCAGACCAACTCTTCTCCTACTTATGCAATCAAGGAGTTCCCAAGTAACACCAGTGAAGTTTATGTCCGCACTTGGATGTATACAGATGTGCAATTGGGTGGCGTGGGTGGCTCTGGCCCTGGCAATCACGCACACTTTCTTGGTGCCACCATGCAGGTGAGCAACAACTCGCCCAATGAGATCATACTCAGTGTTGTGGATGGTAACCGTCTTGGTTTTATGCAACTGCTGGCGTCAGATGGCTTCACGAAATCTTCTGCAGGTGACCCGTCATTGACCATACCCGCCAACACCTGGACTTGCGTGGAGTGGCACATGGCCAGCGCCCCTGGTTTCGATACCATCGAAGCCTGGGTTAATGGAGATTTGGCCGTAAACCCTACCAGCATGGATGACATTCAAAACGGATGGGCCTCAGGCGATTTTGCAGAAACGGTTCTCAAATATGCCACATTTGGGCTGCGCTCTTATGGTGGGGTATCCAAACCCGAAAACCTCTGGTTTGATGATATTGTGATGAGCACCAGCCGTATCGGCTGCAATTAAACCCCAAACGCCCATTCTCCAGTAAGCTGTGGGATGGGCGGTATTTACTGCGCCCAGTATCAGACATTTATACGGCCAGAGTTTGAGAATTGAAGTACTTGTCCTAATAAGCGTTCTAAATACCGCTGCCTTTGCACTAAAAGTAACCAACGCATTTACCTTTGTTTTACGCGATAGTGGCAAATGACAACCTCTCCAGATCAAACCCCTCTATCAGATTTCGCATCTTGCGCCAGCCCCTAACTCAAGCACTAATCTATTGATATAGTTACGTTTTTTAATACCCCGACACCACATCTCAGCTATCTTGGCGACTATTTTTGGAGTGCCTGTCCTATTAAGCGTTAACTTTTCATTTTGCCAGTACGTTCAATCGACCAAGGCTTCCCCTTACCACTTTTAGATCTTTAAAAAACTTTCGCTGTAAACCGAAGTACTTTTACGAAGCAAATCCCTTTACTTCTCCCTACAGGTCGCCAATATTTGGCGATCAAAAATCCTCCAGGCATTTTTAGTTATATGCGTGAGAAACATACCCCAAAGAGGTACTTCCTGCACTACGGCCAGAGGGTGGATTCACCACTTCCTTGTGGGACAAGGCTGAAGCCCCGACTTTCAGTCGTCCAAAACGACTTTCCTATCTTTTTGTCCCGCCTACTCAAACGTATTCAAAAGGCCAGGGTGAATGCCAGTAACTCGGTACCCCCCTGATATTAGCAGTTGATTTTTGCTCCTTAATGCTTATCTGCCCCCAATAAGGGAAGAACAATTTTTCGCATTGTGAGCGAGTTACTTTTCTTATACGAGTAAGCAAAGTAACCAAAAGAAGCACGCCCTGCACCAAGCCACGCTTCGCTTGGTTACTTCGCTTCCGAGCCAATTTTTAATGTCGGCGAGAAGGTACGTCCTGTACATGCTCGCCTAAGGCGCGCGTCCTGCGTGCCTTTCCTCAAAAATAGGCTCTACGCTCAGCTTGGTGACGGGATATTAGAAATCAAAATCGGACCCACAAAAACAAACAGATCTAAAATGTTCTCGTCGTTGATTCCTGTGCCTTAATTCTTATCTGCCCCCCAAAAGTACCAAATGTAGCTGAACAAAACAATGAATCAGTCAAACGATATGCGGTAATAAACAATTACTAATCTTCGCCTCTTGGGGTATCCGAAAAAAGTTGACCAGAAAAAATATATTGCCCTTCCCCCTCTAGCACGGTGATGCCTTATTATTAAATATGCTAAGCCTACCCATTCGTGCACGCTAAACTCATGTATGTACTATACGGGCAAGCCAAAGAAAATGCCAAACTACAAAAAGAAGTGGAAAAATCTACTTTCTGTTGATCGATGGGGAACATTGCCCTCTCAGGAAGATAGCCGAAATGAATTTCATAAAGACTACGATCGAATAATATTTTGCTCAGCCTTTCGAAGGCTGGGAAAAAAACCCAGGTTCACCCGTTATCGAAAAATGACCATATCCATACCAGACTTACTCATTCCATTGAAGTCAGCAGCGTTGGTAGAACACTTGGACAAAAAATTGGTGAGTATTTGGTTCATGATAAGCAGCTACCACCTCTCCCCAAGATATCGCCGCTATTATTCAAGCGGCTTGTTTAGCGCATGACATTGGAAACCCACCTTTTGGTCACGCCGGCGAATATGTAATCAGGCACTGGTTTAAGGAAAACAGCCATAAATTATGCTTGCAGAATCAAGACGAAATAAACGACTTTATTCGTTTCGAAGGTAACGCACAAGGTTTAAGGGTTGTTACGCAAATAGAAAATAGAAAGTTTCATGGAGGACTAAAACTTACCTATTCAACGCTAGGAACCCTCATAAAATATCCATGGTTTTCAAACCACTCGCTAGCACAAAGTAAAAATAAATTTAATTTCTATATCGCTGAGAAAGATATCGCAAGAGATATATTTAGCAATCTTGGACTATACGATCAAACCACCGACTTATACTCCAGACATCCCCTGTCATACTTAATGGAGGCAGCAGATGATATTTGTTACAAAGTTCTGGATATCGAAGATGGACTTGAGCTAGGCTTGCTTAGACTTAATGAAGTTGGAGATATTCTGGAAAAGCTGGCCGGAAAGCACCTAATCAAGAAAGACATAGAGTCGGACTGGTCGGAAAGAAGGAAAATATATTACATGAGATCTAGAGCGATAAAAAACCTAATAAGCCTATCGTCAAAGGTGTTTATTAGGAACTACAAAAGCATAATGGAAAACCGATTCGAAGGCGATTTAGTCAGTAAAATTTCCGGAAAAGAAAAAGAGGGAATAAAAGAATCAAAAATACTTACAGAAAAAAATATTTTTCTGTCAAAGCGAAAAATACAGCTCGAACTTGGCGCTTATGAGACAATTAGCGCTATTTTAAATTCTTTAATTTGCTGCATCAATGAACATAAATCCAATCAACAAGTGTCGTTTAAAGCTCAACGAATAAAGGATCTTATAGGGAATAATTATTTTAACCCCAAGGATTCATATTACAATAATTACCTATTGGTAACCGACCAAGCATCTGGGATGACAGACGATTTTGCGTCATATACTGCCAATCAATTACGCGGAGTTCTAAAATAATCTAAAACAGAATACACATAAAATGAAGCTAAAAGCCTCTGAAGTGACTGCTCCATTCAATCCATCTGCTCTCCCAGATAATTTTAATGGGTCGAGGTGATGGTCATTCTTGACACCCCCCGCTCTCACATTCGAGCACATTTTCCACAGCGGTCTTAGGGTGCTAAGGCCCAAAGATGACAAGCAAAAAGGCGACGGGCAACGCCTCTCAAGCCGAGAAACTCTGCCAAATAGACAATCCACCTCTATCGTGTTCTAGTACCCACTATTCTTATGCATGCGGGAAGATAAACGTTTCAGTATCCACCACATATTATGCGGGTTCTTCTCCTGGGCTACTGAGAGAATAGTTGAAAATTGGGGAATAGACCACCGATGGCTTAAGGGTTTGGCTCGTTCAGCGCTCATATTGTTATTCTGTGGAGTCGTTAACCGCGTAGATTAGCGGCCTGCTGCAATAGAGGCCAGCAAGTACGACTCAGCTCTTCGACCACGGCGTCAAAACTTGGGGCTTGAAGGCGATTGCGTTTTAAAAAGTCCTGCCATTGGCGGCTGCGCAGCTCAGCGAAATTCTGACTGAGACCTGCTGGCATAGTGCGAGGAAGGCTAGTGTTTCGACGATCAAATGTCGCGGCTATGGCTTTTACCACATCGACTTTCATCAGGCTTTTTTGCTGGAGCAAAACCCAAATATCAAAATAGTCTTTTACGCGACTGTTACTCTCATCAAGTTTGACCATAGCCTCAAGCTTCTCCGCTACTACCGTAGCTTGGGGGTACGTCAAAAGTTGTGGCGCAGGCAAATTGAGAAGCGCTGGATAAGGCAGCGATAGCGGCCCTGGTGTCACGGCATCACCGAACCCCAAATCGCACTGAATGGGAATTACAGCGTTGTCGAGTGATGCTTTAAGATTAACGCGAGCACCAGGATATCCTGCCTCTTTGCGAATTTCACTGACTTTTAAGGTTGCCAGGTTGAATACTACGCCATCATCGACAGGGACCGGTTGCTGGAGAATACGTTTAAAACGCTGAGTGATCTGTGCTAAATCGGGATTACCAAACGTCAAAAAGTCCAGATCACGCGTTGGACGATGCGGCATATTGAACCACAATTCAAATAGCATCGCGCCTTTCAAAATAAATTGTTGGTTCTCTGGCGAGAGCGACATGCGATACAAAAGACGCTCTAGACCATAGCGCGTTAACACTTGCTGGAAATCGGTTTGTTTGTCTTTTGCCAGGTTCAGCAGCCTTTGGCGTATTGAAGCGGCCGTATTTTTACTCACCTGTCATACTCCCTTGATTCACTCACTGTTTACAATCGCTTCAAGATACGGCCGTATTACTGTTTGCACGCGGCAAATCCGCGACATTGCCATAATATCTTGGATAGTGGCACGTCGCTCTTTGTGCGCAGCTTGTAGCGCTTCTATCGCCACATCCAAGCCAAGACGATTGCGAAATTTAAAGCAATCCGATACGGTTTTCGCGACGGAGTAAACACGCACAACACCCCCGTCACGGTGATGCACCTCTTGCCCCTCCGTATATGAACTCCCTGAAAAATGTACATATTGCACGGGCGGGTACTTAATGCTCGGTCGGTAAGCGCTTTTCGGGAGTGCCAACCATACATCTGCAGGCATTTGCGTGCCCAACTCATGAAACGCCAGAGCCGAAAGCAAACACAGTACCCCTTCAGGTACCGCGCGAGTAGCTATCACCCAGGGATCGGCTCTGTCGGAAACCGCCGCTAGCTGATAGCGTCCATGCTGTACGCGCTGTACCTCGCCACTGGCCACCAACCTTTGCAGCGCTCGAAACAGCGTAGCACGGGACAGCCCCAGTACGGCGAAATCGTCAATCGCCAGGGCCTCACCCGCCGCCAAAATGTCACGAACTACCTGAGTGGAAGACATTGAGACTACTCTCGCTAGGTATTAATATATAACTAGATTAGTCTCATTAAGCAGCTTTGTAAAGCGAGGATAATCCACTTTATGAACAAATTGAGAGCAAGCATTAGCGACTGCCCTGATTGCAAGCTCCGTAGGCCCTGAGTTAAACGAGTAAGTTCGTTAATTTAACTTGAGCACGAAAATAAAATAAGGGCGTGGGCTATTTTAGGTTGGGTGTTGCCAGTATGGGAATCAATTTACAATTACGCCAACGATCACCCGCTAGAACTCGTTGAGGGCACCGAAGTTGTCTAAATCAATTTATTTAATACTGACTTGTTTTTTTCTAATTTTGACAGAATGTAACGAGACTATGAGCGATTCAACGGAAACTGCCGCCGAGGCACCTAAAGTTTTGAATGAGGTTGGCGTCTTATCCAAACTGATTTCCCTGCCCAATGACCCGATATCCGTTCGTTGGCTAGAGCCAGACCCCAACAACAGAGAAAGTGCCGAGTTGTTAGCGCTGATTGAGTTCAATGAAGCGGACTACGCAGAAATCGTGAAAAACAGCCCCAACTTCGACTTGATACAAGACGATAAAATGCCAGAAGCTATGTTTAAAGAATGGGTACCTGCCACAGTGGCAACAGCCATGGAGATAAAGCAAGAAAACGGAATGGTTGTAATGAAAGGTATCAACGCCCTAAAACCCGACCTATTCACAAAAGCCAAAGCATCCCCCTTCATCCACGGCACCATTACCCCGTTAGGGTCAGGTTATATATTCGTTTACTTGTACACCATGTAAACATTCGGCGGGTAAAGGATGCACTAATACCGAGGGGAGCATGGACGCTCAAGAGTTGGTCGTTTGATCGGTTTGTGAAAAGCACTCCCTCCAGCAAGGTAAAGCCCCCTCCAGACCTGATTATTATTCATCCAATCCAATAAAATTGTGAGATTTTTGCCACTATACAACGCTTCTTGGTTTGGTATAGTTGGCTTCATGGGAAATCAGCCGAGCGTCCATGGGATGGTACATCGGCCATTACAAGGACTTTGAAATGACCGCTAGCGCTTCAACAGAGAAAGTACACCTAACAGAAACCGAATTTCATAACGCTGTACATGCCTTCGTAGGAACACCCACTCCAAAGTACACATTCATTGGAGCAGGCAAAACCCGCAGAAGACAAGCCGTAGACAAGAAACATGCTTGTAGTTGGGTTGAGTCCATTGTCGATCTATCACATTACCGTATTCACACGACAATTTACCTAAACATTGAATCTAACACACTCCCTCAGCAGCAGTTCAACCGATTGAAACAGCTAATCCAAACAGGCATAGGCCAATATTGGAGCAGGAAAACGACGATAGGTAAGCACCTTTTTATCATAAACAGTTATGTTAAATTCAGGCCTAAAAATGCCGTTGATGTAAACCTAAAAATTGAAAAATCTGGGAAATACGCTCGATCGCACAATAGCGGGATTATAGCGCCAACTTTCATATTTAATGAAGGATACTTTTACAGTAAGCCCGGCGCTGCGGATAAAGACTTTCAACTTGTATCCGCCCACGAATTTGGACACTCGGTTTTAGAATATTTAGGAGGCAAAAAACTATCTTGGGGCCACAAAGGCTCAACTCACGCTTTATTTCAAAGCGTAAAGTCATCAACCCCAGGCTATCCCAAGACGGGAGAAATCGACCTAATGAAGTATTTCGATAAAGATAAACAAGGCTTAAATTTCTATGACCTTACAAACCGCTCTATCGTCGCTGAACAGGATATACTGAGATTAATATGGATGAGCAAAATAAGTTTCAAAAAGTAAACTCTATGAAAAATTACTTTTTTATACTATTTTTCTTGGCAAGCACTTCCGGATGTTTGTTACACCCTTTAACCACAGAGAAATCCGCAATAGTCCTTTTTAACAATACACCACATGAAGTCTTCGTTAAAACCAATTTAAATGATCACTTATCTCCATCAGAGCCAATCGCTGCCAATGAAGCCAGTTACGTTTTGCTTTATGAAGCAAACCCGAGAGACACTGAATTACCAAAATCATTAGAAGGCTTGTGGATTTCAACTACAGAATGCAGCTATCTACTAGACCGCTCTCTTCTTTCAGCGATTAAAAAACATGACGACAGAGGTCGAGCTGGCTGGAATATCTTTATCACAATAGAGCTATTAGAAGGCCTGGAGTGCCAATAGCACTCCTTAATAGACGGTTGGACGCTCGACTATTTTGGCGCGCATATAAAAGCATAAGAATCTGCGGCCATCCCATTTAGCGCTAGAACGAATAGCGTGGCCACGACGTTTGGGGTCAGAGTAAAAAAGATTTTACTCTGACCCCAAACATCCAAAAAATGGTCAACGACCTTCGAAATCCGCCCAAGTAGGAGATGTTATGCGAAGTGCTAGCCTTGCGTTCTACCTCTGCTCCGCCTTTTTACTGGCATCCTGCTTCGAAGCCGAAGAAGAAAAAACTCAAGTCTTTTTAATGGACGTAAAGCACTTTTGTGAGATCCACGACTTAAAGTATTGGGAAAAGTCAGGTAAGCTGGAAGATCTTAATAAGCTTGATTCGTCTGAGAGACAAACTACGTTGGTGAGAGCTATTCATGGATCTGTATCGACACCAGAGATGAAGGAAGTTGTCTTTCTAGCGGACGATGACGATCGACCTCTAAATGAATATTACCCCTATCTGCAGAAGGAAATCCCTAAGTTGACAGGCAAGCCTTTTGATTGCCCAGCCATTGAAGAGTTTTATACTCCTATCAACAACCCCAGCGTAATTTCCGATTAACTTAAAACGCAGTGAAAGTACGATCTATCGTTTGAAACAAAGCCATTGAGAAATAGATAAAATTTGTGATCTCGAATACCAAATATAGACTGCAATAACCAAACGAGACACCTCTATTGACCCCTTCCCTTCTGGTTACGCCTTTCCCTACCCTTTCACAACGCTGAACGGAAGTAACCTTTTATCGAATGAGCGCGCATGGACGCGCGTGAAAGCGGTGGACGTCCTGGACAAAACTGCAGGAAAGCAGTTTTGCACGGCACAGCCGCCCTCGTGGTGAGAGCCAAGGATGGCTCGAATGATTGACCCTCACCGCAGTCGTTAAAAGGTTGCTGGGAGTGAAGGCAGCTACAAAGCAGGGTCACTCGCCACGTCCCTGTGGCTCGCCTTCGGCAGCCGATGGCTGTGCAAACACTTCATCCTAAGTGTTTGTTGTGTCGGGCGTGATTGACGTGCACGGATGCACTAATGCCGACGGGAGCATGGACGCTCAAGAGACGGCCTTTTGGCTTCCGACAACGAAGCACATCCAAGCACCTCGACTATCGAGCGAAAACCGATATTTAATTTATGCGGCTTAAAATATGGAGCAACGACGTTGCTCACCATCGCAACCTTGCTACTACCACCCCAAAATGGGCCGAATTTTGGAGACCAGTTCGTTCGCCATGGCCTGGTGCCCAGAAGTCATAGGATGCCAATCACAGCCCAGTTGGGATTGCGGTGGGTGCGTCACTTGAACGTAACGTACTTGCGCATTCCCCATGGCCTGCTGCTGTTGCGCGGCTGTTTGCATATTGGCGGTAACGTTGGCCAAGGCACTGTCTGCCAATAGAAAAATGGGTAATTGCCCATAGGCAGCGTTCACCGCTGTAATGAGATCATGAACACCTTGAATAAACACATCGGCCGGTGGACTAGGCTCGGTGCTGTAATCATTGGTGCCAAGCTTAATCACTACCGCGTCGGGTACCCATGCATCAAAATCCCAGTTTAGATCGGCCTTCGACATCAAGGTTCTGCCATAGTAATACGGCATCGGCATTGGACTTGTGGTATTGGTGTCACCATAATTACGCACTGCGCCCAACCCCGAAATGGCAATGGAGTGGCTTTGCGCATTTAAAGCCCGAGCGGCAATTGGGGCATACGAAAAATAACTGTTCTCGTAGGGCCGATAAGTGCCGCCACAATCCAAAGCAGGGCCCTCATTGCCATAACCGACCGTATAGGAATCGCCAATAAATTCAATTTTATGCGCTGGTTGTTCGGGCAAGCCCAGCAATTGCCCTCCTTGCGGCAACGTTAACCCCAAAAATCGACCTGCACCAAAATTAGGGCCTGTACGCTTGGTGATTTTTACCGTTTGAGGGCCACCTGGCAACGAAACAGAATAGCGACTAACGCCCGGCTGCGTCGTCAATACACTATTGAGCTCGCCGTTTACGAATACATTGTAGTCATTTCTGCCATCGTCAAATTGCAGCGACAGCTCTGGTGCCTCAATACGGAACTCAATTTGTGTATTAGCCCAATCAAACTCGACTGAATCGTCACTCAGTGCCACTCGCCCGATGTAGCGAATGCCAGGGTCATTCACGCCAATAGAGCGTGGCCCACCATTGGATGAACTACTGCTAGAGGACGAACTAGAAGATGTGCTACTGTAACCACTACCACCTGTCGCAATACAACCGCTTAAAGCCATACCCAAAGCCCACCACACAGCCAACTGCACACTGTTTGTAAAAAATTTGGCAACTTGCCCCATCGTAATAACCCATTCTTAATTAGATTCATGACGCCCGTCGCCCAAGGCCAAAACGGACCCAAGGGTATTATACAGGCTTCACAGTCAAAAGGGCTTGGCTGAAGTCACCCTTTTAGAGCCCGACCAAACACCAAGGCCCGCAGGGCTAAGCACATGAAGGTGCGAACCTCCTGGACCGGGGCAAGGGAGACTTGTGAAAGACTACAATCTCGCAAAAAAGCCGAGACACTAGAATCTAGGGAACTTCTGATCAAATCCCAATGGCTTCTCGGCTTGGGCTTCCTGCGTCGCCCTACCGCCTGCACCCGTGCAGTCTTGCGCCCATTTCTTATAATTAGAGGCCAAAACTCAGCTGGCAAGGCACTTTCCTTGTTAATGACCGTAGTCCTTAATAAGGAAAGTAACACCCTCAGAAGGGCTTTGAAGCCGCGCCCTTCGGGGCTTTCTGAGCTTTCCGAACTCTTCGTTAGTGATTTTCGTCAGACCACCAGTATGACTTGACCGCCATGAATGGCGGAAATGCCGTTTTTGCAGGAGCTAAAAACAGTTAAATCACTGCCTTGATTTCAAAAAGCTCTGAATGCCAGAAGCTATCTGGAATTAATCAGACGCAGATTAAGATGGAGCTATCTTAACCATATCGTTCAAAACACTATCTAAACCACCGTACACCGAAATCTTATCGATTTTTGCAGTGATTCGTTCTAGCGCCTCGAGCTCTTTCAATCGCAAAAGCACTGGATTATTTTCCATTACCTTCGCGGTGTTGTGAAGCGATCGCATCGCTTGAGTTTCCTCGCGGCGTTTAATCACGTTGGCCTCGGCTTCTTTTTGGGCTTCGACCACCTGATTTAGTATCACCTTCATATCGCCAGGTAGGATAATGTCTTTTACACCAACGCTACGCAACTTAATACCAAACTCGGCAAGCTTCTCGCTTACGCCATTGGCGATGACTGAATTGAGGGCACCCTTATCTGCGAGCAACTCATCTAGCAGTTTTGTACCCACAGCCTCTCGCAATCGCAATTGCAGCTCTAAATAAAGAAAGCTTGAGTAGTCTTTCAGTTTTAGCGCAACTGTTTCTGGACCGGTAATGTTGTAGCTGGCTGACAAGTTAATACGTAAACTTACTCGATCTTTGGTCAAGATTTCTTGACCACTGACGTCGATCGTCTGAACACGTAAATCAAGCAGCTTCACAACCACTGATCGGTTGTAACGCCAAAAGGCGTAAGGTCCCGTGTTAAGCACACGCTCTAACTTACCGTTAACTTGAAGCAACCCAACGTGCTCGTCTGGCACTTCCACATAATTAATCGCATTTGCGACCTGTCGGCTGGTGCCAATTTTTACACCTCTTCCCAAAAGTGCTACAAGCTCATCCTTGATCTCAAAGCTCTTGGTGATATCTACGATATCAACTCGAACATCTTCAGCACCCCTCCACCCGACCAACAAATTACCTGGAGGTAGAATGTCTGAGATTTTTTGATCCCGATAGATAACACCGACCTCGCTGTCATTCAGATCGAACACATCTACAAAGTCTTCAAAAAGTGCGTGGTATTGGCGCACCAAAAACTTCAGCTTTGGATGTTCAAAGCGCACCGACGTGATATCGTATTTTTCAACGGTTAACTTTCGCCCAAAGGTACGCAGGCGGTGCCTGCCCGGGCCAAGCACTTTTTGTAGCCGATCTCGATCAAATAGCAGGGCTCGTTCGTTATCGGCAATATCAACTGTTTTGAAAAGTAACATCGTATTTCCTTTTGCCTAATGATATTAATAAATGGCGAGGCCCACCCTCGAATACAGGAGGATCAAACTTAAAATCAACAGGAATTTAAACCAGAGGAATAAACTTATTTATCACTCACCCTGCAATCATCACTATCTGTTGAGGTGGCATATAAACGTGTCATATCCGTAGTATGTCTTCGTGCTGATTCGACCCATCTGACCCGGCTACATTGTCGGCGCCTGGAGTTCTCCTAACATCATCGCTTTCGCAACGAAGTAGTCCAAATCAAGACCATGGACCTCTCGTAGGTTTTTGTATCAAGAACCCTAATCTTGTGAGGATTCGAACCTCGAGGTCTCTCGACCCTTACCATTGAAGTCGTTTAAAAGACGACATTGTGTTTCTGGTGGGATTCGAACCCACGCCAGGTCGATTATAAATCGAGTGCTCTACCCAACTGAGCTACAAAAACAGTGGTAGCTTATTCCTGCTTTCGAATTGGTACACAATACGTCAGAGACGCTTGCGCCAGCCTGGCATACAGAACCAGTACCGCTAACCCTCGGCAGAGATATAAACTTCTGTGAAGCGGGCACTTTATGTCTGAAACCAAGCCATAAAGCACCCACCAAATCCGTACAAAATCAAAAAGTTAAACCCACATCAACTGCAGAGCAATCAAGATCGAGTGCAAAACCTTTTACATCTACTCGCCATGCCCTATCACTCAACTTCGTTAACAGCGCTCTCTTGCCAACAAACTGCTCAATAACATGAACATTGGTTAAAAGGTGTTGTGACGGTTCAGTCGTCGTAAAGCTACCACCCTTACCAAAAATCATGGGTAGTAAAAGCTGGTCAGCCAGATGCTCATCTACTGTCACATTTGCTTGCTCGAAGTGCCGCAGCATACGAATAGCTTTATTAGCGACTTTTTCAGCACTTACATTTTTCTGACCAAAGCTATCAAATACATTTACAAATCCATCTTGTGAGCGCTGTAAAGACAACATATTTCCAGGCCCAACTGATCGCACTTCTCGAACCTCGGCTGCAATTTCATCCAGCTCGTAGTTAGTAAGGACCTGGACGAGCTCTCGCTCCGCAACATGCCGCGGTATTTTGCTCGATACCGCCACAGCTCTAAGCTCACGCGTCTCACCTACTGCGTTGAGGTGCAAAGGCTCTAGCGCCTTTACTGGCTTTATTTCAGCCTTCCAAATACCACCACCCACCGGATAAAATCCATAATTCTCAAGATGAGATTGAACATCTCCACCCATTGCACGTATAAGCGGCAAAAAGCTAAGGGCTAAAAATTCATAACTGGGTGCCATGCCATTGTGTGTTCCACCAGACAAAGTAATACAACTCTCTTTACCAGAGAACAAAAGCGGCAATAATAGTGTTTGAAATATTAATGTCGTGCTCCCTGCCGTTCCGACTGAGAACTCAAATTTCCCGCCCTGCACCTTCCCTGGTGAAAATATCACTTCCTGCGAGCCGATATTTCCGCCCTCGACATCAGCATTACTTATTGCCTTTGCCGCGTTTAAACACGCTAAATGCTGGCGAAGCAGCCCCGGCTTATTTCTACCAGCGCGAATATTTTTTACACACACTGGTACACCTAAAACCATTGCCAAGGTGAGCGATGTGCGGAAAATTTGACCACCACCTTCGCCATGTGAACCATCTATCGTTTTCATTTTAATTCTCTAATTATTTTAGTGTTACCAACACACCCATCGTCCTTTTGGTATGCCGTCCCCTGGCATAAAAATTCATCCTTGTTAACCTTTGACACAGACAATCTGCTTTAGGGTATATACAATTTCCACTAAGTCTTTCTGCGCTGCCATGACCTTTTCAATCGGCTTGTAGGCAGAAGGCGTTTCATCGATCACACCTTCATCCTTACGGCACTCCACATCCGCCGTTGCCAATTTATGCTCATCAAGCGATACGACTTTTTTAGCCTGGGTACGAGACATCACTCTTCCAGCCCCATGGCTGCAACTGCAAAAACTTTCTTCATTTCCCAGACCTCGGACGATGAACGACTTAGCGCCCATACTTCCAGGAATAATCCCCATCTCACCTTCACGAGCTCGCACAGCACCTTTACGAGTAACCAGTACATTTTTTCCGTAATGGTTTTCTCTCGAGATATAGTTGTGGTGACAGTTCACCGCTTCCATTCGCGCTTCGAACTCTCGACCAAGCACTTTCTTTACGGCACCAATCACACGCGCCATCATGACCTCTCTGTTCACCCGTGCGAAATGTTGGGCCCACTCCACCGCCTCAACGTACTGATCAAAGTGCTCACTTCCTTCAGGCAGATAAGCCAGATCAGCATCAGGCAGACGAATGTGCCAACGTTCCATATCCTTCTTTGCCAACTCTATAAAATGTGTGCCGATGCGATTCCCGACACCACGAGAACCGCTGTGCAGCATCAACCAAACGCCTTGATGCTCATCCAGACACATCTCGATAAAGTGATTACCTGTACCCAGCGTGCCAAGATGGTTCAGGTTGTTTGTATTTTTTAAAACAGCGTGTTTTTCTTTCAATGCATCAAACTGATTGGCTAACGGTGCCCACGCACCCGCCACATCGTCGGGAGCATTTGCCCACGCACCTTTATCCCTGTCACCCCTTGCGCGGTTAGATCGCCCGTGTGGCACAGCCGCCTCAATCACTGAGCGAATACCCAATAAGTTGTCCGGCAGATCTTTAGCTGTCAGGCTTGTTTTCACGGCCATCATCCCGCAACCAATATCCACTCCCACCGCAGCAGGAATAACCGCCCCCACCGTGGGTACAACCGAACCAATCGTCGCGCCTTTACCAAGATGTACATCCGGCATCGCCGCAACCCACTTATGTATAAATGGCATGCGCGAAATATTCTTCAGCTGACTTCTGGCTTTATCTTCAAATGGCACACCCTTAGTCCACGATTTGATCGGTACACCACCATCTTGCATCACTTCATAGCTTGCTTCGCTCATGACCAGCTCCTTTACACGCGCTTTCGTCATCCCTCCTTGCTAACACTAATCAGCACGGATATGACATTTGGCTTATTGATTTCTGTTTGATTAAGTCTGCATATCCAACTTAATGCAAAGGTGGTACCAACTTTTCTAGTTTATCGCTAAAAACCTTATAACCATCTGTTTTTATTATGTTTATAATCCATCATCAGGCTTTTTTAAAGACTCCATCGGTTACCACAAGTCGTTCCAATATATCTTTTTCGATACTCTTATAATATATTTGATAGCATGAAAAACGTAATATTCAGCATATTGGGCACGACCCTCGATCGCAGAGGAAAGGGAAACGAGCGCTGGGAGCGATGGCGCCCAACACTCTCTATGTGCCAGCACAACGACTTTGTTGTAGACCGGTTAGAACTGCTCTTTGACAACCACGCTCAAGGGCTCGCCAAACAAGTCACGGAAGATATTCAGCTTGTGTCCCCCGAAACGGAGGTGGTGCCCCACCTTGTTAACTTTCATTCCCCTTGGGATTTTGAAAATGTATATAGCAAGCTGCTGGACCTGTCAGAAAGCTACAACTTCAGCCCAGAAAGTGAGGAATATTTTATTCACATCACTACGGGCACCCATGTGGCGCAAATATGCTGGTTCCTGCTCAGCGAGGCGCGACAAATACCCGCAAAGCTATTACAAACTTCTCCACCCAAAAAAGGGGGAAAACCCGTTGGGCAATATCAAATTATTGATTTAGACCTATCGAAGTATGATCAAATCGCCTCTCGCTTTAATAAGGAACATCAAGAAGGTACGCACTTCCTCAAAAGCGGAATTGAGACAAAAAATGCACAATTCAACAAGATGATCGAGCAACTCGAAAAAGTCTCGATTCGCTCATCTGAACCTATATTGATTACAGGCCCAACGGGAGCGGGGAAATCGCAACTCGCCCAAAAAGTTTTCGATCTAAGAAAACAAAAAGGCAAACTCGAAGGTAAGTTTGTCGCCATCAACTGCGCCACCCTTCGAGGGGAAAATGCAATGTCCGCATTATTCGGCCACAAGAGAGGCGCTTTTACGGGCGCCTCTTCTGACAGGCCGGGCCTACTAAAAGAAGCCAACAAAGGCCTGCTTTTTCTAGACGAAATTGGCGAGCTCGGGCTTGACGAGCAAGCAATGCTCTTAAATGCAATTGAGCATAAAAAGTTTATTCCTTTTGGGTCCGACAACTCTACGAAAAGCGACTTCCAATTAATCGCTGGCACAAATAGAGACTTACTACGTCAAGCGAAGGCAGGGAAATTCCGAGAAGATCTTCTCGCACGCATTGACCTTTGGACCTATCAACTTCCCTCGCTAAAAGAAAGGATCGAGGACTTAGAAGCCAACATAGAATTTGAGTTGGAGCGCTTTGCCAATAAATCTGGCTATAGAGTGCGCTTCAATAAATCGGCAAAAGAGGCCTACTTAAAATTCGGCCGGTCCAAAGAGGCGCTTTGGTCTGCCAATTTTCGTGACCTAAATTCAAGCATCACCCGAATGGGCACACTGGCCAGCGGCGGACGAATTACCGACCAGGACGTACAGGAAGAAATCGAACGACTCAAGCTGAAGTGGGTATCCAGCACGACAGATAACTTTGCGGGTGTCAAAACGCTATTACCACCAGAGAAACTAGCAACGATAGACACCTACGACATTGGTGTCTTATCTATTATCATTGAGGCCTGTAGAAATTCGACATCCATGGCGGACGCGGGGAGAAAGCTGTTCAATGTAAGCAGAACAGCAAAGACTTCGAACAATGACTCGCATCGAGTGAAGCAATTGTTAGAGAAGTATGGGATTAAATTCGAACAGATCAAGAGAGCAAATCAAGCCTGATCGACTGCGGAAAACTTCGCGGATTCAAATCCGCGAAGTATTGAACATTCCCTTTTATGCTAAAATAAGGCTAATTTTCTGGTTCAATCTAGCGGGGAAAATATGAAAAAAGTATCCCTTGAGGCCAAAAAGGCTTATGCTAGAAAAAGTCGGTCCAGTAACTATCGTGCCTGCCTGAAACTTGAAGGTTTTACAATCCCAAGCTCCACTTCGGTAGAAGCCTCCTCCAAAGCGGCACTACTAGCTAAATACAAAAAAGCAGCAAAAACTTAAATTTATTAGCAGTTAAAAAGCGCTATAAGAACCCCTCTTAAAGCCGCCCGGAAAGTTCCATTCCTAAAATTTTATAGAAAATTCGAGGGTGAAAATATTCCGTACAAATACGAAAGAAGAACCGCTCATATCCGCGTAATCAAGAGTTTATAGCGTTTCGCTCGCCTCCTGCCGACCCAAGACTCGCATAATTTCAACAACACCGTCAATTTATCGATAGTAGATACTATCTACACCACACACACTGCGACGATACCCTTCGCGAATATAATCAACCGCTTGATATTTAAAAGGCGACTCTGCGATCTCATCAAACCGGCTAAAAAATGCTTCGTAGTAACGTTCCGCCTGGACCTCACCAAACTCCTCAACACCACGCCAGTAGATGCGAGCCAGGTCCATTTTGGCTTCGTTAGTGAGTTTATATTGTGTCACGCCCTAATCCATTTTTTATTTCTTCCAGTATTTCTTTGGAGCTTTGTTCCGTAAAACCACTTTTCTCGGCCTGAATCAGTTTCGAGCGAATTAGCTCGATTTCACGTGACGACTCTTGCTCTCTTTGCTGCCGCTCGCGTATAAGCTCCCTCAATACTTCACTTTCGTTGCCATAATGCCCCATTTCAATTTGGGCTTTAATCCAACTATCTTGTTGATCGGTCACTGTAATACTCTTTTTTACCATAGCCATAACATCACCTCTTGACTTAAGCACAACATACTACTAGGTAGTATAATATACTCCAAACCGTTAGGTGAACCGAAAATAGTCCTGGATGATGGTTTGCAGACAGTCTTCACATAGCCCTGCTTATCCACCTGATCGGTAACAACTTTCCTTGCGCCTTTGAACCATCCAAAAAATCTGCCCACCACTCATCATCTCGCGGCGCTCATCCAGATATCGGGCGTGGTGAATATAAGCCGCGCGCACTTTATTGCGCTCCATATGCGCCATTTGCCTCTCGACAGCATCGGGGTTAAACCCCGCTTCGTTCAGTATGCTGGTGGCGTTAGCGCGAAAGCCGTGGGGTGCGCATTTGTTTTTGCCTGGCTCGCTGCCGTCATAGCCGAGTTTGAAAATGGCGCGGCGCATGGTGTTGTCGCTCATACATTCTTCGCGGCGTTTTTCTGAGGGGAAGACGAGTGAGTAACGCCCGGTGATACCTTGAAGCTGTTCGAGCAGCTCGATAGCCTGATTGGAAAGTGGCACGAGGTGTTCGGTTTTCATCTTCATTCTGTGGGCGGGTATTCGCCAGAGCTTTTCTTCAAAACTAATTTCTTCCCAGCGTGCCCCGCGCAATTCACCGGGCCGAATAAAGGTGTAAACCAGCAATTGGATAGCGTATTTGGTGAGTTTGCGGCCTCTGCCATCGTAGCTGTCCAGCGCCTGCAAAAAGCCTGGTAGTTCTTCGTTATCGAGCGATGCACGGTGTTCAACTTTGCGGGTTTTGCGTATGTTTTTGAGCTCTGCGGCGGGGTTCACTTCCAGGCGGCCGGTTTGCACGGCATAGCTGCATACGCGGGAGATGTCTTGCAGCACTCTGCCTGCCGCATCCAATGCGCCGCGTTTTGCGGTTTGGCGAATCACGTAAATCACATATTGCGGTTTGATATCGGTGATAGCCCGCTGGGCGACTAAATGGGTGTTTTGTTCGAGACGTGTCCACACTCGCTGGCGATGATCGGCGGACCAGGTGCCGCTTTGGTGTTCCCACCATTCCTTGGCGATGTTGATGAAGAGTGCTTCGCCCTGGCCCATATTCATCAGGCGTTATTGCTTCTTCTTATAGGACGGGTCGATACCCGCTTTTATGCTGGTTTTGGCTTCTTCGAGTTGAGTGCGGGCTTGCTTGAGAGTCACTTGGGGGTAAACGCCTATGGCCAACGTTTTTTGCTTCCCTGCAAAGCGGTAGTTGAAGCGCCAGCATTTGGTGCCGTTCTTTCTCACCAGCAGACGCAGTGCGGCGCCGTCGTCCAGCCAATAGTCCTTTTCCTTGGTGGGCGCATTGCGCACCATGGCGTCGGTGAGTTTCTGGCGTTGATAGCCCGTAGATTGCTTACGCTCGCTCATTTGCTGGTATCACCCAAAATTGAACCCGTAATACCAGCAACGGCACCAGCATTTATTTTAGATGGCAATAAACTCGGAAAGACGGGCTTAGACGCCAATCCCAGCAATTACGGGGCTTTCAGGGCGATGTTGGACTTTATTAGACGGGGTTAGACAGGTAAGTGGTGCCCGGGGCCGGACTTGAACCGGCACGACTGTTAAGGTCGGGGGATTTTAAGTCCCCTGTGTCTACCAATTCCACCACCCGGGCTAAGGGGCCGACCCGGTGGGTCGAAAAGTGCGGCTGGTTACGCCGTATTGAAAGCAGGCCAAGCTGCTTATTCGTAACTGCTGCGCAGTCACTCCAAACCGGCTTTTACGCCGATTTGGCTTTTAATGGAGGCGCGGGTCGGAATCGAACCGGCGTAGGACGAGTTGCAGTCGTCAGCATGACCACTCTGCCACCGCGCCAAAACTTTACTATACCTACTATGCGTCGACCTACGCCACTTCGATTCCCGATCACTTCGTGATCGACCGAACCGGTGTAACTCTTTAAGCCGCCGCGGGCGCTGCCGCAGTCGTCAACTTAACCACTCTGCCACCGCGCCAAAACTATGTACTACTACTTCACATCCACTCTAAAACCAGGGAGCCCCGGCCTTAAGAGGGTGCGCATTTTAACGGATAAAACCGCCCTCGCCTAGTCGTATTTTCAATTAATTGTTCAAAAGGCTGGCGGCCAAGCTATTGTTTTATTAGGGGTTTTGTTTGGGGTGCGCCTGTTTGAAGCTGGGCCAGGCGGCACGCAAGTACACAATCATGGACCAAAGCGTCAAAATCGCGGCCACATAGAGGGTAACCACACCCAACAGGCTAAACCAATGGAATTTAGCGGGATCGAACAATAGCAGGATCACAATGGCAATGATTTGCAGGGTAGTTTTGACCTTGCCCACCATAGATACGGCCACAGTGGCGCGCTTACCAAGCTCTGCCATCCACTCGCGAAGCGCGGAGATCACGATCTCTCGGCAGATAATCACAGCCGCAGGCAAGGTAAACCAAACAGAGTCATGTAACTCAATCAAAAGCGCCAGGGCTACAGCGACCATAAGCTTGTCGGCCACCGGATCAAGAAAGGCACCAAAGGGTGTGGAAAGCCCGTATTTACGAGCGATGTAGCCGTCCAACCAATCGGTAATGCCGGCCAGACCAAAAAGTGCTGCACACAGGGGAAAGCGCCACCAAAATGGCAGGTAAAAAGCCACTACCAGCAGTGGGATGAGCACAATGCGGCACAGGGTTAATTGATTTGCGAGATTAAACATCAACCTGCTCGATTACTGGGTTTATCGATACCCGGCACGAGGGCGGGCAACCAAAAGGGAGGCTTAAGGCCTGTGCCTTAACATCCCGGGCACGTTACTCACTATGAAGTGTGCTGTAAACCTCTAAGGCCAACTTTTTGCTGATGCCTTGCACTTTGGCAAGTTCATCCGCACTGGCGGCCAGGACTTCCTGTATAC
Source organism: Cellvibrionaceae bacterium (assembly GCA_050300015.1). Classification (GTDB taxonomy): domain Bacteria; phylum Pseudomonadota; class Gammaproteobacteria; order Pseudomonadales; family Cellvibrionaceae; genus CAYZQH01. The sequence goes on along the minus strand of JBNKWZ010000021.1, from coordinate 483,368 downwards.
CACCGAAGTGTTGCAACAATTGTTTACGCCGCTTGGCGCCCACACCGGGGATGTCCTCCAACCGGGACCGTCGCCGGCGCTTGTCGCGCGCGGCTTTGTGGCCGGTAACCGCAAAACGGTGAGCCTCGTCGCGAATGTGCTGCAAAATGTGCAAGGCAGGGTCGTCGCTATCCAACACCCAAGTTTTGCCCGTTTCACTCACCAGCGTCTCAAACCCGGCCTTACGAGTGGTGCCCTTGGCCACCCCCACAAGCATGACATCGTTGATACCCAGCTCTGCCTTCACCGTCTTGGCTTGTGTCATTTGGCCCTTACCGCCATCCACAATCACTAAAGTGGGCAGCGGCTTGCCTTCTTTCTGCAAGCGACTATAGCGCCGCGTAAGGGCCTGCGCCATAGCCGCGTAGTCGTCTCCAGCTTGCACGTTTTCGATGTTAAACCGGCGATAGTCGGACTTCAGCGGGCCGGAGGCATCAAACACCACGCAGGAGGCCACCGGATGCTCGCCGCTGCTGTGACTGATATCAAAACACTCCATGCGCTCGATAGGGTCTTCCAGTCCCAACACCATTTGTAACGCCTCCACTTTGGCGCCAATGGTTTTTAGATTGTTGATGCGGGTTTTGATGTTTTGCTCGGCGGCCATTAGGGCCATTGCCACCCATTGCGCTCGGTGGGTGCGTACATTATGGGTGAGCTGAACAGCTTTTTGAGCCGTACTACTGATCACTTCAGCTAGCACGGTTTTCGAGGGAATGTCGTGGCTAACCACAATTTCGCTTGGCACATCAAAGGCACTTTTATTCAAATAAAATTGGGGTAAAAAGGCCTCTAGCACTTCGGCTTCGGTATCGGCAATACGCCCTTTGGGAAAATAACTTTTACTGCCGAGCATGCGGCCATCGCGAATAAACAATACGTGCACACAAATCTCGCCGGCCAGCACCCGGCAAGCCACCACATCGGTATTGCCCTGTCCTTTTTCCACGGCAAATTGTAGTTGCACCTGACGCAGCGCGGCGATTTGGTCTCGGTAAGCGGCGGCTTTCTCAAAGGCCATTTGCTCAGCCTCTTGCGCCATGGCCTCGGCCAGCTCTTGGTGCAAACTCTCGCTACGCCCCTGCAAAAACATCTTGGTGTGACGGACATCCTCGGTGTACTCCGCTTCACTGACCCAATCCACACAGGGGGCTTTGCAGCGACCGATTTGATGTTGCAAACAGGGGCGTGTGCGATTTTTATAAACACTGTCTTCGCACTGGCGTACCTGAAAGGTTTTTTTTAAAAAGTGCAGACTTTCGCGCACAGCAGAGGCATTCGGAAAAGGCCCGAAATATTCCCCTTTTTTGGTTTTCGCACCCCGGTGCAAAGCCAAGCGTGGAAACGTGCCGCTGGATAAAAAAATATAGGGGTAGGATTTATCGTCCCGCAATAAAATATTGTAGGGCGGACGTTGCGATTTAATTAGGTTGTGTTCAAGCACTAACGCCTCGGCTTCGTTTGCCGTCACGGTCACTTCTATACTCGCAATGCGCTTGACTAAGGCCTCGGTTTTTAAGGTCAAACCCGAAGACCGAAAATAACTGCTCACGCGGTTTTTCAAGTGTTTGGCTTTACCCACGTACAAAATTTCACCGGCGGCATTGTACATTTGGTACACACCCGGTGCGGTGGTCAAGTTTTTTAAAAAGGTTTTGTGATCGAAGGCAGGCTCGCTCATGGTCACTGAAAAGATGCGTTCTTGCGCACCGTTTACTCCATGGCGTCTATATCAAGAATTTTGTGTTTCACTGCCAACAAGGTCAGCTCCACATCCGAATGAATATTCAGCTTTTCAAAAATCCGGTAACGGTAGCTGTTGATAGTTTTGGGGCTGACACAAAAGGTGTCAGCAATGGTCTGAACCTTGGCGCCATTGGCAATCAATATGGCGGTTTGCAATTCGCGCCCAGACAACTGCTCAAAGGGTGAAGTTTGTGCTTTATTTCCACTAAAATTACGCAACGCCAATTGTTGAGCCACATTGTTGCTCATGTATAAATTGCCCGCCATCACCGTATTGATGGCGTCGATCATCTCGTCAAAATTCGCCCCCTTTGTGACATAACCAGAAGCACCGGCTTTCATCAGGCGCTCGGGAAACATATCGTCCGACAGTGAGGTGACGGCAATAATTTTGATGCTGTCGCTATAGGTTAGAATTTTTTTGGTCGCCTCCAATCCGCCAATGCCCGGCATCTTTACGTCCATTAACACCACGTCGGGTTTGTGCGAGCGAGCCAAAGCCACGGCCTCTTCGCCGGTTTTGGCCTCCCCCACCACGCTAAAGCCTGGCACGTCTTCAAGCATTCGAACAATACCCATGCGTACCAGATCGTGGTCGTCTGCAACTAAAATTTGGGTCACTTTTTTTACCTCACCAGTACAACCGACGGCATCGACTAGAAATTAGACGAAATGTTGAGCTTTAACTGAAACCAGTTTACGACAAATAAAAGAAAAAATGCGGGTCGATTTTCGCTTAAAGCTTGACGCAAAATCAATATTTGGTCAAAAACAGGTTATTACGCCTAATGTTGCCGGTCAGTAATCACCCACCTAAAGGTGAGGTTTAAGCGCCCAGCAACCGTGCTTGGCGCCTTGGGTAAAGCGTGCTGCCAATGTTGCTGAGTGGCGCCAGCCATCAACAATAAGTCACCATGGTGTAGCGCCAAACTGAGTGTTTTAACGCCTTTGGGGCGTTGCTGTGGTCGAAGTTTGAACACCCGTGTAGCCCCAAGCGAAAGCGATGCAATGATAGGGGTTTTGCCCAACTCTGGCTCGTCGTCGGCATGCCAGCTAACACTGTCTTGCCCTGTGCGGTACCAATTGAGTAACACGCTGTTAAATCGGGCGTTACAGTCTTCTTCCAATTGCACTTTAAGCTTTGCCACGGCAGGCACCCAAGGCATTGGCGCAAATGAGGTACCTGAATACCGATACTGTGTGCCCACATCTCCCATCCAGCACTGCAACCGAGGTATTAGCCTTTTTTGCCCACCCACCCAAATTTCGGCTTGGTGCCAGGGCACGCTTGCCGTAAGCTCTGCATAAGCAGCGGCGGCCTGCGCTGCTGTTAACCAGCCGGGCCAATAACGAAGGTCTGCTGAAGGCACATCCAGCGACTCAAACCCGTCACTGCCAAGCAAGGGATTTTGCACAATCATTCCCAATTATCTGACCTAAAGATAAAACAGGTGAGCCCTTTTTAAGGCCTGTTAACCGCCCCTAAAAAGGCGCTGCAAACCCGATACAGCGCGGTTCTAACTCTAGCGCCACATTAAAGGTGTTTAATACGCTTTGACGAATGTCGCTGGCCAGCTGTAAAACGTCACTTACAGGCCTGCGGCCGGGGTTAATTAACACCAGTGCTTGGTGTTTGTGCACACCCACGCCCTCTCTCTCCACGCCCTTCCAGCCGCATTGGTCAATTAACCAAGCCGCGGCGAGTTTTTTACAGCCGGGTTGGGCCGCTGCGAAGGCCGGCATATTGGGGTAGTTTTGACACAACTGCTGGTAATGCGCCTCTTCCACAACGGGGTTTTTAAAAAAACTGCCACAATTGGGAATCACTTCAGGTGACGGTAATCGACTTTCACGCAGTGCACACACCGCTTCAAACACATGCTGTGGCGTTGGCTCTGCCTCGTGCGATAGAGCTTGCGACAACGCAGGATACAACAAATTGGCTTGAGGCGTTTTGTTGAGTTTGAGAGTGACATTTAAAATCACCCAACGACCCGACACGCTTTTTTTGAAAACACTCTCACGATAGCCAAACTGGCATGCCGCATGGTCAAACCTTTTGGTTTGTCGCGCTTGGCTGTCCCACGCAGTTAAAGATTCGAATACTTGTTCAAGCTCCACCCCGTAAGCACCGATATTTTGCACTGGTGCCGCACCCACGCTACCCGGTATTAACGCAAGGTTTTCTAACCCAAAGGCGCCCAGGCGCAAACACTGGCTCACACTGTAATGCCAATCTTCACCGCTACCAATTTTGATGTAAAAGTGATTGTCGGTTTCTTTCACTACCTCAAAACCAAAAAACAGTGGGCGCACCACCAAGCCGGCCACTTCCGGTGCCAGCAACACATTACTGCCCTCGCCCAACAAATGCACTGCCACCTTATTTTCGTCGGCCCACCGATAAGCCGCCGATAAGGCTCTAAGGTTTTTAACATCGCAAAAGTGAGCGGCCTCTGCAGGCACCTGTAGCGTATTCAGTTGCTGTAGGTTTTCGCATACCCGCACCTTCAATTCCATTTAGCGATAAGTCCTTTGAATGTGCGCCAGCAACCCTTCGCTGGCGCCTTCTATCAAGTCCAGCACCAACTCAAAACCTTGACCACCACCGTGATAGGGGTCGGGCACTTCTTCATATTCCGCTTGCTGATTGAATGCCAAAAACAAACCCAAATGGCCTTTGTAATCTTTAGGACAAAGGCGTTTGAGGTCAGTCAAGTTGTCCTCATCCATCGCTAAGATATAGTCGTAGCGTTCGAAATCTCGCACCGTCACTTGACGCCCACGTTGATGACTTAAATCGTACCCACGCTTTAACGCTGCCGACTGACTGCGCCGATCTGGCGGCTCGTTAATGTGCCAACTGGAAGTGCCGGCAGAATCCACATGAATCTGGTGAGCTAAGGCGTTATTGTCGACCATGGTCTCAAATACACCCTGCGCCGTAGGTGAGCGGCAAATATTACCCAGGCACACCATTAGTACATTGATCGTTTGACTCAATTCATATCCCTCAATAACTGCTCTACGCGCGCCACATCCTCTAGGGTATCCACACCACCAGCAAAGGATTCGCAGGCGCGGGCCAAATGAATTCGATGGCCATTTTCTAACACTCGAAGTTGCTCCAGTTTTTCGGCCCGTTCTAACACGCCCATGGGCCACTGCACAAATTGATGCAATAAAGATACGCGATAAGCGTATAGCCCAACATGCCGATAATAAGGCGCGGATAATTCGTTGCCCTTGTTTGGTTCTCGCTCGAAGGGAATGGGCGCGCGCGAAAAATACAGCCCCAACCCCTGCTGATCTACCACCACTTTCACGATATTGGGGTTATCGATGTCTGCCCGCAGGCTCAGGGGTTCGAATAAAGTGGCCACACTGGCCTCTTTGTGCACGGCCAAATTGGTGGCCACCTGACGGATGACGCTTGCCGGAATCAGCGGTTCGTCACCTTGTACATTAACCACAATATCGTCGTCGGCAAAATTCAAGCGTTTGGCCACTTCTTGCAAACGATCCGTACCAGATTCATGCGCGTAGGAGGTGAGCAACACTTCGCCGCCAAATGCTTTGACGGCTTCTAAAATGCGGACATCATCCGTGGCCACCGTCACGCTTTTGGCTTGGCTTTTTTGCGCACAGGCCACCACGTGCTGCACCATGGGAATACCCGCCAAAGGGATGAGCGGTTTGCCGGGCAACCGGGTAGAACCGTATCGCGCCGGGATCACCACATGAAAATCTGTCATTGTTTTGAATCTTTCCCGTATTTTAACTGTTTGATTAATGAACTTAGCAAAGCTTGGGGAAGTTTCGCTTCAACCTCAAGGGCCCACCAGTGTGGCTGAGCGAACGCTTCGCACTTCACGGCATCTTTGCGGGTCATGAGTAGGTTTTTGGCTGCGTGAAAAGGTTTAAAATCCGCTTCGGTAAAGGCATGGTGGTCGGCAAAGGCTTGGCTCGGGCCCCTAAAACCCAGTGCTTTTAAGGTATTGAAAAATTTATCCGGCCGCCCTATCCCTGCCACCGCAACCGATTGCGTCAAACTCACATGATCCAACGGGTAAAGCACTCCGCTCATTACATTGCGCCAACCACAGGGTACCACCTCAAACCTGATGGCGTCTTTCAATAGTGGGGATTCAAGATTCGGGGTTGTGACACCATTGACCAGTACTTGATCCACCGTTTGCAAACGGCTCACCGGCTCACGCAGGGGCCCAATGGGCAAACGCCAACCATTACCAAATGGCCGCGCACCATCTACGACGACCCACTCCACAGCCCTGGCCATGGCGTAGTGTTGCAGCCCATCGTCCGACAAGACTACCTCACAGCCTAAGTGAGTTGCCAAATAAGCCACACACTCGGCGCGGGCTCGACCCACTACCACCGGCACGCCGGTGGTTTGATGGATAAGCTTGGGCTCGTCCCCTACCAAAGATACAGATGTATCGGCTTGCACCAAAGTCAGCGTTCGAGCTTTGCCCCCATAACCACGAGAGACAACCCCCACACGTAAACCCTGTTGCTTAAAGAACGTCACCAATGCAAGGATCACCGGGGTTTTACCCGTGCCGCCCACGGTGATATTGCCCACCACCACCACAGGCACCTCGTATGCCGTTTGACACGAAAGAGCCCGGCGCTTCCTCCACCAGGCACCTAAGAGGTAAAGGCCTAAGACCGGCCACAATAAAAAAAGCCAGTGCGGGCGACCATACCATTGGTGCTCAACACTGGCTTTTATACGATCAATCACGCGTTCGCCTATGGTTCACCTTCTGGCTTTTTGGTGGTCATACTTAAATTGACATAACCCATTCGCCCAGCCGCATCCATCGCTGTCACGACTGATTCGTATGGGACTTTCGCATCGGCGGTAATCACAAAGGGCAGTGAAGTGTCGCCTTTGCCGGTAGCTTCAATGGCCGCCATCAGCGTATCCAGCTGGGTGTTCACCAAGGTTTCACCATTGATGGCAAACTCGCCCTGAGCACCAATAATCACCTCGATTTTTTCCGGCACGTCCGGTGCCGGGTCACCCTGCGCCTCAGGCAACGACAATTTTAGGTGGGTTTCTTTGGTAAAGGTGGTCGAGACCATAAAAAAGATCAACAACAAAAACACCACATCGATCAGCGGTGTTAAGTTGATGCCTTCTTCACTTTTGACTTGTCGCTTAAACTGCACGCTGCGCTTCCCCTAAGCTACTTTCAGGTCTACGCGGCGCTCGCCGTGCAGTGCATCGACCAGCTTAACGGCCTCCTGCTCCATAGCCACCACCAGGCCATCCACACGGCGCTGAAAGAAGCGATGACTGATCATGGAGGGGATCGCCACACACAGACCAGCCGCGGTGGTAATCAAAGCCTGAGAGATACCGCCCGCCAACACACCAGCATTGCCCGTACCCTGCAGCATAATCTCGTTAAACACGGTAATCATGCCAAATACTGTACCCAATAACCCCAGCAAAGGGGCGATGGCTGCGATAGTGCCCAGCACATTCAGAAAACGCTCCATATCGTGGATCACTTGATTGGCCGCTTCTTCAATGCTGTCTTTCATCACATCTCGGCCGTGTCGAGAGTTACTCAAGCCCGCTGCCAATACGCGCCCGAGGGGAGATGAGCGACGTAACTCCTTCAAGCGCTCGCCGTCCATTTGGTTGTTTTGAATTTGGCTCCAGACTTGGCCCAACTGATTGCGAGGGGCAATTTTCTCTGGGGATAAGGTCCAAAAACGCTCGATGGTGATGGCAATCACCGCAATAGAACTGAGGATGATCGGAATCATCAACCAACCGCCGGCTACAAGGATATCAAGCACTGCTAACTCCCGTTATTATGATTTTGCGGGGGGTATAATACATGATTTTAATTCTGAACAAGCAGTGCCTTAGTACCAAAGTCGATCATATTCATTGCGAAGCCGATCAACTTTTAGACGATTACCCCCTTCCCAATGAAGTTGAATCGCCCCTGACTCCGCCGTATTCAGCGTTTTCGCACCAAAACGCTCCACTCGAGCCACCACTTTACTGGCAGGGTGACGATAACGATTTTTGAAACCTGCCGAAAACACCACAAGCTTTGGGCGCAATTTTGCCAAGAAAGCTGCACTGCTAGAGGTTTGACTGCCGTGATGAGAGGCCACCAAAACATCCACGCCTTGGGGCAGTATAGGCAAGAGCTGCCGCTCCACTTTTTGGGTGATATCCCCCGGCAGCAGTATGGTAACCACCCCCCCAGGTACTTGCATTGTCACCAGTACCACACACGACCCGTCATTGCCGGTGGCGTGATGCCCTTTTGGTGGCCATAGCACCTCGAGCTCAACCTGAGCGTCAGACCATTGCTGACCTTGAAAACATCGCTGCTGCGGGACGGGAATACCCTTTTTATCCTCAACTTCATCGACCGTTTCCCCGACCCACAAGGTTTGAATAGTTAAGGCTTTTGCAAGGCCAGCGAGCCCACCGGCATGGTCGTGGTCGCCATGACTGACCACCACATTCACGGCTCTTGCGCGCTGAGCTTTGATAAATGGCGCCAGTACGCTACTGCCAATATCAAAGGTTTCGCTAAATTGCGCACCCGTATCAAATACCCAATGCGACTGCCGGGTGGTCACTACAGCCGCCAGCCCCTGCCCCACATCCAACACCGTAAGCTGCGGTTCACTTATGTGCTTTAGTGGGGCAAATACAATTGCAATGGCCAGCACTCCACCCACCCGCCAGAGCTTTAACCCCGCAGGCGCCAAAATCATCAAGCCCGCAAAAAACAATAGCAAGGCACTTGCCCACCCTAAGGGGTTGGGGGCGTGCCAGGGCTCAAAAGCTGCGCACAGCTCCAACCATTGCCACAGCCAACCAAAAAGGCCGTCCACCGCGTTGAGCACAAGGGTTTTAACGCCCGGCAGGCCACCCAGCAACACCGCGATAAATAACGTTGGTACCACCAACACAGCCACCACGGGTACTGCAACCAAATTGGCCATCGGCGCCGTTACACTCACCCCAATACCCGCCGCGAGCAGCGGCGCAGAAAGCCCCACAAACAATACCCATTGCGCGACCACCGCCCCCTTGACCCGCGACACTCGACGCCCAGAAAAGGCCCACAGCAAAACGAACACCGCTAAAAACGACAGCCAAAAACCTGGAGAAAAGAGCGCGAACGGTTGTAGTAAACACACGGCACAACACGCCAGCGCAAAGGCCACCCCTAAAGAGAGCCTCCTAGCCTGCAACCCACTGAGCCCAACGCACAAACACCCCACCATGGCACGTAGCGTGGGCAGACTGAGCCCTGCAATGGTGGCATACACCAACGCCAAGACCAATGACAGCAACAGAGGTACACAGCGATACACGCCCACATTGCTGCCTGCGCGAAACACGGCTAAGGTACGTGCCAAAATTCGTCCCACACCAAACCCGCAAGCAGCCAAAAGCCCCACATGCAAACCGGATATGGCCAGAAGATGAATGGTGCCGCTGGCAGTAAGCACCTGCCAATCCTGCGCATCAATAGCACGCTTATCACCCAGTAGTAGAGCTCGATAAAATCGCTCGAACTGCAGCGTTTGCCCGGCAAATACCCACTCGCCTAAACGGTATCGCCAATAAGCCAAATTACGCCGTTGCCCAAGGCGTGTGGCGCCATCACGCACATAAGCGGTGGCAGAGTAGCCCTCCGACAACAACCAGGCGTGGTAATCAAAACCGGCGGGATTTACCAGCCCTCTGGGGCGTTTGATTCGTAATTGGGCTTGCCAAACCTCACCGGGCTTCGGCGTGCGTGTAGCGTAATACCAACTGACCCAAAGTTTTTTACCCACCAGCCACTGGCAAGCAGGGCTTCGGCAGGACTCATCTTGAATACGCGCGGCGAATCGAATGGAATGGTTGCCGGTTTTAGGCAGGCTAGCAACCATAAAGGTGAGATGGACGTCTTGGCGATCCCAATCGGCGGGCAGTTGCTTGGCAACAACCCAATGCAGATGGGCCCGCCCGAGCATTAAACCCAAAAGTAAACAACTGACAAGTCCAAACATAGCACGCGCGCGCCGTGACCATAACGCTTTGCACGACAAAACCCTGGCGGCCAATAGACTGCCCAGAATCAACGGCATACCCGGTAGAAAAACAGGCTGTGACCCAGCAAGAAGCGGGGCTAACAGTATCCCAACCGCCAAACACATCAGGGGCAACATCGTCCGAGCACTCCTTTGCTCAAGCTATGCCCCAAGTGTATCTCAACGCGCCTCAAGCGCCAAACGTTTAGACGATATAGGCCCGTGGGTGCAAATTGCTTAACACATGGGCATAATAGCGCCTTCATTTGAGCCGCCGTTTCCCCATGCCAAGGAAGTTTCTTAAACGTTGGTCCCCCGACCCCAACGCCATTCGCCAAAGGCCCTCGCTGCGCGTACTGGGCTGGCTACTTCAAGAGCCCAACCTCTTTCACTTGAACCGGCATTCTGTTTCTACGGCTATGTTTGTGGGGTTATTTGTTTGCTTTTTGCCCATTCCGGGGCAAATTCCGTTGGCCGCACTGGCCGCCTTTTTTTTACGCTGCAACCTGCCCATTACCTTTGCCCTGGTATGGATTAGTAACCCGCTCACTTTCCCTGTAATTTTTTTCGCAACTTATAAGTTGGGCGCCTGGATGTTGCAAATGCCCCACACAAAATTTGCGTTTGAACCCACGTTGGAATGGTTTACCACAGGCTTTTTACATGTGTGGGAGCCCTTGGTTTTGGGCGGCGTCACTACGGGACTATTTTTGGGGACATGTGGGTATCTGCTGACCAACTGGACTTGGCGTTGGCATGTTCGGGAGCGCTGGAGACAGCGTAAGTTACGTGTCGCCCATCTAAAAGCCCAAAAGCTGTCAAAAAAATCGCTTAAGGAAAACGAGCCCCCACTATAATCGCATCAGTGGCAGTACACGCCTGCGATGCAGTTCTTTATATTTGAAATTGTCGATTAATATCGCTCATTGCTCGAGCCAAATGCTCTAAATCCTTATTCACATCCACCAATTTTTGTGCGCGCTCTGAAGTACTCTCTACAGATTGATGAATATCGTTAATGATGCCCAATATATCTCTGGCCACGCGCGACTGCTCGTTGGTGGACTCGGCAATTTTATTATTCATATCGTCAATATTGGTAATCGCCAGATGAAACCATCTAGACTCTCGCCGGCATTATTGGCTTTTTCTACACGCACATCAGCCTGACCCACACTGTCTTCCATTACCGAAACGGCGGATTTTGCGGCACTTTGAAGTTTCTCGATGGTGGAGCGAATCTCGTCGGTGGACTCTTGTGTTCTTAACGCCAGTGTACGGACTTCATCGGCCACCGCCTCAAAGCCACGGCCCTCCTCTCCCGCACGTGCAGCTTCAATGGCAGTATCAGTGCAAGCAAATTAGTTTGCTCGGCGATACCTTTAATCACATCCACTACGGAGCCTACACGACTACTATCGTCATCCAGTTGATGGATCACCGATTTAATCTCCAACACATTGTCGGTCAGCTTGCGAATATTATTGACTGTCAGCGACACAGTATTCTGCCCTTCCTGTGCAGCTTTGGCGGCACCCTCCGCAGCCTCTGCCGCCAGGCTAGCACTGTCGGCAATAGCTGTGACTGAGGCGCTCATTTCATCCATGGCATGCTTCGCGCGCACCGTACTCGTCCGTTGATTTTCAATAGAAATATTTGCATGGAAAGCCACATCTGTAAGCTCAACCGCAATTTGTGTCAAAGGAGAGAAGGTATCCACCACTTGTTGAAGCTTCTCAACAAAGGAATTGAACCAAAACACCAAGCCCCCAATTTCATCTCGTGAATGGTTTTTGATTCTGATGGTAAGATCGCCATCGCCTTCGGCAATGTCTTTTAACGAAGCCACCACATCCAATAGATTTTTACACAACCCCATCACCACAGGTAAAGCCACCGCCAACATCATGCCGAGCTTGACCATGTCATTCTAGGAATGTTCAAGTTTCTGGAACTGTACTTTAAAATCTGCAGTCTGTTCGGTTTGAAAGGTTTTCAGTGAGGCGGGAATATCATCATATAACGCATTCATTTCCAACGACTCTTACGCCAACTTCGAAAAATCCGCAGTGCCATTTAACATAGACTCCACCATTTTGTCGGCGCGCTGATGGCAATCCTCTAAATCGGTGACAATGGTTTGGATGAAGCTGCGCTGCGACACTAATAGCCGACTAATCAGTTCTAAATCCTGCAACAGCGATTTATAAACCGTCTATGCTTGATTAAAGGGTCCTCGCTCGCCCGTAGTTACAGCACTTTTGTATTTTCCGCTGAGTTTCTCTAAACCCAAAATAGCCGGTCAGAGGCGCGCAACGCAGGAACACTGGCCGCTTGGGCGTGATCCAGCAGCTTATTGTTATCCACGCCCATGGAGGCAATCACCGACAAAAAGATAACAAAGCTCACAATGGCGATCGCGGGGACAATTGAAATTTTTGTCACTACTGAAAGACGCGCAAAAAACCTCATGAATGACACCTATATTCCACAACGATATCAACAATGCTTACCTGACCCTTGCTGAGTATAGTTGCGTTATATAAATACAATGCATTGTAAAGGTGTTTGTCTATCTAACCTTTAAATATAAAAAAAGGATCACGGAGTTAAAGTGAATAAATGAAAAGCATTCACTCATATCGGAGGGCTTGAGCAGGTAATACGCGACTGGCACGCCAGGCGGGGTATAGTGTGGCCAAAAAACTCATACCGAGTGCGGCCATGGCAACACGAGAGATATCGGTCATTAATACTTGGGCGGGCAAATAGGTTAACGGGTAGACCTCTGAACTCAAAAATTGCACCCCTAACAGGCCTTCTACACTTCGAACCATTGACTCCATCACCGCAGAAAGCCCAACACCAGCACCCACACCAAGCGCGGTTCCCACTACACCAATTGCGGTACCCAACACCATAAAAATTGTCATAATCGTGCCGGAAGAAGCCCCCATAGTTCGCAATATAGCGATATCCGCTTCTTTTTCTACCACCACCATGACCAAGGTAGACACCACATTAAAAGCGGCAATGGCTACGATCATAAACATCAACAGGGCAATAAGTTTTTTCGACAAGTGAATTGCGTGGTATAGGTTGCCGTGGGTATTTTCCCAACTGGAACCATAATATTCCCCACCTAAAGTCACCAGCGCTTGCCAAACCACGTCTCTCGCACGAAATAGATCATCCAAGCGCAAACGCAGCCCCGTCACCAAATGCGGTTGGCTACTGAGCTCTGCTGCCGCCTCTAAATTCATAAGCGCCAGGGTATTGTCTAGCTCGGTATTAGAGTGAATACGCGCTAGAATCGTCACATATTGGACTTCTGGCGTGCCGCCCATGCGCGAGGAAGGAATTAATACCAATGCCGTATCTCCCGCATTTAAGCCCAATTTATCGGCCACAGCACTACCGAGCACCATCGCGTCCGCCTTTTCCCCCAGTGCACTCAAAATTGAACGTGGAATAAATTCTTGCATGCGGGAGACACGCGCTTCTTGCTTCGGGTCAATGCCGTACAGTACCACCGGTTCTGCCTTTTGGTGCTTAGCCACCAAACCGTTTAACTGAACAAAAGGCGCTGCTGCTAGCACATGAGGCCTGCCTTCTAAAAAGGTTTGTAGGCCTTGCCAATCTTCAATGCCATCGTGATGATAAACCGCTGCCTGTGGCACAAGCCCTAAGATTTTTTCACGCAGCTCTTTGTCGAAGCCGTTCATAATCGAGAGCACGGCAATGAGAAGTCCTACACCCACGATAAGCCCCAACATAGAAACCCGCGCCAAAAACGCCACCAACTGATTGCGCGCGCGGGCACCTGTATAGCGCAGGCCAATAAAAAGCGACACCGCCATTAAACAGGCTCCAGCGATCGCAATGTTCCATCTACCAGCTCATAAATGCCGTCCAATTGCTGCGCCAAATGTTCGTCATGAGTCACCACCACAAAGGCGGTCTCTAAGTTTTGACTGAGCTCTCGCATGAGATCTTGAATAGCCTCGGCATTTTTGCCATCAAGGTTGCCGGTGGGTTCATCCATTAGTACGCAGGCAGGATCATTGGCCAGCGCACGTGCAATGGCCACCCGCTGCCGCTCTCCGCCAGACAGCTCACTGGGTTTGTGTGCCATGCGATCGCCAAGCCCAACCCGCGTTAACAGATCACGTGCCTTTTGCTGCGCGCGAGCCGATTTTTGCCTACCAATCAGCAATGGCATGGCGACGTTTTCCAAGGCGGTAAATTCACCTAATAAGTGATGAAATTGGTATACGAAACCTAAGTAGCGGTTGCGTAATAGACCGCGTTGATTATCTCTCAGCGATGAAAAATGTTGGCCATTGATAATGACCTCGCCAGAATCTGGGATATCCAGCCCTCCCAGCACATTCAGTAATGTAGATTTCCCTGAGCCAGAGGCACCCACGATGGCCAAACGCTGCCCCTGACTGACCGAAAGCGCAAGCCCATCCAATACCTTTAAGTGCTGATGGCCTTGCCGATACGACTTAACCAGGTTTTGGCATTCAATTACAGCGGACATAGTCTACCTTGCACATTAAACGTTATACCTTAGCGCCTCTGCAGGGGCGATTTGAGAGGCTTTGTAAGCGGGGTAACAGGTCGCCAAAAGGCTGATGGAAAAAGCCCCTACGCAAACCCATAGTACATCTGTCCACTGCAATTGGCTTGGCATAATACTTACGAAATACACCGTAGGGTCAAAAATTTGGGCGCGCATCAACCACTCAATCCAACCCACAAGGGTGGAAAGATTAAGGGCAATACCCACACCTAAGATCGCACCCGTGACTATCCCCACCACGCCAATCGTGGCGCCTTGTACCATAAAAATTTTAACCACCCCACTTGCGGGCAAACCCATGGTTCTTAGGACAGCAATGTCTGCACGCTTCTCAGCAATCATCATGATCAAACTGGTGACAATGTTAAAAGCCGCTACGGCGATGACAATGCTTAACATGACACCCACCATGGTTTTTTCCATTTTGATGGCTTGAAATAAAGTGCCCTGCGTCTGACTCCAGTCCTGCGTGTCATAAGCTTTGCCAAGCATTGCCTGGACCTGACCTATCAAATTGGGTGCGGCATACAGTGACTCGAACCGCAGCCGCAACCCATCCACGCCATCGTGACGGCGGAACAAGGTTTGAGCATCTTGGATATGAATCAGAGCCAGGGTTTGATCCACCTGAGCCCCCACCTCAAACACTGCGGCGACGGTGAACCGTTTGGTACGAGGGAAAACACCCGCGGGAGTCACACTTACCATGGGCATGGTGATATTGACTTTGTCACCCACCGTGACGCGTAAATAACGAGCCAGCAAGCTACCAAGCACAATGTGGTAGTCCCCTGGCTGTAAGGCCTCTTCCAGTTTGCCCAACACCATAAATTGGTGGACATCAGACACGTGTTTCTCGACCGAAGGCTCAATACCCTCCAACTGCACCCCTTTAACACGCCCTTGGAAGTTCACCAAGCCAAACCCAGAGACAAAAGGCGCACTGCCTTTAACCGCAGGCAACGCCGACAGTTTATTGGCCACCGTTTGCCAATGGCTTAGGGGCGCTTTGGCGTAAACAAAGCCATGAGGAATAACCCGTAACATGCGCTGCTTCAACTCGTTGTCGAACCCATTCATCACCGACAGCACAACAATAAGCGCCATGACACCCAAGGCCATTCCCGCGAACGCGAATATACTGACAAAGGAGATAAACGAATTGCGGCGTTTGGCTCGAATGTAGCGCAAACCCACATACAACGGGATGGATTGTTTCATGGCGGCCATTAGACCGAATTCCTAAGGGTTAAACAAGAGGCGCCAATTGGACTATGATAAATAGAATTGATTCCACCATAGGGGCATACATGGAACAACAGTCTGACGCGCGAGACGCTTTTCGTGTTTCCCAGAAACTTGTATTTGAATTTAAGCCCGTGGATGAAGCCACCGCTGAAAAATTGTCCCCTGCGGAAGTCTTTGATCAAAGTCAAGCCGCCAATGTGCTCTCTCAACTAAAAAAAATTGATCGAGAAGCCAACAAAACGCTTAAAATTTTATCGGACAAGAACCGACTGCTAGGGGATTACCTAACCAAACTGAATCAAAAAATTGACCTATTGGCCCGCTACAGTTTGTTTACCCACGAGCAAGACCAAGGCACTGTAAACGTAAGCTTGAGCGAGACTGGTGTGTCCTTTGCTCACCCTGTTGCGCTGGAGGCCGCTGCATTGTTGGCCATTCGTATGGTTTTCTTACCCGATTACATTCCCATGTTGGTGTATGCTCGTGTTGTCCGTAGCATTGCTGACAATGGGGCCTACCAAATTGCGGCCGAATTTTATAAGCTCTCGGATAAAGAACGACAAGAGCTGGCCAAGCAGGTGTTTAAAGCGCAAATTCAACACCGGAAACAACAGCGCTAAGCTAGGCTAGGACCTTGTTTAAAGGATAACCAACACCCAAAAAGGCTTTCCTATGCAAAACTCCCAATCCTTTCTCAATCGCTGGTTGTGTCGTTTAGCGCTCGGCGCCACTGTCGGCCTGGTATCCATTGCCGCACAAGCGGAAACCATCGCCATTCCTCTGGGCCAACAAGGCAAAGCCTGGCAGGTACAAACCCCAAAAACGGGCACATCGAAAGCCGATGTTCGCAGTCAATTCGGTGACCCCATCAGAACCAGAGGCCCTGTTGGCACCCCCCCCATTTCCACCTGGGAATACGATCAATTCAACGTGTATTTTGAGTACGACCATGTGGTGCATGCGGTGGTGAAGTTCAACCCCAACAAGTAACGCTCAAACCCAGCAAAGAGCGCCAAGCGTTTTACCAACGCTGAAAACCTGATGTCAATAGGGTACCCACTGTCGCTTGGGCCGCGCGAAACACCCTAAGGGGTGTGTCGCGTTAACAGCGTTCTGTCAATGCTATTTAGGCCAACACAAAACAACCTTCAGCCCGTGGCGTTAAGCCAACATCCGCTGTTTATTTCCCCATGCCACTCAATACTGGCGTTCCGTTTGGACTAATAACGACTTAACCGGTTTAAACCATTTAACGCAGCAACTCGATAAGCTTCTGCCATAGTGGGATAGTTAAAGGTCGTTTGCGTAAAATAGGCTACGCTATTGGCCTCACCTGATTGATTCATAACCACCTGACCAATATGCACAATCTCAGCGGCTTCTGCGCCAAAACAATGAACGCCTAAGATCTCCAACGTATCCAAGTGGAATAGAATTTTTAACATGCCCACCTCTTCGCCACTGATTTGCGCGCGGGCTATATCTTTAAAAAAGGCCCGCCCCACTTCATAGGGCACTTTGGCGGCGGTCAGCTCCGCTTCGGTTTTACCGATAGAGCTGATCTCGGGCAGCGTGTAAATGCCGGTAGGGGTCTCTGAAGTATTTTGATTGGACTTGCCAAGAATATTATCCACCACCGCACGCCCTTGATCGTATGAGGCACTGGCTAAACTGGGCCATCCAATCACATCCCCTGCAGCAAAAATGCTGGGGGCCTGGGTGCGATATTCAGCGTCTACGTCGATTTGACCGCGATGATTGGCGGACAGGCCAGCGGCTTCTAGGTTCAACTGATCGGTATTGCCCGAGCGCCCGTTACACCACAGCAATGCGTCTGCTTTGATACGCTTACCGGATTCCAGCTTTAACTCCACTCCGCTGTCGCTCGTATTTAACGACTCAAACTCCTCGCTATTACGTACCAGCACACCTCGATCGCGTAAGTGATAACTCAAAGCATCAGAGATTTCCCCATCCAGAAATGACAACAGCCGATCTCGCGTATTGATGAGATCCACTTTTATGCCCAAACCGCTGAAAATTGACGCATATTCGCAGCCAATCACGCCGGCCCCGAAAATGATCAAGGTTCTGGGCGTGTGCTCCATCGTTAAAATGGAATCACTGTCGTAAATTCTGGGGTGGTCAAAATGGATGTCTGCCGGTTGGTAGGGCCTAGAGCCGGTTGCGATCAAAATATTTTTTGCTGTAATGGTATCTGTCACGCCGTTTCCGGCAGCCACATTCACCGTATTCGGACTGACAAAACTTGCAACGCCCGAATGCATGGTAATGCGGTTTCGTAAAAAGTAAGACCTATGCATGGCCACTTTGCGTGGAATGACTTTCTTAGCTGCTTCCAGCATCTTAGGGTAAGAAATCACGGGCAATGTAGACAATTGCAGCATCTCGGATTGCTGGCGAAAGTGCGCCATTTGCTTTGCCGCATGGCGCAGCGATTTAGATGGAATGGTGCCCTTATGGGTGCAATTGCCCCCTAAGGCATCCATATCATCGGCCACAGCTACTTTCAAATTCGATTTAGACGCTGCCATCGCAGCGGCTTCGCCTGCAGGCCCTGCACCAATCACCAGTAAATCATAAGCGTAATCCGCCATAACATCCCCTTAAGCTAAGCGCTACGCGCGGTGGATCAAGTCTGTTACTTAACTTCGTAGAAGCCGTCAGCGGCCCTCGTGTCTTTCCGTTCACGCCCCGCTTCAGTCGATGCGTCTTGCGTAGAATCGCACAGGGTCCGATCACCACCACACACTTCACATTTACGACCGAACCCAAGGGACGCGATGCCGCCACAAGAGCCCTTTATGGGCTTATTGGCGACGATAACCCCGATTGCCATCCCGGTCATCACCAAAGCCATAACGACAAATGCCAATAGTATTGTTGCCATAGTTTATCCTCGCAATATCGGCCCGCGCCTATTGCTGGTTGTATTGTTCAAACGCTTGTGTCCACTGGGTGACATAACCCTCACCTTCTCTAATAATAAAAAACGCCGCCAGTGCATTGGCCTTTGCCACTGCAAACCCCTCTTCGGGGCCCAAAACATTCAACGCGGTCGCCCAAGCGTCCGCCGAAGCACAATCTTTCGCCAGTACCGTCACCGATGCCAACGTATGTTGTATGGGACGCCCTGTGCGAGGATCAATGGTATGGGAATAGCGCTCACCGTCTATCTCATAATAATTGCGATAATCACCCGAGGTGGCCATAGCCATGTCAGTGAGCGCCACCACTTGAGCCGTCTGTTGTTGCATCAAAAGGCCGCCGTAGCTTGGGGTTTCGATACCGATGGTCCACGGGTCACCTCGGGGGCTCACTCCACTGACCACCACTTCACCACCGACTTCTACCAAAAAATTCTCAAATCCCTCTTGCTTAAGCTTAGCCGCCAATTGATCACTCGCATAACCCTTGGCAACAGCAGATAAGTCGAGAGTGTAGCCTTCAGGCCGTGTTAGATGATGGCTGTCCACATCCACAACCACATTGGCATAGCCCATTTTCGCCATGGCCTGGGTGATAGCCTCATCACTCGGGGCCTGATAGTTATGCTCTTTCGGGCCAAACCCCCATAAATTTACCAAAGGCGCGACGGTGATATCAAAGGCGCCATGTGACGCTCGGCTGACATTTTCGCTAATGGCCAACACTTCACTGAGGGGTTGTGATATTGCAAAAACCGTCTCGGATTGCGCCTGGTTAATCCGCGACAGCTCTGAGCTACTCAAATAGGTAGACATCCCTTGATTGATATCATCGAACACCGTATCAGCCCATAGCGCCAGTTGTGTTTCGCTCACTTGACGCGCTTTTTCGGTCACCAAGGTCACATGGTAAAACGTCCCCATGGTTTGACCTTTGACCACCACAGAGCGCAAGCGGTTATCTGTGCAGCTGGCCAAACACACCCATAAACATAAAAAAAGCGAGGAGGCCAGCGCGCTCCTCGCTTTATGATACATCGTGAATTTCAAAATGGCATGTCCCCGTTAACCGCCGAAGTCATCCAGCATGATATTTTCGTCTTCCACGCCTAGGTCTTTTAGCATTTTGATCACTGCGGCGTTCATCATCGGCGGCCCGCACATGTAGTACTCACAGTCTTCGGGCGCGGGGTGGTTTTTTAAGTATTGTTCATACAGCACATTGTGAATAAAACCCGTTAGGCCTTCCCAGTTGTCCTCTGGCTGAGGGTCAGACAGTGCAATATGCCAGTCAAAGTTGCTGTTTTCTTCAGCCAACTGATCGTACTCTTCTTGATAGAAAAGCTCACGCAAAGAGCGCGCACCGTACCAAAAAGACATCTTGCGATCCGTTTTAATACGACGCAACTGGTCGAAAATGTGCGAGCGCATGGGCGCCATACCGGCGCCACCACCAATAAAGACCATTTCGTTTTCGGTATCTTTGGCAAAAAACTCACCAAACGGGCCGTAAACAGTGATGGTGTCGCCAGGCTTGAGGTTAAACACATAGGAGGACATCTGACCCGGCGGAATGCCTTGCGAGCGCGGCGGTGGCGTCGCGATGCGAATATTAAATTTCACCACGCCGCGTTCTTCTGGGTAATTGGCCATTGAATAAGCTCGAACAACGGGCTCAGTCACTTTAGATTCCAATTTAAAAAACCCAAAATGCTCCCAGTCGCCGCGGTATTCATCTTCAACTTCAAAGTCCTTAAAGTACACATGGTGTGGCGGTGCCTCTAGCTGTACATAGCCCCCAGCGCGGAAGTCGACGTTTTCACCCTCGGGCAACTTCAAGGTCAGTTCTTTAATAAAGGTGGCCACGTTAGGATTGGACTCCACAGTGCATTCCCACTGTTTCACACCAAACACTTCTTCTGGCACGTCGATTTCCATATTTTGCTTTACGGGCACCTGACAACTTAAACGCCAGCCCTCGGCCTCTTCGCGCTTGGTAAAGTGCGCGGATTCCGTGGGCAACATGGACCCACCGCCACTTTTTACCACGCACTTGCACTGGGCACAGCTACCCCCTCCGCCACAGGCAGAGGGCAAGAACAAACCGCTGGCAGACAGCGTTTGCAAAAGTTTGCCGCCCGCCGCAGTGGTAATGGTTTTTTCATTGTTAACCAAGATATCCACATCACCGCTGGCCACCAGTTTTGACCGCGCACTTAAAATCACGCCGACCAATGCCAGTACGATAATGGTGAACATCACCACACCTAAAACAATTTCAATAGACATACTGTTTGACCTTCCTCGTGACTACAGGTTAATGCCGCTGAAGGACATAAAGCCCAACGACATTAATCCTACGGTGATAAACGTAATGCCTAAACCTTGCAGGCCTGCAGGCACGTCACTGTATTTAAGTTTTTCTCGGATACCAGCAAGTGCTGTAATGGCTAACGCCCACCCCACGCCGGACCCTGCGCCGAACACAACACTCTCTGCCAGGTTGTAGCCGCGCTCTACCATTAGCAGCGATGCGCCCATTATGGCGCAGTTCACGGTAATTAACGGCAGGAATACACCTAAAGCGTTGTAAAGCGCCGGAAAATACTTGTCGAGCACCATTTCCATAATTTGGACAACCGCAGCGATCACCCCAATATATGAAATCAAGCCTAAAAAGCGTAGATCGACATTTTCAAGGCCTGCCCATGCCAATGCGCCTTCATCCAACAGAAATGCCAACAGCAAATGGTTTAGCGGAACGGTGATGGTCAAAACCACTACCACCGCAATACCCAGTCCAATAGCGGCGTCTACTTTTTTCGAAATAGCGAGAAAAGTACACATACCCAAGAAAAACGCCAACGCCATATTGTCGATAAATACGGAGCGGACAAACAAACTGATTAAAGCTTCCACTACGCGATCTCCTTGGTGACTTTTGAGTTGGGGGCAATTTTAAATTCTGGCGTTTCCAATTGCGATGGCTTATACGATCGCAATGCCCAGATAATCAGCCCGATCAAAAAGAAGGCACTGGGGGGCAACAACAACAACCCGTTTGAAACGTACCAACCACCTTCGGTGGACAAAGGTAAAATTTCGAAACCCAACAATTTACCCGAGCCCAATAGCTCTCGTATCACACCCAGCACTATCAACAAGGTGCTGTAACCCAAACCGTTCCCAATGCCATCCAAAAAGCTGGGAATCGGTGGGTTTTTCATGGCAAATGCTTCGGCTCGCCCCATAACGATACAGTTAGTGATAATGAGCCCCACGAAAACCGACAACTGCTTGCTGATGTCATAAGCCACCGCTTTTAGCACCTGATCCACCAATATCACCAACGAGGCAATAATGGTCATTTGAACGATGATACGAATGCTGCTTGGCGCATAATTGCGGACCATCGACACAAATAAATTGGAAAAGCCAGTCACCAAAGTCAATGCAATACACATCACCAGGGTCACTTTTAAACTACTGGTGACCGCCAATGCCGAACAGATGCCCAAAATTTGTAATGCTATGGGGTTGTTGTCCAGTACGGGTTTAAATAGAAGTTCTTTTGCCTTCATGTTTACGCCTCCCCGCTTTTCAAGTTTTCAATGAAACGGCCATAGCCTTTATTGCTTAACCAATATTGCACCAAAGTGCTTACACCACGACTGGTGAGCGTGGCGCCCGATAGACCATCGACCTTGTGCACAGCATTTGCCGTGCTGTCGCCTACACTGCCTTTAATGACTTGGATGGCCACATCCCCTTGATCGTTAAAAATTTCTTTTCCTGTCCAAAGATTTTTCCAGCGAGGGTTATCCACTTCGCCACCCAAACCTGGAGTTTCGCCATGCTCATAAAAGCCTAAGCCCACAATGGTATTCCAGTCAGATTCGATCGCCAAAAAGCCATAGAGCGTTGACCACAAACCGTAACCACGTACGGGCAAAATCAGCGTTTTACCACCTTTGCCATTGTCCGCTATGTAAACTTCTGCATATTGCTCCATGCGCTTGATTTTGGCGGGGTCCTCACTGGGCGGAATGGCCTTGGACATTTCGGGATTGTCCGCGGCTTTGCGCTGATCGTATACCGCAGGGTCTACCGCATTCGAATATTTGCCTGTAGACAAATCCACGATTCGGGTTTCAACATTTTTAAACTGCTCTTCTATGCTAGTGCCCTGCTCATACATGCCAGCGGCCAGCAAAATATTGCGTTTAAAGTCCTTGGCTTTATTCGCCTCTTGCATAGGCTTTAATGCAACAGACGCCGCAGAAACAATCACCGAACAAACAATGCAGAGGGCAAACGCCACCAGCAAGGTAAATTGAGTAGAGTCTTTATTAGCCACGTGCCAACCTCCGCTTGATATTTGACTGCACCACGAAATGGTCGATTAACGGGGCAAACAAGTTGGCAAACAAAATAGCCAACATCATGCCTTCTGGGAATGCAGGGTTGACCACACGAATCATCACCACCATAAACCCGATTAACCCTCCAAACCACCACTTACCGGCATTGGTCATGGAGGCCGATACCGGATCCGTGGCCATAAAAATCATACCGAAGGCGAAGCCACCCAGTACAAAGTGCCAATAAAAAGGCAATGACATTAAGGGGTTGGTATCACTGCCCACTATGTTGAGCAAAAAGGCCGTGAGCGTCATACCAATGAACACACCGGCGACAATGCGAAATGAGGCAATGCCCATGACTAACAGAACAGCCCCACCCAACAAAATAGCGAAGGTGGAAGTTTCACCAACGGAACCTGCCATGTTGCCAAAAAAAGCATCCAACCAAGTCATTTGAGCGTTCAAAGCTTCTAGACCACCGTTGGCGGCCACTGACAGTGCCGTGGCCCCAGAGTACCCATCCACGGCAGTCCACACTGCGTCACCCGACATGGAAGCGGGGTACGCAAAAAATAAAAACGCTCGACCGGCGAGTGCCGGGTTTAAGAAGTTTTTACCCGTACCACCGAAGACCTCTTTGCCGATGACCACGCCAAAACTAATGCCGAGCGCTGCCTGCCACAGGGGCAAAGAAGGCGGACACGTGAGCGCAAATAAAATGGAGGTCACAAAGAACCCTTCGTTCACTTCGTGGCCACGCTTCATGGCAAACAGGACTTCCCAAAAGCCACCGGCCACAAACACAACCACGTAAATTGGAACAAAATAGGCTGCGCCGTAAATTAAATTATCCCAAATACTACTGGGGTCGTATCCCGCCAACAATCCGATAAGCGCACCGCGCCAACCTTCTATAGAGGTTGTCCCCATCTCCGCTAACACACTGTTCGCTTGGAAACCCAAGTTGTACATACCATAAAACATTGCCGGAAACGCACATAACCAAACGGTGATCATGATGCGTTTTAGGTCAATGTTGTCGCGTACGTGAGACGATGTTTTGGTAACATCGGCCGGTTTATAAAAAATGGTATCTGCCGCTTCGTACAAGGCATACCACTTTTCGTATTTGCCCCCTTTGTGAAAGTGGGGTTCAATGCTGTCTAATAACTTGCGTAAAGCCATTGCCCTACCCCTCTATCTCAATACGCGTGAGGTTCTCACGCAAAATTGGGCCATATTCATATTTGCCAGGGCATACAAAAGTACACAGTGCCAAATCTTCCTCGTCTAATTCCAAACAACCCAATTTTTGAGCTGTGTCGGTATCACCTACAATAAGCGAACGCAACAGGTGCGTGGGCAGTACATCCAAGGGCATCACTTTCTCATAGGCCCCCACGGGCACCATGGCACGCTCACTGCCATTTGTAGATGTACTGAAATCAAACTGTTTGTTTAAGAAGCTAGACACATAAATGGGCAATACTGAAAAGTGATTAAAACCCGGACGCAGATAATGTAGAAACTCCCGTTCTCGCCCCTCAGCCAGCACACTCACTTGCGTGTGGTAACGCCCGAGAAATCGCACAGCGGCCCCACCTGAACGGCCCCCAAAAACAGACCCGGAAATTAAACGGCTCTCGCCGCTTTTCAATTGACCTGCGGTGAGCTCTTCAAGATTCGCGCCCAATCGAGTGCGTACTAACCGAGGAGAAGCCACCTGTGGGCCGGCCAACGACACCACACGCTCGGTAGACAAACGACCTGACACAAACAGTTTGCCTACGGCGATCACGTCTTGATAACCAATGGTCCAAACGGTTTTATTCGCACTAACGGGATCCAAATGATGGATATGGGTACCGGCATTCCCCGCTGGGTGAACGCCTGCAAACGCTTGCGCACTGACAGCGGCTTGTGAGCCCGTGGGTATACTTGAGCCCTCGGCATGGCACACATACACCTTGCCATTTGTTAACCGGGTTAACAGTGTCAGTCCCTGCTCAAAGGACGAAGCCTCCAGATCAATGACTTTGGCAGGATCCGCCGCCAAAGGATTGGTATCCATGGCTGTCACAAAGATGGAATTTGGGGAAGAGCCCACTGCGGGCACCTTGCTGTAGGGCCGCGTTCTAAAGGCCGTCCATAATCCCGAGGCCACTAAATTCTCTTGCGCCTGCTCGCGAGACAAGCTGCCCAATTCACTGGCTGCGTATTGTTTAAAGGTAACAGCGTCATCACCTTCCACATCGATCACCACAGACTGAAACACGCGCTGTGCGCCGCGATGAATCGCCGCTATCGTGCCGCTGGCAGGTGAGGTGTAGATGACACCTGGAGATTTTTTGTCAGTGAACAGCTCCTGGCCAAGCTTGACCTTATCGCCCTCTTTGACGGACATTGTCGGCTTCATTCCGTGATAGTCAAAGCCTACTAATGCCACCGAGCGAATATGGGGGCCGTCCTCAATGGACTGTATGGGTTTGCCTGTAATGGGCAAATCCAACCCTTTGCGGATTTTAATCATACTTCTTTTACCTAATACTCAGTAGTTAAAAAAGCGTTTTGGCGCACCCTCTGCCCTTGTCCCGAGTGGAGGATTAACCGAAATTTTGATGTACAGTCTCTTAACACGACAAAACCAAAGGTCCGAGCTCTGGTAAATCCCTGCGTGTAGTCAATTATGAACGGATGGAAACTGGAAAGACGCCACTTGCACTTCCAGTCTAGCTCGCAGATTGCGCATTGGCGGCAAAAAACCTACAACTGGCTCAAGCCACAATCGAGCTGAAATTACTCGCCCAAAAAACGGCGACATTATAGTGACCGCAGCCCCATAACTCCAGAGGCACATGCGACTTTATTACCAGTACCGGGTTGATCCACCACGAATCCCTGTCAACGGGCTCAGTTTTCGCCACGGTTTACTGGCTTTATGCGCAATTGCCAGCAGCACCCTGCTAAAATAGCCTCCCAAATCAGCAGTAGAAATGACCAGAGCGCAAATGACACCCCCTGAAACCGCCCCGTTTGACGAATCCGTTTTCTGTCCTCCGCTGCCGAAGGGCATCGGCGACAAAATACACTGGGGCAACTTACCCCAAGGTGCCATGGGTGCCGCCATCGCAGCGGGCGCAAAAGCCTTGGGCAAGACCACGCTGGTCATTGTCGACAATAACACAGAGGCCGGGCGGCTTGAGACCGAGCTCAAACTGTTTAGTGCAGACGAACCCAAAGCCCCACCTGTACTGCACTTCGCAGATTGGGAAACACTGCCCTACGACACCTTCTCGCCGCACCAAGATATCATTTCCGAACGCATGCGTACGCTCTACCACTTAGCAAGTGGCCAGCCCTGCACCATTGTTGTCAGTGCTGCCACGCTTGCGCAACGCCTATGCCCCAAAGATTATGTTCAGCGAAATAGCCTAGTATTGGCGGTGGGAGAAACCCTCAATACCGCCGATTTTACCGAAGGACTTACCCATGCAGGCTATCAGCATGTGGACACGGTATTCCAACACGGTGAGTATGCCATTCGCGGCGGCATCCTCGATGTATTTCCCATGGGCAGTCAACAGGCCTTTCGCGTGGAACTGTTCGACAATGAAGTGGAAACCCTCCGTTCCTTCGATACAGAAACACAGCGTACAATAGAACAGGTCACGCGTATTGAGTTATTGCCAGCAAAGGAGTGCCCCACCGACAGCAAAACCATTAGTCTATTCAAGGCGCAGTGGTTTGAACACTTTGATAGCGACCCAAGAACAAGCCCCATTTATGAGGACGTCACTTCGGGGTTAACCCCCGCAGGTGTTGAATATTACTTACCGTTATTTTTCGAACGTACAGCGAGCCTGCTGGATTACCTGCCCAAGAACACTACCGTTTGCGTCACGGGTGGCCTTGAACACGCCATTGAAAAGTTTTGGCGTGATGCCAGTGATCGTTATGACAGTCGACATGGTGATGTAAGACGCCCCATCTTAACACCCAAAGCCTTATTTTATTCAAGCCATGATGTTTTTACCGCGCTTAAGCCCTTGGCCAGAATCACCCTGCACCACACTCCACTTGAAGAGAAAGGCCATCACCACAACTTTGCTTGCGCACCACCACCGAAACTGGACATCGACGCAAAATCTGCACAACCCTTGAGTAAAATCGAGGCTTATGTCCTGGAAACGTCTGAGCGCCTTTTGTTTTGTGCAGAGTCCTCCGGCCGCAGAGAAACATTGCTCGAACAGCTCGCAAGCTGTGGCATTGCCCCCCACCCCGTCCCCAACATTGCCGAGTTTATTCAAGGCTCAGAAGCGATAGCCATTACCACCGCAGCCATCGACCACGGTGTGGTTTGCCTTAAAAGCGGTGTCTCTCTCATAGCGGAATCACAGCTGTACGGCACTCAGGTGCGTCAAGCGCGGCGGCGGCGCGTTAACCGCGATGAACAAGATAACATCGTCAAAAATCTCACAGAATTGAAAATAGACGCCCCTGTCGTCCACTTAGACCACGGCGTCGGCCGCTATCGCGGGCTCCAAACATTGGATGTCAGTGGCCAAACCGAAGAGTTTTTAGTGTTGGAATATGCCGCAGAGGCCAAGCTGTATGTGCCGGTGGCCAACTTGCATTTGATTAGCCGCTATTCGGGCTCTGGAGAACAAACCGCGCCGTTACACCGGCTGGGCTCAGAACAATGGCAAAAAGCCAAACGCAAAGCCGCAGAGCAAGTGCGTGATGTGGCCGCAGAACTACTAGACATTTACGCCAAACGCCAAGCCAAAGAGGGCTTTAGTTACCAACACCCAAAAACTGAATACGATATCTTTGCGGCAGGCTTTCCTTTTGAAGAAACGCCAGACCAGCACGAAGCCATTGAAGCCGTGCGGCTGGATATGCTAAGTGCTCGACCGATGGACCGATTGGTGTGCGGCGATGTGGGTTTCGGCAAAACCGAAGTGGCCATGCGCGCAGCCTTTATTGCCGTACAGAATGCAAAACAAGTGGTGGTATTGGTTCCCACTACGCTATTAGCCCAACAGCACTTAGAAAACTTCAAGGATCGTTTTGCCAATTGGCCCGTCAATATTGAAGCTATTTCCCGGTTCCGATCCACCAAGGAGGTCACGAGCATTCAAAAGCGCCTCGCAGAAGGTAAAGTAGATATATTGATTGGTACCCACCGATTGATACAAGGCGACTTAAAATTTCCCAATCTGGGCTTAATGATCATTGACGAAGAACACCGCTTTGGGGTTCGACAAAAAGAGGCTCTGAAGGCGCTTCGCGCGGAGGTGGACATTCTTACCATGACGGCCACACCTATTCCGCGCACGTTAAATATGGCCATGCATGCCATCCGCGACCTCTCCATCATCGCCACCCCGCCGGCAAAACGCCTGTCGGTGAAAACCTTTGTAAGAGAATTTGATGCCCCCACGGTGAAGGAAGCAGTTATGCGCGAAATCGCCCGCGGCGGGCAAGTGTACTACCTTCATAACGAGGTCAAATCCATAGAAAAAACCGCGCGTGACCTTGCCGAAATGATCCCAGAAGCCCGCGTTCAAGTGGGACACGGCCAGATGCGAGAGCGCGAACTGGAAGCCGTTATGAGTGACTTTTACCATAAGCGCTTTAATCTGTTGGTGTGCTCTACCATTATTGAAACCGGTATTGACGTGCCGAGCGCCAATACCATCATCATTGAGCGCG
Source organism: Cellvibrionaceae bacterium (assembly GCA_050300015.1). Lineage (GTDB taxonomy): Bacteria > Pseudomonadota > Gammaproteobacteria > Pseudomonadales > Cellvibrionaceae > CAYZQH01. The sequence continues at coordinate 454,629 of JBNKWZ010000021.1, read as the reverse complement.
CCGACAAATTCGGTTTGGCCCAGCTCCACCAGTTGCGCGGACGTGTTGGGCGGTCGCACCATCAAGCCTATGCTTACCTCCTCACCGCAAACGCTAAATCCATGACTACCGACGCTCAAAAAAGGCTGCAGGCCATCGAAGAGGCGCAGGATTTGGGTGCTGGGTTTATGTTGGCCTCCCACGACTTAGAAATTCGAGGCGCAGGCGAGCTATTGGGTGAGGAGCAAAGCGGTCAGATTCAAGCCATCGGTTTTTCACTCTACATGGAGATGCTCGATCGCGCCGTAAAAGCCATTCAAAGTGGCCAGGTTTGGGACATTAACGAAAACCCGACGCCCGATGTAGAAATCAATTTGCGCATCCCTGCGTTAATCCCAGATACCTATTTGCCTGATGTGCATGCCAGGTTGATACTGTATAAACGCTTGGCGAATGTCGCAAGCGATGCGGATCTTGAAGACTTGCAAGTCGAGATGATCGACCGATTTGGCTTACTGCCTGAAGCCACCAAGAATCTTATGCGCATTACACGATTGAAAATGCTGGCCACCCGCCTCGGGATTGCCAAAATTGAGGCCAATCAAAACTATGGCCGAATAGAATTTGCCGAAAAGACCCCCGTGGACCCGCTAAAAATTGTTACCCTGGTACAATCTCAACCTCAAACCTACCGCCTAGAAGGGGCGACTTTGCTAAAATATTTATCAGAAATGGCGACACCAGATACGCGCATCAAGGTCACCCATAATTTGTTGAACGCCTTATCTGCAGCCTAAATTCAGCCCAAACTAAAAGCCTGCCACTTATGACACCATTTGTACGCCACTCAACGAGCAACCGAAGCAAAGCCCTAAGGCGCACCCTTATACTGTTGGCGAGCTTGATGGCAAGCCCAACCTTTGCTGAACTCGAAACTCCGCAGCGCTACGACATTGAGGTGATCATTTTTGAAAGACTTGCAAAATCGGTCGAGAATGACCCGGAAGCCTGGACAAAACAACTGGAACTGCGTTATCCAAACCATTGGCGCCAATTGATTGACCCGGTTGAGGAGCAGCGAAAGAAAGAGGAAGCCGAAAGGCAGCGCAGCGCTGAAAATCAGTGGTTACTCTCTGACGGATTTATCGACAGCATAGACCGCCAGATGAATGGCACTGTGGATACAGACACAACAGATACGACGCCTGATTTGCAAACCAATGCACAACTGGACGCACAAACACCACCTACCACAAACAACACCCCCGAGAACCAGGAAGCCGCTTCGATGGAAGCGGATAGCGAGCCAACACAGGTACCTGTGTACGAATTTTTACCCAGCGAGTACAAGCAACTGACGCAACAAGCCAAAGCAGTGAATCGTGCGCACGAATTGCGATTACTGTTTCACCAAACGTGGCAACAGCCACTAGAAGCCTTGGACAAGGCACCGGCATTGGTCATCAAAGGCGGTAATCAATTTGGTGATCACTATGAGCTGGAAGGCTACTTAACGCTCCATATCAAGCGCTATATTCATCTCGAATCACACCTTTGGTTATCCCAGTTTGTGCCCAACCACGGCCAGACATCTGACCACTGGCCTTCGTTACCCACCCCCCCGAGCCTTGAAGAACGACTACTGAAATCCATCGCACTGGACAACATTGCCTCTACGGTCGTCGCAAATGAGCACACCAGATCTGCGCTCAGCTCAGAACCAGCAAACCCCTTTCAGGCAGCCATTGCACAGGATTCACAACTGGAAACACCGCTAACGTTGGGCGAGGAGCAGCGCGAGGGCCAAACGCCCGCCCCGTATCTGACGCAGCAAATAATGACTTTAAAGCAATCCAGAAAGATGAGAAGCAAAGAGCTTCACTATATCGATCACCCAAGACTGGGGATATTGGTGCTGGTATCACCCGTTGAGGAAAATCCAGAAAAGATTTAACCACTAGGGAGCGCACTAAGCGCCTCGCTTGCGGCGCCTACCTATTATAGGGCACCGACCCTATCTAAGTAAGGTAGCGATTAGGGCGCTGATAATAGAATGATGACGATAGAAGGATCAACTCGCCAATCCGTTTCGCGGTCCCAAGCAGCCAATGGGCGCATGCAGACTCAATAGCACCACGCCCACTCTGAAGCTTATGAACTACACGCAGGCCACGTCTTCCGCTTGTAAGCCTTTTTCTCCCTTCTGCAACTCAAATTCCACTTGCTGCCCCTCGTTTAAAGTGCGGTACCCATCGCCTCTGATATTGCGAAAATGAACAAATATATCGTCGCTTTGCTCTTCACTCCGGGTGATAAAACCATACCCACGCGCGTTGTTAAACCACTTAACCGTACCAATCTCTCGAGACGACATACTACCCCCTAGCTTTTTGTTATGGTCGCATACATGTTCGATCATCACCCTTGGACCTGGCAGCTCAGTGCTTTAGACCTCATCTCAAGTGCTGATGACACCCCGAAATTAAGGTAATTTATGACGAGTGTCTAGGTCTTTAGGCGTAAAACTTTATTATTACGTGCCAACTTCACATACGGCCAGTGTCCTGGTACTTTTTTCCGGTAAAACCGCACCCACCCTGCGTGCATCTTAACCAGCCAGCATTTAACCAAACCTCATAAAAACCTTTAAAAACCACCGAAACCTCGCAATCCTTTGACAGCCAATGAAAATCCCCTAAGATGCACGTCTGTATCCACATCCTCAAACGGTATTGCTGTAACCCCATGCTGCGCGCAAAAATAGTCGCCCTGACAACCCTTTCCTTTTCATCTTATTTACTGCGCCGTCATCGAGTGCCCCCGATAGCAGTACTGCTGCTCAGCGGCATAGCGGTGTGGCCATTCGCCTGCGCACAGGCATTGCCCTGGGTGGAGCCGGGTAACGAACGCATCAAACACCATTTATTGGTGCTCGCCGATGCCACATCACATAAAACACTTACCAGTACTTGGCCCATGCCCTGGGCGGATATTAAATCTGTACTTGACAGTGTTGAACCTCGCACCCTGTCCGCAGAAGCCCTTTGGTCCTTCCGCTTTTTAAAGCACGAGCTACGCAACGCCAACCGAACCTCCACCATTCGTCAACATTCTTATTTGGCAAGCTCGCCCACGGCCATAGGCTATTTTGGGACAGACTTTCGTGAAGACTCTCAGGCGGGGGTGGCGCTGGATGTCGTCGGCGAAAAATTTGCCTTTAACTTGGCCGGCCAGTATGCACACAACCCTACGGATGACCGCGACTTTAGGATGGATGGCGCATTCGCGAGCGTGCTGTTAGGCAACTGGGCCGCAGGTGTAGGCACCATCGACCGCTGGTGGGGACCCGGCTGGGAATCGAGCCTTATTCTGTCGCATAGCGCACGGCCGGTACCTGGGTTGTTTTTACAGCGTCACCACGCCGTCCCGTTTTCGACCCCATGGCTGAGTTGGCTCGGCCCCTGGCAATTGATCACCTTTATGGGTGAGCTTGAACACGATCGCCACATCCCCGACGCCCGACTCTGGGGCATGAGGCTTACGCTCAAACCCTTATCCTTTATGGAGCTGGGATTGTCGCGCACGGCGCAATGGGGGGGCGAAGGCCGCCCAGGGGACATCAAAACCTTTTTTAATTTACTCGTTGGCAATGACAACCGTGGTGACGGTGATATTGACGAATCCAACGAGCCCGGCAACCAACTGGCCGGCTTCGACATTCGATTGAATTACACCCTTGCCGGTATTCAAGGGGGGCTATACGCCCAGCTGATTGGCGAGGACGAAGCCGGTGGTTTGCCCTCGCGCCACATTGGCATGGGCGGTGTTGAGTTTTCGGGTTTATTTGGCAACACCCAATGGCGCACCAGTCTAGAAGCCCACAACACCACTGTGTATTTTTACGACGACAAGCAACCAAAGGTGATTAGCGTTACGGACATCAATCGCCCAGCCTACAACCTGGCCTACGAACATGGTATTTATAAAAGCGGTTATCGCTATCTTGGCCGACCTATAGGCGCCTCCACAGATAACGACAGCGAATCTATTACGGCACGCCTGCAACTCTATCGCGCCAATGGTCACCAAGTGTCTCTATCCTTGGCGAAATTGCGAATCAATATGGATGGTAGCAATAGAACAATCGGCGGAAATGTTTTTGGTGCAAATGAAATCACCGACACACACCTAACAATTGAGTACAATATGCCGCTTTCCGGTGCCTGGGCCATAGGAGTGGGCTTGTTCCACCACAGCGAACCATTGAAGCTTCAAGACAACGCCATCGAAAATGGCGGTTATCTCCGACTTGAGAGTCAATGGTAAACGTCTAACCCGTAAGTGCATTCAAACCAATAACGCAGCGCAAGAGACAATTTATGAATAGGGCCATTCGCGCAACTGCAGGGCTGTTTTTAACATCCGCTGTTTTTTTTAATGCGGCATTTGTAGAGGCTTTTACGCCCTCACAGGAACAAATTCAGCAATTCAAAAACCTCTCCCCAGCCGAACAAAAAAGATTGGCGCAACAAGCCGGCATTGATATTGGATCGTTTCAACCATCGAGTGGGTCATCTGATCAACCGCAGTTGTCCGAAGAATCCCCACCCAAAAGTCCAACTCTGCCAGACAACCCCACAACAGTCACAGCAAAAAAAAACCAAAACACCTCCACTCGTGATACAACCCAACCACTTCCGTTATTCGGCAGCGATATTTTTACCAACACAGAGTCCATGCGTCCTGCTGTAACTGTCCCCGTGCCCGCCAATTATATTTTAGGCCCGGGGGATAATATTATTATTCAACTCTACGGCAAGGAAAACGCCACCCACTCCTTGGTGGTAGATCGAGAAGGCCGCGTACTGTTCCCACAAATTGGCCCCGTGAATCTAGCAGGCCTCAGCTTTCAAAGTGCACAAAACACCATTGCCGACATCGTTGCCGAACAAAAAATCGGCGTAAAAGCATCCGTGACCATGGGCACCTTACGCACCATCCGTATTTTTGTCTTAGGTGATGTACAGCGTCCTGGGTCTTTCACCATTGGCGCCTTGTCCACACTAACCAACGCCTTATTCGAAAGCGGTGGCATTACCGAAGTGGGGACATTTCGCAACATTCAATTGAAACGCAATGGCGAGCTGGCGGCGACCTTTGACCTTTACGACTTGCTCCTCAAAGGCGACACCTCTAAAGATGTGCGATTGCTACCCGGTGACGTGATTTTTGTTCCTCCCATTGGAGCCACAGTGAGTATTGATGGCGAAGTCAACCGCCCGGCCCGTTATGAATTAAAAAACACAGAAACAGCAAAAGGCTTAATTGAATTGGCCGGTGGATTGCGCAATACGGCTTTTAAACAGCAAGTGCAACTTATCCGCTTGGACCACCAAGGCGAGAAAAACATCCTCAACTTAAATTTACTGGAAAGGCCGCAACAAAATTTCAAACTACAAAACGGCGACTATCTCTCAATAGCCTCAACATTAGATTTTGTTAACAACAAAATTACCGTTTCTGGCCACGTGAAACGCCCCGGCGTGCGCTCATGGACACCTCAGTTACGTTTTACCGATGTGATTACAGCACCCACCGAATTACTGCCCAACCCTGATATCGATGTGGCTTTGGTCAAACGCTATGACCCTAAAACGCTTGAAGTCTCGGCGCTCATTTTCTCACCCAAAAGAGCCTGGGCCAATCCGGAGGGAGAACATAACCTGACGCTCCAAAAAAGAGATGAACTGCAGCTGTTCGATTACGAGTCAAATAGAAATGAAACGATCGAACCATTAGTCAACCAGCTGACCGTCCAGGCGGACTTTACCGAAACCTTGCAAGTGGTTAGCGTCAACGGCAGCGTACGATTTGAAGGCACTTATCCCATCACTCCGCAAATGACCACCGCAGAGTTGATTATGTTGGCGGGAGGCCTTACCGAGAGCGCCATGGGCACTCAAGGTGAAATCACACGCTATTCCGTGAATGATGCCAGGATGCGCGAGGTACTACACATACCCGTAAACTTCATGCAACCGCCGGTAGCGTTAGCTGCAGGGGATATCTTACAAGTAAAACAAATCCCCCTGTGGAAAACCAAGGAACAAGTTACCCTGCAAGGCGAGGTCATGTTTCCAGGTACTTACACTATACTGCCTGGCGAAACCCTCACCAGCGTACTGACTCGCGCAGGGGGGCTTACACCCCAAGCCTACCCACAAGGTGCCATTTTTTCGCGCAAGGAGCTGCGTGAGCTTGAGGCAAAGCGTCTGGAAGAATTTAAAGGCAAGCTAGAAAATGACATTGCCGCGCAATCGGTTGCCGCGGACGATAACGAAAGGACTGTAGACCTAGGAGAGGCCCAAGCCCTATTGAAAAACCTGGGTCAGCTGAAACCGCTCGGGCGCATGGTGATCGACCTGCCACAAATCACGGATACCCCCGAAGACGCAGATTTTGAGCTGGAGGACGGGGATACCCTAACCATCCCCCGCTATAAGCCATCTGTCACCGTAGTGGGCGAAGTGCAATACCCCACCTCCCACTTCTTTGAGGAGCCCTATGACGCCACCGACTATATTGAGCGCTCCGGAGGTTTTAAAAAGCACGCAGATCAAGCTCGGGTCTATATCGTGAAGGCCAATGGGCTTGTGGTTCAACCCCCTAAGTCCCGTTGGTTTCGCGCCAAAACCTCCGCCATTTTGCCCGGAGACACTATTGTGGTGCCCCTAGAGACCGACAAGCTGGACAAACTATCCATCTGGGCCAAGGTTACGCAAATCATGTATCAAGCCGCACTTGGCGCCGCAGCGGTCAACGGTTTATAAGGACACCAAAAAGTGGTTGCCAGTGTTTGGCACTGCCGCTAGAATACTCGGCCTTGCTAGGACCGTAGCTCAGTTGGTTAGAGCACCACCTTGACATGGTGGGGGTCAGCGGTTCAAATCCGCTCGGTCCTACCAACGCCTCATCAAGCCAAGAGGCGCTAAAACTGTTTTAAAATCAAACAGTTAAAAGTTAACTTCAGGCTTGACAGGTAAAAACTGAAGCACTAACATACGCGCCTCTTGATCGAGTGATCGAGCGCTAAGTCAACACCATTCCGCCTTAGCTCAGTTGGTAGAGCAAATGACTGTTAATCATTGGGTCGCTGGTTCGAGCCCAGCAGGCGGAGCCAAACAAAGCCTTTAATATCAATATGTTATAGGCACAAAAAAGGCCGCTAATTTAGCGGCCTTTTTTGTGTGTCCACATTTTGCCCACACTACACTGACCGAGAACTCGCTAAACCGTCAATTCACTCGAAATCCCACTCAAAATGACAAAGGTTTGTTTTTGGCTCGGCCGCTTTATGTGACCTTCCTTCGCGCGATTTTTCTATTTTTGCAAACACCAATGAAAAAACGCTTAAACCTCTATCGACTTGGCCTTAACCTGCCGCCTACAATACTGCTCACGCTCAAACATACTAGGAATTGCTATGGCCATTTTGGTAACAGGTGGTGCAGGTTATATCGGCTCTCACACTAGCCTATTGCTACTGGAGGCTGGCTGGGATGTGGTAGTGATTGACAATTTCGCGAACAGTCAACCGGAATCCTTGAGGCGCGTGGGAAAGCTTACCGGGCGCGAGTGCACCCTCATTGAGGGTGACATTAATAACCCCCAAACACTCGATAAAATCTTCACCGACTTTTCCATTGATGCGGTTATCCATTTTGCGGGGCTCAAGGCGGTTGGCGAGTCCAACGAACTGCCACTGAGTTACTACCGTAACAATGTGGGTGGCACACTCACACTCTGCGAGGCCATGGCCCGCCACAATTGCGCCACACTGGTATTTAGCTCTTCTGCAACCGTTTACGGCGACCCTGCCACGGTACCCATTATTGAAAACAGCCCAACACACGCCACCAACCCCTACGGACGCAGTAAATTGATGGTAGAGGAAGTATTAAGGGATTTACAAAAATCCAGACCAGACTTTTGGAAAATCACCTTGCTGCGATATTTCAACCCCATCGGTGCACACTCATCGGGTGAAATAGGTGAAGACCCTAATGGCATTCCTAATAACCTTCTGCCTTTTGTGGCGCAAGTGGCTACCGGCCGACATGCGCACGTACGGGTGTTTGGCAACGATTACAACACACCAGATGGCACTGGTGTTCGCGACTACATTCATGTGGTGGACCTTGCCCGTGGACACCTCGCGGCCATCAACCACTTGCGCTCAACAATTCCCGCAATTTACACGTTCAACCTCGGTACTGGAGCTGGTGTTTCGGTCCTACAAATTATTGAGAAATTTCGTGAAGTGTCTGGCCAGCCCATACCCTATGAATTTTACCCGAGAAGGCCAGGTGACATCGCCACCTGCTATGCAGACGCGACTCTCGCCCAAAAAACGCTTCATTGGACGTGCGAATATGGCCTTGAGGAAATGATTTCAGACACCTGGCGCTGGCAACAAAAAAATCCCGTTGGGTATACTGGCACCTAATCCTAAAACCTGCTTAAGTTCCATCCCTCCCCCCGGCTTTTTTAAACGTCCAAACCAAACAGCCGGGGTTATGCTCGATCAAAATGCCTCACGCACTTAAAAGGCGTCTTTTTCCACATAAACCACACCTTTTTCATTTTTCTAGCGCCTTTTAGTAGGTTAGTAGGTGCGAAAAAGGATACCGCAACCGACTCAGCTCACCCATCTCGTTATCGTCTATAGTTTTTTTATTGGCTACCCCCCCCCCAAGCAACACCCTAAGGCCAAATACAGATCGAATGTGCACGACCGCAATGGCCTATTGCGGCCCTGTACCAACGGGCGGGAGGTAACACTGTCTGGACAACACAACAGCTAGGGATACTCAAACATGAAAAATTGGTTTTTAAACTTGCCCTTGTCCCGCAAACAGCTTTTGGCCTTAGGCGCTGCTGGTCTCATTCCAATGTTTATTGTGGCATTGGCGTCTTTTACGGTTGCCAAGTCACAGCTTTCAAAGCAAGCCTTCAACCAATTGGAATCGGTGCGAGAATTGAAAAGCGAGGCCATTACTCGCTACTTTGAGCGCGTTGAAAACCAGCTCGTGACGCTTGCAGAATCCAGTGGTACGGTTGACGCGACCAGCGCTCTCAGTCGTGCCTTTGATCGTACCATCGGTGCTGAAGGCCTTAGCTCAAAAGATATCAAGTTCATGCGTGAGCAACTGGCCCAATACTACAATGGGGCATTTGGCCAAGAGTATCAGTCGCGAAACGATGGCAGTACTGTCAATAGCCAGTCACTGCTGAATCAACTCCAGGATCCAGGCGTCGTATTACAGTATTTTTACATCCAGCAAAACGCGAACCCTCTGGGGAACAAGCATCTACTGGACCGAGCCGAAGGACGTAGCGTTTATCACCCCAACCATGAACAATATCACTCCAACTTTCGCAGCTTTCTAGAAAAATTCGGTTTCTATGATATTTTTATCGTCGATGTCGATACAGGGAACGTGGTCTATTCAGTCTTCAAGGAGTTAGATTTTGCCACCAATTTAGTCTCGGGCCCCTATAAAGATTCCGGCTTGGCACGAGCCTTTCAAAGAGCCAAGGCCTTAAATAAGGGTGAAGTTGCCATGGAGGATTTTGCCACTTACCTCCCCTCTTACAGTGCGCCTGCAAGCTTTATGGCAACACCCATCGTGAAAGACAAGGCCGTTGTCGGCGTCTTGATTTTTCAAGTGCCCTTGGAGCCCGTGAACGCCATCATGGGCGCACGCGCAGGCATGGGAGAAACAGGCGAAAGTTACATGGTAGGTGCGGACAAACTGATGCGCTCTGACTCCTACCTAGACCCAACCCATCACTCGGTTGCAGCCTCATTTAAAAACCCCGACAAAGGAAAGGTGGACACCCAAGCCACACACAATGCACTGAGCGGACAAACTGGCAGTGCCGTTATCATAGATTACAATGGCAACCCAGTACTTTCATCGTTTTCACCGCTAGAGGTGGGCGGCCACCAGTGGGCAGTACTATCAGAGATTGACGAAGCAGAGGCCTTTTCGGGGATTAACACACTGCAAGTCTCACTCTGGGTGCTGGGCGTTATTGTGGCACTCTCCCTCACTGCGTTTGCGTTATACGTCAGTCGCTTACTCACCGCGCCCATTTTGGCCTTGAGCAACAGTATTCGTAACGCGCAAACGCAAGGCAACTTCAGTTTGCAAACCTCGGTAGAGCAAAATGATGAAATTGGCCAAGCCTGCTCCGATTTTAATGAGCTTCTGCGGAATCTGTCGGCTGCATTCAGTAATGTCCGCAACACCTTAGATGCCATAGGCACGGGCAACTTGGATTGTAAAATCGAACGCCAATACCCCGGTGACCTAGGCGTCCTCACATCGGGTGTCAACAATGCCGTCGACCTTTTACAGACAGCAAAACTAGACCAAAACAAGCAGGAAGAATTAACAAAGGCCGCCACTGTCAAAGCTCAAAATGCCGCAGAGCGTGCCGAAGAACAAGCCCGTCGCGCAATGATTGTGAAACAAGCGCTTGACGTTTGCGCCACCTCTGTAATGATTGCTGACCACAATTTTGACCTTATTTATCTAAATGAGGCCAGCAATACTATGCTCAAAGAGACCGAAAGCGATTTTCAAAAAGCTATACCTAACTTCTCGACAGACAATCTGGTCGGCAGCAGTATTGATAGATTTCACAAGAACCCACAACATCAAAGAGAGTTGCTTCAAAATTTAAGGGATACCTATCGCACACAACTCGAAATCTCAGGGCTCACATTCAATTTAACAGTAACCCCTATTCACGACCAGAGCAACACGTACCTAGGCGCTGTGATTGAATGGCACAACCTCACAGAACAATTAGCCAAGGAGCGCGAGGAGCGTCGCATCGCCGACGAAAATGCTCGAATTCGTCAAGCGTTAGACAGCTCCTCTACTGGCACCATGATCGCAGACGACCAGTACAATATTATTTACGTCAACAACGCACTCAATAATTTAATTTCATCTGCTGAAAATGACCTTCGCTCACACATGGGAGACTTTAATGCCAACAATCTGGTTGGCTCCAACATAGACCGCTTCCACAAAGCTCCGTCGCATCAACGCCATTTACTATCAAACCTTAGCAACACCCACAAATCCGAATTTAAAGTTGGCGAACGAACACTTTCGATTATTGCCAACCCCATTGTCAACGAAGATAATAAACGCATCGGCACAGTGGTGGAATTGGCAGATCGCACTGCAGAAATTGCCATCGAAAAGGAAATTGACACCATTGTACTTGCGGCATCTCAGGGTGACTTTTCGAAGAGCGTTGACCTCACCAACAAAACCGGGTTTTTCCACAGTGTGAGCCAGGGGTTAAACCGGCTTCTGGATACCACAAACCTTGCCCTTAGCGATATTGTTCGAGTATTAAGCGCGCTGTCAAACGGCGACTTGTCGCAAATGATTGAGCGCGACTACGAAGGTGAATTTGCCCTTCTCAAACGTGACGCCAACCTCACTATCAAAAAATTACGCGACATTACCGATAGAATCCAAGAGGCCTCAGGCCATATCGCAAGAGCATCGGAAGAAATTTCAGCAGGCAATAAAGACCTCAGTCAACGCACAGAAGAACAGGCATCTTCCCTTGAAGAAACAGCATCAAGCATGGAAGAGATGACCCAGACGGTTCGCCAGAACGAAGGCAACGCCAAAGCGGCTATGGACCTTTCAGACAATGCTCGAAAAATTGCCAGTGCCGGTGACCAGTCTGTCGCTCAAACAGCCTCGGCCATGGCCTCCATTAGTGAAGCCAGCAATCGTATTGCTAATATTATAGGAGTCATTGACGAAATCGCCTTCCAAACCAACCTACTGGCATTGAATGCTGCTGTGGAAGCTGCAAGGGCGGGAGAACAAGGTCGCGGCTTTGCTGTGGTCGCAGGGGAAGTTCGAAACTTGGCTCAGCGCTCTGCTACTGCGGCCAAGGAAATAAAAACACTGATAGAAGACAGCGTCAATAAAGTGGAAAACGGTACTGAACTGGTCACGCAATCTCGAGAAACACTGTCTGAAATTTTGAGCGAAGTCGAGCAAGTTCGTTCGAAAATGACGGATATCTCTACCAGTGCCAAAGAACAATCCGCAGGCATTGAACAAGTCAATGTGGCAATATCACAGATGGATCAAATGACCCAGCAAAATGCAGCCTTGGTGGAAGAAGCCTCCGCCGCCAGCGAATCCATGGCAGACCAGGCTCGAAACCTCGATCAATTGATCACTTTCTTTAAACGTTAGGAAACCCCGGTTTAAATCCAAACGGCTTCGAACTGACAGAGGTTTTTGAGATTGCGGCAATATTTTGGCCATTTTTAACTTCCGCAAAAACGGTATTCATCTCACCCATGACGACTAATGCTTACTAATGGCCTGAAGAAAACCACTCTCGAAGACACCAGAATACTCTGTAAGCCCCGCAGAGCGACGCCTCAAAGCTCACCTGAGTTGTATTACTTTATATATTAGAGTCATGGCCATTCATTTCACATCGCATCTATGAATCCGGCAATCTTTTATGTCGGGTTAATGCGACACGGCCAATGTAAACCCTTAAAACACAAGAGAATTCACATATTTCCGCCAGTATTTTATGGGCGCGCAATTCAATAGGTAGGAAATCGATTGAATTGCCGGGTTGACAGGACGTCCAGCGCTGCCTTTTAGACAGACAGCTCTGTTATTTTCGTTATCAAAAAATATTTTTATTTTTGGGGAAGATCCGCACAGTGCGCCAAGAAGTCCTGTGCGCATTGCGGCCTGGAAAAGTAAAAGCCTTGATAATAATCGCACCCCAACTCTTTCAGCACCTGGTATTCCTCAAAGGTTTCGATGCCTTCGGCGATCACTGACATTTCAAGGCGGTGTGCCATTTCCACGATACCGGCATTTAGTGCTTGGTACTTGTGATTTCGGTCAATGTTTTTCACCAACATTCGATCCAATTTTAAAAGATCGATCGGCAACGAAATTAAATGTGTAATTGAAGAATAACCACTGCCAAAGTCATCAAGTGCGATACGAATCCCTTCTCTGCGCAATTCATGAATATTCGCACCACAATTGACAATATTTTGAACCATTTCGCGCTCGGTCAACTCCAAACACAGTAAATTAGGGTCAAAATCTGCTTGATAGATCCAATGCAGTAGCTGGCGAACAAAGGACGCCTCTGTCAATTGACTGGCTGAAACATTCACATTAATGTGCCCAAACTGAATACCCAAGTTTGCGGCCATTTCGGTTAGCAACCCACACTGGTGAATAATAGATCGCGTAAGCTGATTGTTGAGTGGACTGTGCTCCACAACGGGAATAAACTCATCAGGCGCAACTTTGCCCAATACCGGCGAAACCCATCGTGCAAGCGCCTCGGAATAGACCTTGCCATCAGGCGAACTCGCGTAATACCCCTGAAACTCACAATGGAATTCTGACTTTTTTGCCGCTTGTTGCAGATGTGAACGAATCAACATAGATCGCGAATACACCGCCTCCATTTCACTGGTAAAAAAGCACACATCTTGATTTTTGCTCTTGGCTTCATGCATGGCAAGGTCTGCCTGACGAATCAACAAATTTAAATTGTCGGCATCGGGGTAAAATGCCACGCCAATAGATGTGGACACAGAAAGATCTTGCCCTTCGACAAAGAAAGGGTATTCAAAACAGCTCAACAAACGGGTAACCAGGCCGTATACCTCACTCCTTTCATTGATAATGTCGATTACAATAACAAACTCATCGCCGCTCATACGTGCGATAAAATCCGTTTCTCGCACCACGCCCTTGGCTCGCTGGGCCACTTGCCTTAGCAATTCATCACCGGCAGTATGGCCAAGGTTGTCATTGATGCTCTTAAATTTGTTGATATCGAAATACACCAGGCCAAAACACTTATTGTGTCTTGCCGCTCTTTTTAACATTTTTAACGCTGCGCCATCAAAATAGGCTCTGTTCGGCAGCGCTGTTAGAAAATCGTGTCGCGCAAGTTTTTCCAATTGGACATTACGATTGGCAGATTCGTCTAATGCATTTTTTAAACGTATTTCAATGTTTTTGCGTTCTTTGGCATATCGTAAACTTCTACAAAGGATCGCAGAGGTCACTTCTGATTTGCTAAGGTAATCTTGTGCGCCGTAATTCAACGCTGTCATTGCGCTCGCATCATCATTATGATCTGTGAGCACCACAATGGGTAGGCTGGGGTAAAGTCGGTTGAGAAGCTCCACATTGCTCAACCCCGAACGGTCGGGTAAATGTAAATCCAAAATGCAAGCATCGAAGTTTTGCTTGGCCAACAACTCCACCGCCCGGTCAAACCGACCAACGGTTTGCACTGAGACCGCTTTGGTGAACATCGATTCCAGCAAGCGCGACACTAAATCCGCATCTTTGGGGTTATCCTCAATCAATAGATAGCGACCCTTTGGGTGTTTGCTTTGGTATTGATTAAGGGCAGTTACAGTCGACATACTCAAGCTCCAAGACCACCCACTACACGCCTCAATCCAGTAAGGATTTTGACGCAATATTCATAGAGTGCAGGGCTCAACCTGGTGCAATAACATGACACCCCTACCCCTGGCCCATGCGCGCAACGCTACGAACCATGCTATTTTCAGGGTGATCTCTATTTACACAAGCCAAGCATCAATTATTGTATATTTATCAAACACAATGAGTCATTGTGCGCAAAGACACTCAGCCTTGTTTCTTCGCTTTCAATCAGTGTAGGACAAGATTTTGGGATTGCGAGTGACGCGGCGCCCATTTCAACAAAATGAACGACATGTCTTCAGGGGGTTACTTACGCCAACTGTGCGCCAGTCGCCAAAAAGGAGTGGCGCCTAAAATATTAGGCGCCAAAATCAGAAGGGGCTACAAATACAAAACAGATACTTACAGCAATAACCGACGAATATCAACGATAACACTGTTGAGATACGTAAAGAAGCGACCCGCATCGCCACCATTAATGGCCCTATGATCGTAGGAAAGGCACAGGGGCAACATCAAACGCGGTACAAACTCTGAGCCATTCCAAACCGGCTTGGTATCCGCGCGCGAGACACCCAAAATGGCCACTTCAGGCGCATTCACAATCGGCGTAAAGCCAGTACCACCCATGGCACCAAGGCTGGATATCGTAAAGCACCCGCCCTGCATATCCTTTGGCATCAGTTTTCCGTCACGCGCTTTTTTTGCCAGGGCAGTGACTTCTTTGGCGATGTCGAATAAGCCCTTTTGATCAGCGTCTCTCACCACCGGCACGACCAAACCATTAGGCGTATCCACTGCAACGCCGATATGCACATAGTGTTTTTGCACGATATGCTCACCGTCTGGGTGCATTGAGACGTTGAACGAAGGCTCTGCACGTAACGCAGCTGCACAGGCTTTAATCAGAAATGGCAAAGGCGTGAGCTTGACACCCGCCTTCTCGGCTTCTGCTTTCATGGATTTACGAAAGCTCTCGAGCTCGGTGATATCCACATCGTCGAACTGAGTCACGTGGGGCACGTTCAACCAGTTACGCGACATGGCTGCCGCCGTTACTTTCTTGATTTTACTCATTTTGACAAGTTCAATATCGCCGAACTGCGCAAAATCCACGGCGGGGACGGCCGGAATCCCGCTGCCGCCCGACACGCCACCACCCGCAGCGCGCTGCTCCATGACGGTCTTCACGAATGCTTTGATGTCATCTTTTTGCACTCGGCCTCGCGGGCCAGTGGCTTTGACCTCACTTAGGTCGACCCCCATCTGACGCGCGAGCTTGCGTACCGCAGGCCCCGCATACACATCGGCCCCTGCACTTTTCGCAGTCGTTGCACCGGCCGCCGATGACTGGGCTGCTGCTGGCGCTGGTGTACTTGCCGCAGGTTTACTGTCACTGGCTTTGCTCGCAGGTGCACTCTCAGTCGGTGCCTGGCCACCACTGACCTCAAATGTCCCAATCAGAGTACCCATGGAGACCTTATCACCCACTTTGATCGATAGGTTAACAACTTTACCCGTCACCGGTGACGGCACCTCCATTGAGGCCTTGTCGCTCTCCAAAACGATAATTGAATCCCCTTCGGAAACCTCGTCGCCGGGCCCCACACAGACTTCAATCACATCCACGCCCTCCGCGCCACCAATATCCGGCACGTTGACATCTTGAGAACTGGAATTGGTCACTGTGGTAGCAGGTGCTGGCGATGCCGCAGGTTCAGACTTTGGTGCTAAAGCTAAACCACTGGCCAACACCAATATGGCAGCGCCCTCAGATACTTTATCGCCTTCCTTAATAGCGACACTCAAAACTTTTCCGTTCGCGGGGGCGGGGATATCCATGGAAGCTTTATCACTTTCCAATACGATAAGAGAATCTCCTTCAGAGACCTCATCACCCACCGCCACACACACTTCAATTACATCCACATTTTCAGCGCCACCAATATCGGGCACAGCCACGGATAGCTCCGAAGCTTTCACCGCCTGGGGGGCACTGGCTGCAGGTTGGACTGCTTCAGCCGCAGGATTTGGCTTGGAGCTGGATTCTTCTCCAGTCGCGGCCACTTCCACTTCAGCGATGGGCATTCCCTCAGAAACCTTATCCCCTTCAGCCACCAGGTACTTGGTTAGCTTCCCTGAGACGGGTGAAGGAATATCCATAGAAGCTTTGTCTGACTCCAACACAATCAAAGAATCGTCTTGCCCTACCGTATCACCCAGGGCCACACACAACTCAATGACATCCACGCCTTCAGCACCACCAATATCAGGAACCTTAATTGTTTCAATTGCCACGTTGCAAACTCCTATTAAACGGTCATTGGGTCAGCTTTTTCGGGGTCGATCTCGTACTGCTTAATCGCATCAACCACCTCTTTCACCGGAATCACGCCCTCATCAGCCAATGCCTTCAAAGCCGTTACGGTGACATAATAGCGATCCACTTCAAAGAAGTTGCGCAACTTTGAGCGCGAATCACTTCGACCAAAACCATCGGTACCTAATACGTAGTAACTGCCTGGGATATACGGACGAAGCTGCTCACTGTAACTTTTCATGTAATCAGTCGATATCACAAAGGGCCCGCCAGCGCCTTCAAGCACTTTCGTCAAATACGGCTTTTTAGTGGGCTTATCTGGGTGTAGACGATTCCAACGGTCCGTACGTTGACCCTCTCGAGTCAGTTCATTCACGCTTGGCACACTCCAAATGTCAGACTCCACACCGTGATTGTCACGCAGCAATGCGGCCGCCGCTTCCACTTCTCGCAAAATAGTCCCGCTGCCCATTAATTGAACTTTTTTCTTCGCGCGCTTCTTACCTTCCACCAGCTTGTAAATACCGCGAATGATGCCTTCCTCTGCACCTTCGGGCATTTCTGGGTGGGTATAGTTTTCGTTCATCGTAGTAATGTAGTAGAAGCAATTTTCCTTATCTTGGTACATTCGCTTCAAACCGTCTTGCATGATCACCGTCAACTCGAACGCGTAAGTAGGGTCATAGGTACGACAGTTGGGAATGGTGTTGGCCATGATGTGGCTGTGCCCATCCTGATGCTGCAGACCTTCACCGTTCAACGTGGTTCGCCCAGCGGTTGCACCAATCAAAAAGCCCCGCGCTTGAATATCACCCGCCAACCAACATAAATCGCCCACACGCTGAAAACCAAACATGGAGTAATAAATGTAGAACGGAATCATCGGTTCTTTATAAGTACTATAAGCCGTCGCACAGTTAATCCATGCGGACATCGCACCCGATTCGTTAATACCTTCCTCTAGAATTTGGCCACGCTTGTCTTCCTTGTAGTACATAATTTGATTGGAATCATGAGGGACATATTTTTGCCCCTCGGAAGAGTAGATGCCCAATTGACGGAACATCCCTTCCATACCAAAAGTCCGCGCCTCATCCGGCACAATCGGTACCACGCGCGACCCCACAGATTTGTCTTTCACCAGTGTTGAAATAAACCGTACAAATGCCATAGTGGTGGAAATTTCGCGCTCACCTGACGACTTTAATAAAGCTTTAAATGCATCTAGACTGGGAATGTTTTGAGATTCAAAATCCTTCACACGTGACGGCACATGCCCATTTAAGGCCTGGCGACGCTCCCGTAAATACACCATTTCTGGCGCATCGGGGCCCGGACGATAATAAGGGACATTTTTGAGGTCACTGTCGCTAACAGGAATATTAAAACGATCCCTAAACGCCTTCAGGCTATCCAAATCCAACTTTTTAACCGAGTGCGCCACATTGGCAGACTCTGCGGAAGAGCCCATAGCATACCCTTTCACCGTTTGCGCCAAAATAACAGTGGGTTGCCCTTTATGCGCAGTGGCTGCTGCATAGGCCGCATAAACTTTTTGCGGGTCGTGACCGCCGCGGTTTAAATTCATAATTTCATCGTCGGTCATATCTTTAACAAGCTCTAATAGCTCTGGATACTTACCGAAAAAATGTTGCCGCGTGTAGGCGCCGCCATTGGCTTTGAAATTTTGCATTTCGCCGTCAACCACTTCGTCCATGCGCTTCTGCAAAAGGCCTGTTTTGTCTTTCTGCAATAGAGGATCCCAACGTCCCCCCCAAAGCAACTTAATCACATTCCAGCCAGCTCCGCGGAACACGCCTTCGAGTTCTTGTACAATTTTTCCGTTTCCTCGCACAGGGCCATCCAAGCGCTGCAGATTACAGTTGATCACGAAGATCAAATTATCCAATTGCTCGCGACCGGCTAAA
Source organism: Cellvibrionaceae bacterium (assembly GCA_050300015.1). GTDB lineage: Bacteria > Pseudomonadota > Gammaproteobacteria > Pseudomonadales > Cellvibrionaceae > CAYZQH01. The sequence continues at coordinate 435,835 of JBNKWZ010000021.1, read as the reverse complement.
GAAATGGCGCCCAGAGTTTCTGGCTCGTCACACTCACCATCCCCCAAGAAGGCCCAAACTTTTCGATCGCCTCTTGGCACAATGGAGCGGGCGGACATATATCGCATCACATGTGCTTGATAAATAGAACAGATAGGGCCCAGTCCCATCGAAACGGTTGGAAACTGCCAGTAATCTGGCATCAACCATGGATGCGGGTATGACGACAAACCGTTGCCATCGACTTCACGTCGAAAACTATCCAACTGCGTCTCGTCAAACCGCCCTTCCAAAAAAGAACGCGCATACATTCCTGGCGAGCTATGCCCTTGGAAATAAATCAAGTCGCCTAATTGATCGCCATCGTTTCCTCGGAAAAAATGGTTAAAACCCACATCGTATAGTGTTGCAGCAGAGGAAAAAGTAGAAATATGTCCACCCAAACCATCATCGTTTTGATTGGCTCGCATCACCATTGCCAAGGCATTCCAGCGTGTCAAGGAGCGAATACGGCGCTCCATATCATTATCACCGGGCTTTTTGGGTTCTGCACTGGGAAGGATGGTGTTGCTGTAGGGGGTGGTGATACCAGAAGGGGTCTGTACACCGGACTGCTTCGCTACGTCTGCCAGTTTTGCCAGCAAATATGCAGCGCGCTCTGAACCACCATGTCGGACTACAGATTCTAGAGCTTCAAGCCACTCTCGGGTTTCGAGAGCATCAATTTCCTCGACCATTCAAGTCTCCTCAATCGACTGCGCGTGAGTGTGCGCAATTATCAGAATATCGGGGGCATACCGGTATGGGTCACCCGATGCCCGTTCAAACCTCAACCTTCCACAACCGTCGCCGCTAAAATAACAAAAAGCACCCGACATTACGCGAGTAATGCTAGGGCTTCAACAATCGGTGTGATTGGCTAAGAAAGGTCTGGCCTTGATACCTTTTTGGTTTTAAGGCATGCAACATTTGGGTAACCACGGTTATTCGGCTTACCCGCGCTGCGGCGCCACGATTCTACACAGTTCAATTTGAATTATCCAGCCAGGCCTTTGGCTGCACCGCAGCAACTTAACCCCTATGTTTGCCTGTTCGAGCAGGATCAAATCTTAACCGCTTGCCGTCCATCTGATCCGCATTCGCAGAGTAAAAACAACCGTTGCACACGTATCGCTTAGCCCGCGAACATATGACCGACTGACGAAGAGTGATTCACCCTACTTCATCACAAACAATACAATATCAACACCAACCTATTTTGCACTGCAGCACTCAATTTTCCAGTGTTGCATGAATGTTCATATTGCGCATTTGAATCTGAAAGGGGACGCTAGAAGTACGGAGACAAAAAACCTTTAGAGTGTGTCTGATTCGTCAACCACAGAAGAGGTATTTGCCTGACGCGTTGGCCAAGCATTTAAGATCGCTTTACAAAGCGTTGCCAGCGGTATCGCAAAAAACACCCCCCAAAAGCCCCATAGCCCGCCAAACACCAGCACTGCCAACACAATCGCCACTGGGTGCATCTTAACCGCTTCGGAAAACAACAAGGGCACCAACACATTACCATCCAACGCTTGAATGATGCCATAAGCAATCATGAGATAGAGTAAATCACTGCCCCACCCCCATTGAAAAAAGCCAATTAAAAATACGGGTAATGTGGCTACCGCCGCACCAATATATGGAATTAATACACTGAGACCCACAACGATACCCAACAACAAAGCATAATTCACATTCAGGAAGCTAAAGGTGATGCTGGTGACCACAGCCACAATGACAATTTCAACCACTTTGCCACGCACGTAATTGGCAATTTGAAGGTTCATTTCCCGCCAAATTTGCTTCATGACTGGGCGTTCTTTGGGCAATAAATTTCCCACCCACGCCAACATCGTATCGCCGTCTTTTAGAAAGAAAAAAACCAAAATAGGGACCAATATCAGATAAATAAGAACACCCACCAGAATGGGAAGTTGAGCAACTGAGAACGAGAGGACAGTCTGACCAGTTTTCCCCAACTCAGCCCCCACTGCGCTGGTCAACTGGTTAATTTGCTCAGTGGTTATAAATTGTGGATAACGTTCCGGCAATAACAGCAATAGGTGCTGGCCTTCCTTGATCATCCGCGGTGCCTCTGTCACCAAATTGAGAATTTGTTTCCAGATGGCGGGCAACAAACCGAACAACCCCGCCGTAATTGAAAAAACCAGCACCAAAAACGCGATAATCACAGCACCGAGATGAGGAATGCCAATTTTGAGGCACTTGGCAACCAAACCTTGCATTAAAAAGGCGATGATGATGGCGGTAAACATGGGGGCCAATACCACACCCATGGTCACCATCACTGCGACCGCGGCAATCAACAACACCGCCACCAATACGGCTTCTTCTTCAGCGAAGTAGCGCTCCAACCAACGCTCGAAGACCTTAATCATAGACCCGCCCATGTAGATTCATCATGTGGTTACTTTTTTCTCTCCCGATGCGGTAGCCAATGGCTCCAACAATCGAATAGGGCCAGAAAGCGCCCGGCAACCGAGCCTCGCCGAGGTAAGCTATGAACGGTACTGCTCGCTGACAATACCCGCCCCTCAAAGGTCACTAGAGGGTGAAGGCGTTGATTTTTGAAGGAGATACTCATACTCGCCCTCATACTCGTGGAATGCCAACAAACGGTGCCCACTGAGCCGGGCAAAAGCAGGGATATCCTTTACGGAACCTTTGTCCGTTGCCAAGACTCTGACACATTGACCCTCGGAGACTCGCGCCAGAGCCTGCTTGGCTTTCAGTAATGGCAAAGGGCAGCGAAGACCTCTAGCATCGACTTGCTGAGCCATTTGCGTTGAACTAAGCTGTGTGGTTTGATGAGCCATACGGGTAGTCTCTGTGTTAAATGCAGCGGCTCACTAACTAACATTATTCGTGGGCATACGCCTATCCGCGTTGCGGGCCAAATCATGGCGATATGTGGGCGAGAATGCAAGCCTCAACGAGGTGAGTACTGACTGAAAACGCTCTTCGCGCTCGGAGGCTCAGTGGGTCAACGCAATACTATAGCGCGCCAAGAGTATACATAAAAAGATGCATTCGTTACGCCACAGTTTTCGCTCATCCCTTGCGTGCCTGCTCACTGGGCTCTTACTGCAAGGCACTTCTGCCCACGCCGTAACTGACTTAAATTTACCCAGTCTCGGCAACACCAGCGCGGGATTAATGTCTTCTACCGAGGAATATGACTTCGGACGAAAACTGGTTCGAAAATTTAGAGCTGGGTTGCCGGAATCCAGCGACCCTTTTGTAGAAGACTATTTGTTCAATTTGGTTCAAAAGCTGGTTCGTTACAGCGACTTACAGGACCCACGCATTGAGCTTTTGGTCATAGAAAACCCAACGCTCAATGCCTTTGCAGCCCCAGGTGGCATCATCGGCATTAACACCGGCGCCCTTCTGGTAGCCGAGACAGAACAACAATTGGCCTCCATTGTCGCTCACGAACTGGCCCATTTAAGCCAGCGCCACTATGCGCGTAAGCTCAATGAAACCAGCAAAAACAATATGTTAGCAATGGCTGCCCTGCTCGCGGGCATACTCGTGGCCGCCAGCTCCAGTGACGGCAATGCCATCGCGGCCCTACCGGCCACACAAGCGGCCGCCATACAGGCCAACTTAAAATTCAGTCGCGAGATGGAAATAGAAGCTGATCGCATCGGCATGCACACGCTTTTAAACGCGGGTTTTGACCCCTACGCCATGCCGAATATGTTTCAAGTCATGATGCGTAGCACGCGCTTTCGCTCAAAAATGCCAGAGTTTTTGCTGTCTCACCCAGTGACGGAAAAGCGAGTTTCTGACTCCTTGAGCCGAGCTTCGCGATACCCTAAAAAGCATTACCCTCTGGATGTTGACTTTCAACTGGCACGCGCGCGCATCATGATTGAGCAGGCTCGCAACCCGCAAGCAGCAGTAAAACGTTTCAAGGAAGAGGTCAAAGGGCACGCCTTGCCCCGGCTCACAGCACACTACGGGCTGGTGCGATCCTTGACACTCGCCAAAAGGCCTGAAGAAGCTCGCAAAGCTTTGATCCCGCTGAAAAACCTACTCGCTGAAGGTATCGCATTGACGATCACAGAGGCTGATATATTGGAAGCTGAAGGCAAACTTGATGCAGCCATCCAATTATTGGAACAACAGCGTTCGGACCACCCCACTCATCACCCGTTGAATGTGCGCTTGGCAGAACTATTGATGAAATCGGGCGAATATGAAAAGTGTGAATCCCTCTTAACGGCTCACGTGAAACGCCGGCCCAGTAATTCCTATGTTTGGTACCTTCTGGCGGAGGTACACGGCCTTGCTGGCCATATTTTGGAAGTTCACAAGGCCCGTGCAGAGTATTTTATATTGCTCGGCATCTACCCCAAGGCAGAAATACAGCTTAAAAACGCGCTAAAACTGATTGATAAAGACGACTTCCACGCACGGGCTCGAATTGAGCAGCGTTTAATCGAAGTAAAGGCTTTACAAGAAGACGATATTTCGTAATTGCAAATATCGTAAAGGTAACGAGCTTTAAGGCAATTCCACCAGCGTCGCATCGGGCCCTGAGGTGTTGGCGACCCCCCACTGAGATTCCAACAACCAGCGAGACAGATTCTCTTCAGACATGGCGACACCTAAAAAATGACCCTGGGCACTGTCGCAACCCAAGGTACATAGGCGTTCATATACGGCCGCAGATTCCACGCCTTCAGCCACCACAAACAGGCCAAGGTTATGCGCAAGATTAATGGTAGAGTTCACAATAATTTCATCTTGCTCACTGTGCAACATGGTGAACACAAATGAAGAGTCAATCTTAAGCGCTTGCACCGGTAGCCGTTTCAGGTACACCAAAGAAGAGTAACCGGTTCCAAAATCATCAACCGCTAAGCGAACACCCAACTTATTGATCCGCTCCAAGGCTGCTTGCGCCCTTGAAGGGTCAATCATAATCATACTTTCAGTAATTTCCAGCTCGATTTTTTGACCCGGTAAATCGTATTGCCGCAATAGTCGCTTTAAGTCTAAAACAATTCGATCATCTAACAGGTTTCTGGCTGATAAATTCATGGCTACAACAATATCTACCCCCTGCTGCTGCCAAGTTTTACAGCGCCGAATGCCATTTTCTAAAACCCACAGGGTCATGTCATAAATTAAATTAGAATGCTCCGCAATTGGAATAAACTCGTTGGGGGGCACAAAACCCAACTCTGGATGATTCCAGCGTAACAGCGCCTCAACACCATATACCCGATTCGAAGCCAAACTGATTTTCGGTTGAAAATACAAGGTTAACTGATTTTCGCGGATCGCCCGTCCTAACGCCCCCATCAATTCCAGTCGTTTCGGTGAATGAGGGTCAAATGCAGAGTCGTATACAGAAACGCCTTGCAAGCTGGTCTTTGCGCGATACATGGCCACGTCCGCAAATCGCATAAGCGTACTCACATCTTTTGCCTGATCGGGGCAAATAGCCACCCCAATACTGGCGGAAATTTCGGTGCGCATTCCCTCCACTTCAAAAACCAATGAAATGGCATCCAGTAGTTTGTGGGCCGTAATTACCGCTTGCTGCACATTGCGAATTCTCGGCATGAAGATCGCGAATTCATCTCCCCCCAAGCGTGCAACCAACGCTTGGGTTCCCTCAAGCTGTTCCTGCAATCGAGGCCCTAACTGCTTTAACACTTTGTCACCTGCCATGTGCCCAAGGGTGTCGTTGATCTCCTTAAATCGATCTAGATCAATCAACATCAAAGCCATTTTTTCGTCGGGGTGAATATTGCACAAAGTCTTGCCGATACTGCGGTACAGAACCGAGCGATTGGGCAGAGATGTAAGCACATCGTGATTGGCCAGATATTCTAACCTTGCCAAGTAGCGAGTTTTATCAGTGATGTTTCTGGTCGTTCCCCACACGCGCGTTAAAAACCCATTCTCTACAATACCAATGGCATTACTTTGTAGGGAAACAACTTGGTTATTACTATCAATACGTTCGTATTCGCGGTCTTCTAAACGGTAGCCATTGAACACAAAAATTCGAATGTCTTCACGAATATTGGGGGAGCCATTGTGATGAATGGGTAAACCTAACAAGCTGCTGGGGTGCTGAACCCCGTAGAGCACCGCAAGCTTTGCATTACACTCGGCCATTACCGCACGCTTGAGGATTTGCTCTTCTTGCTGCGCCCTGGCCAGCTGTGTATCTACCGGCGGGCAAAGGTCGTATCGCCAAATAGCGTCAGAACTGTTGGCGATAAAGGCTCTATACCGTGCCTCACTTTCTTTGATGGCCAGTTCACGACGGATATTCTGAGTGATATCGGATAACACCAGCATCACACCATCGCCACAGGCCAAATTGCGTGTGGGAATTTTATCCACACTAAACCAAGTTTCGCGCCCACCACCTGCCGACCTTTCGCGGGAGTCTAGCAGCGGTTGCTGCGTTCGAATCACCTGCATAAGTTCCCGTTGGCGCTCTGCAGCATCGTCCCAACCAACCGCCACCTCGAAAAAGGTTTTTCCTGCAAGTGAGCTGTCGGACCACCACTGACAGGCTCTCGCATTAGCATGTCTTATGATGCCCCACTGGTCACAGTAGAGCACCATATCTCTCATGGCGTCCAACAAACCGGTCAGAGCACGATTATTATCGATTAACGCATCAACGGGCGCGCCATTGTCAGGCATGTTCTTGGGTTGCTTATCAGTAGACACTCAACAACTCGTAATGGCGTTAGGAGCTTTATCTTGGTTCAGTATAGGCGAATTATGGCGCATCATTAACTTTTTTGATTATTATTTAGTGTGCCATCCGACCATTACCCTAGCACGGTTTATCGTTAACGGGTTAGTTATTTAAACGGCACGCTCGATTCAATACATCTTGCCGCAAGCAGGCGTAGTTAGTGCAAACTTACATTTTGCGCGCCCAACTGAACCGCGTCCGATAAACGTAGCACTGTGTGAACGACGGCACTTAAACCACACCGCCATCAAAATATCACCTGACTGTCATCATTGCGTCACATGGCCCCTTAAAAATAGCGCCTATGACAACAGCTCACCCCTTTAGTGATACCCCACACTTGTATAAACACATGGAAGACACTCCCCCTGGTCGTGGCACCTCTCAAACGCATTTTAGAAGTATTTTTGTCTCAGACGTTCATCTAGGCACCAAAGACTGCAAAGCCAATGAACTCAACACTTTTTTAAAACACTATTCTTGTGACAACCTTTATTTGGTTGGGGATATTTTTGACGGATGGAAAATGCGATCGGGTGTCTATTGGCACGCCAGCTTCAATAAGATTTTACGCCGCTTGTTAAAACTCTCAAAACGGGGTGTAAAAATCTATTATGTCACCGGGAACCACGACGAGTTCTTGCGTAAGTACGCCAACAATACCTTCGAAAACATGACCCTGATAAACCGCCATATTCACACCACTGCAGATAACCGAAAACTGCTGGTGATACATGGCGATCAGTTTGAAAATGTTACCCGCTGCAGCAAGAGCCTCAAATGGATGGGCGATGTGGGATATGAGTTTCTTATGTGGGTGAATCGATGGTGCAATCGATTTAGAGCCCGCTACGGCCAAGGATATTGGTCATTCAGCGGCTATTTAAAAAAACACATCCAGCGCGCGCAACAGTATATTCTGGATTACGAAAATGCCGTGGCCTACGGCGCCCACAAGCAAGCATTTGATGGCGTGGTTTGCGGTCACATACATCATGCGGCCATAAAGCGTTTGCACGAAGTGGACTATTACAACACTGGCGATTGGGTTGAATCCTGTACCGCCGTTGTTGAATCGCACGATGGCCAAATGAGACTACTTCACTGGTTGGAGGACAGTAACCGCCAACGCTTGCTCCACGCTCGCAAGTTGCGTAAAGCGCGACAGAAAAATACTACCCTCGCTAGCAGCGAAGTGAGGCCCCGCCCTTAAGGGGTTTCAGTTAAGACCAATGCTTATGGTCAAGAGAGACGCCACAGTGCTTACAATGCCTTGCATCACTGTCGTGACCAGGTCTCTGACAAGCCTGGCACTGCCTCGCTGCACGCTCCCGGTTGAGCTCATTGGCAAGCTCTGCTGTGACAATTCCAGTGGGTACCGCGATAATAGAATACCCAGTAAGCATGGCCATGGCGGCAACCATCTTGCCAATAACCGTTTGTGGAATGATATCCCCATATCCGACAGTGGTAATGGTCACCACGGTCCAATAGATACTCATGGGAATACTGGTAAAGCCATTTTGAGGCCCCTCTACCACAAACATAATAGAGCCAAACACAGTGGATATAACCAACACCACCATAAAAAACACGAAGATTTTTCTGCGCGAATGCAACAACGAGCGCACCAGCGTATTGGCTTCAGTCAAATAGCGTGACAATTTCAATACTCGAAAAACCCTCAATACCCGCAATAGGCGCACCACCAACAAATAATTGGCGCCAGGCATTAACAGGCTGATATAGCTCGGTAATATCGACATCAAGTCCACCACGCCGTAAAAGCTTTTGGCATAGGTGGCGGGCTTTGGGGAGCAATACAAGCGCACCGCATATTCCACGGTAAACAAAACCGTAAACACCCACTCGGCTACAATCAATGCCATACCCAATCGCCCTGCCACCGACGCCACGGAATCCAACATCAGCGCCAAAACACTCAACAAGATGGCGTAGAGCAACACCACATCAAACAGTTTGCCCGCGGGAGTGTCTGTTCCAAAGATAATTTCATGCAGCCGTTCTTTTAATGTCATACAGCCATTTCTCGTGATCCGAAAACTGCAATGTAACGGATAGCACCGCAATCGCCAAGCACTGCCCTTTAAACCGGAAGATTTGATAGACTGAGTACATCGAAAGAAATGCCCCTCATCTACATGGCGGTTGCCACAGGAACGCTTATGTCTCCCAAGAACTCTCGTCTGGTCTATTCCACCGAAACCGGCCGAATTAAGCCCAAAGATACCCCCGAAGCACCATTTAGTAAGCCCAGTACGGACGGCATTGTTCGCTTAGAGCGCGAGTCAAAAGGACGCAGCGGTAAAGGGGTGACCTTGGTAAAAGGCCTTGGCTTAGAAGAAGGCCCTTTGAAGAAATTGGCAAAGGAACTGAAACAACTGTGCGGAACTGGGGGCACAGTCAAAAATGGCGTTATCGAAATTCAAGGGGAACAACGCCAAAAGCTTAGACCCTACCTAGAAGACAAGGGCTTCTCTGTCAAAATAGCCGGAGGCTAATACGCACTTTGGCGCGACCTTTGCAATTAAGCTCTCATAGCGCCCTAAGCGCCGGACTATTGACGTTATGAGGCTTTTCTTATGAGTATTCCAGATTTATGGCCGGTTGTGGATACGGCATTGAAAGTGGGTATAGGCAGTGGCATCACTTTGGTTTCCGCTTGGTTTATTCGTCGTCACAAAACGGCAAAAGACCTGCAGTCGCCAAAAAATCGTCGGCTCGAGATGTTTGAACACATCTCATCTTCGGTTGGCAATGTCAATCACAGCTTTGCCAAATATTCAGCGTTGGTCATTGAGTCCACGCGCTTTGGACGTAACTGGCCCTCGGCTCGAAAGGTGGAACTCGACAAAGTGAATTCCGAACTGGTTGCGGAATTTAAAAAACTGGCAGATGCAGAAGCCAAGCTGCTCATGCTAGGAGAAAAAACCATGGAAAGAACACTGCGTCTCTACGGTGCTAAGATAGCACTATTCAGAAAACAAGTTTACGTGGGTCGGCAAGACATCAGCGATCAGGAAATCGCCGATTTAAAGTCTTCCATCATGACACTGCGCGAACAATTTTATGACACCTTAAGCAAACGCTACGACCGTTTACTCGCTGCCTAGCACACCTGACTCATACTGAGTTTCCTTCTCTCTGGCGCTCAAGGGAACTCAGCCGCGTAGCGTTCGACCCACTCCTTGGCGGCTTCTTCAGAAGTCAAATCGCGCCCCTCGTTCTCTTTCACATCCGCACGGTAATGTTCAATGTGACACACCTGCTCAACCATACGCATCGTGTAACGGGAGGATTGATCGTCAAACTGCACTCCAATGGTATAGGCCTCGTCTTCATTTAAGCACCATGCCACATAACCATCCGCATCGAACCCTGTCTCATCTTCTCTTTGAAACTCCAACGGAATGTGGATATGAATACGCGTACCCTGGTCGATGGAGTGATCTGATACGAAACATAATCCACCTGCACCAATGTTTTTCAACGCACGCTGCATACGTTGTTTATCGCCCTGATCAATCTGGAATTCAATCGGTATATCAGAAGGGTGTCGAATAAATCTGCGCATCAGTGAAGGCCTCGCATGTTCCTTTGAAAGGTCAAGCCAAAACTTGGCAGTCTGTAACCAAGGTGTCCACCACAGATAGTGCACTAATGGGTCAATACTCATGTTTTTTACGGTGATACCGCCCCCAATTGTCCGCATTAACAGGCATTTGGTGAGCGCCACTCGATGACCGATACAGGCAGGCTCAATGACGCACACATCATTCTGCATGCATATTTGGCTGTTCACTACCCACTCAAAAACCTATAGCTAAATGAGTACAGCCGCGGCCGGAGGTTTTTCTATTCGATCGTTCACGCTATCGAACCGGAAAGCAATAAAACTTCTAATTCTTTATTCCAATCCATTAAAACACTGCACAAAACCGCCGGGGAAAACGCGCATTGACTCGTAACTTAAAACGGCTTGCCCCTGCAGTAGGTGTAGCACATTTTATTGGAAATGGCTTGCGGCTCACGCGTAAAAAGCCTTAGTCATTCAACTTAATTTGGCGTTTGTTGAAACACGCGAAATTTAGTCTTAGAACAGCGCCATTTGCGACAAAAGAATTTTGACCGGCGCAAAGGAAGTACGATGGATCTCGCAAGGACCGAGTAATTTCAGTGCATCCATATGCGCTTTAGTGGGGTAGCCTTTGTGTTTCGCAAAGCCGTAACCTGGGTACTGCTCATCAAGTTGCATCATTTCTCGGTCACGGCACACCTTTGCCAGAATAGACGCCGCTGAAATTTCGGCTATGCTTCCATCACCCTGTACAACCGCTTCACTGGAATAAGGCCACTTCGGTAAGCGGTTGCCATCCACCATGACATGGTGCGGTTTAACGTTCAGCTGATCTACCGCCCGATGCATCGCCAATAGGCTTGCCTGAAGGATATTGATTTCATCGATTTCCGCAACCGTTGCGCGGGCGATGGCCCAGCACTTGGCCTTTTGCTTAATCTCATCACTGAGCGCCTCCCGCCTTTTTTCGGAAAGCTTTTTGGAGTCAGCCAGGCCCTCTATCGGCGCCAACGGGTCGAGAATGACCGCTGCGGCCACCACTTCGCCTGCCAGCGGGCCTCTACCCACTTCGTCACAACCTGCCACCCACTTCATGGCGCCCCCTCTTGAATCAATTCCACTATGGCGGCAGCGGCCCGTTCGCTGGCGTTTTGTCGCAAAGTTTGATGAATATCATCAAATTGCCTCACAAGTTGAGCCACATGTTCGGGATCTTCCAACAAAGTCAGTAACGCCTGACACAGAGCCTTGGGTTCAGCCTCAGCCTGTAAGTACTCTGGCACAATGGCCTTACCCGCCAATAAATTAGGAAGCCCTACGTAGGGGACTTTTGCTAACTTAGACATCAGCCAGAATGAAAATCCAGCCAGTTTATAAGCAATGACCATGGGCCGCTTAAGCAACAAGGCCTCTAAAGTCGTAGTGCCTGAGGCCATCAACACCACATCTGCAGCCGCCATGACCTCGTGTGACTGACCATCAAAGACGTGCACATCCAAACCCTCGAACGCTTCCAGCAATGGTGTCAATTGCGCTTTGCGTTTTTCATTGGCGGCGGGAATCAAAAACTTAACGCCCGGTTTGACCTGAGACAAACGCCTCGCGGTATAGAGAAATACTGGTGCCAACCGCTCAACTTCGCCGCCTCGACTGCCCGGCAGCAACGCTACCACAGCGGTGCAAGCAGAGGTATCGAGCCCCAACGTGCGGCGCGCTTTTTCGGCGTCCGCCTGCAGTGGAATATCATCTGCCAGAGGATGCCCCACGAATTTTGCTTGTACCTGGTGCGCATCGTAAAACGCCTTCTCAAACGGGAGTAGCGTGAGCATGAGGTCCACCGCCTTGGCGATGGTTTTGATTCTACCCTGGCGCCAAGCCCACACGGAGGGGCTCACATAGTGCGCGGTTCGAACGCCTGCAACTTTTAGGCGTTTTTCCAACCCGAGATTAAAATCTGGCGCGTCAATCCCTACGAACACAGCAGGAGGATTTTGGGTAAAGTGTATCGCTAAAGTTTTTCGTATCCGCAACAGTTCTGGCAAACGTTTGAGAGGGTCGATAAAACCCATGACCGCCAATCGATCCTGGGGAAACAATGAATTGAAACCCATAGCAACCATGCGTGGGCCGCCTATTCCTTCAAATAGAGCGTTTGGATAGTGTTGACGTAATGAGGCCATCAGACCTGCGCCCAAAATATCGCCTGACTCTTCCCCAACCACAATGCCGAACCGTAGCGGAGCCGTCGAACAACACTCGGCGCTAACGGACGATGCCACGAGTGGACACTTGAATAGAGGCCACAAACGCTGCCACGTGGGGCTCACTGGCAGCGGCTGATTCGAGCTCCGTCAACGCCTCCTCTAAAGTGAGCCCTTTGCGATAAACGGTCTTGTACGCAGCAAAGATCGCGGCAATTTGTTCTTTACTAAAATCGCGCCTTTTTAGACCTTCGGAGTTGATGCCCCGCGGCTCTGCCGGCGCTCCCGCCACCAAGACAAAAGCTGGAATGTCTTTACCTATGGCACTGCCCATGCCGGTAAAACTGTGCGCGCCGATGTGAACATACTGGTGCACCAAGGTATACCCACTTAAAATGGCCCAATCGCCAATGATCACATGCCCTGCCAGGGCCGAATTGTTCACCAATATACAATGATTACCCACGACGCTGTCATGTCCCACGTGGACATAAGCCATTAGAAGGTTGTGATCCCCTATTTTGGTATCTCCGCGGTCTTGCACAGTACCACGGTGTATGGTGACCCCCTCTCGAATAATATTGTGATCACCAATGGTTAGGGTGGTGGGTTCGCCTCGATACTTTAGGTCGGGGGTATCCTCGCCCAACGTTGAGAACTGATAGATTCGGTTATTCGCACCAATAGTGGTGGGGCCTTTGATGACCACATGAGACTCAATAATAGACCCTTCACCGATGGTTACGTCGGGCCCAATAACCGTGTAGGGGCCCACACTCACGGACGGAGCCAGACGGGCCTCAGGTGAAATGACAGCAGTGGGGTGAATCAAATCCTTCACCCCTTTTAAACTTTTCGATCAGCACACAAAATAGTCGCGCTGGTGGCCAACTGGCCATCCACTTTGGCGACACATTCAAACTTCCAGATACCACGCTTATCCGACAATTTTTTTGCTTCAATCACCAGCTGATCTCCCGGTACCACTTGACGCTTGAATCGTACATTATCGATACCCGCGTAAAGATAAATCGAGCCGTCTTCAGGGGTTTTACCCATGGTTTTAAACCCCAAGACACCGCAAGCCTGTGCCATGGCTTCTAGTATTAATACACCAGGAAAAACGGGATAATTTGGAAAGTGCCCTTCAAATATGCCTTCATTAATCGTGATGTTCTTGTAAGCTACGATGGACTCTCCAATTTTTAGGTCCGTAACTCGATCGATAAGCAAAAACGGATAACGATGTGGCAGGTAATTGCGTATTTCGTTGACATCCAACATTTTATTCCCCAATTTGTCGTTCAATTATCGCCAACACGGCTACTGATCTGAAATTCTATCTTCACATGTGCGTTCAAGTTGTTTGAGACGCTCTATCCACTCGCTTAACTGCCCTTGGCGAACAGCATTTTTTCGCCAGAGTTTAACCTCTTGCAAGGGGGTACCAGAAGCATACTGGCCTGCCTCCGTGAGCGATTTGGTGACCACTGCCCCCCCGTGCACATGGACATCATCCGCGATCGTTATATGGCCATTGATTGCCACTTGACCACCGAAGGTACAGCGCTCGCCGATGGTTGTACTGCCTGCAATCCCAACACAACCTGCGATGGCGGTTTGACGACCCACTTTTACATTGTGTGCAATATGTACCTGGTTATCGATGATTACTCCATCACCAATTTCGGTGCAAACTATGGCCCCGCGATCGATCGAACAATTGGCGCCAACTTCAACGTTATTCCCAATGATGACACTCCCTAGCTGATGGATTTTCACCCAGCCCTCTGCAGAGGGAGAGAAACCAAACCCATCTGAACCGATGGTGGTGTTCGCGTGAATGGTCACCTCGTTACCTAGGCTCACATCATGGTAGAGGCTCACGTTGGCATACAATACGCAGTCCTCGCCGATGCGAACATTCTGGCCCACATAAACACCGGCCTGTAGCTCGGTGTTAGCCCCCACTCGAGCACCCTCATCCACCACGCAATTGGGACCAATCCGCGCGTTATCGGCAACCAAAGCAGACTCGTGGACAGTGGCACTGGGGTGCACGCCTGGCGGCGCTTGGCGCCTGGTCACGAACCAGCCACTAAGGTGTGCATAGGCGAGGTAAGGGTCTGCCACACGAATCACCGTGAGGTGCTCTGGAACGTTACAGTCCAATCGCACAATCACGGCGCCTGCTTGCGTATGTGCTAAGTGCTCAGCAAACTTTTGCGCTGCAAGAAAAGACACCTCGGTGGCGCTCGCCAGCTTTAAATCGGCCACGCCCGACACCGTTGTGTTTCCATCGCCTTCAAATACAGCCCCTAAACGCTGGGCCAACTGCTCAACTGTGAAGGATACGGCCATGGAGGCTCCTTAGGCTTACTCGGCTTTTTTGCCTTTAGACTTTGCGTCCTGAGCAGCTTTTGACATTTGGTTCAAGCGATCCACCACCATCGGCGTGATATCTGCGGTGGCCGTGCGCTGGATCGTGGCCTTGCTGTCAACAACCAAATCGATGCCTTCCGCGGCCATCACTTGCTCCAATATTTGTCCTATGGCAGGTTCCATCACTTGCAGCAGCTGCACAAATACGGATTCGCGTGCTCTATTGAGCGTCACCACCACAGTTTGTCGCTCTTTGGCCAATTCGGTCATCTTTTCGCGATGACTTTTCTTTTTGTCCTCGCCCCAAGTCAGACTTTCGTTTTTCGCCTGCTCGTCCAAAGCTTTTAGTTCGGCTTCAAGAGACTCGGCTTTCGCCTTAAGTTCGGCATATTCCGCTTTCTTTTCCAGCTCTCCCATTCCTGATTTGCCCGCATCAGAGGCCAGCACCACAGCCTGGATATCCAAAACAGCGACCTTGGTGGCACCCGCCGCGAACGTGAATGGGGCGAAGGCCATGCACACCAACACGATGGCCAGCTTTTTCAATAACATATCGATCTCCTAGTGATCTTAGATTCAAGCCGCGCGCATTCTATCAAGAGTGGCGGCCAATTATTAGAGTGCTCGCCCCAAAACTGCAAGCGTAGCCACTGCAAATGAAGGATTCACTTCATTTACAGGGGTTTGTGCACTCAATAGCATCTGATTTTTACGCTAAAATGGTATTCCCATCGAAAACTGGAAGGACTCACGTCGGTCAGTTTCACTGTACTTGATCGGTTCCGCCAAGCTGAACGTCAACGGCCCCATGGCAGACAGCCAGTTCAACGCAATGCCGTAGGAAGAACGCAACTCGTCAGCCGTCACGTCAAAACAATTCAACTGCGTTGCGGCGCAGTCTGTATCAAAAACATTGCCTGCATCGATAAACAGGGACAATTGAGCCGATCGCTGATCTTCCAAGAATGGAATGGGAAACAACAACTCTGCGCCGAACTCGACCAGTACATTGCCGCCAAAACTACGGCTGCGGCGGGAAGCACTGCTAAAGGATCGCTCCAATTGATCTTCAATACAGTACCCCAATTGCCCATTACTCGTCACACGAACACTGTTGCTGCCACACAACACATAGGCCAGTCCACCAAGTTGATACGAATCATTGACACCATCGCCATTGGCGTCCACACCGGTATAGTCCGTTGCTTCATAGGTATAGAGCGCGGGTGGCGACGCTTGAGGGCCAAGTGAACTTCTACGAAACCCTCGGATAGAGCCAAAACCTCCAGCATAGTAATTCTTGAAAAAGGGTAAGCGCTCCATATCACCATAGCCACCGCCATAACCAAGCGACGTTCTAAAGCGCATGGTTAAACTTCGTGTCAACGGCCAAAAAACCTGCCCTTCATATTCCAAGGTATAGTACTCAAGGTCACTCCCCGGAACAGTGACATCAATAGAAAACGTTTGTTTAGACCCCCGAGTCGCCAAAATACCACGGTTGAGCGTGCTGCGAACCCAAGCTAAGCGCAAAGATACTGTATCAAAGGTATCACCATACAAATCCACAAATCCTGGAGGCACTTGGGTTTCCATGGACTCATCGACCAATTCAGTATCCAAACTGAAATCGTCAAAATAACCGGAGCTGACAGTATTATCGCGCCCGGCAAGCTCAGTGGTGCTCACGGCAAGATAGGTTTGATTGTCGAGGTCGAGGGCGCCGGGTGTCCGTTTGATTTCCTGAACAGTGTAATTACCGGTTTCAACTTGTAAATGCGTGTAACCAATACTGTAATTCAGCCGCTGAATCTCAGAAATCGGATAGCCAAAACTCAATGTCGAGCCATAGCTGTCAGTGGTATAGGAAGTGACGTTGATCTTGCTGTAGTCTCGAGCGTTATAAAACACTGAGAAACCGCGGTTAACACCGTCGGGTGTAAAGTATGGGTCCGTATAGGAAAAGTTATATAAGGTTTGATACTCACTGTGGTTCACCGAAATGCCCACCTGCTTACCCGACCCCAGCCAGTTGTTTTCCTGCAAACTTGCACCGAGCAACACACCCGTGCCTTGACCGTAACCGATACTGGCATTCACCGCACCTGAGGGTTGCTCCTCAACGGTATACTCCACGTCAATTAAATCGGTGGTACCTGGCACATCGTGGTTTTCAACTTCAACGCCTTTAAAATACCCCAATCGCTCTAACCGAATTTTACCTTGTTCGACCTTTGCGTTTGACGCCGAGGATTGCTCCATCTGGCGCATTTCGCGCCGCAGTACTTCATCTTGAGTACGCGTGTTACCTTTAAATTCGATACGTCGTACATACATACGATGGGAAGGGTTTACCAAAAACGTAATCTCAACCGTATGGTCTTCCTCATTTTTATCGGGAATACCCTGAACCTCAGCGTTGGTATAACCCGCGTTACCCAATAACGTGGTCATATATTCTTCTGTAGAGGTCATAAGGTTTTGCGAAAAAGTATTGCCTTCTCGCAACAATACCAATTGTCTCATCCGACCTTCTGGCAAAATAAGTTCACCGGCCAAATCAATTTTACTAACAGTGTAGATTTCCCCCTCTTTGATGTTCAGGGTGATGTACACCGAAGATTGATCCGGACTAATAGAAACTTGGGACGACACCACCTGAAAATCGAGATAGCCTCTATCCAAATAGTATGACTCGAGGGTTTCAACGTCGCCTTTCAGTTTCTCACGAGCGTAACGATCATCACTGGTAATCCAAGAAAGCATGCCGGTGGTGGTCAGCTCAAACAAACTGAGCAACTCATCATCACTAAAAACGGTATTCCCCACGATATTGAGGTGCTTGATGGTAGCAACATCGCCTTCATCCACGTTCACTTCAATCTTGACTTGATTATTGGGTAAATCGATCACCTCAGCAGAGACCTCTGCGGCATAGCGACCTTGCGCCACATATTGGCGTTCAAGCTCATTTAATATGCCGTCTAGCATGCTGCGCTGAAAAATCTGCCCAGTGGCCAAGTCATTATTGGTCATGGCCTCTTCTAACATTTCTGTTTTGATGGCCTTGTTGCCTTCAATGGCAATTTCACTGATGGTGGGACGCTCTTTAACCCTAATGATTAAAATGGCGCCGTCGCGAAAAACGTTAATTTCATCAAAAAAACCCGTAGCAAACAGGTCTCGAATCACCATGCGAATGGTCTCTTCATCCGCAGGATCTCCCGCCTCAACAGGAATGGCAGCGAACACAGGGCTGGGAGAAACGCGCTGCAGACCTTCTACGCGAATATCTGAAATCGTAAACGCTGCAGCATATAGGTGTTGTGCCATGCATAAAGTCAGCACCAGCATCACCAATCGGGGTAATAATCGTGAATACTGTTTCAAGTATCTTGATGTCTTAACGTAGAAAATCGAGTTCAGCATTTTTTGTTCTTTTCGAATGTACAGCTAAAGGCAGTGCCGCAGTTGCATCAAAGCCTGAGAATATCGTTGTAAAGAGCCAACACCATAACGCATGCCAGAATGGCAAGGCCCGCACTATAACCCATCATTTGAATCTTTTCTGAAATCGGGCTTCCCTTAAGCCCCTCAATCAGGCAATACAAAATCTGCCCACCATCCAAGATTGGAATGGGCAGTAAGTTCAGAACCCCAAGAGAGATGCTTAACAAAGCGAGAAACTCGACAAAGTAAACCAACCCGGCCTGTGCGCGGTCGCCGGCCACTTTAGCAATGCCGATGGGCCCACTCAAGTTTTTCGTTGATATCTGACCTAAAACCAGCTTTTTCATAGATACCAAAACAAACACCGAAGTTTCCCAAGTTTTTTGAGCACCGCGACTAATACCGTCCAATAAACCGTAATCGCGCTGCCTTAACAAATGGTCAGGCCATCGGCTGCCCACCGATACACCCGCAAAACCGTACGAAGCTCCCTCTTCATCGGTTTTAACTTGCGGGGTCAACACCCGTATCAAAATTTCGTTCTCGCGCTCAACCTCCAGAGTCACATCTTGCCCTGGGTGAGCTCTCACATAATCAACCCACTTACGTACGGTGAGATTCGACTCGTCATCTGTGGCCAAGATTTTGTCGCCAGCTTTAAGGCCTGTCGCATAAGCTGCCCCATCGGGCATGACCTCCGCCACGACTACCTTAGGCGTAAAAAAGGTCACTCCAAGCCCCTCTAGGGGGTTGGGTTCACCCTCGTCAATCATCCATCGATCAAGGGGAATATCCACTTCAAATGCCAACGACGAATCGGGATTTGTCAGGGTCATTTCCATCACGCCAGTTTCCCCCAGGCGCATTAGTAATCGCTCTAATACCGCTTGGTGGGTAGGTGTTGCCACACCGTCTATCGAACGTATCTCTTGCCCCTTGGCCAAACCTGCTTGATCAGCCAAGGAACCCGCTGTTACCTCACCGATAACCGGCGCCACACCCAATTCACCCTGCCACACGGCCAGTATGCTGAACACCCCAAGGGCCAATATAAAATTAGCCAATGGCCCTGCGCAGAGAATAGCAATACGCTTCCAAACGGGCTTACGATTGTAGCAATAGCGCCAATCACTCTCCTGCACCTCGCCCTCACGCTCATCCAGCATCTTCACGTAGCCCCCTAAGGGGATCGGAGCCAGTCCGAATTCCGTACCCTGACGGTCTTTAAAAGACACGATGGGGTTACCCATACCGATACAAAACCGCAACACACGTACACCCGACAAGCGCGCCACTACAAAATGGCCATATTCGTGCACGCCCACCAATATAAATAACAGCGCAACGATGCCAACAATGGTGTACAGAAAGTCCATAGATTATGTGCTCTAGAGCGTATTCACGAAAAACGGTGGCGACTGTAAAAACTCTGCGGCAAAGCGTCTTGCCTCGCCATCGGCCTGTATGACCTCGTTAAGGTCTCGAGGTTCGCAAATTTCCAATTTTTGTAACGTCTCATCTACCAGACTGGCGATTCGGGTAAAGGCCAAACGGCCCTCTAAGAAGGCCGCCACCGCAACTTCATTAGCCGCATTCAATACGGTAGGCGCTGTGCCACCCACCTGCATCGCAGACATGGCCAACGACAGCAGTGGAAAACGCTGTTCATCGGGAGGCATGAAATCCAGCGATCCCAAACGCCAAAAATCGAGACTCTTCACGGGGGCCTCTATTCTTTCCGGCCAGCCAAGACAGTGCGCAATCGGTGTACGCATGTCCGGTTGTCCCAATTGTGCCAGTACTGAGCCGTCTACATATTCCACCATTGAATGCACAATACTTTGAGGGTGAACCACCACTTGTATGTCACCAGGCTTCGCACCAAACAACCAACAGGCTTCAATGAATTCCAAGCCCTTGTTCATCATAGTGGCCGAGTCTACAGAAATTTTCGGGCCCATAGACCAATTGGGATGAGCGCATGCTGCTTCTGGTGTCACCCTATCAAGCTCTTCTAAAGGCGCTTGCCTGAAAGGCCCACCGGAGCCCGTGAGTATCAGTTTACGTACCCCCAAACGATGCAGTGGTAAGGTGTTCACCCCCGTGGAGACCGCAGGCAAGCACTGAAACATGGCATTGTGTTCGCTGTCCACCGGCAACAAACAGGCATGATGTGCTTTGACTGCCTCAATGAACAGACCTCCGGCCATCACCAAAGACTCTTTATTCGCGAGTAAAATGCGCTTGCCACTGCACACAGCTGCCATGGTCGGCTTTAAGCCCACGGCCCCCACGATTGCGGCAACAACGGTATCGACCTCACTGGCACTGGCAATGTCTTCTAATGCATGGGGCCCCCAAAGGACTTGAGTACACATCTCCTTAGGCAATAGGTCGACTAAGGCACTTGCACTGTTTTCACTACCCATGACGACGACACTGGGTTTGAATTCCAACACCAGGGCCGCCATTTCAGCCACGCGCTCATTCGCACTCATGGCCCACACATCAAAACGCTCGGGATGGTGACGCACAATATCCAGCGTGCTTTTTCCAATTGAGCCAGTAGCACCTAGCAGAGTTAACCGCCTTGACATCACGAAGCCACCCATGCGGTGTGCAGAAGGATAAGCGCAAACAGCGGTGCTGCTGCCACCAAGCCATCCACTCGATCCAATACACCACCATGACCAGGCAGTATGTTGCCGGAATCTTTAATACCTCGGTGGCGCTTAAGCATACTTTCCAACAAATCGCCCAACACCGAAACCAATGCAACGGGAATGGCCACAGCAACCGCTTGGAGCCATAAATGGGGCAACCAAATTAACGCGATGGCCAACAACAGCACTGCAGCACAGAGCGCCCCACCCATCACACCCTCCCAGGTTTTACCGGGGCTCACCTTAGGCGCGAGTTTATGACGACCAAATGCCCTCCCAGAGAAATACGCGCCCGTATCTGCAGCGGCCACCAACCCTATCAGGGTCAATACCGTCCAATTGCCATAGTCTTGTGTTCTGAGGCTAACAAGGGCATGCCAAACGGGAATCAATACACAAAGGCCCATCGCCAGTCGCACCCATCGATGCTGCCAAAGCAACGCACTGTGAGGGTATGACTGCACCCACAATAGACACACCGCCCACCAGATACAGGCAACAAGTAGGAGCATTTTGGTAAGATCTGCATAGATTTTGGTCAGCAAAACACTGGCCAACAACGCAAACGCCAGCCCAATCACATAAGTACAACGCTGCACAAACGACTGCAAACCGCCCAGGTTGGACCACTCCCACGCTCCCACCATCACAATAGCGGCAACACCATAGGAGAACACCCCAAGGGGCGATAGGATCACAAAAGCTGTGAACACAATGGCTAAAATGGCACCAGTGACCACCCGCTGTTTAAGCACGGTCAGAGCCTTGGCCTGCACTCTTACCGGCATCAATCTGATCACCCGTCATACCATATCGTCGTTGGCGGGAATAAAAATCATCAACGGCTGCAGCCATGGCCTCGTCGTCAAACTCCGGCCAAAGCAAGGGCGTAAAATACAATTCGGCATAAGCTGCCTGCCACAAAAGGAAATTCGATATTCGAGTTTCGCCACCTGTGCGAATCAAAAGATCCAAGGGCGGCAGATCACTGGTTGAGATATGCCGAGCCAGTGCCGACTCGTCAATATCAGCTGTGTCTATCTGACCAATTTTCACCTGTTCGGCTACAGCTCGAGCTGCCATGGCAATATCCCACCGACCACCGTAGTCCGCAGCAATGGCCAGCGTACGCTCACCCGCTTGGGCAATATTTTCTGCCTCAATAATCGCTTCTCGCAACCTCGGGCTGAATCGGTCACGGTTGCCAATCACTCTTAGGCGTACATTTTCGTCAGCCAATTTTTTGGCTTCTTTTTTTAGGTAGTTGTAAAACAGGCCCATCAAGGCCTCCACCTCTTTGGGCGGCCTTCGCCAGTTTTCACTGCTAAAAGCAAAAACGGTGAGCACTTCAATATTGTGTCTACGGCAAGCCGTTAACACATCTCGAATACGCTCCACACCGACTCGGTGGCCCGAAATGCCCTGCCGACCTTCTCGTTTTGCCCACCGATTATTACCATCCATGATGATGGCGACATGACGCAATCGTTCTGAACTCACAAATCGCGCCCTAGATTTCCATTAGGTCTTTTTCTTTAGTGGCTAACTGCGCGTCCACCTCTGCGATGTACTTGTCAGTTAATTTTTGAATGTCGTCCTCTGCACGACGCTCTTCATCTTCACTGATATCCTTGGCCTTGAGCAACTCTTTAAAATCACTGTTCGCATCACGACGGATATTGCGAATGGAAACCCGCGCATTTTCCGCCTCGGCTCGTGCCTGCTTGATAAACCCCTTGCGTGTTTCCTCTGTCAAAGGTGGCATAGGTACACGAATCACTTCACCTGCCGTGGAAGGATTTAAACCCAAATCCGACTTCATAATGGCTTTTTCAATGTCGGGCACCAACTGTTTCTCCCACGGGGTAATCGCCAACGTACGAGAATCGGACACACTAACATTGGCCACCTGAGACAACGGAACGTCGCTGCCATAATAAGACACCATGACACTGTTCAAAATACTTGGATGTGCCCGCCCGGTACGAATTTTATTGAAATTAACACCGAGGACTTCAACACTTTTTTTCATCCGCTCTTGCGCATCTTTTTTGATATCGCTAATCATTGCTGTCACCTTCTATCAATGTGCCCTCATTACCACCCACTACAATGTTCAACAGTGCGCCGGGCTTATCCATTTTAAAAACTCTCACAGGCATGCTGTGTTCTTCACATAAACAAATGGCGGTTAAATCCATTACGCCCAATTTTTCTGCCAATACCGTCGAATAGTTTAAATGGTCGTAGCGTGTGGCCGAGGGGTCTTTCATCGGGTCAGCAGAATAGACACCATCTACCTTGGTCGCCTTTAACACCAGCTCCGCTTCCACTTCGATGCCGCGCAAGCAGGCTGCGGAATCCGTTGTAAAAAATGGGTTACCCGTACCCGCAGAAAAGATCACCACTTCACCCTTTTCAAGCAGGCGAATGGCACGACGACGATCGTAATGTTCAACGATCCCACTCATGGGAATAGCGGACATCACACTGCAATTGATATTGGAACGCTCCAAGGCATCGCGCATCGCGAGTGCATTCATCACCGTGGCCAACATTCCCATATGGTCACCGGTGACACGGTCTAGACCTGCACGATTCAGTGCCGCACCGCGAAAGAGATTGCCTCCGCCAATCACCAACCCCACCTGCACGCCAATGCCCACCAACTGACCAATTTCTAAGGCCATCTTATCGAGCACTTTGGGGTCGATACCGAAGCCCTCATCCCCCATCAACTGCTCACCCGAGAGTTTGAGCAAAATACGTTTGTACTTACGATCGCGCGTGGTTGGCATGCGGCTTCTCTCCGACTGAAAAATTGGCGGAAGTTTAACAGCAAAAAGGCGGGAGAAGCGACCTTCTCCCGCCTTTAGCGTCAAATGTTCCCATCAGAAGTGGTCTATGCGACTTCTACCCTTAAACACCTTACAGGTATTCAGGGCGGGATTATCTACGCCTTTGAAGCTTGAACTTGAGCGGCGACTTCGGCAGCGAAATCAGTTTCTTCTTTCTCAATGCCCTCACCCACTTCAAAGCGTACAAAGCTCACCACTTCAGCGCCCTCTTTTTTGGCCAAAGCGCCAACCGTGACTTCAGGGTTCTTAACAAAAGCCTGCTCGGTCAAACTGCCTTCTTTCAAGAACTTTTGAATACGGCCCATGACCATTTTATCCACGATTTCTGAGGGTTTACCCTCCATATCAGGCTGCGCTTTAATGATATCCTTCTCTTTCTCAACCAGGTCTGCAGGCATTTGGTCGGGATTGACCACCTGAGGGTTCACCGCGGCAACATGCATGGCAATGTCACGAGCCAGTTCTACAGAGCCGCCTTTCAGCGCCACCAAAACAGCGATACGCTTGTTAGAGTGTACATAAGACCCCACAACACCATTTTCAGGCGTAATGGCTTCGATACGACGCACGCCGATATTTTCACCTATTTTTTGAACCAACGCCTCGCGCGCAGATTCCAAATCACCCGCCATCAAAGCAGCAACATCGGTTTGCTTTGACTCAAAAGCTTTACTCGCCACGGCATCGACAAATGTTAAGAAGTTATCATCACGCGCCACAAAGTCAGTCTCACTGTTCACTTCAACCAACAGCCCGTACTGGCCAGCGTCATCGACTTTCGCCGTTACCACACCATCAGCAGCCGTACGGCTGGCTTTTTTGGCAGCTTTCAAGCCACTGGCTTTGCGCATATTCTCAATGGCCAAATCGATGTCACCATCGGTTTCAACCAAAGCTTTCTTGCATTCCATCATGCCCAGGCCAGTTCGTTCACGCAGTTCTTTCACCAAGGACGCTGTAATCGCCATGTCTCAATCCTCTAATACAATTCAGAATCAGTTTGAATATTTAACAAAAAGGGGGCGTTGCCCCCTTCTCGAACAGTCTATCTATTTGCAACCTTTAGCCGCGCCCTATTGCGCTTCACCGGCCGCTGCATCGCCTTCCACTTCAACGAACTCATCCTTATTGGGTACAGAAGAAGCGTTTTGAGCACCCTCTAAACAAGCATCCGCCATGGCTGAGACGTACAACTTAATAGCGCGAATGGCGTCATCGTTACCTGGAATAACGTGATCAACACCCGCAGGGTCACTGTTCGTATCCACAATGGCAATCACAGGAATGCCCAATTTGTTGGCTTCTTGAACGGCAATTCGTTCATGCTCGACATCAATAACGAACAATGCATCGGGCAAACCGCCCATATCCTTAATACCACCGATAGACAGCTCCAGCTTGTCTTTCAATCGCGTGCGCATCAGCGCTTCTTTCTTGGTGAGCTTCTCAAAAGTACCGTCTTGACTTTGAGCTTCCAATTCACGATATCGGCGAATGGACGCGCGGATAGTCTTATAGTTGGTCAACATGCCACCCAACCAACGATGACTAACAAAGGGCATGCCAGCGCGTGCAGCTTGTTCCGCTATGACCTTCTGCGCAGCACGCTTAGTGCCCACAAAAAGAACTTTTTTCTTCTGCGACGCCATCTGCGTAACGAGCTCTAGCGCATTATTAAAAGCCGGTACGGTGTTTTCGAGATTGATAATGTGAATTTTGTTGCGGGCACCAAAGATAAACTGACCCATTTTCGGGTTCCAGTAGCGGGATTGGTGTCCAAAATGAACTCCCGCTTGTAGCATTTCGCGCATGCTGACTACAGGCATAAAATTTTCCTATTTTTCAACGGGTTAGGCCTCCACACACCCCACGACTCAACCCCGAAAGGCACCCAGAATCGCGTGTCGGTATGTGTGCGACGTTTAATGGATTGACCCTGCCTTTAACGGCAGGGCGCGCTTTATACCACACACCACTCGAGATTTGAAGCCCTAAAGCATGTCGCCTCGGTTAATAACCTCACTTTTACCAGGGTGTTTATGACGTGCCAATGGTTTAGAATAGCGCGTCAATATCGGGCAATTGCCGACCCGATTGGGTGCTCGTGCTTTAACAGCCACTTGGCAGAGCGCCCCCGGGCAACCGTTGGATCATAAAGACAAAACCAAAAGCGTACACCGTGATTCGCGGGCTTGTTTTGATTTACGGGCCACATCCTCAAGACTTTGGATCGACACAAGATTCTAGAGAGCTCCCGGGAGGTGACTGAACGCTTGAAGGTGACCAGAGATCGCCCCAAGAACAATACTCAATAGATCGCCGAACTCATTGCCCAAGACCGCAATCGTACGGCACTGCTCAAGAATGACACTATGACTGTTACCCTAAAAACACCTGAAGAAATCGAAAAAATGCGCATCGCTGGGCGACGCGCCGCGGAAGTACTGGAATATATCGAGCCACTCATTGTGCCTGGCGTCACCACAGGAGAACTCGATCGTCTGTGCCACGAGTATATCGTCAACGTGCAGAAAGCCATTCCCGCCCCCTTAAACTATAAGGGCTTTCCAAAATCCATCTGCACATCCGTCAATCAAGTGGTATGCCATGGCATCCCGTCTGACAAGAAAGTCCTAAAAAGTGGTGACATCATCAATGTGGATATTACTGTCATAGTCGATGAGTATCACGGAGACACCAGCAAAATGTTTTTTGTGGGCAAAGCCCAGCCTCACGCTGAGCGCCTTGTCAAAATCACCCAAGAATGTCTCTACAAAGGGATAGAGTTGGTCAAGCCCGGTGCCCGGCTTGGCGATATCGGCCATGCCATCCAGCAACATGCGGAGGGCCACTACTACTCCATTGTGCGGGATTATTGTGGTCACGGCATCGGTAAAGTCTTTCACGAAGAGCCTCAAGTGGTGCATTACGGCACCCCCGGCACCGGAATGGTTATTCAAGAGGGTATGACATTTACCATTGAGCCGATGGTCAATGCCGGCAAGGCCGCCACAAAATTAAAAAGTGACGGCTGGACCGTGGAAACCAAAGATGGGCGACTTTCCGCTCAGTGGGAACACACGCTGGCAGTAACAGCCACCGGCGTCGAAGTACTCACCGCACGCAAAGAAGAAAGTTTTTAATGACAGTTGCCTTTTCTCGTTGTCCCGAATTCGCCTGCCAACCCATCTTTTTTAACCAGCAGCGCTTTCGCCAAGACCTCTCCCAAAAGCCCTCGCTCACGGTATTCAAAGATGCCATTGCAGGGATCAATACACACTTCGATCGACGATTTGAGGAAGGTGAAGACATACGCTTTCTCATCGCCGAACGCGCGACCTTCGTTGACCTTTTACTACACTACGCGTGGCATCAATTGGAGTGGGGCAATGACATTGCGTTGATCGCCGTGGGTGGCTACGGCAGAGGCGAGCTGCATCCGCATTCGGATATAGACATTCTCGTACTGTTAGAAAACGAAGCCAACAGCCTCTATCAAAACAATTTGCAGCAGTTTATTACCTTTTTGTGGGACATCGGTCTCGCAGTGGGCAGCAGCGTTCGCACACTGGAGGAATGCGTCAAAATTGCCGAGCAAGATATCACTGTGGCCACCAATCTAATGGAAGCACGCCGTATCGCTGGCAATGACCACCTGCGAGATCGCTTACAGGTACTGACCGACGCTAAACACATGTGGTCTGAAAGTGAATTTTATGCAGCAAAACTTAAGGAACAAATAGATCGTCATCGCAAGTACAACTATACCGAATACAACCTAGAGCCAAACATCAAAAATGCACCGGGTGGTTTGCGCGACCTACAAACCATCAACTGGGTTGCTAAGCGCTATTTTGGCGTGCAGACATTACGACAACTGGAAGGAAAAAACTTTTTTACCGAACGCGAGTTCGGCTTATTGCGCAAATGCGAGGCCTTTTTATGGCGTGTACGTTACGGATTACACCGATTAACGGGGCGCGCTGAAGAACGTTTGCTGTTTGAATACCAACGCGAACTGGCCAAAGAGTTCAATTATGCTAATGACGATCAGCGCATGGCAGTAGAACGCTTTATGCACGAATACTATCGCACCGTCATGGCACTGCGCGAACTAAATGATGTGTTATTACGGATATTAGATGAGAAAATTCATCACCGCGATAAGTCGCACACCATAGAACCTCTCAATCAAGACTTCCAATTGCGTGACGGCTACATTGAAGTGGTACACAACAAGGTGTTTGAGCAAAATCCGTCCGCACTTTTGGAAATATTTTTACGCATGGGGCAAGACCCCAGCATCAAAGGTGTACACTCTGAAACCATCCGCCTAATTCGCGAGTGCCGTGGACTGGTTAATGAAGACTTCCGGCAAGACCCCAAAAACCACGCATTGTTTTTAGCGCTGTTCAAAGTAGAAAAGGGGTTGGTAACACAACTCAAGCGGATGAAACGCTACGGCATTCTAGGGCGCTACCTACCCGCCTTCGGTCACATTATTGGCCAGATGCAACACGATCTTTTTCACCGTTATACGGTCGATGCCCATACGCTGCTGGTTATCGAAAATATTCGGCGCTTCCTGCTCAATAAAGTCGGACAGGAGTTTTCTATTGAAAAAGGTGTGATGCAACGTATTGAGCAACCTGAACTGCTGTACTTGGCAGCACTGTTTCATGATATTGGGAAGGGGCGTGGCGGCGATCACTCTGAATTGGGCGCAGAAGATGCCTACGCGTTTTGCAAGCTACACGGTTTAAGTGGACGCGAAACACGCTTGATCCAGTGGCTTGTAGAAAAGCATTTGTTAATGTCTTTTGTTTCTCAGAAAAAAGATATTTCTGACCCCGATGTGGTGCACGCTTTCGCTAAAGAAGTGGGCGATATTATGCACTTGGATTACCTATTTGCTCTGACTGTGGCAGATATGTGTGGGACAAACCCGGAAATCTGGAACAGCTGGCGTGCTAGCCTGATGCACCAACTGTATAACGAAACCAAACGCGCTTTGCGACGCGGTTTGACCAACGTTATCGATCAGCAAGAAATAGTAGAAGATACCAAACGCAAAGCCATGCACATTCTAGAAAACCACAAAATCTCGGAGGTGGATGCGTTTTCAGTTTGGACGGATATGCGCGACGACTATTTTGTACGCGAAGGATCAACCGACATCGCATGGCAAACAGAGGCCATTTTGCGCCACAACAGTGATGAACCGCTCATTTTAATTCGCGACTCAACAGAACAACCGTGGCAAGGCGCCACACAAATATTTGTTAGAGTGAAAGATATTGGTCATGTCTTTATGGCCACAGCCACCGCCCTGGCAACCTTAGGACTGAACATTCAGGACGCTCGAATTTACAATACCAAAAGCGAATTTACGGTCGATACTTTTTACGTACTGGACGAAAACTACGAATCCATTGGTGACGACCCAAGTCGCCTCACTCGTATCGTCAATGCCTTAAAAAACGAATTGAAACTGGTGGATCAATATTCGGAGGTAATCAGAAGACGCACGCCTCGAGAATTAAAGCAATTTGCCACGCCCACTCGCGCCAATATTTATAATGACCCCAATGCAATGATCACCATTCTAGAAGTCATCAGCCCTGATCGCCCAGGATTACTGGCAACCATTGGCAATATATTTATGGATTTTGGTATATCGTTACAAAATGCCAAAATTTCTACACTGGGTGAACGTGTAGAAGATGTTTTTTTTATTACCGATACCCATAAGCACCCTTTGGGCGACCCTCAAATTTGTCAAAAACTACAAGAAACCATTTGTAAAGAGCTGGATTTACAGGTCAAGAAAGATTTCTAAATTCACCAACGGAACACCATCTCGCATGAATCGCCACCTAGAACTGCTTCAGCCCTACCCTTTTGAAAAGTTGGCTGCGTTAAAAGCGGAGGTAAGGCCCGCAGCCTCGCTTTCGCCCATTGCTTTATCCATCGGTGAACCCAAACACCCGCCGCCAAGCTTTGTATTAAAAACCCTTTCTGAATCTCTGGGACAACTGGCCTCGTACCCATTGACGAAAGGTTTGCCCGCCTTACGTGAAGCCATCGCCACATGGGCTACGCTCCGTTTTCAACTGAAGCCGGGTGCCCTCACAGCCGAGCACCACGTACTGCCCGTGGCAGGCACACGAGAGGCACTGTTTTCCTTTGCGCAAGCGTGTGTGAATGCGAGCCCTGCTGCAAAGGTGGTGATGCCGAATCCTTTTTATCAAATTTACGAAGGTGCCGCAGTACTAGCCGGAGCCAAACCCGTATTTTTGAATTGCCTTGAAACCAATGGTTACACGCCCGATTTCGACAGTGTGCCAACCCACGTTTGGGAGGGTTGCGAACTGTTGTTTGTTTGCTCGCCGGGGAACCCCACCGGTTCGGTGATGGACGTGCCCACCTACCAAAAACTCATCACCTTGGCGGATCAATACAACTTTATCATTGCCAGTGATGAATGCTACTCCGAACTGTATTTTGATGAAGACGCACCACCGCCTGGATTACTGCAAGCCTGCGCAGATATGGGGCGCCATGACTTTGCTCGGTGTGTGGTGTTCCACAGTTTATCCAAACGCTCTAACTTGCCTGGGCTGCGCTCAGGGTTTGTGGCGGGAGATGCCACTGTCCTCAAGCGCTATTTGCACTACAGAACCTACGAGGGCTGCGCCCTACCAGTACCGACACAATTGGCCAGTATCAGCGCCTGGCAGGATGAAACCCACGTGATTGAAAATCGTGCCCTGTACCGAACTAAGTTCGAACAATTTGAATCGATACTGGGGGACGTATTGCCGCTTACAAAACCACAAGCCGGATTTTACTATTGGGCGAAAACTCCGATTGACGACTGTGAGTTTGCCAAGCAGCTCTACGCCACCCAAAATGTAACGGTATTGCCGGGCCAGTTTCTGGCGCGCACCGATGCCGGTGTCAACCCAGGCAAACATCACGTGCGCATGGCCCTGGTGGCAACGGTGGAAGAATGCGAACAAGCGGCCAGACGGATTCGGCAATTTGTTGTGGATCACTGTTAAAGTTCAGATCACTGGCCTTTTGCAAAGAGTTTGATTCCATGTCGACACCCAACAAATCTGAGCGTGTGCAGCTGGTTGCACATACCCTACAAAAGCTCTACCCCAACCCGCCCATACCTTTACACCATAAGGACGCCTATACGTTGCTGGTGGCGGTGTTATTGTCAGCCCAGTGTACCGATGCGCGCGTAAACTTGGTCACACCACAGCTGTGGACGCTGGCCGATACGCCGGAACAAATGCGACTGCAATCGGTGGAAGCCATACGCGAGGTGATTCGACCCTGCGGCCTTTCACCACAGAAATCCAAGGCCATCCAAAAATTATCGGAGATCATTACCGAGCACCACGGCGGTGCCGTGCCGGCAAGTTTTGAGGCCCTGGAGGCACTCCCTGGCGTGGGACACAAAACAGCCAGCGTGGTGATGGCACAGGCCTTTGGTGTGCCAGCTTTCCCAGTAGATACTCACATACACCGCCTTGCGCAACGCTGGGGCTTAACCAGCGGCAAGAATGTTGCACAGACAGAGAAAGATTTGAAAAGATTGTTTCCAGAGGCGCGATGGAACGACTTACACTTACAGATCATCTATTACGGGCGGGAGCATTGTTCCGCTAGGGGCTGCGACGGTACACGTTGCATCATTTGTAAAGCTTGCTACCCCAACCGCAAAAAACCAAAACGGACCCTTAAAGCCTAAGGGGGACATTTAACGCTGAGGTTTTTAGTTGAGCATTGTTAAAGTAGAATCAGTGACCCAAGTCCTAGAAAAGCCACAAAGCCAACAACATCCGTCACCGTTGTAAGAATGACCGACCCCGAGAGCGCGGGGTCAATCTCTAATTTATCCAATACCACGGGAATTAAAACGCCGGAAACCGCTGCAGAAACAATATTGACAACAATCGCACAGGCGATGACAAACCCGAGCAACACGCTGTCGAACCAAGCATAGGCAATCAAGCCAATCACAATAGCCCAAAGTACACCATTCAGCGCGCCCACTCGCACTTCTTTCACCAATAGCGGCATGAAGTTCACCGCCGATATTTGTCTGAGTGCCAAACCACGTACAATCAAAGTTAACGTCTGGCTGCCGGCAATACCTCCCATGGAAGCCACCACAGGCATGAGCACAGCCAAGGCCACCACCTCTTGAATGGTGGCCTCAAAAAGTCCAATAAACCAAGAGGCCAGAAAAGCCGTTAACAGGTTAAGTCCCAGCCATACAGCGCGGGTTTGCGCACTGCGTTTAACCGGCGCAAAAAGGTCCGCGTCCTCATCCAAACCCGCAGTGGCCATGATTTGAAACTCTGCATTTTCACGCAGCAGCTCCATGGCCACCCCCACATCAATACGGCCCAAAAATACCCCGTCTTCGCCAATCACTGGCAAAGCCGTATAACCCGATCGCTCCACTTCCTCTGCTGCTTCATACATATCCATGGTGGCAATCAATGCTGGGTAATCCTCTTCCTTAACCTCTGACACCGTTTGATGGGATTGTGCGGCAATCAGTTTGTTCACTTTGACACAACCCGCCCAACGCCCTGTCCGGTCAAGCAAATACAACACTTCGGTATAAGGTGCCGTTTCACGTCGAAGTAATCGCAAGGCCTCAGTCACACGGGTGTTTTGGGGTACCACAAGCACATCGTGATTCACCCAGCGACCGACACTTTGCTCTCCATACTCCTGGGCTTTCTCATAAAAAGCGCGTTGCTTGGTATCCATGCGACTGAGCGCCAAATCCACCACCGATTCCGGTACCGTTTCAGCCAGCTCCACCAAGTCCTCAGCGTCGAGTTCGTGAAACAACTCTGGCAACGCCTCATGTGGCAAATTGGCCAACAGTAGAAGGCGGGCCTCTCCCCGCATGGCAACCAGTACGTCAATTTTTTCGTCTTGCGGAATTTGGTCGAACACCACCAAGCGTTTTTCGAGCGGCAGCGCTTCCAAGCCCAGAGCCAAATCCTCTGCCTCCAAGGTTTGAAATATCTCCGTAAACGAACGCGCAGCATCTCCCTCGCCGTCAATATGGTTGACGATTTCAGCAACGGCCTGAGAAGGTGTTGTTTCAACGTTATTGGATTGCATACGACCCATTCATTCAGTGAAGCCAATGGCTTCGGTTAGGCGCTCAATTATTTAATATATAGCCGTTAGAATCTTCCGAGAGTACCAGTGTGGCAGCTGGTACATCAGTTCGGGCCAGCGTGGCTTGACCGTCGGCTCGTTCAATGCGCGCAAAAAAGCGCAATACTGCATCATCAACGCTCATAACCACCGGCCATAGCTATAGACCCATAGCCGTTACTCAAATCGCCCCCAATTATAGTTCAACCTCAACACCGCATGATGCGCGGCGACGCCAACCACCACAAAAGTAAGCATGAAACGACCTTGATGAAGACCTTGTCGCCGCGATACCTTCAACCCTCAAACTTTTGACAAAAAGCCAAAGTTCGCTCCAAATGACCAACGCTTAGAGGGTAGGCCATCACACCATAACGCAGGCCTTGGGGTTTTGTTGGCTAATGGACATGGTGATGTTCCGCGGAATGCAGGGTGGACATTTGGCTGTGGTCTTGGTGATTGTGGTGACTGTGTGCCCAAGCCACCCAGATGGTCCAAGCACCAAACGCCATGTACGATAAGCCGAGAGCACCTTTAAGCCATGGTCTGTTCAACCGCTTCCCTAGGGACCTAATGGCAAAACTGGCCATCAACAACGCAGGTAACGTTCCCAGGCCGAACGCCAACATGGCCAACCCACCAGTCACAGGTTGCCCCAAACCCGAGGCGTAAGCCAGCGCAGCATAAACCAAACCACACGGCAACCACCCCCAGAACAGGCCCACCACCCACGCACCTCGAGCGTTTTGAATGGGCAACCACTTACCGGCCATGGGTTGAATCCACCGCCACACGTGTTGACCCACGCGCTCAAGTAGTAGAATTGTGCGCCCAAGGTTCGCCACATAAAGGCCCATAAAAATCATCACTACGCCAGCAAGTGTACGCGCCACAGGCCAACCTGAGGTCGGTGCCAATGATACCGCGCCTGCGGCGAGAAAACCCATAAGGGTATAACTGGAGACGCGACCGAGATGGTAGCAGCCTAGCCACAAAGGTCGAACCTTTTGCCCTCCCGCGCTAAGGCCTCCGACGATACCACCGCACATGCCCAAACAATGCCCTGCGCCCATCAATCCCATACCAAAAGCCGCCAATAGCGTGGTAATCATGAATCGCTTTTGCTCCTTGGTTTATCGGCGTGAGTTTCTCGCGAGGCAGGTTCATCAAATAGAATCCGCTTGCCCTCAGTATCCAGGTCATCATACTGCCCAGACTTTACCGCCCAAAAAAAAAGTTTAATGGCGACAACCACAAACACCAAAGCGATCGGAATCAACAGGTAGAGACTTGCCATATTAATGACTCAAAATTATTTCAGGCTGAAGCGCACTATAGCGAATTAGCGAGACAATCGCAGAGCATTCAGCACGACGATGAGTGAACTGGCCGACATACCAAGCGCAGCTGCCCAGGGTGGAATCCACCCCAGCGCAGCGAGCGGCAGTGCCGTCAAATTGTACCCCACTGCCCAAGCGAGGTTTTGGAAGATAATTGCCCGCACGCGAGCCCCCACTTGAAACAAGCTTAATACACCTGACAGCTCGTTTTTTAACAATATGCAGTCGGCTTTATTTTGAGCAAACTCGGTTGCAGAACCCATAGCGATGGAGGTGTCCGCCATCGCGAGTACTGGGGCATCGTTAATGCCATCGCCCACCATCAACAAGTGCCGGCCTTGCCGCTGAAGCTCGGCTACCTGAGTTAATTTGTCCTGTGGAAGCAACGCACCGTACCCTACCACACCGGTCACACCGTCAAGCAACGCATCTACATTTTCTTGTCGGTCACCACTCATCACCAGGCAGTGCAATCCTTTTTGTTGCAGCCTACGCACAGTGTCCAACGCTCCCTCACGAATGCGATCTGACAGTTTAAACCAAGCCATTGGCGCACTGTCACTGGCCAACAATAACCAAAGGCCTACACCAGGATAGTCAGGCGTCGCCGCCGGGAAGGCAAACGCTGGTTTGCCAAACCGATACACTTGCCCCTTAATCCACCCCTCTACGCCAGCACCTACTTCACTGATAACATTGTCTGCTAGTTGACGGCAGTGAACCGAATCAAAGGCTTTGGCAATAGGGTGTGCCACATGCCGCTCTAATGACGCTGCAATTTCGACCACAGAATTGGAATCAAAATTACCCAGCACGATGACTTCGTCAAGCTGTAAACACCCCTCAGTTAGGGTTCCCGTCTTATCGAAGACAACGGTATCTACGGAATGAATGGCCTCCAATGCCTTATCTCCCGTCACTAAGAGGCCAAGCGAGCGCAGGCGATTGATGGCCGCAGTCAATGCTGCAGGTGTCGCCAAGCTCAAGGCACAAGGGCAGGTCACAACCAATACGGATATCACCACCCAAAGGGCCTTTTGGGGTGCAACCCACAACCAAACACAGCCCACTAGACAAGCCACAATAAGTACCACAGCCACAAATTTCGACGCCATCCGATCGGTCAAAGTCACAAGCTTGGGGCGTTGTAGTTGCGCATCATCCATCATGCGCTCAATCTGAGCCAGTTGAGTCTCCTGCCCCACAGCAGAAACACTCAAAGTAATGGCAGTACTGCCATTGGTGGTGCCCGCCATTAAAAAATCACCCGGTGCTTTTAACACTGTGGATGATTCTCCCGTAAGCAGGGCTTCATCCACTTCACCGCTACCATTGCACAGCCAACCATCACACGGCACCACTGCGCCTGGCGGCACCCAGAGGGTATCCCCCACCGAAACTTGCCTAAGCGATAGCGTCTCTCGCGTATCACCGGATAGACGTGTTGCCACCATGGGTAGGGTATTAAAGCGTTTGATACGCGCATTAAAATTTTGGTACCGCGCACGCTTTTCTAAGTAGCGCCCCAGTAACAAAAAGAAAGTAAACATGGCAACCGAATCAAAATACACATGCCCCTGAGCGCTAACAGTGGCATAGGCACTGGCCAAAAAAGCCAAACTCAAGGCCAAGGATACGGGCACATCCATGTTCAACTGACCAACACTTAAGGCACGTAAAGCGTTGCGAAAAAAGGGTTTGGCGCTGTATAAAATGATCGGAATGGTCAGCAGTAAACTGACCCAGCGCAACAATTGTTGCCACTGCCACTCAATACCCTGTATCTCTCCCGCGTGCAATGCAACGGCTACCATCCCTGCCTGCATCATGCCAATACCCGCTACGCCCAAACGCAACAAATCGTCTTTGTTTTGGTGCTGCCATTGGGCCTGTTGGGATTGCGCCAACAGCGGTTGAGGTGGATAACCAATACAGCTCAAGCGAGACAACAGCTCACTGAGCAAAAGAATGGAAGGGTCAAACACCACACTCATATTTTGGTTTGAAGCGTTGACCTTGACCTCCTGCACTCCGGCGAGGGGTTCTAAAGTTTTTTCAATCAACCAAACACAGGCCGCACAGCGAATGTCAGGCAAAAACAAATGAGCCTTTTGGAGTGTGCCTTGAGGGAAAACGAAATCGCGCTGAACGTCTGCAAGATCAAATGCAGTATAGTCTTCTGCAGTGGCATCAGCTTTGCTACTTGCTGCTTCACGAAATTGGTAAAAATGCCCCAACCCTTCAGCATGAATGGTTTGCGCAACGGCTTGGCATCCGTAACAGCAAAAGACTCTGGGTTCACCTAAGATTGGATATCGAATATTGGCGGGGGCGGGCAACCCACAATGAAAACATGACGCGGCAGTCTCTGCAGGCATTATCTGACACTATTGCTTGGGGTTTAAAAGCAGTCCATCTTCTTGTAATACGCCGAAATCAACCGCACTGTGCTGGTTGAAATCCATTTCTGCAGAGACCCTCCAATGAGAGCTCGTGTTTAAATTACCTTCTAGTAAAATATAATAGTGCCCTTCAGGCAGCTGACTAAACGGTGCCAAGAAAGTATTGGGGCCGACTTTGGCCAAGGCCCAGGTTTGGTCGTTGGCGGCCTTCGCAGGATGAGATAGGGTCACTTGCAATGTATCCGTCGGTGCCTCACTGGCAACATTCACCACCACGGCCTGACGGCTGAGTTCGAATGACAAGGTTCCGCTCACCCCTAGACGTTTTGCAGTTTCTTCTGCCAAAAAGCTATTATTGATCATTCGACCTACTTTATAGTAGTCGTCGTACACGCGGTCGTCGGCACCCACCCACGCAAAGCGCAACATGACCGCACAAACACCCGCAATCACTAATAACGGAGAGAATACGACCCAAAACCAAATTTCTTTATACGCGGGTGGTTGCAACATCATTTATTAATGGGCCCCATAAATACGCTTTTTTCGGTACTTTGAACGGATGGGTCTGAAGTTTCTTTAACCGTAAAATAGAGGGTATTGCGTTCCTGTTTCAATTGCCCTTTGGGTACAACCACACGTACGGGCAAACTGAATACTTCGCCCGCCTCCACCGTGGTTGGATGGAAATTTTTAATCTTAAACGGCGCTTCGCCCTCAACGGATATGTCGTAAGTGTGTGGACGATTATCCATATTGTTCAGCTTCAAGGTATAAACATTCTGAACTTCATCGCCACTAAGGCGATATAGACGCACACCGCGATCACGAATTACATCCAAACTCACCGGATCACGACTGAAAATCGTGTACCCAAAAACGCTCACCATCACAGCGACAGCAATGGTGTACCCAAATAACCGAGGTCGAATAAAGTTCAACTTACCCGTTTGCAGTTCATGTTCTGAGGTAAACCGAATCAACCCTTTTGGATAAGACATTTTGCTCATCACTGCATTACAGGCATCTACACACAGACCACAATTAATACACTCATATTGCAAACCATTGCGAATATCAATATCCACCGGGCATACCTGCACACACCAAGAGCAGTCAATACAGTCTCCCAAGCCATGCGCCTTATAGTCATCAGTGGGTTTTCTAGGGCCCCGCTTCTCACCGCGTTTGGGATCATAATGCACTGCCAAGGTCTCAGAGTCATACATAACCGACTGAAACCGCGCGTAGGGACACATGTACTTGCAGACCTGCTCGCGCATCCACCCAGCGTTCAAATAGGTCATCCCAGTAAAAAATAATGTCCAAAATGCCGCCGGCGCTGGTGCGCCAATTTGCAACATGCCAGCATCATTTCGGAAAGGAATTAAACCCATGAGAAGATCGCGAATGGGGTAAAAATACCCCACAAAAGTCGCCCCGGTGATAAAGGCAATCAGTATCCACAATCCATGTTTAGTACCCTTGCGCAGCACTTTATTGACCGACCATGGCTGCCGATCTAATTTGATGCGTTTGTTGCGATCGCCCTCGCACAAGTGCTCTACCGATATAAACATGAGGGTCCATACCGTTTGCGGACAAGTAAAACCGCACCACACCCGTCCCAACAACACTGTTACGGTAAATAAACTAAAAGCCGCGATAATCAGCGACCAAGCCAACAGCATAAAATCTTGTGGCCAAAACGTAAGCCACAACACATGAAATTGGCGCGTGGGTAAATCAAAAAACACAGAGGGTCGACCATCAATCACGAGCCACGGCAACAGTAGAAAGCCCAAAATCAGGGGCAGTCCGGTATAACGGCGGAACTTTTGGTAAAAACCTGAAATTTTTCGAGTGTAAATCTTAGCCTCAGATTCATACAAATTGGAGTATCGAATCTGAGGCTTATCTGGATCGTGTTTGGGTGTTTCTGGGTTATCCGACACAGGGGCTCCCTAGGTGGATGAACTGCGGACTGATCAGTCGATTAGTTATTCATAATCAAAAGACAAATTGTAAACATAGGCTGCCAGAATATGAATTTTTTCTTCCTGTAACAACGCACTTTGCTGCGGCATCCGATTCGTACGCCCTTGATGGACGGTTTGTGTAATGCCTTTTCGAGTTCCCTCATACAGCCATATGTTATCCGTTAAATTAGGTGCCCCGATAACGTGGCTGCCCTTGCCATCTTGGCCGTGGCAAGCAGAACAATTTTGCATAAACACTTGGCTGCCTTTCGCTGCCATCGCGGCATCGTGTTCGGCCCCAGAGAGCTTCAATACATACTCTACCACCGCTGCGGTTTTGTCCTCACCTAGCGCGGCGCCTAATGCCGGCATATTGCCTGCCCGCCCGAGCGTGATGGATTCCTTGATGCGATCTGGCGATCCACCATACAACCAATCTTTATCCGTCAAGTTAGGAAACCCGTAAAACCCACCGCCATCAGCCCCATGGCACACCGCACAGTTGTTGGCAAATAGGCGAACCCCCATTTTCATAGCGCCATTGTCATGGATCAGTTCTTCTATAGGGGTATTCAAGTATTGCGTGAACGTCTCTGCATTGGACGCACGCGCTTTTTGTTGGTCGCTTTCCAGTTCGTTCACGGACGTCCATCCACCAATACCCTTAAAAGTACCGAGGCCTGGGTAATAAATAAGATAGAGCACACTGAATATCAATGAACCCAAGAACAGCTGAAACCACCAGCGGGGCAAAGGATTATCGTACTCCTCAATGCCATCGTATACATGTCCAGTGGTCCTGTTTTCAGGCGTTTCATCGTCGCGAACAGCCACCTTGCGGTTGGCAAACAACACCCATGTCACCAGGGCCAAGCAAACCACTGTCAGGCCAATAATCCACAAATTCCAAAATGTACTCATAATTCACCCTGCTTTTGTTTATTCGAAGAGGCGTTACTGTCACCTTCATTCACTGGCGGCTCATCCGCAAAGGGTAAGTTGGCCGCCTCCTCAAATTGCTTCCGACGCCTTGGTGAAAAAGCCCACCAACAGATGCCGGTAAATGCTAACAGCACCATAATCGAAGACAAGCCACGTACGCTATTAATGTCCATACACTACCTTTTGTGAGTTAAGACAGTGCCCAACTGCTGCAAATAGGCAACCACTGCATCCATCTCCGACTTGCCTTTAACTTCCGCACTAGCCTTTGCAATATGCTCGTCGGTATAGGGGACACCCACCTTACGCAGGGCCATCATTTTTTTTGCGGTGTATTGCCCGTCTAGAATATTATCGTACAACCAAGGAAATGCCGGCATATTGGACTGGGGTACAACGTTCCGAGGGTTGTAAAGATGCGCCTTGTGCCACTCATCACTATAGCGCTTACCGACGCGAGCCAAGTCTGGACCTGTACGCTTGGAGCCCCACAAAAAAGGATGTTCATAAACTGATTCTCCCGCCACAGAGTAATGGCCGTAACGCTCGACCTCTGCGCGTAAGGGCCGAACCATTTGGGTGTGACACACGTGGCAACCCTCACGAATGTAAACGTCACGCCCCTCAAGCTCTAGTGCGCTCAGCACCTTCAAGCCTTTAACTGGCTCGGTTGTTTCTTTCAAAAAAAACTGAGGTAAAACCTCTACCAGCAAACCAAAGCTAATAGCAAATACCACCAACGCCAGCATAAGGGCTAAGTTTTTTTCGACTATGTCATGGTTTTTCATCGCTTAAACTCCTTAGGCGGTTTGCAGAGCAGCCACAGTTTGTGAATCTTTGGCTTCTGAAGACGTTATCGTGCGATACGCGTTGTAGGCCATTAACAACATGCCTACCAAAAAGAAAGTCCCACCTAAAAAGCGCACAAAGTAGCCTGGATAACTGGCCTCTACCGATTCCACAAAGCTATAGGTCAAAGTGCCATCCGCATTAAAAGCTCGCCACATTAGACCCTGCAGTAAACCATTGACCCAAAGAGAAGCGATATACAGCACCGTACCAATAGTCGCTAGCCAAAAGTGCGTATTAATCAACTTCACACTCCACATGTTTTTTTGCCCGGTTAAAACCGGTAAAAGATGATAAATCGCACCAATAGAGACCATAGCAACCCAACCCAAAGCGCCCGAATGAACGTGACCAATGGTCCAGTCCGTATTATGAGATAACGCGTTCACTGTTTTAATCGACATCATCGGGCCTTCAAAGGTGGACATACCATAAAAAGACAATGACACCACTAAAAAGCGAAGCGTGGGGTCGGTGCGTAATTTGTGCCACGCCCCCGATAAGGTCATCATACCGTTGATCATTCCACCCCAAGACGGCGCCAACAAAATCAAGGACATCACCATACCCAAACTTTGTGCCCAATCGGGTAAAGCAGAATAGTGAAGATGGTGCGGACCAGCCCAAATGTACACGGACACCAGTGCCCAGAAATGCACAATAGACAATTGATAGGAATACACGGGGCGACCCGCTTGTTTAGGCACAAAGTAATACATGATGCCCAAAAAACCCGCCGTCAAGAAAAATCCCACTGCATTGTGGCCATACCACCACTGCACCATGGCATCGGCTGCACCGCCATAAGCGGAGTAGGATTTGAGTAGATGCACGGGAATGGCCATGGAGTTAATCACATGAAGCACGGCCACCGTGACAATAAAGGCGCCAAAAAACCAGTTGGCCACATAAATATGAGAAGTCTTGCGCTTAACAATAGTACCAAAAAATACTACGGCGTAGGCCACCCAAACCAGCGTAATGGCGATGTCTATTGGCCATTCTAGCTCCGCGTACTCTTTCGCCGAAGTGTAGCCCATGGGCAGCGTAATGGCCGCAGCCACAATAATGGCCTGCCACCCCCAAAAGGTAAACGGAATTAAAACGCCACCAAACAATTTAGCCTGACACGTTCGTTGAACCACAAAATAAGATGTGGCAAACAGGGCGCAGCCTCCGAAGGCAAAAATAACCGCATTGGTGTGCAGTGGACGTAAACGTCCAAAGTGAGAGAATGGCTGTAACAAATCGTTTAATCCCGGCCACACCAATTGTGCTGCAATTAAAACGCCGACCCCCATGCCCACAATGCCCCAAACGATCGTCATGATGGTGAATTGACGAACCACTTGGTAGTTGTATACGGGAGTCGAAGACGCTTCTGCCACGTGACTACTCATAGTTTCATCCGATTATTGAATTAAAAATGGGTTTCCAATTGGGGCCCCTACACACGAAACGGTATTTACCATTTAATAGTAGGCCCCAATTCATAAATTATAGAGTTTGATTGTGATGTTCTATTGACCAGCGTCAAATAGGCGCCATTTAGCTGACAATTGCGGCAGCTTTTTAATTGCCGGTGCACAAATGCGATGACCTCAGTCTAAAGTAAACTTAGATCCCCTTTGAGCAGCCGTCAAAGATATTAAAAGTTAAAACGGATACCCGCAATCATTTGGGTGGCGTTTTCATTGGTTGCAGCCAGGTCTGCAACCAAACTCAAGCGACGTGACAAACCGTAATTGATACCGATGCCTATAAAAGACTCATCGTCGTCGTCCACCAAGTCATAGCCCATAAAAATTTTGGACTCAACGCCGGACTCCCAGACGGTACGCAACCCCAATTCTAAGCCAACACCCGGGTCCGTGTCATTGCCAGTATCTCGAGCCATCACACTGGCGATACTATATAGTGATGAGCGGGCTCCCACATCCCCACGAAATCCTCCCGATAGTCGCGTCGTCGTTGAGCCACACCATTCGTTACTAGTGACGTCTACATGCCTCAAGGCAATAAAGGTGTGCTCGTTCATCACCAGGCTACCGTTGAGTTCTACGCCATCTTGCACACAACTGTTGCCAGAACTGAATTCGTGACGTGCGTAATTGAGCCCCAAATAACTGTAGGTCGGCCGCGCAGCCATTACATCAGCACTGACTAGCACGGTCGATAAAATAACGGCTAACAAGCCCAATGATTGACGCCCGCAAGCGCGAAACGGCGGTATCGCCCCGACCATTCGCACTGCTTTTTTACACCTCTTCATCACGTTGTCACTCACTCCGCACCCTATTCCTGCATTCGATCACAATACTGCGCTCGGACCTAAAACAGACGCCTGCCTTTTTGAGCAGCGATACGCATACGTAGAGCGTTCAATTTGATAAAGCCCTCAGCGTCTTTTTGATTGTAGGCACCCGCGTCGTCTTCAAACGTTGCAATTTTTTCGTCGAACAAACTGTAATTGGATCTGCGACCCACCGCTGTAACACTGCCCTTGTAGAGTTTTAAACGCACATCTCCGTTCACAAACGCTTGAGACTCATCAATGGCTTTTTGCAACATCACACGCTCTGGCGACCACCAATAACCGTTGTAAATCAGCTCAGCATACTTGGCAATAAAGCTGTCTTTCATATGGGCCACTTCACGATCCAGCGTAATGGACTCGATGGCTCGGTGGGCCTTCAACATAATGGTGCCACCAGGTGTTTCATAGCAACCACGGGATTTCATTCCCACATAACGGTTTTCTACAATATCCAACCGGCCGATGCCGTGGGCACCACCGAGTTGGTTGAGCCTTGTCAATACCACTGCGGGTGTCATGGGCTCACCATTGATAGCCACAATGTCACCATTTTGATAAGACAACTCAATGTATTCGGGTTGATCAGGTGCAGCCTCTGGCGAGACGGACCAACGCCACATATCTTCTTCGGCTTCCGCCCAAGGGTCTTCGAGAATGCCACCTTCGTAGGAAATATGAAGTAAATTGGCATCCATTGAATAGGGGGACTTCTTCTTACCCGCACTAAAATCCACCGGGATATTACGGGAATCACAATAGGCCATTAAGGTTTCCCTCGAAGTCAAATCCCATTCACGCCAGGGTGCGATCACCTTTATACCGGGTTTTAATGCATAGGCTCCAAGCTCGAACCGCACTTGGTCGTTGCCCTTACCCGTAGCACCGTGGGAAATGGCATCAGCTCCCGTTTCATTGGCAATTTCCACCAAGCGTTTGGCAATCAGCGGGCGCGCAATCGAAGTGCCCAACAGGTACTCGCCTTCGTAAATCGCATTGGCGCGGAACATCGGAAACACAAAATCGCGAACAAACTCTTCGCGCAGATCATCGATGTAAATCTCTTTGACACCCAAGGCCTGAGCTTTGGCTCTTGCAGGTTCAACTTCCTCGCCTTGGCCGATGTCGGCCGTAAAAGTGACCACTTCACAGTCGTACGACTCCTGAAGCCAGCGAACGATCACGGATGTATCTAAACCACCTGAATAGGCGAGAACCACTTTTTCGACAGATGACATGCCAAACTCCAAAGACGGGAAATAACTTAAACTGAGGTGCCCTTGC
This sequence comes from Cellvibrionaceae bacterium, assembly GCA_050300015.1. Lineage (GTDB taxonomy): Bacteria > Pseudomonadota > Gammaproteobacteria > Pseudomonadales > Cellvibrionaceae > CAYZQH01. Next base: position 391,588 of record JBNKWZ010000021.1, on the reverse strand, counting down.
GGCGCGCGCATTGTAACGTCATCGTATGCGCTTGAACAGGGCCGCCGCCGCTAAAACGACTCAAATTAAAGTCGGAACCATCGGCTCAAACAACACTCTAAAAACCAAAGACTCGCGAAGGCCCTATGCCCAACTTTAACCTTATCACCACCGTCACGCTATGCATTGGGCTGTGGTTAGCGCCCCTTGCGCAGGCGCAAGACACTGCGCGCACCAACCACGGATCAAGTCCCTACCCCATATGGTCAGAGCTCAGTTATTTTGAGCGCGATACCCTGTCAAGATTATCACGCGCAGAAAATGGCGACCCCGATGCTTTATTGGCGCTCTATCTTGTGGCTTCCAACGTCCGCGAGCTTGCGCCTTTTGAAACAGTTAACCGCCGTATCTACGCCTTAATCGAGAGTCTTGAGGGTCATATACTGGAAGAGAACAACCCTCGACTGGTGGGTGAAATTCTGAACCGCCAGATGCACAACGCCTTCTTTTTAGCCAGAAGCCAGGGCAAAGCGCCCTCAGGCTATGCTGTCGATCAATCGCGTTTAATGGGTATTTTCGAAACTGGAGAATACAACTGTATTAGCTCAGCACTGCTTTACGTTGTGCTCGCCCGCCACTTTTCTCTAGACGTTAAGGGCGTACTGCTGCCCTCTCATGCCTTTGTGGAACTCACAGCCAAAGAGGGCGCGCTGGATGTGGAAACCACTTCCGCCACGGGGTTTGCCAAACCTCACACCGCAGAATTTTATGACAACCAAAACCGCGAGTGGTACGAGAATCGAGGATTGACGCCCGCGAGCTATGGCGACTACCTCACTCGCGAGCGCGTGAGCCCCGTGGTGCTCGGCGCACGCAATATGTTGAATCAACATACCGCAAAAGGCCAAATGGCTTACGCCGACAGCATGCGGCTCGCGGAAATCAGCGCATTTATCCACCCAAACTACCTGCCTTCACAAGAAAAACGCCTCTACTTCTACAACAATGAAATTCATCAACTGGCCAATAGCGGGCATTGGGAGTCCCTCGCGCGCATGATGCACGTCACCTACGACCAAGTCATGAACGACATCGAGCAACTGGGGCGACCAGCCGCGTTAATCGACCCATTGCTGTATTATCAACTGGGTGCACTGAAAACCTATGCGAACACCGCCAATAACGACCGATTTTTGAGTGTACTAGCATCCATAATGACCACACACCCGGCCATTCCCACTCAACGTGTGGCCATAGAAGCTGACCTCGCCCGAGCCATTGGTGCACTCGGTGTGGCACTCGCCCAGGAGGGCGCCTACGGTACCGCCCTCGAAGCCATTGAGCAGGCTCAATCCACCACAGCCATTGAAGCCGACTGGGGACTGATGATATCCAGCGTTTACAACATTTGGGTGAAAACGTTATGGCAAAGGAACGATTGGCAAGAAGTGGTGTATATCGCAACGCAATGGGCTGAGCACCCCCACTGGTCGAGCGCGCCGCCGCAAGCCACTGAAGTCCTCGCGCAGGCACTCAAAAACTTAGTCAATACCGCCCTTCAAAATGGCGAATGGGAAGCGGCGCAGGCGCATGTGGCGCTGTGTGAGTTCAGCCAACCAGCGGCCGCTTGTCTGCCCGCCAAACAGTTACTCAACAAAGCGCAGTCCGCCCCCTAGCTCGGGGGTTCTATACGCTCGATACGAATGGTGACCCGACGATTTTTCGCACGCCCCATGAGTTGGTCGTTGCGAGCTACAGGATAGCGCTCACCGTGCCAACGGCTAACAATAGCCGATTCCGGCACCCCCTTATTCACCAAGTAGCGTCTAACTTCTTCCGCGCGCTTTTCCGCCAACACCAGGTTATCTTCTCGTGTCCCTACGCTATCCGTGTGACCATCAATAAAAAATTCTTTCACCGTAGGATCCGCCTTCACGTAAAGGGCGATATTATCGAGTTTTTGCAGCTCTTTGGAGCCGAAGTCCTCATATTGATTCGACCCAAAATACACAGCGGTACGCTTAATTTGGTCGAAATTCACGGGCAATAAGCCATCCAAACAAGCCAAGTACTGGCGGTAGGCTGCGCGAAACCCCACTGTGGTAATCGCCACTGAAGCCGATGTTTCAGCTCCGTACCAAGGGCGGCGGGTAAAAACCACTTCCAACCCATTGTAGAGCTCTGCCAACAGTCGCTCAGTGGTTTTTGACGCCAGCTGTATGGGCTGTAAACTTTGTTTCACCGGAACATAACCAAGGTCCAAGCGTTTGGGCTGCTCCACCCAAATGGGGGACCGTGCCACCAAGGAGGCTTCGCCGGTTTTCAACCGGCTTGAGTCCGAATCCAATACAAAACCCGAGCGCTCTCCGGCTCGGGTTTTGAATACCGCACGGCCATAGTAAGGGACTTCGTGGATCAAACTGCATTCAAATACTGAGCTGTTGGCGTGCCAACCCCCGTTATCCAAAAACTGACTGTACTGCGCTGCCTGGGCCAATGGCGCCAAAAGCACAAGAAATAACCACCCAATTCGCCGCATACCACACCTACAATTGCGCCACTTGTCATTCAGTTACACGGTTTCAGCCACCGTAAACGTAACCCTATTAGGGGGTTATCGGCCTCAAGCGCCTGTGCTTTAGCGTTGGTTTACGGTAGCATGCGACCTTTAGTAGCGATAAACAAATGAGTGTTAACAGACCCTAGATGAGCGAAGAAATTACCTTACTCGCACCAGACGACTGGCACCTGCATTTACGCGACGGCGAGTTTCTCTCCCAAACCGTGGCAGATGCCGCCAAACAGTTTGAGCGGGCCATCATCATGCCCAACCTTGTTCCACCGGTTACCAATGCTGAAGAAGCCTTAGCGTACAAAAGCCGCATTGAAGCTGCCATCCCCCCAGGGCTTCAGTTTGAACCCCTAATGGTGCTTTACTTAACACCAAATACAACCCCTGAGATCATTGCCGAGGCGAAGGTAAAAGGCGTAGTAGGCTGTAAGCTCTACCCAGCAGGGGCCACCACCAATTCCGCCTCCGGCGTACACGACCTATCGGGCATTTACCCCGCGCTTGAAGCCATGAGTGAACACAACATTGTGTTGCAAATACACGGCGAAGTCACCGATAGCAGCATCGACATTTTTGATCGCGAGGCCGTTTTTATTGAAAAAACATTGGCCCCACTGGTCGAACGCTTCCCATCGCTTCGTATTGTTCTGGAGCACATTACCACTGCCGAAGCCGTAGAGTTTGTCGCCCAAGCTCCTGCTACGGTTGCGGCAACTATTACCGCCCACCACTTGTTGTACAACCGTAACCATATGCTCGCCGGCGGTATTCGACCCCACCTGTATTGTTTGCCAATTCTCAAACGTAATCGGCACCAACAAGCGCTACTGGCAGCGGCTACAGGTGGCACGTCTAAGTACTTTTTGGGTACGGACTCGGCACCGCACGCCACTTATAAAAAAGAAGCCGCCTGCGGCTGCGCCGGCGCTTATACTGCCCATGCGGCCATTGAACTCTACGCGGAAGCATTTGAAAACGCCGGCGCACTAAACAAGCTAGAAGGCTTTGCCAGCCGGTTTGGCCCAAAGTTTTATCAATGCCCCATCAACACCCAACTCATCACTTTGCGTAAAAGCCCTTGGCAAGTGCCGGCACAGATATCCTTTGGGCCCACACATTTAACGCCCTTGAGAGCCGGTGAAACGCTACAATGGCAACTCGTGAACTGACGTTCTCCCGCCTTTAAGGATTTCCGTGACTGTAATCAGTAAAAAAGCCCGTACGCCCTTCGCTGAACGTTTTCGTGGTTTTATGCCTGTTATCATTGATGTGGAAACAGGAGGGTTTAATGCACAAACAGATGCTCTGTTAGAAGTGGCAGCGGTCACTCTGGATATGGATGAACAAGGAGTTTTGTCGTTAGACAGCACCTACGCCTTCAATATCGAGCCCTTCGAGGGCGCCAACATTGAACAAGCCGCACTCGACTTTACCGGTATTGATGTAGACAGCGCCACTCGTGATGCGGTGCATGAGGCCGACGCACTGAAAGAAGTGTTTCAAGCGGTGCGAAAAAAAGTGAAAGAATACGAATGCAACCGAGCAGTGGTCGTCGGTCACAATGCCCACTTTGACTTAGGGTTTGTAAACGCTGCCATCTCGCGCTGCGATATTAAGCGCAGCCCTTTTCATCCATTTTCATGCTTTGATACCGCCACCTTAGCCGGCTTGGCATACGGCCATACGGTATTGGCCAAAGCCTGTGAACTGGCGGGCATTGATTTTTCTAACCGACAGGCCCACGCTGCAGACTATGACGCGCGCAAAACCGCCGAGCTCTTTTGTCTTATCGTAAATAACTGGCGAGACCTGGGCGGATGGCCACTGGCAGATAAAGACGAGCACTTCGACACGCCCTAAACCACGCCAGTGGCTTCGTTTTTTCCAAATAGGAGTGTGAGCTTAGAAGCTTAAAGCGCTTTTAACGCTGCTTCATAATTGGGCTCATCCGCCGTCTCAGACACTTGCTCGGTGTGAACCACGTTACCAGAAGCGTCAATCACCACCACTGCGCGGGAATACAAGCCCAAAAGGGGCCCAGAGGTAAACAACACACCATAATCCTTGCCAAAACTTGAACGAAACCCCGAAGCAGTGGAGACATTCTCTATGCCCTCGGCACCGCAAAAACGCGCCAGCGCAAAGGGTAAGTCCATGGACACACAAACCACTTCTACACCCGACTTAGCTGCCGCCTGCTCATTGAAGGTTCTGACTGACATAGCGCAAGTGGCAGTGTCCACCGATGGAAAAATATTGAGCACTACAGTTTTACCGGCAAAATCAGCCAAGCTCAACTCGCTCAAGTCGTGTTTAACCAACCGAAAATCCGGCGCATTAATGCCCACTTCGGGAAGACTGCCCAAGGTCTCGATGGGGTTACCTTTCAACGTTACTGTCGCCATAGTGATACCGTTTTAAATTGCAGAATAAAAAAAAGCCGGCATGCCGGCTTTTACAAGGAATAACGCGTTTAGAGCTTACCGGCGTTCTCGCTCAAATAGGCGGCTACCCCATCGGGTGAGGCCGTCATGCCTTTGTCGCCATCTTGCCACCCGGCTGGGCATACTTCGCCGTGTTCTTGGTGGAAGGCCAACGCGTCTACCATACGCAACATTTCATCAATGTTCCGCCCCAACGGCAAATCGTTTACCACCTGATGTCGAACCACGCTCTCTTCGTCAACTAAGAAAGACCCTCTAAACGCCATACCATCTTTGGATTCCACATCGAACGCTTTGCAAATTGCGTGTGTCATATCGGCAACCAACGTGTATTTCACAGGGCCGATACCACCCTCATTGACGGGCGTGTTGCGCCAGGCATTATGAGAAAAATGAGAATCGATAGAAACACCGATTACCTCTACGCCGCGCTTTTGGAATTGCTCATAGCGGCTGTCAAAAGCCAACAGCTCTGAGGGACAAACGAAAGTAAAATCCAGGGGGTAAAAGAAGATTACCGCTTTCTTGCCTTTGATACTGTCTGTCAGGTTGTATTCATCTACGATTTCACCGTTGCCCAATACTGCAGGTGCTGTGAAGTCTGGTACGGGTTTTCCAACTAGTACGCCCATTTCGATTCTCCCATGTTTTGGTAATTTGAGTAATGACATTCTCTATCAATTAAACGACCGAGTCGACGCCGCGTATGAGCGCTCGATCAATCGCCTCAGACAATGCATATTGTGCCGCGTAGTAACTTTTCAACCCAAGGTGTCAACGATATGCCGTCACCACCGAAAGGCCGAACCTTAGATCAACAATTACGCGGAGTGATTCAATAAGGTGAAGCTATGATACACACACCTGGTGCCATGAGGGCATTGTATTTTTATATGGTGACGATTGGGTTTTCTAAATCGATGACACTTGGCTTCCCCCTGCCTGCCGGTTGATTTTTGACCTGAATCACACACGTTCTGAGAGCCACACCATATAGATACGAATTAAATTGACAACCATTCTCATTTGCACTAAATTTGACTGCAGAGATATTAGAGAGTATCAGGTTATGTACGTGTGTTTATGCAAAGGCGTTACCGACGGACAAATTAAGCAAGCCGTGGAAGCCGGAGCACAAAGCTTTAGAGACGTGCGCAAATCATTGGGCGTAGCAACCCAATGTGGCAAGTGCGCCTGTGCCGCCAATGGCGTGATTCAAGACCAACTGAAAGAACAGTCACTAGAGTCGACGCCGTTTTACGCGATAGCCTAAACCCGGCACACTGGTCATAGCCCCTCGCAAGACGGCCCTTCTTGTTTTGCTTCCCCCTTTTACGACCCCATTCACCGTCACGACGGACTTGCGTTTCTTTTTGATTCACTGCGACCGCACATTGACACCTTCGGGTGTAACCGACACAATCCCCATCGACTGACGACAACTTAACGACCAAACCTCTCGGTCATCCTCCTGCCGCCCATAAGGCTTATTTGCCAGTCAAAGGCGACAACAACAGGCGCACGAACCAATTATCCAACCATCAATTCAAGGGGCTCCAATCCATGAAAGGCGATGCAAAAGTCATTGAACATCTCAATACCATCTTGGGCAATGAGCTCGTTGCCATCAACCAGTACTTTCTACACTCGAGGATGTACGAAGACTGGGGTTTGAAGGAGCTGGGCGAGCATGAATATCACGAATCCATTGATGAGATGAAGCATGCTGATGCGCTGGTAAAGCGAATTTTGTTTTTGGAAGGCATCCCCAATATGCAAGACCTTGGCAAATTGATGATTGGTGAAAACACCGAAGAGATGTTGCGCTCAGATTTAAAGCTGGAATTGAAGGCCATTCCCGATTTACGCGTCGCCATCGACTACTGTGAATCTGTTCAAGACTATATCACTCGGGAATTATTGGAAGACATTCTTGAATCAGAGGAGGAACATGTGGACTGGCTGGAAACACAAATTGGCTTGATTGATAAAGTAGGCATCCAAAACTATTTACAAACCAAAATGGAAAGTTAGAGTGACCACGATTGAGGCGCGCATTGAACTCCAGCGCGCCATGCTCCCCAATATTTAGTATTTGCCACTCACGTCCTTTGGCAGTGTCACTTCAAAAACCACTTGGCCTGATGCCTCAAGGTTATAACATCGCACATGGCCTCGGTGGTATCTCGCGACCATTCGCACGACATATAACCCCAACCCTAAATGCCCCTCTTCTCGTGACTTTTCGCCCTGCCCTCGCAAGGACACCATGGAATCAAACACCTGCGCCCTCATGGCCTCAGCCATCAACGGACCCGTGTTGATAACTTTTAGTTGCCAGCCATCAGGCACCGAGGCTAACTCTAGTGCGATCACGGTGTTTGGACTGGCAAAGTCCACGGCGTTTTCCACCAGCTTATCCAACATTTGCACAATCAAATCTGGCGCGACCACGGCGGGTGCCATTCGGCTCTCGGGCACTCGGCATTCAAAGGCCTGGGAGGGGTATGCATCGGCATAGGCCGCCGTCATAGAAGTGAGTATTTGCGCGAGATCCACAGCTTCGTGCTCTGCGTGCTGCAGGGTTTGCTCAAATTGGGTTGCCATGCTCATGGCGTTAAGCAATCGCTTTAGGCGCTCGCTACCATCTTGTGCCCGCTGTATATAGGCCAGAGCTCCTTCCGACACTTCGGTGGTTTGCAGATTCTCGACCGAGCTTTGAATCACCGCAAGTGGCGTGCGCAGTTCATGCGATAGCTTACCCGCCAAGTGTTGCAGGTAGTCGGTGTAGTCCTGTAAACGCAACAGCAGTTGGCCATAACTCTGGGTCAACTCCCCGAGCTCATCCTTCACAAGCGTTTTGTGTTGCAATGGTGTGAGTTGACCACTGTCGTCGATGGCATTTTCCACCCAGCGATTGAGTCTGCGAATGCGATACGACAGCCAGCTCGCGTAGGCAATGCCTGCCAAACCCACCAAAGCGCTGGCTAGAATGGCATAGAGTAAAACCGTACGCGTAGCACCGGTTAGCAACACATCAACAGCACTGGAGTTTTTTTCCACTACCACGGCGCCACTCCAACCTGGCAAGCTTACCAAAGTCACCGCTCGGTTGATGATCTCACCTTCGCGACGCCAGGCCGAAATTGTGAGTGGATCCCTTCCGGCAACGGATGCCCGTTCGAACCGACCGACCTCACTCGCATCCGTCCAGTCCGGCGCGTCCAATGTGCCCAGTAACGCCTTGACAGCTTTATGGGCAATACCCGCATAAGGGTCGTTTTCACTTTTGGCGTAAAGCTCCCCCACTTGAGCCAATACATACCCCTTACTATCCACCCAATACAGCCGCATACCGGGCTCCACAAATCGTTCAAGCTGCTGGTTCACGCCTTCCAGTGGCGCCACCGTGGGCGAAAGCTCCGAGGACGATACCAAGGCGGGCGCCTGATGCGCACCGTCATAGACCTCTATTTTCAATGCGCCGTCCAACAGGTCGGCTGGCAAGGTGAGCTCAAGTTGATAAACATTCTTACCTTCATGCCAAACCCCTTTCAAACCATAGGCAGGCACTAGGGTGTCACCCACAATTTTTCTTGTCCGCACAGGACCTGGGGCTGCAGTAAATAACACATAGGTTTCACCACGTCCCGTGGAGAGCCGAATATGGTCGCTGGCACGGAGAGCTTTTCTGGGATCATAATATTGCCGGTTGCCATCGGCCACTCGCATAAAAATCGACAGCGTGGACTGCCAGCTGCCCGCAAGCCAAAAGCCCTCTATTGCCTCTGGGTTATTATCTGTGGAAGACAATCGAAACGGTTGATAATGATAAGCCGACCATTCATCGTTAAACCCATCCAGCACCACCGCCGAGTCCAGTGGGTAAAAGTTAACGGCTTGATCACCCCCAAAGGATCGCCAGTCTGGGGCGAACGCTTGCCAGTCGTTATTGGATTTGACCACCGCAGACACCGCGTTGGCAGTAGCCTGAAGGGTTTCTACCTGCCCTTGACGAAGCGCACTTTCCAATTGCTGTAAAATTTTAATGCCTGCGTAAGGCAGGACGAGCGTCACGCAGCTCAGCACAAGCAGCTGTTTGCGCAATCGCATCATTGACCGCCGTCAGGGGCTGGAGCTCGCCATTGAAAGCAAACGTTTACAGGGGGCTCACGTGATAGCATTTTGCCTATTGAGGTTGTCACTCTTGCCATCGATAGCCCATACCATACGCCGTTTTAAGAGCGTCAAATTGTTCATCTATGGATTTGAATTTGCGCCGAATACGTTTGATGTGAGAGGTAATGGTATTGTCGTCTAGCACTACGTTGGCGGCATCCATCAGTTGTTGGCGATTTTTTACGTGCCCGGGGTGTTGCACCAAAGCGTGCAAAATCCACACTTCTGTGACGGTTAAATCCAGCGCTTGCGCCTGCCAAGAGGCCGTCATCCGATCCATATCCAGGAGCAAAGCACCGCGATTGAGCACCTGCTCCACATGCAACGGTTGCTTTAGCGCCTCAAGGCGACGAAACAATGCTGTGATGCGCGCGGAAAGATGTGCCAGGCTAATGTCTTTGGTGAGGTAATCATCCGCGCCCAAACGCAACCCAGAAATCACGTCAAAATCGTCGGCACGTGCGGTTAAAAACACAATTGGCAATTCGGAAGAGCGCGCCCGTAAATGGCGACAGAGATCAAAGCCGCCCTCGGGCTCGTCCCCCAACCCCACATCGATGATAGCTAAATCAGGAAGCCTATCCACCATACCGGCCACCGCAGCAGGTCGATCGCTAAAATGCGAGACTTTGTAACCTTGACGCTGCAGTGCATCGCGATAATTTTGCGCCAGTGCGAATTCGTCTTCAACGATAACAATATGTCGGGGCATGGTTTAGTCGCACACTTGTGAATCGACCCTCATGGTAATCGATTCGGCGGCAATGTGTCAGCTTTGGCGTGAACGATTGGCCCCCTTCGTCGTAATGGTGCAACGAAATCTTTCAAGCAAAAAAAAGCCGCTCCAGGGAGCGGCCTTGCGTCAAACGATTTACCCATTAATTCGCTCGGATTAAACCCAACCGATAAGGTCTGGCGTTGTAATCGCCACCGTAACCACTTAGGTCTACACCTTGGTAGATGAATTTCATATTGCAGGTATCCAGTTCCATTTTTTCATCATAGCCTGCACGAATCATCTCGCCATAACTGATCTGTTGTGACCACTGCCCACCAGGGAAAAAGTCAGTAAAACGGCATGACTTCTCCCCCCATCAGTCACACCGGCCTTTTGTATGACTATTATGATGGTACGATCATATCGCTTCGATAGACCGAAAGTCGGAACTTGAGAACAAATATGCGAGGATGTATAGAGAAAAAGCTGAACACCTGAAGCTTTGAGAAATTGGTCAAATAGCAAAAAAACCAACATAAGCTCCAAGCGCGCATTGAGCCACCGAACTCGTTGCCTTGAGGCAAAAGTGGAGCGGTCTAAAACACTCAGCCCCCCTTTTAGTCGAAAGCGCGCCGCCGTCTAGCCAGCAGCAAACGGCGGCGACTCAATAACACGTCCCAATCTTCTAGTCGTTGGCACTTAAGGGCCACTGGGCCAAGCGCTTAGGCGCAATCTCCTTGGCAAAATACATGACCGGTGTGATCGCCGCGTTGGCATCAATGGAAATTTCACGCGATGCCCAACCAACACCGGTCAAAGCAAACATCTTGAGCCCTGGTTGGGACCCGAACTTGGGCATATTAGGATCGTTGGCGTTGGTCCAATTGTTGGGGCCCAGTACCATCTTGCCCGGCCACTGGTCTTTTGGGTCCGCAGCATCGTGAGTGCGAGTTACTGCATTTTCTATTTCGGGATACCCCTTTGCGGTAAACATAGCCAATGCTACAGGATTGATGCCGGCAATATGATCGAGCACCAACAGTGCTTGACGAGCATAGTGCGCTGCCAATAAGGGTTGTTTTTGGCGGTGACTCACGTCGGACGCCGCCATCAGTAGTCGCGCATCGTTCAGCGCCATACGATGTGACCCCCACCGTACATTGGCATCCAAATTGTCTTGATCGCCATTATGCCATCGCTTAGATTGCGCCTCCCAAGTTACCCCGGGGTACCCCTCAGACTGGTTCAACACAATGGCATTGGCTTTTTGAAGCAAATTTGCCTTGAGTTTAGAAAGGTCTAAACCCAATGCCGCTTCGTGGGTAAGCAATGTCAAACTACCCTCAGCAGCCACCGCCCCCCACCAATAAGAAGATATCTCTTGGTAACGAGGGTGCGCCATTAGTGCCTTTTTGAGCGATCTAACATCTCTGCCCTTCTTTAACACAACGGCAGACACGTAGAGCTCGGCCAAAGCGGCGTACTCATCGTCCTGGGTGTTGTCCTTATCGGTATGGCAAGGGTCGCGCTCTTTTGGAGGGTCACGGTAAATCGCGTAATTGTCGTTATTGGGGTACATCCCTCCCTCTCCCCCAAAGTCACTTTCTTTCAAGCAAGTCAACGGTGTGTTCTGAGCGTTTTCAAAAGCCGTGCTCGCTAACTCATAAGCTTGTTTCGCAGCTTTTGGGGTACTGTATTGCGCACGCAATCTCGCCATACCCGCCAAGGTCCGCGCCGTAGAATAGGTCGCCTTGGTTTCGGGCTTAGCGATACAGGTACCGCTGGTATACGGTGGGCAAAGCGCCCAACTATCGTTAACGTTTGTGTGGAATTTGGGAATAGCAAGTGCCCCCCCATGATCAAACACATGATAAAACTGCTCGGTTAACACCTCTAACTGCTGATATACCGTATTGGCGCCCAAAAGATGGCCGCTATAATAGGCATTAATATCTGGGTAGGTTTCCAAAAGGTTAATCAACGACCACGCCGCCTCTGCCGTGTTAACGGGGTATACACCGTTATCTCCGGCATCCTTCACGTATTCAAACTCGGTACTCAATTCCGGCGCCCAATCGTCAACCGTTTGATTGAACGTGGCCTTTCCCGTGTGGTCTCGAAAATAATCAAACACTTCAAACACTAAACCGCCATAAGGGTCGTTTGAAATCGTAAACGGCAGTGAACGATGCTCACCCACTTGTAAAACCCAGTTTTCTCCATTTTGTGTGCACTTGGAAAAGTCGATACGATAGAAACTGTCGCCGGAAGAAAAGTCGTTTTGAATATAGGTATTTTCAACACCCCGGCAATGGCTTCCCACCAGATGCCATTCAATGGGGCCGGAATAGCTGCCCAGATACATGGCGGTTTTGGTGGCTTCCGTGAGATAGCCCGCGTAGTTAATCCTAAAGGGCGATGACATCTGGGTGCCGTCGTCTAACCCAAACCCCGATAATGGGACCCCAAATATACAAAGCCCCAGGGCGCGCAAAACGCGCATTACTTGACGGTGGCCCTTGGGCGAGACAGTTAACGGGCTGTTGGCCCCATGCTGCTGAGTGATCGTGTGGAACACTGTTCTGGCTCCTCATTTAACGGTGGTCATAACACTGGTGCCCCACGCACAGTGCAAATGTCGCACATAAAGCCGGTGCGAGCCTAAGCTCTGCGCGTGGAGTTTAGACAAAGCCGCGTACTTTAACACAGTTTAAAATCCCGATTTCAAGTGGGATTTATGGCGCTTGCGCCCAATTTTGACACGCGAGAGCAGGAGAGCTTTCATTGGCTTTGCGGCCAATGATGCCGCATCCATGCCCCCTCACTTTTTACTGTCCCCTAAGACCCGCTCGCGACCCCAAATTAAAGGCCAGCGATGCGAAACAGAGGATTGGTTGATGCTTCGAGGGCGCCATACGCGCAACCTGAACGACAGGGAGGGCTGGATTAACGGACGATACAAAACCCTTGCTGGGAGTAACCGAGTGTAAAATGTTCAACATCGGTTTGTTCCAAAATGGCCTTGGCAATAACCGGCCCTATGTGGGTGCGTAAATTACGCGCCATGTTTCGGGCACCGTACTCAATGTTATACATTTCTTTGATTCGAGTCTTGGCACTGGGTGCCAAGACTACGTGAGCCTTTTTGAGTGACAACCGATGGTTTAATTTCTCAACCTCTAGCTCAATAATGGCATCCAACGTGGATTCCGTTAGGGGTTGGAAGTGAATGATTCGCTCTAAACGGTTCAAAAATTCAGGGTCAAGATGGCGCTTCATAGCAGTATCCACTGCCTGCACTGCCCGGCTTTGTCCTTTACTCGCTAGCATTGAACCGAACACGCCGTTGCGCCGTCTCAGCACTCGAGCATATTCGTCCGCCCCTAGGTTACTGGTCATAAAGATAAGCGTATTACAAAAATTCAGCGTCTTGGTGCCGCTGGCGAGCGTCAATTGGCCGGTATCTAAAATGTTTAACAGTGCACGAAGCACTTCTTTGCTCGCTTTTTCAATTTCATCAAATAGCACTATGCCAGGTTGACCGTAACGGCCCTCAATGGCCTCAGTATTGAATAGCGAATAACCCTCTTTGCTACCCACATAGCCTGGTGGCGCTCCGGTTAAGGCGGCAGCATAATGCTCCTGAGCCAACGTATTCATATCAATTCGGCAAAACCCTGTGTCGCTCCCGGTCAGGGCTTTACTCAAAACTCTTACGGCCTCGGTTTTACCCACTCCGGTTGGCCCCAAAAACAAATTGACACTCAAGGGCCGGTGGGAGTCTGCGATATCAGCTTTGACCCAATACAGCATGTCGCTCATGGCTGAAACCAGCGCCTCCTGCCCGACGATCAAACGCCTCAACTCGTCTACCACATCTTTTGGGTCAAAGGTAAAACGTGACGAACGGGAATCCTTGACGGATAACCCGCGAGCGAGCTTTTGATGGCGAACCCATTTTTCATTGTCCGCCAATTGATCGTTGATAAAGGGCATCCTGCACCTCGGCTAGGCTTCTAGCTCTTTTTCTTTCCCTTCAAAAGGTAAAGAACCCACCGGGCAATCCGCTGTTGTGGCGGTACTGCGCGTGATTTTTTCGACTTCATCGCGTGTTTTTTCGGCGTCAAGCACCCAGCTTCGATAAAAATCAAAGGGACAATCCGCCACACCTCGATCGCCATCGCCAGAGTTGTGCATGCCGGTGTACCCTCTGTGCAATAGTTTAAACAGATGATTTTGCGACTGATCATTGGCTCTGGCATCTCGAATTTGACTGATCGACAACTGCGCGTATTGAACGCCCATATCCTCTTCGCCACACTCGCCCAAGGTACGGCCATCGAACCCAATCAGCGCTGAGTGACCGAAATAGGAATACACGCCATCAAAACCTGTAGCATTCGCCACGGCCACATAGCTATTGTTGGCCCACGCCATGGTCTTGGCCATCATCACTTGTTGATCTTTAGCGGGGTACATATACCCCTGACACCGAATAATTAACTCCGCACCCTTCATAGCGCAATCGCGCCAAATTTCAGGATAGTTGCCATCATCACAAATGATGAGGCTTATTTTCATGCCTTTGGGACCTTCACTCACATAAGTCCGATCGCCGGGATACCAACCCTCAATAGGACACCAGGGAATACACTTCCGATACTTTTGAACAATTTCCCCATCACTATTGATCAATACTAAGGTATTGTAAGGTGCCTTATTGGGGTGATCTTCGTGCCGTTCACCCGTTAAGGAGAAAACACCCCACGTATTTGCCTCCTTGCAGGCAGCGCTGAATATGGCGGTCTCATCACCAGGCACTGTCGCCGCTGTGGCCATCATTTCATCTGGGTCATACATAATCCCCATGGTGCTATATTCGGGGAAAATCACCAAGTCCATCCCAGGTAAACCCACCTTCATGCCTTTAATCATCTCAGCGATTTTGTTGGCGTTTTCCAACACTTCAGCCTTAGTGTGAAGTCTTGGCATTTTGTAGTTGACTACGGCAACGCCGACGGTATCAGCACTGCTTGAAATATCACCGTGTCTCATCGTAACCTCCAAAGAAAGGGACGAGTCTAGAGCCGTTGCCAGACCTAATGTAAGGCATCGACGTATCGGTTTTCCCTGTGGTTGACGCACAGAAACGCTCAGCGTCTATGTACTCTGCACTTTGCCTCATCGGTCCTTGCTAAGTCGTTGCTCTATTTTTTGGACACACGGTTTAAGCAGTCAATATATCTAAACTTGTTTTTGACGCTTAAACGCAAAGGTCACCACAACCGGCAAAACCTCATTTTTTTATGCATCCGAATAACTCAATTTGGGGGAAACGGCACTTGGCCACTTCCTCTTTTTTTGAATGACAACGCTTTTTAATGGCTGATCATCCAAGGACGCATCGAGGGGAACATTTTGTCCCCCTGAGCGGTATACATCAGCTTTGAAGAGCGCTTTTGGCAACCACATTGTTTTCTGTGCTGGTGGTCGTGCTGCCTCTGGTCTTCCGTGGAATGAACCGGCTCGTTCTGAGCCCGTTCATTGCGAGACATTGCTGTTTTGCGTTCCTTTGGCATGTCTAATATTTTGGGAGACATCAATATCACCCGGGGACTTGCCACACCGCAGGTGGGGCAAGCTTTGGGTTTATCGTAGTCTGCCATGGTCTGCAAACCATAAAACACGCCGTGATCTTTACATTTATAATCGTAAACAGGCATGGACTCCCCCTAGTCTAAGTCAGGTGCCAACGGTATTTCGACAGATCCATCCAATTCAACTGTGGGGCCATTCGCATTGGGTTTCACATCGAACTCGAAGATATCCGTCGGCAGCCATAAAGTTGCACAGGCATTCGGAATATCCACCACCCCACTGATGTGCCCTTGAACGGGCGCCACACCTAAAATAGCGTAAGCTTGTGCTTTGGTGTAACCGAACTTGGTCATATATTCGATGGCATTTAAACAGGCTTGCCGATAGGCAATATGAACATCTAAGTAGTGTTGCTTACCGCCCTCATCAACAGAAATGCCTTCAAAAATCAGATAATCATCGTATTTCGGTGTGATTGGGCTCGGTTTAAAGATGGGATTTTTAATGCCGTATTTGGCCATCCCATCTTTGATTAAATTCACACGCAGATGAATCCAACCGGCCATCTCGATAGCACCACAAAAGGTAATTTCGCCATCACCTTGGCTGAAATGTAGATCGCCCATGGACAAACCGGCACCATCCACATACACAGGAAAATAGATTTTTGAGCCACGGGATAAATCTTTAATGTCGCAGTTACCGCCATGCTCACGGGGCGGAACGGTTCGCGCACCTTCGGCGGCGGCTTTCTCTTTGGCTTCACCGGTTAAGGTACCCATGTGCGCGGTATCTGCATAAGGCAATGTTGCCAAAGGTGGCGTACGTTCAGGGTCAGTATCAAACAATGCCTTTTCGCGCGTATTCCATTCGTCAAGCAGTTCTTTTGACGGCAAGCAACCAATCAGACCTGGATGAATCAAACCGGCAAACTCCACACCGGGCACGTGGCGACTCTTGGTAAACATACCATTAAAATCCCAAATGGACTTTTGTGCTTCGGGGAAGTGCTCTGTTAGGAATCCACCACCGTTTTTCTTGGAGAAAAACCCATTAAAGCCCCAAAGACTATTATCAAAGGCACCAATATCCAAGATATCCACTTCCAACAAATCACCTGGTTCTGCGCCTTCGACACCAACAGGTCCCGATAGAAAATGCACTTGTGAAAGATCCACGTCGCGCACATCGGCAGCATCATCACTATTGGCAATCTGCCCGCCCGTCCAGTCGTAACATTCTATTTTGAAATCATCCCCCGGCTTGACCATCACCGCCATCGGGATATCAGGATGCCAACGGTTGTGAATCTTTTCATTGTCGTAAGGGGATTCCTCTAGATTAATTTTAATGATCGTTTCAGTCATACTCATACCCTCATCGGTTGGTCACTATTTTCATTTTCCATACAGCCCACTAAAAATTTCGAAGCGGGAGATGGCACAAAATTCCAAATGCACTTTCCAATAACAAACCCACGCCTACACAGACAAATACTTCTTGATCTTATCCGTATCGATTTCATCTCGAACATTCTCATGAATGAATGCCCCCTTATCGATCACAATAATGCGGTCAGCAATGGCCATGGTAAAGCTCAATACTTGTTCCGAAACGATAATCGTAATATCACGTATTTTTTTAATTTCGTTCAAAATATTGGCAATATCTTTGATAATAGAGGGCTGAATACCTTCCGTTGGCTCGTCCAACAATAAAACTTTTGGATTGGTAACCAACGCCCGCGCGATGGCCAACTGCTGTTGTTGACCGCCCGACAAGTTACCCCCTTTTCGATTACGCATTTCCCGCAACACTGGGAATAAGGCATAGATTTCATCAGGAATTTTTTTGGTTTTTGACACCTGCATACCGGTTTCAATATTCTCTTGTACGGTAAGGGTCGGAAAAATCATCCTGCCTTGCGGTACATAGGCAATGCCGCGTTCCACTCTTTGATAGCTTTCATTCTTTGTAACATCAAGCCCATCAATGGTAATGGAACCATCCGATGTTGGCAGAATTCCGATTAACGACTTAAACAAGGTCGTTTTACCCATACCATTGCGCCCCATAATGGCTAGGGTTTCATTTTTAGGAACGCTAAAATCCAACCCATGAATCACTTCACTTTGGCCATAGCTAACTTTTAAATTTTTCACATCTAACATATGTTCACCTTTGACATTACATCGCCAACAGAATTATGGCCCTCAATGGCCCAGGTACACCTCTATAACTTTTGGGTCCGCTTGCACATTTTTCATATCTCCTGCAGCCAAAATTTTGCCTTGATGCAACACCGTGACTTTATGCGCGATACGCTCCACGAACTCCATATCATGCTCAATCACCAAAACCGACCGACCTTGGCTGATTTTATTGAGCAGCACCGCAGTTTGCTCCCGCTCCTTGACACTCATACCAGCCACTGGCTCATCTAGCATTAATAACTGCGGATCTTGAATCAGCAGCATACCTATTTCCAACCATTGCTTTTGACCATGGCTTAACAGGCCCGCCTCTGTGTTTAATGCGTCCTCTAACATAATCTCCTTGGCTATTTCGTGTATTTTCTCCATAACTTTAGGTGTACGCTTGAAGGTGAGTGATCCAACAATGCTACGCCCCTCTGGATAGGACACTTCTAAATTCTCAAACACAGTTAGATTTTCGTATATTGATGGCGTCTGAAACTTCCGGCCAACACCCGCTCTGACAATTTCATGTTCTGAAATTTTTGTTAGCTCTTTATTTAAAAATTTAATGCTGCCTGATGTGGCCTTAGTTTTCCCACAGATAAGATCCAATACGGTAGTCTTTCCTGCGCCATTAGGTCCAATAACCACATGCAGTTCGTTTTTGTCTATATAAAGATTGAGATCATCCACCGCCTTAAAACCATCAAACGAAACGGTGAGATTTTCAATCGCCAATGTATAATCAGTATTCGTACTCATACCAAACTCCTAGTGCGTTTACTCGGCTATTTTTTGTCACAACTCAACGTCTTACTGTGACCAAACCTCACCCAGCGTCTTCGCTCAACTTGCCCTGCCCGCCCACGTTTGATTTAGTTAAATTCGACTTAAGCCTTAACAATGGATTAGTGAGGTAATGCCCATAACTTTCCCAAACACCAGCCAGACCCTTTGGAAAAAACATAACCACAGCAATAAACAGTCCGCCCATCAGGAACAACCATAATTGAGGGAAAGATTCGGAGAACGCTGTCTTGCCAAAATTAATAACCAAGGTGCCGTATATAGCTCCAATAAGAGACATTCTCCCACCAACAGCGCAGAAAATCACCATCTCAATAGACGGGACAATACCGACGAAGGAAGGCGACATAAACCCTACTTGCAGAGTAAACATAGCGCCACCGATGGCTGAGATCATTGCTGCCACACAGAAAATGAATATTTTGAAATTAGACACATCGTAACCACTGAATCGAACGCGATCTTCTTTATCACGCATCGCCAGCAGTAAACGCCCGAATTTACTGGTTAGAATTAGGCGCCCTAATAACACCACGCCCAATAGAAGCGCACAGTTAATGTAGTAAAAAAGGGTTTTTGCACTGTCGGAAGTAATATCCCAACCATGTAAGGTTCTAAGGTCTGTGATACCGTTGATACCACCGATAAATCCCTGTTGGCCGACAATAAGTACTGTGAGAATCACAGCAATCACCTGTGTGATAATGGCAAAGTAAACGCCTCCCACCCGACGCTTGAACATGGCAGCCCCAATGATATAAGCAAAAATCGTTGGCAGTATCAGCACAGCAGCAAGGGTAAAAGTAAAACTCTCAAACGGCACCCAGAACCATGGCAGCTCCGTGAGCTGATTCCAATCCATAAAGTCGGGAATGCCAGGAGTGGTTTGTATAGCGGTGTTTTCTGGCGATGAGGCTTCCAGCTTTAAAAACATGGCCATGGCGTAACCTCCCAAACCAAAAAATACGCCTTGTCCCAGACTTAGAATGCCACCATAACCCCAAAGCAATACCAAACTCACTGCAGGAAAAGCGTAAGTTAAGTATTTACCGACGAGATTGAGGCGAAATATATCGAGGAACATGGGGAATACCACCAAAATAATCGCGGCCAGAATGACAAAGCCGGTCGTACCGTTTTTGCCCCCCATTAACTTTTCATACATAAAACTCATACTCGTCTCCACCAAAATTTCACTACGGGAATCGAAATTGAACTTAAAGTGCGTTTAACGGCGCACTTTACTCGCAAACAAACCTTCAGGCTTGAACATCAAAATGCCGACAATGGCGAGTAATGTATACACTTTTGCCATTGAACCACTGATAAAAAATTCTAAAATAGATTGTGCTTGTGCAATTGAAAAAGCTGAGGCAATTGTGCCAAATAAGCTGGCGGCACCACCGAATACCACGACCATAAACGTATCAACAATATAGAGTGACCCCGTGGTTGGGCCCGTGGAGGCAATCGTGGTAAACGCAGCGCCGGCGATACCAGCAATGCCACATCCCATGGCAAAGGTGTAACGGTCGACCTTTTTTGTATCAATACCCACCGCCCCACTCATAACACGGTTTTGCGTTGTCGCGCGGACTTTCAATCCCCACTTAGATTTGAATAAAAGATAGAATACTGCGGCCGTAACAATGGCGGTTAGGCCAAGGACAAACATTCCATTAATGGGAATATCAATAATATCTGTGGGCTGAAATGACCCCAGTAACCAGTCTGGTAAAGTAGGGCTAACTTCTCGTGCGCCAAAAATGGATCTAAATGATTGCTGCATGATGAGGCTTAGGCCCCAAGTCGCCAACAACGTATCCAGAGGCCTTTTGTAAAGGTGCCTAATTAAGGCAAACTCTGCCAAATATCCAAGTACCCCTGCCAAGAAGAATGACGAAATAATGGCCACAAAGAAATAATACGGCATAAGAGCTGGTGCAAAACTTTCGGTTAATGTGGAGATAAGGTAGGTGGTGTATGCCCCAACAGCCATAAACTCACCATGGGCCATATTGATAACACCCATTTGACCAAAAATAATGGCAAGCCCTAATGCCATGAGTAAAAGAACGCTAAATAAGCTAATACCAGCAAACCCTTGCATGGCAAAAATGGCCATTAGCTCAGCTGAAGAATATTCTGAAAACATGCCTTTACCTCCAAACACCTGAGTGAACACGATCTTGCTTTTTAAAAATGGAGCATCCATGCTCCCTCACGCTAAAAATAATCCTGAATATGCGGCGATGAACACGCCGCATAATTGGTGTTTATTGGTAACCTTCTGGGAAAGGATCTGGCTCGATTAGCTCAGAGGTATAAACAACTGTCGCTTGTCCATCTTTATTCCACCGGCCAACGCGAGCCTTACTCCAAAGATGATGATTAGGATGCAGTTTCACGTATTCTTCAGGTGCCGTGGTCAGCTCAATATCACCTTCTTCTGAAGCCGCGACAACTTTATCCACGTCAAAAGACCCTGCTTTTTCTACTGCAGCCTTCCACAACCAGGGCCCTAAGTAAGCAGCTTGAGTTACGTCTCCAATCACGCTGTCGTCGCCCCACATTTCTTTAAAGGCCTTCACAAACGCTTTGTTGTTGGGGTTATCCTGACTTTGAAAGTACTTCATGATGGAGTAAAAGCCTTCTAGGTTTTCACCACCAATACCTAGCACTTCGTCTTCGGTAACAGAGATGGTCAACAATGTTTGCTTTTTAGATGTAATGCCTGCAGCTTTCAGCTGTTTGAACCAAGCAACGTTACTGCCTCCAACTACTGCCGCATAAATGACGTCAGGTTTTTTCAATCGAATTTTGTTGATGACAGAGCCGAATTGCGTATCGCCCAAGGGTTTGTATTCCTCACCCACCACTTTGCCTTTCAACACCTTCTCAATGTGCTTACGCGCGATTTTCATGGAGGTTCGAGGCCAAATGTAATCTGACCCAATCAAGTAGAAGGTTTTAGCCCCCTTCTCTTTTGCGACCCAATTTAGACCATCTATGATTTGTTGAGTGGCTTCTTGACCGGTGTAGATAACATTTTTGGACTGCTCTAACCCTTCGTAAAATGTGGGGTAATACAGCAGACCATTTTCTTTTTCAAAGACCGGCAATGCCGCTTTTCGAGAGGCGGAAGTCCAACAACCAAAAACAGCTGCTACGTTATCATTCACCAATAATTTGCGTGATTTTTCTGCAAATGTAGGCCAATCACTAGCACCATCTTCTTGGATGATTTTGATTTTTCGGCCTAAAATACCGCCCATATCATTAATTTGCTTGATGGCCAATTTCTCGGCCTCTTGCGCACCCGTTTCACTGATGGCCATGGTGCCTGTTAATGAATGTAGAATGCCGACTGTGACTTCAGTGTCGGTTACAGCTAAACCCGTTGTATTGGCACTGTCGGCCTGCGCCAAGGCACTCAGACCCGACACCGATGTTAATGCAACCAGCACACCCGCTTTTACCAAACTGCGGCGTTTCAGCATTGAGAATCTATCACGGCTGTGACAGGTGAGACTTTCAATTAATTTCATGGGTACTCCTCGCTCATGTGGACGATCTAACGGTCTGCAACATTGTTCGCCTTTGGTGCTGAATGTGCCATTCGGTAATGTGACACCTGCCATACGTCATTTGACGTATGGCAGGATCTGCATAAAACGAATAGGATCGTGCGCGCCGGGGCCCAAGCTGCTGGATAGACGAATAGACGAGCTCGTGAAGGCCTTTGTAATAAATGCGTTTGTTTGCGATGAAACAGAAACGATATCTTTGAGAAGGAAAAACTGCCGAACCAGAAGACGCTTTGCCTGAAGATGCGTTAAACAGGAGTAGCCGACTTAGGGACCAACAGTAAGGCACATCAGCGACGGTGTTAAAGCAGTACCGGCAGAATCTTGTGGAAGCCCCCCTAGCGTTCACACACTCATCGAGCACGAATCGCTTGACAGATAGCCACTAGCCCGCACATTGAAAGACCCACTGGGATTGCACCAAGGTGCTCAAACAGTAGCTTTAGGCGTATTACCAACGATTGCGCAGCGTCAACTGAACGGCAGCGGAATGACAGAATCTACAACTTTGAGCATTCAATTAATCGAGCTGACGTTTTGGCAGGACCCTTGCAATGATTCCTAACTCTACATCCACTTAGGCCACACAGTAGTAAACCATGGCTGCCAAACAGACTATTTTCCGCTTTAGGCGTAATTACAACCAGTGGGTGAACAACCAAACGCTTGAAGACTACGCGTTGCGGTTTACCGCCGTTGGCGCCCGCAAATGGTCTCTAACCAAAGTGGCCAATACGGCTCTGGGGGCCATATCCTTTCTTGCGCTCGAAGCCATTGGTGGTGCCATCACCCTCAGCTATGGTTTTGACAACGCCGCACTGGCCATTTTGGTAGTGAGCGTGTTGATATTTCTTGCGGGCATACCCATCTGTTTCTATGCCGCAAAATATGGCGTAGACATCGACCTGCTGACCCGCGGTGCAGGGTTCGGTTATATTGGCTCCACCGCTACTTCTTTAATATACGCGTCCTTTACGTTTATCTTCTTTGCTTTGGAAGCCGCCATTATGGCCAAAGCATTGGAACTCATGACCGGGCTGCCATTGGCCTGGGGCTACGTGGTCAGCTCTGTGGTGATCATCCCCATGGTCTTCCACGGCATAACGTTTATCAGCCGTTTTCAACTGTGGACACAGCCACTTTGGATCGTGCTGCAGATACTGCCCCTCGCCGCCATTATGATCCACGATATCTCACTGGTTTCCAGTTGGACACAACACACGGGAACGCACCAAAATGACAATAACGGCATTAGCGTTGTCCTTTTTGGTGCAGCAGCTTCTGTCCTCTTTGCACTCGTCGCACAGATAGGCGAGCAAGTCGATTTCTTGCGTTTTCTGCCCGAAAAAACGCCCCAAAATAGCACTCGCTGGTGGGCAGCACTACTGGCTGCAGGCCCTGGGTGGGTCATTATTGGCGCGATCAAATTGTTTGTAGGGTCGTTTTTGGCCTTTGTCGCTCTACAGTACGGCAAATCTCTGGCAGACGCCTCAGATCCAACATCCATGTACACCGTGGCCTACATTTACCTGACTCAAAACCCGAATACCGCACTTTGGCTTGCAGGTATATTTGTGGTGATTTCACAACTCAAGATCAACGTAACCAATGCCTATGCAGGCTCGATAGCCTGGTCGAATTTTTTTTCTCGGCTCACTCACTCTCATCCTGGACGCGTGATTTGGCTGGTGTTCAATGTCGCCATTGCGCTGCTATTGATGGAGCTTGGTGTCTACCATGCCTTTGAAAAAACATTGAGCGTATATGCCATTGTGGCGGTAGCATGGGTTTCCACACTGGTCGCGGATTTGGTCGTCAACAAACCTTTGAAGCTAAGCCCCAACTACATTGAATTTAAGCGTGCGTATCTGTTTGACATTAACCCCGTAGGTGTAGGCTCAATGATTTCAGCCTCCCTGATGGGCATTGTCGCGTACCTGGGCGCCTTTGGCGAAGCCGCTCATGCGCTCGCGCACTTCATTTCTATGCTGGCAGCCTTCGTTTTAACACCCTTAATCGCATGGGCGACCCAAGGACGCTACTACATTGCACGACACGCACTACTGGCATCAAGCCTTTCCAACGAGTGCAGCATTTGTCAGAACCAATATGAACATCAAGACATGGCTTTGTGCCCAGCTTACGAAGGCCCCATTTGCTCCTTGTGCTGCTCACTGGATTCTCGGTGTCGAGACACCTGCAAATCCGTTAACAACTTTTTAGAGCAGCTCTCTACGCTGTTACAAAATGTGCTACCCCTTAAGCTTAAAGACTACATCAATATTCGTCTTATGAATTTCTTGGTGTTACTAATCTTTGTGGCGGGTGTCACTGGTATTTTATTGTCCCTGATTTACTCCAACTCGATTCTTGATGACGCCTTCACCGACGCGCTACTGGCAAGCACGCTTTGGAAAGTGTTCTTCATTTTACTGATTGTTGCTGGGGTCATCTCATGGTTGTTCGTCTTGGCACACGACAGTCGACTGGTCGCCCAAGAAGAATCACAAAACCAAACACGTTTACTGTTAGAAGAAATTGAGGCTCACCGCAATACTGATCAAATGCTTCAATCCGCCAAGGAAGCCGCTGAGGCCGCCAATAATGCAAAAAGCCGATACTTAACCGGTATTAGCCATGAGCTGCGTACCCCGTTGAATTCGATATTGGGCTACGCCCAATTGCTAGAAGGCGACTCACGCCTCCCCGCTCAAGCCTTGCACCAAATTGAGGTTATTAAACGCAGTGGCGAACACCTGGCCGACCTTATTGAAGGCCTACTGGATATCTCCAAAATTGAGGCGGGCCGCTTAGAAATTCAACGCAACACCATCGCGCTTAAACCTATGATGAACCAACTTGTGGATATGTTTCGGCTGCAAGCTCAGGAAAAAGGGTTGGATTTTATCTATCAACGCCAAACCCCACTACCCGACTTTGTGCAGGGTGACGAAAAACGTCTGCGCCAAATCTTGATCAATCTTTTATCCAATGCCGTCAAATTTACACAGCGTGGCAGCGTCAAGTTAAACATTCGCTACCGAAATCAAGTAGCAACAATCCAAATTACAGATTCTGGAATCGGCATTCCAGAATCTGAGATGGAGCGTATATTTAAACCGTTTGAGCGTATTCGGTTACCTGGCGCACCGCCGGTGAGCGGTACGGGTTTGGGGCTAACCATTACCAAACTATTAGTGGATATTATGGGAGGCGACCTGGTTGTAACCGCCAATCCCGAAGGCGGCATAACATTCAGCGTCTGGCTTATGTTGGCACACGTTAGCCAACCTAAACGAGCCGCCGATGCACACGAAACAGTATGTGGCTACGAAGGCGCACGAAAATCCGTGATGATCGTTGATGACGACGCCGCTCACAGAGGATTGCTTCATGATCTCTTAACGCCTTTAGGCTTTATTGTGGTGGAAGCTCAAGATGGCCCCGCCTGCCTAAAATTGGCCCGCTCGTTTTGCCCCGACATTTTCTTGATCGACAGGCGTATGCCAGGCATGGAAGGACCAGAGCTTGCAAAAGCCCTAAGGCAACAGGGCATCTCCCAACCCATTGTTATGATCTCTGCCAATGCCAATGAAGATACTGCCAGCGATGGTGACACACAGGAATACAACGACTATATCGTCAAACCCATAAAGTTGAACAAAATATTGGAAAAACTCGCCATATACCTGGGTGTCATTTGGCACTATGAGGACAAGAAGCCTCTATCACTGGCACTTCCAGCTCAAACACGGGTGGAGCAGTGGGTGTATCCAGAGCAAGAAGTGATTGATGAATTAATTGGCTGGGCTGAAGTGGGAGCCCTTGGCAAACTCAAGGATATTGTCGATCGGCTTGAAAAAAGCAACGGTGCCAGCCCCGGCTTAATTGCCGAGCTTCGCACGCACATAGCTAAAGTGGAGCTAGATCGCATAGCACATGCTTTAAAGGTATCTTCATGACGACCACCGTTTTACAAGACGTAGTACTGGTGGTGGATGATTCACCAGAAACACTCGGAATGCTAAATGAAGCACTCGATAATGCGGGCATGACCACCTTAGTGGCACTTGAAGGCAAACAAGCGCTGAATATTGCCCGGCGCATGACACCCGATATTATTTTACTGGACGCCATCATGCCTTCTATGGATGGCTTTGAGACATGTACAGCATTAAAGAAAGACCCTGAGCTCAAAGCCATACCGGTGATTTTCATGACAGGGCTAAGCGATACCGAAAGTATCGTAAAAGGCTTTGAAGTGGGCAGCGTAGATTATGTTACCAAACCGATTAACCCCATCGAACTTGTTGCGCGTATTAAAGTTCACCTGGCCAACGCACGAATGGCGCTTAGCGCTCAAACCGCTTTGGATTCGGCAGGGCAAAATATATGCGCCGTTGATAGAAGTGGACAGCTGCTGTGGGCTACGCCTCAGGTTCACCAATTGATAGAGACCTCGGGCGAAGATGTTTGGTCAGAAAAGCAGTTTATCAAACCCATCAAAGCCTGGTTGAAAAACGCCAAAGCCGAGGGGAGCGTACTGCAAATTACCGATCACCAACCACCATTAAAAATGATGTTAGTGGGGCACGCAGCCCACAATGAATTTCTACTAAGGGTAATCAATGAAAACCAACCCGACGAGCCTAGTTACCTAAGAGAAGCCTTTCCGATTACTCAAAGGGAAGCTGAAGTCTTACTTTGGGTGGCCAAAGGTAAGACCAACAGAGAGATTGCACAAATACTAGATTTGAGCCCTCGGACCATCAATAAACATTTAGAACAACTGTTTAGGAAGATCGGTGTGGAAAACAGAACCAGCGCCGCCACCATTGCCATCGCAGCATTGCAAAAACAAAGAGGCTATTAACCTGGCAATAAAATAGAGCTCCTATCGATTTTATTACACACCCTAAAAAGTCTGGCGCTGAGGTGTAAAGCCTCTTGTATTTTATGGGCTTTCATTGGGTTATCAGCCAATAATGGGGCATCCGAGCCCCATCTATTAACCCGGCAATTATTTCTATCGGATTAATATTAATGCTCAAAATTCGCTGAGAAGGCCTTGCTTCGCTGAAGTAATCATGATTAAATCCGCCGCCGCTAGAAATTCTGGTTTTTAAAGGCTTAGTTTGGCGTTTAATTTTGCGCAAAATTGGAAACTGCATGCAATACTCAAACTAAGAATAAAACGTGTTAAATGCCATCGCTGCGCAATAGGTATAAAAACTAACCGCATTTTAAATGCAAGCCTGCAGCAACTGAATATCGAAGACACATTAGGAGACGACCTTGAAAAAGCCCGCACGCTTTTTAATCTATATGGGGATTCTTGGGTTGACTTGGTATATTTTGGCCCCGGCGCTATCCATTAACACCTATAAAATTGGCGCCCCCATCAAAGCACTACTGAGCGATGTGAATACCTTTGGCCTTATTGGCATAGCAGTTATTTTCGCTCTCCTCATCACCTACTTGATTACCTCTGGATGGGGGTTACTGTTTTTGGGTGGCTTGGCATTTTGTGGGTTAGTGATAATGGGGGTATTACACCCTTACCTCTTCCCACTGCTGATTCCTTTAACGGCACTGTGGGTGGCCTGCGCTTTAGCCAGGCGGCGGGAAAATACGACCAAAAGCGAACAACCACATTGAGCCGATGGCGGCGCATAAGACGTTTACACCCCCAATAATTCAGGCCGATGATGATGCCTAGGGTTCGTCAGCACCATATCTACTAGAGGTGAACACCCCTACACGGCAATTTCATCGGCTAAAAGCCATCCCTAGAAGGCCTGCCATCCTTGTAGATCACCTTCAATATAGGCCATCTCCAACCGCCACCAACCTCATTCTCACCGGGAAAACTCCAGAGGCGATTTAAAGTTCGCCAAAACCGCATACTAGTGATTACAAGCCATTCAACCATCGCCGGACACAAAGCACACATCATCGCGACTCAACTCAAATAGGCCCTATTGCTTCTCGCGCCCAAGACCGGGAAGAGTTCGAATAAACCGCCCCATAAAACCTATACAAATCATACAATTACAAATATCCTTCCAGTTCACACTTGCGTGAATGAGACCATCTGCACAGTAAAAAATACCCAATACCGTAGTATCCCCTCCTCAGGTTTACGTGCTGGATGACCAACCAGCCAACACACCGCCGGCCGCTGTTCCCGCGATCGGCGCCGATCAATTTGAGCCAATGGATTAAGGAATGAAGAACCTCCCCCTTACAATCGCACTACTGATGATGCTAGGCGCCCTAACAAGTTGTGGCGGCAATAATCCGTCAAGCTCATCGTCCAGCAGCTCAAATTCAAGCAGTAGTTCCAGCACGAGTAGCTCTAGTTCTAGCTCTTCTAGCTCGAGCAGCAGCTCATCAGGCTCCAACCTGCCACCCATTGTGGCGCGCACTCAGTGCCCTGACGCACCGCCCCCCTCAAAGGACATTGTATTACCTGGGGAATACGACCTTGATATCCCAAAAGCAACCTACGTGAATGAACTTCAAGAAATGCCGGTTTTTCAGGGCTCGCGCACCTCTATGCCATGGCATATGTACGCTCCCGAACAAGCGGATAATTCTGATCAATTGTTTCCGCTGTTAGTGTCTCTGCATGGGGGGTATGGAAGAGAAGGCGCCGACTACCACATCACTCAAGACGGCGCCCCTTATATGCTCGCCTCTAGCACTGGGCTTTTGCTACCGGAAAACAAAGCCAAATATCCGACTTTTATTATCTTTCCCCATTGTCTAGAGAACGTATGCCCCTTTTATAGCAACGAATGGTCTTCCAACGGTGGAGCCTTTTTTCACATGAATGATCAACCCTCCGCCAATGGCTCAGCAATGATCGAACTGATAGAACATATGATCGAGGCCTACCCCGTGGACCCCGCCCGCGTTTACATCACCGGCGTTTCCATGGGCGGGGGTGGCACCTGGGAGGTGGCCCTGCGGCGACCAGATCTGATTGCAGCGGCCGTGCCCATGGCCGGTCACACGCCGAGCCTTCAACAAATTGAAGCGTTGGCGCAAAGCAAGGTGCCCGTTTGGGCTCATATCAGCTCTACGGATTACAACAACCCGGGCGATGACACCAAACAAGCGGTGAATACCATCAGCAATGCTGGCGGTTGCGCATGGTTCACCGAATATCAAAACTTCGAACACAGCCATAAACTTTGGCAGCGGTCGTTTTTGAACCCGGATCTTTGGCCGTGGCTCTTTGCCCAGTCGCAGCCTCGCGCAGAGTAAAAAATCTCAATCCGCTACCGACTTTGGACCACGGGCTCTTTGTAGGCCCATCCTTAGTCGGATTAGCGAATGTTCAAAGCTATTAGCCCCTCAAAGACAAAATCTAGGGGCAGCGTAAGAATCTTGTGAGGGTATCCAGTGGCCTATTGCGTGGCTTGTGCCGCTGGTGATATGTACAACTGCTCCAGGTAGTGTTTCGCCACGGTACTCCACTCAAACCGCTCTGCTTTTGCCGCCTGCCGAATGGCTTTAAAAGATTTGGGCTCCTCTTTGGCCATCCGCACCGCTCTCAGGGTCAACTCTATCCACTGTGTGGCTTGCTCAGGCCCGTTATCACCGTCAAAAACAAACCCAGTTCGACCTGGCAAAACGGTGTCTTTTAAGCCGCCAACCCCATGAACAACACAAGGCTGCCCTGCTCGCATTGCCAGCATTTGGCTAATCCCACATGGCTCAAATGAGCTTGGCATTAAAAATAGATCCCCGGAGACATAAAGGGCCTTGGCCATTGCTTCACTGTAACCTGCCAAAAAAATCAAATTGGAATATTGCGCGCTCACCTTTTGAATAAACAACGTCAATTCGGAGTCGCCGCTGCCCAGCACGATGAGCACGACGTTATCCGGTAAACGTGCCATCAGATGTTCAAGTGCAGATTGAATCTTGCCTTCCCACTCCAAATGCTGAGACATCAATGCGATTTTTTGCGAGGTTAACCGTCCTACCGAGGTCAGAACCAACCCTCTTTCTTTTTTATTTAACCAGGCATCAATACGTTTATCGGCCAACCAATGACACGCAGGCAGTGATGTTTGTTCACCTATCCATCCAATCAGTGTCTGCTGCATCAAACTGCCCAATTGAGCCTTACTGCAACGTTTTGGTTGTACCACTTTATAGTCACACCCATTGAGTATACCCACCAAACGGTGTTGGGCTTGCGCGGCCTTTAAATCTTCTTCGAGCCCTTCTCCGCCAAATTTCAAACGACTCGGATCACTGGGCATTTGAATTTCTTGAGCATAATTAGGCGACACCGCATGAACTCTATCCGCCAGCCGAATACCCGCTCGCATCGGGTTGATACACTGAGGGTACTGTGGATCGCAAATTTCCGCTTCTTGTACTTTTAAACTTGGATACCAAGATTGTAGGGAGGACGAATCACCTTTAAAGGGCCGCACACCTTGCAAAGCCAAATTATGGATTGTGTAAACCAGAGAAATGCACTTTAGAGGTTTATACTGGGGGTCGAAGGCGCGAAGTACCGCCAACAAAGCCGCATGCCAATCATGCAAATGTATCGCTGACAACACCCCGTATGCATTGCGCAAAATACTCTGCGCCACAGCGGCACAGAACAAAGCATATTTATTAGCATCCGTGGCAAAAGGCCTGTCCGCCCCGTCGTTGCAATACACTTGAGATCCACACGGTGCAAACTCTGGATGATGCAACACCCATTGATTAACGGCTTTAACGCCGGGGGACTTCAATGACTCGCGTGGAATATGGTAGAGGGCCACCGTCTGAAACCCAGCCCCATAGGCTACCGGAAACTCCACCACTTTTTCAGCGCCGGCCAGCTCGTGTAAAAAACCATACGATGGAACCACCACATGAACATGACACCCCATTTGGGCAAGTGCTTGCGGCAAATCTCGAATCACATCACCGATACCACCGACTTTCGCACCTGGCAAGGCATCATTTTCTGCCGCCACCATTAAAATATTCTTGTTTTTATCCATTCACTACAACTTTTACGTTTACCCAAATCACTGTGTTCGGCGTACGCCCATGCCACACAAAGAGATATTCTCTTAATTAATAGCGGGCACCACCTTCTTGGCCTAGCATTTCACGAGTCACCAATGTGACGCCTTTACTGGTCACCCGGAATCCTCTGGCACGATCCGCCTCAGGGTCAAACCCAATTTCCATACCTGACGGAATTTCACAAGCGCGATCAATAATGGCTTTTTTAATTTTGGCATGACGGTGAATAATGACTTCTGGCAAGATTACTGAATCTTCTATCAGAGAGTAAGAGTGAACGCGGACATCTGAAAACAACAAAGATTTTCGTATGGTTCCCCCTGAAATAATACACCCACCAGAAACCATGGAGTCCACCGCAAAGCCTCTTCGGTCGTCATCATCGAACACAAATTTGGCTGGCGGCAATTGCGTCTGATACGTCCAAATGGGCCACTGATGGTCATATAAGTTCAAGGAAGGCACCGGCGACACCAACTCCATATTGGCCTCCCAAAAGGCATCCAGGGTCCCCACATCGCGCCAATAAGCTTGCACACCCTCTTCATCCCTAAAGCGATAGGCATGCACATCAACCTTATCGATAACGGAGGGAATAATGTCTTTACCAAAATCGTGATCGGAGCCTTCTGTAATGGCATCTTGCTCGAGTAAACTCAACAAAAAATCCGTATCGAAAATATAATTCCCCATGGAGGCCAAACACAGTTTGTCATTCTCTGGGATGGGTGTAGGGCTGGCAGGTTTTTCTGTAAACCCTTTAATACGATCGCCACTGTCAACTGTCATTACACCAAAAGCGCCGGCGGCTTCTTCAATAGGCACTTCAATACAAGAAACTGTGACTTTTGATTTTTTTTCCACGTGATAGGCCAGAATATTGCCATAGTCCATTTGATAAATATGGTCACCTGAGAGCACCATGACATATTTTGGGTTGGCTGCGCGAATGATGTCTAAATTTTGATAAAGCGCGTCCGCTGTCCCCTGATACCAATTGGGAGAATTGCGCTGAGACGCGGGCAACACCTCGATATATTCCCCCAATTCTCGTTTAAAATGACTCCAACCTACCTGTATATGTCGAATTAAAGAATGCGCCTTATACTGGGTTAGCACGCCCACTTGACGAATACCGGAATTAATACAGTTCGATAACGGGAAATCAATGATTCGAAACTTCCCACCGAAATATAACGCCGGTTTGGCTCGCCAATCTGTCAATTCGTGCAAGCGACTTCCTCGCCCTCCTGCAAGAATGAGTGCTAGGGTATCTTTTGTCAGTCGACTGACAAAACGAGGGTTGGGATATTCCTTAGATTTTTGCATTACAGACCTATTTTGACCTAACGAGTAAGTGGGTTAAAAATCATTGCGACCAAATGGAGCATTTTTAGAAGGCGTCCGGCAGCGCCCAAATATCTTTCGCATATTGTTTAATGGTTCTATCACTCGAAAATACGCCACTACTGGCTGAATTAAGAATACTCATGCGCGTCCACACACTCCTATCTTGATACACTTCAACCGCTTTTTTCTGGGCATCCACGTACGCCCGAAAATCCGCGGCTACCATCCATGGGTCATAGGGGTTACGGATCGTTTGAGAGACGGGGTCAAACAAGCCCGGCTCAAACAAGTTAAAGTGTCCACACTCCAACAGTTGCATAACACGGCGCAAATCCTCATCACCTTGAATGATATCATCCGGCCGCATGGTATCGCGAGCTTTGGGTATATCTTCTACACGTAAACCAAACAAAAAGAAATTTTCAATACCAACCGCTTCTAGAATCTCGATGTTGGCGCCATCATAGGTACCAATGGTAATGGCGCCATTCATCATAAACTTCATATTTCCTGTCCCGGAGGCTTCCTTCCCCGCAGTAGAAATTTGCTCGGACAGATCAGTAGCAGGACAAATGACTTCCATACTTGATACCCTGTAGTTGGGTATAAAAACGACTTGCAAGTAAGGTCGCACAGTGGGGTCCGAATTGACCACTTGGGCAATATTGTTAATAAGCTTGATGATGAGTTTCGCTAAAGCATAGCCTGGGGCTGCCTTCCCACCAATCAAAACACAGCGGGGTTTTATGTTAGCAATGTCCCCTCTTTTGATCCGATCATAGAGGTGAATGACATGCAGAGCATTCAGCAACTGACGTTTATATTCATGTATGCGTTTGACTTGTACATCGAAAAGGTTTTGTGTATCAAATTGAACGCCACATTGCGATTGCACCATCTCCGCGAGCCGAGCTTTGTTGGCTTGCTTTATTTGATACCATTTTTCGCTAAACACCGAATCATCCGCCAGAGGTTTGAGCTTTTCAATATCTTCTAGCTGGGTCACCCATGAGTCGCCAATGGCTTCGGTGATCAATTGACTGAGTTTTGGATTGCAGTGATTGAGCCAGCGACGTGGCGTAACGCCATTGGTTTTGTTGTTGAACTTCTGAGGCCACAACTCGTAAAAATCTCTAAACAATTCACTTTGTAATAGATTCGAGTGAAGCGCTGCCACACCATTGACTGAAAAACTGCCCGCGATGGCTAAAAAAGCCATACGCACGTGAGGGTCACCACCTTCTTCGATGATGGACATACGCTGCTGTCGCTGAGTATCTCCTGGCCAACGATCGGCCACCTCAGCCAAAAAGCGGGCGTTTATTTCATAAATAATGTCTAACAGACGGGGCAGCAATTCTTTAAACAGTCGTACTGGCCACTTTTCCAGTGCTTCAGGCAGCAAGGTGTGGTTAGTGTACGCCATGGTAGTGCTGGTTATCGCCCAAGCATTACGCCACTCTAACCCATAGTCGTCCATCAATAAGCGCATTAATTCAGCAACGGCCAAAGTGGGGTGTGTATCATTCAATTGAAAACAATGCTTCTCAGCAAATTCTTCAAATTGATCGCCATGCAGTTTAACCCAATCACACAATACATCTTGCAAACTGGCAGAGGCTAAAAAGTACTGTTGTCTTAAACGCAGCTCTTTCCCATTTTCACTGGCATCATTGGGATACAACACCATGGTAATTTGCTCGGCCAAATTTTTGGACGCCACCGCTTCGGTGTAATCCCCGGCGTTGAATTCACTCAAATCAAACTCGTCTGTCGCTTCAGACTTCCACAAACGTAGCGTATTCACCACATCATTTCGAAAGCCGGGAATTGGAACGTCATAGGGTACCGCTAAAACGTCGACTGCCCCAGCCCAACGCGCGCACTTTCGGCCGGCAGCACTGTCATAAAAATCGGTATAGCCATAAAACTTCACGCGCCGCGTGCGCTCAATGCGTTCTTGCTCCCAGGGAGTTCCTTCACGCAGCCAATGGTCTGGATACTCCACCTGATGACCCTGCTCGATTCGCTGATGAAACATACCGTATTCGTATCGAATGCCATACCCCGTAACAGGAAGATTTAGCGTGGCGCAACTGTCCAAAAAACACGCGGCCAGTCGGCCTAGACCACCATTGCCAAGCCCAGCATCAAGTTCATTTTGCTTAAGCTGTTCAAGTTCAACACCATAATTGAGCAGTGCGGTTTTGACACTGTTTTCAATATCCAAATTTAACATCGCGTTTGACAATGTACGGCCTAACAAAAACTCCAAAGACAAATAAAAAACCCGTTTCGGATGGCTGGCGCGCTCATGCTCCCGAGTCTTACGCCAGTGATCCATCAAGCGGTCCCTTACCGTCAGGCTTAATGCTCGCAATAAATAGCTGTCAATCACCTCATCGTAAAAGCGTCCAAGCGTCACCGTATAGTGACGCGTCAAATCTTGACTTACGCTTTCTGTATCATCCCCGAGCTGGGGGGCTGGATTACCGATCATACTGTCTCCTTCGCGAAGAACGCATGGCTGAATGCCTCACAAGGTGTTGGCGCCTCAAAAACCTGGTTTTGCTCTAAACCACCTTACACAGATAAATGGCCGCGCATTAATCCCCAAGCAACGGGGCTCGTGTCTCCCATTGGCATTGGTTGGATATGCCATACAGAATCAACATCGATTTAAACTCAACGTTAATGGTGCTACCAAGCTCCATGTCGGTCGCACCTGGGAGCCCATTATTGGTATTGGTATCAATCAATACCGTCCAATGCCAATCTTCCGGCAGGGAAAATGCCACCGTTTCGTTACCCGAATTAAATAAAGTGAGTAAACAGTGGACGCATTGACGATCGACCACCGACTCCAGCATCCAACCAAGAGTGAAACATTGGGAAGATTGCCATTCAGACTCTTCCATTGGTTTACCGTCTTTATTGAGCCAATGAATGTTGTACCCAGGTTTTTTATCTGGATCAGGTTTGTGGATATAGGAGCGACTTCTTAACAGTGGGAAATCCCTGCGTACCTTTAAAACGTTACGAACAAAATCACGGAGCCCCAGATGTTCTTCATGAAGATGCTTCCAATCCAACCAGGTGATGGGGTTATCTTGGCAGTATGCATTGTTATTACCGTTTTGCGTTCTACCCATTTCGTCACCGGCTAGAATCATGGGTGTACCTTGGCTTAAAATTAAAGTCGCCAAAACGTTTCGCTGTTGGCGAAAACGAAGAGCATCAATTCGTTCATTTTTAGTGGGCCCCTCAACACCATAGTTATAGCTAAAATTGGTATGGTGACCGTCGTTATTCTGTTCTTTATTGGCATGATTATGGCGTTGGTTGTAACTCACCATATCTCGTAAAGTAAATCCATCATGGCTTGTTACAAAATTCACACTGGCCCACGGATGTCGTCCCGAATGTTCAAACATGTCACTGGAACCGTGAATTCGCCGTGCGAATTCCGGTAATTGACCTTCGTCACCGCGCCAAAACCTGCGAATAGTATCTCGATAGCGGTCGTTCCATTCGCTCCAGCCTGCGGGAAAGCGACCCACCTGATATCCACCAGGGCCTATGTCCCAGGGTTCTGCTATCAATTTTACTTTCGACAGAACAGGATCTTGAGCAATGGCATCAAAGAAGCCTGCACCGGGGTCAAAACCTAACGCTTCACGCCCCATAACGGTTGCGAGGTCAAATCGAAAGCCATCAACACCATAATAGGTGACCCAATGCCGAAGACTGTCTAGCACCATTTGCATTACGCGAGGGTGTTTAACGTTGAGTGTGTTGCCACAACCAGTATCGTTCACATAAAACCGAGGGCTGTTATTGTGCAAGGTATAATAGGTAGCATTGTCTATAGCGCGATAACAAAGATGAGCCCCCAGGTGATTACCCTCAGCGGTATGGTTGTAAACCACATCCAAAAGGACCTCTATTCCCGCCTCGTGGAAACGCTCCACCATGGTTTTAAATTCATCCGAATTGCCGTTGGAGGTGTAGGCCAAGTGCGGCGTAAAAAAATTGAGCGTGTTGTAACCCCAATAATTAACCAAGTCTCGTTTGATTAAAAAATGTTCGTCCGCAAACGCATGTACCGGCAACAACTCCACCGAAGTCACGCCCAGGTCTTTGAGGTACGTTAATACGCTATCGTGCGCCAAGCCCAAATAAGACCCACGCAACTCACTGGGAACGCCTTCGTGCAATTTGGTGAAGCCTTTGACATGCAACTCATAAACAACGGTGTCAGTCCAGGGAACCGGCGGTTCTAAGGGCTTAACCGGGTTACGGCACTCAACCACCACTGCCTTTGGCGCAAAGGGCCCGCTATCGACAGTATCCAAAACAAGGTCTTGTGCCGGGTCATCAAAGGGGTAACCATAAAGGCTCTCATGCCATTTGAAGGGTGATAACAGTTTTTTCGCGTAGGGGTCGAGGGCCAGCTTATTAGGGTTAAATCTTTGACCGTGCTTAGGCTCAAACGGGCCGTAAACTCGATAACCATACACCGTGCCCGCTTTTAGGCCTTCCACCCAACAGTGCCACACATGATTCGTGACCTCGGGCATTTCAAAGCGCTGAATTTCCTGGGTGCCATCATTGTTAAAAATACACAGTTCAACGCGCTCAGCTTGT
The DNA here is from genome assembly GCA_050300015.1 of Cellvibrionaceae bacterium. Lineage (GTDB taxonomy): Bacteria > Pseudomonadota > Gammaproteobacteria > Pseudomonadales > Cellvibrionaceae > CAYZQH01. The sequence continues at coordinate 354,458 of JBNKWZ010000021.1, read as the reverse complement.
GCACTGTACAACGCAAAATTGACCCCGCCATCGCGAACGGTAGCACCCAATGGTGTTGGAGAACCAGGATGTAGGGTAACGCTGGTATTCACAATATTAACCCTCGCACCAACCTATTATGGCTGCCACTCAAATATCAATGTACTCAGACCAGGAAGCCGCAATGGCAATGACCATTCTCTATTGTGGCTGGATATTGCCTGCGCCACGACACCACCAGAATTGCCGCTGTCTCCGCCACCGTAAAGTGCCGCATCCGTATTTAAACATTCCCGGTAATAGCCTGCCTGAGGCACACCCACTCGGTATTCTTCTCGCGTTACAGGCGTAAGATTACAGACCACCAGCACCACAGCACCTTGATCCGCCTTGCGCAAAAAGGCAAATATGGAATTGTGCCGATCATCCGCCTCTATCCACTCAAACCCATTGGCGTCACAATCCCGTTGGTGCATGGCAGGGTGAGCCCGGTACAGGTGATTCAGATCCTTGATGAGCCGTTGCACACCACTGTGAAAATGAATATCCAACAGGTGCCAATCGAGACTCACATCGTGATTCCACTCCTGCCCTTGGGCAAATTCACCGCCCATAAACAAAAGTTTTTTACCCGGATGAGTCCACATAAAGGCAAAGTAGGCGCGTAGGTTGGCAAATTTTTGCGGGCCATCTCCGGGCATTTTGTCTAACAAACTGCGTTTACCATGGACCACTTCATCATGACTCAAGGGCAAAATAAAATTTTCGTTAAAGGCGTACAACAAACTAAACGTTAAATCATGATGGTGGTGCTGGCGATAAATCGGGTCATTGGCGATGTACCTTAGGCTATCGTTCATCCAGCCCATATTCCATTTGTAACCAAATCCGAGACCGCCGGCGTATACCGGATGAGAAACACCCGGCCACGCAGTGGATTCTTCCGCTACCATCATTGCACTGGGAAAGTGCTCATAGACCTTTTGATTCACACGTTTAATAAGATCGATGGCCTCCAAGTTTTCTCGGCCGCCAAAATGATTGGGTACCCACTGACCCTCCTCGCGGCTATAGTCGAGGTACAACATGGAGGCAACGGCGTCCACACGAAGCCCATCCACATGGTATTCGTCATACCAAAACAACGCGTTGGCATACAAAAAGTTGGCAACTTCACAACGCCCATAATTGTAGATATAGGTGTTCCAATCGGGATGAAAACCTTGTTTTGGATCCGCATGCTCATACAGGGGGGTGCCGTCGAAGTATGCCAACCCATGCCCATCCGAGGGGAAGTGACCCGGTACCCAATCAATCAAAACCCCAATGCCAGCTTGATGACACTGGTCAATAAACATCTTGAATTCAACGGGCGTCCCAAAACGTGAAGTGGGCGCATAAAGGCCGACGGGTTGATACCCCCAAGACCCATCGAAAGGAAATTCACTGATCGGCATCAATTGAATGTGTGTAAACCCCATTTCAAGCACATAGGGAATCAATTGGCTTGCCAACTCTCGATAACTCAAGTAACGGTTGCCATCTTCATCCACTCTTCGCCAAGACCCCAAATGCACCTCGTAAATACTGATGGCGCTGCCCAAGCTATTTTGCGCCTCGCGTGACTGCATCCAGTCGTGATCCTGCCACTCGTACTCAGCCAACAACACTTTCGACGCGGTTCCGGGGGCACATTCTGCAAAAAAACCGAAGGGATCCGCTTTGTGCGGCAAGACATCTCCAGAAGGGGTTCGAATTTCGTACTTATATAATGTATCGGAGCCAACCCCGGGAATAAAAAGCTCCCATACGCCGCTAGGAATATGCTTGCGCATAACATGCTGGCGGCCATCCCAAAAATTAAATGCTCCCACCACCGAAACACGCTGAGCATTGGGCGCCCACACAACAAAGCGTGTACCCCAAACGCCATCCAGCGTCATCACATGGGCGCCCATCCAATCATAGAGACGCTCATGGGTCCCTTCGCCAAAAAGGTAGAGATCGTTGGGATGAATACTGCTGCCAAACCGATAACAATCCTCTTGTACTTGACTGTAATCGCCGTAAAAAACACGATACTTATAGCTAAATCGAGAGGCTGCTTGAATGACACCTTCAAAAAGGCCCTCACCAAGTTCATTCAGCACCAATAGCGTTTCGGATTCATCCGGTGTGATAACTTCCACACGCGTGGCCTCGGGCAAAAAACAACGCACGCCGTAGTGCCCCATTTTCAACTCATGAAGACCCAGCACGGAAAATATGTCGTCACAATAAGCATAACGGACTGCATTAATTTGCTCTGTTGAAATCATTGAAGGTTGTGTTGTCACAGGTAAAGCCTTAACCATTATTGTGTTTATGAACGTTCCATAGCAATTGAGTGTAACAGTGCCTGCACACGGTCTTCTGCAAACAGCATTTCCAGGGGCACAGCGAGCTTGCGTTGCCAATTTGCGTACTCTGTACTGGTACCGGGAACATTGACAGGCAACTCCAGTAATTCTAGATCTTCAAGCTGCACCACAAACAATTGCGAGGCACATTGACTGACGCCATGCAAAATGGCAGAGGCCAATGACTGGGACATAGGCTCTGATGCAAGCTTTGCAAAAGCCGTTCGTTCCACCAAGCCAAGCCGCTCTAACCACTCAAGCAATTGTACTTTTTCGCGGTCTCGGCCCACCATCACGGCTTCAACATCCGCGCCGTCTTCCAGCAAACCCAAGGATTGGCGCAACTCAATATCGGAGGCGACCCACCAACTCGCCAGGGTGGGAACATCATGATTGGTCAGCATCGACAAGGACCGCGGCGGGTAATCACCTGGCGCCTTAAACTGACCCTCAAAATTCTTCTCAAAGTAAAATAACTTATTGGTAAACACCCCCGCTCGTTCTATGGCTTGCCTGAATTCATCGGGCACCACGCCCATATCTTCGCCGATTACCATACACCGGTTGCGAACACTTTCGAGTTTTAGCAGCCCAAGCAATTCAATAAAGGGATAATAGATGTAGGCACCATAGTCTGCAGTACACCCCGGTGGGCACCACCACAAACGCATCAAACTCATGGCATGGTCAATACGCAACGCACCACAATGATCCATATTGGTTCGTAGGAGGTGTATAAAGTGCTCAAAATTGGTGAGCCTCAAAGTCGCAGGATCCATGGGTGGAAGCCCCCAGTTCTGACCTTTAATGGCCAGAGGATCAGGTGGCGCGCCCACGGCTGCGTCACGTACAAATAAGTTCATATTGGTGGACACTTCTGCACCACCACCATCGGCACCCACGGCCAAATCTCTCATCAGGCCTATTCTCATACCACGCTCTTTGGCATGACGCTGACAATCTTCTAGCTGTTCATTAGCTACCCACTGGAGGTAAGCCTCAAACTGGATACGTTCGGCATATCGAACACGCGCTTCCTCACGCGCTTCCACAGAGAGCGTCTCAATCCTCTGCCCGGTCACTTCACTCAGCACCTGAAACAGGCAGAAGTCTTGTAGTTTTTGCCCCAACCCCGAAACAAACTGTAAAAACCGCTTTGCCCTAGGCGTTTGCGCTTCAAGCTCATTGTTAACAAACACCGCATACATCTCTCGAAACACGGTTTTTTTGACACGCGAAACAGTCGCGTAGGCCACACTATCAGCCGCGCGCAAGCGCACCAGATACGGTAAGAGTTTTTTAGGGTCTTGATTAAATTCCGGTTGAACTTCTGGATCGATGTAAAGAGGGTTCAAGAAGCGTCGGTCAGATGGACTGTAGGGGCTACAATGATGTTCAACTGGCGAGCGGAGTGCGTGCAGAGGGTTTAAGCCAATCATATCGGCACCTGCACTCGCGGCTTCATCGATCAACAATTTTAGGTCAGTGAAATCACCAATCCCCCAGTTGCGCGCCGAGCGAAGCGTGTACAGCTGAACAATGATTCCCCACGGGCGCTTACTGTCGTTCACCCAGTTAGGCGTGTAAACTTCTAAAGGAACCACGATAAATTGAGCCGACTGGGTGACCGGTTGACCATGCCTTACCCCTTCAACCGTTAGGCGGTGATACCCTAATCCAGTGTTCTCTATGGTCACTTTTCGGCGACTGAAGCGTACCTCTTCATAGAGGTAATCACCCACTTCGTCATAATCTGATGGCACGAATTGCCCCACCTGACGCTGCCCTGATTCCAACTCAATACAGTAGGAAAATGACTGGTTCAACTCTTCAGGTAATACGTTGATATCAAACCCTAGGCTATCGCCCTCTTCGCACATTAAAAATGGCGCCAACCACTCTTGCCAGGGGGCAACGTCCAGCTCATAGGCTTGCTGCGCAATGGCCTCAGTGGACTCAGTATTCACGCCCATCGCTTTTAGCAGCCTTAAACGGTTGTCGAGGGGTACCTCGATACGCTCACCATTAAAGCTGAAATAGTCACTGGCGACACCTCGCCAATACAACAGTTGCTCTAGGTTTTCCATAATGTCTCGCTTTCGCTGATCTCAACGCACTGCCGACAGTACTAATCGGTCAGCGCCCCACCCCAAAAAAGGACTCGCATCAGGTTCTGGAGCATAAATCGCGCCACAATGACTCCACCCCAATTAATTAACTCGTTATTTAGCGGTGCCCCTCCAGAAGCCTTCGTGATTAAAGGTCATAGTGCGGCGGATGCATTTTTTTCCTCAACCCAAGCGTTATAGATCGACAGGGCAAGCAATGCAAACAACACCTTCAACTTTCGTCAACCCTCAGAAACACTTTGCTGAGTATTCAAGGTTAATTCCCTGCCCGAGAAACTGGATGACAGCGCGCTAAAGTCAGAACGTATGCCATAGATGGTGTGAGAGAACCACGCGACTTGCATCACCCGACCTCTCTGTCCATCCAGTCGGTAATGCTATAGAGCACAATGGCAACAGGACAAGCCGCACATCGCGCGGAAACCACAATGAACGTAGCACTTGGATTGACTCACTTTAATAATAGAAGAGCAAAAGGCTGCTGGATGGCAGCCTCCAGAGTTAGTAGTTTTCTTGCAAAAAGTCCTTGGCCAACTGAGCAACGGACCCACCAGAATTCGCAGCGTCTTCTAACAACTGCTTTGCCTTAGACGTCTCCCCCAATTGATGAAGCACTGTACCCAGCTTATATTTTGCTTCAGGTGCTTTTTGGCTAGCGGGATTTTGTTGGATGAGTGCACCAAACCACTTTTTGGCGTCTTCCAAATCCCCCTGAATGAAGGACACTTGCCCCACCCAATATCGCGCGTTGCTCACATAAACCCCATTCGGGTAAGCCGCAATATAAGATTTCATGGCTTCGGCGCCATCAGTCAGCGCCTTCTCCTTAATGATAAGCCTTACAGCTTTGTCATAGGTCGCCAGCTCTTTCTCTGGGGACGCCGTCACCGCGTTCTGCTCGGTCGACGATACCACCTGCGTGTTACCACTAGACGACAACACCGGCGCTGGAGCGGAAACCGTACTCCCACCAGTGTTTTTAGAAAGCTGCCCGAGGCGACGATCCAAGTCCACGTAATCATCCAATTGTTGTTGCTTCAAGCGACGAATTTCGTGAGACTGCTCGTCAACAATGCCCCGTAATTGCTGCACTTCTTCCTGCAGTAATTGCAATTGGTAATAAAACTCGGATTGATCTATTGCAGATTGAGAGGGCTGAACATTCGTCACCGCAGGTCGAGTTGAACCCGCGCCGATGGGTGTTGAATCAACGATTTCTGCCTGCGAGAAGGCGAAAGGACTGACTGCCGCGCAAGCGACAGCCAGCAAATGGTGAAAGGTTCGCATGCGTTAAATAATTATTTCAGCTCAACGCGACGATTTTTAGACCAAGAGTATTCACTGGAGCCCATTTCCGCGGGACGCTCTTCGCCGTAGCTAATGGTTTCCAACTGTGAACGGCCTACACCTTGAAGCACCAGAAAATCACGTACAGCATTCGCTCGACGCTCGCCCAATGCCATATTGTATTCACGGCTTCCACGCTCATCAGCATGCCCTTCTAAACGGACAGATTCACCTGAACTCTTCAAATCCTGCGCATGCAATAGCAGTGCAGAGCGCGCCTCTGAGGTTAATATCGCGGAATCAAACTCAAAGTAAAAGACACTAGGAACATCTTCCATTGGGTCTTCTTCAACCATCACCGGTGAGGTGTCCACACCACTGGTAGTATCTTCCATCGAGCTATCCATGGTGGTGTCGGTATCTTCCATGGGTTCGTTACTTGAGCAGCCGGACATAAGTCCCAATACCACAGCCATAACCGCAAACATTTTTAAAGCATTCATCATTGTCATCACTCCTAGGTGAGCATGTGAGTAGTCACTGATTTTAGTTAATGAACGGAGACCATGCTGGCTCGCGCACATCCCCCTGTTTCGATGGTAAACGGAACTTGACGCCAGCATCCATGGAAACTGCCGCAAGCACGCCCTTGTTTCGATACTGAGTGGCATATAATAACATAGCTCCATTCGGCGCAATACTCGGCGACTCATCTAAATGTGTTTCCGTCAAAATTCGCAAATCACCCGTTTTCAAGTGCTGAAGCGCTATATGGAATACACCTGCACTCCGATGGATCATAATCAAGCTTTCACCATCCGGCGTCACTCTGGGTCGAGCATTGTAGTCCCCCTCAAAGGTTAGACGCTCAACGCGACCATTCGCAACCGCAACCCGGTAAATTTGTGGGCTTCCGCCTCGATTTGACGTGAAAATTATCGATCGGCCGTCTTGGCTCCAATTGGGTTCTGTATCAATGGCAAAGTGGTTGGTAATACGGCGCAGCCGCTTGGAAGCAATGTCCATTGTGTAGATCTCAGGATTGCCGTCTTTCGACAAAACCATGGCCAAGGATTTGTTGTCGGGTGACCATGCAGGAGCGCCGTTTAGCCCTTGAAAATTGGTCATTTGCGTTTGTTTACCGGTATTCAAATCTTGAATATAAATGGCGGGACGAGAGGTCTTAAAAGAAACAAACGCCACGCGCTTCATATCGTTTGACCACGAAGGTGACAGCAGCGGCTGACTGGATTCGAACAGCACTTTCTCTCTGGCTCCGTCTGCATCCGCGTACATTAAACGATACCGACCGGGGCCTTCGCGATTAAGGTCTTCCACGTACAGTATTTTGGTGGCAAAGGCCCCCCGAATGCCGGTGATGGCTTCGTAAACGGCATCACTGATGGCATGCGCCATATCGCGCACTTGACCATTACCGCCCCCCACTCGTCGCTGAAACACCTTGCGCTGAGTCAACACGTCGTACAACTCAAATTGAACATGGTTGCGACCATCAATGACATCTACCTGACCGATGACCAAATAGGAGGCTCCGAGCATACGCCAATCCCGATAAAAAACCTCATTCTGCGCTTTAGGCATGCTGAGCATATCGGTCTTCGGAATGGGCCGGAATAGACCACAACGCAATAAGTCACCCGCGATGATTTTTTGCATGTCCTCAGGCAAACCCTCGGAGCGCGCGAAAGGTACAATAGCAATTGGCGTGGGGTTGTCCACACCTGAAGTAATTTCAATGGTTAACCCAGCATGGGCTTTACCACAAAAACCGAGCACAACTATTAATAGTACAACCAATGGTCTCACTGTCTTAAATCCTGTGGTTTGAATACGAGTGTGAGTTCACGATAATATCGATCAAACACCTCAATGGGCATGGATTTCACCTCCGGGAAAAACTCCGCTTTCTTCACTGCTTGAATCGCGGAACGGTCAAACCGTGCATTGCCACTACCATTGACAACATCCACATTGATGACGCGCCCGGTAGGCACTAATTTTATGAGCAGCTCGCACGACATATCGTTCCGCGCGGATGGTGGGCGGCTCCAGTTATTTTCAATTCGTTCAGCAATAGCCGCCATATAACTTTGCGCCGTTTGCGCATAACTGGCCTCGAGAATGGCCGCTTGCTCAGCGGCCAGCGCCTGCTCCATTGCCTGTTGCTCGCGTTGACGCCGCAGCTGCTCTCGCTTTTGTTGTTCCGCTTTTTCTCTCGCTTTACGCTCTCGCGCCTCTTTTTGACGCTGCTCTTGCTCTTTCTTTTTTTGCGCTTCTTTCTGTTGTTGAAGAGCTTTCCGCTTTTTCTCTGCGGCTATCTTTTTAAGACGCTCTTGCTCCTTTCGCTTTTGTGTCAAATCGACCACTTTGGGTTTTTTGTCTTCCACTTTCTGCGGGGGCGTTTGCGCCTTAAGCTTAACCAAAGTCGCCTTCACATAAGCTGGCGTCACGGTATTCTTGGGCGGTGGCGCACTTTGCCAGCCTATCAACATAGAACCTACAATCGCAACATGCAGCCCGACGCTCACGAATAGTGGCAATGCAGAGTGTTTGAAACCGTGATTAATCATTCTGGTGTAGGCGGCTCTGTCACCAAACCCACAGATTCAGCGCCCGCGTTTTGCAGGTGCGTCATTAGGGTGACCACCTCGCCATAAGGCACACTGGCGTCCCCCCAGACCAGCACGGGCGTTTGAGGTTTCTGACGAAGTATCTTCGCGACGGTATCGACAATGTGTGTAAGAGGCTTTGCCGATTTCTGATCCGTGCCCAAATTCAAATAAAGCGACCCATCCGTTTTGACCGAAACAATAAGAGGCTCATCCTCTTTGTTGTCCATCGGCGAAGATGGCGCTTGCGGCAACGCCACCTTTACCCCCTGCATCAACAAGGGCGCAGTTACCATAAAAACCACCAATAGCACCAACATCACATCGATATAGGGCACCACATTGATCTCAGCCATCGGCTTGCGTTTTTTCTTACTGGCCATATCTATTGCGCCGCTGGAGCACTGTGAACTTGACGATGGAGAATGGACGAAAACTCTTCAGAAAACGTTTCGTAGTTTGCACTCAATTGCTCCGCCATCGCCGAAAACCGGTTATACGCCAACACCGCGGGAATGGCCGCAAACAACCCCATGGCGGTGGCAACCAATGCTTCAGAAATGCCCGGCGCCACGGTGGCCAGTGTCGCCTGATGCACATTAGCCAACCCCCGAAATGAGTTCATAATCCCCCAGACTGTACCAAACAGGCCGACGTAAGGACTGACGGATGCAACACTGGCTAAAAAAGGCAAATTGGCTTCCAGTTTTTCTTCTTCGCGAGACAATGCCACACGCATAGCGCGTTGCGTTCCTTCCATGATGGCTTCTTTATCGGTAGAGGATTGTTGGCGCAGCCTAGAAAACTCTTTGAAGCCCGCTCGAAAAATATTTTCGGCACCCTCCACTTCACCACTGGCGGCTGCACCATTGCCTTGTTTATACAATTGCGTTAAATCAACACCTGACCAAAATTTTTTCTCAAATTTTCGAAAAAGTTTTTTGGCTTTTGCTTGGTATAGACCTCGTTGCACAATCATGGACCAAGACACAACAGAAGCGATTAACAACAGCGCCATGACCAGTTGCACGAGCAAACTGGCATTGGCAATTAAATGGACAATTGAGAGAGGTTCAGCTTGGTTCATTGTTGTCGAACGTTCCTTAACTAGTCATCAATGTGATTGGCAGTTGAAAGATCAGACCTTGGCCTGACGCTTGAGTGGTTATTACTTCGTACCGGGTACAATCCTTCTCGCGCCGCAAATGGTTCATACGCTTTGCCCCCTGTCTTGTAGTAGGTTACAGGCTCGCTTAAACCCGGTTGTTGTGAATGGATACAGCACCCTTGGACACTCAAACCAGCAGTTTGTGCAACGACCCGCCCCAACAAAATATCGATTTAACTTTATTGTATCGAAAACAATACCGGAAGGTGAGCACAATTAAAGGTCTTCACCGGGGTGCAAAAGGCCAAAATGGTCGTAGGCCAACTGTGTTGCCATACGCCCTCGCGGGGTTCTCATCATATAGCCTTGTTGAATGAGAAAAGGTTCAATCACATCCTCAATGGTATCGCGCTCTTCACTGATGGCTGCAGCCAGACTGTCTACACCCACGGGTCCGCCACCAAACTTCTCCATCATTGCCAACAACAAACGCCGATCCATATGGTCAAAGCCTCGCGCATCGACATTGATCAAATTTAAAGCAGCATCCGCCACCGAAGCGGTAATCACGCCGTCACCTTTGACTTCCGCAAAATCGCGCACCCGCCGCAATAGACGGTTGGCAATCCGCGGCGTTCCTCTTGAACGTTTGGCAACTTCTATCGCACCATGCTGCTCAATGGGCACGCTCAATAGCTCAGCCGAACGCATGACGATATGAGTAAGATCCGTCACGCTGTAAAACTCTAACCGCTGCACTATGCCAAAACGATCACGCAGCGGAGAAGTGAGCAGTCCCGCGCGAGTGGTGGCACCCACTAGGGTAAACGGAGGTAAGTCTAGCTTAATCGATCGCGCGGCGGGCCCCTCTCCAATCATAATGTCTAACTGATAATCTTCCATGGCGGGATATAGTACCTCCTCCACCACAGGGCTTAACCGGTGAATCTCATCAATAAACAGCACGTCGCCTGGCTCCAGGTTTGTCATTAATGCAGCCAAGTCGCCCGCCTTTTCCAACACGGGGCCAGATGTGGTTTTTAAATCCACTTGCATCTCAGTGGCGATAATATTCGCGAGGGTGGTCTTACCCAACCCCGGAGGACCAAATACCAAGGTGTGATCAAGTGGTTCGGAGCGCCCGCGCGCCGCCTGGATAAAAATTTGCATTTGCTCACGCACCACGGGCTGCCCAATATACTCGGCCAGTGTTTTGGGGCGAATGGCGCGGTCTTGGTGCTCCTCTCGAGGCTTAGCGGCCGCGTCCACCAAACGCTCTGCGGCAAAATTATCGGGATCAATCATGTAAGGTTTATGCGCCTATTTTCAGTTGCTAGGGCCATTCCGCTGACGTTAGACGCCTTAAACCGGATGGTATCTGACCATAGTGAGTTTCGACATTCTGATCCAAGTGACCGTCCCATTTTCTTAAGGCGGGCACCGCTATTTGGGCATGATACTGCGCAAGCTGAGCCGAATCAGTTCTTCACTGCGCACTACGTCTTGTGTTTTAAGCACATTGGCCACCAGTTTTGCGGCTTCCGCGGGTTTATAACCCAGTGCTACCAGAGCAGACTCGGCCTCAGCCACTACGGCATTCACAGGTGTTTGCACAGTCGCTTGAGTCACCCGTGACGTGCCATTGGAGGTCGCATCCCACCCCTCTAAACGATCGCGCATTTCAACAACCAGGCGTTCTGCCGTTTTTTTACCAACGCCGGGCACTTTCACGAGCGCCCCCACATTGCTGTCTATCACACACTGCACCAACTCATGACTTTCCATACCCGACAGCATGCTCAATGCCATCTTAGGCCCAACGCCACTCACTTTAATCAATTGTCGAAACAGTGCGCGGTCGGCCTGGGTGGCAAAACCATAAAGTTGCTGGGAGGTTTCAGTGACAGCAAAATGCGTGTGCAGTACCACCTCGGATTGCCCTTCGGGAATCTGGTAAAACGTTGTCATGGGGGCAAGTACATCGTACCCCACGCCTTGAACATCCACCAGCAGATGAGGGGGCTGCTTTTCAAGCAAAATGCCTTTTAATCGTCCGATCACACCAGTCGTCCTCGTCTAAAGTGACGGCTACTCGCCATTCGAATGAGATGCTGTTGAGTATTTGCATGACAAAGCGCCACAGCAAGGGCATCTGCGGCATCCTCTTGTGGCGCACGCGGGAGCTTAAGCAAGGTTTTGACCATGTGCTGAACTTGATATTTGTCTGCCGCACCATGCCCCACCACGGACTGCTTTACTTTGCGCGCTTCGTACTCCGCGACCGGTAGCTGGTGGCACGTGCCTGCTACAATCGCCGCACCGCGGGCCTGCCCCAGTTTCAATGCACTCCCGGCGTTTTTAGCCATAAATACCTGCTCAACGGCCATCTCTTGTGGGTGATACGTTTCTATGATTTCACACAGGCTGGCAAAAATCACACTAAGTCGCTCAGGCAGCGTTTGCGCCGTTTCCATTCGAATAACACCACTGCTCACGTAGGCCACTTTGCCAGGTACTTGGTGGATGATTCCGTAACCGGTTTTTCTCGAACCCGGGTCTACGCCAAGGATTAACGTCATAAGCGCGAGGCTTCACCATTCGTAAGTGTGAATTGTGTGGATGCCACTGGCGTGGGGGTGACACGGTTTGTTGCTTTGCCGTACGGCAAGGCGCCCACCCACCATGCTGTACAAACAAACAGTATAGCAGCCTTGATATCAAATAGAACACACCTACTCCTGTAAATTCTTATGTCTGCGATGGTCACCCTCAATAATGGCCTCTAGACCACTGCTCATAAGGTTAGCGCTTTTGCATTGGGAACACGCACAGCCAAACATTCATACAACAGAGGTCAATTTAATGGAAGGCCTCAAACTTCATGAAAAATTTAAATCTGGAGGAACATCAAACGTCTTGGGTAAATAGGGCCTTTCACTTTTGCCCTTGCGCCAGTTGCGCAGCTGAAAGACGTAGGCCAACACTTGCGCAACGGCCAAATAAAGCCCAGCCGGAATTTCAGCCTCCAAGTCAGTGGTGTGATACACCGCGCGAGCCACCACAGGTGCTGCCACCAACTCGATGTCATGAGTTTTGGCAATCTCTCGAATTTTAAAGGCCATATGGTCTACACCCTTAGCCAGCAAGATAGGTGTCGCCATGGTCTCCGGGTCATACTTTAATGCTACTGAGTAGTGGGTTGGGTTGGTAATGACTACATCCGCCTGGGGAATGGCGTCCATCATTCGCCGATTGGCCATCTCTCTTTGCAGTTGACGGATTCTACCTTTGACTTCCGGCTTGCCCTCACTGTCTTTCATCTCGTCCTTAATGTCCTGCTTGGACATCTTCAATTTTTTGGCGTGGTCCCAGATTTGAAACGGGATATCAATCATAGCAATGGCAATGGTTGAGCATGAAATCAAAATCGCAGCCCATAAACTCATATGCAATGAATGAGCGATGCCACTTTCCAGCTCTTCCCGCCCGAGGTTTAACAGCGGCGATTCAAACATTTTGAGCACCATCAAAGCCACAAATACCACCACCGCCACTTTGGCGATGGCCTTCACAAGCTCCACTAGTGATTTTAAAGACAACATTCGCTTCAAGCCCGCAAGTGGGTCAAGGCGATTAAGCTTGGGCGCCAAAGATTTACTGCTGAACATAAACCCACCGAGCGCAATGGGGCCAACAATGGCAGCCAAAGCCAACACAGAAAAAATGGGGATCAGTGAAAATAAGGCCTCTCCGAATGAGTGCCCTAAGTGATTCAACATTTTATTTACGTCAAATATATCTTCACGAGACAGTGAAAAGTTAAACCGCAATACATTTTGTAACGCGCTCGCCATGGGACCGCCAAAGGCCCAAAGCCCCACAGCACCTGCCAGTAACACGGCGGTGGTGGTAAATTCTTTCGACCGGGGAACTTGGCCGTCTTCTCGCGCTTTTTCCTTGCGTTTGGGGGTCGCCTCTTCCGTTTTTTCCTGTGAACTGTCTTCTTCTGCCATTATTGCAACTCCAGAAGCCCGCGAGCAAAATCAAAGCCGTAGTCAAAGACCCTTTCAAAATGCTCATCAAAGACACGCAAACCCAACCACAACAACACCAGTCCACAGCCCAATGTAAAGGGAAACCCAACCGCAAAGATATTCAATTGCGGTGCTGCGCGGCTCATCACACCAAACGCTATATTGATGATCAACAACGAGGTCAAAACCGGTAGCGCAATAATCAATGCAGAAGAAAACAACCACCCGCCCAAATTGACCACTGAAAATAATTTAGCTGTATCCAAAACCGATCGTGTCGGTGGCAAACTCTGAAAGCTCTCGACAATAAACTCCACCAACACCAGGTGCCCCTGCACACTGATGAACATCAGTGTGACCAACACCAGATAAAACTGTGAAAGCACTGTGGTTTGCACACCATTTGTGGGGTCATTCATTGAGGCGAACCCCAGTCCCATTTTCATCGCGACAAACTGCCCGGCAAGGATAAAGACCTGAAAAACCACTTGAAAGCTAAACCCCAGAGCCACCCCAATCAATAACTCCTGTATCACAATCAATAAAGTTTGCAGCGAAAGTGATGGGTGGTAATCAAAACTGGGTAAAAAAGGCACAATAAGCAGCGTAATGCACGCAGCAAGCAGTATTCTGACCCGTGCCGGTACAATACGAGTACCGAGTATGGGCATCACCAAAAATAACCCACCGATACGGGTGAAGGGGTAAAAGTACTGCTGAAGAAACTGCGCGATTTGATGATCGGTAAATTCCATTGGGTCACCCAATTAAATTGGGAATATCCATGATCAGGCGTTCGAACAAGTCCAAAAACTGTCGCACAATCCACGGGCCGGTGAAGACTATGGTCATCATAGTCACGATCAGGCGCGGTAAAAAACTCAAAGTTTGCTCATTAATTTGTGTGGCAGCCTGAAATGTTGCGACCAATAAACCCACCAACAGGCTTGGTCCAATAATAACCAACACAAGAATCACCGTAAGATAAAACGCATTGCCAAATAAATCTAAAACCGCACCCTGTGTCATATGCCAAAACTCGCAGCCAATGTGCCAATGATCAACGCCCACCCATCCACGAGTACAAATAGCATAATTTTAAAAGGCAAGGAGATAATCAAAGGGGAGAGCATCATCATCCCCATTGCCATCAGTACACTGGCCACCACGATATCAATCACAAGAAAGGGAATAAATAGAATAAACCCTATTTGGAATGCCGTTTTCAGTTCGGATGTCACAAATGCAGGCAACAGAATACTGAAGGGTACTTCTTCTGGACCAGCCACGGCGGGCTTGTTAGCAATCTTAAAAAAAAGGTTAAGATCATTTTCTCGCGTTTGCGAGATCATAAATGCATGAAATGGCTTTTTGGTCTGCTCAAGTGCCTCCTTGGCGCTCATTTGCTCAGCCATATAGGGCTGTAACGCATTGGTGTTTACCGTTTCCAATACTGGCGACATGATAAAGAACGTCAGAAACAGCGATAAGCCAATCAGTATTTGGTTCGAGGGTGACTGCTGCAACCCCAAAGCCTGACGCAAAATAGCAAAAACAATAATAATCCGTGTAAACGACGTCATCATCATCACAATAGCCGGCAAAAATGACAGCGCCGTCATCAACATTAATATTTGTAATGTGATGGTATAGTCTTGCGATCCATCCGCTTGCTTATTCACCGTCATGACGGGTAAAGCTGGCACTGGCTGCCACCCCTGAGGCGGTGCCGCATTCGGACTGATGGCGCGCACGGCGTCTGGAGATGGGGCCGTTAGCTCGCCATCAGAACCTTGTATTGCTTGAGCGTGTACCAATGCCCCATAGACACTCAGCATGATCGCAAGCAACACGCGTCGGAAAATCAAGGCGACCCTCCTAATCCCCGCGTTATAATCGCGTTCGAACTTAAGTTGACACGCCTTCATGGCGTCTTACTTCCCGATTTCAGAAATTCATTGAGCTTTTTTGAAAATTCTGAGGCACTTTTAGCCGACAATTTATCGGCCAATGGCTTGTTCGTGGGCAATGACACCACTTTCCCATCAAAGGCTTTAAGAGTGTTCACGCGGCCTGGCGCAACGCCAATCAATATCTGCTCGCCACCGACCTCAATCAGTACAACTTTTTCTCGCGCACTCACACTCAAACTGGTCAAAATGCGCATCCCTTGCCCCTGACCCAATTGCGCCAGGTTTAATCGTCGCGCCAAGAACGCGAGCCCGAAGATTAACACAATGACACATATCAGCCCCGCGAGGGTTTGCAAAACCACACCACTGCCAGACGCATAAGGCTCAGAGCCCGCCATCGCCGTTTGCGAAATACCGCACACCCATAAAATTAGAAATCGCACCATGGAAAATTACCGTAGCTTTTTGATCCTTTCTGACGGACTGATAACATCCGTCATGCGAATACCAAACTTTTCGTTTACAACCACCACTTCACCGTGTGCTATCAAAGTGCCATTCACCAACACATCCAACGGTTCTCCCGCTAATCGATCCAATTCAATCACCGACCCTTGATTCAATTGCAGCAAGTTACGAATGGTAATAGACGTGCGCCCCACTTCCATTGAAATGCTCACAGGAATATCCAGAATTACGTCTAGGTCGGGCTGGCCTTCGCTTGAACTCTCCAGTTCCGAGAAATCATCCAACTCCACCTGTTGGGCGGTATCTTCCTGATTTTCTTGCTGTTCTAATGCAGCTGCCCACTCGTCCGCCATATTGTCTTGATTTTCTTCATCGCTCATTTTTGACCTCCTTCGCTTGAAGAAATATGTGCACTCCTGCGATCGATAATATCAACCACTTTTAACGCTAAATTGTCTTTAACACGGCCTAATGCCACACGAAACATCGGTACGCCATTGGCTGTCAGAACAGATGTTTCGGGCAGATTAATAGGGATCACATCCCCATCCCTTAAATCAACGATGTCCCTTAGTAGTATTTCTCGTTGCGCCAAATCACATTCGAGATCCACCTCTGCACCCATGACGTCTTCTCGTAATGAGTTCACCCAGCGGTCATCACGCTCGTCAGTGTCCGTCTGTAAACCGGCATCTAACACTTCACGTATCGGCTCCACCATGGAATAAGGCATGGTGATATGAAACTCACCACCACCGCCGTCTAGCTCCACGTGAAAAGTACTGACTACCACCACCTCGCTGGGACTTACGATATTGGCCATGGAGGGGTTAACTTCTGAATTGATATATTCAAATTCAATGGGCTTGACAGCCTTCCAGGCTTCCTTTAAATCGACAAACGATTGCTCCAACACCATTTGTACAACGCGCAATTCTGTAGGGGTAAATTCACGTCCTTCAATTTTCGCATGACGGCCATCTCCGCCAAAAAAGTTGTCGACCAGTTTAAACACCAGCTTTGCGTCAAGAATCACCAGTGCCGTTCCTCTTAAAGGACGAAACTTGACCATATTCAAGCTGGTTGGCACGTACAAGGTATGGACATACTCACCGAACTTTTGTATCTGAATACCGCCAACACTGACATCCGCTGTTCGACGTAATAGATTAAACATACTGATGCGCGTATAACGCGCAAAACGCTCATTGATCATTTCCAGTGTAGGCATACGCCCACGTACGATTCTGTCTTGACTGGTTAAATCATAAGAACGAATACCGGAAACATCGAAATCCCCTTCGGTTTCAATGTCACCGTCATCAACACCGTGGAGTAAAGCATCAATCTCGTCTTGTGAGAGTAGATCTTGCACGCAAGGCCCCTAACTATTGAAGAATAAAGCTGGTGAACAACACCTGCTCAACACCAGGCTTCCCGATTTCTTGCTCGAGTAAGCGCTGAACCTCTTGTAAACATTGTTGCCGCAGCAGCTCTTTGCCTTCTGCAGTTTGAATGTCAGAAAAAATTTGCCCTCCAATCAGTAACACTAGGGCGTTCCGAATCATCGGTTGATGTAACTCAATGGCCGACACCACATCTTCCTCGCGGGTCATCATGGTCAGCTCGACTTGTAAAAACCTTTGCCGGCCTTTGTTTGAGAAATTCACAATAACGGCCGGCTTCAACGGAAAGTAAATGGCGGGAGGGGGCGGCGGGTCTTCCACGACATCTGGAGTATCAGACACCTCTGGATCTGTTGGACTAAGCAACTTAACGGCAAACAGTGTACCGCCTACGGAAAGACCCACTATCAGTAAGCCCACCACAATCATGACAACGAGCTTCTTTTTACTGCCAGACTTCTTAGTGTCTGCGTCTTTGCCTGTTTCGTTGTCAGAGTTTTCGTCTTCGGCCATGTCAAAAATCCGTCGCTTTGCACCAATGGTTGTAATTTAGCAAGTGGAGTGCCAAGAATCTTATAGACGTCATCTACGTATCGGGCATTCAATGAATGATGTGCTCAATTGCCAAACGGAATGCAAACGAGGGTGTTGCGTATGAACACACAAAGCGCCCTTAGCAACATGGGATTAAAAGCCCCCTGCATGCGTGCTGACATTTTTTATGGTTATTGAGGTGTCTGAAAAACTTGAGCCGACACTACGCACACTCTAAATATAGTCGGGGTTTAACCAAGTCGCACGAAGAAGATCAGTTCAGGCAAAGGGTTAGAGTGAAAATGACACTCCAGGCACAGAGCGTCGAATTATTGTCAATGTCTTAAACAAAATAATCTATGCCGGAGGGCAAGCTTAGCGCAATACGCACCGGCTCTTCACCGGCAAACTCCGTTGAACTGTGTACAGATTGGCCCCGTGCCTCGCCATGACCTTGTCGGCTGCGCTGTTGAGACTGATCTGACACATTGGCATCAGCCAAAGTCATGCCCTGTTCGCTCAATAAATCGCGAAGCCTAACCATGGTCGCATCGAGTGCTTCCTTAACGGCAGCATTGTTGGCGACAAAACTCACGGAGGCTTGATCCTGATGCACATGAATCTTAATGGTGAGTGGCCCCAGCTCCGGCGGATCTAACTGCAATTGAGCGGTTTGAATATTGCCCATTACCAATTTGGCACTGTTTTGCGCAACGTTTTCGGACCAACGTTCATTGCCAAATTGCACGGTGACAGGAATCGCCACGCGACCGCCACTGACGGATTGTGAGGGCGACGATTGAAGCACTACGGCATTGTCCGGCCTTGCCGTTGAAGGGCTCTTAAGGTTGCTGACTTTGGTTTCTTCAGTCGCAGCCTCTATGATTTGCTCATCAGTAGATGAACTGAGCGTTAACGCTGTGGTGGTGCGCGTGACCGGGTTGGGCGTTAGCGCAACCTCCGTAGGATCAGCCTTGTGTGCCCTTACCGTGAGTGTGTCATTCCCCGTTGTTGGGGCTTTTGAAGCGTTCAACGCCTCTCTCATCGACTCGACTTCCTCGGGATTGGTGCGCGATGCACCTATTGCAGGGCTTGGCGCTGGCACACTTTGGCTTAGTCCTTTAACCACCGGTGTTTTGGCTGAAGTGTCGGGTTCAACATGAGCCTCATTATTACTGGATTCGGGTGTCGTTGGTGATGTAGGCAAGGACACTGGAACCGCAGAATCATTGGTAAGGCGCGCGTCATCACTCACCAACACCTCCTCTTGCGGCGCCAAAGAATTGCCGCCTACATCTTCCTCAATGGTTGCCGTCACGGGCACGGGTAAACTTTCATTCAGCAAAGGGTCAGCACCACCTGCAATTGCTTGCTTGCTTTCCAAGTCGGGGGCAACCCCAGGCACCGGCCCAGGTAATTCTGAGTCATGCCCGACTCCAGGAAGCTCACACTGCCCCGGTACGACAGTGTCTTCAAGATCGGGGGCTTCTTGTGATAAATTTGTGTCGAGGCTCCTCGCCTCCGGGGGTACCGCAAGAATTTGCGATGCCGCCACAGACGCGTCACGCGTATCTGTCGGAGGGTTACCAGAGCCCTTTGCCGTGGCAATCGCGTGGTCGCGCGTTTCAGGCGCTTGAATCTTCTCGCCAGAACCCGCCGACTGCTCCGCCTGCTCAACTGACTTGTGTGCTTGCTGAGCCTCAGAAGGCGTTCGTCCATCACCGACGTCGCGCTCACTTTCAGCCCTCTTTAAGCTGTACTCAAAACTGCCTTCGGCGTCGCTATGATCCGACCGAGAAGAACCCTCAACGACATTCTTGGTTTCAGGAGGTCTAAAAGTTGATTGCGACAGCATAGAAAGCGGATTTTGCTGGGAAAGCGACATGAACACTCCAACACAATGGATTTGAGGATAAAGCAAGAAGTGCAAAGCTTATGCCAGCGGCAGGCTGAGAGAACCGAAAATATTGCGATCGGCAAGCATTGCCAAGCTCAGCCATTCATGTAGGAGAGCGAGCCAAAAATCGCTATCAATTCAAACCTCTAGACGAGCTGAACGACGACGACGAGAAGATTTAAAACGTGGTGACCCCCGATTAAACTGGGGGCCGTTGACGAGGCGAGTCAGGCGTTTTGCAAAGCCTGGCATACAGCGGCAAACTCTTGCTCGATGGCGGCAAAGAGTGGCGCCATTCCCTCCCCATTTGCCGCTTTCCCTTGCGCCTCAAGCGTCGCGCACAAATCGCCGAGCGACCCTGCGCCAACATTACGGCTACTGCCTTTGAGTCCATGCGCCTCGGCATAAACAACGTCAAAATCCTGGCTGGAGACGGCCGTTTTGAGCAACGTCATTCGCGCGCCGCCATCCACCACAAAGCGTTCTACCAACTCTGAGAACCGATCTTCCAAAAGCTCCTTCAATTGCTCGATCATTGCTGCATCAATATGATGATCTGGCGTTGTCATGCAGTTTCCTCAAAACCCCATTTGTATTTAGCGCGGACGACGTTACCGGGTGGAAGGACTTCGAGTGACTCGCAAATGGAAGCGATCAAAGATAAACCTCGGCCATAATATTGGGCGCCACTTACACCATCGCCTTGAAGCTGCTGCTTTGGCTTAAACCCATCACCACTGTCGGTGACGGTAATCAATAGCTCTCCACCATCATCGAGTAGCGTATGGCTAAAATCAAATCGTACAAAGGCATCATGCAGCGCCTCTAGACCTTCCTTGCGCAGCCGGTAATACTCTGCAAACCCTGAAGGTGAGCTTTTAATGTCGGAAGACAACTTCAACACTCCGTGCTCGACAGCATTATTGTAAAATTCGGACAAAACGGTATACAAAACACTGCTGCTTTGCCGCAAACCTGGAACCTCGGATACCATATTGATAAGTAGCGACAAGGGATTAAAGGTTCTAAGAGAAGACGCATCCAAGGTTAATGAAAACTTCCAATCCACCAAGTACCCACTGCCTTGACCTTGACCGGGTTTGGGCAATAACTTTTCAAGGTGCTCCGAGGACGGAATGCGAATATCCACCAAGGAGATATCGTCGTCTTTCTCCGTATCCCCAATGTGCTCTTGCACGGCGCTGAACAAAGTTGTATGCAAAGTATCAGGGGTCTTGCATTCTTGCAAGATCTGGAGGATACGCTCCTCACCAAACATGTCTCCCGCTTGATTACGAGATTCCAAAATCCCATCCGACCACATCATCCAATGATCACCTTCATTCAACTCAAAGGACTCCAACTCCATTTTAAAGTCACGTTGGGATAGTACACCCAATGGCAAATGGCGCGACTTAATACTTTCGTAGGTATGGCTTTGACTGCGATATAAAATGTTATCTGGAAAGCCGCCATTCCAGACACTCAACCGACCCTTTCGAAAATCGATGTCCACACAAGTGGCGCAGCAAAAAAGCCCAACCGGCAACGTCTTATAGAGCTTCTGATTAATTTCTCGCAAGATATCCGGCATAAAAAAGCCTTTTGACACCATGCCATAAAACGTCGATGCCAGCGGCATGGAGCCGATGGCTGCCGGCAATCCATGGCCGGTAAAGTCGCCAAGAATCACAAACAAACTGCCCCGAGGACTGACCTCGGCAAGCAGTACATCACCGTTAAATACGGCTAGAGCAGACATGTAGTAATGAATGTTTTCTAAATGAAGGGCACCCGCGTGAGCAATCTTATCAAAGACTTGCTTGGCAACGGTTTGCTCTTGCATCAAATGTTTGTTGTGCGAGGCGATTTGGTCTTTCTGAGCAGCGACGGTCTTATGCATTTCACGCATCCGAGCATAAGACCGGATTTTGGCATCCAGAATCGTTTGATTATAAGGCTTAGATAAAAAATCGTCTCCGCCGGCGTCCAAGCACGTCGCGAGCGACTCTGCATCGGCCAATGAGCTTAAAAATATCACGGGAACAAGCGATTCACCGGCCAGGGCTTTGATAGACTTCGCCGCTTCTATGCCATTGAGATTTGGCATAATGACGTCGAGAAACACAATATCGGGCTGGAATTCTTTGAAAGCTTCTACAGCTTTTTCTCCATCCTCCACCAAAACGAGCTCATGACCTGCCCGCTCGAGCATGGATTGTAAAATCAGCCGATCTGCAGCGGAATCCTCCGCGACAAGTATCTTGTTAGAAGCTCTAGCGTCTGGGCTCATGGCACCCTTTTTCTCCATTGGCATCGCAGTCTCCATTGTACCGTTTTTTCGCCAGGTGATCAGCGACAATCGATTAGAAACTCCGCACTCTCGCGGCACTGACCATGAGAAGATAGGATTGTGCGCAGTTTAATGCCCAAACGGGACCTGGGCGCCCAATCGCCACCGACAACGATGAACCCAATTATTGAATGGTAAACAGCTGTTCAAAACTCGAGATGGCAAATATCTTTTTAACCTGCTCGGAACAGTTGGAAATGGTGATTTGCGCAGACTCACCACCGGCAAAGTCTCGCAACACCAGCAGCATGCCCAACGCCGAACTGTCAAGATACACAGCTTCTTTAAGGTCAACGGTATAACGTTCCGGTGCTTCTCCTTGAGCGCTTTCGTAACATTTTCGAAAATCATCAAGTGAGCTTGCATCAAACCGCCCCTCAATTTGAATGGTGAGTGCTTTACCATCAGGCGACATAGACGATCTGATAGCCATACCAAGTCCTCCAAAACGGAACTTATTACCTTTATCGGCAGTGCGGTCGAAATCGCACCGTTATATACACAGTAGTTGAGCCTAGAGTCCTGTGTGCAACCCAATAACCTACAACAATAAAGCGTGTCTCTCTTCATGGGCTGTGAGACACTCACTTGAGTCTTGAGCAACACGCCCAAGCTCAAGGGTCAAGTAAGCCATTGCTCACAAGGCAATCTTAGAGCTGAAAGACCACCTCAACATCGAGCGATACTTAACCCAGCAACTTAAGCATAGACAAATTCAATCTTACCTGCGAGGTCAGTTTACGAATTCACGTATATTCGGATATGCAAGTGCGCAAACCCTTAAACCAAGACAGCCCGATATTATCGGTATTTGAAGGCCCCTACCCCAGCCATTTCAATTCCACTGCCTAAGCGCCTATTTAAACCCAACCTTCATAATAAACCGCCCGACCTTTTCTAAAGGCAGAACCTTTACGGCAGCATCCAACTTGACGGCAGCCCCAGGCATTCCCCAAACCACGGATGTGGCTTCATCTTGCGCCACAGTCATACAACCAGCGGCACGCATTCTGGCCAGCGCCTCGGCACCATCAGCACCCATGCCGGTCAAGAGCACACCCAGCACATTCGCACCGCCAGCTTCCAGCGCAGAATCAAACAAAACACCCACTGACGGACGATGTCGGTTAACAGGTTCACTTTGGTCGAGCTTGCATTGATAATTCGCCCCCACCTTAACAATTTTGAGGTGAGAATGCCCAGGCGCGAGGTAAGCGCAACCGCGCTCAATCATCTGATTGTGTTCGGCCTCATAGACTTTCATGGCACTGAGTGTATCCAGCCGCTTGGCAAAAGAGGTGCTAAACACATCGGGAATGTGTTGTGCAAGAACAATAGGGGGACCATCCTCTGGCAACGTTTGAATGATGCTTTTAATGGCTTCTGTACCCCCAGTGGAAGCGCCAATGGCACACAAAAATTGGGGCTTCATCTTCGTTGATGGTGAGCCAATACGGCCTGATTGGGCGCGCTTTGCGGCGACAGTCTCCACCCCTCGGACATTGGCTTTTGAGGCCCAAAACACTTTTTCAGTAATTTGACGCCGATAACCCTCTAGCGCGGCATCTCCTTGCCCTTGCGGCTTCCCAAGAAAATCCACTGCACCCAGCTCTAGTGCTTCCAAAGTTGCTGGGGCCCCTTCTTGCGTCAATGTCGAGATCATGACAACCGGTAAAGGCCTTAACCGCATCAGGTTTTTTAAAAAGGCAATGCCATTCATTTTTGGCATTTCGATATCCAAGGTCAGTACATCGGGATGAAGCTTCTTGATCATTTCGCGGGCTTCAAAAGGATCACTGGCCGCTCCAATGACCTCGAGTCTCTCATCTTGACTTATGATCTCGGTCAACAACGCTCTGATCAACGCAGAATCATCAATCACCAACACCTTGATTTTCGGCTTTGGTCTCATCAAAACAGCTCCACATCACCACTTTGAGGTTTCTTCGCCATAGAGTCGTAGTAAGCCTTTTCACGTTTTTGCAGCGTTGTATTCGCCACCGTACGCAGTTTCTTCATTTTAACGGCACCGGTATCAGGGAAGTACAATACCTTTCTCGGGTAGTCGCCGCCCAAATCCTGAGACACCACACGTAAACCTTCATCCTGAAGGAACTGCCGAACGAACTCAATGTTGCGTCCACCAATGTCAATATTCGTCATTCCAGACAGTACCCGTCCACCGCCAAACAGTTTGACTTCAAAATCCTCCTTTTTACCGCCTTCTTTCAAGATGGAATTAATTAGAAATTCCATAGCCCAATTGCCATAACACAACGCTGGGTTAACGGAATGATTACGGGTAATCCCTTTATCACCGGATTGAATCGGCAACATAAAGTGATTCATCCCACCAATACCCCTGCGCTTATCACGCACACACGCAGCCACACAAGACCCCAGCACCGTGGAGATCAATTCACCACAACCACTGACATAGCACTCTCCTGGCAAAATTTTTGCTGCCGGGACCTGCATTCTACGGTCCCAGTAGCGGCTGATGTGTTCAAAACCCTTGATGGGTTTAGGTAATATGATGTTTGATTTGTTTAGCAATGGTTGGCCTACTGACGCTTGCAGTAAATAGTGCGCCCAAGGTTATTAAAACGATCACTGACTTTATTAAGGTTTTCCGAATGGCCGATAAACAAATGACCGTTAGGTTTTAGAACCTCAGCATAACGATTAAATAATTGCTTCTGAGTAGGGGTATCGAAATAGATCACAACATTTCGGCAAAAAATGAAGTCAAATAAACCTTTCATCGGCCACGGATGTAGAAGATTCAGTTGTTTAAACGTAATCAATTGTCGAATATCATCCTTCACTTTCACCTGCTGATCGTTCCTATCACGCTTAAACGATTTCAGATAAATCTCAGGCACAGATTCAATACGATCAGTCGGATAGATGCCAGCTTTTGCCCGTGCAACAACACTGGAGTCCAAGTCAGTTGCCAAAATTTTGATATCCCACCCTTTGAGAGCGGCAAAACTATTTACAACCAAGGCAATGGAATAAGGCTCTTCGCCGCTGGAACAGCCTGCAGACCAGATTCGAATACGCTTAGTCGAAAGGTTTACGCGCATCAGCTCGGGAATAAGCTTGTCTTTGAGGTAGTCAAAATGATGTTTTTCTCTAAAGAATGAAGTGAGGTTTGTGGTGATGGCGTTGGTAAAATCTCCAAACTCTGCGCTATTGTCTTGCTCAATGAGCGCAATATAATCATCGAAATTTGTGAGTCCCAAAGCCCTCAAACGCCTTGCCAAGCGCCCGTAAACCATATTTTGTTTATGATCAGACAGGTTAATACCTGTATGATCATAAACGATGGTTTTAATGCGCTGAAAGTGCGCATAAGTCATTAAAAACTCGCGGGAGCCGTTTCCGTCCGCCTCTTGTCTTGCTTCCACAAATAACGCCCTCAATCTTCCGCTATTTTTTGACGCAAATATGCCTCCTGCGAGGCACTCCACCAACGGTCAATTAAAATTCCTCCCACTCATCGTCGTCATCTAGCGACGCAGAAGGTTTTGACTTGGGTACGGCCATGGGCTTGTGGGCTTTAGGTGGGCTCGACATTCTGGATGGCGATGCCATCGGCGCTGCAGCTGCACTGGCGGTCGCACCGCCAACGGTGAAAAATTCAACCACACTGTTCATCGAGTTTGCTTGGTCAGCCAAAGCAGCACCTGCTGCAGAAGCTTCCTCTACCAGCGCCGCATTCTGCTGTGTCATTTCATCCATCTGTGAGATGGCGGTATTCACCTGTTCAATGCCAGAGGTCTGTTCCTGGGATGCTTCGGCAATTTCTCTCATCATCAAGCTGACATTCTCGACAGCAGCAACAATTTCCTCCAAGGTTTCACCAGAGGCATTGACCAGTTCACGGCCGTCTTGAACTTTTGCTACGCTGTCGCGAATAAGGTCTTTGATCTCTTTTGCCGCACCAGCTGAGCGTTGAGCGAGATTTCGTACTTCGCCAGCAACCACCGCAAATCCGCGACCTTGTTCTCCGGCCCGTGCCGCTTCAACTGCCGCGTTGAGTGCCAACAAATTGGTTTGGAACGCAATCTCATCAATGACACCAATAATGTCAGATATTTTTTTACTGGATGCGTTGATTTCCTCCATCGCTGTGACAGCTCGACTGACAACATCCCCCCCTTCACGTGCTTTTACTTGTGCTTGCTGAGAAAGGTCATTGGCACGTTGGGCATTATCAGAACTTTGCTTAACGGTGGACGTCATTTCTTCCATACTCGAAGCTGTTTCTTCAAGCGACGAAGCCTGCTCTTCGGTTCTTTGGCTTAAATCTGCGTTGCCTTGTGCAATCTCGTTAGCGGCAGACAATATTGCTCCTGAAGAGGATCGAATCTTACCGATAATTTCAGTCAACTTATCCGCGGTATCATTGGCATCAGCCTTCAACTGTGCAAACGAGCCGTCGTACTCTCGAGTAATCCTTTCAGAAAGGTCACCTTTTGCCATGGCTCCAAACATGCGTAGAATATCATTCAACGCCACTTCAACCGTACCTGAAAATTGATTGAGCCCCGCACTAAGGTTTTTAAAGAATCCCGTCTTGTCCTCGATCGCAATCTGTTTAGTAAAATCGCCAGCACTGGCTGCTTGCACCATGTCGTCGATTTCTTTTTCCATCGTGACTTCTGCGGTGCGATCAACCAATTCATTTATGGTACCAACACGAGTACCATCAACACCGAACCAGGGCGATGCTATAAGCCTAAAAGTTAGGCCGTTGATTTCTATTTCGGTTTTCAGCGTATCGCGCAAACCTTCTATGACACGTCGGTTGTGGCTTGGGTTTTTATGGAACACGTCGATATTCTTACCGACAAGTGAGTTGGCATCGAAAGCAGGCAACCCACCTCGCAACTCTGACTCTCGATTGCGAAACATACTCAACGCTGATTCGTTTACATAAACAATATCCATATTATTATCGGCCAACAATACGCTAGAGTTTACGATCTTTAAGGCTGAAGCAATATCAGCAATCTGGCGATTTTTGACTTCTTGGTTCTTTTCCTCGGTAATATCTGTGGCGTATTTAACAACCTTAAATGGTCTTCCGTCCGGGTCCAAAATGGGGTTGTACGAAGCCTGCAACCAAATTTCCTTCCCTCCATTACCCAATCGCTTAAATTGATCGGACAAGAACTGACCATTATTCAGCGACTCCCAAAACTGCTTGTACGCAACACTTGTACGTTCCTCTGGCATAACAAACATGCTGTGGTGCTTACCTTGAATATCTTCAAGTCGATAACCAATAGTATTTAGAAAGTTGTCATTTGCCTCTATTATCGTACCGTCCATTTTAAAGGAAATAACAGCTTGAGATTTTCCAATAGCCTCAATTTGACCAGAGAAATCTGCATTCCTAATCTTCTGCTCAGTAACATCAGTTGCATATTTCACTACTTTAATCGGCCGGCCATTTTGATCGAAAATCGGATTATAACTTCCTTGTATCCACACTTCTTTACCGCCTTTTCCCAGACGTTTATATTCTGCTGCCTCAAACTTCCCGTCATTTAGCTTCTGCCAAAAATCTCTATATTCCACACTTCTAACGAATTCGGGATCCACAAACAGACTATGATGCTTGCCAACAATTTCATCAAGACGATAATCCATAACACTTAAAAATTTATCATTGGCAGTAATGATGGTTCCGTCCATATTAAACTCAATCACTGCCTGAGATTTTCCAATGGCTTCGATCTGCCCTTCAAAATCAGCATTTTTTACTTTTTCTTCGGACATATCCCGGGCACTTTTGATAACTTTATAAACATGCCGATTTCCATCCATCAGTGGCGTGTAAGACCCATGCAACCAGATATCCTTATTGTTCTTGCCCAAACGGTGATACTCTCCCGTGCGACTTTCTCCGCGACGCAATGCGTCCCAAAATTGCTGATATTCACTGCTCGACCTAGATTTTTCAGTCACAAACATGCTGTGATGATGGCCAACCACTTCTGATTTCTGGTACCCCATCACTTTAAGAAAATTTTCATTGGCGTCTAATATATTGCCATTTTGATCAAATTCAATCACTGCTTGAGTACTTAGAATTGCACCAACTTTTGCTTCAAGCTCTTGATTGTGGACTTGCAGCCTCTGATACTTATCCTGCAATTCTTGATTGCCGGCGAGACCCAGTTTCTGAAGTATGTTAGCCATTGTGCTTACCCTTGCGGTTATCAGTCTATATGTCATTAATGAAAAGAGCGTTTTTTGATTTGCGACACTTAGTGCAAATCTATCTGCTCTTTTAAGTTCGAAAGATTGGGGAGCTCATCAAAATTGAGTAGTTTGTCAATATTGAGCAAAATCACCATTTTGCTGTTTACTGAAACCAAACCCTTGATAAAATCTGTTTCGACCGCATCACCCAGGTCAGGAGCGGGACGCATATCAACTTGACTTAAAGCATAAACATCTGAAACAGCATCAACCACTATCCCCATGATTCGGCTGCCTTGTTCATATCGCACCTTCAGAACAATAACAACGGTCACAGGCGAGTATTCAATGGCCTTCATTCCAAAGCATTGCCGCAGATCCACAATTGGAACAATGGTACCGCGTAGATTAATGACCCCTTTAATGTGATCTGGCGCGTTGGGTAGTGGTGTGGCAGATTCCCAACCTCTGATTTCCTGTACACACAAAATATCAACCCCATACTCTTCTTCTGCCATAAAAAAAGTTAAGTATTGATCATTGTGCTCAGACTCCGCACCCGGCGCGTCTGACAGTTCATCGTTCAAAGCCAGGGACTTTTGAATCTTAGCCTTGCTATCATCGGCTTGAGTTTGCATACTACATCTCCACATCATCTCCTTACAGGAGACAGTTCTACGACCAATTTCAACCAACTTTTTCGAAAGTCACAAAGTACTGCTCATTCAATTGGCAAATATCACGGTTTTTAAAAACATTATATTGCACGCATTCCAGCAATCATTTGAGTGAAAAACCTGTCATCGGCAGCGTTCATAATAAGATCACGCGGCGTCATGACTTGTACTATACAATTTGGCGAGACACCTCTGCAGCCTGGCCACTTTGATTTTGTAAAATAACTTTTTGTGCATTAATAGAGTAATTATCTGCTCCGGCCAACTTCACCACGCCCGGGATATCGACAATCAATGCCACGGTGCCATCGCCTAAAATGGTTGCTCCAGAAACACCATCAATACGCCGATAATTGTGCTCCAGGCTTTTTATAACCACTTGTTGTTGCGCAAGCAATTCATCCACGACGACACCCACTTTCTCACCATCCGCTTCCACCACAACCATCAAGGCGTTCTCAATATCTTCATGCTCGGCACGCACGGAGAAAACCTGATCCAACCGAACAATAGGCACGTAATCATCTCTCAGCCTGAAGACACTACATCCTCCTGCAATGTGATTCACATGATCCTTATTGCATTGAATAGATTCCACAATGGATACCAATGGAAAAATATACGTGTTATCACCCACGCGCACCAATTGACCATCAAGAATGGCAAGGGTTAGCGGCAAGCGAATACGAATGCTGGACCCCTCTCCGGGTTTAGAGTGAATTTCAACAATGCCATTAAGCGCTTGAATATTTTTACGAACCACATCCATTCCCACACCACGCCCAGATAGATCACTTACAGCGCTAGCGGTAGAAAAACCGGGGTGAAAAATTAGCTCAAATGCCTGCTCGTCGGTGAGCAATGCTGCATCTGTCTCTTGTAGAATATTTTTTTCAAGCGCCTTGGCAATAAGCTTCTCACGATCCAACCCTTTGCCATCATCACTAATCTCTATTACCACGTTACCGCCTTGATGATAAGCATTGAGTATTACATTCCCTTGTGCGGGTTTCCCTGCTGCAACTCGCTCCTCCGGAAGCTCAATACCATGATCAATAGCATTGCGCACAAGATGCACAAGAGGATCTCCAATTTTTTCCATCACCGTTTTGTCTAGCTCGGTGTGCTCTCCATTCATTTCCAAATGGATTTTTTTGTTAAGCTGTTGACTGACATCTCGCACCATGCGGGGGAAGCGACTGAATGCAAAGCTGATGGGTAACATGCGAATACGCATAACACTTTCTTGTAACTCTCGAGTATTTTGCTCTAGCTGACTCAGCCCTTCCAAAAGCTTTGGCGTTTTGGTTGCATCAAAATCGGTACCCAATTGCCCTAACATAGACTGCGTAATCACCAATTCGCCTACCATATTGATAAGGTTATCGATTTTATCGATGCCCACGCGAATGGATGAGGTCTCCTGTTGGTTTGCCTTTTTATTGGGAAGTGGTTTTCGGGCGGGCGCAACAGTTGCCGCCTTAGTCATACTGCCTTCGGTCGCCGAACCCGCTGCGGTAACAGCATCTGATTTTCGCGGCTCGATCCTTTCTATGTGAACCACGGAATCATCCATGACCCATTCAAACACATCTCGAATGTCCTCGAGCGACAAATCACCGGATACCACAAGATCCCAAGACAGATGACAATTTTCTGGATCTAAAAGCTTTAAAGAAGGCAATCGATTGACGTGCACTTGAACCGTGTAAGTATCAACACAACTTCTAAGCGCCTGAAACATTTTGACGATATCATTGCCCGCCTTCAAAACCTCTTCATTGGGGACAAAATGAATGTGCCACTGCACACCCACGACATTGGCAGGCGCAGCCTCCTGTGGCTCACTGGACAACTGACCAAATAAAGGTGACCACTCAATATCGGCCTCCTCACTCACCCATTCAAAAACTTCTTCAATATCAGCCTCGGAGATGGTTCCAACCAGCTCTATGCGCCAAGACAAATGGATATTCTCAGGGTCCAATTGCGAAAGTTCAGGTACATTTCCAGCATCAACAATAACCGTTGCATCACCCAAGTCGGAAAGCGCACGTAGAATTCGCGCTGGATCATTCCCCGTCATTAATAGATTTTGATGCGGACTGAATGTAATCACCCAACCACCCGATTGCTCACCCACCACACTGGATTTCAACTGAGTTTTATCGGGGGATATCACCTCGCCTTCATTCGGTTTGCCACCTGCCAAAATTTGATTAAATTGATTCTGTAATTTTTGAGATTTTTCAGTGGGATGGTTGTCGCCCTGTTGGACGATAGCAAGCATTTCTCGCATAGCATCTACGGACTGTAAAAACAAATCCACTTCAATAGAAGTTATGCTGCGTTCACCACCTCGCACTTGATCAAGCAAGGTTTCCAAAACGTGCGTAAATTCAGCGATTGCACTGAAACCGAAGGTTGCACTACCGCCTTTAATAGAGTGCGCAGCCCGAAATATGGCATTAATGGTTTCGTCTTCAATATTGTCGGGGTCCAACTCCATGAGCGCCCCTTCCATGAGATCTAACCCCTCGAAACTTTCTTCAAGGAATACTTGGTGAAATTGAGACAGGTCAACACTCATAGTCTAGATCCAGATCTAAAGGCTATTTACTTACAGAACTTTCTCGATGGTGGCCAGCAACTGGTCGGGGTTAAAGGGTTTAACAATCCAGCCCGTGGCACCGGCGGCCTTGCCCTCACTCTTCTTATCCGTACCGGATTCCGTGGTCAACATTAAAATTGGCGTAAATTTATAGCTCGTGAGTGCACGCAACGCCTTAATCAAAGCGATACCATCCATATTAGGCATATTGATGTCGGATATCACCAAATCAAAATCCGTACGCGTTTGCGCCGTTTTCAGCGCTTCAGCCCCATCACTGGCTTCTGTCACATCGTGACCTGCACCCTTCAAGGTAAAAGACACCATTTGTCGCATTGAAGCGGAATCATCGACAGCGAGTATTTTTGCCATTTACATTCTCCAAATACTTTGTATTGCAAACCCTAAAGTGTGTTTAATGAAAACCCAATAAATCTTTCATACCCAAAACATTGACAGCTGCACAGAGCTTTTCTGAAGGGTTTTCCCATTCAAGAGCAATTTGTCGGTCTTTGGCTGCCACCATAAATGCGTGAAGAAGTTGTACACCAGCCGTGTCGGCTCTTGATACCGCATCTGCTCTAACAGTTATATGGTCATGGGTTTTATCATCAACGAGCGCTTCAAACTGTTCGTGAACAGGATGCACATTCGCAATGGTCAAATTTTCAGGTAAATCGATAGAGACCGTATTCGCCATATTGGTGTCACCTAAACAATCCAGAATTTTCAGTGTCAGTCGCCGACCGGTACGTTAGCCTGTATTTACCGCGCAAATGCCACTAATAAGTAAGTCTAGACGTTAGCTATCAGATTGCTTGCACCCCACCCCAATATTTAGTTCATAAAAAAACGCAAAGTTATATGATTGCCTAATAATACCGCTCAAGAATCTTGTGTTTTATGACGCACACAAAACTTGTGTACATCATTGTCTACACATTAATCAAGCTCAACGGGGCACTCAGGAACCCCTGACCACATAAAGAGATCAGTGAGCGGTATTCAATCGAGGGGGTAAAACGCCTGAAAGGGTAAGGGCGTATCTTTGGTTGCTAAGACAACGAACGTCCTTAAAACACAAGATTATTCACACATCAGCACCCGTACTATAGGCGTGTAATAAAACCGATGGGAGAACGATCATAGGACTAAGGAATCGAAGCGCTATTGAGCGTGCATTGATGGCTGACTATTAAGCTGGAACGTCCTTGTACCGCATTAACCCGACTAAAAGATTGCCGGATTAACAAATGGATTCAGAATGCTTTTGAAAAGCGCCACCGATCATTGGGCCCTTGGCCTTCAGGGTCTTAGGCATTCAGTTCGCGCTTGAATGGCGGTAAGGAATTCAATATCGCCTGACCGTAGCGTTTTGAAGTAATTCTTCTATCAAGCAAAGTAATGACCCCAGAGTCCTGCTCATGGCGCAGAAGCCTGCCACAGGCTTGAATCAACTTTAACGCCGCGTCGGGAACACTCATTTGCATAAAGGCGTTTCCACCACCTGCCTCTATCCATTCCGCCATAGCAGCTTGTAGTGGGTCGTCGGGTACAGCGAAGGGTATTTTGGCAATAATTACATGCTCACAGTATCGGCCAGGCAAATCCACTCCCTCAGCAAAACTCGCCAACCCAAAAAGCACGCTGCTCTGGCCCACATCTACTCGCGCCTTATGCTGCTGAATCAGGCGTTGTTTTGAAATGGAGCCTTGCATCAGAACCGTCTCTTGGCAGCCTCCCGGTAGGGCTTGAAACACCGTTTCCATTTGTTTGCGCGAAGCGAACAGAACCAATGTGGCCAAACACTGCTTTAGTAAATCGGGCAGTAGCTCAATAATGCTGTCGGTGTGGGCATCTACTTGATTTCCGTCTATTGCGGCACTTGGCACCCTTAACACTGCATTTTGAGCAAAATCAAAGGGGCTTGGCACCACCTCGTAGCAAGCCTCTTCAGGCGTCCCCGAACACATTTTAAAACGATCAAAGGACCCCAGCGCCGTCAAGGTTGCGGAGGTCACCACCGCACCATAGCACCGTGTCCACAGTACCTGTTCCAACGTTTGGCTGGCGAGTACTGGACTAGAAACCAGCTCATAGTCCACCATTTCATTAAAAGTCACCACGGTCATCCAGCGTGCCATAGGCCAATTCGAATCCGCGCGCGTATGAGCAAAGCTTTTCCACAACGAAACATTGGCTTCTGCTCTTGCTGTCCACCCTCCAAGGGCGGCATAGGCGTTTTCGAGATCAATCGCGGGTACCGCACTATGATCGCTATCCAACATTCGCTCTAAGTCCACACGCAGTTTGTCAAACAGTAAGTGCACCGAGGCAAAAGCCACTACCAGGGCTTGAGCCATTTGTTCAATATCGACATCCACGACGCCACGAGGAAAACGAAACTTGGGGCTTTGCCCAAACAACTGATTGCGGTCAATTCGGTCATCAATGTGCTTTAGATGTGGCACTAGCGCCTCGAGGAGGTTGCGCGCTTCCTTCAATGCAGCCTCTACCGGCGTCGCCTTTTGAACCCAATCGACTGCGCCCTCTAAGGGCGCCAAAAAATTGGACCATTGTCCTTCGGTTTGCCCCAACCATCGCATGGTGGCGTGTACGCGCGTATGGGCTGAAAAATGCTGCAGCGCTTTGTCTGCCAGATGATGGCCTTCATCAAATATATAAATGGTATCTTCCGGGGCAGACAAAATCGCACCGCCCCCCAAAGCTAAATCTGCCAACACCAGGTCGTGATTGGCAACAATCACACCCATCTCCACGATGGATTCACGTGCTTTAAAAAAAGCACACTGGCGCACAAACTCACAGCGTCTGCCGGTGCATTGGCGATGATCCGTGGTCACTCTGGCCCACGTACCAGCATCCAATTCATCGGCCCAATCATCCTTGTCTCCACCCCACTCACCATCGGCCAATTGGCTCATCATTTTCTGGTAGAGCTTGACATCCTCGGCGTTGATAGTGGTGTCCCATTCATCGGCACCCAAAAAGACCGCTTCTAGATCGTCTTTGAGCAAACGATCCAATTTACTTAAGCACAGGTACCGCCCTCGCCCTTTAGCGAGTGCAAAATCAAAGTCCAAGCCGCTGTGTTTTTTTAAATCGGGAAGGTCTTTGTAAACAATCTGCTCTTGCAGTGCGACAGTGGCGGTGGACACCACTACGGTTTTGTTGAGGGATTGCGCAATCGGAAGGGTACCCAATAGATAGGCCACAGTTTTGCCGGTGCCCGTACCGGCTTCAGCGACACACACGCCGGATCCCGACGCCCGGTGCCCGTTGATATCCGGCTTAACTTTACCCATGGTGCGAGCGATGGCAGCAATCATCTGCTTTTGCCCCACCCGGGGCGCTAAGGACTTTTCCTTTAAGAAAGTCGAGTAGCCACTTTGTATGGCCTGTTTGACGTCATCGGGCAGAGTCAATGGTGCTGCAATCTCAACTGGGTATAAACCGGGTTCGCATAGATTTGTAAAAGCCGCGTTCGCCATTGCGGCTCGCACGCTTCTACGCGCCCCTTAAACTGTCGCCGCAGCGAATCGTCATTCCATTCCAAAAAAGGTTGCCTCGCATAACCCACCGAAACAACCGGGCTTTTGCCTTCGAGCATTTCATATGCAAGACAGTTAGTGGGGTGTAACACGTAATTGCGCCAGATAGTATCATCCAGGGCACCCACAACATCCTCAACATTCTCTAAGCCATCAACCAAAGGTTGACCAAAAGTGAGGTGTACGTGTCCTTTTTGCCCACTGATGCCACGAGCGATACTTTGTACATCTTCTTGAGCACCTTTTTGATATTCGCCTGTCTCCGCGAGTAAGGTGAGTTCTCTCGCCTTGGCTTCATCACAAGGGTCAAACTCATAGGAGATACTCACCGGCACAATAGACAACTTTTCCAAGTACTCGGAAACGGCTTGATCCCTTTTCTTAGCCAACATTAACATACTCAATATGGCGGGATTGGTTTTGTCATTGCCATCCTTCGCACGCCCCTCACGTTGCGCTATCCAGATATTGGCTTTGTCTTCCTCGATGGAGTGCAAGATGTACGCGCTGAGTTTTTTAGCCGCTTTTAATTTTTCGCGCGGTGCCGTTAACGAACGATTCACAATAAAGCTTTTATTCAATCGCATAAGGTCCGAGGCGAAAGGCTTGGTCAGCAGGTTATCGCCAATGGCAATTCTCAGGGTCTTAAAATCATTGTGAAATAACACCCAATTGACCAAAGCAGGGTCCATCGCGATATCACGATGGTTACTGATAAAACAATACGCTCTATCATGAGACAAGTGCTCCAAGCCAGACACACTCAACCCCTTAGTGGTGTTATTCAGCATTTTCTCCATATAAATCTTGAGGCGAGCCTGAAAACTGGCCACATCATCAACGCCATTGATCTCTTTACGCAGCGCTGTACGCACCATGGGCCGTACGATAGAAGAGACCCAACGACTCAACGCCGGTAATTTCAAGCGAGCCACAGTGTCCAAAAATTCTACGTCTTGCAGCAAACGTTCGAGTGTGGGGCGCACTTCATCGTCATCGTAGGGGCGAATATCGTCAAACTCGGGAGGAGAAGCCATGAAATCTTGAGAGACCTTGAATTTACAGAAGCAGAAGGACGGCAAAATACAGAATATTGCGCACAATTTCCACTGATCAACCGTTCGCCCACCTGCTAAACGGCAGATTATAACGACAGTTCAACATGCTTAGCGCACGCCGTATGGTATATTTAAGTCATATTACCGATGAACGTAAGGGCCCAGTACCCCTCTAAATGAAAATATTGATTGTTGAAGATAGTGCCACCTTACGTCATAGCATGTGCCGATATATCAGCAATGCAGGGCACACCCCAATTATCGCCGAAAACGGCGAGTCCGCGCTCCAAATCCTCGATACTACAGATGTAGACATGGTCATCATGGACGTTGAGATGCCCGGCCTTGATGGCTTTGAAACCACGCGCTGCATTCGAGATTGGTTTGGTAACTTTTGGATTCCTGTCATTTTTGTCACCGGCAAGAATGAAGAAACCGACCTTCGCCAAGGTATTGACGCCGGTGGCGATGATTACCTGATTAAACCCGTCTCCGAGACCATTTTGCTGGCCAAAATTCGAGCAATGGAGCGCATTACAACCATGCGTGATGAATTGAGCCAACTCAACCGTGAACTCACTGAGCTGAGCGAGCGAGACAGCCTGACCCGGCTCTACAATCGTCGCTCCTTCGAAGAACGCACCAATGACCAGTGGCGTGTGGCGGCTCGCACCAAGGAACCCTTGGCTGTATTGCTGATGGATATTGACCACTTTAAAGCCTATAACGACTATTATGGGCACCTGGCTGGAGATGACTGTATCGTCAAAGTGGCCAGCGTGATATCCGAGTGCTTATCCCGTCCGGGCGACCTAGTAGCGCGCTACGGTGGTGAAGAGTTTATCGCATTACTCCCCAACACTCGGGAAGACGGTGCTCATCACGTAGCCGAGCGCATACGCAGAGCCATTGAACACCTGGGTATCAAACACCGAGAGTCCGCAACCCATAACGTGATAACCCTCAGCATTGGTGGCGCGGTGGTGACCCACACCAGTAGCACCCAATTTGTTGATCAAATCCACGCCGCCGATAAAGCGTTGTATTCGGCAAAGCGGGCCGGGCGCAATCGTGTGACGGTCAAATTATTCAACCCGCGAACACTGATTTTGGTGGCCGAATCCGGTGGCGACACCCTTCGCACCGTTGACGGGAAACTCACCCATCACTGTGCCATCATACAAGCGCGCAGCGGCGAAGAAGCCCTGGATACCGCTGTGCGAAACCGTCCAGATGTCATCATCATTGATGAAGACATTGCCGGAATGGGCGGCATCAGTGCTGCCCGTGAAATTCGCAAACACCCCTTTACCACCCACACTCCCATTATTATGCTAGTGAATCAGCCTGACAATCGTTTAACCGCCAGCGATCAAGGCATTGAAGCCGACGCCTGTTTCACTAAGCCCATCGCCCCAGAAGAATTGATCAGCAAACTCAACGATCTACTGTTTACACCCTAGTACCGTTGACCCAAGGTATTTGAGTCTGAGGCAGATTTCTGCTATCTATAGACCATTACGAACTCCAACAATAATGAGATGAGGACACAATGAAGTCTTGCTTGCAAAACATCGGGTTAATATGCGCTCTCATAGGCGCTTCACTGGCGTACGCCGAGCCCCCAAACCCAGACTATGTGTATATTTCGAAAGGTAAAGCGGTCGGCAACTGGAATTGGGTTGTTTTTGATCCAGACAACTGGTGGCTCCCAATAGAAGGCCGATCGGGGAAATCCAAAAGCGGTAAAGTCACCATAAAACCCACAGACTATCAAAGTAAAGGGGATGCTATTCAACTAACGTGGAATAGAAAGAATAAGATTGGCGGTGCCATTTTAGTGGGCCACACCACGAATTTAGCTAAATTTGAAGACGCCGCAGAAATGGTCTTGGTAGCGAAGGTGGACCGTAAGCCGAGTAGCGATGTGACCTTAACGCTTGAATGCGGCAAGGATTGCAAAGGCGACATTCCGATAAAAGATAACTTAAAGAATGCACCGGAAGGTCAGTGGTTTGTGTTTCCAGTGGCGCTCAACTGCTTCACAGCTGCCGGCGCAACCTTGGATAAGGTGAATATCCCTTTTCGCATTAGTACAACTGGACGTCTAGACCTCAGCATAGCTGCGGTATTTATCCAAAGCCTAGGGAAAGACAGTGTTACCTGCGCCTCGAAATCAGACGCCGCAGCAGACAAACCGGATTAAGCAGCCCCATAGCAATACGATAAACAACCCCTTGGGTCGCTTTTACAAGTTAATGCTAATCATGTGCGGCTGGCTGTCAGTCGCATTGGGGTTCATCGGCATTTTTGTACCTATATTGCCTACAACGCCCTTTCTAATCGTGGCAGCGTCTTGCTTTGCCAAAAGTTCTGATCGATTTCATCACTGGCTACTAGAAAGCCCTGTCTTTGGCCCTATCATTCTGGATTGGCAAACCCATCGTCGAGTTCGGTCCGCGACAAAACGCTGGGCCATGGTCACTATTATCTTGTCATTCGGGATATCCATATGGCTCGTACCACTGCTCGCCGTTCGTGTTGGACTTGCCATTGGGATGTGCCTGTGTCTCACCGGCATTTATCATGCGCCTGGCGACCATCCATTCAAACGCCGATAAAACACCTTCACATCGCCCTCAGCCAAAGCAGTATGAATAGCATCGCACCAAACATCACACACAAACTGATTGGATAAAACTGCGCAACACCTCGTAGTCTTGGTGGAACCAAAAGCGCCTTAGCGCGCCCCATAGGCGCCACCGCCAAGGCTACCCCCAGAGTCACGAGACACCCCAACACGTTCCACCATAGCCATGAAACCGAAGGCAAATAACGCCAACACACAATGTTGGCGAATAACCCTAAGCCCACCCCCACCTTTATGCCGCTTGCCGAAACCGTTTTTAAAAGTAAGCCTGCCAGAAAAACGGCCAAAATAGGACCATTCGCCAAGGAACCAACTTTATTAATGGCCTCTAATACGGTCGGTGCAATGTCACCTACCGTAAACGCCAAGCCCAACGTCACCCCACCCCAAAATACCGTGACCCCTTGTGACACCAGCAGTGCTTTTTTGTCCGAATTAATCCAAGTAACGTAGGGCCTAATGAAATCCTCCATCGTGGTGGCGCTCATGGAATTAATCACAGAATCCAAGGACGACATTGCCGCAGCAAACAAAGCCACCATCCCAAGGCCTAACACACCCGCTGGCAATACCTGCACCATATAGGCCGGCACTACCAAGTTCAGTTGTGGCACACCGTCGTTTTGTGGCAAACCTGCCAGAAACGCCGGCGAGTGAGAGGCATACGCAGCCAAGCCCAAGCCGATAAAACAATACAGCGCAACTAAGGGAAACCGCATTAGCCCATTGAGCCAAAGTGCTTTGCTGGCCGAGCGCACACCGGCGGTGGATAACACCCTTTGCATTTGACTTTGGTCACAGCCGTAATAGGCCACATACAAAAACCAACCACCGAACAGCATGGGCCAAAAAGCAAATGTCTGTCCGTCGCCCAACCCATGATGCACAAAATCCAGTGTATTGCGTCGCTCGGGAGCTACCTGGGTCAACATGGATTGCCAGCCACCGGCATCCAAAACAAGTAATATCAGCAGTACCACTAACATCGCCACCAAGATCACCATTTGGATAACATCACTGTACACCACACCCTTTATACCACCGAGCACATCATAAATAACCGTGATAGCACCCAGTAACATGACCGCCCAGAAAAAGCCGACACCCGTGATTAAATCCACCACCAAAGCAATACTATAAACCGTGACGGCCGTGGCAAATGCGCGTACAAACAGGAATAGCCCGCTGACCCACAAGCGGGTTTGTCGATCAAAACGTGACTCCAAGAATTGATAGACCGATACCCACTGAAAGGTTTTAAAGGTAGGCACAAACACCACAATGAGCACCAGCATGGCCAGCGGTACCGCCAGCTCATACTGTAACCAAAGTAAACCACCACCTGGAGCAAATCCCACAAATGCTGGCGCCCCTAAAATACTGTTGGTTGAACATTGGGTGGCCATAATGGATATGGCGATGGGCCAAGGCCCGATAGATCTGGCGCCAACATAATAGGTCTCTTGTGTATTTTGGCCCCGAGATAACACAATGGCAAAAACAATGAGACCTAGAATATACACCGCAATCACGGCCCAATCCCATATCGTCAGGGTAAATGTCATGCCACCCCCTTATTGGCTTATATTCGATAAATTGGCGCTACGGTAGTGCTCCCCACCATAAACCTTTAAAATGCCCGTCTCAACTGACCTGAGGATATTATGGTACCCGTTGCAAAATTGACCGGCGTCATTCAACACTACGCCTGGGGTGGACATCACTTTATTGCCGATCTATTGGGCAAGCCCAGAGCCACACAACCCAATGCCGAGTACTGGCTGGGTACGCACCCTCTCGGTGAAGCGCAAGTGGTCACCCATCAGGTCCAGCACGAACCTTTAAGCCGATGGCTGGCCACTTGTGGCGATGCGTCACTGCCTTATTTATTTAAGGTGTTAGATGTTAAGCAGATGTTATCCATCCAATTACACCCCACAGTGGCTCAAGCGGAAGACGGTTATGCACGCGAAGACGCCGCAGGGATACCCTTAAGTTCCTCACACAGAAATTACAAGGACAAAAGCGATAAGCCTGAAATGATGCTTGCACTCAGCCCATTCTGGTTGCTACACGGCCTGCGTGCACGCGAAGATATTCTGGCTGCGTTGCGCAGCAAACCGTTTCTAACACCTCTGGCAGAGTCTTTGGAGCAACACGGTATTGCTCAAGCAATAGCCGAAAGCTTACAAAGTGGCGACGAGAAAGTCGCTTCCATGCAAACCGCACTGAGCACTTTTTTGCTTGGCAATCCTGCACCGACCGACCCTCACAATGCGGATTATTGGATACATCGTTGGCTGACGCAAAATCCTGACACCCTTGCGGGAATACTAACCGTGTACTTTATGAACATTGTTCGATTGGAAGCCGGCCAAGCCATTTACCAACCCCCTGGCCTATTGCACGCCTACCTTGAGGGGCAGAATATTGAACTGATGGCCAACTCTGATAACGTCCTACGCGCAGGACTCACGCCCAAACATATTGATGTGGAAGAACTTTTGAGAATTGGTCGCTTTAACACGACTGACCCCGAAGCATTTATCATCCAACCCCACCACAAGAATAAAACCGAGACAACCTACCCCACGCCATTTCAAGCATTTGAGTTGTCTGAGATTTCTGGCAACACTCAAAAGCATTGGCAAGCCGACAGCTACGAACTATTGTTTTGCATAGAAGGCAAAACTGACGTTTTGTGCGGCAATATTGAAATTATTTTACAAGCAGGCGAGAGTGCCATCGTCAAGAAAGGTCAAGACCTTACACTGATCAGCTACGATAATACCCGGGTTTTTCGAACACAAGGCTGCAGCACTCAAGTGAAATAATGCTATAAGATCACCAATGTTTTGGAAAAGGCTTTAACACAGTGATGTGTTTTTGCTCCACATGAATATACCCCCCGAACACCAATTCTTTCATCACACGGCTCACCATTTCACGGGATGCACCAACCATATTGGCGATATCCTGATGGGTTAACTTCGGGTGGGTTTGATCTTCCCCACAATATCGCTCTAACACCTGTGCCACGCGCCCGTAAACGTCCAACAAGGCCATATCCCGCATATTTCCGGTTAAGGTACGCACACGCTCCACTAAAGCAGACAGCAACATCTCCATCAGCGCGGGATTATCGCGCATAAAATCCTTAAACACCTCTCGCGAGACACATAAGAATTCACAGTTTTTGACGGCAGCAACAGTGGCTGACCTCGGGTTACTATCAATAAGACTCAGCTCACCAAAATATTCACCCTCCCCCATATAGTTCAGCACCAACTGTTTGCCGTCACTATCATCTGTGTAGACGCAAACCAACCCTCTTATGATGACAAACAGCTGCCCATTGTCGTCTCCCTCCATAAAGAGGATGGCATTTTTGGGATATTTGCGTACAGTAGAGACCTTTTCCAACTGCTCGATTTGGTCTCGGCTCAAGTGTCTAAAGAGGTTAACCGTTTCTAACATAGGGCGTTCAACTTAGCTTGGCTGGGAATACAGTCCAGATGCCACATTTTGCGACAATTCGCGCCATTTTAAAACCCGCCAGGCCGCAAAAGTTTTGGGGTTTAGGTTGTTTATCCGTACTGTTACTCGTGTTCTCCGTTACGCCGACAGCAATATTGCTGGAACAATCCACCAGCTTACCCGCGCTATTTCATCTGCGCGGCGCCCGCACGCCGCCAGACAATATCGCGATTATTGCCCTAAATGCTCGAGCGCACAGCAATTTGTCACTGCCCAGCCCACACAGTTATTGGCCGCGTACCCTATTGGCCGACACCATCACATCACTCAAAGCCGCCGGCGCAAAACTCATTGTTTTGGACATTGCGTTTCGCGAAGCGCGTGACCCAGCACAGGATACGGCCTTAGCCGCTGCCATCGCTCGCGCGGGCAATGTCCTTTTGTTCACGTATTTAAAGCGGGAGCAAGTCATGATGGCGAACGGTTTTGTCGATATTGAACAAGCCGTTCCACCGTTAACGCCTTTTTATGAGGCGGCCCTGGGTACGGGCAGTTTCACGCTTCCCAAAGAAAGCACCGTCTACCACACCTCACTGATACCGTCTTTGGAGGGTGTGGAATCTCAACCGGTTGCTGTTTTACGCCATTATGCACCAGAGAAACTGT
Organism: Cellvibrionaceae bacterium; assembly: GCA_050300015.1. Lineage (GTDB taxonomy): Bacteria > Pseudomonadota > Gammaproteobacteria > Pseudomonadales > Cellvibrionaceae > CAYZQH01. Next base: position 311,391 of record JBNKWZ010000021.1, on the reverse strand, counting down.
TGCAATGGGAATTAATATCTAAAGTCTATATCAACTTTTATGGTCCCGCTCGCACTTTGCCTATATGGGACATTGACGAATGGCTTTTGAATCAAGACGCGCTGGCCCCTCATTTTCAAAATGCCATTGTCTACGTGGGATTTGTCGAAACGGCACAGACCGAACAAAAAGACACATATTCAACGGTGTTTGGCAGTGAACTCGGCATTGACCTAAGCGGTGTGGAAATATCGGCGAGCGTAGTGGCCAATCTATTAGACGGTAGCCTTTTATTGCCCCCCTCGCTCACTTCGCGACTAGCGGGCGTTGCCGCCACAATCCTGCTAACACTCCTGGTTATTCGGTTTTGGCCTAGAGGGATAGTGGTGGCGATGAGCGCCTTCGGTGTGGGCGTGGGGCTTGTCAGTTTTTGGGCTTTCAAGCACGCGATTTGGGTGCCGGCGGTGCTTTACAGTTGCAGTGCAGCGATTTTGGCCTTAGCCCAAGTGATCACGCGTTTTATGGAGCAAAAAGCCGCATTGAAACGTGTGCAGTTTGCGCTTTCGCAACATATGCCCGATCACGCGGCGCAAAAACTTAGCCACACATTGGTGGCGCTCGAACAAGAACACAAGCTGGTTTGCGGCGTCTGCTTGGTTACCGACATTCGCGGCTTTACTGCACTGGCCGAAACCTTAGACCCCGATGCATTGCACAGGTTAATGAACCAGTATTACGCCGAACTGGTGGAGGCCGTGAACCAACACCAGGGTTTCGTGGGCAATATTGTCGGTGACAGCCTGTTGGCACTATGGTCTGGCCCAACAATCAACCCCGAACTGTGCCAGCGGGCCTTTGCTTGCGCAGAAAACATCCGCACAAGACTCGCTGCCCACCCAGCCTTCGCGACACAGCTGCCCACATGTATGGCGCTCCATGCAGGACAGTTCTCACTAGGGCACTTAGGGGCAACAGGACACTTTGAATATTCTCCCGTTGGGGATATGATTAATACCGCCACACGCATTGAGCATTTTACTCGCACGTTAAATACTGAGTTTTTATGCTCTGAAAGCGTTGCAACGCAGTTACAGCAGGTGCAAAGCCCACCCCCTCTGCTGTATTTGGGCCCGTTCACCATGCGCAATCGCTCGGCACCGACAAGGTTGTACAGCACTGAAACATCGAACCAGGTTCGGGCGATGTTCAATGCTGCACTCCATAACTATAAAAACCAAAACGCCAACCAGGCGAAACACATGTTTGAAACACTAGTATCAAACCACAACCATGGCCCCAGTCAATATTATTTAAAACTCGTAAACTTGAAGGTTGCAGAAGCACGGTAGCAGCCTATAAATTTCTTACTTGGGTTGCATTATGATTCCAGTTGCACGCATTGTTTTCTCGGCTCTACTTTCATTCACTTTTGTTGTAAGCAGTTGGGCAAACGATAACCGTTGCTCAGTTCCCGTGGCGACACTGGTAAGCCTTGAAGGGATTGCACAGTGGCGCAGTGAAACGGATGACACTTGGCAACCAGCAATGCTAGACATGACTTTTTGTTATGGAGACAGCTTGCAAGTGCTTTCCGAACGCGCTGCACTCAAGCTGAGCAATGACACCCTGGTACGACTGAATGAGAAAGCCCATATTCGCCTAATTCCTGAAGAGGCATCATTTTTGATGGAACTCTTTGCAGGTGCAGCGCATTTTATTTCTCGTACACCAAAGCCCATGTCGGTTACAGCTCCTTATTTAAACGCCGCCATCGACGGTACAGAATTCGAGGTCTCACACAGTCCAAATAACCGGTCACAGGTGTCTCTTTTTGAAGGCGCGCTGACACTAAGCAATGCCGCTGGTGAGATTCAGCTCGAGCCAGAGCAAACAGCCTTCGCATACGATCAAAATACCGCCCCTCAGCGAGGCGTATATGTTGACGTAGAACACGCGATTCAATGGGCCATTGCCTTCCCAAGAATACTGTCGAGTGACGCTCATTTTGAAGAGCCGCTGCCTTCGCTGCTAAACAAAGGTGAAACGCAAGCCGCACTGGCAGTGCTATCTCAATTACAAGCTAAAAACGAAAATCACTATACTTTGCAATCAGCGCTTTACTTGGAACAAGGTAAAGTGCCCTATGCGCTACAGGCCGTTGATCAAGCCCTACAGTTAAATCCCAATTCTGCAGACGCACAAGCGTTAAAATTATTCATACCCTTTGTTCTGAACTCACAGCCCAAAGAATCCATTGCTATCGCAGAGCTCGCAGAGCGCTTCCCCAATAGCGCGAGCGTGGGCTTGTTACAGTCCTATTGGTTGCAGGCGGGTCACCGTCATACCGAGGCGCTGAATGTGATCCAAAGGCTTTCGCAGCTCAACGTAGACGACCCGCTTTTGAACCTTCGTCTCGCCGAATTGGCACTGCTTTTGGATAACCATTCTCTGGCTCAGAAAGCCATTCAACACATCTCACCCCAACACTATACCTACAGTCGAGCGTTAACTTACCAAGCATTGATTGAAGTGCAGATGCTGAATCTTCCCGAAGCTTTGCTGCTGGCTCAGTTTGCCAAAACCCTTTCACCAAACGATGCTTACTCAACTTTTATTTCAGGCCTGTTGCAAATCAAAAACAATGAATTGCAGCGAGGACGGGCGCTGCTTGAACAAGCCGTATTACTCGACCCCACCAATAGCGTTTTTCGAAGCTATCTAGGGGCCGCTTATTCAGACGAAAGGCGCCCAGATAAGGCTTTGACCCAGTTCTACTTGGCCAGCGAACAGGACTCCTTGGACCCAACACCCCATCTTTATAAAGGCATTGAACTCGGAAACCAAGGCCGCTGGATAGAAGCCATTCACGCGTTCACGCAAAGCCAACGACTGAACCACAACCGTGCTATTGTTCGGTCTGCGTTATCGCTTGAAAGCGACAATGCCGTACGCTTGGCCAATATTGGCCAAGCCCACATCGAACTCAATGACACCTATAGCGCTAAACGTTTCGCCGTGGCCGCCACCTTTGAGGCACCGGATGATTACGCCGGTCACAGAATGCTGGCCATGAGTCACGGCACAGACAATGAACGCGAATCCCTGCGTGCCACCGAACGCTTGTATGCAACCTTACTTCAACCAATGGGACTGGCCTCACTCCCCTATGCCATCGGTGAAGCACAAATGGTTATCAACGGCTTTGCCAGCCCGGCGAACATTGGTCTTTCTGACTTCAGCCCCCTATTTCTCGCTGATCGATTTTCTGCAGATGCAGGGCTTATCAAAGGATCCAACGAGACACTTGCACACAACATTCAAATGGGCGCCTACAAAGGTAAGGCGCAATTGGAATTAGGGCACTATCAGTATTCAACCAAAGGGGAAAGAGACAATAACGCAGCGGCCTACGAAGTGGGCAACGCGGAGATCAGGTATGCCCCCACCCCAAATGTTAGCTTTATGGCTGAAATTAGTCGAAGAGAAGAATCCCTTGAGGACGTCGGCATAGGCACTTATACCGATGACTTTTCACAAGTATTGGAGCGAACAGGTAAAATCGACCAATTTCGATTAGGGGGACATGTCAATTTAGGTAAGTCTGCAAAAATGCTATGGACTGCCGCCAAGATGGATCAAATTAAAACACAATATGACGTGGTTGAGTTTTTCGGGTTCGAGTACGCTATAGATTACGAAGAAAACCTTGAATACAAACTGTATGATGTGGCGCTGTTAATGGACGTTTGGGCACTGCAACTATCCTTAGGGCATAGTTTCTCTAGCTTATCAAGCACCACTGACGATGCCACATTTGGACCGAACTACTTGGCAAGCGACGATGAAAATGTGGAATCCTTTGTTCGCATCCAGAGCGTCATCTCACCTCTCAAACTCAAATGGGTTGCCGGCTTAAATTATGTCAATAATATTGCACAAACCACTGATTTTACTGCGTCGCCCATACCGTCTGACACACCCATCGACAGTAAGCTATTACCAAGCCTTGCCCTTTCGCTCAACCCTACCGACAACCTCAATGTCGAACTGTCCTACTCTGAAAACGTGAGCCGAAAGTCGGAGTTGCAAGCGAACCTCATCCCCTCCCTATTACTCAACCAGGTTACCAAAGAAGATCTCCACGCCAACACTTTTAGTGAGAGCCTCTATCTTCATATGAATTACAATACTTCAGACCATTGGCTGCTCTACGCCAAAGGTCAATGGACGGATATGGCGCGTTTTGAAGTGGGCAACAACCCAGCCATACCTTTCGAAGAGGTCAAATCAACCAAACACCAGCAAACGATCGGGGCGCACAAAACGCTGAATGACAATCTGCATATTCAACTGTCAGCTGCGCACTCGGAACAAGAAATATTAAATAACTTTTCAGACTTTACGCGACCCAAAAGCACAGAAGAAACCGCAATAAAGCTACAAGCCACCTATCTGCTCGGTGGCTTAGGCAAAGCCTATCTAGAAGTTAACGACATTCAACAAACCCATCTTTTTAACGCGCCAGGAGAAGAAACCATCAAAAACGAGGGCACTATGACTTCACTCGGCCTACAGCTTTTACATAGGCGTAGTGGCGCCGAGATAGAACTGAGAGCCAACAATGTGTTTAACGACCAGTTTGAATACGCCGATTTCAGCTTTCTAACTCAAGCACCTAGAATCCAAAATATTTACACCCAACGCTTCTTTTCAGTAAACCTTAGGAAGTCCATCCATTAGAATAAAAAAAGAGCCACCATGGTGGCTCTTTTACAACGTGCTTACTACATGGGTGGACAATCAGGGTCATCTTGTGGACTTGGATACACCCGAATGATCGTAGACCCTGAAAATTTTAATCCAATCACTGGACAAACATTATCAGAAGTCAGCGCTTGAGCCTCTGGAAAGAGTGAGACCGACATGGCTGTATCTGCGCTCTCAGTCGAGCCTTCTAAATTAAACTGCTGTGCAGACTTTTGCATCACCTCGCTATCATTTGATTTAGTGCGAAGCTCCTCCAAACAAAATCCTTTTTCTGTTGGTTCACACAAAGGAACACCAGTATCAGACTCATCCATACAGGTTTCTGGGGTACACTCCACCCAAGCACGCCCACTAGGTGAATACACTTTTGGGTCAGCCTTGTTATTGACTGCCAACAGATACGACGTCACGCCATTGGGCGGCGTTAGATCTGCTATTTTTGGCTGTTGAAAGAGCCATAGAATAATCCCCATCAATACAATGATTATGCCCACTAATACCACAACGATTGGTGTCGAACTCGATTTCCCCGACATAACGCCCCCTAATAAAGTTAACATTGTTTATTTTAAGTTCATTCCATTGGGTCCCTCGACTACCCCAACGCCTCAATCATACCCATTCACTCTACGAAAGCCCAGCCAAGAAATAAGGTGGCTACTCACCAAATCGAAACTCTACCCCACAACCTGTTAAGCAAAAGCCATTGAAAGCTTATAAATTGATCACTAGAATCTCAACTTTACACCTGAATATAAGTTTCGACAGAATGCCCCAATCTTTTTATACACCGATTGACGCAAGCGAGTTCATACATGAAGTTAAGCGCAGCCGTTTTATGGCCTTCGTTTATCCTATCTCGCAAAAGTCAGACGTGTCTGACCACTTGGCAAAACTAAAACCCATATATGCAGATGCACGTCATTACTGCTGGGCCTATATCATCGGCCATCCTGAGCAATCTCAAGCGGGAGGCTTCTCGGATGATGGCGAACCCTCGGGAACAGCGGGAAAACCCATATTGAATGTGTTAATGCAACGCAAGGTAGGGAACGCAACCTGTATTGTCGTACGTTACTTTGGTGGAACCAAACTGGGCGCCGGTGGGCTGGTTCGAGCCTATAGCCATGCTGCCAGCGGCGCGATGAATAATTGCCAATTAAAGGTGATTTACCCTAGTACAACCATTAGTTTACAGGTCGACCATGCATCAGAGGAACGCGTACGACGTCTATGTCGCTTAATGGGGATCACGGGTATTGAAGTGGAGTATCGTGAAGCCGTCATCATGCACGTTGCGTTATACACATCGCAATTATTAGAGTTTCAACAACGGCTTGCAGATGCCACCGACGGACAAGCAACCATTTTACCCCCCTTATAACAGAGAGCCGGCGCTAGTAATTAACCTGACAGAAGTGTTGTCAAGCTAATCATTGGAGCACAGATGCCCCATCATTGGTTGAAAAGCCAATGACAGCCCTTAAAATACGAGAGTATTCACACATCGGTGCCAGTGTTTTTAAAGCCTGCAATTAAGCAGATAGGAAATCTATTTTAGCGTAATAGCGCGTTCTTGCGCTCATCTAACCAATGATAAAGATCAGCACGCGTCATAGGTTTTGCATAAAAAAACCCCTGTACCTCATGGCAGCCCATTTCTCTTAGCAATACACCTTGAACCTCTTCTTCAACACCTTCGGCAATCACATTTAGCCCGAGGGTTTTCCCAAGGTGTACGATCATTTCCACAATATCACGGCCATTTTTGGTATCAGATTTCGAAACAAAGGAACGGTCGATTTTAAGGCAATTAATCGGCATCTTCTGCAAATAGGCTAGAGAAGAAAAACCCGTTCCAAAATCGTCCATCGACAGCCGAAATCCTAACTCACGAATTTGTTGTAATTTGGTCAAGGTAAAATCCAAATCTCCCATGGCAACCGATTCTGTAATCTCCAATTCTATGTAACTCGGGTGGATATCACTTTCACCAATCACTCGCTTTAACATATCTAGAAAATCAGGGTGCTCAAGTTGAGCCACTGAAAGATTAACCGCCATATTTATGGTGTGATGCCCCTTCATTCGGAGTAATGCGAGTTCCGCCAGAGCATTTCTGAGGATCCATTCGCCCATTCGAATAATTAACCCTGACTGTTCGGCCAGCGGAATAAATTCTGCGGGGCTGATAAATTTCCCCTCGCTATTTCGCCATCTCAGTAACGCTTCGAAGCCAGTCACGGTTAAGTCCGTTAACTTCAGTTTCGGCTGAAACACTAAGAACAATTGGTTCAACTCGAACGCTGAACGCAGGTTTTTCAAGGTCTCTAAGCGCTTACCGGCCTCGCTCACCATATTTTTCTGAAATAAGACAACGTCCCCACGACTACCGCTTTTGGCCAGTTTCAATACGATACTTGCATCTTTGATTGCTGAGGCACCACCTCCGTCAACTTCGAATAAAGGTACAACACCTGCCGTAACCGACAACTGCTGTAGTTCGCCGTTAATTTCAAATGGGTTGGAAAATGGCTCCACCAATTGCTTTCGATCAATATGCGAGGATGGACCAAATATCGCGAAGGTATCACCACCCACTCGAGCGACTACACAAGGGGCTCTGAATCGATTTTTTAGTCGATTAGCGGAGGCTATCAGAAGCAGGTCACCATACTCCTGTCCTAAAACGGCATTAATCTCGGCGAAATTATCGATGTCAATCAGCGCCAATGAGAAAGGTACTTTGGTGTGTTGTTTTAAGTGATTGTCTATTGTTTCTTCCAATGCATTGCGGTTTGGCACATCGACCAAACTGTCCGTAAAGGCATAACCCTTGAGTTTCTCCAGAAAACTGATGTTATCGGCGCATAGAGAAATATTGCCGCAAAACATTTCCAGAAGTCGCTCGTCTTCTTCTGAAATAAGGTGATGACTGGCCACAAAGCAACTCATATCACCCCTTTCATGACTACCTAAATACACCGCCACACCCGAGGTGTGGTAAATATTTTTGGATTGATCCAAACACTCATTGAGTAATGACTTCACCAACTGTTGGTCCATGTCCTCCAGAGGCCTATCGGTCAATGCCCGATATTCACCTGCAGCCGCAATAATAACCGGTATCTCGTCTTGAACTTCTGCATCACGCTTACGCACGCAGATAACACCCTCAGGCTCGACATTCAATAAGGCAGCCATGTGCACAATGACGCCTTCTGCAAACTGATGTAAGCCTTTGGTGGTCATCAGCTCCGAGCTAGACCGAATAATTTGATCCAATCCTTTTTTACTATTTTCGATGGTGCAAATATATCGGTAGTTTCGAATCGCTGAGACCAGGGAAGCATAGAGCTTTTTCTGTGTTAAATCTGACTTCAGCTCGTAGTCGTTGATATCACAATCGTGAATAACTTGCGTCTCAGGTGCTTGATTGGGCTCCCCAGTTCGCAAGATAATCCGCGTTGACTTTAACTGTAGCTCCTCTCTAATAACGGGTACCAGATCTAGACCCGCATTGGGGGTTTCCATAACCACATCGAGCAAAATAACTGCGATATCTGAATTGGTGTTAAGAATATCGAGCGTCTCTCGTGCGCTATAAGCATCCAGAAACTCGATTTTTCGCCCCAATATTTCCAAATCCCGCAATGCAAATTTGGTTGCTTGATGGACGTCTTCTTCGTCATCGGTGATCAGAATTTTCCAAGGCTGTGCTTGCCCATCATCGCCCTTTGGAGAATCGGCATCATCCACAAACACCAATGCCTCATCATCTTTGAAAACAATGAGCTCATCTTCATCTACTTTATTTGACGTCATAACACAACCCTGACAGTCTAATTAACATGCCATTTTACTTTCGGTGAAATCCAAAGACTTGAACACTTCGTCTACATCATCTGGGGCTTTTATTGGTAAGGTGATGGTAAATGTCGCGCCTTGGTCGGGGGCTGACTGCAGCGCAATTTTCCCTCCCAGTACGCCATTCACAATATTATGAACAATATTCATACCCAGGCCATTTCCACCTTCGCCCAGTTTGGTGGTAAAAAATGGATCGAATATTTTGGCCTGGTACTCATAGGGAATCCCAACCCCATCATCTTTCACGCAAATTTCCACTTTTGAATCCGAGGACCTTACAGAAATATCCACTGTGCCATGATCGCGACCCGCGAATGCGTGAATCACCGCATTATTCAACAAATTAGTAATGACTTGGCCTAGAGGCCCGGGATACGCGTCCATTTCAATATCTTGGTGCATATCCAAAGACACACGATAAGGTGAGCGTTTAAAAATAGGAGAAACGGTGAGTAGTGTCTCCTCTAAGAATGACTTCAACGAGAATTTGCGTCGCTGCGCACTGGTTCGATCCACGGCCACCTGTTTAAAACTACTCACCAATTCTGACGCTTTTTCTAGGTTATTACACACCAAACGTGTGCCTTCTAGCATGTCAGCTTTAAAATTCTCTAGGGCCTTTCGGGTAATGCCTTCCTGTGTGCGCTTTTCAAAAGATTCACAACTTTCACACATAGATGAAATTACGGTTAACCCATTACCAATCGGAGTATTGAGCTCGTGCGCGACCCCTGCTACCAAGGACCCTAAGGCGGCTAGTTTTTCTGACTGGACGAGATTATTTTGTGCTTGCTGTAGTTGCTCGAGCGTTCCTTTAAGGGTATGGTTCACTTCTTGTAGCTGGGCAGTACGAGTGTCCACACGGGCTTCCAATTCGGAGAAGCTTTCTTCCAGTACATGCCGCATTTTCTCTAGCTGTAGTGATAAACTTCCAAACTCATCATTGTTCAAATAAGGAATGGTAGTACTGAGATCACCCTGAGCAATACCTTCCGCCGCTTGATCGAGTTTTTTAAGCGGGGAAAGCACTCGGCGGTGAAGTAAAAATGAAATCGCTGTGAGCGAAACAATCAACTGTACACAAATGATAATCGTCAGCAGTTTTGCTTCTTTATTCGCCTGGCTCTTGGCCTTTGCCACACTGTACCCAAGCTCTAAGTGACCAATGACTTTGCCGCCATAGGTAACATCTCTAACCACGGGGATCACGCGGTCTGTCAAGGCTTCATTGGAACGAACATACTCTAGAAATTTCTTGCCACTTTCGGTGTACACCACTACCGACAAAACCGAGGGATCCACAAAAACGTTTTCCACAATTGGCTGACCCAAATCAGGCGAGAGATTCCAAAGTGGTACTGACATACCCGCTTCAAGAACGTCGGCATAGCCTTCGGCTGCCGTGCGGCTTTCCACTTCAATGGTTCTGTTGAAATTGGTATAAATGAGAATACCACCGCTCACCAATGCGGGAATGGCAATGCACGCGAATATCACGATCGCCAAATAGCGATTTAAGCTCCCCCGTTTCAAGGGTGCCAAATGTGGCGCTAAAGCATTTTTGGGGTCAGGCATATCTCAAAAGCTTACCATTTCATCTGAGTAATTCATGCGGTGGACAAAGGTTTAGCAAGGTGGGGGTGGCCACACGCAGACTAAGCGCGCAGGTAACATTCGCGGACCTGCGTTCACAATAACTATAGATGAACGTGCCGTTTTGCACAGCAAAATGGGGCTTTCAACCAAATCTGGGCGCCGGACGGTCAAAAAAGTTGGCTATTGGGCAAAAATCCATTTTACGCACCCATTCTAGTAGTTATGTATTTCCCATTATTCATAGCGTTTTTAAGTAACGAACGAATTCGTAATACAGGTTAAAAGAAGTTCATCTACACTTGAATGAAACAAAGCAGGGGGGTTCGATGACCATCCATACCGCCTTCTTTGTTGATTGGACTTGGCCACTTGAATGCCGCTAGACGCCATCAGGTCCCAGCAATCTGTGCTTGAATACACTGGGCGACCCGATTTTGGGTGCGCCATTACTGTCTGTAGTCTTATGAGCCGTATCGTCATTCCGTTATTTTGGGTCTTACTGTCATTATCCAATATTGCCCAAAGCCAGCCCTCACCGATGGTGGTCAAACACTTTGATTATTCTTACTCTTCAACTCTGCAACCCTATTTTGTATCTGTTTTAGAGCTTTGCCTTGCACTTACCGAAGTGGAATACGGCGACTATAAAATCATAAGAAATCGCGAAATTTTGTCAGCCGCCAGAGCCAAACTGGAGACCGAAAAGGGAGAACGTCTGAATGTATTGTTTTCCAGTAGTTGGGAGGGCCGGCTGGTGAACAAAGAATCTGTGATTGCCCACGAATTTGCAGCCCTCAATGATTTACTTGGGCTTCGCAACCTGATTATTCGCAATGCCGAGGCCATCCCCCCCCAATATTTGCAAACGGAAGCGGACTTTAAACAGCTGTCTGCGGGACAGGGTTTTTACTGGGAAGACACCCGCATTTTACGCCATGCGGGCATACCGGTCGTGGAGGGTCAGAGTTTCGATGCTTTGTTCCCCATGCTCGCTCAAAAACGGTTTGACTACCTCCCGCTGAGCATGCTGGAAGTCAAGCAAGTACTCAAACACAAGCAGCTCCAACACCCAAACTTTCGCATTAGCCCAGACATCCAAATCTTCTACCCCATGTCGTTAAAGCTCTATGTGAATGCTAAAGAGGTTGCGCTTTCAGAAAGAATCGCCCTGGGTTTGCAAAAGGCCCGAGGGGCCCCTTTAGAGGCCGTTTTTCAGCGACACTTTCCGGGTCTGTCTGTAAATCAAAAGCCACAAACACGCTTGCTTATGATTGACAACCCCGCATTGAGTGAAGCCAAAAATGCCGAGATTAAAACTCGGTTTCTCAAGCGGTATGGGCAGCATTTCAACCTTCTGAATGATTCTCTAACGGATGAACAGTCTCTGGTGCACTAATAGAAATCACATTGATGACTTTTTGCCCATCATCCATCCCGCAACGCCAGCGAATATTAAAACCACTCAAGGTCATACCGTATTCCTTGGTAGCGTCAATAGGATGATACTGCGGTCTTGGGTCTTGCTGTAAAACTTCTTCGATAAGATCTCGCAAATCGAAACCGGCAAGATTTAGCCATTTCAAGTCCTTTTCACTCGCTGCCGAAAAGGTCACATTGCAAGTCATCGGAGCCATATCCGCGATGGTATTGATGGCCTCTGTGATGCAATCAGCATAGGGTACGTAAGGCTTAATATCTATAATTGGAGTGCCGCTAATCATATCCACACCGGAGACTTCCAGAGCCACATCCTGACCAACTGTTTGAATGGACTCAAGCTTCACCAACGATAGCCCTAAGCCATTCGGCCGAAAAGGCGAACGTGTGGCAAAAACACCCAACCACGCATTTCCACCCAGCCTCGGAGGACGCACCTTAGGCTGAAAACTGGGGTAAGCGTTTTGATGAAACAGGTAGTGCACCCAAAGGTGGGATACACCCTCTAAACCCTCAAATGCCGCCGGATTGTTAAAAGGTGCGAAAAACTTTAAGCGTGCTTTGGCGCTCGGCGTCAAACCGCTTTGCCTGGGAGCACCAAATTTTTCATCAAAACAGGAGGTGACTTGGCCAATGGGGGTAAGCGTGATGGGCTCACGCCCCAGTTTGATATCAACCATCTCCGAGTGTCCAATATGTCAGCTGGAAAAAAGTAAAACAGGAAAGTATTTAACGCGCTAAATTTAAGTCTTGCCAAACAAATTACAACTTTAATGGTCTGCAGCCGGAACAACCAGAGTCACCCACGGCACCAAAACCACCATAACCCCGAACCAGTGCACTAACATGCGATGCAATACATTATTGTGGTCCATATGAATCACCGCATGGGCCACCCGCGGGCGACTAAAACCCAGGCCATCGCCTTCATAAGCAGTGTTTCCAACGACAACACCATTGTTGTAATACCGGCAGTATAAAAAGTACCGGCAATTCAAACAGGCTGGCAAATGGCCTGTACCGGCACGCACATACTATGGAGCATCTCCGCCCTCAATTCATTTGAAGTACGTTATCGAGGTTTGTTTCTGGCATACGCTCTGACCACACCAATAAAGATTCACACCCGATATCAAATAGGTGAGCAACACGAGCGCAAACATGGGATAGAGTATATTTACGCTCCCTTATTGCGTTCATGGCGCAGTTTGTTTTTTTGTTTATTTTTCTCGCTTTTTTTCAACAACACGTAGGTTGCACCGTATCCGCCGTGCTGCTTTTGCGCTGTGTGAAACGCCAGCACTGCAGGTAACTGCGGCAACCAATGGGCCACGTAACTTTTCAAAAGCGCTGGCTGCGCTCGGCCCTCGCCTTTGCCATGCGTAATCAACGCCGTGCGCACATCATGCTGCACACAATCTGAAACAAACTGGTAAACAGCCAAGCGCGCCCGCTCCACTGGCATTTTGTGTAAGTCGAGCCTAGCGTCTACAGCGTATTTACCCAATCGAACATTTTTATAGACACCGTTTTGCACCCCAGGGCGTTTAAACTCCACCAATGAAAAGGGCTCTAGCATCTCCAGCGGTTCACCCGCGAGCGGATCTTGAGGCTGTGCGACCTCAGTTTGTGCCGCGTGCTTTCTGGCCTCCAATGCCACAGCCGAGATCTTGTTGTCGATCAGTGTCTCACGCTTTTCCATTTTAAGCGGTTTAACATCATCGCCCAGCAAGGCTCGAAAGTCTTTATCTTCAGCCATCACTTTGCACAATCTTATAGCACGGAACGTATTCGTGAGTTGGGATCTTCATACGCTTTTGTTCAATAAAAGACTTTAACAGTTTTTCCAATGGCTTGAGGATCACCGCTTCGCCGTCTATTTCATAAGGGCCCTTTTCTGCCACAGCTTTGATGCCATTGGCTTTAACATTGCCGTCCACAATACCCGAGAACGCTTTGCGTAAATTCGCCGCCAATTGATGCGGCTGTTGATTTACGTGCAAATTTAAAGCGCGCATATTGTCATGGGTCGGTACAAAAGGGCGTTGAAAATCTTCATCGATGTTCAAAAGCCAATTAAAACAGTACGCATCTTGGTGTTCACGCCGAAACGCTTTCACTGTCTCCATGGCATGCTGCATGGTAGACGCAACTTTTTCAGGGTCATCAATAATAATTTGGTAAAGCGACTGTGCCTTTTCTCCGAGTGTTACACCAATAAATTCGTGTATCTGCTCAAAATACGCCGCCGCACTTTCGGGCCCGGTAAATATTAGCGGGAACGGTATACCTTCATTTTTTGGGTTCAATAAAATCCCCAAAATATATAAAATTTCCTCAGCGGTGCCAGCGCCTCCGGGAAAGACCACAATACCATGCCCACTGCGCACAAATGCTTCCAAGCGTTTTTCAATATCTGGCATAATCACCAGCTGATTCACTATAGGGTTGGGCGATTCCGCAGCGATAATGCCAGGTTCTGTGACTCCCAAATAGCGCCCTTGAATGCGCTGTTTGGCGTGCGCGATGGTCGCGCCCTTCATAGGGCCCTTCATAGCACCCGGCCCACATCCAGTGCAGATATCCAGCCCCCTCAAGCCCAAGTGATAGCCCACATTTTTGGTGTACTGGTACTCTACATCGCCAATACTGTGCCCGCCCCAACACACTGTTAAATTGACGTCGCTGTTGGTTTTTAATACGCCGGAGTTTCGCAAGATATGAAATACGCCGTTGGTAATTCCCTCCCCGGTAGTCAGGTCTAGGCCCCGGTTTTCTTTGAGTTCATTGTTAATGTACACCATGTCGCGGAGCACCGAAAACAGGTGCTCTTTAATACCTTTGATCATGATGTCATCCACAAACGCACTCGCCGGTGCATTGTGAATTTCTAATTTAATGCCCCTTTCCTGAGTAATCACTCTCACCGAAAAATCCTCAAAGGCCTTCAACACCTCTTCGGTACTGTCGGTATCGCTGCCCGTATTTAATACGGCCAAGGCGCAACGCCTGAAGGTTTCGTAAACCTCTGGCGAGTGAGTATCCGCCAAACGCGCCACTTCAATTTGGGATAACAAATTCAAGCTTTGTTCAGGAGTAATACGAGAAGTGGTTATTTTTTCCACGAAGTATCCTTAATCGGCAAAGGGCAATAAAGACGGCACAATGAATCGGGAAAGACCTATCCATTGCGCTTGTATAAGTTAGCGTTAAGCGTTATTACTATTTTAGCAACGGTTGTGTCTTTCAGGCAGAAAAAAGAAGGGGGGGCTTGCAAGAGGGCCTGAGCGCACGCAGCCGCTGCAGACCCAGGAGGCGATTAGTGCACGTGCCCGTGGTCCAGCTCTTCTGTGGAGGCTTCGCGAACATCTTCAATGGAGACATCAAAGTTAAGCACTTTTCCGGCCAATGCATGATTGGCATCTACCGTCACGCCAGCATCACTGACTTCGGTTACTACCACATATTGGGTTTGCCCAGTAGGGCCCTGTGCTTGAAACTCCATGCCCACCTGTACGTCCTCAACGCCAGAAAACATGTCACGCGGCAAAGTTTGCACCAAAGACTCTTCCACTTCACCGTAACCTTCTGCAGGCTCGACGGTTACCTTTTTGGCGTCGCCTTTCACACAACCTGCCAGCTCTTTTTCCAAACCGGGGATAATATTGCCCGCGCCATGCAAGTATTTGAGGGGGTCTTTGCCTTCCGACGAATCAATAACGTTACCGTCATTGTCTGTGAGGGTGTAGTGCATGGTCACTACAGCATTGTCTGCGATTTTCAAGGGATTCTCCCAATTTGATAAGACTGAAAGCAGTCGATGATTACTAAGGGCTACCCCTAGGGTGAAACACGCGGTCAAAGCCACCACGGTGAAGCCCGCTCAACCCGAGTTGGGCGTGGGCCTCACCGTACTCAACTCCAACACTTTTGTCCAGCCTACAAGGCATTTAGCGCTTATTGGCGATAAGGTCATCCACCACAGACGGATCGGCCAAGGTTGAGGTGTCCCCCAAACTGTCTATTTCGTCGGCGGCAATCTTGCGTAAAATCCGACGCATGATTTTGCCCGAACGCGTTTTGGGTAGGCCCGGCGCCCACTGGATGTGATCGGGTTTGGCAATGGGTCCGATTTCTTGGTGACACATCTTTATCAGTTCTCCCTTCAGCGCTTCATCCGGCGACTGCCCTTCCATAAGCGTGACATAGGCGTAAATCCCCTGCCCCTTAACGTCGTGTGGAAATCCTACCACGGCGGCTTCGGCTACAGCTGGATGCAGCACAAGAGCGCTCTCAATTTCAGCGGTACCCAATCGATGGCCACTGACATTCAGCACATCGTCCACCCGGCCCGTGATCCAATAGTAGCCATCTTCATCGCGCCTGGCCCCGTCGCCACTAAAGTAATAGCCTGGATAAGCACTGAAATAGGTCTGCACCAAACGCTCGTGATCACCAAACACGGTGCGAAGCTGGCTTGGCCAGCTACTCTTGATCACAAGCACACCCTCTCCTGCGCCCTCAATTTCTTTACCCTCAGCATCCAGCAAGGCAGGCTCTACGCCAAAAAATGGTAGCGTGGCAGATCCTGGTTTCAAGTCCGTTGCGCCCGGCAAGGGCGCCAACAAATGGGCTCCCGTTTCGGTTTGCCACCAGGTATCGACTATCGGGCACCGCTCTTCCCCGACCGCATGGTAGTACCACTCCCATGCCTCTGGGTTAATAGGCTCTCCAACGGTGCCAAGTACTCGTAAAGATTGCCTGGAAGTTTTGGTCACGAACTCATTGCCAAACCGCATCAGTGCGCGAATGGCCGTGGGCGCCGTATAAAAGCTAGCCACTTGATGCTTGTCGACAATTTCCCAGCAGCGCGCAGCCGAGGGGTAATTCGGAACACCTTCGAACATTAAGGTGATGGCTCCATTGGCGAGTGGCCCATAAACAATATAGGTATGCCCCGTTATCCAGCCCACATCTGCGGTACACCAATACACTTCCCCGGCCCTGTAGTCGAATACCAACTTGTGGGTCATGGCCGCTTGCAGCAGGTATCCACCCGTGGTGTGCAGTACCCCCTTGGGCTTGCCCGTAGAGCCAGAGGTGTAAAGAATAAACAGCGGCGCTTCTGCGTCCATGGGCTCGGGTTCACAGTTGGCACTCACAGAAGCCACGGCGTCGGCGTAATGAATATCGCGCGTTGAATCCCAGCCCACATCCGCACCCGTTCGTTGAACCACCAAAACGGTATGCACATTGGGGCAATCGGCAAGCGCTTTATCGGTGTTGGCTTTGAGCGGGACAGTTTTACCGCCACGTAAACCCTCATCCGCGGTGATCACCACTTGGCAATCAGAATCCAAAATACGATCCTTTAATGATTCGGGAGAGAATCCACCAAAGACCACAGAGTGCACCGCACCAATGCGAGCACAAGCAAGCATGGCGTAAGCCGCCTCGGGAATCATCGGCATATAAATACAGACGCGATCTCCTTTCGAAACACCACGGTTTTTTAGAACATTGGCCAGACGACAGACACTCTCGTGTAGCGCCCGGTAGGTGATGATTTTAGATTCGCTCGGATCATCCCCCTCCCATATAATGGCGGTGTCGTCAGCTTTTTCTGGGAGGTGGCGGTCGATACAGTTGGTGGTGACATTGAGTTTGCCACCGGCAAACCACTCTGCTGTTCCCGAATGGAAGTCGAAGTGACGAACAGTGTGCCAAGGCGTCTCCCAGGTAAGGTAGGCGCGGGCTTGCTCGGCCCAAAACTCGTCGGGGTGATCAATAGACTGTTGGTAAAGCGCCTTATATTGTGATGCGTTCACATGGGCCGTTTCCGCAAAACGGCCGGGCACGGGATAGAGATGCGGTTGTGACATGAAACCCCCTTATTTTAATGAATTCGGGCATCATAACGCAGAATAACTTCTCAACTTAAGGGGAAGGTTATTTTGAACCAGACACACTGACAGCGTTGGAGCCAAAAAACGATCTGTGTTGTTTAAGCCACTTGTACTGGAATGGCGTTCGACGTGCGCTCAACGCTATTGCCTTCACCCAGATAAACCAACTTGGGTTTGAAGTGTTCAGCCTCTGCCTCGGCAAATTGGCCATAAGCCGCAATAATCACCCGGTCTCCCACTTGTACCTTTCGCGCCGCAGCACCATTCATGGATATGGTACCGGAACCGGCACTGGCCAGTATCACATAGGTGGAAAACCGCTCACCGTTGTCCACGTTGTAGATTTCAATTTGCTCGAACTCGCGTAAGCCCGCCAACTTCACCAAATGACTGTCGATTGCACACGATCCGTCGTACCAAAGCTCAGCTTGGGTGACTCTCGCCATATGCAACTTGCCTTTCATTAATGTGATTTGCATGTTTTACCTCGTTTATGGCCACACGGCGAACGTGCTCATTCTACAACGTTAATTGCACATTATCGATCAATCTAGCGCCCTGCGTATACATGGCACCTAGCACCGTTAGCATGGTGTCGTCGTGCGCCGCAGGCTGCAGGTTTTTACTCTCACAGATGGTAATGTAATCCACCCGAAACCCCGTTTCTGCAATTTGGGCTTTGGCATCGGCCTCCAACTGCTTAAAATCTCGACTGCCGCTTTTCAGCGCCTCAGCAACCCAATTCAAACTCTTGTTGAGCTGATTGGCCCTGGGTCTCTCTTGCTCGGTGATATAACCGTTGCGAGAGCTCATGGCCAAACCATCGGGCTCGCGCACAATGTCACCGGCTTCAATGCGCACCGGGATACACAAATCTTCTACCATTCTGCGAATAATGGCCAGTTGTTGGTAGTCTTTCAAACCGAAAACGGCTACATCGGGCTGTACAATGTTAAACAGCTTCGTCACCACCGTGGTCACCCCTTCAAAATGACCCGGTCGCGAGGCACCACATAAAATGTCTGCCATCTGAGGCACTATCACCCGGGTTTGCTGGTCCATGCCATTGGGGTAAATTTCCTGCTCTTCGGGGCAGAAAAGTATGTCACAACCCGCCGCTTGAAGTTTTTCAATGTCTTGCGCTAAGGTTCTTGGATACGTATCCCAATCTTCATTCAAACCAAACTGCAAGCGATTCACAAAAATGCTGGCCACCACGACATCTGTGCAAGCCTGAGCTTGCTTGACCAGAGCGATATGCGCATCATGCAAGTTACCCATTGTCGGTACAAAACCTAGCGTTTTTCCACCATGCCTGGCATTGGCTATGGCTGCTCGAAGGCTTCGATTGTGGTGAAATGTCTGCATTAATGAGCCACGATGGTTGAAAAATGGCCGGCATAATAAAAGCAAAGAGGGAGACAAACAAGCCACTGGCAATCAAACGCTCAAATCGACAGCCTAGAATGACACCTTTTTGGCTTAAAACCATGCTCACTTCGAGTCTTTTGAAATGACAACGCTGCCATCGCCACTGAGCTTGGGGCCGATACTCGCCACAGGTTGCTACGCATTACTGTTGTTCGCGGGGCTTCCTCACGCCCCTGCGTTTACAGCCGCGCTGACGCTTTGGTGCGCACTCTGGTGGGTAACCGAGCCCATCCCTATTCCCGCCACATCTCTATTACCCCTGGCACTTCTACCCATAGCGGGCATTTTATCTGCCCATGATGTGGCCAATGCCTACGGCAATCCACTTATTCTGCTCATGCTCGGTGGCGCCATGTTATCTAAAGCCATGGAACATTCAGGGGCTCATCGCCGCATGGCCATTGGGTTATTAAAAGCCTTTGGCGGCCACAAAGCTTTGAATTTGGTAATGGGTTTTATGGTCGCATCGGCCGTGCTGTCCATGTGGATATCCAATACGGCCACCGCCCTGATGCTGTTACCCGTGGCACTCGCCACCATTGAGCGCGCAGACCAACGACTGACGTTACCCATTTTATTGGGCATAACCTATGGATGTAGTATCGGGGGATTGGGTACGCCTATCGGAACACCGCCGAATATTATTTTTCTGAAGGTGTATACAGATATCACGGGTAATAACATCGGATTTTTGAGCTGGATGCTCAAGACTCTACCCATCGTCTTGGTTTTTTTACCCTTGTGTGCACTTTGGCTTTGCCGCGGAATAAGCGCCATTGAACCGGTCCGACTGCCCAACTGCGGCCCTTGGAAACCCGCGGAAAAACGCGTACTCGCCATTTTTGTGATGACAGCCGTGGCCTGGATCACGCTAGACGAACCCTTTGGCGGCTGGAAAACGTGGCTGAATATGCCACAGGCCAATTACGGTGCAGTGGCTCTATTGGCGGTGGTAGTGATGTTTGTGTGCCCCACTGGTAAAGACGAAAGAGTCTTAAACTGGCAGCAAGCCAAAACCATCGAGTGGGGGGTATTGCTGTTGTTTGCTGGTGGCATTGCCCTGGCGCAAGGGTTTTTAAACTCTGGCCTCAGCACACTGCTGGCCAACCAACTCACGCTGTTAACCGCATTGCCCACGGCGCTAACGGTACTGCTCATCTGCTTGAGCGTCACCTTTTTAACGGAAGTCACCAGTAATACTGCCACCGCCACACTACTGATGCCCATTCTGGCTTCTGCAGCACTCGCCATCGACATTGACCCCGTTTTATTGATGATCCCTGCGGCATTGAGCGCGAGCTGCGCATTTATGATGCCAGTGGCAACCCCACCCAACGCAATTGTTTTTGCGTCAGGCAAACTGCACGTCAAGGATATGGCCAAATTCGGCTTGGCTTTAAATATTGCAGGGGCCCTTCTGATCAGCCTCTTCGTGTTACTGCTCTATTAATCACAACCCTGATACCTTCCGCTATTGGCGTTTACTTAGAAAGCGCCGACGCCAACAGTGCTAGCACGTTAAACAATCCTTCGCCCTATGACCCGAGGTTTCAAAAAACCATTGCGAAACTACAAAACGCTCGCGGCAGGGCGTAAATGCCTCATACGCCACCCTGTCAGTACCAGGCTCGTACAGTAAACGCCAAAACCCAGCAGGCACAAACCACCTGTCACCACAATACGCAGCCACCAACTCATGGTTTCGTAATTCGGCACGAGACTCAAGAGAAATGCCAAAGTGCCTGCCATCACAGCCGAAGCCAAGCCCACGGTCATAAAAAAGTGCCGCCAGCCAGACATAGGACGGTATACCTCCTGACGCAGCAACCCCCGCAAGAGCAAACCGGCATTCAAAAATGCCGAGGCTGCAGTGGCAAGCGCCAAACCCACATGTCCCAAGTTGGCGTAGTATGCGAAGGGCACCACCAACAAAAAATTGAACCCCATATTCGCCACCATGGCGACCACCCCAATTTTTGTGGGTGTTTTGGTGTCCTGCCGTGAAAAATACCCGGTAATCAAGACCTTGATTAACATAAACGCTACCAGACCAACGGCATAAGCCATAAGGCTGTAACTGGCCATTTGGGCATCCCACACACTGAAACGGTCACTGTGTTGAAAAAGCGTCATGATAATCGGTTTGGCCAATACCATGAGCGCCGCGGTGGCTGGCAGTGCAATTAACAACACCGAACGCAATGCCCAATCCAAGGTGTGGTGATAATCTACCGCCGCACTGGCATGTTGACGCGATAACGTGGGCAAAATGACCGTGGCAATGGCGATACCAAAGACCCCTAAGGGCAACTCAATTAGCCGGTCGGAGTAGTAGAGCCAGCTGACACTACCATCGGAAATAAAAGACGCAATCACGGTATCGAGCATAAGATTGATTTGGCTCACCGAGACCGCAAACATGGCCGGTGCCATGAGCTTCAGAACTTTTACAACCGATGCATCGGTCCAATCCATTTTGGGCGCTGGCAGTAGATGTAAACGATGCAAAAACGGCAATTGAAAGATGAGTTGCAACGACCCCGCCACTAGCACACCCCAAGCGAGTGCCATGACCGGGGCATCGAAATAGGGAGAGACCCAAACGGCAAAAGAGATCAATACAACGTTCAGTATCACCGGTGTCACAGCAGGGATCGCAAAGCGATCGTAGCTATTGAGAATGGCTCCGGCAAACCCCGCCAGTGATATCAATGCCAAGTAAGGGAAAGTGACGCGGATGAGATCCACCGTTAACTGATACTTATCGGGCGCCTGCCAATAAAACCCAGGCGCAAACACCATGGTCAATACCGGCGCACCCATCACTGCCAACGCCGAAAGGCCAATGACACTGACACCCAAACACCCAGCCACACGATCGATAAAATGTCGCACCAGGCCATGATCACCTCGCGCGCGGTATTCAGACAACACCGGTACAAACGCCTGAGCAAAGGCCCCTTCAGCAAATAAACGTCTTAAAAAATTGGGTATTTTAAACGCGACAAAAAACGCATCCGCCCCACCTGATGCGCCAATAAACCAAGCAAACACAACATCGCGAGCAAGCCCCAATACTCGGGACAGCATCGTCATCATGCTGACCACCAAACTGGATCGCAACAAACGTGGAGGAGCAGATTGAGAAGGTGAACTCACGCAATGACCCTAGCGGTTAAAACGGGCATTGAGCCACGAAAGTCCAGAGGGAGCAAGGCAGAACGTTACCGCACCAAGTTCCGCAGCATATCCATCGCCGTCACCACACCCGTGAGCCGACTGCCTTCGGTGACAAACAAGCGATGAATATCATGCGCCACCATGTAAGTACAAGCTTCCATCACAGGGGTGTCTGCACTTTTCGACAGAACTTCAGCAGACATAATGGCGTTCACCGTACAGGTTTCAATGGCCCGCTCTTTCAGGTGCTGTATATCAGCATTCGTCAGTCCAGTGCTATTGGGGCCACAATAAAATTGCACCACTTTTTGAATCTCAGCATCCGTGGGCGAGCGGCTCTCAAAACGAATCACATCAGACTGCGTTACTGTACCCACAAGCGATTCATCCGAAGCCACAACAGGTGCACCCGAAACCTTGTGCTTCACAAAAAAAGCCGTCAGACGTTTAATTGACCAGCCTTCGTATACCGTCAAAACATTCGTAGACATGATGTCTACGAGCTTGGCGTTGCCAAGGTGATTGAGTAAACCTGTATCTGCCATAGGGCTGTCCATCATGACACCCTCCTTAAGCGTTAGTGTTTGTTGCGGGTTTCAACCGTTTAAGTGACCACGCTTATGCAAGCGCTGTTAGCGCAATCATACTCCCAGCGTCTTTTCAAGTTTAGCAGGCTGCCATTGCTTGGCTGATCCACGCTTCAGAAAACCGCCTCAGATAAAATGAGACCTTATTCTCAAAAACAGGCTGTGCTATTCTTGCGGGCCTATACGTAGGAGTATTTATGTCTGGAACAATTTTATTCGGCATCAAAAATTGCGATACCGTAAAAAAAGCTCGAAAGTGGCTCGAAACTCATCAGATCGAGTATCACTTTCATGATTTTAAAACGGATGGCTTGAGTAAAGACCAACTTCAGAGCTGGCTCGACACCCTTGGCGCAGAAGAGCTGATCAATACCCGTAGCACCACCTGGCGCCAGCTAACACAAAAAGATCAGGAGTTGGCCATGGGGAAAGCGGCCACAGCAGTGGTACTGGCAAACCCCACGGTCATCAAGCGTCCCGTTCTGTCACACGGAGACCAAACCTTGGTTGGATTCCGACAAGAGGCCTACGAATCACTGTTTGGAGTGTAGTTGCGCGGCCAATTGCTTCATAATACGCGCTATTCCAAACCCAATATGACAATTAAGGTTAAATCATGAGCAACCTATACGCTGTTGGCTTAGGCGTGGGCACCCAGAACTCAAAAAAAGAATGGTTAGAAGTCTTTTTTCCTTCACCCGAAATCAACTTAGCGCGCGACTCTATTCAAACAGCACTCGACCAAGTTCAATACGCAGGTGGGAATATCAGCGCGCCGCTGTCTGCTGAACAACTCTCCAATATCGCCCTAATGCCGAATGCTTTAGGTGCGCTCGCCGCTGAGCTCAGCGATGCACGCCGCCCTGCTGTACTGGTGGTATTGTCAGACAACACCGGTCCTACCACGGTACCCGAGGCTTACCTAAAGCTGCATCTGCTAAGCCACCGTCTGGTCAAACCTCACGAAACCCAGCTCGACGGCCTGTTTGGCGTATTGCCCAATGTGGCATGGACCAGCCAAGGTGCCGTAGACGTGAACGAGCTACCCAAAGCCCAGCTCAAGGCACGACTCAAGGGTGAGGTATTAAGCGTCAACAGCGTGGATAAATTCCCGAAAATGACAGACTATGTGGTCCCAAAAGGCGTGCGCATTGCGGCGACATCACGGGTTCGTCTTGGTGCGTACCTGGGCGAAGGCACCACCATCATGCACGAGGGCTTCGTGAATTTTAACGCCGGCACCTTAGGCACCAGTATGGTAGAGGGCCGTATTTCCGCTGGCGTGGTCATTGGCGAAGGCTCTGATTTAGGAGGGGGGTGCTCCACCATGGGCACACTCTCTGGTGGCGGCAATATTGTCATCAGTGTTGGCAAAGAGTGTTTGATCGGCGCCAACGCCGGCATTGGGATCCCTCTGGGAGATCGCTGTACAGTGGAGGCTGGCCTGTATATCACTTCGGGTACCAAAGTCGCCTTACTGGATGACCAAAATCAGCTGGTAGAGCATGTAAAAGCTCGAGACCTGGCCAACAAAACCGATTTATTGTTCCGTAGAAATTCCGTGAGCGGCGCAGTGGAATGTAAAACCAACCGTTCCGCCATTGCACTAAATGAAGCGTTGCACGCCCACAATTAAGGTCACAACGCAGTTTCCAAAACAGACATAGGTAAAACCTTAGGGCCAGGAAAATAGCCCACTCAAAGGGCAAGGATGCCACTCGAACACACCCACTGATAGCCACCACCGCCAGCAACCCAAATGAGCACCGCCATGCCCCTATCTCCGACCCTTGAATTGGCCTGTGAGTTAATTCGCCGACCCTCGGTCACCCCAGAAGACGCCAACTGCCAAGCACTTATGATCGCACGCCTTAAGGCAATTGGCTTTGACATCCAAAAGCTACGCTTTGACGATGTGGATAATTTTTGGGCCGTACGAGGCAACTCCGGCCCTATCCTTGCGTTTGCAGGCCACACCGATGTGGTGCCCACTGGACCGCTCGAACACTGGCAGTCACCTCCTTTTGAGCCCACTATTCAGGACGGATTCTTGTACGGTAGAGGCGCTGCGGATATGAAAGGCAGCCTCGCCGCCATGGTCACTGCTTGCGAAGCCTTTGTGGCCGCACACCCCAATCATTCGGGTCGAATTGCCTTTTTGATCACCAGCGATGAAGAAGGTATCGCCATCAATGGTACGGTCAAAGTTGTACAGTGGCTCGAAGCCCAAAACCAAAAAATCACCTGGTGCATTGTCGGAGAGCCTTCCTCAACCGCACACATTGGTGATGTGGTCAAAAATGGACGCAGGGGCTCACTGGGTGCCGAACTCACCATCACTGGCAAGCAAGGCCATGTGGCCTATCCGCACCTTGCACAAAACCCGATTCATTTAGTGGCGCCCGCCATTGCCGAGCTGGCCGCCACGGAGTGGGACCAGGGCAACGCATTTTTTCCTGCCACCAGCTTTCAAATTTCTAACATCCAAAGCGGTACCGGTGCCACGAATGTGATTCCAGGGCACGCGCATTTGGTGCTGAATTTTCGGTTCTCCACCGAAGTGACTGAACAACAATTGCGTGAGCGCTTTGAAGCCATTTTGCACAAGCACCATTTAAACTACCAAGTGCAATGGAAACTCTCGGGGCTGCCCTTTTTGACCGCCAAGGGTGCATTGGTAGAGGCCGCGCAAGCGGCCATTCGCGCCGTGACCGGCCGAGAGACAGAGCTGTCCACCGCTGGCGGAACCTCCGACGGTCGCTTTATTGCACCCACCGGCGCAGAAGTTTTGGAGCTGGGCCCGGTCAATGCCACGATCCATCAGGTCAACGAGTGCGTAGAGGCCGAGCACTTGAACCAATTGCACTTGATGTACGTCCAAATCTTACAAAACTTGCTGGTAAACAACGCAGCTTATGAGTAAAACCCTCTCCCACGTAAACGCCGCAGGCCAAGCTCACATGGTTGACGTTGGCCACAAGGCCACTACCGAGCGCAAAGCCACTGCACGCAGTTTCGTCACCATGAAGCCAGAAACGTTGCAAATGATTGCCCAAGGCCAACATCACAAGGGCGACGTATTTGCCGTGGC
This sequence comes from Cellvibrionaceae bacterium, assembly GCA_050300015.1. Lineage (GTDB taxonomy): Bacteria > Pseudomonadota > Gammaproteobacteria > Pseudomonadales > Cellvibrionaceae > CAYZQH01. The sequence goes on along the minus strand of JBNKWZ010000021.1, from coordinate 285,547 downwards.
GCGCATCGCGGGCATTCAAGCCGCCAAAAAGTGTAGCGACTGGATACCCTTGTGCCACCCCCTAATGCTCACCCACATTGAAGTGAATCTAACGCTAGAGTCGGACCACAACCGTGTGCGCATTGATGCTACCGTCGCCCTCGCTGGGCAAACTGGCGTCGAAATGGAGGCATTGACAGCGGCCTCGGCAGCAGGCCTTACGCTCTACGATATGTGCAAAGCGGTTGATAAAGGCATGACCCTTGGCCCCACCTATCTGCAGAAAAAAACCGGCGGAAAGTCCGGTGACTGGGAGCGGGAACCCGACAAAACATGAACATTCAGCTGTTATATTTTGGCGCTTTAGCCGAAGCCCTGGGACGCAGCAGCGAGACTTTCTCTACGCCCGATACGGCTATCACGTTGGGGGAACTTAAAGAACAACTGTTGCAGCGGGGCACGCCTTGGCAAGCGCTTAATAACAAGAGCCTTCACATGGCAGTCAACCAAACCCTATGCAAAGCCCAAACAACTCTCGAAGACGGCGACGAAGTCGCTTTTTTTCCGCCAGTCACCGGCGGCTAGCTCGGATATCGCACCAGTTAACAGAATCTTCACGGAGAGCATTGTGCTTTAGACCGTGCTCGAGACTGTAGACGCAGTGGTTCAGCGGCGGAAGGAGCATGTACGCTCACAAGGTGCAATGATCCCGGGAAAAACTCTCAAACAGTTTGCGGTAATGCTTTGCAACCATTTCAAAAAGCGATTAAGGCTCTAATACAAGCATTAATACCTTAAACTAGAGTGTACTGGTGCAATATCTGGGCTAGGGGTTTTCAATATTGCTAAACAGGTGGCCCAATTTTCCGCGCTTGGTATCCAGGTAGTCTTGGTTGTGCGGATTGCGCCCCGTTTGATGCTCCTGACGCTCTACCACTTCCACGCCCAACTCCTCCAGCGCGGTTATTTTGCGGGGGTTGTTGGTCATTAGCTTAACGCGACGAATCTTAAAGTGCTCAAACATAGGCTTTAATACGCTGTAGTCTCGTATATCGGCACCGAAGCCCAAGGCTTCGTTGGCTTGAACCGTATCGGCACCTTTGTCTTGTAGGTGATAGGCTCTGATCTTATTCAACAAGCCAATACCTCTCCCCTCTTGCCTCAGGTAAAAAATGGCGCCGCGACCTTCGGTGGCAATCTTATACAGTGCCGCTTGTAGTTGTGCACCACAGTCACAACGCAAACTGAACAGTGCATCGCCGGTTAAACACTCCGAATGCACGCGCACCAATACGGGATCAACATTACTGAAATCGCCCATAGTCAAAACCACGTGCTCTTTATCTGAGCCACTGTCGGAAAAACCATGCATTTCAAACATACCCCACGGAGTCGGCAATTTGGAAGACTCCACGTATTTCACTGTCACCTAGGTAACCTCACTAACCAAAGACTTGCAAACCGGCATGCAGTAAAACTGCCGCCAGCACTCCAGCAATAACATCGTCCAGCATGATGCCAAAGCCGCCATGAACTTTTTTATCGGCTATGGATATGGGCCATGGCTTGGCCATATCCAACACACGAAAAATCAAAAAACCCGCGACCACAGTCCATCCCGTCACAGGAACCGCAAACATGGTGATCCAAAATCCTACAAATTCATCCCAAACAATGCCGCCATGATCGTGAACACCCAGCTGATCTGTGGCTTTTTGACAAAAATACACCCCCGCCACCAGTGCCACCAGAACAACCAAACCATAGATGGGCAACGGCAGTAAACTGAGCAACAGAAACAGCGGAATTGAGGCCAAGGTTCCCACCGTGCCCGGCATCACTTTCGACAACCCCGAGCCCAGTCCAAAAGCCAAAAACGTCGCGGGATGACCACAAATAAACTGCCAGGTTGGCTTACTTAGGGAAATGGTTGTACCCGCCTTTTGCTTGTGTTTCGTTTAGACCTCTGCGCGTGACAGTAACTCGCCCCGAAGATTGGTCGCCAGCGAGTGACCTCGTTTGCATTCGCCCAATGGCTGTTACGCGCACAGGCAGTTGGCTCACCATGGCGAGCCTGGCTTCAGGAACCGTAAACAGCAATTGGTAATCATCCCCTGAGACTGCCCACTCGAAAGCTTGAGACTCACTCACACTGTCTGCCCAGTGACCTAAAGGTAAATCCTCTAGCGCCACGAGCACTTCAGTATTACTTGCACGACACAGATGTTCTAGGTCGGCCAATACTCCATCTGAAACATCCATCGCCGACGAGGCAATGCCCCTCAGGGCCTGACCCAATACCAGTTGCGGCTCTGGCTGATAAAAACGCGTGTGAAGAGGTGCCGCCAAGGTACTTGCATCCCATTGACCTAAAATGTGCGCCAATGCCGCGGCGCCATCGCCCACCTGCCCACTCACAAATACCGTATCACCCGCATTGGCGCCACTGCGCAACAAGGCTTGATTGGAAGGCACCTCACCTTGAACCGTGACCGTCACTGCCAGGGGCCCGCGAGTGGTATCGCCGCCCACCACGGGGCACGCGTATCGCTCGGCCATCATCCAGACGCCTTCACTGAAGGCTTGACACCACGCGGGGTCACTATTCGGCAAGCTTATGGCCACAGTGCAAAATGCGGGTACCGCACCCATGGCAGCCAAATCGCTAATAGCCGTGCACAGCGCACGAGTGCCGATATCCTTGGCCTGGGCAGTGACCGGAAAGTGGGTACCCGCCACCAAAGTGTCCACCGAAACGACCCAGTCGGTGTTAGCATCCTTTGCCCAAACAGCAGCATCGTCGCCCACGCCCACCTTTAGGGCAGCGTGCTCTATCGTCCGTTTGAAACATTGGTCGATAAGGGCAAATTCATCCATGTTCACTAGGACAGTTATGATCCATTGGCCGAAAATTCAGTGGTACGTAAACGCGAAGCCACTTTATCGAGAACGCCATTTAAAAATTTATAACTGTCCGTAGCGCCAAACTTTTTAGCAAGCCGTAGTGATTCATTGATCACCACCTTGTATGGCACATCCAAACGAAAACGTAATTCGTAACAAGACATCCGCAACAGTGCCATGGTGATGGGGTCAATTTTGTCAAGCGTAATATCGTTGACAAAGGGTAAAAAGTCGGTTTCCAACTGCGCGAGATGCTCTGGCGCACCATGCACCAATTCGTGAAAATACTCCACATCCACATGAGTCATGTCATTGTCCGCATGGAATTCTGACTCAATGACGTTCAAAGGGCTCTGCGTAATACTCCATTGGTAGAGCGCTTGCATCGCGTAATGTCGAGCTTTCGCGCGAAGTGCCGACAACGGCGGTGTTTTCTTGTTTTGTTCACTCATCCAATCTTGCCCAATAAAGAGACCATTTCAAGTGCCGTGGTCGCCGCTTCCGCGCCCTTGTTGCCGGCTTTGGTGCCAGAGCGCTCAATCGCTTGTTCAATAGAGTCCACCGTGAGCACGCCAAAGGCCACCGGAATACCGCTATTTAAAGAAACCTGCGCCAAGCCTTTGGTGCATTCCCCTGCCACATATTCAAAATGGGGGGTGCCTCCACGGATCACCGCACCCAGTGCGATGATCGCATTGTACTGCCCTGTGGCTGCAAGCTTTTGCGCAACCAAGGGAAATTCAAAGGCGCCGGGGGCATACACCACATCGATACTGTCCTCGCCGATACCGTGACGCTGCAACGTATCTAAGGCACCCGCTTTTAAGTGTTCCACCACAAAGCTATTCCAACGACTAACCAACAAAACGTATCGGCCGTTTGCCGCACTAAAATCCCCTTCAATTTTTTTCATAACCCTACTCGTTTATCACTATTCAGACTCAAATTAAGGCGCTCACGCATTAACCACAGGCCGACATTTTCGTTCAAGTCAGTGGTGGCGTTTCCACATACTCAGACACTTCTAAATTAAAACCGGATATGGCTTTAAAGCGATAAGGCGCACTCATCAATTTCATTTTTTTGACACCAATGTCTTTCAATATTTGCGAGCCGGTACCCACCTGCTTGTAAGCCAAGTCATGCCGGGGCCGCATTTGTTTACCCGAAATCATCCAATCAATACTTTCCTCGATTTCCTCGGTGGTTTCATTGTGACAAATCAAGACCAATACGCCTTTGCCTTCCTCGGCGATGGTTTTCATCGCCGACTGAAAATTCCACGGCACATAGCCTGTATCATCCGGTCTCACAATACCCAACACATCCCGCGCAGTGCTGCTCACGTGTACTCGCACCAGCGTGGGCTCTTCTTCAGTAATATCGCCTTTTACCAACGCGAAATGCCTTTCATTGCGTGCTTCATCCAAATAGGTACGCAATGCAAAATCACCAAAATAGGTCTGAACCAGGCGCTCGTTGACACAATTCACCGTCTTTTCGTTCACGGTTCGGTATTGAATCAAATCCGCGATGGTGCCTATTTTAATATCATAGGTTTGTGCAAACTGTTCCAAATCGCCACGGCGCGCCATCGAGCCATCTTCATTCATGATTTCCACAATCACCGCAGAGGCCTCAAACCCCGCGAGACGCGCCAGGTCACAACCCGCCTCAGTGTGCCCCGCGCGACTCAACACCCCGCCGGCTTGACTCATCACCGGAAAGATATGGCCTGGCTGCACAATATCAGTTGGCACGGCGTCACGTTTAACGGCCGCATGAATGGTGGTAGCACGGTCTGCCGCACTGATACCTGTGGTCACGCCCCGAGCCGCCTCGATTGAAACGGTAAAGTTGGTGGCGTGAGGGGCGAGATTGTCACTGACCATGAGCGGCAAACCCAATTGTTTACAGCGCGACTCCGTCAAGGTGAGACAAATTAACCCCCGCGCGTGTTTGGCCATAAAATTGATGTCCTCTGGACGCACATTGGACGCGGCCATCACCAGATCACCCTCATTTTCGCGATCTTCGTCGTCCATCAAGATCACCATCTTACCGAGGCGAATGTCATTGATTAACTCTTCTACTGTGTTCAGTTCCACGTGTGCCTCATCCACTATTTCATAAAGCCGTGTTCGGCCAAGAATGCACTGGTTAGCGGGCGCTCATCAGTTGGGCGTTGACCTTGGAGCAATCGCTCTAAATAGCGTGCCAACACATCCACTTCTAAATTCACGGCCGTGCCCGCCTGGTAATGCCCCATAACCGTGTTAGCGAACGTGTGGGGCACGATATTCACGCTAAACACGGTGTCACTCACGCTATTGACCGTTAAACTGATGCCATCTATCGTGATTGACCCCTTTTGGGCCACATATCGGGCCAGAGACTCGGGCATTTGGATTTCAAAACGCTCTGAACGCGCATCGGCGTGTCTTCGCAAGACCTCGCCTTGACCATCCACGTGGCCACTCACGATATGCCCCCCCAACCGAGAGGTGGGCATCAACGCCTTTTCAAGGTTTACAGGCGTACCAATTTGCCATTGCCCAATGGTGGTGTGGGTCAGGGTTTCCACGGAGACATCCGCCCAAAAACCGTCGCCGGGCAATTCAATGGCGGTTAAGCACACACCATTGGTCGCGATAGAGTCACCCAGAGCCACATCTTGCCACTGCCACTGGGTCGCACGTACATACAGACGTAAGTCGCGGCCTTTTCGCTCTAGTGCCGCCACCTCGCCAACCGCTTCAATTATACCTGTGAACATATCACTTACCCTTAGGTTGGAATACCAGCCGAATATCTGGCCCAACCGTGGACATTTCTATCATTTGCCACTCTATCGCTTCACTCAATTGTGTCAGTGGTAATTGCATCATAGGGCGCGCCTCACTACCCAGAAGCTTCGGCGCCAAATACACCACCAATTCATCCACCAAACCTTCTTCAACAAAGGCACCGGCCAATGTGGGACCCGCTTCAACCATTACCTCGTTGCACTGCTCTTGCGCCAAGCGCGTGATCAGTGCCGCTAAATCAACCCGCCCGTTTTTGCCCGCTAAGCCCCACACCGGGACGCCGTATCGACCGGGTTGAGCAAAAGCACAGGTGGCAATCACCGTTTCGCCACCCACCAACATTTGTGCCGTATCAGGCGTTCGCAGCCGACTGTCAACAATCACTCTTAGGGGTTGACGAGGGTGAGGCCCAAACTCAGGCGCTCGCACCGTCAGTGCCGGATCGTCGGATAAAACCGACGCAACTCCAGTGACTATAGCGCACGACCTCGCCCGCCAATGCTGAACATCTTGTCTCGCATGCCCACTGGTGATCCACTGGCTTTCACCACTGGGCATCGCTGTGCGCCCGTCTAAGCTTGCAGCGATTTTGACACGTACCCAAGGTTTGCCAGTGGTCATCCGCTTAATAAAACCCGGATTGAGGGCCTTTGCAGCCTCCTGTAAAATAGGACCCACCACCGTGACGCCCGCCGCCTTCAGTTGTGCAAGCCCTTGGCCCGATACCAGTGGATTGGGGTCTTCCATGCCATAGACCACCTGAGAGACCCCGGCCGCCAACAAGGCTTGCGCACAGGGGCCCGTTTTACCTTGATGACTACAAGGCTCTAGAGTGACATAGGCTGTAGCGCCTCGCGCATCTCCTGCCACCGAGTGCAAAGCATTTACCTCTGCGTGGGGCTCACCGGCTTTTAGGTGAAACCCCTCACCTATGATGCTGCCGGATCGCACCAAGACGCACCCGACCCTAGGGTTGGGTGCGGCGGTGTACAAGCCTTCACTGGCCAACTCAATGGCACGCTGCATAAAGGCTTCATGCTCAGTCATTGGCAGGCTTTTGTTCTAGACGCTCAATTTCTTGCCTAAATTCGCTGATATCTTGAAAGCTTCGGTAAACGGAGGCAAATCGCACATACGCCACGCCATCTAACTTACGCAGTGCACTCATGACCTTTTCCCCCACGTACAGCGATTTTACTTCGCGCTCACCGGTAGCCTGTAATTCCTTAATAATATTGTTCACGGTGGCTTCGATGGCTTCCACACTGACAGGGCGCTTCTCCAGCGCGCGCAGCAACCCCGCACGCAACTTTTGCTCATCAAACGGCTCACGCGTACCGTCCTGCTTGATGACTCGTGGCATCACCAATTCTGCCTGTTCAAAGGTCGTAAATCGCTCGTGACACTGCTGACATTCACGGCGGCGACGGACCTGGGCGCCTTCTGCCACCAATCGTGAATCAATCACTTTGGTCTCGGTTTGCGTGCAAAAAGGACAATGCAATGGGTTCACTCCCAACAAAAAGGGGCGGTTATGCCGCCCCTAGGTAAGTGGTTATCTCCCGAGGGGTTGGCTAAGCCCCATAGACGGGAAAGTCTTTACACAAAGCCAACACTTTCGCTTTGACTTCAGCAATCACGGTTTCCGACGTACCGGCCTCTAAACTATCCAGCACATCACACATCCAATGCGCGAGTGTTTGGCACTCCGACTCGGTGAATCCGCGTGTGGTAATGGCAGGGGTACCGACCCGCAAGCCGCTAGTAACAAAGGGCGATCGTGGGTCGTTGGGCACAGCATTTTTATTCACCGTAATATTGGCATTCCCCAATGCGGCGTCGGCATCTTTACCGGTGTAATCTTTGCCAATTAAGTCCACCAACATCAAGTGATTTTCAGTGCCGCCGGACACAATCTTTAGGCCGCGCTCAATAAACGTTGCCGCCATCACTTTGGCATTGCGCACGACTTGTTGCTGATACGTTTTGTACTCTTCTTTCATTGCCTCTTTAAAGCAGATCGCCTTAGCCGCAATGACGTGCATCAGCGGACCACCTTGCCCACCGGGAAACACAGCAGAATTGAGTTTCTTTTCAATCTCTTCGTTAGCCTTGGCGAGAATAATGCCGCCACGTGGTCCACGCAGGGTTTTGTGGGTCGTGGAGGTGGTGACATCGGCAATTTGCACTGGCGACGGGTAAACACCTGCAGCCACTAAGCCTGCCACATGCGCCATGTCCACCAAGAGGTATGCGCCCACCTCATTGGCAATGTCGCGGAATTTTTGCCAATCCATGACCTGACTGTATGCACTAAAACCCGCCACAATCATCTTGGGTTTGTGCTCCCGTGCCAGTGCGGCCACTTCGTCGTAGTCCACCTCACCGGTTTCAGTATTCAAGCCATACTGTACAGCGTTATAGGTTTTACCTGAGAAGTTGACCTTAGCGCCGTGAGTCAAATGGCCACCATGAGCCAAGCTCATTCCCAATACCGTATCCCCAGGATTCAACAACGCTTGATACACGGCAGCATTGGCTTGAGAGCCCGAATGGGGTTGTACGTTGGCGTAATCCGCACCGAAGAGCGTTTTTGCTCGTTCAATGGCCAAAGCCTCTGCTTGGTCCACGTATTCACAACCGCCGTAGTAGCGCTTACTGGGATACCCTTCGGCGTACTTATTGGTGAGTTTGGAGCCCTGAGCCTTCATCACCAAGGGACTGGTGTAATTCTCCGATGCGATCAGTTCAATGTGCTCTTCCTGGCGGCGGCCTTCATTTTGGATGGCAGCCCAGATCTCCGGGTCGAAGTCAGCAACCGTTAAGGTCTTGTCAAACATGGGGGTCCTCGAATTCAAACTGGCAAATAAGCGCGCGATTGTACACTAAAACCCGTACGACCGCGGCTTTTTAAGCGCTTTTACAAGGGTTTTTGCCTTTGTAGGCGGCGGTTTGAAAAGCCACTGCGGTTAGCATTGAAAATTCCCATTGACATGGTTAACCTGCGCGGCAATTCAGACCTTTAGGAGGCCGCAATGGCGCAATACGTTTTCACCATGAATCGCGTGGGCAAGGTGGTGCCACCTAAACGTGAAATATTAAAAGATATCTCACTTTCTTTCTTTCCTGGCGCCAAAATTGGCGTGTTAGGTCTAAATGGTTCAGGTAAATCCACTTTGCTGCGCATCATGGCCGGTGTCGACACGGATTACCTGGGTGAAGCTCGACCAATGCCAGATATTAAAGTGGGCTATTTGGCACAGGAGCCCGAACTGAACCCCGAAAAAGATGTACGCGGCAACGTACTCGAAGGCGTTCAGGAGGCTGTCGATGCATTGGCCGACCTAGACGCTCTCTACGCTGCCTACGCTGAACCCGATGCCGATTTTGACGCGCTGGCGAAAAAACAGGAAAAACTTGAAAACATTATTCAAGCCTGGGATGCCCACAACTTGGACCACACCTTAGAAGTCGCGGCAGACGCTCTGCGCCTTCCCCCTTGGGACGCGACGGTGGAGACGCTATCCGGGGGCGAAAAGCGCCGAGTGGCCCTCTGCCGACTACTGCTTTCACGCCCCGATATGCTACTCCTGGACGAACCGACCAACCACCTTGATGCCGAATCGGTGTATTGGTTAGAGCAATTTCTGGTCAACTTCTCAGGTACCGTTGTGGCCATTACCCATGACCGGTACTTTTTGGACAATGCCGCCGGGTGGATACTCGAATTAGACCGTGGACATGGCATCCCCTACGAGGGCAATTATTCCACCTGGCTAGAAGCCAAGGAAAAACGCCTAGCACAGGAAGAGCGCTCGGAAGCCGCCCAACAAAAAGCCTTGAAGGCCGAATTGGAGTGGGTACGTCAGAACCCTAAGGGACGTCACGCCAAGAACAAAGCACGCCTCAACCGCTTTGAAGAAATGCAGTCTCAAGAGTTTCAAAAGCGCAACGAAACCAATGAAATTTACATTCCACCCGGCGAGCGTCTAGGCGACAAGGTCATTGAGTTTCACCAAGTGACCAAAGGGTTTGGTGAGCGGTGTTTACTGCAAAACCTCACCTTTACCGTACCCAAGGGTGCCATTGTGGGCATTGTGGGTGGTAACGGCGCGGGCAAATCCACACTATTTAGAATGATCGCCGGCACAGAAACGCCAGACTCGGGTGAAATCATTGTGGGTGACACCGTCAATGTGGCCTACGTAGAACAGGGACGAGAAAACCTAGACAACAATGCCACTGTTTGGGAGGCTGTCTCGGGTGGCCACGACATTCTAAAAATCGGGAATTACGAAGTAAGCTCACGCTCCTACGTTGGGCGATTTAACTTTAAAGGCACCGACCAGCAAAAGCGCGTGGGCGAACTGTCCGGAGGGGAACGCGGCCGACTGCACCTGGCCAACACCTTAAAACAGGGGGCCAATGTGTTACTACTGGATGAGCCGTCCAACGATTTGGATGTGGAAACCTTGCGCGCCCTGGAAGAAGCCATTCAAGCCTTTCCAGGTTCTGCTTTGGTGATTTCTCATGATCGGTGGTTTTTAGATCGTGTCGCCACGCACATTTTGGCTTATGAAGGCGACAGCGAAGCGGTGTTTTTTGAGGGCAACTATTCTGAATACCACGAGGACTTTTTAGCGAGAAAAGGCAGTAATGCCCAACCCAAACGCATGAAATACAAGCCGTTAAAAGGCTAGCCCACGGGCATCAACCCATTTTGTGCCGCTTCAGCAGCTCGTTTAACACGCGCTCTGAAGCGGATTCACCCGGTAAATTGCTTTCCACCAAGCGGCGCAGGTGCGTCATGCTGTCCATATCAATACTGGTGCAATGAAACCCTAAGGTCTGGCTACTGGAGTGGACCAAGGAAACTTGCATGGCGATATTCACATCCTGCGATAAACGCACCGCTATCGAACAGGGGCGATCCGTGCGCAGCTCGTACTTATGAGGGGTCGTAATCAATACCCCATTTAAAGAGATGTCCACCAATTGCGCGGTAAACTTTTGATCTTCTTGCGACACCGTGACCACCGCGTCGAAAGTGACACGACTGAATTGACGGCGCTCGATGGGTTGATTGTCCATTTGGACCCCTTTGCACGATGAATTGCCTTAAGTGTAGACGGTCTGTGGGTGTGCGTCACAACAGAATCCAGGCAGCGCGTAGGTACTATAAAATAGCCCACCGGCGAATACTTTCACACCCATCTTGTGGCACAAAAAAGCCCTCGCTCGATCACTGTCGAGCGAGGGCTAAACAGAGAGACAACGGCAAATTATCCGCCATTTCTCCAAACACCCACTGTGCGCGCCTTGATGCAAAAGGCGCAAGCACAACACCACTAAGCCCAGTCACAATGGAGCCTTGAGCCCTAGGATCGCGTTACTCCGGCACCCCCCATTGGGATGCTTTAACTTTCAATGGCATAACCCACTACGACGACTCAGGCCGCATATGTGGAAATAACAGCACGTCGCGAATACTGGGCGAGTTGGTCAGCAACATCACCAACCGATCGATGCCGATCCCCTCTCCAGCAGTAGGCGGCAAACCGTACTCCAGCGCTCGAACATAGTCAGCGTCGTAGTGCATCGCCTCTAAATCACCAGCATCCTTTTCAGCCACTTGCATCTTAAACCGCTCGGCCTGATCTTCAGCGTCATTGAGCTCCGAAAAGCCATTGGCAATTTCTCGTCCGCCCACAAAAAACTCAAACCGGTCTGTAACAAAGGGGTCGTCGTCATTGCGGCGCGCCAAAGGTGAGACTTCGGTAGGGTAACGCGTGATAAACGTGGGCTGCACCAAACGGTGCTCTACCGTCTTTTCGAAAATTTCAATTTGGATTTTACCTAACCCCCAAACCTGTTTGAGAGCAATCCCCAAGCCTTCGGCTACTTGCCGAGCGCTTGCCAAATCACTGAGCTGATCGACTGACAACTCCGGGTTGAAATGCAATATCGCATCCAATACGCTCAACCGCGCAAAAGGCTGTGCAAAATCATAAGTGATCACTTCATCTTCACCGACGGTATTGCTCACCAGCGTGGTACCCAACACTTGCTTTGCCAATGCCCGCAACATATCTTCGGTCAAATCCATCAAGTCATTGTAATCGGCATACGCCTGATAAAATTCCAGCATGGTAAATTCTGGGTTGTGCCGTGTACTTAAACCTTCGTTGCGAAAATTACGGTTAATTTCATACACCCGCTCAAACCCACCAACCACCAAACGCTTTAAATAGAGCTCGGGGGCAATGCGCAAGTACATATCCATGTCCAACGCGTTGTGATGCGTAACAAAAGGACGCGCCGTGGCCCCCCCCGGAATGCTTTGTAACATAGGGGTCTCCACTTCTAAAAAGTGGTTTTGGTTTAAGTAACTGCGAATAAACTGAACAATTTTTGAACGCATCACAAAGGTTTCGCGCACTTCTGGATTGGCGATCAAGTCGACATAGCGCTGACGATAACGCAACTCTTGATCGGCCAAGCCATGAAACTTATCGGGCAAAGGTCGCAATGACTTAGTCAACATGCAAAAGGTTTCCATGTTCACATACAAGTCGCCCTTGCCTGACTTGTGCAACACCCCGTCAACACCAATAATATCGCCCAAATCCACCGTTTTGGCGAAAGGCCGGGCTTCTTTGGTCACATACAATTGAATTTGCCCTGAACCATCTTGCAAGACCATAAAAGCCCCGCGGTTGCGAATCACGCGTCCAGCAACACTCACCCTTTGCGCCAGAGCCTCCAGCTCCGCCTTGTCCTTATCGCCTTCGGCGGATTGCAGGGTGGCCGCCTGATGCTCTGGCCTAAAGTGGTTGGGGAATGCGTTGCCAGCCTCGCGCAATTGATTGAGTTTTTGGCGGCGCTCCTGAATGAGCTTGTTTTCATCAATAGGTTGTTCAGTCATGGTGTTCGTTTGCTACCTGTTGTGACAGTCCTCAGTGACGGGCACTGCGCTATAGTGAAAAGGGCTATAAAGCGACTTAAAGTTAAAGGCCTGCTTTTAAACTGGCCTCGATAAAATCATCCAAATCGCCATCCAAAATGGCCTGACAATTACTGGTTTGCACACCAGTACGCAGGTCTTTGATACGGGAATCGTCCAGTACATAGGATCGAATCTGGCTCCCCCAACCAATATCAGCCTTGGCGTCTTCTTGCGCTTGTTTTTCGGCATTGCGTTTGAGCATTTCCTGCTCATACATACGTGCCCTCAACATCTTCATCGCCTTATCTCGGTTGGCGTGCTGAGAGCGCTCGCTCTGACATTGCACCACGACACCAGAAGGCTCGTGGGTGATACGAATGGCAGAATCGGTTTTGTTAACATGCTGCCCACCCGCACCGCTGGCACGGTAGGTATCTACCCTCAAATCCGAGGGATTGATATCAATTTCGATGTCATCATCAATCTCGGGAGAAACGAAAACGGAGGCAAAAGAAGTATGGCGTCGATTACCCGAATCAAAGGGTGACTTGCGAACCAACCGATGCACACCCGTCTCCGTGCGCAACCATCCAAAGGCATATTCGCCTTCAAATCGAATGGTCGCACTTTTAATTCCGGCTACATCTCCCGGAGACGCCTCCTCCAATGAGGTTTTAAACCCCTTGTCTTCCCCCCACCTCAAATACATACGCAAAATCATTTCTGCCCAGTCTTGTGCCTCAGTCCCACCTGAGCCCGACTGAATATCCAAAAACGCGTTATTGGCATCCATCTCTTTAGAAAACATCCGCCGAAACTCAAGCGTTGCCAGACTGGCCTCAAGCTCACCTATTTCCTTAGCGATATCTTCTAAACTACTTTCATCACCCTCTTCAACCGCCATTTCGATCAACTCGTGAAAGTCGGCGATGCCGCGCTCCAAGGTATCAATCGTATTCACTACCTGCTCGAGTGCCGACCGTTCTCGCCCTAAAGCTTGCGCCCGCTCTGGGTCATTCCAAACGTCTGGCTCAGCCAGCTCGGCCTCAACTTCTGTTAAGCGCTCTTTTTTAGTGGCGTAGTCAAAGGTACCCCCTAAGCGTTTCGCCACGGTGCTTCATATCGGCTAGAGCATTGAGTAAGGGGTTAATTTCCATAGAAGTCTCGTTCACTTAAATTGGGGTCGCGATTGTACCTCAAAGGTCCCTTTTTTGCCGAATATAAAGACTTACCCTCTTTAGAATATTTCACGATTAAGGAATAGATAGTTTGAAATTTATGAGGAAATGGTATTAGAATTGAATGACCGGCAGATCAAATTTCAAACCCCTATATAAATTAACGGTTCAAGCGCCATTCGGCGTGCATCCCGTTTTTATGGCGCCATAAGCAGCTCCCTCTCCTCATAACTACAAGCCGGATCCTGTTACAAATTGTCAGTTTTGGAATCGAAACCACCGGCGGCATGAGCTGCCAAGCAAGGAGTTTGACCGTATGGAATACCGTGCTAAGCAGTCACTTCGCCCTAAAATCATGTGCGTTGATAGCAGTCAAAGCAATCAAAAGCTATTGGAACGCGCACTTGACAAGAATTTTGACATTAAGACCGCAGAATCGGGCATCCAGTGCTTGGATGCCTTGCGCACCTATGCCCCAGATATCATCCTGATGGATGTGGACCTCCCAAATTTCGACACTTTTAAAATTTGTCGATTGATTCGGCTTGAGCCGCAGTTTTCTGCCACCCCAATTCTGTTCATCTCTCACCTGAAAGCACCCGACCAACAATTGAAAGGCTTCGAAGCCGGTGGCGACGACTATATAGAAAAACCCATTGACGCCGCCTCCCTGGCAGAAAAATTGTCACTTAACTTAAACCGCAGTCAGAAAAAACGCACAGTAGAGGAAGAAGCCCCAAAACTACCGCCTTCACTGGATGACAACACTCGACATTTACACGAGTTCTTTCTGGCAACCATCAGTATTGAGCAAATGGACAAGCTAAACGATTTGGTAATCCGCACTTTGGACCAATTCGGGCTGAAGTCCGCGATTCACTGGCACCAAACAGGACGACTGCAATCAAGCATCGGTCCGCTGACGGACCTTGAATCCGTTTTATTGGAACAGGCCAACAGCCCAATGCCGTTGGATCACTCTGCGCGGTATGTGTGGGGATGCCCGCAATTCGGCGCCATTATTCACAACATGCCAAGCCCCAGGAACGAGCAATATCAAACCATGCGCGATTTGGTATGCACTTTGTTCCGTGTAGCCGAAGAAAAAGCCAATGCGTTGTTGCGACACCCCGAGGCACTGCCTCGGCATCGGCTGGGCAGTCCCAGCGCCAGCACAGATATCGAAGCACTGCGAGATCAAAGCATGAGGTTCGAGGCCGCTATTGAGGCCGTGGAAGTTAACAGTGAAAAGTATCTGCGCGCGTTGTCACAAGAGCTTCAACGGCTGTGCACCGATCGCAGCCTTGACGGTAAAGAAAATCACGCATTCCAGCGCTTACTCAACCAGTGTATTCAAACGCGAATCGGGATCTACGATCAATGTTTGGAGCTTCAAAACCAATACCGAGATCTCATTGAGGCTCTGGATTTAAACTTGGTGATCAACGAACCCGAGAACTAGCTTCTTGGTGGGGAGCTTCACGGTCATCGGCGGAGCACTGCCAAGCCCCTCACTTTACCCCACTCATCGCGTTAGCCCTGCGCCAAAGGACTGATAAATTCCACCATCATCTGACAATGGGTTTGACCACGAAACTCGTTCACCGATAACTTAAAAGCACAGCGCACAGTACTGCAGTTGAGGTTAGGCCACGCTTGCAAGTCAACATTAAATGCGATGGCATCGACCAGCTGGTCAGGCGAATGCAGCGGTGAAAGCACCATTTTCAAATGTTTATGCCCGACGATACGCTGCTGCACAAGGTTAAAATCACCATCAAACACCGGCTCGGGAAAAGCTTGCCCCCAAGGCCCCTCTGACTCGATCGCACTGGCCAGCTTCACGGTAAAATCTTCTGGCTCGAGGGCACCGTCAGATTCAACAACCGGACGAATACCATTGGGGCCCGTAACGGCAAGCACGGCCGCTTCGAATGCCGATTTGAATCGCTCCAAATCTGACTTTGCCAGACTTAAACCCGCCGCCATTGCATGCCCACCAAATTTGGTCAACAACCCAGGGTGAGTGGTGGCAACGGCATCCAGCACGTCACGCAAATGCACCCCGGCGATGGACCGCCCGGAGCCCTTTAGGACGGCCTCAGTATCCTCGGCAAACACAATCACCGGACGATGAAACTGCTCCTTTATTCTAGACGCCAGAATACCGATCACACCTTGGTGCCAGCTGTCTTGAAACAGTACTAATGCCGGTGGCAAATCGTTTTCATCCGTTAACAACTGCTTGGCCAACAGCTCCTGCGCTTCTTTTTGCATGGAAGACTCAATGGCGCGCCTATCTCGGTTGAGCGCATCAAGCTCCGCAGCCAATGCCAAAGCTTCACCATCGTCATCAGTCAATAAACACCGGATGCCGATACTCATATCATCCAACCGACCTGCCGCATTGAGGCGAGGCCCCACAATAAAACCCAGATCTGTCGCTTTGATGGAACGAATATCTTTGCCGCTCACCTGCATCAGGGCCCGAATGCCCGCGCACGCCTTACCCGCTTGCATACGCCGCAAGCCCTGCGCCACAAGTACTCTATTATTGCGTTCGAGGGGCACCACG
Source organism: Cellvibrionaceae bacterium (assembly GCA_050300015.1). Taxonomy (GTDB): domain Bacteria; phylum Pseudomonadota; class Gammaproteobacteria; order Pseudomonadales; family Cellvibrionaceae; genus CAYZQH01. Next base: position 269,158 of record JBNKWZ010000021.1, on the reverse strand, counting down.
TCCGCCACCGTCCCCAAGGCCACCAAATCCAAGTAGCGCGCTAAATTGGGTTCTGCTTTCGTTTCAAAACAACCTTGCACCCTCAGCGCCGCTCTCAATGCCATCATCAAATAGAAGACCACGCCCACACCCGCGGTACCCTTGGCGGAAAAAGTACACCCAGGCTGATTAGGATTGACAATGGCTCGGGCCGGCGGAACAGACTCTCCCGGCAGGTGGTGATCGGTAATAAGCACATCAATTCCCAGCGCTCGGGCCCTGGCGACCCCTTCATGGCTAGCAATACCATTATCCACTGTGAGTAAAATATCGGGGCTTAACCGGCTGGCCACATCCACGATTTCAGGGGTTAAACCGTATCCATATTCAAAGCGGTTGGGCACTAAAAAATCCACGCGTTTAAACCCCAGCTCACGTAAGCAGCGCAGCGCCAGCGCCGTACTGGTTGCTCCATCAGCGTCGAAATCGCCAACGATAACGATCAGTTTCTGGGGCTCTAGCGCTTCACAAAGCATGCTGACAGCATCATCCAAGCCTTTTAAATCCGGCTTAAGCAAATTACCGAGCCCGTAGTCTAGGTCACTCGCACTCTCTATACCACGCGTGGCGTAAACCCGTTGCAATATTGGGTGAAGATGAGACAGCCCTGCGAGGGGGTCGGCTTTTGGCTCACGCCGAACAATCACTTTCTGCTGCATAATGTCCCCAAGTCAATTTCGGGCATCAGTGTAACAAACCCCCATGAGGTTGCCATCGATCATACACGCCGGAACCTCAAGTGGCTCTTTCGAGAAGTAACAACGCTGAGATGAAGCTGTTGTCGAAAGGAAGAGATTAAGAATGCGGTTGAAGCAAACATTTTGGCGAAAAGTAGAAATGGCAACAGCTTGGTTTTAAATCCATCTATTAACCCGGCAATCTTTTGTGTCGGGTTAATGCGGTACAAGGACGTGCCGGGTTAATAGAACTTAAACACGGGCTGATTAACGGCGATTGACTCGGTCGAGCTCCACATCGAATCTCTCATAAAGTTTGTCCAGCGTTTTGGTGGCTACACCATAATATTCCTTTGCTGAGATCACGGGACCTTCTTGCAGAATATGGGTGTCGATATAAGCCAAGAAACTGATGATATTCTGTAAATTTTCGGAATCGATATTCGCTCTGCAACGGGGGGCTTCCATGGTTGCTAGAATGGCCGCATTTAAGGCTTGCAACTCTGCTTGCGCCTTATCGAACTGTGTCGACCCCAGCTCACTGTGGGCGGCCGCTAACGCGGTTCCCACAGCCCGCGATTGCCCCACCAACTCGGCAAGGGTGAGTAACTCTCGCCAGATATTGCCGCGTGAACCGGGCAACGAATTGAGGTGATGCGCACTGGCCACGTCATCCACAAACACCAAAATGTTTTTAATCAAACGGTTGTGTTGGTCTATAGCCTTCTCAACGGGCAAGCTGAAGACATTGCCAGCAAGCCTCGCCCAATGCTGCATAATAAGCTGCCAGCCTTGGTGCTGCTTAATCCACTCCCCCACCGCAACAATATGGTCAAAATCACGGCTAACTTGCTTTTGAATTTCACTAATACTTTGATACAGAGAGCTATCTCCACTGATATAGCCGGAAGATAATCCTCTGTGACGCTGCATATGGGTCAGCAACATACGAATAGCCTGCAGCCAAATCACCCCTTTCGCCTGCTGTTCTCGCGCCCTCTGGTGCCTCACAATTACCATACCAATCACAACCAGAAGCATTATCACTGGTATGAGTTTTAGCACGAATGGCATGCTCCCCGAATCCATGACACTCCCGACACCGACAACAAGTGAATAACATCCTGCAGACCACTACCTTGCAAGCCATCAACAACAAGCATTGCAAGTACTATTCCAATGCGCACAAAAACCGGCCATAAAAGCCCAAAAGACTCAAATCGTCTAATCGACACTCTCTGAAATGGCGCCATTTGGGCTTGATCGTAAAAAGGGAGCAGGCTGCTGCAAGTAAGTTGCACCAAAACAACACTTACTTCTATAAGAAAGGCGGGTAAAATTGCGCCAAAACGGCCAATCAACCGAGGCACTTAGTGTTTAAGCGCCCCATTTGTAGGCATGATGAGTTAACCAGTGTTTATGGAGCGCCTATGTGATATGTCGAGCCATAAATTGATGTACGGAAGCCATGTCATTGGCAATCACCTCATAGCGCTCTTCACGCTGCAAGAGGTCTTGCATATGAAAGGGTAACGCCGGATCTTGCAGCTGTCCGGCTTGACGTACCGCCTCCGAAAATTTAGCCGGATGCGCAGTCGCCAAGCAAATCATTGGGGTTGCTGAATTTTGACGCGATTGCCGAGCGGCCTGCACTCCAATCGCGGTATGTGGGTCCAATAAATATTCAGTTTTATCAAACACATCAGAAATCACTGAAATCGTCTCGTCATCACTCAACCGACAACTGGAAAATAACGATCGTGCCTGTGTTAAAGCAGCCTCATTCAATTCCAAAGCACCGGTTTTTTGGAAGTCGCTCATCAATTCAGAAATGGCGCTACCATCCCGCTCATACAGGTCGAACAACATTCTTTCAAAATTGCTAGACACCATGATGTCCATACTCGGAGAAAGCGAGTGCACCAATGGTTTTTTGGTGTGGTCGTTGGCGCTGATACAGCGATGCAATATATCGTTGCTATTGGTGGCGATCACCAGCTGTTCGATAGGCAACCCCATACGACTTGCCAGATAGCCTGCAAATATATCGCCGAAGTTGCCCGTCGGCACAGAATAAGAGACTGCACGATGAGGCGCACCCAAGGCTAACGCAGAATAGAAGTAATACACTATTTGCGCCATAATGCGCGCCCAATTAATAGAGTTCACCGCCACCAGTTGACGCCCTTGCGGTAAAAAACTTTGGTCGGAGAAACTGGCTTTGACCATATTTTGGCAATCGTCGAAATTACCTTCAAGCGCGATATTAAACACGTTATCTTCTAGCACAGTGGTCATTTGCCGCCGTTGTACTTCCGACACCCGCTGATAGGGATGTAAGATAAAAACATCGACGTTTTCACAGTGACGGCAACCTTCAATCGCGGCCGAACCGGTGTCACCAGAGGTAGCCCCCATCACCACCACTTTTTGATTGCGCTTTGCCAATATATTGTCCAGCAAATTTCCCAAAAACTGCAGCGCAAAATCTTTAAATGCCAGCGTCGGTCCTTGAAACAACTCTAAAATCCATTCGTTGTGTCCCGTTTGAACTAAGGGCGCAATGGCATCGTGTCGAAACCCGTCATAACTCTTGTTGATAATAGCTTTTAATTCAGCCTCAGGCACTTCACCATCAACAAAGGGTGACATGATTTCAAAAGCCAATTCACGGTACGACAGCCCCGCCCAAGAGGCGATGGCTTCCTTGGAAAACTTGGGCAATGTCTCGGGCACGTAGAGTCCGCCATCGGACGCCAATCCGGTGAGCACCACATCTTCAAAGGAGAGCGACGGCGCTTTTCCGCGCGTACTAATATATTTCACGTTGGTTAACCTTAATATTCTTCAGTCAAATTACAGTGCTTCCACACGAATTTTCACCACATCACCGGCAATGCTGTCCAACCCTTCGATTTGAGCAATAGCTTCGTTCATTCGCTTTTCTTGCACACGGCTGGTCAACAAAATCACTGGAACCTCGGATTCACCTTGCCACGGTTGTTTTTGAATTAGCGCTTCAATGCTAATACCCGCGTCGCTCAATATTTGCGTGATCCGAGACAGTACTCCGGGTTTATCCACTGCGGACATACGTAGATAGTAAGCCGTTTCCACCTCCGCGATGGGTAATATGGGGTGCTCCATTAATTGATCCCAATAAACCCCAAGGTGAGGGACTCGGTTAACCGGGTTCGCCGTGAACATGCGGCTTAAATCAATAATGTCAGAAATCACGGCAGAGGCTGTAGGCTCTGCGCCCGCCCCAGGACCGTAATACAAGGTGGGGCCCACGGCATCGCCCTTAACAACGACGGCATTCGATACGCCATCCACATTCGCAATTAAGCGTCGCTCGGGAATCAAAGTAGGATGGACACGCAGCTCTATGCCATGCTCGTGCTTACGTGCAATACCCAGATGCTTGATCCGATAACCCAGCTCACTCGCATAGGACACATCCACGGGCAGAATTTTAGCGATGCCCTCTGTAAACACTTTGTCAAACTGCAGCGGCATACCAAAAGCCAGGGACGCCAGAATCACCAATTTATGCGCTGCATCAATACCCTCAACATCAAACGTGGGGTCCGCTTCAGCATAACCAAGTGCTTGCGCTTCTTTCAGCACATCGTCAAAAGCGCGGCCTTTGTCGCGCATTTCGGTCAAAATAAAATTACCCGTACCATTAATGATGCCCGCGAGCCATTCGATTCGGTTGGCACTAAGCCCTTCTCTCAGGGCACGAATAATCGGAATGCCACCCGCCACAGCAGCTTCAAATGCGATACTCACGCCTTTTGCTCGGGCTCGCTCAAACAGCTCGTTGCCAAATTCGGCAATCAGTGCTTTATTGGCAGTGACCACATGCTTACCGTTGTCAATTGCCCGCTCTACAAGCTCACGCGCCACCGTCGTTCCACCTATCAGCTCGACAACAATGTCAATTTCAGGATTGTCAACGACCTCGAACACATCACGAGTCAGGTTAATGCCAGATAACTGGCAACCGGGGTTATCGGATCGGGCCCCCACTTGGGCTATTACAACGTCACATCCCGCACGGGCATTAATTTCTGTCTGATTTCGGGTTATCACATTAAAAGTGCCGCCACCGACGGTTCCCAAACCACAGATTCCTATTTTGACTGCTTTCAAGCAAATACCTCACACAACACATAGCAAACGCCCAGTAGAGCATAGGCTTACCGGGGGCCGGAAAAGATAGGCAAAGATACTGGTCGACTAAGGGCCTGTCAATCCAAGGCCCTGTCAAAGAAGGCGTGCTTTACAGCTCTAACATCTGTTTGAGGCGCTCTGGTTCAACATAGCCGCCAATCAGTTGACCCGACTCGAACACCAAGGCTGGGGTTCCTGACAACCCTAGTTGCTGCCCCAGCGCAAATTGCTTGGCCACAGGGTTGTCTGAGCAAACGTTGTCTTCAATTTCTTGTCGGTTTTTAAGCTTTGTCAGGGCCGCTTGACGGTCCTTAGCACACCAAGCGGAGGCGATTTTTCGATAAGAGCGCGAATTGATGCCCGCCCGAGGGTACGCCAGGTACCGAATTTCAATACCGAGCGCGTTGTAATCCGCCATTTTGGAATGCAGTTTTTGACAATACCCACAATCTACGTCTGTAAACACATACATAACTTTCTTCACCTCACCTTCAGGTGAAAATGCGATGGTGTCTTTCTTATCGATACTGGCAATGGCTTTGGCACGATCCACATTGCGCTCTTCATCGGTCAAATTGACAATTTTATTAGGTGAAACCTGATAGATATCGCCTGTAAAAAAGAATTTCCCATCTTGCGTGGTGTACACATGGGGGCCACCATCAATAATAGCCTTGTAGATATTGGAGACCGGTGTTTTTTCAACCGATGTTACTTGAATGCCAGGCTTCCCAGCTTCTAGCCCCGATTGAATGGCTTTGACGACAGCGTCAGCGGGCTGGTTTTGGCTCGCCGAATCCTCTGCTAATGCCCAGCCTGCGGTTAGAAGTGCGGCCAAACCCACAATCGCTTGAATGTAATATTTCATAAAACGTCTATTCCCAGTGGTTGATAGTACAGTGCCGCTTACACCAAAAGCCTGCATTTTCACAGACTACGATACTCAACGATAGTTCACTTCACAATATCACGTAACGGACATGACGCACATTTAGGCTAGCCCAAATCGAGTATCGCTTTCATAAACAGGAAAAGCGGCCGGAGCCGCTTTTGGGATAATCGCTAAGAGATCTGCCACAAAAAACTTAGTTAAGTTTCTCTTTAATACGCGCAGCCTTACCGGTAAGGGCTCTCAAATAGTAGAGCTTGGCCTGGCGCACATCGCCTCGACGCTTGACAGCAATGCTCGCCACTTGTGGACTGTGTGTTTGGAACGTACGCTCAACACCCACGCCGTGTGACAACTTGCGAACAGTGAAAGCCGAATTCAAACCACGGTTACGAATACCGATCACAACCCCTTCGTAGGCCTGCAGGCGCTCACGCTCTCCTTCAATAACCCTAACTTGTACGACGACGGTATCACCTGGGGAAAATTCTGGCACATCGGACTTTAACTGTTCATTCTCCAGCGCCTGGATGATTTTATTCTTCGAACTCATGACTCGCTCCCGAAAATTGTTGGCTCTCGCCAATAACCGTTAATTACATTCATCATTTGTCGCACCAGAAGCTTGGTACTGCGCCAGCAGTGCAGTTTGCTTCTCGGACAACGTCAATTTTTCTAACAATCCTGGACGCCGCTCAGCTGTGCGGCCCAATGACTGCATATGCCGCCATTGGCTTATCTTCCCATGATCCCCGGACAGTAACACCGGGGGAACATTGCGGCCTTTATAGGACTCCGGACGGGTATAGTGCGGACAATCCAATAAACCGTTCATAAACGAATCTTGCTCTGCAGACTCACCATCACCCAGCGCACCAGGCTGTAGCCTTGCCAGTGCATCAATCAGCACCATCGCAGGCAACTCACCACCACTGAGCACGTAATCGCCAATAGAGCACTCCACATCCACATGCGCTTCAATAAAGCGTTCGTCAATGCCCTCGTAGCGTCCAGCAATCAGCACCAGACGTTTAGCAGCTCCAAAACCGGCTACGCCTGCCTGCGTCAGCAACTTCCCCTGGGGGGACAAATACACCACCTGCATGTCGGGCGATGAGCCATTCTCTAAGTCGCTAACAAATCCCGACAACCAATCCTTTGCGTCTTCTAACGCACGCTCCAGCGTGTCTATCTTCATGACCATGCCAGGGCCTCCGCCATAAGGGCGGTCATCCACAGTACCATGCTTGTCAGTTGCATAGTCCCTGGGATTGAAGCACTTCAGGGTCACCAAACCGTTTTGCATGGCCCTTGCGGACACACCAAAACGTTGAATGGCCTCAAACATTTCCGGGAACAGTGTCAGCACAGCCAGTTTCACCGTTCCTCCTATTAAAAATCTGGGTCCCAATCCACCGTCATTCGCTGCGCGGTAAGATCAATTTGCTTCACAAATTGCCCTGGGACATAGGGAATCAATCGCTCTTTGCGTTCAATTCCGCGAACCTCTTCAGTGGGCTTGACCACCAATACATCGTTGGCACCCGTTTCAAGCAGCTTGGTCACTCGCCCCAATAGGGTACTACCGCCTTCAAACTCACTGATCACCGTCAAGCCAATCAGTTGGTACCAATAGTATTCATCTTGTGCCAACGCCGGCAGTTCCACTCGGCTGACTCTAAGCTCTGCTCCGACCAGCATTTGCGCCTGATCGCGATCGTCGATCCCTTCGAAATGCACCACCAACCCCTGTGGTCGTGCCTTGTGTTGGTCACACACCAGGGTTTCAGGCACTACCCATTGGCTTAATACCGAGCGCTCGCCGGCCTGAAAGCCCGGTTTTGACCGCGTCTCAGCCCAACTCACATAGAGCGGCCCATAGGTCAGTATATTCTCTACGGGCTGAGTGAAGGACTTTAACTTCAACCACCCCTTAACGCCAAAGACACCCACGATTTTCCCCACCACAATGGGGTCCTGGGGGGCATAGGCTTTGGTCACCAATTATGCTGCCGCAGATTCGCTCGCACTTTTGGTCAAGCGCGCTACACGGTCTGATAACTGCGCACCTTGAGACACCCAGTGGCTCAAGCGGTCAGTATCAAGACGCAGACGCTCTTCATTTCCGCGGGCGATTGGGTTAAAAAAGCCCAAACGCTCAATAAAACGTCCGTCACGCTTGTTACGGCTATCGGTGACGACTACGTGGTAAAAAGGACGTTTTTTGGAGCCGCCACGCGACAATCTAATGGTTACCATGTGTTTAATTATCCCAGTACTTTCAATCAATTCTGCGCTCACTTAGATGAAGTGAACGCTGCTAAAATCGGTGCCGTTGAAGGCCTTACCCTTGCAGACATCAGCCGTAGGGCTGCGAAAGGCGGCGTATTCTAATCGAAAGGTTTTGCAATGTATAGCTCAAAACCACGACAAACCCCTCAAATTATCGCCAAATGAGCTTAAACGCCGTTTTCACAGGCACTGAAGCCATGGCCGGAGTAGCAAACCCGCGCACACCTCATTCAAACGGACTTTGATGGACGCTTAACAACCGCCAAACATTTCGAAGCTCTATTGACCGAAACCCGGCGGTAATCCACCACCGCCCCCCATCATACCTTGCATGCCGCGCATCATCTTATTCATGCCGCCGCCTTTGAACTTCTTCATCATCTTGCCCATTTGCTTGTGCTGCTTGAGCAAACGATTCAGGTCTTGAATATCGGTGCCAGACCCACGCGTAATTCGGCGCTTTCGAGAGCCATTTAAAAGGTCGGGGTTGCGCCGCTCTTCAGGTGTCATGGAGTTGATCAATGCTTCCATCTGCTTAAACTGACTCCCCACATTCGCCTGTTCGGCCATTTGCGCCACATTCCCCATACCCGGCAACTTATCCAACACCTTACCCATTCCTCCGAGGCTCTGCATTTGCTTAAGCTGGTCTCTCAGGTCTTCAAGATCAAATGCCTTGCCTTTTTTAACCTTCTGAACAAGCTTTTCGGCTTTTTGTTTATCCAGCTTATGCTCAGCCTCTTCGATCAGCGACAGAATGTCCCCCATCCCCAGGATGCGTCCAGCCAATCGATCTGGGTGAAAGGGCTCAAGAGCATCCACTTTTTCACCCACCCCCAAAAATTTAATGGGTTTGCCGGTAACATGACGAACCGACAACGCAGCACCACCACGTGCATCACCATCTGCCTTGGTTAAAACCACGCCCGTTAGGGGTAACGCATCATTAAAGGCCTTGGCGGTATTGACTGCGTCTTGACCGATCATGGCATCAATGACAAATAGCGTTTCGGCTGGGTTAAGCGCGGCGTGCAGCCCCTGAATTTCCCCCATCAGCGTCTCGTCTATATGAAGCCTGCCCGCGGTATCCACGATCAAGACATCTGCAAACGTTTTGCGCGCATGCGCCACGGCACTGGTGGCAATATCAATGGGCTTTTGGTCTGCAGAGGAAGGGAAAAAGTCAACGTCCACTTCTAGCGCAAGGGTTTCCAGTTGTTTGATCGCCGCCGGCCGGTAAACATCCGCACTGACCACCAGGACTTTTTTCTTTTCTTTTTCTTTGAGAAAGCGTGCCAACTTTGCAACGGATGTGGTTTTACCGGCGCCCTGTAAGCCTGCCATTAACACCACTGCAGGTGGGGCTACAGCCAGGTTCAGCTTTTCATTCGCCTCCCCCATGACTTGCGTCAATTCCGCTTCGACGATTTTAAGGAATTGTTGCCCCGGATTAAGAGCGCGCGACACTTCCTGGCCCAAAGCGCGTTTTCGTACTTGATTGATAAAGTCTTTGACCACGGGCAGAGCCACATCCGCCTCAAGTAGCGCTTTGCGAACTTCCTTTAAGGTCTCTTGAACATTGTCATGATTGAGTCGCGCCTTGCCCGTAATCTTACGCAGCGAGCGATTTAAACGATCTGATAAGTTTTCAAACATGGTTGATTACACAATGGTTAACGGTTTGAGCGAGGCGCATCGCATCGCCGAATATGGTTGTACGGCCACAAGCACTGTTTGCCTCAGCGATTGTGCTGACCGTTTGTCACCCGCTTAAATAACGCAGTCATCTCAAGCGGATTCACTGTTGGGGCGCAGTATACTGCCTCATAACCTGAAAAACGACTACTGCCCGCGCTTGCATTGCCCAAGCAGGAGGCACTACTCTTACGCTTTTAACCTCTTGAACTGGAACACCAGACTGCACTATGCCAATTACGCTCACCATCGCAGGGTACTGCACAGCTTGGATACTGCTAATAAGAGGTGTTCGCCTAAGGACCACGGCGCCCGCGACAGTGGTGCTAGGCATGATATTTCTGAGCCTTGTGGCACATGGCTGGGGGCTTTACACGCAAATCGTAAAGCCAGAGGGGTTTCAGTTCAGTTTTGTAAAAATTGCCTCTCTATTCTTTTGGGTGGCAAACCTTTTGGTGTTCGCCGCCTGCATTCGACGCCCTCTGCACAACTTGTTTCTGCTCTCTATTCCAGTCACCGCCATTGCCCTGCTGATTAGCCTGTTCTCCACTTCAAACGCGGTAACACCCGCACAATCCCTCACCCCGGGCGTAGTCGGCCATATTCTATTGTCGCTCACGGCGTACAGCACCATGATTGTCGCCACCCTACAGGCCGTGGCTCTAGCGTACCAAAACCACAAAATTCGCAACAAACACCCCACAGGGTTGGTGCGCCTACTTCCACCTCTGCAAACCATGGAACACCTACTATTTGAGCTCGTTTGGACAGGACAAATTTTATTAAGCGGTGCCATGGTAAGCGGCTTACTGCAAATCACCAGCCTAACCGAACAACATTTGTTGCATAAAGTGGTGTTCACTGCCTGCGCTTGGCTTACCTACTCTTTGCTGCTGTGGGGCCATCACTTTAAGGGGTGGCGCGGAAAATTGGCCATCCGCTGGACGCTAACAGGCTTTGCTTTTTTGATTTTGGCCTACTTCGGCACCAAGTTTGTACTGGAGTTGATACTAAAGACCAATAGCGCTGGCTGACGCAGGCCCGCTGCGCCAACAGAATGTGAACCAACCCAATCAAGAGCCTTGAACCCATTTGAAAAGTGGGTCAAGATATCCGGCCATTTTTCTGATAGGCAATCCTTCATTGGACGACATCTCGCCGAACGTGCTCTTTGTTGCACTTATCGTCCTCATCATGCTTTCCGCTTTTTTTTCAAGCTCCGAAACCGGCATGATGTCCCTCAACCGCTACCGGTTACGACACCTGGTCAAAAAGGATCATCGAGGCGCTAGGCGCGCCTCGGAGCTGCTGCGACGCCCCGATAGACTCATTGGCGTCATTCTCATCGGCAATAATTTGGTCAACATTGCCGCCACCTCCATCATGACTATCGTAGCCGGACGACTCTATGGGCAAACGGGCATTGTTGTTGGCGGTATGTTACTCACGCTGGTGATACTGATTTTTGCGGAGGTCACCCCTAAAACCATCGCGGCCCTTTATCCAGAGCGCGTTGCCTTTCCTGCATCATTCGTACTCAGACCCCTGCTGCTATTGCTGCACCCTTGGGTTGTACTGGTCAACAGCGTATCCAATGGGCTGGTTCGCATGGTGGGCTTAAACCCCAGCTCAAAAGCGAGATTAAGTGATCACCTCCACCCAGAAGAATTAAGGACCGTGGTGGACGAAGCTGGCGACCTAATACCCGACCAGCACCAAGGCATGCTGTTAAACGTTTTGGACCTCGAAAAAGCCAGCGTGGAAGACATTATGGTTCCGCGTAATGAAGTCATTGGCATTGATCTTGAGGATGACATCCCGGAAATACTGGAATTAATTCGGACAACGGAATACACGCGGCTACCCGTCTACGATGGTGACATCAACAACATTGTGGGCGTACTGCACCTACGCAAGGCCGTTCGGTTTATGAAAGATGACGACGCCTCAGTCACCCACGATGCCATTCGCAAACAAATGTATACACCCTACTTTGTTCCAGAGTCCACTCCCTTGCACACACAGCTGATGAATTTTCAAAAAGAAAAACGTCGGTTTGCCGTGGTGGTAGACGAATATGGCGACGTTCGGGGCATAGCGACGCTGGTGGATTTGCTGGAGGAAATTGTCGGAGATTTTGCAACCGATGCTGCAGAAGACGATGACCAAGACATCACGCCATTGGAAGACGACTGGTACCTTATTGACGCGTCAGCTTCTGTACGCGACATCAACCGTCAACTGGGCTGGCAATTACCAACCGACGGCCCCAAAACCATCAACGGAATTATTGTAGAGTTTTTGGAGAGCATCCCCGATGCCTTGTGCAGCTTTGAGCTGGATAAATATCGGTTTGAAGTGACGCACCTTTGCGACACCCGCATTGAATCAACCCGCATTAAGGAGTTCAAATTCAACTGAACACCGCCGCCTTGTATTTGCATTACTTATGGCGTACGACCGGGGCAGAGTGAGCTTGAGGCAAAATCACCTGCCGGGTCGCCTGCAAATAGTTCACTAACACCCTCGCGGTGACCCCCCAAATATTAAACCCCTGATAGCGATAAGCCGGCGACCAATATTGCCGACCATTCCAATCAAACACATCTGTGCGCACACGCTGATCGGCCTCTAGCACACTGATGGGCAACCAGAATGCTGCCTCCACTTCCACAGGGTCCAGAGTGACTTCCAGCGCACCTAGCGCTGTGTATGCAAAAGGCTGCACCGGAACGCCCTTACGGGTTTTGGTGATGTTCAACTTCCGTTGAAACGCCAAACCGGATGCGTCAACTCCGACTTCTTCAAAAGTCTCACGCAGCGCTGTGGCCTCTAAGGACGAATCGCCCTCTTCCCATTTTCCGCCGGGAAAGGCCACTTCGCCTCGATGGGAAGCCAAAGTAGACGCCCGCTGCGTCAACAAAATAGACGACTGGTACTCAATAACTGCGATTGCAGCCCACCCATGATACATAGCTCACCTAACACCAAAATCTGTTCGCCCGAGCCCCTGAGCTCACCACTGTCACTGCAGATATTACGAATCGCACACAAGGAAGCAGACAAAGTTCACAACATACCACTTATAACTATTTGATATTGAATATGCTATTAACATAGCGGATCGAAGTTTGGTAGCATGTTTTTTATTCACCTACGGCAGCCAGAGGGCTGCCAGCGAAGCGGTTGCTCCGCTAAGCAGTAAACACCGGAGCTAAGACTATGTCCTACAAACTACCCTCTGTCGACCAGTTGATTCAGCTGGCAAAAGACAGTCCCGAAGAGTTGGAACGCCTGCGTCAGAAGCATATTGAGCACCTGATCGACTCTGCACCCAAGGCGTTACAACGTCGACTGAGAGGCTTACAATTTCAGATCGACAGCCGCCGCAGGCTCCACGACAACCCCATGGGCTCCTGCGTAACGCTGTCGAAGATGATGCTGGATTCCTTAAGTCAGTTAAACAGCGCGCTGCACGGCTCTCTGGATGCCCCCAGAAAAACAGAGTCCCCAGCTGCTGCTATATTGCCCTTTCCCGCTGCTGCAAATCACTAGGCCCCCTGTCGCAATCAACAGGGGCCGTTTAGGAGTGTGTAAACTTCATACGCGGGGGTTTCATAAGGGTGCGCGTCGTGCAGGGCGTTGATCGCCGCCTCCCCAAAGCGTTCCTCGCATACCATCTCCACCTTGTATTCAGCCACCTGCTCTAGCGCGCCTTCACGCCCCAGGAAGGGGCTGCTTCCCTCCAACGGTCTAAATTGCCCCAGACCCAACGTTTGCCAAGCACACTGATCGTATTGCCCGATTCGCCCTGCCCCCGCATCAAACATCGCCATTTTGACACTATCCAAATGACTTTCTGGAACAAAAAAGCACAGTTTTAACATTTCTTCTCCGCCAATGTAGTATGAGTTCATGTACCATTGCACGCCGCCCAGCCCACGATTGCATTGATCCGACTTTATGAGACTTTTCGTAGACAACCTCACCAATGTGGACTTCAGTTACTTATGCCCCCAACGCGGCTTACTAGGGGAGACGTGGCTCGCGCATATTGAGTTAGAAGGCCCTTTAGACGAACAAGGCATGGTGTGTGACTTTGGTGTCGTCAAAAGCCAGCTTCGTCGCTGGATGAACGACACATTAGATCATAAGCTTTTGGTTCCGACACAACACCCGACTTATACCATTCAAGATGAACAGGGATTCACCCGAATCGCCGAGGGCACCCAACTAGAAGTGCTGTCCCCAAATGCTGCCATTGCCTGCCTTCCCCTGGAAAGCATCACCCCTACTCGCGTCGCACGCTGGTGCGAGCAACAACTCCGTGGACTTTTCGGTGCGGTCGATGCCGTACATATTCAGTTCACCACTGAGACGATCGACGGCCCCTACTATCACTACAGTCACGGACTTAAAAAACATCAGGGAAACTGTCAGCGCATCGCTCACGGGCATCGCTCTAAACTGCTGATTTGGAAGGACCAAGTACTGTCCTTGCCCCACATGGCGGATTGGGCCAACCAATGGCGCGATATCTATTTAGGGGCGAAAAGCGACTGCATTTCTCGTACGGACGAATATTGCATATTTGAATACCATGCGCCCCAGGGGGGCTTTTACCTCAAACTTCCCATGGCTCAATGCTATTTGATGGATACGGATACCACGGTGGAGCAAATTGCGCAGCACATCGCCAATACGTTAGCGGCGCGCGAACCCGGGCACCATTTCAGAGTCAAAGCCTTTGAAGGCATTAGTAAAGGCGCCATTGCCGAGGCTCAACAACAGGTCGGTTAACAATTTCCTGTTTTACAAGCTCTCAATACCAAAAAACCGCCACTGGGGCGGTTTTTTGGTATTTGGCGGTGAGGGAGGGACTCAACACCATTTCCCAATTTCGGCGCAAATCACGACAGAATCACGCTTTTTTGCCATGGTTTTGGTGGATAAAGTGCCATTGTATGTACCTGTGTATGTACCTGTGTATGCACCTACAAGCGCATACTTATTCCTTTTTGAAATAAAACTTTGTCTTGGACGCAGTGCCTAAGAAATTAGCGCCATTGCTCACATACGAAATAATTGTTGACTATGTGTTGGCATAGCTGGTAGTTGCTCTATATAATTAGGCGTGAGGGTATCCCATCCTCTAAAGTTGATTAGTAAGTGAATATTATGGCTACTTCATCATTTGACAAAGAGTTTATAGTAAAAGACCCCAAGACCGTTTCCAGCTTCAAGCAAAAGTTGGAAGCACCTGCTGTGTCTGTCGTTACTGTAAAGCGCAAAGAGTTGAGCCGTGAATCTGCCAAGGGAATTGAGCTATTAAAGAGATCCTTGTACGCTTAGGGGAACTCTGCCAGTCTATTGAAGATGACGAAAAAATTCGTTCAATTCTCGATTCTTTCTCCTGCCCTAAAAATCCCGATGTTGAGTCCTTCTTAAAAACCAATGCCATTCGGTTTGAAAGGACTCACAACAGCCGCACATATCTTATATTCGACGAAGAGAATATGGATCATGGCGTAAAAGCCTATTTTACCTTGTCCTTCAAAGAGATCATTCTTGACACAACATGCGTATCAAAACGCAAAGCAAGAAAGCTCGATGGAATCAGCAAGAACGCCGAAAATATCCGAGCTTTCTTACTTGGTCAAATAGGTAAGGCAGATACATGTGGACCCGAAATCAGGTTGGGCACTCTGATGAACTATGTATACCAGCTGTTGGCTGAAGCGCAAGGGCTGGTTGGTGGACGGGTTATACTTCTTGAGTGTGAGGACAATGACAAGCTCATATCTTTATATGAAAACTGCGGTTTTGAACGGCTGCAAAGTAACGATTTCGTACAGATGTACAAAATATTTGATGGCATAGAAATCGAGGCTTGACCCCCTTCACCCCCTTCTTAAAGGGCAGCACTTTAATACCTCCTATCTCACATGTAACTTATTGATTTTCCGTTATTTTTACATTTCCTCCCGCTAAAGCTTGAAATTTGAACAGATAGCCGCAATATGTAGTGGTAACTCTGGATTTGCTGTACCAGATATGGTTTTAATCAACTAAACAAAGGTACAAGCGCATGGGTAAAAAAGTAATAGATGCCAAGCAGGACAGTAAAGGCAATATCACTGCTGTAAAACTATCGGGGAATAGCTCGTTCACACCAGTTGAAACTGCTATGGGGATGGCTGACAAGGGGCAAATCGACAATGCTCACACGGTACGCCCTAAGAACGGTACCAAAGCACATCTGCGCACCAATCCTGATAATCGAAAAGGCAACAATTTGGACGAAATGGCAAAAGACTGACAAAAAATAAAATGGACTATATGTTTTGGGACGCGCATTTGGAACACATAGGTTCCTTTGCGGTTTTTGGTCAGATATGACGCAATGGTATGTACCATGACGAAAAACTGGGAAATAGTGATTTCTAACTCATTGATTTATAAGGTAGAAATACTTGAATATGGCGGTGAGGGAGGGATTCGAACCCTCGATACCTTGCGATATACACACTTTCCAGGCGTGCTCCTTCGGCCACTCGGACACCTCACCATACTGATTACCCACACCCTACCTCGCTAAACGCATTGAGGGGCTGGGTTTTTGAAGGCGGCAAACTCTACACAAAAGCCTTTTCAAACGCAATGCTTTTGAGCTCCACCCCCTAAGGGATATGCGATTCCGATTCGGAAAACCGTATTTTCTAGATGAAATTCGCTAACACCTGGGTTCTGACCCATACTAAACAGCGGGCAAGTGAATCATTACTATTTAATAGGTGGCTAGCAGCATGAACCTGGGTGCTGACAATTTTCTGCTGATATTGACATTGGAGGCCTTAGCCGTTTGCTTGTTTGTGATCGCGCTTCTGATCCTCAAGAATCGGAAGCTGCGCACCATACTCGGCAAGTTTAAAGACAAAGTGAAAGAGCTCCGACAACAGATTCGCAAGGCAAGCACACCACCGGCACCGCCCCCCTCACCACCCCCTCCAGAAAAATATTATAAAGACATGCTCAGCGAGCAATTGGCGCTCACCAAGGACTATCACCACTCTCTCGGCACACGCCAAGACATTGCACTTGACCTAGACTCAGATTCACCCTTACCCCGACGCACCGCAGCATTACGACACGCATTGTTGATCGCCGAAATTGAAGCCACGGCCACGAGCGATATCAATTGGGATTTTCTATCCAATCGATACCAACAAATATTAAGTTTCAACAAAGATGATGATGAGGCGCTCGATACGCTTTCAACAGAGGAAGACTTGCAGCAAGCGCAAGCCGAACTGGAGCAAGCCCGCAAGCGCATCAATAATTTAGAACGCTTTAAGGCACTGTACCTAGATCTTGAAGAACGCTGGGAGCAATGTAAAGGCGAAGCCTCAAGCCACTACACCGAGCTCAAAAATCTCGCGGCAAAATCACTACAGAGCGAAGATTTTGACACGCTATTGGAAAACTATCGTGAGTCCTACAATGACGTGGGAGCTTTGATTGAGCAAGGCGTGATAGAGACCATTAAACCTCAAGCGGACGGGGAAAAACATTTTGTGGAACTGCAGCACCTAAGATCGGTTGCGGCGGACCAGCATCGGATTATTACGGAACTCAAAGAAAAGCTATCGCAAGCGGATACCGAGCAAGAGAAACAGGAAGCGGTTGAAACTTTACAGCAAGAGCTGAACAAACAAGCGCGCTTTTTACAGGAGTCTGAAACTTGTATACAACTGATGGAGGATGAGCTTGAAACCGCGAATAATGAAGTCAACCTATTGCGAAATAAACTCTCGAAACTGCCTGAGATCAAATCCCAACTGAAAGACTTGCAGTCAAAAGTAGACCAAAGCGAAACGCTGGTCGATTCGCTCAAAACGGAAAACAGACGCCTGTCCAAAAAATTGAAATTAACTCAAGAAGCACCGCCTGAGGATTCCGAAGAGATTCGCAGGCTGCGCAAAGAATATACAACCCTCCAAGGAAAATACAATGACCTAGAAGAGAAATTTCTCGATCTGAAGTTAAAAGATTAGAATACCCCTATTCACCAGGCGCCCCCCACCCTAGACAGATTGCACAAATAGGCGTTTAATGTGGCATTGGATGCCAAGCAACACACAACAATAATAAAATATGGGAAGCCATGGCAGTGCACAGTCCTTTTCTCGACCAAGGGATTTTAAGCGTCTAGAGGGGTTTCAGCGCAACCTTTCAGTGAAGAAAAAATTAAAATACGGAAATAATCATACAAACTAATAACTGTTCGGCCTATGATTGGCATTTGTTACTACAGTAACAAAGCCAGGCTGGTTGCCTTTCGGCATGAAAGACGCCACAGACGAAAACTTTAGGCCAGATGTTTTAAACAAGGCGATTGACTGTAGGACGCGCAACTATGAGCGATGCCTCTGCCAGCAGTAAAGCGGAAGACACACAAGACTTCTCTTTAAGGCAATACGATATACGGGCACTGATTTGCCTGGCCGCCACCGGCACTGCCATGACCCAAGTGAACTGGCAGAACATTCAACACCTCCCGCTTTTGGTCAGTGGGCTGGCGCTTTTGTATACCGTTTTGAGCTATTGGTTTATCAAAAGTCGGGCCATCAACCCTAACAAAACTTTTGACCGCTTCACCACTGCTGATGCTGCTGTCATCGGCGGCATATTAAGCTTTACCAATTTTGACCTCTTGCCCACCATCTTATTGGTCACGATGGTGCAGTTTAATAGCCTTATCAATGGCGGACTCAAAAAATGGGCTCTGGACAATACAGCGTTAGTGGGCGGTATCGCTATGTCCGCTTTTTTACGGGAACCCCAATGGGTGTACACCGGCCACCTTGAGATCGGCAGCCTTAGCCTCATTGGAATTATCGTTTATTTCTGCAGCTATGCACTTTATGCTCACCGCAAAATGCGCAAAATGGAATTTCACATCAAGAAGCTCACCAATGAGCACACCACGTACAAATTGCGCACCTACAAGTTGTCACGCTACTTGCCACCGACAGTTTGGAAAGCCATCAACGAAGGTCGAGAAAAGTCTCTCACCACGGAACGCAAACGCGTTACCGTATTTTTTTCAGACATTCAAGGCTTCAGCGCTTTGTCCGAAGAGCTTGAGGCAGAATCGCTGACCGAACTTCTCAACTCGTACCTAACTGAAATGGCGCGCATTGCCACCAAACACAAGGGCACCATTGACAAATTTATTGGTGATGCTGTGATGGTGATTTTTGGGGATTCGCAAAGTGAGGGCGTCAAGACCGATTGTTTACGAGCCGTATCAATGGCCATCGAAATGCGCCGCAAAATGCAAGAGTTACAGCGGCGCTGGTACGATCAAGGCATTAAAAACCCGCTGCTCATCCGCATGGGCATCAATACGGGCTTTTGTACCGTGGGCTCCTTCGGCACAAGCCACTACATGGATTACACCGTACTTGGCACCCATGTTAATCTTGCCTCGCGCCTGGAATCCGCAGCGGATGCCGGGGAAATTTTGGTATCACACGACACCTGGTCATTGATCAAAGACGCCATCATGTGCCGTGACAAGGGCGAGATCCCCATTAAGGGGTTCAGCCAACCCGTGCGAGTTTATCAGGTGGTGGACTTTAGGAAGGACCTCGGTAAGAACCAAAATTGGTTTGAAGAGAACATCGATGGGTTTTCCATGCACTTGGACTTAGAACGCCTCAAAAACTATGATCGCGAGAGCGTGTTGAGCACACTCGAAAAGGCCACAGAGCGCTTGCGTAAAACCGGCCACCGATAATCGCCACTCAGCCCGTCCCCACCAAAACCCGCCGCCCTGTCTTTCGTAAACTACTTTATTGTCGAACAGCCAAAACATGCGGTACAGCCATCGGTTCGCTCGAGCGAAACGGATTAATATCTAACCCGCCTCGGCGAGTATAGCGCGCATACACCCACAGTCGCTCGGGCCGTATCTGGGCCCAAAGATCTGCAAACATGCGTTCAACACTGTGCTCGTGAAAGTCTTGGTGCTCTCGAAATGACACCACATAAGCCAACAGACTTTCGGGGGTCGGCTGATTCCCCGTAAAGCCAAACCATACACTGGCCCAATCTGGCTGGCCTGTTACTGGACAATTGGTTTTCAGTAGGTGCGACGCCCACACTTGCTCTTCGGAAGAGCCTGACACCGGCATTAAGGCCTCACGGTTGGGCTGATAAACTGGGCTCGCAAGTGCTAGGTCGTCGATCGACCGCCCCAACACCAAAGCCTGCGCTCGGTGAACGCCATAAGCCTCAAGCGAGTACAGGGTGACCGCCACCGGCTCACCACTCAAGTCACTCAGATCCTGCGTTAGACGATCAACTACCGCCTCTCGAGATGCAAAAGCGGTTTGATTAAAGCCGTTAAGATAATACTTGAGTGACTTGGACTCGATGATATTAGGACTGTCTGCCGGAAATCGGAATTCAGCGACGGCCACCAGCGGCTTACCGGTGTGATCTAACCAACTCAACTCGTACGCCGTCCAAAGGTCCACACCATGCCAAGGGCAGCTCGGTAGCCCTTGGCGCGAATCCACACGTGCAATTGGATTTAACAGCGAGCGGTTGTATTGGCTCTCATAGGCATGTGTCTGCCCTAATCGAATGTCACTCATCGGCTTTAACTTCGCAGTCGTTTGCCTTTTTCCAACAGGAACCAGGCAATACCGAACAAAATCGCGGTCAACAGGCCTATACCACTCATGGCCAAACCAACATTCACATCAGACACGCCTAGGAACCCATATCGAAACGCATTGATCACATACAAGATCGGATTAACCAGGGACACCCTCTGCCAAAATCCAGACAATAAATCAATAGAGTAGAATACGCCGCCCAGATAGGTGAGTGGCGTCAGAATAAAGGTGGGAATAATAGAGATATCATCAAAGGAATTGGCAAATACCGCGTTAATAAACCCCGCAAGCGCAAACAGCATGGAAGTCAACAGCACCACCAGCATGGTCACCCCCAAATGGTGTAAATGTAAGCGTGTAAACCCCATGGACACCAATGTCACAATGAAGCCAACACAAAGGCCTCTCAAGACCCCACCGCTCACATACCCCAGTAAAATGACGTAACTGGGCGTAGGGCTCACTTGTAACTCTTCAATACTTTTATTGAACTTTGCACTAAAAAAAGACGACACCACATTGGAGTAGGAGTTGTTAATCACCGACATCATGATCAATCCCGGCGCCACGAAAGACAAATAGTCAAACCCGCCCATGTGACCGATACGCGCACCGATCAACTGCCCAAAGACCACAAAGTACAAGCTCATGGTGATCACCGGCGGGATAAGTGTTTGCACCCATATCCGCGTGAATCTCTTGATTTCTTTGCGGACAATCGTGCAATACGCCACCCAAATCTGATTGAAATTCATGATGTAGCCTCGGTTCGACTCGCGGCCTCGTGACCTTGCACTAAAGAGACAAACAATTCTTCTAACCGATTAACCTTATTGCGCATACTTAAAACGCAAATACCCGCATCGGACAAAGCAGCGAATAAAGCATTGAGGGGCTGCCCCTTTTCAATTTCGACTTCAATGGTGTGATCATCCACCCAATGGAGGGTGTAGCCCGCCAAAGTGGGTCGCGCGGATTCAGGCGCAACATCCAAAATAAATTGTTCGCGGTTCAACTGTTTGAGGAGGCTCTTGACACTGGTGTTTTCGACAATTTCACCTTTATTAATAATCGCTACGTTCCGGCAAAGGCTTTCCGCCTCTTCCAGGTAATGCGTCGTCAGAATAATGGTCGTCCCCGCACGATTGATCTCTTGCAAGAATTGCCACATCGAGCGGCGCAATTCAATATCAACACCCGCAGTAGGCTCATCCAATATCAATAATTTTGGCTCGTGAATCAGGGCTCGCGCGATCATAAGCCGACGCTTCATGCCACCGGATAAATGCCGAGAGGGGGTATTGCGTTTATCCCACAACCCCAACTTTTTTAAGACAACCTCAGCGCGCGCTTGCGCCGTTTTGCGCGGCAAGCCATAAAAACCGGCCTGGTTGATCACAATATCTAAGACCTGCTCAAAGACATTGAAATTGAACTCCTGCGGCACCACCCCAATGCACTGTTTGGCCTTAGCAAAATCACTGTCGATATCGTGACCGAAAATCTGAATATGCCCAGAGGTTTTGCGCACCAGAGAACTGATCACCCCAATCGTCGTGGATTTACCCGCGCCGTTGGGGCCAAGCAGCGCAAAAAAATCCCCGGGCGCCACCGACAGATCAATGCCATTTAGCGCCATCAAAGACTGCCCATAGACCTTCGTCAGGCCACGAATGGAGAGTGCTTCTTGTGATGGGATGTCCGTCATAGTTGCCTCACATAAACCCATGTTATCGCCACCCGGGCTCAAGCCAACGTGTCACTGGCCAGCGAAACTTTACACGCCCTTGGACACAAAAGGTAGCCGAATATCGCGCAGCGCCGTTAGACCATAGGCTTTGACGCACGGCCCAACCGATAGGCGAAAAAAAAGCGCAGATTAGACTGCGCTTTTTAATTTTGGAGCGGGAAAGGAGACTCGAACTCCCGACCCCAACCTTGGCAAGGTTGTGCTCTACCAACTGAGCTATTCCCGCAAATATGGCGTCCCCAAGGGGATTCGAACCCCTGTTACCGCCGTGAAAGGGCGGTGTCCTAGGCCTCTAGACGATGGGGACTGGTGCTTAACAACAGTGTTGTCGTCAGAAGTGGGGCGCATTCTATTGGCCGACCTTAGAGCTGTCAATACTTTTCGTTAAAACTTTTGGTCCAATTCAGTTGGCGCGGCAATCACGCGTTCGGCGTCCCTCTGGGCTTATGGTTGCGCTTCTGCCGGTCTCTGACTAGCCTTAATGTATTAATCTATTCGGCCACAGCCATGTCATCGGTCACTATCATTATTGCCATTATCGTTTTGCTGGCCAGTTTGGTGTGCTACGCCTTTATCGCACAAACGCTGGTGCAAAAACGCCAAAGGCGTGAGCGCCTGCTAGGCAGCTTGAAAACCAAAGCTCGAAATTTCAAATTCATGCTCAGCGCACCGCCTGCTGGATACCTGCCAAAAGACCTTAAACTTCTGGTACAGCGCAGCTTGGCAACGGTATGCGAACAACTGGCGCGCCTGGAGCCGCAGGTCGCAAGCCACAAAGAGGACCTGCAAGCGGTCACCCAACAGATGACCGAAACCCAACGCCAAAATGACGAGCGCCAAACGCGATCCCTGGACAACCCGCAACAGACCAAAGAAATTAAAGCCTGCCTAGAGGAGCTATACAAATTTGTCTTCAGCCTTGAGGCCAAGCGATCTCTGACACGCGCCCAAGCAGACAGCTATCGCCACATGATCAAACAATTGCTACTGGAAGTCACTGTGGATGCGTACGTGCTGCACGGCAAAATTGCGAAGGACAAAGAAAAGTGGCGTCTGGCAATCCATTATTTTGATCTGGGCCTCAACTTACTGTTGCGAGAGGGCAAAAACGGGCAGTTTGATGGACGTATTGCCCAACTACAACAAATCATTGCTGGGTTAAAGGACTTGGCTGACAGCGACTCAAATACCACAGCTGCAGCCCCAGGGCCCACGGCCGCGAGCGCCGAGTGGGACGACTTTGGCCAAGAGCCAGACTGGAAAAAGAAACAAATCTACGACTAGTGCGCAGTGAGCACCCTACAACACCCTTCCTCGGTGTTTCGACTTCTGGCGTACACGCCGTCCTGATCCAGAGACTAGGTGGCCGCCATTGACACTATCCTGCTGATTTCGCACAGCGGCCTACCACTGGCTTGCCGCCAAGCATTAAACACCCCCTGAACGGCTAGCAGCTCTTTTACGGAGGTAGGCGCCTTACTGACAACACCGCAGGTTTTGAGCACCGCCACCACATCATCCGTCAGCAGGAAGGTATCCTTACCCACTGCACGCAGAAATCGAGCGCCCGACTGCCCGCCCAACTGAGCCCCTTGCTTTTTCAGAGCAAGCCACAAGGCAACCACATCATGTCCAGGCCAATTGGCTATCCAGCGCGCAAAGCTACCATGAACCCTCTGACACGCCATAACCATTACAGCATTGGTGCGAATGGATTTTAATTTGCGCATATGCCTGATTAACGCGTTGTTGCTCATACACGCTTCAAAGGCCTCGTCACTGAGCATGGCGCACGCCTCAGGATCAAAAGAATAAAAGGCCTTTTCAAACGCTGGCCATTTGTTCAGGACCATTTCATGCTTTAAACCCGCCTGAAAAATGCGCAAAGACATGGCAGACAGATAACGATCGTCCGACAGTTTCTCGAGCACGGAAGGAGCCTTTGCCACCGGCAAATGGGCTTCCACTGCAGCCACACTGCCCTTGTGCAAGACGGCTATTTGATAGAGCTCATCAAAGGTCAACATCGTGACGGCTTGCCTCAGGGTTCAGAGATACGGACGCAGAGTTCACACAGTAGCGCAAACCCGTGGGTGCCGGCCCATCGGGAAACACGTGTCCGAGATGACAACCGCAGTTTGCGCACTCTATTTCCGTACGGATCATGCCGTGACTGGTATCTCGATGCTCCGCCACGGAGGACTTTTGGAGTACTTGATAAAAGCTGGGCCAACCAGAACCCGAATCAAATTTGCTATTGGATGAGAACAACGGGGTCTCACAACAGCGGCAAAGGTAGATTCCTGGTGTTTTACAGTCCCAGTATTCACCGCTAAAGGCACGCTCCGTACCTTTTTCTCGACAAATTGCATATTCTTCATCGGTCAATTTTTGCCGCCATTTTGCATCGTTTTTTAGAGGGCTATCTGACATAATCAATCACCTGCTAAGCTTTACAAAGGACGAACCCCACGATAGAGAAACCTCTATGGGACTGTGGGATCTCGCTGATTTAAAAGGGTACTTTACTCAAATGCAACACATTACAAAATCAAAAAAGCTCGAAGGCGTTTGCTACGACATCCGCGGCCCCATACTCGATCACGCCAATCAACTGGAAGACGACGGGCACAAAATTTTAAAGCTGAACATCGGCAACCCTGGGCCTTTTGGCTTTGACGCGCCGGATGAAATTATTGCCGACGTGATTCACAACCTGCGAGCAGCGCAGGGTTACACCGCATCTAAGGGTTTATTCCCGGCACGCAAAGCCATCATGCAAGAATGCCAGAGACTGGATATCCCTGATGTAGAAATAGAGGATATATTTTTGGGTAATGGTGTTAGCGAGCTCATTGTGATGGCCTGCCAGGCCCTGCTAAACGACGGTGACGAGGTTTTGGTGCCCTCACCGGACTACCCCCTCTGGACCGCAGCAGTAAACCTCGCAGGCGGCAAGGCTGTGCACTATGTCTGTGATGAAATGTCCGACTGGAACCCAGACCTTGAAGACATCAAAAGCAAGCTAAGCAGTCGTACCCGAGCCATTGTGGTGATTAACCCCAATAACCCCACAGGCGCGGTTTACAGCAAAACCTTACTGGAAGACATTGTCAAGTTGGCACAAGACCACAACCTGGTGATCTTTGCAGACGAAATTTACAGCAAAATCACTTACGATCAGGCCGAATTTGTGCCCTTAGCTCGTCTGGCCCAAGATGTATTGTGCGTGAGCTTTAATGGTCTTTCCAAGGCTTATCGTCTGGCGGGATTCCGTTCCGGCTGGGCAATTTTCTCGGGCGCCAAACGCTATGCCAAGGAATACATCCAAGGCATGGAAATGCTGGCCTCTATGCGATTATGCGCCAATGTACCTGCCATGTACGCCGTGCAAACCGCTCTCGGGGGCTATCAGAGCATCAATGAACTCATCTTACCGGGCGGGCGGCTACTGGAGCAGCGCGATGCTGCCATGCAAGCACTGGAGAAGATACCGGGATTGAGCTGTGTGAAGCCGAAGGGGGCGATCTACATGTTCCCTAAGATCGATCGCGACTACTACACCTTTGAAGATGACCAACAACTGATTTTGGATTTTCTGATTCAAAAACGGGTACTGCTGGTTCAAGGCACAGCCTTTAACTGGGCAGCACCTGATCATTTCCGCATTGTATTCCTACCCGTAGTGCAGGAGCTCACCAAGGCCATTGAAGCCTTTGGCGACTTTCTACAAGACTATGCGC
Source organism: Cellvibrionaceae bacterium (assembly GCA_050300015.1). Lineage (GTDB taxonomy): Bacteria > Pseudomonadota > Gammaproteobacteria > Pseudomonadales > Cellvibrionaceae > CAYZQH01. The sequence goes on along the minus strand of JBNKWZ010000021.1, from coordinate 243,206 downwards.
GTTAGGTTCACCTATGACGGAGCTGGTTTCAGACATACACATTGATGATTTTTTTCATGACGCGGCCAAATCGTTGATACTGTTGTACCAACACTTCCCACGTAAAACCATGCTGTACGTGGAGGACATCTCTGGGCCAGACACCCAAGATGAATTTGGCCTTCACAGTAAGAGGCATGAAGCCTGCTTCCACACGTTTTTGTGGCTCGCCACCTGTGGTTATCTGCAGTTTGAAACCACGGTCCGACAGGAAGCCATCGACCAAGCCGTGTTAACCCACCGCGGCTTTTTGGTGCTGAGCACACCCTACCCACATGCAACCCCCGATCTCAACGACGGGCTACCACGAGAAGTTGCCATCGAAGAAACCCTCAGCGTGCACCGTATCCGCCATGCATTGAAACACGGCTCTTCGTTTACGCTGGCTGAAACCATGCGCACCGTAATGAATATGTCACGCCAATTCTGCGACCAAATCGCGCCGCCCGACAAACGTTAAGCGAGCACACAACGCCCAGACCGCCCATCATCGCAGGAGATGAGCGTTATAGCGGCAAACAAGTCTTAACCGAAAAGCACCCCAGAGTAAAACTCAGGGGCGATGAGCCAGTCAGAGGCGACGGATTTTATTTGGCAATTTTAGCCATGGTTTTGGTGGCAATATCCGTAATGGCTTGCCAATCTTTGGCCTGTACCGCCGCCTTTGGCACCAACCACGACCCACCCACGCAAGCCACATTCGGCAGCGCAAGAAACTGGTCAAAGTCGTCTACGGTCAAGCCGCCGGTCGGGCAGAAGGTCGCTTGCGGCAAGGGACCATTGATGGATTTCAATAGGGGCAGTCCGCCGACTGCAGTAGCGGGGAACAATTTAAAGCAACTGAGTCCCAACTCCATGCCCAGCAGAATCTCCGAGCAAGTGGCAACACCCGGCAATAACTTCACGCCACACGCCTGAGATTTTTTCACCAAACTGGGAGTCATTCCAGGCGATACAGCAAAGTCCACACCAGCTTCTGCCACTTGCTCAACGTTTTGCTCGTTAACCAAAGTGCCGGCACCCACAATAATATGAGGGCATTGCGCTTTTATTGCCTTTATACAGTCCAGAGCCACAGGCGTGCGCAACGTAATTTCAACCGCCTTAACGCCACCCTTGTATAACGCTTCCGCCACAGGCACAGCATCTTCTAATGCATCCAAAACAATAACCGGCATAACGCCAATGGGTTCTAAATAGTCACGTGTGATCACAGGTTTTTCCTTACTCAAAGCCAATGGAAGAATTGAAGACACTGGCGCCGTCTTCAGACCGCTCCACCAATGCTCGATAACCGCCGAAAAGATTGCGCCCCAAACTTTGCAGCTCAGGCTGGTGTACCGCTGCGTCGCGAGCTGCCAGCTCTTCATCCGGCACCAACGCCTCGATCACCCCAGCTTCCGCATCCAATCGCAACACATCACCGGTTTTTAATTTGCCAATCAAACCACCTTTAATGGCCTCTGGGGAAATGTGAATGGCCGTCGGGACCTTACCAGATGCGCCAGACATACGGCCGTCCGTTACCAATGCTACTTTAAACCCTTTGTCCTGCAGCAGTCCTAAAGGGGGGGTCATTTTATGCAGCTCCGGCATGCCGTTTGCGGCCGGACCTTGAAAGCGAACCACGGCAATAAAATCGCGCTCCAACTCTCCACGCTTAAAAGCTGCAATCAGATCATTTTGATCTTCAAAAACGATACATGGAGCCTCGACCGTTCGATGCTCCGGTGCTACAGCTGAAATTTTTATCACACCCTTACCGAGTTTACCGGTCAGCAAACGCAAACCGCCCTCGGTATCGAAGGGTTCTTTCACGCTGCGCAAAATGCTGGCGTCAGAAGAAGCGGTCACCGGCGCCGACCAAACCGCCTCACCTTTGTCATCCAAGCTCGGGGCGCGCTCATAATGGTCTAGCCCCTCACCCATAATATTCACCACATTTTCATTCAGCAAACCGCCCAGGCGCAGCTCATGGACCAAGTAGGCCATCCCCCCAGCCTCATGAAAATGATTCACATCGGCTTCACCATTGGGGTACACGCGCGCAAGCAAGGGCACCGTGCGAGACAGTTCGTCCATATCCTCCCAGGTAATCACCACACCGGCTGCTCGAGCCATCGCCACCAAGTGCAGAGTGTGGTTAGTCGATCCCCCAGTAGCCAGCAATCCCACGATAGCGTTCACCACCGATTGCTCGGTAATCACTTCATACAGCGGACGATATTGGCCAGCCGAGGCCGTACAGTGAATCAACTTTTCCACTGCAGCGCGAGTTAAAGCATCGCGCAAGGGACTGTCCGGATTCACAAAAGATGAGCCTGCCAGTTGAACCCCAAGCATTTCCACCAACATCTGATTGCTGTTGGCAGTACCATAAAAAGTACAGGTACCAGGGCTGTGATAGCTGGCTGATTCTGTTTCCAATAGGGCATCATCGCCCACTTCTCCGGCAGCGTACTGCTGACGAACTTTGGCCTTTTGCTTATTGGGAATACCCGAAGGCATAGGGCCTGCGGGAATAAACACCGCAGGTATATGGCCAAACTGCAGTGCACCGATGACAAGCCCCGGCACGATTTTATCGCACACGCCCAAAAACGCGTTGCCATCGAACATGTTATGCGACAACCCCACAGCAGCGGCCATGGCGACCACTTCTCGACTGAACAAGCTCAACTCCATCCCGGCCTGCCCCTGTGTAACGCCATCACACATGGCCGGCACGCCACCAGCCACTTGCGCGGTGGAGCCCATGGCGCGAGCGGCTTCTTTGATTAAATTGGGGTAGGTTTCGTAAGGCTGATGGGCCGAGAGCATATCGTTGTATGCCGTGGTGATACTGATGTTGGCACTTTGCATGAGCTTGATGGTGTTCTTGTCACCGGAGCTACAGGCCGCATAGGCATGCGCGAGGTTTCCGCAAGACAACCGCTTTTTGGGCGGATTGTTGTCCATTGTTTGCTGCATAGCCGAGACATAAGCGCTACGTGACGCTCGACTCCGCTCGATAATACGTGCCGTTATGGCTTCGACGGTTTTATTCACAAATTCACTCCTCAGTCGCCGTTTCGGTTCCAGCGCCTACCGTCACGTGCAGTTAACTCAATGGCTTCTAACGGGCCGGCTCCGCCCGCCTCATAACCTTGTGGTTTGATGTTCATTTCTTTCCACCCGTGAATAATGTTGTCCACCCACTCCCAGGCCAGCTCAATCTCTTCGGAGCTAACAAACAGGGTTTGGTCGTTGCGTAAAACATCGAACAACACGCGTGTGTAGGCATCATGTTTTTTGCCTCTGGCATTGTCCGCAAAGGACAAATCCATACTGCGGTCTTCCAACGGTAACTTCGCATCCAAACCTGCGCGCTTATTTTTCATGCGCAGATAAATACCTTCATCCGGCTGTAAATTAATAATGAGCTGATTCGCACAGTTTTGAGTGCGTTGATCTGAAAACAAATTGGTTTTGGTTTGCTTAAACTGCACCACAATTTCTGAGTGTCGACGCTTTAAGCGTTTGCCCGTTCTCAGATAAATCGGTGTGCCCGACCAGCGCCAGTTGTTAATTTCTGCCTTCAATGCAATATAGGTTTCGGTATCACTTTCGCGACCACCCTCTTCCTCTTCGAGATAACCTGGCACAACCTCACCGCCAACATTGCCCTTTGTATATTGCCCACGCACGGTATTGTTTTCGATTTCAGCCTTGCTCATGGGTTTCAAGCAACGCAATATCTTAAGCTTCTCGTTTCGAACCGACTCAGCATCCAAGGTGGCTGGCGGCTCCATGCACATGAGACACAACAATTGCATCAGATGATTCTGCACCATGTCACGCATGGCGCCTGTTTGGTCGTAAAAATCCCATCGATTTCCACACCCTACGGTCTCAAACACAGATATCTGGATGTGATCAATGTGTTTGGAGTTCCAAATGGGCTCGAAAATATCATTGGCAAATCGCAGCGCCAATAGGTTCTGCACAGACTCTTTCCCCAGGTAATGGTCGATGCGAAAAACCGAAAACCCACGATTAAGCTCGGCGTCGATGGCCATAAAGGTCTCTTTGCTGTCGCCAAGTGGTTTTTCGACCACCACGCGCGTACTGGGCTTCGCCAATCCACACGCCTCCAGAGATTTACAAATCTTACCGAAGATCAGCGGTGGTACCGCTAGGTACACAATCAGATTTCGATCTTCAGAAAAGTATTGATCTTTGATGCGCTGAATATCCTCGGCCTTGGTAGAGTCGCCTTGCACAAAGGTAATATGTTGACTCAATTCAAGCCAAATGGCCTCATCGTAATGCTTGCCGGTATTGTCCTTCAGCCAATCATGTACCTTAGCGATAAAGGCATCTTGTTCATTTGCAGAGCGCGCCATACCATATATTTTGGTACCTTCAGGCATATATCCATTCAAAGAGAGGTAAAAAAGCGCAGGATACAGCTTGCGCAACGCCAAATCGCCATCCCCTCCAATGATCAAAATATCGGTATTCATATTTCTAAGACCTTAATATTCAAATGAAAGACATTGATTGCATCTGGTCAACCAGCACTCGCGGCCGCCCACGCAAGAAAACGCGGAACAGCCCTATAGCGCGTAGCAGATATCACCAAACGGTTCATAGAGCGCCGCTGAGACGGCAGCTTGACGCTTGATTTCACAGTGAAAACGGAACCCTAACAACATAAAGATGATTGCGCGACTGCGCCCCATCGCAGCGCCAAAACTCGATTTTACCAGACCCTTCAGAGCAGCACAGGGCTTTTAGACGCGTGGGCCAGGGGCGCTATTGTAGAGGCTCGCCAGTTGCTTTTTCAACTTCGATTACGGATAATCGCGCCTTTGTGCAGGTCGAACTATCGGTCGAAAACACACCTGTTTGGCGACTCGCGCTGGGTCATCCGCCTTGTTGAGACTCACCGCTTCAGCGGTGGCATAGAACAGCCCCAAGTCCGGCAACCCTGTGTAGGCCAGTAAATCGTACGATTCAGGGCCCACCGACTAAACAGATGGCGCCAGCATTTGAGATACGCCAAAGGTCTTGATCGATCCACCGAGCCCAACACTCTAGTCGTGTTCGGTGCTGGAAACTGGAGCGAATAGCCCCAGTTGTTAAAGGCCCCATGATTACACACTTTGCACCTTTGCGGGGTTTTCTATCTCTAGAATCACAACGCAGGTGGTTAGAGATGTTGACCGCATGGTTAGAAGTCGTCCTTAAAACACTTTTCATTGTGATAAAGGGCCCTTTAAAATTAAAAGAGATTGAACGGTAAATACAGGCGTCAACCAAGCTCTAGTGAGACCACAGCCTTCCGGCTTACCCACGGAGCAAGATGCCAATGCAAAGCCAGTTTTAATGTGCCAAGCGCCGCTCTGTCTCGTAAACCTGTTTCTCACATGATCGATTTTGACGGCATTTGGCCTCTATGGATGGGAAAATGCAGATAAAGGATGCCTAAAGCAACCCCTGCCCATTTGCCGCATGCGTCACCCTAAAACCCTTGAGGTCTTAGAGTGACTTAACAGCTAGACACCTGTGTCTACTCACTACGTTCAGCAAACTTAGGATTTAAATCATGCCACGTATTGCGATTAATGGTTTTGGGCGCATTGGCCGAAATGTTCTGCGCGCATTGTATGAAAGAAACCTCCAAGACGAGATTGAAATCGTTGCCATCAACGACTTGGGCTCACCCCAAATTAACGCCCACCTTCTTAAACACGACACAGTTCACGGAACCTTTGGATTTGACGTAGAAGCGACGGACGAGTCGATCGTAGTAGGTGGCAAGCCGATCAAAATTTTAGCAGAGCGTGACCCCAAATCCCTTCCGTGGCAGGAACTCGGCATCGATATCGTCTATGAATGCACGGGTATTTTTACCTCGCGCGATCAAGCAGCCATGCATTTGGCGGCTGGCGCTAAAAATGTGCTGATTTCTGCACCTGGCGCAGGCGCAGATTTGACCGTCGTATATGGCGTCAACCACGACAAAATTACCGCTGACCACAAGGTCTTATCCAATGCCTCATGTACAACTAACTGCTTAGGGCCTATCGCGGCAGCGCTACATGAAACCGTGGGTATCACCTCTGGTCTTGCGAATACAGTGCACTCTTACACCAACGATCAAAACATCACCGATGCCTATCACAAAGATATGTATCGTGCGCGCGCTGCAGGACATTCTTTGATCCCCACCAAAACCGGCGCAGCTGCAGCCATCGGCTTGGTTATTCCTGAATTGGCGGGCAAGCTGGACGGTTTGGCTATTCGCGTACCCACCATCAATGTGTCGCTTTTGGACCTCACCTTCCAAGCCGGCCGCGACACCAGCGTTGAAGAGATTAACGAGATATTGACCACCGCAGCCAACACGCGCTTTGATGGGGTATTAGCGGTAAACACGCTGCCCTTAGTCAGCAGCGACTTTAATCACTGTGCTTCCTCAAGTATTTTCGATGCCACGCAAACACGTGTTATCGGCGGCAATCAAGTTAAGGTCTTAGCTTGGTACGACAATGAGTGGGGCTTTTCTAATCGCATGCTAGATACCACCCAGGCCATATTGAAAGCCAACGCTTAAGGCCACAAGAAATATCCATCAGGGGGCTTCGGCCCCCTTTTTTTGGCTTATTCAGCGGCACTTCAGCTGAAGCTGGTACACTGACCTCCACTTTGGCGATCGGGTCTTTTTATGCGCGGCCTCTCACACATTCTATTCGCAGTGATCCTTGGCATGTGTTGCTTCAACAACACCGTTTCGGCCAACCCAGAAGTCTCGCTAATGCGCGCCACTTATGAGGGGGAATATGCCAACTGGGATATTAAAATGGTGCGCGAACTGATCGACAATGGCGACAACACCTACACCTTTCGCTCTGAAGCGAAAAATTTATTTGCCTCTATCTCTGAAACCAGCGTATTTAAGGTTCGCGAGGGTGTGATCGCACCATTGAAATACACCTATTTAAGAAAAATATTTGGCCGAAAAACGCTAGAAACCATTCGCTTTTTGAGTGATGAGAATACGGCTCTCTACCAAAAAAACAATAAAAAGCCCTACGCTCACACGCTATCCCCGGGCCTATCTGACCCCGCGCTTTATCAACTACAACTGCAACTCCATTTTGTGGGCTCGGTAAAAACCCTTGATTTTCCCTTTATCAAAAGAAAAAAAGTGAAGACCTACCGATTTCAACGCGCGGGGGAAGAAACTCTCACCCTGGGGAAAACAACCCACTCAGCTCTCGTCGTTGAACGTATTGACGAAGACAAACAGACACGCGTGTGGCTGCTGCCTGAGTGGAATAATGTCATCGCAAAACTCGAACATACCGACGAAGATGACACTTACGTACTGGAAATCACAGAGTATGACGCCAAGCCAAAGCTACTGAACACATTTATCCAAAGCGTTAGCACTTCTTCCTCCCCATAGGTGCATAGATCCACAAATTCTAGACACCTTCAAATTGAGAACGAATTGAAAGGCCCCCGCCGCCCGTGAGTTTCGACTGCACGCACTAGATTGATAAGTTTGAGAAAAACGATGCTTATTACCAAACCGCACATCTATTACCAACCCACTTCCAATTCATATTTTCGAGAATAAATTCGTCTAATCAAACGCTTTATCAATGCGCCCAAATTGCAAATAATAAATCAAACGCAAGAGCTCATGGCTAGGTGGCGGCGTACATTGGGAACACCACCCCAAAGAAGGCCACCAAGACAAACACGTACGCGCCTGGTTTGCAACGACTCAATTCAGGCAACTGACTTTCATATCGTTTACCTAGGTGATTCATGGTTTTTTGCAGTCTTCACCACCATCAAAAGCGCTCAGCCGTGGGCACCTGCCTCGCCGCCGTTGGACTTCTAGTGTTTTCCATCACCACGCATGCCAATCCGTTTTACAATGCGGCTTACGACACCAAAGACCCCTCCACAATCCTTCAAGTGATGCCCGTGCGCCTGATGGAAGACGACCAATTGATAATGTCGGCCGCACAAATTCGCGACCAGCAAATGCCTGCCACTCAACGGTTGCTCAACTACCATTGGTTACAACAAGATGCCCACTCCACCATCGTGGGCGCCAAAGCACTCTCAAAATTGTTGCGCTTCAGCCTCCATCAGGTTTGGCAAAGTCAGGAAAACTCCACATTTATGAGTGCCGAAAAGTTCACGACGATGGAATGGAATGCTCTGCTCACCCCATTTGGTAATTACACGGTCAAAGCCTCGGAGAAATCGATCCTCCTGCGCTACCACTACGAAGTCAGCTTTTAGCCGCCGCCCGACAGCAACGGAAATCAGGTAGAATCCCACTTTTTGCCTGAAACTATGAGCACATATCCTACAGCACCTGTTTGGCGTCGCTTTGCAGCGCTTGTTTACGATGGCTTTATCTTAATGGCCTTGAGCTTTGCTTACGGCGCACTGATCACACTGGGGGGAGCGCTAACCTCCCCTCAAGCGGAACGCTACCAACCCATGTTTAGCGGTTATTGGGTGTTTTTGGGGTGGGTCATTGTGCTGTGCGGGTTCTACGCCTGGTTTTGGAAGCGGGGCGGACAAACCCTAGGCATGAAAACCTGGCGCTTGCAGTTGCTCAGCATTGATACCAAACCTTTGGCATGGCCGCAGGTACTTAAACGCTTGGTTTTTGGTGTGCCGAGTTTTGCGGCACTCGGCGCAGGCTACTGGTATCGCTGGTTTAACCAAGACGGGCTGTGCTGGCACGACAAACTGTCAAACACTCAGGTCGTCGTCTTACCCAAACCCACCAAAAATCGCTAACCCCAAGCCACCGCGACGAGCCCAAAGGCTTATGCTGAGCGTTTCAGCATGACACCACCAATAAGTGCGCACGCCAAAATAGGTAGTAATACAGCAATCAGGGGGGAAAACCCAAAAATCAAACTACTGGGGCCCAGTAGATCCTGACTGGTTCGAAACACAATCCCAACGATTACCCCCGTAAAAATACGAAACCCCATAGTGACTTGGCGCAACGGGCCAAAAATAAAGGAAATCGCAATCATCACTAAGCTCGCCGTTGCCAATGGCTGCAAAGCCTTTTGCCAAAAAGCCAAGCGATATTCACCCGCATCTTGCCCTTGCTTTTCCAGGTATTGGGCATAGGAATACAAGCGCTGCATAGGCAGGTCTTCCGGGGGCAATACGAGTACATCCAATAGATCTGGCGATATCTCCGAATACCAAGAACGCGCTGGAAACTGGCTTTGGTGGGTGGCATTGGGCTCCAGTACCGTTGCGGTACCATTACGTTCGAACCAGGAGCTGCCCTGATAGATAGCCGACTCCACATAAGTACTACTGAGCAATTTGCCCTCGTCATCAAATTGCAGCCGGGTGATACCAAATAACTTTCCATTTGGTAAAACCGCACTAAAGTGCATAAATTCGTTATTCTCGCGATTCCAAACACCGCGCTGTCCCTGCAAGGCGCTCTTGTGACCAAGAACAATGGCTTTACGGCTCTCAGCGTATTGATCAGAAGTCGGCGTGACGTACTCACCCAACAAAATGCCGACACCAATATAAAACAAAATGGGGCGCATCACCGACCCAATGAGTTGCCGCACCGTCACACCAGAGGCACGCATCACCGTCAACTCACTCGTATTGGCCAACACCCCAAGCCCAATCAGGCAGCCCACCAAACAGGCCAAGGGAAGGTAGTCATAGATACTGGAGGGAATCGACAATGCGGAGTAAATTAGTGCTTCCTGCAGCGTGTAGTCGCCCTGTAGATTATCAAGCTCATCCACAAACTCAGAGATCACATCCAGCGCAACAATGACACCCAACACAGCTGCAATAGCGCTCACGACAGCGCGTGCGATATATCGTCGAATAATTTTCATACGCTGCGTGCGCCTCCTGCAGTCATCACTCGAACCCAAGTGGGCCACAGTAGCAGCACCAGCGCCAACAACAAAAAACCACAGTGAACCATCCAAAGTATCCACGGAGTGGGCGCGTTACCTTCCTCCAGCAACCCCCTTGCACTATTGGCGATCACCACATAGACAATGTAGATCAAAATGGCAGGTACCATTTTAACGTAACGCCCTTTCCTCGGTTGCGTTCGACTTAAGGGTACAGCCAACAGAGCAATGACCATAACCAATACGGGCAGGGAAAAGCGCCATTGTAATGCCGCATTGGCTTTGACGGTGTCAGCCTGCCAGAGCGCCGTGGTGCTCATCGCATCTGTTTCTTTTTTTGAGCGCGCCTCATATTGAGGCTCTGGAACGTATTGAGAATAGCGACTGAAACTGATCACTTCATAATTTAAAGCACCCGGACGCCCTCGATATTGGTGGCCATCTGCCAACACCAGGTAGCGCTTACCACTGACTTGATCAATTAAAGTTTCACCCGTTTTGGCGGTAATAATCGAAAAAGTATCTTGTGTTTCTGCAGTCCCAGAGAGAAAAACATTCTGCAATTGTTTTTTGTCTTCACTGACACTGTGCGCGTAAGAGACTCCATCACGACTGGACAATTTGTGAAAACGCGCAGGCTTTAGGGTTTCAAATTCCGTTCGGCTGCGTTGCTTTGCCAAAACCTGTTCGGACGCTTGCACACCTTTTGGGCCGATATAGAGGCTAAATAATGCTACCAATAACGCGACCAACACACCGATGGTCAGCGTGTACACCACCAAACGCCGCTCACTCATACCGCAGGCTTGCAGCACGGTCATCTCACTGTCGACGTACAAACGGCCATACGCCAATAAAATACCAATGAACATCCCAAGAGGTAATATCAACTCCAAAAACGATGGCAACCTCAAACCGATTAGCGTTAATAACACGCTCGCTTCGAGTTTACCCGCAGCAGCTTCTGCCAAGTAGCGTACGAAGCGACCACTCATGATAATCAGCAGTAATACGGCACTGACCGCCATCATACTGGCTAACACTTCTCTTGCTAGGTACCGAAAAACAATCACCTAAAGCCTTCTACGAGTATTGTGACTGGAGTGTGGGAATTATAGCCATCTCACTGTACCACAGCATGCTTTTTCTCCCACTCATTAAGCCCTACGGAAGGATCTTTACAATTCGACCGTTCCCCTAGACAATTTCAGTTTGATGACGATCCCTGTAGACTGAGCACCCATGGGAACCCCAGTGTGTCATATCAATCAAACGGCCCAACCCATTCACTATTCAACGCCCAAAATTCCAGGGTATAGATCATTGTACAAGAGGCGGACTATGCAATTTCAAATCAAAACCGGCGCTATCGACAAATCTCGCAGTGACTGCCTAGTGGTCTGCGTTTATGCAGACAAAAGTCTTTCACAAGGCGCCGCAATGGTTGATCAAGCCACCGATGGGGCTTTGACAAATGTGATCAAGCAAAATGACATTGCCTTTAAGCCCGGTGCTACGACCTGGGTACTCGGCGCAAAAGGGTTCGCAGCAAAGCGCTTGCTACTGGTGTGTGTCAATAGCAGCAAAAAAACACTCAGCGCAAAAGACCTTGCCACCACCACACAAAAACTGATCAAGACACTGGAAGCCAAAAAACTCAAAACCGCCACCTGGGTCGTCGAAACCGCCGAAGGATTAAGCGAGAGACAAACCGCATTATTGATTGCACAAACAGCAACCACCGCTCAATACCGCTATACACAAACCAAGACTCAAAACGTTCCCGAGCCTCATTTAAAGACTTTGGTCCTACAAGGGGTTAAAAAGCTCTCCGCCCAGTGGCAAAAAGGTTTGGCCATTGGAGAGGGCCTCGGCATTGGCATCAACGCTGCGCGCGAACTTGGAAACTTACCCGCCAATATCTGCACGCCAACCTACTTAGCCAATCAAGCCAAGAAACTGGCAAGCGGTCAATCCAAACTGACCACCAAAGTACTCGACACCGCTCAAATGAAAAAATTGGGGATGGGCTCTCTGCTGTCAGTGGCAGCGGGCAGTGACCAACCCCCCAAGCTGATCTCGATGGAATACAAGGGCGGAAAACCCCAGCAAGCGCCCATCGTATTGGTGGGCAAGGGTATCACCTTTGACACTGGCGGCATCAGCTTGAAACCCGGTGCAGGTATGGATGAAATGAAATTTGACATGTGCGGCTCCGCCAGTGTGATGGGCGTGATGACCGCATTGATGCACTTACAGCCGAGCATCAATGTGGTGGGCGTTATCGCAGCCGCTGAAAATATGCCGAGCGGTGGCGCTACAAAACCCGGTGACGTGGTGACCTCCATGTCGGGTAAAACCATTGAAATATTAAATACTGACGCCGAGGGTCGATTGGTACTGTGTGATGCATTGACCTATGTGGAGCGATTTAAACCCAAGGCCGTTATTGATATTGCCACATTGACCGGTGCCTGCGTGATTGCGCTTGGCAGTCACGCCAGCGGTCTGTATAGCAACCATCAACCACTGGCCGATGAACTGCTTAAAGCCGGTGATGCCGCCTTAGATCGTGCCTGGCAAATGCCTCTGTGGGAAGAGTACCAAAAGTCACTCGACAGCAATTTTGCAGACATGGCGAATATTGGTGGCCGAGAGGCAGGCTCTGTAACCGCAGCGTGCTTTTTGGCGCGATACGCAGAAAACTATCACTGGGCGCACCTTGATATTGCCGGCACCGCATGGCACTCCGGTGCAGCTAAAGGCGCCACCGGGCGGCCCGTAGGGCTACTACTGCAATATATCTTGAACGCTTATGACGCCTAAACCATTTAAGCTCGGGGATTCGAGGTAGTGGACATCCCGCGTATCGATTTTTATGTATTGACCTCTGCAGATGGCCGGTCTCGCGCAGAGTTTTGCGCGCGCTTGTGTGAAAAAGCTCTGCACAGAAACATGCCCGTGTTTATTTTAACCGCATCAGCAAAAGCCTCGCGCGCGTTGAGCGAGGTGATTTGGTCATTGCGGCCGGAGGCCTTTATCCCCAACGAACTGGACTTAAATGTCTCATCACCGGTATACATCCACCATGAGTTGCCCTCCGCACTGCCACTCAAAGCGCATGAAAGCTTGCTCATTAACTTGGCAGGCGAGTGTCCAGACACGGGTTTGCAGTTTGCGAGAGTGGCAGAGATCGTCGATCAGCGGCCTGATATCTTAACCGCAACTCGAAAACACTTCGGTGCCTATAAAGCTAAGGGCCTCAAGCCCCTCTCCCACACAATCCAATAAACGCCAACACGTCCAAAAGGGGGTGAGATTCAACTACAATTGACGTCAAAGACTGTTCATCTGACAAGCAATTGCATAATATTCCAGTATCAACGGACTGATGGCGCTTGACGTGACACTATCAAATCCGCACCTGTGAGGTGGGAGCAGTATGAAGCAAGAGAAGAACAAAGTTGATCCACCCAAAAGCAAAGACAGCGACAGTGCCACATCGCACTCAGAGGCGCCGCACCAGAGTGAAGAACTGTTAGTGGATCTCGGCTACGCCGAGGAACAACAAGACGCCCACGAGCAAGACAACCCACTAATCGATACAATACAAACCTTGTCACTGGATCAGATGGTTATTGAAGACGACGCACCACTGGTGGATACACTGACGGAGTCGGCGACGCAATCAGAACCCAGTGAGGCGCGCGAAGAAGCAATACTCACACTGAGTGAAGTGGTCCCGATGGTCGAAGAAGTCACCGCAGAATCTAAGCCGGCAGTCCCCACGGAGGAACCCACTGCCAGCGAGCCCCCTCATTATTCTGAGAGTTCACCCTTAGCCCAATCGATACCGCTCACACCGCTGACGCCCGCCAATACAGGTAAGCTGCAAAGTGAACTGTTAAATGTGCCAGGTGCACCAGAGCAGCCTAAATTATCACCTTCGAAACGAGAAAACCCTTTTTTACCACAGCATATATTGGACAAACTCAATAAAGGGCGGCAGGAGCTTGAAGCGGATTTTGTGCAATCGAGTGCTGCGCTCGATGTGAGCACTGCCATTCTACGGACACACGCTCGCGCCGAACGCCTTGGTCGCCCACAGATAAACAACCCCTTCTCTGCCAAAGATCGCGAAGCCCTTGAGAAACAAAAGCTAGTGGATCAATTGGTGGACGAGTACCTACCGCTGGTTGCCGCAGAGTTGCGCCGTCGACTGCATCAAATGCTCGATAAATAACCGCCCGTACCTCGCAACCCGCGGACAATGTATAATACCCAGCTCACTGTTAATGCCCTTAATTTTTAAGGGCATTAATGTTTTTGGGCGTACTGCTCGCAGATGTAAATGAGTCAACCAACGGTCATCCATGGATAAAACCTACCAACCCTCCGCCATTGAACAACACTGGTACTCCACGTGGGAAGCGCGTGGCTATTTTGCGCCCAGCGGAAAAGGGTCACCCTACTGCATAATGATTCCGCCGCCCAACGTTACCGGCAGCCTGCATATGGGGCATGGTTTCCAAGAGAGCATCATGGATGCCTTGATCCGCTATCATCGAATGCGCGGCAATAACACGCTCTGGCAAGTGGGTACCGATCACGCCGGCATCGCAACCCAGATGGTGGTGGAGCGCTTATTGGATGCCGAAGGCCAAAATCGCCACGACCTTGGTCGGGAGGCCTTCATTGAAAAAGTTTGGGAATGGAAAGCGCAATCTGGCGGTAACATCACCCGCCAATTACGACGCCTAGGCGCTTCACCCGATTGGCGTCGCGAACGTTTTACCATGGACGAAGGATTTTACAAGGCGGTTCAGGAAGTTTTTATTCAGCTGTATGACGATAACCTGATTTACCGAGGTAAACGCCTGGTCAATTGGGACCCTAAGTTACACACCGCCATATCCGACCTTGAAGTCATCAGTGAAGAAGAACAAGGGCATATGTGGCATTTTCGCTACCCATTGGCGGACGGCCAAGGTCACCTTGTGGTGGCCACCACACGACCAGAAACCATGCTCGGCGACAGTGCCGTGGCAGTGAACCCCAATGACGCGCGCTACCAACAATGGGTGGGCAAAACCCTGCGCTTACCGCTGACCGACCGCGAAATACCCATCATAGCGGATGACTACGTCGACCCAGAGTTTGGCACCGGTTGCGTTAAGATCACCCCCGCACACGACTTTAACGACTATGAAGTGGGCCAGCGTCATGCGTTGCCCATGATCAATATTTTTGATGACAACGCCCACCTCAACACCCAGGTACCCGAAGCGTATCAAGGGTTAGAGCGGTTTGCGGCGCGCAAGCAAATCGTGGCAGATCTCGAATCGCTTGGCTTATTGGAAAAGGTCGAGCCTCACACACTCAAGGTTCCGCGCGGCGACCGCAGCGGCGTCGTGATTGAGCCGTATCTCACCAATCAATGGTACGTACGCACCGCCCCGTTGGCAGACGAGGCCATTAAAGTGGTAGAAGATGGGCGCATTCAATTTGTGCCCAAACAATACGAGAACATGTACTTTTCATGGATGCGTGACATTCAGGATTGGTGTATCTCTCGCCAACTTTGGTGGGGACATCGAATCCCAGCTTGGTATGACGACCAAGGCACTGTGTACGTGGGCCGAGATGAAGCGGAAGTACGTGCGAAGCACGCCATAGATGACAGTGTTGCACTAAAACAAGATGATGATGTTTTGGACACTTGGTTTTCCTCCGCGCTATGGACGTTTGGCACCCTGGGCTGGCCAGAGGACACCGAGGCGTTAGCCACCTTCCACCCCACGAATGTACTGGTCACCGGCTTTGACATTATCTTTTTCTGGGTGGCACGCATGATCATGATGACGTTGCATTTCAAAAAAGAAGTCCCCTTTAAAACGGTTTACGTGCACGGTCTGGTGCGCGATAGCCAAGGACAGAAAATGAGCAAGTCCAAGGGCAATGTGCTGGACCCCATCGACTTAATCGATGGCATTGAGCTAGAAGCATTGGTGACCAAGCGCACCAGCGGGCTGATGAACCCCAAAGCCGCCCCCAAAATTGAGAAGGCCACACGCAAGGAGTTTCCTGAAGGCATCGCGGCCTATGGCACCGACGCACTGCGCTACACCTATTATTCTTTGGCCTCCACCGGGCGCGACATCAACTTTGATGTAGGCCGAATTGAAGGGTTTCGCAACTTTTGTAACAAACTGTGGAACGCCTCCAATTACGTACTCAGCCATTGTGAAGGCCAAGATTGCGATGCCGAAGACAATGGTAATGTCACATTGACACTGGCAGACCGTTGGATTACCAGCCGATTAAAATTGACTGAAGCGGCTATCGCAGAGGGGTTCAAAACCTATCGGTTAGATTTGGCCAGCCAAGCGCTCTACGATTTTATCTGGAAAGATTATTGCGATTGGTACATTGAGCTGTCTAAGCCTGTGCTTTGGGACGACAATGTGGATGCTGCAGTACTCAGGGGCACACGCAAAACATTGGTTCGAGTCTTAGAGGCCACCTTGCGCCTCGCCCACCCACTAATGCCTTTTATCACCGAAGACATCTGGTCGCGCATCAAGACCTTGGCTGGCACCGAAGGCGAATCCATTATGCTTGCAGCCTACCCCAACTTTGAAAACGCAACATTAGACACCAATGCCCTGGCCGATATCGAATGGGTTAAGGCGTTTGTGATGGGCATTCGCGGCATTCGCGGTGAAATGAACATTCCGCCTTCAAAAAAATTACCGGTCATTCTCACCAAGGGCGAAGACAGCGATAGAGTGCGCGCCCAAGATAACATGCAGTTTATTACCAAGTTGGCCGGACTGGAATCCATCACCTGGCTAGCGCCAGCAGATGAACCGCCTTTCGCCTCGACTACCTTGGTCGGTAAGCTGGAAATACTGGTGCCCATGGCGGGCTTCATCGATAAAAACGCGGAACTGGCCCGTCTCGACAGAGAGATAGAAAAACTCAACAAGGAAATTCAGCGCGTTAGCGGAAAATTGAATAACCCCAAGTTTGTGGACAAGGCCCCAGCCGAAGTGGTCGCGAAAGAAAAAGGCCGGCTTCAAGAAACCAATGACGCCATTGCCAGACTGCAAAGCCAACAAGTCAGGATCGCGGCGCTGTAAGTCGTTAACCTTGGCCTGGCAACCTTCAGGTCACCACTGCCAGCCCCTTGATGGCGATCAATTAGGGGCTAGGCAAGTGACCGCTCTACTCTTCCCCGCTTTAAACTTCGCCTACACACCCCCCTCGGTTTAGGGCGGCACATTCCTTCATTGGTGGCTTCGAACCGCCAACAGCCCATCGATTCCTGAAAACAACGCGTCGTTTCAAGTCGAATTTCTGGCCGCCCGAGGGGAGCGTTCTATACTGTCAAAACACCCAATCATGACAGGGCACCTCTGAAAATGGCTCTTTTTCCGTAGCGGCATCCGTTCCACTCAGGCACCCGCACTGACACTTTCTAAATGTCGGAGCTCCAGGTGGCGCGGACGCACTAGGTATAAAAGTTTCTCACTTTTAGAGGCCCACTACCGGCAGTAGGATCAGCAGTATGACCACCCCAATCGACCAATATCTCAATATTCTTGCCAAAAAAGACGGCTCAGACTTGTATTTGAGCACGGGCGCACCACCTTGTGCCAAATTCCAAGGCGTGCTGAAACCTCTGGCCCAACAAGCTTATAAGTCAGGGGAGATTGAAGCGATAGCCAAAGACATCATGGATGAAGAGCAGCGCGAAGCCTTCGTACACGAACTGGAAATGAACCTGGCGATTTCCATTCCAGAGGTGGGCCGGTTTCGTATCAATATTTTTAAGCAGCGTAATGAAGTTTCCATCGTTGCCAGAAACATCAATACTGACATCCCCAAATTCGACGATTTGGGCTTGCCCGAAGTACTCAAAGACCTGGTGATGAGCAAACGTGGATTGATTCTTTTCGTGGGCGGCACCGGATCTGGAAAATCCACCTCACTTGCAGCCTTGATCGACCACCGCAATAGCACCTCGGGCGGTCATATCATCACCATTGAAGACCCGGTGGAATATGTTCACCGCCACAAAAAGTGCATCGTGAATCAGCGTGAAGTCGGCGTTGACACGCGAACGTTTAAGAATGCGCTTAAAAACACTCTGCGTCAGGCGCCGGATGTCATACTCATTGGCGAAATTCGCGACCGTGAAACCATGGAGCATGCCCTAGAATTTGCGGAAACAGGACATTTAGCCATATCCACACTACACGCTAACAATGCGAACCAAGCATTAGAGCGGATCATTAACCTGTTTCCCGACGAGAAACGACCGCAACTACTTATGGGTCTCGGGCAAAATATTCGCGGCTTTGTCTCACAACGTTTGGTGCCTACCGTGGATGGCAAGCGCTGCGCCGCGGTTGAAGTGCTTCTCGGAACCAAAACCATTCAAGAGCTGATCCTTAAAAATCGTCTTCCCGAAATAAAAGAAATTATGGAAAAATCGGAAAACTTGGGGATGCAAACCTTTGACGCCGCTTTGTTCAAACTTTACATGGCTGATATTGTGAGCTTTGACGACGCCATAGCCAATGCGGACTCACCTAATAACCTTCGGTTACGCATCAAATTGGCCAAAGCCGACGCAGAAGAAAGCCAACCTGACCCTGATGAGACAAAATCTTCGAGTGGCTTCGGCGAACTGACCCTCGAAGCCCTTGAGGAAAACATCGACGATGAAGAAGACGATGGCTTGCCCAAATTTTAAGCAGCCTGACTGTCTGCTTTCTTTACACCTGCTCACTGCACACTCCGCTCGTCCACTGAGGGGCTACCCAGGCCCCTTATAACGCAAGGCTCATTCACTCTGGCTTAGTTATTGCTGTTCAGTTAAATAATACCCTCATTTATACTCGCAGCCGGTACCGTTTTTTCAGTAGAATGGCACCAACATTCACTTTTTTGGTATTGGGCAGCTTGATCCTATGGCAATGGATGACGCAACGCGAATAAAACCCAGAAGCTCAGGTTACATTTTACGCTCCCTGAAGACTCAGGAAGAACACTCACTTGAGGGTGAAATGATCGTCGGTCGGGAGGTTGAATGTGCGATCGCCATTCGCTCGGGCCATATCTCCCGATACCACGCCAAAATCAATGTCATGCGCAGTGGTGTCTACATCGAGGATTTGCACTCCACCAACGGCACGTTTGTGAACGGCAAACGAATCAAGGGTCGCGTGCGCCTGAGCGTGGGAGACGAGGTCACCTTTGACGACGTGGCCTATCGTGTGACATCGACTCAATCCGGTGACCAGGACCAAACCATGCTGTCGCCCAGGCACGGCGCCAAAGACGTTGACGAGGTCCCCGCCAGCCAACCACAATCATCCAATGTGGAGCCCTTTCCTAGCGGTATGCCAAAGCCAGCGGCAAACAAGGCCTCCGCACAGAACAAATCGGGTTATATCCCAGCTCACGAGGATTACACTCCTCCCGTCCAGCAAGCTGAGCCCGCGCCCAGCCGGGCTTCAGTGCTGGAATCCAAACCGGGGCCGACACCAGGACCTGAGCCACAAGAGCCTGAAGCCCCAAGCGCTGATAACACCCGGATATTGTCCGGCACCCAAATCGAACAATATGTGGAAAGAAACCGCGCCACACACCGAGAGGTTAGCATAGGAGAAGGGCCTAGATTAATCATCATGACCGCACCGCTACGTGGTAAGTGCTTTCAATTTGAAGACGATGTGTTGGCCACCCACTGGCAAATAGGACGTTCTCCAGATAGCGACATTCGTCTTACCGACAAGACCATCTCCTCTGACCACGCGCGAATCACTCAAATCAATGACGGCTTTAAAATCAAAGCCACGCACGCAAAAAACGGCATCATTATCAATGGCATCCCCAAGACCCATGCGGAACTCCAGCATGATGATGTTATCCAGATTGGCGGTACGGAATTGGTATTCAAAACCGACTACCCCGTACAGCAGCCCATAGCACCCGAAGAAGTTGATTTGGTGGACAAGGGCCAAAATCTGCGACACACTTTTATCGGAGCTGCAGTGATCTTAGTGGTGTTGATCACAGTCATTATTGCTTCCAAGCGCTAAACTCAATCAGACACCCGTGAAGCATTGCGCCTCGCGCCTGAATTGATATGATGCGCAGCATCTCGAGCAAGAAGTCAAATAATGAAAAAACCCGCTTCCGAGGCGCCAATGGCGTCCTCTCCCTCTGATGCTCCCCTAACACCGGGAGACCCAAAAGCCAAAGTTTGGATCACCGATTACGCATGGATCACCGGCCTTACCGGGTTGATCGCCGTTGTCGGCACCGGCATATGGTTTAACGTGACGAAGGCCTTAAGTGACGGTGTCACACTATTCGGTGTCACCGTAACAACACAACGGCACGACAGCTTACTGCTGGCATTAGGCATCATTACCACGAGCATGGTGACCACAGAGCTGGTGCGGCTTTGGCGATGGGCCCCAAAATCGTTTATCCAAGTTGATCCAGACCTAAAAAGCGGTCAATACGGTCGATTTTTCCAAAAAGCCTTACTGAATTATCTTTTGTATCTGGGTTTAATTACATTGACCATCTGGTTGTATCACACCATTAATGAATATGGATTTCAACGCGATGCCGCCTATTACCAACCATGGTTTCGATTTTTAGACCTACTGTGGAACGTATATTTGTGGGGAGGGCTTCCATACGGGCTATTAACCCGTGCCCTCAAATA
Organism: Cellvibrionaceae bacterium; assembly: GCA_050300015.1. GTDB lineage: Bacteria > Pseudomonadota > Gammaproteobacteria > Pseudomonadales > Cellvibrionaceae > CAYZQH01. The sequence goes on along the minus strand of JBNKWZ010000021.1, from coordinate 222,482 downwards.
CAATCCCAATGCCGACAAACGAGATTTAACGGCCACTTTTGGTCGTACGCTGCAATATTTAGTGTCGTTCATTCCATTGTTTGCCCAGGTCAGGCCTACGTTTCAAGACATTGACAAGAAAAATGCGCGAGCTTATTGCGTCAAATTTTTCTTTTCGCCGCTGATGACGGTTTTCTTCTGCGACCAATTTCCACACTTGGTTCACAACATGGGGTATCTGGCCGATGGCCTCATCGCTGCAGTACAAACTGGGGCTTACAATGCCGAGCGCTTCGGCAACGACTTCTACAATATTTCCATTGCCTTTATATTTTCAGTAGATGTGGCCCTCGCCTGGTGCGGATATATTATCGCGTCGCGCTGGGTAGACAACCAAACGCTCTCCGCAGAACCCACCTCACTGGGATGGGTTGTGTGTTTGGTGTGTTACCCGCCTTTTCAACATGTCACGGGTGTACTACTATCCACCCCGTCTGAGAAAGCCATTACGCAAGTGGGTAATGTCTGGATCATTGGCATTTTCACCTCGATGATGGTCATGAGTTACCTCGTGTATATGTCTGCAACCTTATGGTTCGGCGTGCGGTTTTCCAACCTCACCAACCGTGGCATTATTCGCAAGGGGCCTTTTAGCATCGTTCGTCACCCGGCTTATGCTTCCAAAAACTTTGCTTGGTGGTGTGTGATGTTTCCAGGCGTGGTGTACAACTTTTATATAGCGGGTTGGGCCGATGGGCTGCAGCAATTTACTTACCACACCCTCGCGTTAATCCTGATGACGTTCATCTATTACAAGCGCGCCATGACCGAAGAGCGACACCTAAGTGCGGACCCTTTCTACCAAGAATACTGCAAGCAAGTGAAATATCGTTTTATTCCCAAAGTGCTTTAACGAAAAAAGCCCTTGGTGACCAAGGGCTTTTTTCGTTAGCAATGCTTGCGCTCCACTGAAGGGCAACCGGCTATCAATATTATTGATAACTGTCAGATTGTTGCTGAATCAATCGATCGAGCAGCCGTTCTTCCCGATGACGCTTCCGAATCAACGCGCCTAACCTCGCCTCTTGTTTCTCAACCACAGCCTCAAGGTCGCGCATTTGTTGTAGTTCTTGAGTGCGCGCTTGCTGCGAGCCCGCAGCCTCCAATAGAATGGATTCAGACGCTTTAATTCTTTTATGATTTTGGTCTATGTCGGTCTGCAAATTCTCAATCGATTGCGATAAATTTTGAATGATTTTGTGTTGTTCAAACCGGGCGCGCCCATGATCGTAACCCCGGTTAAAATCACGTTCGGTCTCCCCCGGGCAAAAATCGGGATGCTTGCCGCCACGCTCACCCAAATTCAAGCCATTGCGATACGTACAAAACCGAATCAAGCCTTTCATGTGCCCCTCTTTATAGGACTGCCAATCCGGGGTAACACCTGCCTTCGCGCAGGCCTTACGGTGCTGTGCTAGCATTAAAACACCTTTCCCTCGCGCCCCATCTTCAAATCCAATTTGCGTCCAATCTGCATACCGACATTCATCCTCGGACAAGGTGGCGCAGCCTGTCACAACGACACTCAACCACAAACCGATGACCATCTGTTTTGTAAACACGCTATTGGCTCCCGAGCTCAAGCGCCTTGACCAGCGGTAGTCGCCATTGATTGGTTTTCTTGTCAAACAATCCAAACAGCGAGCAATACTCCCAATAAGCCACCGAAAACCCGTTTCGCGTTGCTGCCTCAACAACAGCATTCGTCCACTTTGCGCGAGAGACTTCATCGGCTTTCTGATAGACACCAAATTCGCCCACATAGATAGGACGATTGTGTTCAATGGCCCAATCAGCCATTAGATTAAAATGCGCATTGAGCTCTGCCTTTTCGCCTTTCGTGGCGCGCCATGTTCTGCCCAACCATTCTTCTGAACCAATATTACTGACCCACTCGGCACCTTGGTGGGTGAATTGGAATGGATCATAGTAATGAACCGTCACAATCAAATTACGATCATGCTTGGGCAACTGCAGCTTCGGCAATTGTCGAAAATTATTGTATTCGGCAGGGCCAACCACCACCGCTCGATGCGGGTGATGTTCACGAATAATCGTGAGTGTATTGGCCAGCAGCGTATTCCATTGTTGAGCGTCTAAAGCGCCTTGGGGCTCATTCAAAATTTCAAATATGAGCGTGTCAGGATAATCCTTATAGTGTCGCGCTAACTGCTTCCACAAGGCATAAAATTGTTTCTGGTGGCTTTTGGGGGCTTGGTACAACTCGTAAAAGTGATGAACATTAACCACCACGACCAAACCTGAAGCCGTTGCTTGCTTGATCACCCAATCCACACGATCCAGAAAACTGTCATGCAATTTATAGGGTGATTGGGTTTGCATGTGAGCCGACCAGCGCACAGGAACACGTACGGAGTCAAAACCCGCATTGGCGATGCGCACAAAATCTTCTGCTTCTAAAGTGACACCCCACTGGCCTTCTACGGGTGCTTCCAAGGCGTTACCCAAGTTAACGCCTTTGCCTAATTTCTGGTTCCAGTAAAAGGCCTTATCAGCGACATCTTGCACACTGGCATCGCACACTAGTGCGACCCCCCAATACAGAAAGACTAAAATGAGTTTTTTCAAGTGAACACCTGTGCTAATGACAATGCAATGACTAACCGCCGGGTGTCAGAGCGCCATCGATGAATTAAGGCAACTTTTTTTAGTATAGCAGCCCAGGCCCCTCACGATATCTGCCCCACAACCTAGGCACGTGGCGCTTCTTTCAGCCCCGCCCTAAAGAAAACACGCCGCTTGCAGCTGATTGTCGGCGCAGGGGAGCTGAGTCTCTAAAGTGGTATATGCGAACGCCACAATTCACCACAATTGCCCCTCTTATTGCCCGATTCCTTGCCGCTTCTTGCCCAGTGCCTCCGCTTTAATACCCCTGAACCCCACAACAATTCATACTTTGACACTGGAGATTCACATGACATTAAAATTCTTGATTTTGGGTACTACGCTAATCGCCACCTCAACGCCGGCATTTGCTGAGCGAACCGAAACCCAGCAAGCCCTACTAGAGACCGGCACCTTTACTTCTTTGACGCTTGTGGGCGCGGCGGTAGGTGGCCCGGTGGGCATGATTGCGGGCGCGCTAGGCGGTGTGTTTTTGGCTGAAGAGACACGCTCCGCCAACCAAAACGAATTGGCACTCGCACAGCAGACGAAAATGAATCAACAACTGGAGGCGGATAGGGTGAACAACGAACAAAAACTCACACAAATGCAAAAAGCGTTAGTGGACAAACTGACCTTTCAAGTCCTTTTTGCATCTGGCGAAGACACTTTAAACGAACTCGATCACCAACGTGTTTTAAAGTTGGCAGACTACCTCAAGGAGCATCCCAATTTAATGGTGCATTTGGACGGTCATACGGATATTCGGGGGTCTGACGAATACAACAATGTTCTTTCTCTAGAGCGCGCCAAATCCATCAAAACGGCACTGATCAACGAAGGTATTGAAGCGCATCGAATCACACTCGAAGGGCATGGGGCTCATTATGCAAAAGCCGATCAAACCCGAGCCAAGGACAACCCAGCCGAATATGCCCAGGATCGCAAAGTCGTCATAGAGCTCGCTCCAGAGGGACATAACAACGAAATAGTACAATTTTAATGTTATTAATCCGACAATCTTTTATGTCGGTTTAATGCGGTACAAGGACGTGCCGGCAATGGCGGGTTAACCGCAGGCAACACAGTGCACTTTGCTATCAGCCGGGAATCACACAGACTAAATGTCGCTAAAAGTAAATGATGATTTTGCTCGACTTCACAACTGGCGACCCTCGGTCGCCAGATTTTGTGGGGGCCGTAAAGTTTAACGTCGCCTTTTTACAATATCTGCATACAAATCGACGCTTCCCTCGGGTCGCGTCTTAAATCGCCTGTGCACCCAGAGATATTGCTCGGGCTGATCTAAAATACGCGCCTCTACGAATTGATTAATACGCAAAGTATCCGCCACTTCATCTTGAGAGGGAAAGTCAGAAAATGGTGGGTACACCACTAAATGATAACCAGAGCCATCGGGTTTGCGAGTTTGCGTAAAGGGGATAACTCGGGCTTTACCCAAACGTGCCAGTTGTGAAGTGGCCGTGACCGTGGCGGCTTCAACGCCAAAAAACGGCACAAAAATACTGTGATTGGCCCCATAATCTTGATCCGGTGCGTACCAAATGGTTCGACCTGCGCGCAAGGCTTTGACCATCGCGCGAACATCTCCCCTAGGAATGGCCGTCCCGCCTTTGGTGTGCCTTTCCCGCCCTCTTTGTTGAACCCAATCATAAACCGGATTGTTGTGCGGTCGATAGGTGCCGTCAATAGACACTCGGCGCCCCAATAATTTGGCCCCAATGTCGATATGGGTAAAGTGAAAGGCCATCAAAATAACACCCACACCTTCCGTCTGCGCCTGCTCTAAATACTCGACGCCTTCTACCGTATAAATGCCATCTAAGCGCCTTTTTGACCAAAACCAAGCCATACCGGTTTCAAAAAAAGCCATCCCTGTAGACGCCATCACCCCTTTTACCAGCTCAACACGCTCGCGTTGGCTTTTGTCGGGGAAACACAACTCAAAATTTCGTAACGCAATGGCACGACGACGTTTGGCCAGACGAAAAAAAAGCCCCCCAAGGCCTCTGCCAAACATCATCTGTATTGAATAAGGCAGTAAACTTGTGGCGTACCAAACCCCAAAACCCAACCAAGTGAGCCAGTATTTGGGGTGCAACAGTTGCGAAGTGAAATGTACTCGAGACATCAGCAGCCAGGCCAGGTGAAGCTGGCCACGCCGTCAAAATTTGGCGGGCACCAGTGTGTCCACATCTTCATCATAATCCACTCCATCAACACCAAAGCCAAACAGTTTCAAAAACTCCTTGTTGTAACCTTTATAGTCGGTCAACTCAAATAAGTTTTCCTCGGTCACTTGAGGCCAAAGGGTTTCGACTTTTGCTTGCGTTTCAGGGTTTAACTCCAAGTTATCCACGCGGAAGCGATTATGGTTATCCAACCGCGGTGCGTCACTGCACAAACATTCGGAAAACAGTCGGTATAACTGCTCGATACACCCTTCATGAGTACCCTCCTCCTTCATCACTTTGTACAACAATGAAATGTAAAGGGGCATTATGGGAATGGCAGAACTCGCCTGGGTCACCAAAGCTTTCAAAACCGCCACATTCGCTTGTCCACCCAATTGGCCGAGCGACTGTGTGATCGCCGCTGCGGCGCGGTCCAGATCTTCTTTGGCTTTACCGATGGTCGCTTGACCATAGATCGGCCAGGTAATTTTTTCGCCCAAGTAGGTATAAGACACGGTTTTACAGCCCTTGGCCAACACATCAGCCTCCTTCAGCGCCTCGATCCAGAGCTCCCAATCCTCGCCGCCCATCACTTTAATGGTACCTGCGATTTCTTCTTCGTTGGCAGGCTCCAAAGTCAACTCGGAGATTTTTAGCGTGTCGGTATTCAGGTTTTTCGCCGTATACGACTTACCAATCGGCTTAAGCGTAGAGGCGTGTGTAACGCCATCATGATCGGTTCTACGAGGTGCTGCCAAGGAATAGACCACAAGATCCACCTGGCCCATGTCTTCTTTAATGGTGTTGATCACTTGCTTTTTCATCTCTAGCGAGAAGGCATCACCATTGATACTTTTGGCATAAATTCCAGCCGCTTTAGCCTCTTCCTCAAAAGCGAAAGCATTGTAATAGCCCGCAGATGCTGGCTTGCGCTCAGAAGGCGGCTTTTCAAAAAACACCCCCAGCGTCTCGGCACCACACCCAAAGGTTGCAGTAATACGCGAAGCCAAACCATAGCCCGTGGACGCCCCCAAAACCAAAACTTTCTTGGGCCCACCTTCAATGACACCTTGGCTTTTAACATATTCAATCTGTTCTTTAACATTGGCCGCGCATCCAGCCGGATGCGTATTAATACAGATAAAACCGCGTACTTTGGGCTTGATAATCATAATTGTCGTAAATCCTGTCTATAGCTAACTCTTGAACGCTGCACCCCACACCCATACGGCTGGACACTTTTGTGAAGGCACACCCTTTTGAATGACAGCTCGCGCAAACGGCGGCCCCAGGACGCTGGCCGAATATCAATCGGACGTTTATCGCTTCTGGCGTCACACAATGGAGAATCGGCCGCTATAATACGCGGTTCTTGTTTTAACTGCGACATTAACACATGGTGAGTTTACGATTTGCCACGCCAAAAGCGTGGACCGAAGCGGTGTTGGCCGACTTTGATGCATTTCTTTTGGATCATGCGGCTGCTGAGAAAAAGGCCTCGGGCATGGCCATTTCCATGCTCTCACACTACCCCGACCACCCGGCGCTAGTTGCCGCCATGATAGACCTTTCTATTGAGGAAATGACCCATTTCCGCGAAGTAGTCAAGCTGATTTATCAGCGTGGTGGGCAACTCAGCGCCGACACCAAGGACGCCTATGTCAACCAACTCCGCGATCATATGCGCTCCGAGAAGAAAGACTTCTTTCTTGACCGATTGTTGATCGGCAGCATCATAGAGTCCCGCGGATGTGAACGTTTTGGCTTAATCGCGAAAGCGCTCCCCGCAGGTGAACTCAAAGGTTTTTACCAGGCCATCGCAGAAAGCGAAGCGCGTCACGAAGATTTGTTTTTAACATTGGCGCTGGCCCATTTTGAGGAACCCGCTGTCATGGCAAGACTGGATGAATTATTGACCATTGAAGCGGATATCTGCGCTGCACTCCCCATTCGAGCAGCACTCCACTGACGTGAGCATCATTGAACAGTACTTGGCACATTACGCTGAGCCGCTCATTCGCCCACTGGCGCTCGAGCAGTACGCCCTGCCGCGCTTCCAATATGGCCTTGTGATTCCGGCCTACAACGAGTCACCGGCTTTTGCCAAGCGCCTAATGGAGGACGGACTCTGGGCGCACAACATACTGGTGATTGTTGTCATCAACCAGCCGGCTGATTGCCCAACGATCACTGCGCAAAACCAACAGCTCTTGGCTTATTTTGAGCAAATGAATAAAACCTTTAGCCATAAGGCTTTTAACCTGTTTCGGCCCAGCGAGGCCCACTCTCATTTTGCCGTCATCAACGCTTGCGAAAGCCTCGCCCCCACCAAACAACAAGGTGTCGGTCAAGCACGTAAACTGGGCTGCGACCTGGCAGTAGCCCTGCACCGCGCTGGGTGTATTGAATCCCCCTGGCTTCACAGTACTGATGCGGATGCGACACTGCCATCGGACTACTTCCAAATCCCACCCCCCAACGGCTCACATGCTGGCATCTATGGATTTCGACATCAGGGGCAGGACGAGACCATCCAAAAAGCCACACTGCGTTATGAAGCGGCCATTCGCTATTACGCTGACAGTCTCCGCTGGGCAGGCTCCCCTTATGCTGCTGTGGCGCTCGGCAGTGCCCTGGCTTGCACATTCGAGGGTTACTGCCATGTGAGGGGGTTTCCCACAAGAGCCGGTGGCGAGGATTTTTATTTACTCAACAAACTGACCAAGCTGGCACCCCCTCTCACTTTTGCCCCCGTCATTTCTCTCGACGCTCGAGTATCCAATCGTGCACCATTTGGCACGGGCCCGGCCGTAGCCGCTATCATTGAAGGGGATCAAGCCGGTGAGCCCTACCGCTACTATGATCCTCGCTGTTTCCGAATGCTGAAACATTGGCTGGATCACTTGCCCAACCATTGGCAAAACCCCGATGCGGTAACTGAGCTCCCCGCCCCCTTACCGGATGCCCTCCAGTATGTGGGACTCGCGGCACTCAACAAGCATTTACACCGCCAATGTAAAACGCCATCTCAAGCGCTCAAGGCCTCGCATCAGTGGTTTGATGCCTTTAAAACACTTAAACTGATCCACCAACTCCAAACACTGCGCTATCCTGCCCTCCCCCTCGAAGACTGTTTAAACAATGCCGTTTATCAAGAGAGCCAAACCCTTTGAATTTTTGGATTGAACAGCTCAGTTTATGGGTCATCGCCACATTTGCAAACCTATTGTCGGCCATGGCCGGCGGCGGCGCTGGCCTGATACAACTGCCTTTACTGATCTTTTTGGGGTTACCTTTTGCAATGGCAGTCGCCACCCATAAAATTGCCACAGTTGCACTCGGTGTTGGCGCCAGCATTCGACACGCGCAAAGCAATACTTTGGAGCTCAAATTTTGCCTTTGGATACTGGCCACTGGATTACCCGGCGTTGTGGCTGGAGCCAATTGTGTGCTGAGCCTGCCCGAAGCTCCCGCCCGCTATTGCCTTGGGGGGCTGACCGTTGGACTAGGCGCATATTCAATCCTCAAGAAACAATTGGGGCAACATCACGTCCCGCACCACCGGGATACCAAGGGAATGATCATAGGCGGCGGCGTATTGTTTTTATTAGGCGTGCTGAACGGCTCCCTCACCTCCGGTACGGGCCTGTTTGTGACTTTATGGTTGGTACGTTGGTTTGGTTTAGACTACACACGTGCAACTGCATACACCTTGGTTTTAGTGGGTCTCTTTTGGAATGGCACGGGTGCTGTAACACTCACACTATTAACCGCACCCCAATGGGACTGGTTACCCGCACTCATACTTGGGTCTATCATGGGCGGATATTGGGGTGCCCACTTGGCCATTACCAAGGGCAACCCGATCATTAAGAAGCTTTTCGAATGGGTTACAATTTTGGTGGGCGTGAGCTTAATCGCCACCACGCTTTATACTTCACTTGGCGTTAGTGAAAAGGTATTCACAGATTTTAATGCCACAAAAGCGCACAATGAACCCCACAACCAAAACATGACACCCGACCGCCGGCTGTATTCAAGGGCCGATTAACACTAATTTATTTGTCACGGTTGTGACTAAAAACGGAATAAAACACCCCTTATGTTGCCAGCCCTGCTCAACCCCACCACCGTATTTCGTGTACTCGAAGACATTGATCGCACCCCGCCCTCGCACACCGCACCGAGAGAAGAAGGCGCCAAGGTGGCGCTGGTGGTGTTATTCAGTGTCGCGATCGCCCTACACCTTTTAAACTATTTAAAAAACTCTGTGGCATTGGATGGCATCTTAATACAGCTTGCCCTATGGCGAGATATGGACCCGCAACACTATTTACAGATTTTACGCAGCGGATACTGGGATCAACTGATACGTTACGCCTGGTGGACCGCATGGCATGTAATCACCTTCGTTATGATTCCCTTTGTGATCATTCGCTTCTTCTTAAAAAAACGATTCAGAGATTTTGGTTGGGGTTGGGGAGAAACGCACAAACATTGGCAGGGGTACTGTTTACTGTTGTCCCCTATCTTAGTGGGCGTGGTGTTGGTGAGCTTCCGGGACGATTTTAAAACCCACTACCCTTTTTATGACATTGCCGGTCGCAGTATTTTGGATTTTGTGGCTTGGGAGGCCCTCTACCTTACTCAATTTGCCTGTTTGGAATTCTTTTTTCGCGGTTATCTCGTGCAAAGTCTAAGGCCTTATTATGGCAGTGCTGCCATATGGATTATGGTGGTGCCTTACCTAATGATCCACTTTCCCAAACCGTGGATTGAAGCCACCGGCGCCATATTTTTTGGGTTGTTTCTGGGTATCTTGGCACTTCGATCGCGATCAATCTGGGGCGGCTTTTTTGTTCATGCTGGTGTTGCAGTGAGCATGGACATCATGTCGTTAGTACAACGCCACGAACTGCCAAAAGTGCTTCTGCCATTTTAAGGCACCCGACAAACTGTGAACACCCGCGCGCCGAGTTGTTAAAGATGTGCATTCACGAACTTTCATCTTAAAACAGACAATACTGGGCGACCGCTAACGCTCCACGGCGTGATCAGAGCCATCGCTTAAGTTTTCCAGCGTTTCAATCACATAGCGGTGCAACACATCTGGTGCCTGTTCGAGTAAAACATCCAAGTCTCTTTTGACCAAACTGGTTACACCAGAGTCCCAAATAAAACTTTTTGCAGCCCGCTCTAACACTTGCGGTAAAACCAGTGGTTCAGAAAACTGTACACCCTCGTTCGCTTTACAAAATTGCGTAAAAGCATACAGCGCTTCAAGTACCGCGCACTTGTAATACGTTGGGTGTAAATGCTGCGTCAAACCATCAATGAGATTTGCAAAGCTGGTTTCACCGGGAGTCATGGAACTACGTGTTAACTCACAATTTAGGGTGTGCTCATGGTTTCCGAGTTCACTGAATGCCAAGGTTTGCGCACAGGCCAAGCTTTGCCAAATGGCCTTTAAAAATTCATCATCCAACGTCGTTATGCTGCCTCTCGCAGAGCGCCACTCAAACCAATCGGTGTCCAGCATGGCATCATCAAGGGCCGCATCACTGAGCTTTCTCGCGGAGTATCCGGTGTTCAGCCCCCGAGTGTAAGCCAAATGTTGACGCTCAAAACTATCGTACACCGTTTCAAATATGGCGGATGGCGACATAGCACCCACTGCCATTAACAGGTCAAGCTCACTGCGATAGTCCTTTTCCGGCGCACATAGGGCGATAAGGTTTTGCAGCTTGATTGAGCGCAAACCGTCAAACAGTCGCGGCTCAATGCGCATCAAATGACCCACCAATAACAATAACTCATGCGCCAATGCTCGCTCGATACCGGAGGCATACACTTTTTGAATCACAGCGTTCAACCACTGGGCATCTTGCGGCGCATCAATGACAACGGACTCGGATTTTTCTTTACCGACCACGACCATCAAGTGCCTCGCTGCCAGCATGGCCAGCCCGTCGGCCATCTCAGGACGATACAGCCCCTGAAGGTCATAACAATAACGCGCCGTTAACCAATACCCCTTAGAGTTGGCCTGCGCATATAGACAGCGCTGAAGCTCACTCATACTCAAGCGACTGTCACCATCACTAAATTGCGTTTCAAACCCATGCTGAGCCATAAACGCTTCGAGAGTGCGGTAACAGGTTTCATCGGTTTCTACGGCCAGACATTCCAACAAAAGTTGTAGGCGTGGCTCCCACCGAGTGGTATCCCACACCTGCTGGTTACCGTCATCAATTTGTGGCGTTGCGTGGTAGCGGGGCACTGAAAACGCATTCAATTTGGATGCACGCACTGCCAGACTGGCCGAAGCATAGCCCACGCTGTCAGACAGTGATCTGAGTTGATAGTCCCGTATGGCTTTAAACAGTTGGGCCTTGTTGTCGGCCCGGCAATACTCTTCCTCGATGAGCCAGGTAAAAACGGCGGCTTCAGGTCGCCACCACTGCGTGCGGATATGCTCAAGCTCACGCTCTATCACGCGTGCCAAATACCCTGAGTCGTACTCAATATAATCGGTATTGTCACCTTGAATGGAAGACAAGCATAAAAACAATTGATTATTCACTTGGTAAGTTTGAGATGTGGCCAAGCTTTGCAATCGTCGACGAGGTCTACCGGTTAAATTTAAGGCTTGGTTTGCACCCACGTGGGTGTAGGCATCCACCAACTCACGTGCAGACATCACTTGAATAGGGGCGATATCTTCTAAGGTTTCAGATATCACGCCGTGTTCCAGCAGGTTTTTTTTCACAAAGTCATTTTCGGCCAAAACCACCAGAGCGATTTGCGTAGTGCTAACATTGCGCGCTCGTCGACGCATTTTTAAAGGGTCAAGGTCATCCCGAAACACCAAACCTTCGTCTAGCATTAAACCGACCCAATATAAACTTTGTGCCCATACCAACGGCACGTTGTCGTTGGCCTCGCGCGCTTGTGATTTGGGCTTGAGCTTTTCCGCTTCGATGTTTTCTTTTGGAACAAAGTACAATTCGGGAATCAATCCTTGACCATCCACCTCAACCATTAAGGACTCAAGTTTTTTACGGTAATGCGCTGCAGTTGTGGTATTGCCATCGAACAAGGCATGAATATAGAGATAAGTAAAAAATAGAGGCCATTCCGACTCAATGTGCTCAAAATTAGCCAATTCTGAATGTTCGTAGTACAGTCGCGAGCTCTCTTCAATCGCTGTTTGATGACCATCCCACAAAAAACGTTTACAACCGTAATTTCCACCGAGTTTAGCCAAAATATTGTCTCGGGTTTTGGTGGCAAGCGCCTTATTACCCACTGCAAATGCTGGGTACCCGATCACACTTAACAAGGCGCTGTCCGTCTCTTTGGATAAGGACTCTCTCGGCAACAGTGCGCCTAAAGTATTACGCGCATTGGAAATAGCATCCGGCACAGAATGGATGATCGCGCGGGGGTCATCACCTTTGCCAAATAAGTTGAAATCATCGAGTGCTTGCAGCGCTGCCTTCGCCATACCGACCGAACTGGCGTTAATTTCTGTCTTGCCATTGTTAATTTTGTTGCCCCGCTCCCAAATCCCGAAATCTGGGGTACGGTAAGCACTGGCAATGTAGTACACCAGGTTTTGAACAAAATCCACCTCGTCGTAAGTCATCACGATACGCAGACCCGATGCCGACATTTGCGCCAGCATTAGCAAAAACAAAGACGTTGCATCAATTTGTAAATGCCCCCACGCATCATCGGCCACCACCTCTAACCCCGTTTGGGTGTCGTATTTGGCGTGTAAGGCATCAGTTTGATCCAATGTGTGTTTGAAAGTCTCCACCTTGCTGGCTTGGCGCATCATACTGTTGAGCAACCCGCGCATGAGCTTGGTGGTGGACTGCTCAAGTTGATCGGCTTTAATGTCCTCTCCTGCATGGCGCAAAGCCATACTTAAAGACCACACACACATTACCGAATATACGTTGTCGCGCACCCAAGCATCCGTATAATCGCCATGCGTGTTGACGCTGGTACTGGCCGGGAGCAACCCTGTAACCGGGTGCTGACGGCTTAACACCACCCTATCAATCTGCTGAGTTAACTGATTTAAAATCGACTTCCGCTTCATAGGCTTTTGGGATCTCTCGCTGACCCAGTTTCGTCAATGGTGCTCCAGCGGAGTACCACTCAATTCTCGTACCATATTGTACAAATTTTAAAAATGGTGCAATTGCTGGAATTTCCCCACGCCACCCAGTAACGCAATGGGCTGAACGTCAATCAGAGCCCACAACGACGACTTTTGGGTGCTCCAAATTGGGGCCCTAACGAGAAACGTGGTGCGAATTTAAGGGGAAAGGCGCCCTCCCAATGACTTCAGTCGGGCGCCAGTAGGCTTTAGAGTTGCGCCAATATGGTATTCAATGTAGTGCTTGGACGCATCACAGCCGCAACCTTTTCGGTATCCAGACGATAATAACCACCGATGTCAACACTGTGACCTTGCACAGCGTTTAACTCTGTCACAATGGTCGACTCACTTTGACGCATGGCGTCGGCTATTGGGGCAAAAGTTTCTTGTAATTGCGGATCATCGGCTTGTGCGGCCAAAGCTTCTGCCCAGAACATTGCCAAATAAAAATGGCTACCGCGATTATCCAGCTCTCCGGCTTTACGCGAAGGCGATTTATTTTCGTCCAAAAAGCGACCCGTGGCTTGATCCAACGTTTGACTCAGTACTGCGGCCTTGCTATTCCCGGTAACTTGCCCCAGGTGCTCCAAGGACGCTGCCAGTGCCAAAAACTCGCCAAGCGAATCCCAACGCAAGTGATTTTCATTGACCAGTTGCTCAACATGTTTAGGTGCAGACCCACCAGCACCCGTCTCAAACAACCCACCACCACTCATGAGCGGAACAATCGATAGCATTTTAGCGCTGGTGCCCAATTCCAAAATGGGAAATAAGTCAGTGAGATAATCGCGTAAAACATTACCGGTCACAGAGATGGTATCCAGGCCATCTTTGATACGTGCCAAGGTAAACGTGGTGGCCGCCACGGGGTCCAAAATACGAATGTCCAGCCCCTCAGTGTCGTGCAGCGGCAAATATTGGTTCACCTTATTGATAAGTTGTGCATCGTGTGCGCGATTTTCATCCAACCAAAACACGGCGGGCGTACCGCTTAAACGTGCGCGATTCACAGCCAGTTTCACCCAGTCTTGAATCGGTGCATCTTTGGTTTGACACATGCGCCAAATATCACCTGCCGCAACAGAGTGCTCGATCAACACGGTACCGGCCTCATCCACTACTTGCACCGTACCGTTCGCGGGCACTTCAAAAGTCTTGTCATGAGAACCGTACTCTTCCGCTTTTTGCGCCATTAACCCCACATTTGGCACGCTGCCCATGGTGGTGGGATCAAACGCGCCGTTGGCTTTACAAAACTCGATGGTGGATTGATAAACACCGGCATAGCAGCGATCTGGGATCAACGCTTTGGTATCGTGCAACTTGCCATCAGGGCCCCACATCTGCCCAGAAGAGCGTATAGCCGCAGGCATGGAAGCATCAATAATCACGTCACTGGGTACATGTAAATTGGTGATCCCCTTGTCGGAGTTGACCATCGCCAATGGTGGACGCGATGCATACACCGCTTCTATATCGGCTTCGATAGCTGCTCTTTCTGCGTCACCTAGCGTTTGAATTTTTGCATAAACATCACCCAGGCCGTTGTTGGCATCCACCCCAAGTGCTTCAAAGGTTTTGGCATGCTTGTCAAACACTTCTTGATAATAGGTTTTAACCGCGTGACCAAATATGATGGGGTCAGACACCTTCATCATAGTGGCCTTCATGTGCAGCGACAGTAAAATACCTTCCTCATTCGCCGCTTGAATTTCCCTCGCCAAAAAGGCATTCAAAGCCTGAATGCTCATAACAGAGCCATCGATTACTTCACCTGCCAATAATGGCGTACTGGCTTTTAATACCGTGGTCGTACCGTCCGAACCCACATGCTGAATCTTCACATCACAGGCGTTTTGCACTGTCACTGACAGTTCGCTGCCATAAAAGTCCCCTTCTGACATGGAGGCCACATGCGACTTAGAATCCGCGGACCACGCACCCATTGAATGAGGGTTTTTTCGAGCATAGGCTTTTACCGAGGCAGGGGCCCTACGGTCAGAATTACCCTCCCTCAACACCGGGTTCACCGCGCTGCCTTTAATTTTGTCATAGCGCGATTTTGCTTCTCGCTCCTGGTCGTTTTTGGGCTCTTCCGGGTAGTCAGGCAACGCATAGCCTTTCGCTTGCAGCTCCTTGATGGCCGCCTTCATCTGCGGGATAGAAGCACTGATGTTAGGTAACTTGATGATATTCGCCTCTGGTTTTCTGGCCAAATCGCCAAGCCAAGACAGCGCATCGTCGTGCTGCTCGTCAGTCGATAAACCATCAACAAACTGAGCGAGGATTCGACCTGACAGCGAGATATCTTTAGTAGTGACATCAATGCCTGCGACACCGGCGAACGCTTGCACAATGGGTAATAGGGAGTAGGTGGCCAAAGCGGGTGCTTCATCGGTCTCGGTGTAGATGATGGTGGGTTTCTCTGTAGACATTCGTTTACCTTTGATTCAAAAAGCGAGGCAACCAGCGCCAACGCGCCGATTTGGGGCTTATAGATTCAACAAAGAAGCAGCCTCCTGGGAAGGACACTGCGTTAGACCTAGAGAACCTCTGACTTGGCCCAACTGGGCTTTATCCGTTTACGGAAATCCATTGGACTTGATCAGAGGTTTCCCCAGGAAAAGGACATTGGATTATAGCAGTTAGAAGGGCCCGCGAGTAGCGTCAAAGTCAACGCCAAAGACGCATAAGGCGTTATACTCACGGATATCGGTGGTCAAATCACCTGAATCGATGGCACCCAAAAGGGGGCGTTAGGCCTCTTCACAGCCCAACCACTCGCAACACCCTTGCGAACTTCGGCGTGACCCACCGCCTTTGGGCCAAACATTACGATCCCGTCATAAGCACGCTCATCAGCGAAGGCTTCGGAGGAAACGCGATCGATTGGACTCAACCGAGACTGTCACCGCCCAAATTCGGGTGAGTTTTGGATGTGCAGGGATGCCTCTTTCAGATAAAAACCCAATAACCTCTCGGTGGGTACATGCACGCCTTACACGCTTTATGAAAACCATGCGATTCCATACACAACTGATCTTGGGCTTTCTATTCACAAGCCTTGTGGGGGCACTGATCGCCAATAGCATCATTATGTATTTAGATTACCGCCACCAACAAACCAACATTCACCGGGAGATTGAAGCCGTCAAATCCCAAACGCTACCTTTTCTATCTGCGGCCGCCTGGGAGTTGGACCAGGTTCAATGCCAAAGGTTGGCCAATAGTCTTTATGCGCTACCCAACATCCGTCATGTATCCATACAAGCCAGTGGCATAGCGACTATAAACCTGGGAACTCTCACGCCCACTAACAGCGTACCCACCTTTCACTTTGAGTTGCGCCACAACACCGTTAACCCGTCCGCTCCATTGGGTTCACTCACCGTTCAATTGGAAGCCGAACAACTGAAACACCAACTACTGCACAAGGGGTTTATTCTCGCAACAGCAGCCCTCATTCAAATGCTATTGGTGGCTGTGGTAATCAGGCATTTCTTGCAAAAAGGCTATTTACAACCCCTACGCAAAACCACGCGAGCCATACAATCCGCTATACGCCCTCAAAACCCCCAAAAAAGCACTGAACCCGAAACGCTCAGCAGTGGCATAGACGCATGGGACACCATCGACTCCGGCATAGTGACCCTGCAAAAGCAATGGTCGCAGGAGAAAGCACAACTAGAATTGGCCAATCGAAAATTTTCGGCGCTGGCCCTGAACAACCCTGAGATGATCTGGTGCTGTGACCTGGCCAAACCGATAGATCTTGAATCACCAGAAAATGAACAAGTCCATCAGATTTATCAGCACGGTATTCTGGGTGAACTGAATACCGCCATACTGCATTCTTTAGGCCTTGACAGCATAGCGCAAACACCTCATTTGAAAGACCTGCCCTTTATTGATGAGCCGCTGTTTACCACTCTGGTAAATCAGCAGTACCGAGTCAAAGACAAGGTGACGCAATTTCAGGACATGCAGGGTAATACGCGGTATTTTCGCAACAGTTTGACCTGCTGGATTGAAGACAACACCCTGCATTCCATCTGGGGCATCACCACCGATATAACACAATCCCTCACCACGCAAAAAGCATTGGAGGAGCGCGAGCAGCAATTGTACCTAAGCCAAGCACGGCTTACTGAAGCACAAGCTTTGGCCCATATGGGCCATTGGAGTTATTTTACAGAAACCGAAAAACTGCAGGTAAGTGATGAATTCGCCCGCATTTATGGCTTTGATCCAGATGCAGACGACATCCAATGGCGCCACTTAATCGAACGGATCCACCCTGAGGACCGAAGCTATATCATTCACACATTATCGGATCCGCGCACACAAGCTGCTGGTGCCGAGCACCGCATTGTTTGGAAAAACGGTGAAACTCGTTTTGTACAAGCGATCACTCGCAAACACATCGTCAACAATATTGTTGAATCCACCTTTGGCATTTTAATCGATATTACAGACCGGCGTCGCGCTGAAGATGAACGCAGTAAGAGTCAAAGAGCCCTGGTGGAAAGTGAGGCCCGCCTAGCACAGGCACAAGCCATTGCCCATATGGGCCACTGGCTGCTCGATTGCAAAACGCAAAAACTACTGTGCAGTGATGAATTCTATCGACTACTGGGACACCCACCCCAACAACGTCAATTTGATCAACAAGCATTCGTACAGCATGTCCATCCTGATGACCACGCTTTGGTGGAACATCTATTGATCAGCGCCCGTGAGAAGTCTTTTACCAATGAATTTCGTATCATTCGGCTCGACGAGGAACACCGGTTTATGCGTGGCACCTTCACGCCATTTTACGCTGGCGGCAAGACCACTCCACGTATATTTGGCATCATGATGGACGTGACGGAACAAAAACAAATCGAAATCCAACTGCGGGCATCACAAGAATTATTTGCGACCGCCTTCGACTCTAGCCCAGACGGAATTTTCTTACTCAATCAAAAAGACAAACGACTGATTAAAGTCAATCAAGCCCTTACACAAATGCTGTCTGTCGACGAACAAACGCTGCTGGGTAAGACACTGGACAACATTCCACTATACTTGGAACAAGCCAACCCACCCTGCATTGCACAGTATATCGACGCCCAAAGTTCTACAACGAACATCGAGGTCATATTAAAGGTCTCCAATGACACGCATATTTATGGTCTGCTATCGTGGCGCCATGTGGTCATTGCTCAAAAACCGAGTGTACTGGCGATCATTCACGACGTGTCACCGCTTCGAACACTTCAGAAAACAGCCGATGTACAACAAAAGCAGTTGATACAAGCCGACAAATTAGCCTCAATCGGTACCATGGTGGCAGGTGTGGCGCACGAAATTAACAATCCAAATCACCTTATTCAAATGAACGCCGAGCTCTTAGAGGGGTTTTGCTTGCCCATACTGGGACTGCTCAAACAACACCCCGATCTGTCAGCCAACCAATCTGTCAACGGGCTTCCGTTAGAAGAAGTTCGCGATACCATACCGGAGTTATTACAAGACATTCGTATGTCGTCTCAACGTATCAATCGCATAGTGAACGATCTCAAAGACTTTGCTCGCCCGCAAGAAAACTCCGAGTACACCGCCACCTGTTTTAATGATGTTGTGATAAAAACCCTGCACTTGCTCTCGACATTAATTGAAAAAAACGACACTCGCATTCTCACAGCCCTGAGTGAGGTTCTCCCCCCAATTTGGGGGGACGCACAACGCTTAGAACAGGTTTTGGTAAATTTGATTATGAACGCGATTGAGTCATCCCCCACGGCAGGCAGTGAAATAAACTTAAGTACATTTTTATCGAGTGATGAAAAGTGCGTGGTTTGTGAGATTGAAGACTCCGGCTGCGGCATTCCCGAGGAAGACCTTTCCCGAATCTTTGACCCGTTTTTCACCACCAAACAAGAGCAAGGGGGTACCGGCTTAGGGCTTGCCATTTCTTACCGATTGATTCAGGAGCACGGTGGCCACATGAGTGCTCGTCAAAATACAAAACATGGCACCACCTTGCGCATTCAACTGCCGGCATTGGAGCGCACAGAAAACACAGAAGCCTGATAGTGGCCCCTTACATTAATCGCCCAGCCAACCAAAACGCAGTAAAATACGCGGAATAAAATGCGAAACATGCTCGGCCAGAGTAGATTTATGGTAGAAATAAGTGGACACCCCTGATTGGCAAGGTCCCTATGCCCCCCCAGAACAGAAACGAGAAGCCCCGTGACAGTATCTGACCCCAATGTATTGCTCGTAGATGACGAGCCACAGCTTTTACGCAGCACTAGCTTGGCTTTGCGCACCTCTGGCATCGCCAACGTACAAACGTTTTCTGACAGCCGCGAAGTTGAGCGCTACTTGTACTCCGAACCTGTTGCAGTGGCCCTAATCGATCTCAATATGCCCTACATCGGCGGAGAAGCCTTACTGCAGCTCATTAAACAAAAGCACCCTGAAACAGCAGTGATTATACTCACCGCTGCCAATGAGGTGGATACGGCAGTCAACTGTATGAAAAACGGGGCTTTTGACTACATGGTCAAGCCCGTGGAAAAAACGCGCTTGGTGAGTTCGGTGAATCGCGCTCTCGAGGCCGCGAGCCTTAGAAGCGAAGTTTCCTCGCTCCGCCAAAACCTGCTAACAAGGCAATTGGCAAAACCAGAAGCCTTCGAACACATCATTACCGAAAACGAAAACATGCGGGATTTATGCTGTTATATTGATGCCATTGCGCGCAGCGCTCAACCCGTTTTAATTACAGGAGAAACGGGCACCGGTAAAGAATTATTTGCCCGCTCAGTTCACAACGCCTCCGGTAGAACAGGCCAGTTCGTTGCGGTGACCGTCTCTGGCCTTGATGACTCCACCTTTTCAGATACGCTTTTTGGCCACAAAAAAGGGGCGTTTACCGGTGCCGACACTAAACGAGATGGACTGATTGCTTCGGCCGAGCACGGCACGCTGTTTCTAGATGAGATTGGCGACTTGTCCATCGCCTCCCAAGTCAAACTTTTACGCCTGCTTCAAGAGCGCGAGTACTACGCCCTCGGTGAGGATTTACCTCGACTCAGTACCGCTCGAATCGTAGTGGCCACCAATGTGGATTTAAGTGCCGCCATTAAACGCGGTGACTTTCGTCAGGACTTGTACTATCGACTCAAGCCCCACCACGTCTGGGTTACGCCACTGCGTGAGAGAATGGATGATTTGCCACTGCTGATCGAGCATTTTATCGAACGCACCGCGCGTGAACTGGATTGCCCGCCACCATCAGTCCCCACCGCCTTGTATCAACTGCTTAATACTTATGATTTCCCAGGCAATGTGCGGGAATTGGAGGGTATGATTTTCGACGCCATTGCCAGACACAGAGGGCCAGTTTTGGGGCTTAGCGCATTCAAAAAGGCCTTGGGCAGAGCTGATGATTGGGAATCACCCGTGCTGGTCGATGCCCCGCCAACTGCTCTGAGCTTTCCAGTCAAACTGCCCACGCTAAAAGAAGCGGAGACGTCTTTAATCAATGAGGCCTTGGCTCGCGCTGACGACAACCAAGGGGTTGCGGCAGGTTTACTTGGCATTTCTCGCCAGGCACTGAACAAGCGCTTGATTCGATCCAGAAGTAAACCGCCCCCACAGAGATAATACCGCCAGCCGGCAACCCATCGATAGGGGTGCGACATTTTTTGCAAACGCCAAGTCAAACGAAGCATTAGCAACCTTTATTGCACCCTTAAAACACCCCCAAAGCCAATAAGCCATTGTTTACATTAGAGTTAACCACATGGCATCCCTATTGCTTATGTCTTATAAGATGATCCGTAGCTGACAGGTGACGCCAACTTTTAGGTCCCACCGAATCGAGCTTTGTTACGGCGCATTTTGATTTAGCACAGCATTTTAAGAATATCGAAGAAGCAATAGCGATTGACGGGTTGCGGCCACTTCCCTGCTGCCTATTTTGGCGAGGGTCAATAACCCCCTCATTTTAGCATTAGCGGCTTGTGAGATTGATTTCACGGGACACCGAACAATAAGTCCAAAATGCTAATACACATAAAGGAGTACTTTATCTATGTTAATTCTTACTCGAAAATCTGGCGAAAAATTAATGGTCGGCGATGAAGTTGAAATCACGGTGCTGGGAGTAAAAGGCAACCAAGTTCGCTTTGGCGTCAATGCCCCCAAAGAGGTTGCTGTGCACCGGGAAGAAGTTTACATTCGAATTAAAAACGAGAAAGCACTGGAACAAAGCGCCTAGCACGCTATTGAGCTACCGGTGAGGGCGACTACGGTCGTCGCCCTCACCCAAAAGCGCGGCAGACCGGACTTATTAACTGGCCATGCCACGTTGCCCCCCCTTTCACCAGACCTCGCTTGAGGGAACTTGGTCGAGCGCGTATATTCGCCAACTACAGTGGTGATGCACACCCCAAACAGCATCCTCCAATAAAACGCTACGCGCTTTAACCAAGGTGAGGGAACCCTATGATTGATACTCAAAACTTATTGGAAGAACAAGCCGAATCGATACTAAATTTCCGAGATTCCAGAATTCCTAAAACCGCGTTGAGCCTTCTTAACGCCAATAACGTGATCCGCAAACTGGCTCCGACAAACAAACTCGTGATTCTCAAATGTCTGCTTTGGGGGCTATGGTTTTGGGCGGCGACGCCCATCAGCGCAAGCGCACTGGAACCCGTTGTACTCGATTATAAAATTCAACATACGCTGCCGCATTCCACTCGCGTGTTCACGCAGGGCTTAGAGATTCATGAGGGGCAGGTATTCGAAAGTTCTGGTCTGTACGGAAAATCCTTTATCCAACGTTATACATTTGACAATGTAACCCCTAGACATACCCAACCGCTTCCCAAACAGCGCTTCGCAGAAGGGCTGACTAATTTTGGCAATCACCTGTATTTACTTACGTGGAAGGCTGGAGAAGCGCACATACTTGACCCTGTAGATTTTAACTTGATACGCGTGCTGCAGTACTCGGGAGAAGGCTGGGGAATCACTCACAATGAGCACGCCCTGATCACCAGTGACGGTTCTGCAAACTTAACCTATCGTTCAGCCGAAGATTTCTCAGCTCTTAAAACATTAAGTGTGACCCGCAATGGACAACCCGTTGAAAGGCTAAACGAATTGGAATACGCCAAAGGCTATATATGGGCCAACATATGGCAATCGGATAAGATTGTCGCCATTGATCCTGCGACAGGAATTGTTACCTATGAACTTCACCTCGGCGCACTGGTCAAACTCAACTCAACACAGATCAACCACACGGTTCTTAATGGTATTGCCTATGACGCAAAAAGCGATACCTTTTGGATTACCGGAAAGCTTTGGCCCAACCTGTATCAAATACACATAGAGCTTCCCAAAGCACCTTGAATTGTCATTTTTTGAAACCATATTAGGCAAGACGACTTCGGGCCAAAACGGCCCTATCTTTTGCACTGGAGGTCATTGTGCTTCGTATTGGATTATTTCTTCTCACTAACGTTGCTGTATTGGTGGTTGCCAGCGTTACCCTCAACTTGCTGGGGGTTGGCCATTACTTGGACGAACAGGGCTTAAACTTTAAAGCGCTCCTTATTTTTTGCGGTATTTTTGGTTTTAGTGGCGCGTTAATTTCGTTGTTTTTATCGAAGTGGATCGCCAAAAAATCCGCCCGCGTTCATATTATCGAAACACCGCGCACAGCTGAAGAACGGTGGTTGGTCGAGACCGTGGCAGACCTCGCCCAAAAAGCAGGAATAGGCATGCCGGAGGTAGGGATTTTCCCCGCGCAGCAATCCAATGCTTTCGCCACAGGCTGGAACAGAAATAATGCACTGGTGGCCGTCAGCGCAGGTATGCTGCAACGTTTTAACAAAGATGAAGTACGTGCGGTCATGGCACACGAAGTAGGTCATGTGGCAAACGGCGATATGATTACCCTGGCATTAATTCAAGGTGTCATTAATACCTTTGTCATGTTTTTTGCACGTATTATTGGGCACACCGTAGACCGGGTCGTTTTTAAAACAGAGAGAGGCCATGGCATTGGGTTTTACATCGCCACCTTTGTCTCTGAAATCATACTCGCGTTTCTGGCCAACATGATAGTGGCGTGGTTTTCACGTAAACGAGAATTTAGAGCTGACCATGCCGGTGCCACGCTCGCGGACAGGCAAAGTATGATTCGCGCACTGCAAAGACTGCAAACTGAAATGCAAGTACCCAATCAAATGCCTGATGGCTTAAAAGCTTTTGGTATTGCCTCGGGCGCCAAAGACACTTTACAAGCATTGTTTTCAACACACCCGCCACTGGACGTGCGTATTGCGGCACTCAATAGTGGCGGCGACTATTAACCCGGCAATCTTTTATGTCGGGTTAATGCGATACAAGGATGTGCCACCATTGGCCGAAATGGCCAATGCAAGCCCTTAAAATACAAGGAAATTCACACATTTTCGCCAGTATTTTAATTGCCGGGTTAATAGTAACGCGATTTACCTATTTCAGGTTTGATCCCTCTAACCATCTTTTTTGGACCAAAATGATCATACCGGTAGCCGACAAAACAGGTGCCAAACTGGCACCTTTCATTTGATGCCGTAAACCGTCCACGCCCCCTTAAACTGGCCGACTGCCGCTTATGGGCTACCACATACCTGATCCTTTTGGGCCAAAGCATTAAAATGAATTCTACATTTCATACAGCTTTTGTTCAGTTTTGTGCAGTACAATGGCGCCACGAAAACTAATATTATCCATTGGGAGTCTACACAGTGATTTCATCTTTACGTTCGGCCAAGGCTTTGACATCCGGTTGTGCTTTGGCTATTGCCTTTGCATCCACCGCAGTTTTTGCTCAATCCGCCACGCCCTCGCCTCAGCCAGTGAGCTACAACTTCGCAGGTTTACGCTACGTGAGCCAAAACCTAGATGATTTCGACTGCACCCAAGATGGTTTAAACCTTCATGGCAGTTTAGATTTCAACAGTGGCTGGTTCGCACAGGCGGGTTATACCGACGTCAGTGGAGGTGGCTGCGGCTCATCCACTTTAAGCGCACTGGGCGGTTACCGCACACCTTTCAATGACATTTTTTATATGTATGGCAAAGTGGGTTTTGAAAGCTTGTCTGTCGACGCCGGCGGCAGCGACTCAGGCCTTATTTTGGCTGGAGGCTTGCGCGGTATGATACAACCCAATATCGAATTGCAGCTGGAGCTTGGCCACCACACCGTGGGCGATGGTGATACCAACATCACTGGCACTGGCGCATACTGGTTTGCCCCGAATTTGGCTGGTACACTCGACCTTACACTCAGCTCTGAAGGCACTGCTTTGGGTATTGGGGCGCGCTATAACTTTTAAGTGTCTCGCCGGAAGACAATAGCATCGCAGCACTCACCCGAAGGGCGCTTTTCAAGGCGCCTTTTACAGTTTACTGCGTGCAAAACTATTGATTACCCGAGGCACCAGCGCCATTTTCTACTGACGTGCAGCGTCTAACGCCTCCTCTCTGGCGTCTTCGTATTCAGCATAACTCAGATCATGCTGCGCTCAACAGCGATCGCGCGCATCCAACGCCAAGCGATCGCAGTCTTGCAATCTGTTCTACTGCATTATTTTATTAACCCTGCAATCTTTTATGCCGGGTTAATGTGCGGTAAAAGGACGTGCCGCCATTGGCCGAAATGGCCAATGCAAGCCCTTAAAGTACAAGAAAATTCACATATTTCTGCCCGTATTTTCAGGGGCCGCAATTCAATAGATAGGAGATCTATTGAATTGCCAGGTTAATAGTAAACTGCTTGATGGCTACAGCCTTGCCCGAGCCCAGCCAACAATAAAAAACCCTGCCGCCACTGAACCCTAACTGGATTGATTGGTCTTTTCGCAATTTAACCCTTTCTTCATAAATGAAACCTGTTGGCACCAAACCCAGCACTGAGACACCAGCTCGACATTAATGTCTCGATATCTGTACCCAAATTTTTATTTGGGCAATGGGCACCCCAAGGTATACTCTCATATGCTTATTGATACGCACTGCCACTTCGACTTCCCTCCAATTAACCTGCCAGAGTGTTGGCTGCGGGCGCAGGCTGCGGGAATTGCTCGTATAGTCATTCCAGGCTTCGACCGGCAACAATGGTCTACCGCCGTACAGTGGACATCCGATTACCCCAGCATAGCCTTTGGAATCGGTGTGCACCCATGGCGAGTGGAAACCTGCAACACCGAACAGGCTTTACAACAAGCAGCCCCCTGGCTTTCTCACCCACGCTGTGTTGCCGTTGGAGAAACCGGATTGGATGCCACCATCGACACCCCCATGCCGTTTCAGCTGAAGGCTCTAAAGCAGCACATTTTGCTCGCCAACCAGTGGCAACTTCCAGTCATATTGCACTGCGTTAAGGCGCACAACGAACTCATCCGCGCACTCAAGGTTTGCCCCATTCAATTTGGCGGGGTAGTGCACGCGTTTAGTGGCAGCTATGAAATGGCAAGTACCTATTGGGAAATGGGACTGCATTTGGGCATTGGTGGCACCATCACGTATCCAAGAGCTCGTAAAACGCAAAGTGCCATCAAACGCGCACCCCTGGAAAGCTTGGTATTGGAAACAGACGCACCGGATATGCCTCTGTATGGCCGGCAAGGGCAGCCCAACGAACCCAAGCACCTGGTGGACATTGCTCAGTGTTTGGCCGAGCTACGGGGTATGAACTTGGATGACGTCGGCACCGCCACTAGTCAAAATGCGTATCGACTATTTAGTAAGCTGTGAATAAAGCTGTTACGGACTTTTAATCCCGCAGGTCAACCTAGCCAACTTGCAGTATCCGCTCCACCGCTTTAGCCGCCGCTGCGAAACCAAAGCTCCCGGTCACCATCACCCCAGACCCAAAGCCCCCAGCACAATCCAATTTTACCCCACGTTGGTTCACCGATTTGTTCGTGCAAACACTGCCATCGGCTTGTGGATACACCATGGGTTCCGGAGAATAGACGGCATCCACACGAAATTTTCGCCCCTTGTTTTTAGCGAAGTTGTGCTGTCGATAAAGCTGGGAGCGAACTTTGGCCAATAACGCATCACCGGTGGTTTCACCCAAGTCCGCCACCCGAATTTGGCCAGGGTCACGCTTCCCTCCAGAGGCGCCGCAAGTCACCAAGCGCAACTTTAAACGGCTGCAATAGGCCACCAACGCCGCTTTAACCTGGGTAGAATCCATCGCATCCACCACCACATGAGGCTCACGACCCAGAACCTGCGCCATATTGTTTTTATCCAGAAAATCATTAATGCAATGAAGGGTTAATTCAGGGTTAATGGCCAACAACCGCTCTCGCATCACCGCGATTTTCTGTTGTCCCACTGTGTGGTCCAATGCTTGAAGTTGACGATTGGTATTGGTCACACAAACTTCGTCCAACTCGATCAGGGTCAGCTCACCAATGCCCGTTCGCGCCAGCGCTTCAG
The DNA here is from genome assembly GCA_050300015.1 of Cellvibrionaceae bacterium. Taxonomy (GTDB): domain Bacteria; phylum Pseudomonadota; class Gammaproteobacteria; order Pseudomonadales; family Cellvibrionaceae; genus CAYZQH01. The sequence goes on along the minus strand of JBNKWZ010000021.1, from coordinate 195,941 downwards.
CCGCCCAGCTACCAACGCCCCCCAATCCCACCACCACCACATGAGCACCGGCCAATCGCTCTAAGGCCCCGCTACCATAAAGTCGGCCAACACCGGAAAACCTTGCTAAATAGGGGGCTGTCAACACAAAGGGCTCCTTAATCCGCATCTAGACACGCTTAACGCTGCGTCATTTTGGCTCGGGACTTAAAAAAGCGTGAATTGTACCTCAAGTGCTGTACGACACAGCAAACGAGCCCTCGACACCGGCCTTTAAAACCCTCCCAACCAAAAGGGCCAGCGCGAATTCACAGGACCTGTTCACATTTTAAGCAATTATTGTGGTCGATCAATGACTGCAACCGCTAAGCCATGTTAATTTGAATGGATAAAATTCAACAATAACCGAGATTGATCATGTTGTACCTGACGGTTAAACGCCCCTTCACCCGAAGTCTTACTTTGATGGCGACCTTACTACTCTGCGCTTGCGGTGGCACACCGTCCAATCAGGGCACCGCCGTGGCTGGCGAAACACTGAATCAGCCGATCGTCCATGATGACAACCATCAGTGTGGCGACAAGATACAGTACTACACCGTACAAAATTACGCATTGAAAGCTCTAGTTGTCGAGGGTAGCCGCCTTCAAATCAACCTATTTGCCGATGATGTAGACGTGCAAGAAAGCGCGAAATTCAGCTTTCGCTTTTCGTTGTTCAACCAGGCCACCGCTTGCCCAGTCAGTTTTGACGCCACCCATCAAACCATTCAGCAATTTACGGTGCTAACGAACGATACCTTCTCGCCCGACTACCCTGCAGGTAGCGACGTCACTGCCTTGTTCGCTCCCTCTTATATGCAAACCACGCATTACACCGAGGATCTGCCAGACTCGTTAGCAGCTTTGTGGGAATCGTCCCCAATGGCGCCTTCATTGCTCGGGCTGGAGCTCACGCAAGCGCCTGAGTTTCCGTTTCAATCCTTCACAGTGGAGGTTACTCTGGATGACGGTCGGTTTTTTTCATTAACCACACAGCCGCTAGAATTTAACCTACTCTAGGATACACGTGAGCCCTAAGGCACCTAATATCGTGATTAGCCCACCCACTGGGCGACCAAAACCCCCTTAGGTCACTTTCCTAGAAAACATTTGTACAATTCATGGCCAACACCGGTATAATCGCGCGCTTTCGCTCGCTCACCCTCCGGTGTACCCCCGTCTGGTAGTCGTCATTTAGGTTTGAAGTGGTCACACTCACCCTGTTAAGACAGTTTGCGCTTCATCTTCTGCCCGATTGGGCCAAAACGTATTAGGTAATACCCATGTCAGAACCATCGTCCGTGTCTTTTCAATCGCTTGGCCTGCCAGATTTTGTGCTGCAAGCGCTGCAATCTGTGGGCTATGAAACGCCCTCACCCATTCAAGAAAAGACCATACCTTTAATTCTGGCCGGACGAGATGTGTTGGGGCAAGCCCAAACCGGTACCGGTAAAACCGCCGCTTTTGCGCTGCCGCTGGTGGCCAATATCGACCCCGCCACACGCAAACCTCAAGCGCTGATCTTAGCGCCCACACGCGAGCTGGCCATTCAAGTGGCCGAAGCCATTCAAAAGTATGCCAGCCGACGCCCGGGACTGCATGTGTTACCCATCTACGGCGGGCAAAACTACACAACCCAACTCCGCGGATTGCAGCGTGGCGCGCACGTGGTGGTGGGCACACCCGGGCGAATCATGGACCATATGCGCAAGGGCGCTTTGGACCTCAGCGAACTCAAAACGCTGGTACTGGACGAAGCCGACGAAATGTTGCGCATGGGCTTTATTGATGATGTGGAATGGATATTGGAAAAAACGCCCGGCACCCAGCAAACCGCTTTATTTTCTGCCACCATGCCGCGCGAAATCAAAGTCATTACCAAGCGTTACTTAAAAAACCCAGAAGTCGTCACCATTGAAGTTAAAACACAAACAGCATCAACCATTCGTCAACGTGTCTGGATGGTCAGTGGACTGCACAAGTTAGACGCACTCACGCGTATTTTAGAAACCGAACCCTTTGATGGCTCACTGATTTTTGTGAGGACCAAAATTGCAACGGAAGAACTCGCGGATAAATTGAAGGCACGCGGTTACGCCGCCGCGGCATTAAACGGTGATATGCAGCAAAAGGCGCGGGCCCAAACCGTTGAACAACTTAAAAATGGCCGTATTGATATTGTGATCGCCACCGATGTGGCCGCACGCGGACTCGATGTGGAACGCATCAGCCACGTCATCAATTACGATATTCCCTACGACACAGAGGCTTATGTTCACCGTATTGGTCGAACCGGGCGTGCCGGCCGAAGCGGCGAAGCCATTTTATTTGCAGCACCCCGTGAACAGCGCATGCTCCGCTCCATTGAACGTGCCACCAAACAACCCATAGAGCCCATGCGCTTGCCATCCGTTAACGACGTCAATGACCGCAGAATCGAGCGTTTTAAAGACCGAATTTTAGAAACACTGCAAGGCGGTGAAGACCTATCCATTTTTCGCGATGTGGTTGAACAAATTCAGATGAATCACAATATTCCCGTGGAAGAAATTGCAGTGGCCTTGGCCAAAATCTGTCAAGGGGATACACCCTTGCTGTTACAGGAATCCTCGCGACCTGAACGCAAACAACGATCTCAAAACGAACGGTCGCCAAAAGAACGCAGCTCCGACTTTAGTGACACCCCCAAAAAGGGCTCGGCAAAAAAGCGTGAAAAGAGCGTCAAAACTGAGTTGGAGGGCGTTGAGCTGGAAATGTTTCGCGTGGCTGCCGGTGCTGACCAAGGTGTCAGCCCCAAACACGTGGTGGGCGCCATTGCCAATGAAGCCGGTATCGACAGCCAGTATATTGGTAGCATCGAAATACTAAAGGATGCCACCCTGGTACAACTGCCCTCTGGCATGCCCAAAGAAGTCTTTCAACACCTCAAAAAAGCGCGCCTATTAGGCCACCCCATGCGCATCGCTCGAGTGGAGAGGCAAGGCAGCAGCTGGGTTGAGAAAGCCGAAACCGTTAAAAAAACCAGTAAGAACAAACCACCTAAGAGCAAGCCTAAAAAAAAGCGCGTGCAACAGTAGCCACCCTCTGATGGGCCGATCACGCAGGGCGTGTGCACTTTATCCTACACCAAACAACGCATATCGCTGACTGACAAATCGCCCAGGACCTTTATAGTAGATCCGACACGTACAACTGAACCAGGGAAGGGTCATGTACACCACCATCAGTGCTTGGGCGCTCGCCCATCATAAAAATTTTGTACCCCAACATACTGCGAAAGGGTTTACGCTCATTGAGTGCTTGATTACGGTAGCACTGCTGGGGCTTATGCTCGGCGTTGGCGTACCCTCTTTCGAGCAATTTATCAAAAAGCAATCCGGGCGTGCCAGCGCTACCGACATTTACCGAAGCTACCAACTGGCGCGCTCGGAAGCTGTTAACCGTGGCGAGCGAATTACTTGGTGCGGCAGCGACAATGGTCATAGCTGCCAGCGCCACTGGCAGCAATCGATACTGATTTTTCTAGACCGAAATAACAACCAGAAAATGGAACCCCCAGAACGTATTCAACACATCCGCTTAACAACCCGCAATCGCTTTTTTACACGAGTGGCGCTTGGCAGGCCCTACATGCACTTGAATGCCAATGGCAGTAATGCCCAAAACGGCAGTGTGGTGGTGTGCGCACCCGAACCGATCCATCAAGTCATTTTTAATCGAGCCGGGCGGCCTTATTACGCAGGTGTGACAAAACGGGAGGATCGATTTGTAAGCCCTACAGGTAAAACCGTAACCTGCCGTTAATCTCAGCACCTTTAATCGCTTTCACCCAAGGTCTTTCAACGCTGGCTAAAGTGCACTTTTGGCACCAAAGTGCATACGTGCAAACGCGATCCGCTCTTGAAGGCTGAAACGTTGCTCGGCACAGCGCTCCACCGTTTCGAGCCTGGGAACCAAACCCGCTTGGTTGGCCACTTGTATAGACAACCCCGGCCGAGCATTTAACTCCAGCAACATGGGGCCTAGGGTTTTATCTAACACGAGATCTACACCCAGATAGCCAAGCCCCGTCATTTCATAGCAGGCGCAGGCGAGCTCTAACATTTCAATCCATTGCGGAACCACTAAGGCTGACAATGGTTGCCGAGTGTCGGGGTGATGGGTCACGGCGCGCCCGGCTTGAATGGCCTCAACCGCTTTGCCCGTGGCAATATCAATACCGACTCCCACCGCACCCTGGTGCAAATTGGCCTTGCCCTTGGACGACCCGCAGGATAAGCGCATCATTGCCATTACTGGAAACCCTTGAAAAACAATCACGCGTAAATCTGGCACCCCCTCATGGGTGAAGGATTGAAATTTATCTGACACTTCTATGAGGGACTCAATGACTGCAACATCGGATTTTCCACCTAACGAAAACAAGCCCGCCAATATATTGGATACATGACGATTGATATCCGTAAGCAACAAGCCCTGCCCGTTGGTTTTATAGTACACACCGTCCTGCACACGACTGACCACCAAAATGCCTTTTCCACCGGACCCCTTTGACGGCTTAATGCAAAACCCCTGCTGACGGGCCAGGGCGTCAGCTAAGCCCGCCACACCATGCTGACTTTCGATCACCCCAATTAATTCAGGAACGCGAATACCATGGGCCAACGCCAAGCGCTTGGTTTTTAATTTGTCGTCCACCAGAGGGAACTGACTGCGCTTATTATACCGGCCAATATACCGAATGTTGCGTGCATTCATGCCTAGCACGCCTTGTGCTTTTAAATCCTGATACTGCCTAACCCAGTGGTTGAGAAATGCCATATCAGCGGCCCATAAAAGAATGGAAACGTCTTAATTCCAATAATCGGTATCCGGTGTAGTGCCCACACAACAGCACCAACGCCATCATCACAAACTGCAAACCAATAAAATTAAACGCCATGTGCCGCACCCAAGCATTACTCATAACAAAGTATGCAATGATGGCCACTGAGAGCGCGCCGCCCCCTTGAATGACAACCTCTTTTGCGCCGTCTTCCTCCCAAAGAATACTCATCCGCTCAATCGTCCAGGCAAGAATAATCATTGGGAAGAAAGTGATTTTAAGCCCTTCAGTTAGGCCTAACTCGTAGGCCACGATAGAAAACACCGCAATGATAATAATGACAGAAATAATGACCGCCGAGATGCGAGCCACAAGCAACAAATTGTGCTGCGATAAATAAGCACGAATCAGCAACCCTGTACCCACCACCAGCAAAAATCCAATTAAACCCGTGATAAGGCTTGTCTGTATAAATGCCATGGCGATGAGAACTGGCATAAAGGTGCCTGAGGTACGCAGCCCTACCAAAATTCGAAGTATCACAACCACCAGCACACCCACGGGAATTAACAAAATACTCTTGAATAACGTTTGCTCTTCCAACGGTAGACTGTGAATCGAAAAATCTAACAGCCGTCGCTCACCCTGCGTTCGACTTTGCATGATCTTCGAAACAGGCACTTCTTGATGCAACATTGAAAAAGTCACGCTCGCATTTTGTCCACCCACCACATCTACCAATGAATGCCCATGCCCTTCCCACAATAACTGAACCTCCATTTGCCCCTGTGCTCCGGTGGCAGGATCAATAAGCTTGTAACGCTCACCTTCAAAGACTTGCAGTAATTGAATAGGGCTTTGTCGGCGCCTACCATCTTCCAAGTTTAAGACCTGAACCAATCGAGCGGGCACACCCGCCACATTCAGAGCCTCTACCAACCATTGCTCAAGGGGTTTGAGCTTTATAAGCATTTGTGCCATTTGTGATTCCGATTGAAACTCCACAATCAGTTCTCGCGCCAAAGTGTAAGCATTCGCGGAACGCTCCTGCGCGCGCCACAAAAGCTGTCGAATGGCTGTGGCTTCCGGCTCGGAATAACTGAAAATTTCAATTTGAGGGGGCTGCTCGATGGTTTGCCCCAATTCATCGGGGCGAGCCAACAAATCCACCTGGTAGTAGAGTGTCTGGCGACCATTGGCATAGCGAATGGACCACTCTGCGCGTCGAGCCTCCTGACCGATAAAGGCCAACCCGAAGCCTGGGCTGGCGGTATGCTCGCTCAAAACCTCAAACCCTGGCTGAGAGTTAGGAATCGCAAGCGAAACCAACGCAGGCTCACCTATTGCCTCAAACTCCACTTTGGCCTCAACAGACCAAATTTGTCGGTCGGTCTCTGCCAACCAAGGAATCTCAAAGGCCACATGCCGATACCAAGTAAGCGCGACGCCCACAAAGGTTAAGAGAAAAACAAGTATGTAAAGCGACCACTGCGTTGACTGCGGTTTTGGGTTCATAGAGACTTAGGCTTAAATTTCGATTGAATGTGTTTTTGCGCAACATCCACCACAGCAATGTCGCGTAAAAAATTTCGACCTAGAACCACCACTTCACTGGGTTTTTCACCAGGGGTCAGTAGAAATTCAGCTTCTTCGACCAAGCTTCCCATTCTGACCGGTGTTTTAATTGAGGGGCGTTTGTCGATAGTCCCACCGCCGCCGAACTTGGTGAGTCGCACCACCGGAGCCTCTTGACTCTGGTCACTATTGACCAGTTCAAAACGCACCCAGTCTTTTCCATCACGTTCAAAAACCTGAAATGCACTGACATAGAGCAAGTTGTTGCGCATACCCGTATTCACTTCGGCTTCCAGTGTTTGCTCCAAGGCATCCAGCCACACCCACTCCAGGCGCCCGAGCAATACCTTGCCACTGCGGTCCACCGTTTGGAGTTTGGGTTTCGGGACTTTTGGACGGGGTGGCACTTCAGTTTGAGTGGGCGTCAACGCCACCGCTGTTTGCGCATGAGCCAATTCCACATGTACCGCGAGTTCGCTGAGCAAGTGATTGAGTGCTCTTTGAAGCACTTCCATTCGTTCAATACGATCACTCTGGCGTAGCAACTCAGAAGATTGAACGGCCAATGTACTTTGCACATCTTGCTGGTTTTCAATCAATGAACTCACGGCCCGATGCGATGCACACCCGTGCAGTACACATCCCAAAGCCACAGCTTGAATAAACTTCACACTCATCAATCCTGCTCTTTCCTATCATCGACTATGATCACCCACCGGACGGGCGAAGGCTACCATGCCACTCGCAAGCCCCGTGCATACAACGGCGGCACAGTATAAAATGTTTTTCCTTTAAGAAGTGACCCCAGCCCCTCTAAATGCTTAAATCGCCTCATTCGGCCACTTACTGTGCCATTATTTTCGACCATGACGGTACACTCGTGGATTCCGAGCCCGTCCACCACCATTGCTGGCAAGCCACGCTGCGCCCTTATGGCGTAACGCTGACGCGGGAGGTGTATCAGCAGCGGCTATCTGGCCAGCCCACCATCGTTTCCGCTCGCTGGCTGGTTGAGACCTATGCCCTTGCCGTTGAAGCGGAAACTTTGTACCAAACCAAAATGCTGGCTGTAGCCGAACATTTGAGCCGGCAACCCTTTCCGCTCATGCCCGGCGCGATCGAATTACTCAATTGGTTACAGTCCCAGCCCTATTTGCTGGGGGTTGCCTCAGGGGCAAGTCTTAGCGAAGTGGACAATAGCCTATCGACCCACGGGCTGGCCCATCATTTTGGCGTGGTCGCCACACGCGATCACGTCACCGCAAACAAACCCGCGCCGGATGTCTACAGGCATGCGGCGGAGGTCCTTGGCGTTGATCCTTCGCAGTGCTTGGCCATTGAAGACAGTGACAGTGGGCAACGATCTGCCATGGCCGCCAATATGCGCTGCCTTAGGATTCGCAGCCATACAACACTAGAGAATGACCCACTATGCTCTCATATTGATTCGTTATCAGATATCCGTTGCTGGTTGGAAAAACTCATATAAAACTAAAATATTTATGGCATTTCAGCTCTGATTCAGCTTGCGAGGCTTAGTCTAAACTTACGCTAACCGCTAGAGGTCAGAGTCATGAAAGCCATTCATTCACTTGCAATTCTAAGCTTATTGGGGGCTTTGGCTCCGTGGGCATCCGCCAATCAAGAGCAGATAGCCTATGCCAGGGTCCTCCAGGCGCAGCCTGTTTATGAGTGGGTTGAACACCGACAACCTGAGACACAGTGCTGGACAGAGACTGTACGCCGCGAACACAACAGCCACCGACAGGCCACGCCAGTGGTGTTAGGCAGTGTGATTGGCGGTGCCCTTGGGCATGCCGTGGGGCACGGACACAAGAACAAAAAGATAGGCACAGCCGTAGGTGCTGTATTAGGCGCAGTGATTGGGAGCGACCTTGAACGGAACCATCGCCATACCCAACCCCACTCCGTGCAATACCAAGAGGTTGAGCGCTGTGAAACACACGATAGAGTGTCCACCATCGAACAATTAGTGGGCTATGATGTCACTTATCAATATAACGGGCAGCGTTATACCACTCGAATGCACAATCCGCCAGGGGACCGCATCCGGGTGGCTGTGCAGGTACGCCCCCTGGATCGATAATTTCGCTAAACCGAGAATATGCCAAGTTTAAATATGATGAGACATTTGAATTACAAGTTATTGATAAAGCTGATGGCTGCACTTCCTCTGGCCGGGGCCATCGTGCCCAGCACATGGGCGACGCCTATCCAAATCGCACAGACCACTAGTGTCGGTAAATCCGCAGCAGCAGAAGCTGCAAAATCCGCATATGGTGGAAAAGTATTAAAAATCGAAGAAGTCAAAAAGGGTAACAAGACACTCTATCGTGTGCGCCTATTACTAGACGACGGTCGAGTCAAAACGGTTACTGTTGATGGCAGCAGTGGTCAAGTGGTTTAAGGGGGAATGCTATGCGGCTATTAATTGTCGAAGACGAAGCTGCCATTCGCGCTCAGTTGCTCGATTTTTTGAGTAAACAGGGGTATGCGGTGGACGAAGCCAGTGATGGTAAAGAGGGGCTCTATTTTGCGAAGGAATATGATTACGATTTGGCCATCATCGACATCGGACTGCCGGAGATCAATGGCATCGAACTGATTCGCAGCGCACGTGCCGAGGGAAAGCAATACCCCATGCTCATATTGACTGCGCGGGGCAACTGGCAAGATAAAGTGGAAGGGCTAGAAGCGGGAGCAGACGACTACTTGGTTAAGCCTTTTCACAACGAAGAATTACGTGCACGCGTGAACGCCTTGATTCGCAGAGCTTCAGGCCATGCCTCTCCAAAGTTGGAGTTTGGTCCTATTGTCATTGATACTGCCGCGAAATCAGTCACGCTGAACAATCAGCATGTGGAGCTCACCAGCTATGAATACAATACGCTTGAGTATTTGGCTGTACATGCCGGTGAGGCCATTTCTAAAACCGTATTGACAGAACATCTGTACCAGCAAGACTTTGAGCGCGACAGTAACGTGATTGAAGTGTTTATTGGGCGATTGCGAAAAAAGCTGGACCCAGATGGTAACATGCAGTTAATTACCACTTTGCGTGGCCGCGGCTATCGCTTTAATCCTGATTATCAATCCGTGAATTCCGCACAAGGAAGCTAAACACTGTTAGCGCGCCCCACTTCACTCACCACGCGTTTATTTTTTGCATCGGCAGTGCTATTACCCATTTTATTGGGCTTTAGCGCTACGATGCTCAACCATGCCTATCAAAGAAGTTTACGTTCAGCTGAGCGCGATGCCCTACGCGGCCAAATTTATGTGTTATTGGGTGCCGCTGAGCCAGGCGCCAATAGCATTACGCTGCCTGCTGGGCTCGCAGAACCGCGTTACAGTTCTGTGAATTCCGGACTGATGGGGTGGGTTGTTAATGAGCAAGGAGAGATCCAGTGGCGCTCGCGCTCAAGCGAGCTTCTAAGCGAGCAAGATATGCCCAACATCAGTGTTGAGTTTCGTTCTGGCTACGAGCGCTTTTTCAGTTTGTTTATTCAAGAGAAAGAATACTACGCGATCAGTTACGATACCCTGTGGGACATAGACAACCAAGAACAGGGCTACCGATTTGTGGCCATTCACAGCCGTGACCCCATGTATAACGAGCTTGCCGCCTATCGCAAGCGCCTATGGAAATGGCTGGGCGGTTTGGCCTTTTTAATGATTATCGTGCAAACGTTGATTGCCCGATGGGGCTTGTCACCCTTGCGTAAACTGGCTTCCGACCTCGAAAAAGTAGAAGCGGGAACCCAACAAGCCTTGCGCGGTGCCTACCCTGCAGATATCCAACCGGTAACCAACAACCTAAATCGCGTACTCAAAAGTGAACAAACTCAGCGCGAACGCTATCGTAATACCTTGTCAGACTTGGCGCACAGCCTTAAAACACCGCTCGCCGTCATTCGAGGGCAACTGGAGACTCAGGACACACAAAGCATAGAAGCGCTGGCCCAAATTGTGGATGAACAAATATCACGAATGTCGGCTATTGTGGATCACCAACTCAAGCGCGCCAGTGCAAAAGTTACTTTGGCGCAATACCACACTATCAACCTCAAACAAATGGTTACACGACTGACCTCGGCCCTAAATAAGGTCTATCGCAACAAAGGTATTCAGTGTGAGGTCCACATCCATGACGACCTCACCTTCTTGGGTGATGAACCCGATTTTATGGAATTGATTGGCAACACCGTCGACAACGCCTATAAATATGGTCGCCACAAAGTACGCATTAGCGCCGAACGCTTTGGTGGTGATTTACAGATCCTTATAGAAGATGATGGTACGGGCGTTCCGAAAGAAGCCAAACGAAACATTCTCACCCGGGGCGCTCGGGCAGACACCGCGTCTCAGGGGCAAGGCATAGGACTCGCTGTTGCAGTGGACATCCTCAGTAGTTACGGTGGTAGTATTGATGTCATCGACTCATCATTAGGGGGGGCTGGATTTAAAATCGTGCTACCCAACTGGACTTCATGATCATTATTATCGATTCAATTTTGCAGTCACAACTGTTCCGCGTTTTGCGTGTCGCCCAATTTGTGATCGCTCTCCTCGTGTTCACTTTATTTGCACTCATGCCAAGCCGGTACGTCCAGGAAATTCCGAGTTCCGCGCCGACGCTACACTTTGTGGGTAACTTGTTGATCTTTGCCTCCGCGTGGGTGGCTTGGCGCCACCGCTGTCGCTTAGGGCTGCTTCTGATCATACTCATCCCCTACTCTATTCTTGTAGAACTTGCACAAGGGCTTACGCCCTCCCGACAGGTCGACCCCCTGGATCTTATTGCCAATTTTTGCGGCTTATTTGTCGGCATCATAGTAGCCTGGGGGCTAGAAAGATGGTGGCGCCAATCCAATAAACGCCCAGCACATTAGGGGTTGTCCTTATGAAAAAACACGGAATGTCCTTGTTGCTTGCAACACTATTTTTCTCAGCGTGTAGCAGTCAAATACAAAAAACAAATGAAACACCCACGCAACTCGAAGTAACCCTAAAAGGCGCCTTTGAATCCGACTTCTTGATGGGGGTCGCCCTCAGCCAGCGGCAGGTCATGAACCAACCCGCAGGTATTCTAAACGTGGCCAAAAAGCACTTTAACGCTGCCACTGCAGAGAACGCCATGAAATGGGAGAGTATTCAACCCACAGAAGGACAATTCCAGTGGGCGGACGCCGACGCTTTGGTGAACTTCACTCAGCAAAACAATTGGCATCTAACCGGACACGTCTTACTTTGGCACAACCAGACGCCAGAGTGGGTCTTTAAAGATGCCAGCGGTAACGATGCAGGAAGAGCACTGGTGCTCGAACGACTACAAAAGCACGTGTCGACGTATATGGCTCGATACAAGGGCAAGATTCCCGCTTGGGATGTGGTCAACGAAGCCTTAAATGAGGACGGCACATTGCGTCAATCCAACTGGTTAAACGCCATTGGAGAAGATTACATCGAATTGGTGTTTGCCATGGCCCACGAAGCCGACCCACAAGCCGAGCTTATCTATAACGATTACAACCTTTGGAAGCCCGAAAAGCGCGCAGGCGCCATTCGCATTGTGCGAAACCTTAAAAAGAAGGGCATCCCCATCCACGCAGTCGGCATGCAAGCACACTATGGCTTAAACCACCCCAAAGACCACCAGGATATTGAAGATTCCATTATTGCATTTGCCAAAGAAGGCGTAAAAGTTCACATTACCGAATTGGACCTTACCGTGCTGCCCTTCCCCGATGAGGAAAACCAAGGTGCCGATATCACCATAGATATGGCACTCCAAGAAAAATACAACCCTTTCACCGAGGGCATAACACCGGAGTCTGAGGCACAATTTGCCGCTGAATACTTGAATTTGTTTAAGATTTTTTTGAAGCACAAGGACACAATCGAGCGCGTGACACTGTGGGGCCTTAATGACGGCAACAGCTGGAGAAACGGGTGGCCCATGCGCGGCCGCACCGACTACCCTTTATTACTAGACCGCAACAATCAACTCAAACCGGCGGCCCATAAAATCATTGAATACGCACAATCGCAAAAATAATACCCGCTGGCTTTTATCAACCCGCACCCCTCGGCCCAAGTCGTGGAGGGGTGCGTCATTAGAGTACTACCAATTAAATAGAGTACCGTCTTCCAAGCGGTTTACTGGCAGGTAGGCGCGACTATAGGGATATTGCGCAGCCAGTTCCTCATCGATATCCACGCCCAAGCCGGGTTGATCGCCAGGGTGGAGCATACCACCTTCAAAGGTATACGCATGGGGAAACACGGCATCTGTTTCAGGTGTATGGCGCATGTACTCCTGTACGCCAAAGTTTGGAATCGAAATATCAAAATGTAAGGCCGCCGCCATACAGACCGGAGATAAATCCGTCGCTCCATGACAACCCGTTTTAACACCATACATATCGGCAAAGCTCGCAATTTTTCGCAAGTGGGAAATACCGCCAGCATGCACCACCGTTGCTCGAATATAGTCGATTAACTGCTCTTGTATTAACTGTTTACAATCCCAAATGGTGTTAAATATTTCACCCACGGCTAACGGTGTGGTGGTATGACTGCGTATCAGCCGAAAGTTATCTTGATTCTCCGCGGGCGTTGCATCTTCTAGCCAAAATGGGCGGTAGGGCTCTAGGTCTTTACCTAAGCGACCCGCTTCTATAGGTGTCAGACGATGATGAACATCGTGGAGCAAATGCACATCCCACCCCAAGGCTTCTCGCGCAGCGGCGAACAATGCTGGCACTGTGGGCATGTATTTGGCTGTGGACCAAACATTTTCCGTCGGCAAATCAGCATCCGCAGGCTCGTAAAAATATTTGTCTTTGGAAACGCCGTAAGTAGACGCTAAGCCAGGAACACCCGTTTGCAACCGAATGGCTTTATAACCCAACTGCTGATAATGCACGGCGTTTTCAACGGTCTCTTCAATGGACGCCCCATTGGCATGACCGTATACCATAACCCCTTCTCGACAAGCTCCCCCCAACAATTGGTATAGCGGCAGCCCCGCTTGCTTCGCTTTAATATCCCACAATGCAGTATCCACGGCGGCGATAGCACTCATGGTGACCGGCCCCCGGCGCCAGTAGGCGCCGCGGTAAAAAAACTGCCAAGTATCTTCTATGCGCGAGGCGTCTCGCCCAATCAGGCACGGAATGACGTGGTCTTGCAAATAACTGGCAACCGATAACTCCCTGCCATTTAAAGTCGCGTCACCAATGCCGTACAAGCCATCATCGGTTTCAATTTTTAGCGTGACAAAATTTCGACCTGGACACGTCAAGATAACTTTAGCGCTCGTAATACGAGACATTTAGGGTCCTCCAACTTCGCATAAAGGCGTTATAGTGGTGATTTATTCAAAGGGGTTAGCGTCGATAGAAGCGTCACTTTCTCGTTGCACAAAGGTGTATTCTAGAAGAAGGTGTTGTGCTTCTAAGGGCTTTTCAGCGCGCAGGTCCCGTAAATTTTCAATTAACATTTTGATCGCATTACGTGACATATCGGCAATGGGTTGGTGGATGGTGGTTAAGGATGGCCAAATACTGGTTGCCATGGCAGAGTCATCAAAACCGCAAACCGTCAACTGCTGCGGCACATTGAGCCCCAACTGGAACGCCAGCGCCACTGTGGCTGCCGCCATTTCATCGTTGCTGGCAAATATAGCAGTAGGCCTCGGCATCAAATTCAATAGCTGACCGGCGGCCTCAATCCCGGAACGATAGGTGAATTGCCCCTGAACAACCCAGTCTGCATTTGATTCAATGCCCGCCTCAGCCAAAGCTTGCTGATACCCTTTCAACCTCGCGACACTGACTGCCTGACGCGGATTGCCTTGAATAAAGCCAATTCGAGTGTGGCCCAATGACAATATGTGTTGCGTCATTTGATAGGCAGCCTGCTGATCGTCGATGCCCACGACCGATACATTGGAAGCGCCACTGACACGCCCACTGGAAATGGCAACGGTAGGAATGCCCTGGTGCTCGAAAAACGCGATTAATTCTTGGACGTCCGACAAAGGTGGTGGCAACACGAAGCCATCCACACCTCGACTCATCAAACGTTTGGCAGACTCAATGGCACCCTCTATGGTCTTGGTGCGCTCAATCGCGAGCTGCACATTCATTTGACTGGTTTGCTCTAGCGCCCCCAACAAAAAACCACTTAAATATGCGGAGTTAGGGTTGTCATCACTGATAAGCCCTACCTGCATAGGCTTACCACCCGCCAATTGCCTTGCCGAGGAGTTGGGGATGTAGTTTAACGAGGCAATGGCCTCCTCCACTCGCTCTCGGGTATTTGTTCTGACCGAACTCTCACCATTGATAACACGCGAAACGGTCATTGGAGACACGCCGGCAGCCTTTGCCACATCCGCAATGGTGGGGGCGTTGTGCTGACGACGGGTACTTCGAGGTGCTTGCCCCTGATTACTATTGGGAGGCTCCATGGCCGACTCCTATCTTCTTTTCTGGCTTTCAAACGGGTCTTCCCGACCCCACGAAAAACTGCCCAAACATCGAGTTTGAGTTTTTAAAGTGTTTTATTCATTTTTTACTTCGCCGGCAGCCCCCAAGAGTGCCACCAACACACCTTTAGACGCCAATAGGATTATTGATCGTCACTCTGGTGCAACCTGTTACTTGTTATACACCCTCTGGGTAAGGATCAATGGTTTTAATGGCGCCATCATCTTCGTACTCTAGCTCTACCATTTTGATCGAACGCAAATGGGTAACACCCTCGGACAAGGTAGAATCGTGATAAAACAAATACCACTTCTCATCCACCTCACAAATAGAGTGGTGTGTCGTCCAACCTACCACGGGATTCAAAATCCGACCCCGATAGGTAAACGGCCCGTAAGGATTGTCGCCCGTGGCATAACAAATATAGTGTGTATCCCCGGTGGAGTAACTCAAATAGTAAGTCCCTCGGTACTTATGGACCCATGGTCCCTCAAAATAGCGTCGACTGTTGTCACCTGCTTTTAGGGGCTCACCCTGCTCATCCAATATTTGAATCTCCCTTGGCGCTTCCCCAAACTGCAACATGTCGTCTGCAAGCCTTGCAACACGGGGGCCATAGGCAAATTCATTGTCATCGCGTAACCCTGCAGACGCGTCGTAATCGTTCCCTGGGTAGTATTGTAGTTGCCCACCCCATAACCCACCCCAATAGATGTAGTACTCACCGTTGTCATCTGCATATACGGCGGGGTCGATTGAATAACTGCCCGTCATTGGCTCCGGTTCAGCTTGAAACGGCCCCTCAGGGTTATCCCCGACGGCTACACCCAGCTTGAACAACCCGTCGCTTGCCCGTGCAGGAAAGTAGAAATAGTATTTTCCGTCTTTTTCTGCTGCATCGGGTGCCCACATTTGTCGCTCTGCCCAGGGGACATCGTCAATATCCAACACCACCCCATGGTCGGTCACCTCGCCATCTGGCGATGCCATAGAAAACACATGGTAGTCTCGCATACCGAAGTGGTCACCATTGTCATTAAATGGAATCCCCGCATCGATGTCGTGCGATGGAAAAATGAAAACACGTCCATTAAACACATGGGCTGACGGGTCAGCTGTATACATATGAGAAACCAGCGGCTTAGAAACCGCACGCGCCTTTAAGGCCTCTAAATTTGGAGTTTTTTCCTCACTACTCATCAATACACCTAACTTCTTCTCAATCTAAGCCGCTCTGCGTACGGCCAATTCAGCTTCAATTTTAGTTTCCAAAGGTTTGTTAATTTCATAAATAAACAAACAACACAGCGACGCCACTAAAAAAGGAATACCAGAATATACGGTAAAGGCTAAGCGAATCCCCATTACGGTGTTATCGGCCTGGGCAGCCAACTCACCATCATAGTGATAATAGGCCAATATACCCGCAACCAGAGCGCCCCCCAGCGCCAATCCACTTTTCAGCCCCATCAACATAGCCGAAAAAATAATAGCCGTTGCACGGCGGTTATTCTTCCATTCCGAGAAATCGGCTACATCCGCGATCATCGCCCACAACAACGGTATCGTCAGGCCATAGAAAAACCCATGCAAAATTTGCAGTATAAAGGCAACGCCGACACTTTCCGGTGAGCAAAAATAAATAGACATGATAAATATGGTGGTCACCAATAGTGCTACGCCGTAAACATCGCGTTTACCAAATTTGTCCGCCAGACTTTTAGAAAAGAAAATGCCAATAATCATAAAAATAATGCCGCAGGCATTAAACAAACTAAATGCAGATGCCGACGCTTCTTTGGGCCATTTAAATTCCGTCAACCCCATGCCGATAAGGCCATTATTTAAGCCATTGATAAACCCGTTGAATCCCACAGATTCCAAAAAAGTCGCCAATTCAGTTTCTAACATATAGTTTTGAAAATAGAAGACCGTGGTACCGCCACGCAGTGACAATGTAACAAACACCAAAATGGTGATACCCAACATGACCAACCAAGGGCGATTGGCCATCAAGTCTTTAAAATCTTGTTTGACACTTGACGTTTGCTCGGCTTGAGGCACGACCCTCTCACGCGTGGTTAAAAATGTGATGATAAAAAACACCGTGCCAACGATGGCAAATAATGTCATGGTGACCTTAAAACCAACCGCGCGATCGCCATCGCCCAATATAAGCACCAAGGGCAACAATAAAACCTGAATAACAAACTGCGCCACCATAACCGCAACAAAACGGTAGGACGACAGGCTGTTTCGATCTGACATACTGCCCGTTAACACTCCACTCAAAGCAGAATACGGTAAGTTGTTAGCAGAATAAATGAGCACCAATAATAAATAGGTGCTCATGGCGTAAATTAATTTACCAGTATTATCGAGCTCAGGCGTGGTAAAAGCTAAAATGGACAACGCTCCAAATGGAATCGCAGTCCACAACAACCAAGGCCGAAACTTGCCCCAGCGCGTACGAGTACGATCGGCGATCACCCCCATCATCGGCGTAAACAAGAAGGCGCCAGCCATACCACCAACAAAAATAATGGTGGAAGCTGCGCCCGCTGAAATCTTATAAACGTCAGTGTAGTAAAACGCCAAAAACGTCACGAGTGTTTGAAAAATTAAGTTCGCAGCCAGATCGCCAAGGCTATATCCCACCTTTTCGACAATCGTTAATTTGGCATCAGCGTTGCTCATATAATTTGCCTATTTCTATACAGATTTATTATTTTTATCTGAACATGTCACTTTGGGCTCAAAACACGCTCAATCCGATGTCTATCGCTACAAAACTCATTCCCCCTCTATTACACCAGGGTTAACACCACCGACTGTAGGTCGGCGGAATTGGCGCCGACCATAATGGTAAACTCCCCAGGGTCGACCACTTCTTGGTTGTCGGTATTCCAATAAGCAAACGCCTCCGTACCCAGCTCAAAGGTCAGTACCTGCTTCTCACCGGGTGCTAGTGTAACGCGTTTAAAGGCTTTCAGTAGTTTTATTGGCCGCGTTGTATCGGCCACTTCATCACGAATATAAACTTGCACCACTTCGTCACCCAAGCGATCACCCACATTCTTCACCGACACATGGAGCACAGCCTTTTCTTCCAGGTTAATTTTGGACTTTTCTAGTTTTGGTGGGCTAATGTCAAAACGGGTATAACTCAACCCCCAACCAAACGGAAACAGAGGTGTGTTGTTAGAAAACAAGTATCCCCTTCGACCACTGGGTTTATGGTTGTAGTACAACGGAATCTGCCCCTCACTGCGAACCACACTCACGGGAAGCTTGGCGCCTGGGTTTAAGTGCCCAAATAGGGCCTCTGCCATTGCAGTCCCGCCCTCTTGCCCAAGGTACCAGCACTCCATCAGCGCGTTGGCATGGTCTGCAATATGTGGCCAGCTGGGCGGGCGACCATTGATGGCCAACACCACAACCGGCTTACCCAATGCTTTTAGTGCATCAAAAAGCTCTGTTTGCTCCCCAAGCAGCGAAACACTCGCTCGGTCTCCCAAATGGTTGGTGGCGTAGGCTTCGCGGCTGGTTTGCTCCGTGTCGCCGATGGCCAACACCACCACATCAGCTTTTTTAGCCACCTTTACTGCCTTTTTGATCAGACCAAGATTTTTTTTGCGGTTTGCTAACAATACTTCATCCGCGCTACGGTCTTCGCTCTGTGTGATATAGACACCTTGCGCGTGCAAAACATTAACGGTATCCCCAACCAGCGCCTTTACCCCATCCAGCAACCCAATTTCTTGCTTGGGCACACTGGAATACCCGCCCAATCGCGCAACCTTGGCGTTTGGACCAATTATCGCAACCGTCTTCGTGGACTTGGCATCAAGCGGCAATATGCCGTCATTTTTTAACAAGCAAACAGACTTTCTGGCAGCCTTAAGCGCCAGAGCGCGAGCCGCTTTATCGCCGGTCACTCGTTTGGTTTTTGACTTATCGCCGTAGGGGTTTTCGAACAATCCTGCGCGAAACTTCAACTCTAAAATACGCGCACACGCGTCATTGATCAGCGCTTCATCCATCTTTCCGGATCGAACGGCCGACACTAGAGACCCATAGGTGCCACCGTCTGGCATCTCAAAGTCCACGCCCGCCGATACGGCTAATAGAGAGGCGTCGTCATGGTCTTTGGCCACATGATGGATATCGGCCAACTCACGAATGGCATAGTAATCGCTAACCACCACCCCCTTAAAACCCCACTCCTTGCGTAATACGCCTCTTAACAACCATTGATTGGCATGGCTGGGTACGCCGTCAATTTCATTGTAAGAGGGCATCACAGCGCCAATACTGGTGTGACGTACAATGGCTCTAAATGGAGGGAAAAAATTCTCTCGCAACTCACGCTCAGAAATTTGAGCCGGTGCGGTGTTTTCTCCGCGTTGGGGCTGGCCGTGCCCAGTCATGTGTTTCAAGGTGGCATACACCCTATCATCGGCCAAGCGTTCAAACTTGCCTGGCCCTTGAAGTCCTTCCACTGCGGCCAAACCCATTTGCGTCACCAAAAAGGGATCTTCACCAAAGGTTTCTTCAATTCTGCCCCAGCGAGGGTCGCGCACAATATCCACCACGGGTGATAGCACAAAAGGCACGCCTCGTGCCCTCACTTCTTTGGCGATCACGGTGTTCACATCCCGCACAAGTTCAGGGTCAAAAGTACCCGCCAGCGCAATTGCTTGGGGGAACATAGTTGCATTCGTGGCCATATAACCATGTAAAGACTCTTCATGAAACAGAACGGGAATCCCAAGTCGCGTTTGATTCACCGCCCAATCTTGCACCGCGTTGACAAAGGCCACCGTATCTTCCGGCGTGCGCCACCTCGCAGCCACACCGCCCAAATTGCCTCTATCATCGCTCGCTCCGCGCCTATCCGAAGGCCTTGCCAACTGCCCAAACCCATCTCCAAAACTTTGAGAGGCCTTGTCTGCATCAAAGGTTAGGCCCGTCATAATGTCAGCCTTTCGCCCCCACAGAGTGACCATCTGCGCAACTTTTTCCTCCAACGTCATTCGCTTTAACAGGTCCTGAACCCTTAGAGCAATGGGAGCGCTGGAATCGCGATACAAAGGTGACGGAGCAGCCAGCACTGTGCCAATCGGGGCTAAGACCGTAGCGAACCCTCCAACTGCGGTTCCATGGGCGACCATCTTTAGTGCGGTTCTACGCTTCATAAGTTTATTACTCTCGTCTATGTACTGGAGAAGGGCTGCATGTTAGCGTTACATGCTTAGAGAGGCTACTATCGGGTTGTTGTTAATATGATAAATAGCTCTCATAAAAAGGTGCCATTCCACACCACATCTAACATAATCACAATATAAGATTACTTATGCGACAAATATTGATCAATTTTTGCGCAATTGTACTGTGCTGCTTCAATGACTTTTCTTACGCGAACGATGGCTACGATCTCTGGTTAAAATACTCACAACCGCCCAAACCCTACGCAAAAGCAATGCTCAAACAGTATAAAGGCCTAGTGGCAAGGTGTGACACGCCAACAAAGCAAGCAGCCTGCCAGGAGCTTCAACGGGGCCTTCTAGGGCTTACAGGGGCCCCATTGGCCACTAAAACCAAGCTTGGCAAAAACACTTTGGTGCTGGCAACCCTCGATGAGCTCGCAGACTTAAAGCTGACACTCCCCACGGCAGCATTGGAATCCTTGGGCCCCGAAGGGTATTGGGTTGGCACACCTCATTCCAGCAAGCGCTCGATTACGCTGATCACTGCACATTCAGATATTGGCTTGCTGTACGGCAGTTTTGCACTGCTGCAGTACCTGCAGCAGCAAAAGCCCATAGACGCACTGGCCCTCTCAAGCTCACCTAGGGTACAACTAAGGATTTTGAATCACTGGGACAATCTGGACGGGACCGTCGAGCGTGGCTATTCAGGAGCTTCGCTTTGGGATTGGTGGCGTCTGCCCGATTTGGTGGATACACGCTATACAGATTACGCCAGGGCCAACGCCGCTGTTGGCATCAACGGCACTGTCCTAAATAACGTCAATTCTAAAGCCTTGTCCTTGAGCCCACGGTACATAAAGAAAGCGGCCGCTGTGGCGAACGTCTTACGCCCCTACGGCATTCAGGTGTATCTGTCGGCACGTTTTAATGCCCCAATGGAACTGGGCGGCTTGCCCACGGCTGACCCTCTGGACCCGAAAGTTCAAAAATGGTGGCGGCAAAAAACCAATGACATTTACGCCATGATTCCAGACTTTGGTGGTTTTTTGGTTAAAGCCAATTCGGAAGGCCAACCGGGTCCCCAAGACTATGGACGCACCCACGCAGACGGAGCCAACATGTTGGCCAAAGCATTGGAACCCCACGATGGGGTTGTGATGTGGCGCGCTTTTGTGTACTCCGAGCACGACGCCGAAGATCGTGCCCGCCAGGCCTACAGCGAGTTTCAGCCACTCGATGGCCAATTTGCAGACAATGTCTTGATCCAAGTTAAAAATGGCCCCATCGACTTCCAGCCGCGAGAGCCTTTTCATCCCATGTTTGGTGCCATGCCACACACACCGCTCATGCTTGAGTTGCAAATCACCAAGGAGTACTTGGGGTTTTCGACACACCTTGCCTACCTGGGCACGCTCTGGGAGGAACTCCTACAAACGGATACCCACGTAAGTACCAAATCACCCTCAACGGTGGCTGACGTGGTTGATGGACAACTGCACCAAAGCTCAATTACCGGGATGGCAGGCGTGGCAAACATTGGGCGCGACAGAAACTGGAGTGGCTCCATTTTTGATCAGGCCAACTGGTATGCTTTTGCGCGCCTCGCTTGGGACCCAAATACCAGCGCAAGAGCCATCGCTAAAGACTGGTTGGCTTTGACGTTCACCCCCGATCCGGGCTTTGTAAATGGTGCTCTGAGCATCATGATGCGCTCCCGTGAAGCCGTGGTGAACTACATGACACCCTTAGGCCTTGCCCATCAAATGGCCACGGGACATCACTACGGTCCAGGCCCATGGGTAGATGATTTAGCGCGCCCCGAGTGGAACCCAGCTTATTACCACCGAGCCGATAAAAATGGCATCGGCTTTGACCGAACGGCCTCAGGAAGTAACGCTCTCGCCCAATATGCCCCAACCGCAGCAAAACAGTGGGCAAACCCAAAAACCATTGAGGATCGTTACCTACTGTGGTTTCACCACGTACCTTGGCAATTTTCCATGCGATCTGGACGAACACTGTGGCAGGAATTGGTGTACCGATACGACCTCGGCGTTCGGGAAGTGGAACAAATGGCTGCCGACTGGAGTGCATTAAAACCCTATGTGGATAACGCAAGATATGAGGATATCAGCGCTCGACTGAAAATCCAGACACGGGAAGCCCGCTGGTGGCGCGATGCGAGCTTGGCTTACTTTGGCAGCGTATCAGGCCTCCCATTACCAGAAGGTGTGCGTAAACCCGAGCACCCACTGGAGTATTACAAGGCTTTGTCTTTCCCTTTTGCCCCGAGCGACTAATCCAGGTCACGTTGGCTCTTGTTTAAACGTACTGGCGTTCGCGGAAGCATTGCCACGACGAATTCCAGCACATCGTTAGCCAGCCGGTCTCATTGAATCGTCACTTCAAAAGAGCTCACGGGCAGCCCAGACTGGCCGTAGAGCTTACATTTTGGTGCATCCGCCCAGCAATAACGTACCGTTTTGGCATCAGTGACCGAAGCGGCCTCCAAAACGACGGTATTGCCTTCTACGCGCGCCGTCACTCGGTGGCACTGTTCATCGCACAACTCAAACATTGTGGGCGACGGGCCATGCTGAACCGTGAGCGCTTCACTGGCGGGCTCGAACGAGACCCGCACAACGCTTCCCTCACGTTTCGCACTCTTAGGGATGATGCCTTGAATAGGCCCTTTCGCCTGATCTCTCATGGCCAACACCACATCAGCGGCTCGCTTACCCACTTTTGTTTTGTCCTTGGGGTGAATGTCTTTGTCATCCCCCAGGTCTATAGTCACCACCAAACCATTGCGCGGGTTTTGCCTTACTGCTTGCGATTGCGCGTGGCGTAGGCTCGCCCAACCAGCGTTCACCGGCTGAGGAGCATCAGCCCCGAAATTGGGCAATTGCACCACAACAAAAGGGGTCGTGTTGCCAAACGTCTCGCGCCAATCATCCATCAACGCGGACAGTAGCGCTTCATATTCACTCGCCCTACCGGTGTTCGATTCCCCCTGATACCACAAGACACCTGCAATATTTGCGTTTGCCATGGGGGCAACCATAGCGTTGTAGAGCGTGCTCATGCCATTGATACTGTGCCACGGCGCACTTCGAGGATACCCATAACGACTGGGTACTTTACTGTAGCGCCAATCGTCGCCCAGCGCAATCGAGTCGCCATTTTCTAAAACCAATTGCAAGGCACCTGGCGGACCAATCAATCCGGCCTGCCCCCAGGTACTTAATACGTTGGTCACCAAACGATTGCGTCCCGGTTGCAGTATGCCTTTTGAAAGTTCGTAAACTCTGGGGGTTCCCCAGCCAAATTGGGACCCCACAAAATGACCATTCATCCACGTCATGTCCACTTCGTCTATTCCGCCAAGCTTGAGTGTCGCACCCTGGGCGGCTTGTGAAGGGGTCAATTCAAAGGTTTTGGCATACCACACCAATCCGTCATGGCCCTCTAACGCAGGATCACCAAAGTCATTCCAGTCACCCAACTGCGGGACGACCTTCCAGTGAAAAACCTCGTCGTACTGCCACGGCTGGTTTTGCGCCTGCCACCAAGCAGTCCACTGCTCTTCGTACTGTTTACCAGCTACCACTGGAGATTCGATATAGGCATTCAGCAGCGCCAAGTCATCTGCGACAAACCTCAGTGCCTTTAACCCGCTTTGACTCACCCAAGCTTCTGCCACCGACCCACCCCAAGAATTGTTGACCAACCCTAAGGGAATGTTGGATTGCGCACTGAGATTTTGAGCAAAATACGCACACACCGAAGAAAATGACTCAAGTGACTCCTCCGTCGCTACCTGCCATTGAATGGGGTTGTTAAATTCCACCTGTGGTGTGACTGTCTGGTCACGCGGAACCGTTACCAATCGAATATTTTTAGGTGGCTTACCTGACCATGGCCGCGTACCTGAGCTCTGTTTAACTTGCCAAGCCATATTAGATTGGCCGGAACACAGCCACACATCACCAATCATCACGTTATTTAAAGCCACTGCCGCCTCAGAGGTTTCCATCTCCAACGTATATGGTCCACCAACGGGTAGAGGCCTAAATTTAACTTGCCAACGCCCGAGCTTAGACACCTTGGCTTTTCGGGTTTGCCCGCCCAAATGCACGGTAAGTTTTTCACCAGGTAAACCCTCTCCCCAAATCACAATCGGCTCATCACGCTGTAACACCATGTGCTCCCCAAACCACTTGGCGAACCTCGTTTCTGTAGCACCCGAGGTGGCGCTGGCTACTGAATTGACACCACTGCACAATCCCACACACAATAGAGCCACTACCCAATAAAACTTAATAGTCATCTTCAATTCTCACGGAATGATTTTATATACGCAGGCTGAAAACCCTCTGAACTGTCTTATAGGGCACCTCATTGCTTAACACCATAATACGTCCGGCATGTTAAAAGGAAGATCTGGTGTACCACAAGCTGAGTAGCGTTCAAAAAAGGTAAAGAATTTATGGGAATATGGAGGCTCTACAACATAGGCGGGGACTCAGAGCAAAACAGCAGTTGGCTCGCATCTTAATAAGTTGTTGAAACCATTGGAGGACAGCGCATTGGCGAAGGCGTTAAAGCCTGGTTGAAGGTGATAATGGCCATGTGGCGATTTAGTAAAAAGAACGGCATCACTGAGGGTTGTCATAACAAAATGGAAATAATATTGAGACGGGCTTATGAGTTTAGAATTTTCGAAAATGACTAACTGAGCGTGCTGGCCTACTGCAGTTAGGTTGGAACTACTAATCCAACCGGACGAATGCCCACCCTTTGCAAATGGGTGTAGGGCCACCGTCGCAAATATCGATTAAGTTAATGGTGGCTAGGGCGAGACTTGAACTCGCGACCCCAGCATTATGAGTGCTGTGCTCTAACCAGCTGAGCTACCTAGCCAAAAGGGTCTACAGGGGTGGTCCTGCGAAGGGCGGCCATTTTCACTAGGCGCCCTTTAAAAGTCAAGGTGTTTTTGGCAGAAAGTCTCACCACCACAAGACATGCGGTAAGACATTAGAGTCTAGCCCACGCCGTACAAACAGACCCGGTCACGCCCGTTCTGTTTGGCCCGATATAACGCGTCATCGGCATGAGATACCCAGTTGGTAACATCCATATCCGCAGTGATACCTGCGGCGCCAATAGAACAGGTGATACGGCCAACTTGGTGCGGCCCTACCTTCAAGGGCTGTTCTGCAATGCGCCTTCGGATATTCTCTGCCACAATCCGTGCACCGGACAAACTCGTCCCCGGTAACAGCACCGCGAATTCCTCGCCACCATACCGAGAAGGAATATCCGTGCCTTTGATCGTTTCTTTTAAAACCTTAGCAAACCAGCGCAACACGGCATCTCCAACCACATGCCCAAAGCGATCGTTCACCTCCTTAAAATGGTCCACATCTATCATCAGCAAAACAGCAACCTGCTGTGATGCGGCATAGTCGTCCGCGACCATTTCTAAGTGGCGATCAAAAGCTCGCCGATTGGCTATATTGGTGAGCGGATCCACTAAGGATTCTTGTCGCACCCGCTTAAATTCGTCACGCAACTCATCGAGCTCCCGGCGAGCGTCGCCGAGCTCTTCTCTTAACGCACTCGAAGACGCCCTCATAAATTCGGTCTGCTTCATCAGTGCGTCCACCAGCTTAGTCAATTGCCCCACTGGCTCTATCTGTTTGAGCTCTTCGGCACAAGAAGAGAGGTGAGACTGGAAAACAGCCGAATCACCATCCATGCGCGTTATGGTGTGACCAGCACTGTTTACCAAAGCATTTAGCGCTTCGCGCACAGCCTCAACCGCGTGCTCATCACTAAAAGCAATGTAGGTGTGGTACAAATCTCGCACCAAATTTCCACAGAGCTCGCCAGTTTGCTCACACTGCCCAAGCACCTTGCAAAGCTCTGGGTTTAACCCAGAAACATACTCGTAGAGCACGGCGTAATTGATGGGGTTGGCAGGCAGGTTAAATTTGCTGGCCAATGGTAATGCCGTCCGGGCAATTTGAGCAGCCTCATCCTTGCTCTGCGAGTAATCTAGTGGCATAGGTCTACCTCAAAAGGCTGGAAGCGTCCTCAATACTCAGGTTTTCAATGACTCAACGAACGCTTTACTGTCCGGTAAGACAAACCACCCAGAGCAAGGAAGACGAGTAGTAATACTTAAAGATCTCACTCAGACAAACTCTCCGCCGGCGAGACTGGTTATTATAAATGTTAATACTAACTTCTAGCTTATAGACAGAAAACATCTAATGACGCACTACTCTTCACATTTTCGTGATTTAACACTACTTTAGTTCAAGCTTGCTCAAAAAGCCTCAGCGGAAATCGCTCCTCAATGCTGATAAATGGCGAGCCAGCCATAGAAATCACATATTCTCTACCCACACACAACCCTAAAGATAAGTCTTCACACCGGCTTATTTGGGTAATCCGCCGGAACGTCTCATAGCCGAGCTCGCGAACCAGTTCGCCAATACCCACCTGCCCCTCTTCCAGCCCCATACGAACCGCTTGCGGCAAACAATCGGTTTTCACCCAAGAATCTGCAACCGCATAGGTCAATTCGCTCAGCGACCCCACCAATCTGACCTTTCGCGACAACGCCTGTTGTCCCGCCTTCACCCCCAGACGGGGCAAATCAGCCTTTTGAATCACATAAGATTGAGACAGCGTTTCCACTGTAATAGGCTCCCAGAAAAAAGCCTCTAAGCTTTTAGTGACGGTACCATCAGTCATCAAAAGGACCCTTAAAAACGGCGGCAACTGGTGGAGTTCAAAATCGCACGTCGCCAAACTCTCCCGTTCGGTATTGAGCGGTTCTTGTGGTTTAGCCATTCATACGCACCGCGCCGATCAACGTCCAAACCCCAATGGCAACGAACGCGGCACCTGCAAACAGGGTCAACCATTTGGGATTTAACCAAGCTGATAACCATTGCCCCACTAGCACCCCCATACCCGCTGCCGCAACCAGCCCCAGTGAGGCACCGGCAAAAATCACCCAGGGGCTGGCATCTGCTTTGGCCGAAAAAGCCATGACCGCAAACTGGGTTTTATCACCAAGCTCCGCCAAAAACACCGTTATACACACTGTCAACAACACTTTAAATTCCACGTCCCCCCCTATCTGCCTCATCTGTTAGGCCCTGAATACCAACTGTGAATCATAACGTTATTCACGATATAATTGCCTTTTTTTGCAACCCCACACAGAGGAGCACGACCTTGCAGCTCAATCAAGCCACGCCTGAACAACTTCAACAATGGGCCGAGAGCCTCTCAGCAGAGTTCGACGCCATCAAGGGTAAAAACCTAAATTTGGATTTGACGCGCGGCAAACCCTCTGCCGAACAATTGAGTTTATCGGATGGACTGGATGGCATATTGGCGGGCAACTATACGTCAGACTCGGGTGTGGATACACGTAACTACGGAGGCTTGGACGGTATTCCCGAAGCCAAAGCCCTTGGCGCGCAAATTTTGGGCATACCCGAGGCCAACGTTCTAGCGGGTGGCAACAGCAGTCTCACACTGATGCATCAAGCCATGACAATGGCATACTTGTTTGGACTCAACGGGCCCGACTCTGCCTGGCGCAACACAGGCCCGGTGAAATTCGTGTGCCCCGTTCCTGGCTATGACCGCCACTTTTCCGTTTGTGAGCAACTCGGCATTGAAATGCTCACGGTCCCCATGACCGCCACCGGACCAGACATGGATGCCGTGGAAGCGTTGGTTCAGGCGGACCCCACCATTAAAGGCATGTGGTGTGTACCCAAATATTCCAACCCCACTGGCGTAGTGTACAGCTCGGAAACGGTCGAACGCATCGCTCGCCTGGGCAAAATTGCCAGCAGCGACTTTAGGGTATTCTGGGACAACGCCTACGCCATCCATGACCTTTCTACAGCGCCCCCAACGCTTGCCAGCATTTTTGACGCCTGTGAAAAACAAGGCACGCAGGATTCCGTATTGCAGTTCGCATCCACTTCAAAAATCACCCATGCCGGTGCAGGCGTTGCCTTTATGGGTGCCAGCGACCTCAATCTTTCAGGCTTTAAAAAGTCTCTGAGTTTTGCCACCATTGGGCCAGATAAGATTAACCAATTAAGACATGTGAAATTTTTTGCAGCGCCAGAGAGCCTCTCACAGCACATGCAAAAACATGCTGCCATCATCAAACCTCGCTTTGAATGCGTTCTGAAGCACTTGCAAACCGCCTTTGGCGACAACGACCTCGGCGAGTGGGAAGAAGCCGATGGCGGCTATTTTATTTCTTTTGATACACGACCCGGCCTTGCAAAAGCAGTGGTTGCCCTCGCAGGAGAAGCTGGGGTAAAACTCACGCCAGCAGGCGCCACGTTCCCCTACGGAAAAGACCCTGAAGATCGAAATATCCGCATTGCACCTACGGTGCCTACAGTCGAGCAAGTGGATGCCGCCATGCAGGTTTTCGTCACCTGTGTAAAGCTCGCATCAGTACGTCAAGCTCTGGCATAGCGGACCTTACAAAATCCCTCGGGGCTCAATCGAGCCCCTTATTTGTACAGCCCCTGTACGACCGCATCTTTGTCAAACACCGCACGTCCTCGTACCGCCATTGGCCGAAATAGCCAACGCCGGGTTAATAGTACAACCAATGGTTAAACGCTGCCATTGTCCGGCAACCACGCCGAATACACCTGCTCCCATTACATTTTTTTACACGCATTTGCCTGTTTTTTTGATCGCAATTGCATAGACTAACAAGCATCAGCCAGCACGTCTTCTGAGTGTTTCGAGGCACCGCTGGCAAAGTATTTTGGGCACTTCCAGCAGACTCTCATTTAGTTGCCCAAATGACAACGGATCCCTCGGGACCGTATTTACACCCTGGCAGTCAGGCCACCTCACGCAAACTGTATAGGAGGCATCATGAAACCCCTAAATCACCCCAAAAGCTTGCTTTTGGCTGCTGCATTGACCCAAATGGCCGGTTGTTCCGACAGCAACCCCGACTTCTATCGTACCTCTGCCAACCTTCCCTCAGAAGATTGGATCGTTAATATCAGCGCCCAAGTTCATACCCATTTAGGGCAATCTCGCGCAGAAGATGAAACCCATACGACCCTATCCATGGACGTACTCGGCGCAGCCTCGAAGGGATACTATTATTCTGTAGAACTCGCCGATGATGACCAAGCCAGCGCCATGTTTGATGGCACATCGGTACCACTGATTGAGGAAAAGCTCCCCTCTAACAGCAACCCCTTAGCAGTGTATTACTACCAGGATTTTGACATCACTGAGGACGGCACGACATTTACCGTGACCATTGATCGTAAGTCGGATGCAACGCTGCACTCGGTGGATATCGCGCTTCCCACGACGACAGACATGACCCTTACCCCAACGGGAGACACACTGACATTTTCTGACACCGTGACGGTTGAATGGCAGGCCTTAAACGATCAAGACTACTCGCTGCAATTTGCCATGCTGTGCTACTCAGAAAGCGCTACGCAATACTATGCCACTAAAACCTATCCAAATGCTTCGACGCCAACACTGGCAAGCCCTTTCACTTTTGCACCATCCAACCACTTTGACGTATCCGAGCTGAGTTCGGAACACACCTGTGAGCTGCACACGTCTCTGGTGGGCTCGATATCATCAGACGCCACGGAACAAATGCCCTTTCGCGCCACAAACCTCTACAGTCAGCGCCAACACAAAATCATAAAAACCTTGCAAATGCCCAGCCCCTAGACACAAAAAAACCCATCCCCTAACCGACAACTCGGGCACAATTAGAGGATGGGAATGCCCTTTAAAAGAACTCTGTTTTTGTCGAAACACACAACGAGCAAGGTCAAAACAAAGAATCATAAACTGAGGTTGTTAGACGACAGCATCAATGCCGCCGCCGGTGGCCGCACTAAGGATTAAAATCATCCAAGAGCGTGACATTGACACCATTCAACGCCGCTTCATCTCGCGCGAGAATGGTGTAAATACCCAACGCATCCAGTGACACAGTCAAAGGTCCGAGGGCTGCAGTTTTACTGCCAGTTGGCGTCACTGTCACATCGTAGTCACCAGGCATCAAAGACACATAACCGGTATCCGCCTTAAACACGAATCCACTCACAGTAGGTGCCGTACCGGTAATGTCGGCACCAGGGGCAGTAATGTATAGGTCCACTTCGCCCGCCAAAGTCGAGCCGTGTATTGCGCGAAGCTTCGCTTCAGTGGCCACAGGCCTTGGCATATCCACCAGCACCAAAGGCTCTATGCTGTTCACAGTATTCACAGCCAAAACAGAATAAATGCCGGCATTTTCAAGAGTCAAATCAGCATCGATTACCGCATTCATGGTATCGGCAGCAGCAATTTTTACATTGTAGGTATCGGCTGGCACATTGACATACCCCGTAAAATCAGTAAACGCCAAATCTTCCACCAGTGGCGCGTCAAAACCATCATTCACCACAACGTCCACCGCAGGCGCATCGGGAGAGCTGTGCACCACACGTAGGTCCGCCCCATCGCTCACACTGTAAACCAGTGAAGCACTGCCAGGACCTACAACCATGAGAGACACGGGAGACTTCGCTGCTGCTGTATCTGGCGTCACAGCAGCATTGGGAACAGCTCCAATAACCAAGTCTGAACCGGCCGTCAGAGACAACCTACCTGAATCGTACACCACGTCCAAACTTCCGGCCGGTGTGACTCGGATTTGATAATCCCCAGCTGGGATCTCAACGGGCCCCAGAGTTTCCTTATAAGAAAATGAACCGAGTACGGTACCGGCATTGATTTGCGCACCTGGCGCCGTCACATGAACATCCACCATTGGCGCAGCTTCAGTTAAATGGGCCACGGCCACTCGCACCATCGTGTCATCAAATTCAGCCGGAGCACTCATCAAGAAAACTTCCAGCGTTTGATCCGCTACGGATCCAATGGCAAACACATCATAATTTATGTCCGCCTCAAACGCTTGTGTCACGGGACCCAATACCGTTGCCATGGTGCCATCCGGTAAAATAGCGTCCACCGAGAGCGTGTGTGTTTTAGCTTCCTCTATACCAATGCCCGTGCTTTCGCCATAATCGTAACTGTTACTACCAAACACCATATTATCTAACTGAATTTGCACGGGCGGCGCATCCACCGATACATGGTTCACACGAATATTGGTGGTTTCTAGCGCATTGGAATCCCCGCCGTCACAAGCGGAAAGCGCCAGCCCTCCAAACACCACACCCAAAATCGCACTCACTGCTTTTATCGTTTTCATACCAAGCTCCAAGTCAAATGGTTTATGCCTCAACTGATACGACACCTGAAAAAAGTGAGATGAAACAATTTAAAAAAATTCGACAATTTATGAAGTGCGTAGAAAAAAAATAATTCCTATGACTTGGAGTGATCGATTCGAGACAACTTAACGTAGCAAAACTCTTTTAAGTAAAAAATCAAATAAGTTTAAGGTACGCGATGGCAGTTTTGGCATTGCCCAATGCAAGACAAAAATAAAAAAATGAATCTACGTGAGATTCGAATTACGTAGGGAGAGGAAATTTAAAAGGACATCAGCCACAACTGCAACGACAGTGTGGCCGGGAGGGGATGTGTACCCACATAAAGTCGACGCTAGAGGCGACGTAAAGTACTTAACAATTCGTTAAGAATCGCAGCCGTTTTGGGGTGTTCATGTTCGAGTTCAGCCAACAGAATTTCTGCCGTCTCAAGCGGTGTGGGGTCAATGGGTTCATCCAGATTTAAACCGTGTACATGACGCTCCAAGGTTTCGAGTAATTGTTGTTGCTCGGCACTTGGTTCGGTAGAACCGAATACTTCGTGCAACTCGCTCATAAGGTTTTGCAATGCTTGCTTAGGCATTTATCAGCCCTCTTTTGTCTGGGATTCTAATAATGTCTGGGATTCTAATAAAAATTTTCGAATCAACCGTGACACCAATTCAGGTTTTTCTGCATGGAGCCAATGCCCCGTATTGGCCACCACTTTCAGCTCTGCAGCCGGGAAACGATTAACAATGGCGTCGCGATGCTCTGGCAATAAATAGTCGGATTGGCCGCCCTTCAAAAAAAGCGTGGCGCCGTCAAAGACACCCGCACAATTGCCCGCAATTAAGTTGGGGTATTGCGCTTTGATGTCTTCAAGGTTGATTCGCCAGGCAAATTCGGAGCCTTGCTTGATTAAATTCTTCAACAAAAAGCTGCGCACCGCCGCTTCCGTCACATAGGCCCGCAACCGTTTGTCGGCCTCATCTCTTGATTGCACATGAGCGACGTCAATGGCTTCTAACCCACTAAACACCTCATCATGACGCGCACCATACTGTACGGGCGCAATATCTATGACCACAAGCTTTTTAACCCTCGCAGGGTATTGCAGCGCAAGCTCCATCGCTACTTTACCACCCAAAGAATGACCCACCACATGGGCGTCATTCAGGGCATGCGCACTCATCCACTGCTGCACCGCCTGGGCCATTTTATCCAAAGTCATGTCACTTTGATGATCAGAACGGCCATGGTTAGGTAAATCGAGACTGTACACCTTGAAAGTGTCTTGAAGATAGCGCGCCAAGGCCCCGAGGTTCTCCGAAGAGCCAAACAAGCCATGAATAAGAAGGAGCGGCTCGCCCTGTCCACGCTCGCGATGATATAACATCAGTCCAATTTAGGCTTGTTGAAAGCGCCCGGCGAGGGAAATTGAGTCACCTTGTCTTGGCCTTTGGCGTCGACCACTTTTGCCAACCCCTCCTTTTCCACCTCGTCAATACGAATGATAGAGTGCAAAGGCACATACGAACGTTTCACGTGCGCAAACTCATTTTTAAGCTTTTCTTCACTGGGATCGACAAGCAACTGGCTGCGCTCACCAAAAACAAACTCTTCTACTTCCACGAAGCCATACATCTCACTTTGATAAATGGCACGAGCATAGACCTCAAATACTTGATTTTGGTTATAAAAAATTACTTTGAACATAACTTACCCAAACTACCCAAAATAGGCGCACACTTTACAGGAGAAGCCCACGCTTGGACATACACAAACCAGGGCAAGTTGTATGACACGATAGCCATGTCTATGTGCAATCGTCCATCACATCAGTATAATGCGCGCACAAAATTTAACCGCCTTTGGGCACATTTTTCATTTTTTAAGGTTCTACCTGGGTTTCCCTATTATGTCGGACAAGGCCACCGCTCCCAAATCCTTACGCAAGCTCTATATTCAAACTCACGGCTGCCAGATGAACGAATACGATTCTGCCCGTATGCGCGATTTACTGGGGGAGTCTCACGATTTGGTGGCGACAGAAAACCCCGAGGAGGCTGACGTCCTGCTGGTGAATACTTGCTCTATACGCGAAAAAGCCCAAGAAAAGCTATTCCATCAGCTGGGGCGCTGGCGCAACCTGAAAGAAAAGAACCCCAATTTAGTGATTGGCGTAGGCGGTTGTGTGGCCAGCCAAGAAGGGGAAGCCATAGCCAAACGCGCACCGTTTGTGGACCTAATATTTGGCCCACAAACCCTCCACCGGCTGCCAGAAATGATGGATACGCCACGCACCAAGGGTGCAGTGGTGGTGGATATCAGCTTCCCAGAGATTGAAAAGTTTGACAATTTACCTCAGCCTGAGGCCGAGGGTGCCACGGCATTCGTCTCTATTATGGAAGGCTGTTCAAAATACTGCACATTTTGCGTGGTGCCCTACACTCGTGGAGAGGAGGTAAGTCGCCCGGTTCAACACGTGCTTGAGGAAGTGGCGCACTTGGCTGAGCAAGGCGTGCGCGAGGTAAACCTTTTGGGTCAAAATGTGAACGCGTATCGAGGTGAAGGGCCCAACGGGTCAGTGGACCTTGCCGAGCTGATTACGCTGGTTGCCAAAATCGATGGCATCGACCGTATACGCTTTACCACCTCTCACCCGGTGGAATTTACCGATAGCTTAATCGACGTCTATGCGGAAGTACCCGAATTGGTGAGCCATTTGCACCTACCCGTTCAGAGCGGTTCCGACCGTATTCTAATGGCCATGAAACGCGGACATACGGTGCTCGAATACAAATCCAAGCTGCGGCGATTGCGAAAACTTCGCCCTAACATTAGCTTTTCCTCAGATTTTATTGTGGGCTTCCCAGGAGAGACGGCAAAAGACTTTGAGGCAACCATGAACCTCATTCAAGACATCGGTTTTGACACTTCATTCAGCTTTATTTATAGCCCAAGGCCTGGCACACCCGCCGCCGACCTCCCTGATGACACGCCTCTGGAGCTTAAAAAAGAGCGCCTAGCGTTGCTACAGCAGCGAATTCTGCAACAGGCGCAAGACATCAGCCGCAAGATGGTAGGCAACGTTGAGCGTATTTTAGTTACTGGGTTTTCAAAAAAGGACCCAGGACAACTGTCCGGTCGCACCGAGAACAACCGCGTAGTCAACTTTTCGACGGATGATGCTAGCCTCATCGGTACTTTTGTGGACGTCCAGATAGACCAAGCCTTACCCAATTCCTTGAGAGGCCGCCTGATTAATCCACATTGCATGTAAACGCGCTACAATCAGAACAGTCGATGGCGCGCGAAGGCGCGAGCCGTCAACCAAATTAAGGTTTTGACTCACCGCCATTTTGCGGTACGCTGAAGCCACCTATGACACACGGGAACCTCAAAGCTTGGACAATCAGCCCGCTTCACCAAACCCTCTGCCTGAAGCCCTCCAAATAGAACTCGCCCCAAATGACAGTCGGCGCCTTTTGAACTTATGCGGCCAATTCGACGGTCACATTAAGCAAATCGAACAAAACCTTGGAATCAAAATTCATTCTAGAGGCAACCTGTTCAGCCTTCACGGCGACCCTTCGCAAGCTGAGTTGGGCGCCAAATTACTGCATCAGCTTTATGAAACAACCGAAAACGGCGACGAGATTACACCCGACGAGGTACACCTGGCACTGCGAGAATTGGGCGCCTCAGCGGCAGACGAAAACACAACAAGTGCGGGAGGTGGCGCGGGGTTAATTCGCACCAAAAAAGCCACGGTAAAACCCCGAGGTCACAACCAGCAAAAGTATGTGACCGCCGTGCGCCAAAACGATATCAACTTTGGCATTGGCCCTGCGGGCACGGGCAAAACCTTTTTAGCCGTTGCCTGCGCCGTAGAAGCCCTACTAAAAGATGAAGTGGAGCGAATATTGTTGGTTCGCCCAGCGGTGGAAGCGGGTGAAAAATTGGGCTTTTTACCCGGTGATCTATCTCAGAAAGTGGACCCCTATTTGAGGCCCTTGTACGATGCGTTGTACGAAATGCTGGGTTTCGACACAGTTGCAAGACTTATCGAGCGCAATGTGATTGAAGTGGCACCGCTCGCCTATATGCGCGGGCGAACCCTCAATGGCGCGTTTGTGATACTGGACGAGAGCCAAAATACCACGCGAGAGCAAATGAAAATGTTTCTAACGCGCATCGGCTTTGGCTCCACTGCAGTGATCACAGGTGACCCCACGCAAGTGGATTTGCCCCGTGGACATGCCTCTGGGCTAAGCCATGCTATAGAGGTCCTCAAAAACGTGGACGGCATTAGCTTCACCCGTTTTGTTGCCAAAGATGTGGTCCGCCACCCACTGGTCCAACGCATTGTTGAGGCCTACGACGCAGCCGACCCTGCCAGCCCCATCTGACCATGACCACTGAATCTCCTCCGAGCATAGACATTCAAATCGCCACCGCCGATGACAACATCCCTTCGGAGGAGGACTTTAGTCGCTGGGTCTGTGCGGCATTGCCAGCCACACACGCCAACGCTGAACTTACCATTCGTGTGGTAGGTTTCGATGAAAGCCAAGCACTCAACGCCACCTACCGCAAGAAGAATCAACCCACGAATGTATTGTCCTTTCCCTTCGATATTCCAGCTGAGGTGGGCAGTACTCTGTTGGGTGATTTGGTGGTCTGTGGCCCCGTGGTCGAACAAGAGGCCCTAGATCAGAATAAACCACTAGAAGCCCACTGGGCGCATATGGTTGTGCACGGCACCTTGCATTTGTTGGGCTATGACCATATAGAGGACGACGAGGCCGAGGCCATGGAAGCCTTAGAAACCAAAATACTCATGGGGCTGGGTTACAATCCACCTTACGAATCACCAACCGAATAAGCCGTTAAGGGTTTGCACCATGTCGGACGACTCTTCAAGTAGTCAACCAACGAATTCACGCAGTACCGAGCGCTCTTGGCTCGATCGTTTACTGCAAAGCTTTGGCAGTTCCGAACCCAAATCACGCGAAGAGTTACTGCAAGTCATTCGCGAAGCGGCGCAAAACAAGGTCGTGGGTCAAGAGGCTGTTGAAATCTTTGAAGGTGCACTGAGTGTTGCCAATTTGCAAGTTCGCGAGATCATGGTCCCCCGAAGCCAAATGGTGGTGATCAAGTGCGAAGAAAAACCCAGCGAATTTCTGCCCAAAGTGGTTGAATCCGGTCACTCTCGATTCCCCGTGATAGGAGAATCTATTGATGAAATCAAAGGCATATTACTCGCCAAAGATCTATTGCCTCTAGTATTAGAACAGTCCGGCGAATTTGTTTTAGAAGACAACCTACGGCCAGCCAATATCATTCCCGAAAGTAAACGCCTAAACGTTTTACTGAAAGAATTTCGCGAGAAGCGCTATCACATGGCTCTGGTCATTGATGAATACGGCGGCATTTCTGGTCTAGTTACCATCGAAGACATTCTCGAAGAAATTGTCGGCGACATTGAAGATGAGACCGACGATGATGAAGATGAATTTATTCGGCAAGTATCCGACCGAGATTATATTTTAAAGGCTTTGACCCCCATCGAAGATTTTAACGAGTATTTTAAAGTGAACTTCAGTGAAGAAGAGTTTGATACCATTGGTGGAATTTTAATGCAGTCCTTTGGGCGTATGCCTGCGCGCAACGACGTGGCGGAGATTCAAGGCTTTACCTTCAGAGTGCTCTATGCGGATACCCGTCAAATTCATCTATTGCGACTAACCACACCCGGCGAATAGCCCATGCAGCAATTGCCCATCCCCTACTGGCTAGCGCTGGCGCTGGCGGCGATCGCGGGTACACAAGTGCCGCTCAGCTTAGCACCCTACGATTATTGGCCATTGACATTCCTAGGGCTCAGCCTATTGGCTTGGGCAACCTATGGACGCTCGCCTAAGCAGACGGTTTTATTAGCCTTATTTTTTGGCTTTGGCCTTTACGGGTTGGGCGCCAGCTGGGTCTACATTAGTATTCATCAATTTGGCTCCACCTCTACCCTGCTGTCACTCATTCTCACTGCTGGGTTTGTAGCGGGGCTGTCTTGTGCGTTTGCCATCCCCTTTTATTTTTACGGCCGCTGGTTCAACCAGTCCAACCTTGGGGTACTGGTTGGCTTTCCTGCCATTTGGGTACTGGGCGAATGGATGCGCAGCTGGTTTTTAACGGGTTTCCCTTGGCTCTATGTGGGGTACGGCCACCTCAACACCCCTCTTGCCGGCTGGGCACCCGTTTTAGGTGTCTTTGGTGTAAGCCTTGTGGTTGCCGCCAGCGCCGCCTGGCTCGCCGTTTGGGTGAGCCAGGGATGTCGCGTAAACCCTCGAGGGATGACCACCCGCACGGGGCTGATCATTGTGGCCATTTGGGTCAGCGGGGGATTCTTGCAATGGGCAGAATGGACCAATTACGACGAAACCCCGGTCACCTTGGGTATGGCGCAAGGCAACATTCCACAGGAAAAAAAATGGGACCCAGACTTCCTCCAAGAGACCTTTAGTATATTCAACGGACTGTCCAAAGATCTTTGGCAGTACGACTGGGTGATTTGGCCAGAAGCTGCGATTCCATTGCTTTATCATCAAGCGCTCGGACCGCTCAAACATTTGGACAGCCAAGCCAACCAAACCAATACCGTTTTCATCTCAGGTATTCTGTATGATCAACCCGAGGGCTATAAATTTTACAATTCGATCGTCGCGCGCGGGTTGGGCGATGGCATTACCTACAAAATGCGTTTGGTACCCTTTGGTGAATACGTCCCCTTGGAGCGCTGGCTGCGCGGATTGATTGAATTTTTTAACTTGCCCACGTCGTACATTCACCCGGGCCCCGGCTATACCAACGGGCTACAAACCCCCGCTGGCGAAATTGCCCCCTCCATTTGTTACGAAGTGGTGTACCCCGACTTGGTGGCCAAACGCGCGCTCACGGCGCAATTTTTGTTAACCATCAGCAACGACGCTTGGTTTGGGCACTCCATTGGCCCGATCCAACATTTTCAAATGGCTCAGATGCGCGCGCTGGAAACGGGACGCTATATGATCCGCTCCACCAATAACGGTATCAGCGGTATTATTGACCCCAGGGGGAAAATTTTGGTTCAAGGCGGACGCTTTACACGAGAAACCATTGTCGGTGAAGTGTATGCAGCCCGAGGACAAACACCTTTTATGCTACTAGGCTCCTGGCCCACAGTACTGCTCAGCTTAATCAGTTTAATGATTTTGTGGCGAAAGCTTCGAGCCGGTTCGAACCCCCCTTTCCCCTCTGAAAACAACGCTAGCCAAACTTAACCGTATTTTTGTTGGCGTAGAGCTGTTGCAAAGTAATATCACTCAATAAACTTTGGCTCTTGCGAATGTGGTGGGTCATTTCTTCCTGCGCAGCCGTTAAATCTCCATGTAACAACAGTTCGCAAATACGATGGTGCTCTTGATAGGTGTCTGTCACACTTTTGGTCTCTGGCCATCCTAGTCGACGTACCACACGAATGTGATCATTCAAATCTGTAATGTAGCGTTCTAACGCCTGATTTCCAGAGATCTTTGCTAAATCTAAATGAAAGTTCTCTTCCGCGAGCTTTAATTCATCGGTCACATCCAAACCGTAACAATGGGTTTCAGGGCTCCACAAGTTAGACAAATCAATCAAGTCTTGCCAATTTTTTTGCTTACTGACCTCTTCCAATACCAGGGTTTCGAGCACAACACGTACATCGTAATAGTGGCTGATTTGAAGCATATCAATATTACGAATAAAACACCCTTGCTTGGCCTTAATGGTCAGTAAACCTTCCGTTTCCAGCTTCTGCAGTGCCGCACGTACGGGCGTTCGACTGACTTGAAAATAGTCCGCTAACTGGGTCTCTGTCACCCTTGAGCCCGGTGCCAACACTAAGGCGACAATCATGTCTCTCAAAGACGAGTAAATATCCTGAGGCGAGGGTTTACGATCCATGAACAGAGCCTTTACACAATGTGTCAGTCAAACAACAGGCAATTGAATTGCCGCTAAGTCTTAAGCAAAGCCTCCAAGAATGCAAGTGCTTGAATGCCTGAATGTATACAACAAAAGTGGTTCGACAGCCCAGCAATACAGGACCCTCTCATTTCAACCACACAACTTTCTCCCCACAACAACTATTGCCGGCGCAGCCCACCAACTCTAAACGGAATCACTTAAGGCGCCAAATTAAGTTTCAATGGCCTATCCACTCGGCATAAAAGCGCATTTGCCTAGACGATTTGCAACGTCAATGCCCTTAGCTCATAACTGGTAAAGCAACGACGGCAAGCGAAATTTGAGGTGAATAAAGTGTTGATACACGCCGGCGAGATAGCTGGCATTGCCGGTGTACCCGGCAATGGTCAAAAACAATGGGCGGCCGTTTTTGCTAGACAGCAGTTAGACGGATACCACAGTGGAACTGAAGAGGGCCGACGGGTAAGACTACGTCTTAAAATCTTTGTTTGCCGAATATTGTTGGCCGAACGACAATGGCAACCCCCAAGAGAGGGTACCGACTTCAGTCCAATCAATGGGCATGAAGCCCCAGGTTCACGCGCGGCATATTTGCACCATACCTCAGGAGCTTCAATACCCACATACTTTTAGCGGGGGATCAAGCACAGACTCATTCCGTTTGGGTCTCAATCGAATGCTCGGCAAGCCTTTGAGGCGGGCTCCATATTGGTGAGACCCTACTTGCGCAAAGCACGTAACATCCAAGCGGTTTTTTCGTGTATACGCATGCGATCGGATACCAGTGCCGCGGTAGATTCGTCGTCCGCATCCTGTGCCACTTTCAATACTTCACGACAGGTCTTCACCACTTGCTCGTGCCCCTTGGTCAACGTATCCACCATGCTATCGGACGAAGGCACACCTTCAACCTCTTTAATGGAAGATAACTCTGCAAGCGCCTTATAAGTACCGGGCGCGGGTACATCTAAAGTTCGGATGCGCTCTGCAATGTCATCAACTGCCACTGAGAGCTCGGTATAGTGCTCTTCGAACATCAAATGCAATTCTCGGAAGGCGGGCCCGGTGACATTCCAGTGAAAGTTGTGCGTTTGCAAATACAACGTGTAAGAGTCAGCCAGGAGTTTTTTCAATCCTTGCGCTATATGTATTCGGTCGTCTTCTGTAATCCCAATATCAATACTGGTCATAACTACCCTCGTTTCAGATCAAATTTAAATAAGTGCGTTGGGTTGCCGCGTTTACAGTACTGTACGCCGCTGACTGGTCCAATACCAGTTAATACCGACAATACAGGCCATAGATACTACCTATCAACTTAAATTTATTCATTTAATGTCGCTAAATTTTAACTGGGGAATTTATCTAGGCATAACGTGTCACCAATACCCCAATTTTCCTTTTTAACGTCTTCAATCACCACGTAAATCGAGCCCACCGAGCACCCTGTGACGGCGGACATTTCACGTGTTAAACGCTGTACCAGTTCGCGCTTTTGGTCCGCAGAACGGCCCTCTAACATTTCAACACGAATAATTGGCATTTTACTCTCCTTCAAACATGGGACCGAATTGAGAAATGTCTACCCTAGGGAATCTTGACACTCACAACGTTAGACGCCTCAGACTCTCCACTTTCGTTCGAAGCAAACACTCGATAGAAATAGCGTTTGCCTGATAGCAAAGGTGATTCGTCTCTAAATAAAATATCAGTTGCCGGATTGTATTCATTGACGCCATCAGAAATACTGGCCGCCAGCGTTTGCCAGGGACCTGATGGCGACTCGGAGCGTTCCACGCGATAATAGCGCCCAAGCGGTGCACCCATCCAATCAATGCGAATACTTGGGTCTTCAATGGTGTGTAGTCGAGGGGCTTCAGGCACCGGCAGAGGCCTTGCTGTATCAAAACCTTTCATTTGGGCTTGCGCTTCACGCACCAAATTCACCACTGCCAACTCCTCATTACTGTCATTGTCATGAAAGCCTGGAAGGTGGTAGCTGTAATGGCCGGTATATTCTTTATGCCAATAGTAGCCGCCGTCTTCTCGGTGTCCGCGAAAGCCCCAAATAAATGCCCCCGCTGCCTGCGCACCTACATGCGTGTGATGCACGACGGTCTGCATAATATCGCGCAAACCCGCAGCGTCTTTTAATCCGTACTCCCCCACCATATACACTTTTTTGCCACCGATGGTGGCGAGGTCTTTTTCCACCTGGCCTGGGTGGTTGTTTTTATTAATGGTGTAAAAGTGATTGGAGATAATATCAACGTTAGGATCCTCTAATGACGAAGGCAATATCGATAAGTAAGTACCATCCACCACCAAATGATTGGGATCCAGGTTTTTTATATGCAAAGCGGTTTTTCGCACAAACTCGGGGGTTGAACTTTTTAACTCATTGCCCGTTTCCCAAGCCATAATGGCAGGTTCATCTCGATAGCGCCTTCCTGTAATTGTGTTCGTCCGCGCAATGACCTGAGAGATAATATGCAAATACGCGCGATAAGTTTGACTTTGCGTGTTATAAAAATCATCTGCGGTTTCACCATAAAAGGCGGCCAATTGTTCGCGGCCACCCCACCATTTCCAATGATCAATAAACGGAATGATCAAGCGCAAATCATATTTGTCCGCCAACGCAATCATTCGGTCGAATACGATAAAGGCTCGCTCATTCAATTCCGGCATCCCCCCAGGCTCGCGAGGCGGAAGTATATGCACTTCACGCTCACA
This sequence comes from Cellvibrionaceae bacterium, assembly GCA_050300015.1. GTDB lineage: Bacteria > Pseudomonadota > Gammaproteobacteria > Pseudomonadales > Cellvibrionaceae > CAYZQH01. The sequence continues at coordinate 153,730 of JBNKWZ010000021.1, read as the reverse complement.
AGCTTCGTCATAGGGCGTGTACACGGACAACACATAAACCCTCATGGCGCGATGGCCTGAACGCGTAAGCGCCTTTATCCAGTTTTCCTGTTCTTGGGCAGTGGGCCATTTAAAATACTGCCCCCAACCGCGTGGGTCTGCCTTACAGGGGCCACGCGCATCTTGTTCAATACGGTGAAGCTCTGGTGCGTGTATGCCCGCAAACCGAAAAGTCTCAGAACCCAGTTTGAGTTGATGCCCTTGCCGGGTAACAAAGGGTTTATCATTCACAGGCGTCAAAGTGGAGGCGCAGCTGGTGACCAACAACCCTAGGCAAAAACAGCCTATGCGACAAAGAAAAACGACACCCTTGGCCCGCCCCCTGTGCCCACCCATCAACCACTCAAGTCCGACAGCAAACTTATCCAAAACGCATTTCTCCTCTTATCTATTGTTTTTGTAAGGCTGAGTTAAATTTTGAACATCCATTCCTGGCCCCATCAGAGCTTTGACTTTAAGTAACGCTGCCACACTGATCGCGTCGGTAATCTCCCCACGGAGCACCATTTCAATCGCTTCTTCTAAAGGCAAGCGCTTAACCTCAATGTCTTCTGAAGCATCAAAGTGTTGCTTACCGGGCTGTGTGCCCCAGGCCAAGTAAACCACGGCGCGCTCGTCGGTCACAGAATTCGACGTATGCAGTCGCATCAGCTCCTGCCATTGATCTGCAGTGACGCCAGCCTCCTCTTCCAGCTCCCGCTTGGCGCAGGCTAGGGTGTCTTCACCGGAGGCTGCACCGCCTTCTGGAATCTCCCAAGTAAAGTGATTCAACGTGTAGCGACTTTGTTTAACCAACCAGGTATGGCCCTCGGCATCAATAGGAACAATACCCACCGCATGCCCCTTAAAATGCACCAGGCCATAAATGCCTTCTGCACCACTGGGTGTTTTTACCGTTTGATGGTGCACACTGATCCATGGGTTCTCGTACACGCAATCACTGCTCAGTTGCAGCCATCCACCCACCTTCTGAATTGGTTCGTCGCCCACGCATTTACCCTCGCTCCAAATGCGGCCACCATACCATAGCTTCTGGACCATCTCAGCCTTAACCACAGGCCTCTGTCATCCGGGAATTTGTTCCACGCGACAAACCGCAATTTGCTATTATGCCCGGCTCGGCTACTGGGCGCTTTTCGCCTATTAAAAATCCGCACCGCAGGCTCTATCAAGCCTGATCGGGTCCGAGGGAACCTCTGATTCAGTCCCCATGGCGTCTGGATGCAGGAGGTAAAGCGACCGGAGGTCAAAGCCGAGAAACCATTGGAACTGGATCATAAATCCCCTAGCTCCGACTGAACGCTTAATACCAACCTGAAGGACCCTACGCCCTAATGTCTATTCCGACTGAAACCACGACCCTAGAAGCCTTAGAGCACCAAGAAGAGTTTATACAGCGCCACATTGGCCCCAACCGGGCAGCTCAAACGGCGATGCTTGAGGACATGGGCCTGGACAGTTTAGAAGACCTGATTGAAAAAACAGTCCCAGCAGCCATTCGCGCCGAGACCACTCAAGCCTTGGGTCGTCCGGCTTCAGAACCAGTAGCTTTAGCCGAGCTGGCACATTTAGCGCGTCAAAACCAAGTGCTAAAGTCCTTTATTGGCCTGGGTTACCACGCCACATTGACGCCCAACGTAATATTACGCAATGTATTGGAAAACCCAGGCTGGTATACCGCCTACACCCCCTACCAACCAGAAATTGCTCAAGGGCGTTTAGAAGGGTTGCTCAACTTTCAACAAATGGTGATTGACCTTACCGGTATGGATATGGCAAATGCCAGCATGCTGGATGAAGCCACAGCAGCAGCCGAAGCCATGGCCATGTGCAAACGTGTTGTTAAGAAAAACACCTCAGACACCTTTTTTGTGGCCGAAGATGTACACCCCCAAACCTTGGCGGTAGTGAAAACACGGGCAGAACACTTTGGCTTTGAGGTTATTGTTGACCAAGCGGACAACATTGGTCAGTACACGATTTTCGGTGCTTTGTTGCAATACCCTGGCAGCACGGGGCAAGTGCGAGATTTAACCCCGGCAATAGAGATTGCTCACGCAAACAACGCTTTAGTCACTGTCGCTGCAGACATATTAAGTTTGGCCTTACTGACACCACCTGGCGAAATGGGCGCAGACATTGTGGTGGGCACCAACCAGCGCTTCGGAATTCCCATGGGGTTTGGTGGACCACATGCGGCCTTCTTCGCTTTTCGGGAAGCCTACAAGCGTGCCGCGCCAGGTCGCATCATCGGTGTTTCAAAAGATGCGCGCGGCAAAGCCGCTATGCGCATGGCTATGCAAACCCGTGAACAACATATTCGCAGAGAAAAAGCCAACTCCAACATTTGTACTTCGCAAGTACTGCTGGCCGTACTGAGTGTTTTTTACGCCATGTACCATGGCCCAGAGGGCATTAAACGTATCGCCAAGCGCGTCCATTTGCTCACCAAAATGCTGGCCGAAGGCCTTAAAGCTCAAAACCATAAGCTCCTTTTTGAACACTACTTCGATACGCTCACCATCGATGTGGGCGACAATCAACAAGCGTTATTGGCGCGTGCGCAATCTACCGGTATGAACTTACGAAAAGTAGGTAACGGCGCGCTTGGCATTAGCCTCAATGAAACCACTACCGCTGAAGATATTATCGCGCTTTTGAGTGTATTCAGCGGTGTACGCAACAATATGGATTTGGACGCGCTAGAACAAAAAGCCCAGACGCTAAAAGTGATCCCGCCCAATATTGCGCGCACATCATCCTTTATGTCACACCCGGTATTCTCAAGCTACCACAGCGAGACGGAGATGCTCCGCTATTTAAAGCGCCTAGAATCCAAAGACATCGCACTCAATCATGCCATGATTCCCCTAGGCTCCTGCACCATGAAGCTGAATGCCACCGCAGAAATGATGCCTGTCACTTGGCCAGAATTTGCCAACCTACACCCTTTCGCCCCCATCGAGCAGGCAGCTGGCTACTCTCAAATGTTTACGCAATTACAAGCCATGCTAAAAGCCTGCACCGGTTACGATGCTATAAGCTTACAACCCAATGCAGGTAGCCAAGGGGAATACGCGGGTCTAGTCGTGATCAAAAAATATTTTGAAGCGAAGGGCGAATTGGATAGACACATTTGTTTGATTCCAGCTTCGGCCCACGGCACCAATCCCGCATCAGCACAAATGGCTGGCATGAAAGTGGTTGTCGTCCAATGTGATGACGATGGCAATGTGGACCTCAAGGATTTGCAAAACAAAGTAAACCTGCATGGCGAAACCATTGCCGCCTTGATGGCAACCTACCCCTCCACACACGGCGTATTTGAAGAAAACATTCGCGACATCTGTCAGACCGTGCACAGCGTAGGAGCACAAGTGTATATTGACGGCGCCAATATGAATGCTCTGGTGGGGGTTGCTGCGCCCGGTGAATTTGGCGGTGATGTTTCTCACCTTAATTTGCACAAGACCTTCTGCATTCCCCATGGTGGTGGTGGCCCTGGTATGGGGCCTATCGGCGTTAAGGCACACCTTGCCCCCTACTTGCCGAGCCACCCCTTGCAAGACATCCCCGCGACTGACCGCGTTTTTGGCACCATATCAGCCGCGCCCTGGGGGTCCGCCAGTATTCTCCCCATTAGTTGGATGTACATTCGCATGATGGGAGCGTTGGGTATGCGTAAGGCCACGGAAGTGGCCATCTTGAATGCCAATTACGTTGCCCATCGTTTAAAAGAGCACTATCCGGTGTTATATACCGGACGCAATGGCTTTATTGCGCACGAGTGCCTGCTGGATTTACGACCACTAAAAGCCGCTAGCCAAATAACAGAAGAAGACATTGCCAAACGGTTAATGGATTTTGGGTTCCACGCGCCCACCATGTCTTTCCCTGTGGCGGGGACTTTAATGATAGAGCCCACCGAGAGTGAACCCAAAGCAGAGTTAGATCGCTTTTGCGATGCCATGATTCAAATTCGAAAAGAAATTGCCATGGTAGAAAGTGGTGAGTGGCCACAAGACAACAACCCGTTGGTGCACGCACCACACACATTGGATGACATTTTAAGCCCCATTTGGGATCGCCCCTACACCAAACAAACCGCAGCTCGCCCTTTGCCCTACCTTAACGAACACAAAGTGTGGCCAAGTGTGAATCGAATTGACAACGTATACGGTGATAGACATTTGGTTTGCGCCTGCCCGAGCATCGAAGAATATACTTGAATTCAATGCGGCTTATGATGGGGTTTGCGTAAAATATTATGAGGATTTTTGAGGCTGACACGGAGTGACGTCATATTTGGACTACAACACCAATAGCGGCCTCAAAATAATCTTCACCCTTTTTGAGTGATTTGAAATATTGATATCAAAGCCAAAATCGAGAAAGCGACTTTAGAGACAGAAGCGAGCGACACAAATTTCTTGAGCCGGTAAACGTGTTGCACAAGATATGACAACCGATACTGACAGAAACTCCGAACAGACTACGTCTCTATCTAAAAATACAAAATAAAAAATAGGTCTTTTCGTCTCACCCCAAACCATTGAAGCCCGTTGAACACATTACAATTGGTCGGCAACGCCCTTTACTTTTGAGTCCTCGGTTATACACTCAATTGCCCCATAAAAACCAAATTGACTACCACATAGCCACCAGACACAATAACAAATCCCCATATACCTTTGCACCGAGTACTGTAGAGTATTGCCTAAATCCATGCCCGCGCCAAAAACTGGGTTCATCCACTTAAGCCGCAGCATCAACAGTGTTCGCCACGTCCATAGACTGTATCCACGTGACCGTCTGTCGACACCCCTCAACGTCGAGTAATACTGCAAAACTATTTCACAAATTTGTCATGGCAGCCCTTGCGATTGCAGCCTAAAAAAAACAAAGTGTCAGGCTCACCTTCTCTGATAACCCAATTGATAAGCAAGCCCCAATATGATGTACTTCTCGAAAGCAGTTTACCCTCCGTCCAAATGGCCATTCATCACCTTTTTGTTGAGCGTTTGCCTTCTTGGCTGTGGCGGAGCGAATACCGAGGGTAGTAGCAGCTCGTCCAGCTCCAGCAGCTCATCTAGTTCCAGTAGCTCATCTAGCTCAAATAGCTCAAGTAGTTCAAGCAGCACATCGAGCTCGAGCAGTTCATCCAGTAGCAGTTCCAGCAGCTCTGGCGGGGCACCTCTAGAGCTGACGGGTAATTTTAAGGGCTCACCCTGTGAGGTTTGCACCGGCGTGGTAATCAATGAGGCCGTCTCCTCTAACGCCCTATTTGAAGATGAGGACGGCGATAGTGAAGACTGGCTGGAACTCTACAACAACGGAGAAATGCCGGTATCTTTGGAGGGCTGGAGCTTAACCGACGATCCCATGGAGCCACAAAAGTGGGTAATACCCGCCATGACCTTAGGCGCGGGAGAGTACCTTTTAATTTGGGCCTCAGATAAAGACCGTGTAGACCCCAACGCTGCACTGCACACCAACTTTAAGATTTCATCGTCCGGTGAAACCCTGCAGCTTTACACTGCCACGGGAGCCTTAAAACACTCACTGGATGTCAGTGGGCTCAAAGGCGGAACCTCAATAGGCCTTTCAAAAGTCGATCAAGCCACTGTGTTTTACAACACGCCCACGCCGGGAGAAATCAACGACATCAATCAGTTTGCAGGGGTCATACAAGAAACCATCACGTTTTCAAGTATTGGCGGCGTTAACAGCACAGCGATGGTCATGCTAGAAGGTGCCAGCGAAGGGCAACAGATTCGCTACACCCTTGATGCCAGTATTCCTTACAGTAATTCTGCCGTTTACGATGGCGCTATTTTAACACCCGAGAATACGGTCATCCGAGCACGAGTGTATGCCGATGATTACATCCCCTCTGCTATCCAGTCTCGCACCTTTTTAGCCAACGCTGCCCACGACATCGCCGTCGTCACGTTAGAAACTGACCCTCTTAATTTCTTCGACATGGATTTTGGCATTTACGTGCTGGGCGACGAATATGAAAGGGCGGCACCCCATTACGGTGCGAATTTTTGGGAGGACTGGGAGCGTGACATCCATTTCAGTTTTTATGAACCCGACGGTACCCTGGGCATCGAGTTTGACGCAGGTGTCAAAATTTTTGGTGGGTACACTCGCTCATCTTCACAAAAATCTTTGGCATTTTATTCACGCACCCGCTATGGCACAGAGAAGTTTGAATATCCCTTTTTTCCTGAACTGAGCTACGACAAGTTTAATAACTTGGTATTGCGTAACTCGGGTAATGATTGGCAAAATACCATGCTGCGCGACCGCGCTTTTACATCACTGATGGCCGGCACAGAAGTGGATTATCAAGCTGGGCGTCCAGTCGCCGTTTATTTGAATGGTGAATACTGGGGCTTGCACAACCTCCGAGAAAAAGTCAACGAGCATATGCTCGCGCGCAAACACAAAGATCTCGACATTGATAAGAACGATATTAATCTTCTAGAGTTTGAGGGTGTCGCCATTGAAGGTAGTAATGAGAGTTACCTAAGCTTACTGGAGTACGTAACCACTACCGACCCAACAGCGGAAGGTTTTTTCGAAACCGTTGCCGCGCAAATCGATATAGAAAATTACATCGCCTATCAATCCCTTCAGATTTACATTGCCAATACCGATTGGCCCATTCGTAATATTAAGTATTGGAACAGTCCCTCAACACGATGGCGCTGGGTGCTTTATGACACGGACTTTGGCTTTAGCCTGTATCAAGACACCGTGGACCTCAACTCCTTCCAATACGCCACCGGAACCCTCCCAGAGACAACGGATGGCGGATGGTGGGGTAGTGACTGGGATAGTGACTGGGGTAGCGACTGGGGTAATGGCGGCGCTAATCGAACCGACAACCCAGAGGCCTGGTCAACAGAACTGTTCGGCGCGTTAATGCAAAACCCAGAATTTCAGCAACGCTTCATTGCCTTTTTTGTGGATCAACTTAACTCACGCTTTCTTCCAGACAACATTGAGGCCCATATACAAACCTTGGCGGACGAAATTGCCACAGAAATGCCCCGACAACAGGAGCGCTGGGGCGGAAATTTCAATTGGCAATCCAATATTGATCGACTCATCACGTATGGAAAACAACGCCCGGCCCACCTATGGCAGTACTTAACGGCCTTTTTTGAACTGGAAGACCCCATAACTCTCAGTGTTAAGGGCTTAGACACGGATGCCGGTTACGTTACTATCAATACCGTGACGGTTGATTCCGAAAATTGGACGGGGCAATACTATGCAGAACTGCCAGTAACGGTAACCGCCGTCGCTAAAAAAGGCTATGAATTCTCGGGTTGGAGCGGCGACACAGAGGCAACTACCGCTTCTCTCACTCTGAACCTCAGTGCCGCCACTGATCTCACGCCGGTATTTGTGGCTTCTGACCTTTAAGCGTACTCTTAATCGTATCGAGGCAGGCCACACCGTGGTCTGCCTCACGTATTCCCCCTCACATCGTATATTACCGCCCTTTCATCCTTTTCCGTCAAAAGGTAAAGTGCCCTCACCTTTCTATTGAGCCCTGAAGATGCTTTTCTATACCCAATTGGTCAAACACTTTCAAAAAGCCCACCGCTTGTCCCACTTAGAGGCCATCTGCAGCTGGGACCAAGCCACCATCATGCCAACAGGTGGCAGTACTGCACGCAGCGAAGCCATGGCAGAGCTCGCGATTATCCAGCACAACCACGATACAGCGCCAAAACTTGCTGAGTGGTTCGACTCTGCGACTTCAGAGGCGTTATCTCCCGCAGAACAGACGAGCCTTCAAGCGATGAAACGTGTGTGGCAACAAAAGACTCTGCTTCCTGAAGACTTAGTTAAAGCCAAGAGCTTGGCCACGTCTCAGTGCGAACACGCCTGGCGCTCACAAAGACCCGCCAACGACTGGGAAGGCTTTAAGAAGAACTTGACGCAGGTTGTTCAATTAAGCCGCGACGAGGCCGCCATTCGGGCCGACGCCACAGGGGCAAGCCGTTACGATTCATTGCTAGACCTGTACGAACCAGGTGTGACCTCGGCCACACTCACGGCGTTATTCGACGATGTCAAAACGTGGCTACCGTCGCTAATAGACCAAGCCATAGCTCGGCAAGCGGATACTGTACCCATCGAACCCCAAGGCCCATTTCCCATCGACCAGCAAAAAAAACTGGGACAGTCCATTATGCAGCGGCTGGGCTTTGATTTTGAACACGGTCGCTTAGACGTGAGTACCCATCCATTTTGTGGTGGAGTGCCCACCGATGTACGCATCACCACACGCTATAATGAAAACGAATACCTCAGTGCTTTGATGGGCGTGATACACGAAACCGGACATGCACGCTACGAACAAGGCTTGCCAAAAGTGTGGGCCGGGCTGCCCGCTGGCCAAGCACGCTCCATGGGCGTACACGAATCACAAAGTTTATTTTTTGAAATGCAACTTGCGCGGTCAAAGCCTTTTAGTGCAATAGTAGCGCCTATGCTTGCCACAGCCTTTAATCGCCATAGCGATCCCGCCTTCACACCTGAGAATATTTACGCGCTTTCAACACAAGTTAAAAAGGGGTTGATTCGCGTACAAGCCGATGAAGTTACCTACCCCGCGCACATTATTTTAAGGTATGAAATTGAGCGTGCATTGATTGAAGGCGACATTGAAGTTGCTCACTTACCTGAATTTTGGAATGACAGCTTAAAACGTTATTTGGGGCTAAACGCCAACGGCAATTTCGAAGATGGCTGCATGCAAGACATCCACTGGCCTCTGGGGTTGTTTGGGTATTTTCCTTCTTACACATTAGGTGCCATGATGGCCGCTCAGTTTTATTCAGCCGCTGGCCGAGCCCTACCCCAGCTGGATGAGCAACTGGCGCGTGGTGAATTAGAACCTTTATTTGAATGGTTGAGCCGCAACATCTGGCAACAAGCAAGCCTCTTGGACACTGAGGCACTGTTGACCCATGCCACAGGTGAGACATTACAGGCCAGCTATTTGAAACAGCACCTCACCAAACGCTACTTAAGTTGATGTCTCAGTATCAGGGCTAACTCAACATTAGAACGAAGATGTGACTGTCAGCACCTACAGCCCCATTTTTAAAGAGGCTTACGAACACCCTAACGAAAGAGTGCCTTACCCCTGTTCAGCAGCGGTGTTGCGAGCGTCACAATCATCACCGCCACCGAACCGGCAACAAGCCCCGTGACCATATTGAACGCCATTCCGGCTAAATTTTTCAGGGGTATTGGCGCATCGAGTAGATGATGTAAAAAAGGCACACCGTGCACCAGTATCCCGCCTCCGACCAAAAACATGGCCGCGGTGCCTAATACTGAAAGGGTTTTCATGATCCAGGGGCAAAAGGCAAGAATCAAAGCGCCTAAGCGATGTCGCACAGAGGTGTCTGTGGCAGCGGACTGCTGCATCCACAAGCCAAAATCATCCAACTTCACGATCCCGGCCACCAAGCCATAAACTCCCACCGTCATAACAATGGCAATGGCAGAGACCACCATGATTTGTTGACCAAAGGTGGCAGTTGCCACAGTACCGAGGGCGATCACGATAATTTCCGCAGATAGCACAAAGTCTGTGCGAATGGCCCCCTTGATTTTCTCTCGTTCAAAGCTCGCCAAGTCTTGCCTTGGGTTCTCCAGGGCTTGGCGTAGAGCTTTTTTATGCTCGGAGGCCTCAGTGCGATGATGTAAGGCGTGCCATAGTTTTTCGACACCCTCAAAACACAGATAAAGCCCGCCCATCATCAACAGGTATCCCACCAACCATGGTGCCACTGCGCTGATCAATAGCGCGCTTGGCACCAGAATCAATTTGTTCACCGCCGACCCTTTAAATACCGCCCACACCACCGGTATTTCGCGTTCGGCGCGCACGCCCTGCACCTGTTGAGCATTGAGCGCGAGGTCATCCCCTAAAACGCCTGCGGTTTTCTTGGCCGCCATTTTGGTCATCAAGGCCACATCATCCAACACCGTGGCAATGTCGTCAAACAGCATCAACAAGCTACTGCCAGCCATAGGGTTTCCTTTATTCTGTAAATTCATCTAGTCAATCGCCACTAGCGTATAGATTCTCACATGCACAAACAAGCATCACATCAACTATGAAAACTTTCTCTATCTGGGTGGCCGCAACCATGGCTATGATACTGAGCGCCTGTACACCGTCCATACATGATTACGCCAACATCAAGCCAAAGCTGGAACTGGAAAAATTCTTCTCCGGACCCTTGGTGGCAGAAGGCATTTTAAAAAACCGGAACGGCAAAGTGACTCGATGGTTTAGTGCAAACATTGATGCGAACTGGCAACATGGCGTAGGCACATTGGAAGAGTACTTTGTTTTCAACGACGGTGAACGTCAAACTCGAACCTGGACGCTAGCCCCTTTGGCAAGCAAGGGGAAACTCACCCAATATCGAGGTACTGCCAACGACGTTAAAGGTGAAGCCAAACTCTCGGTCATCGGCAATGCTTTGTTTCTGAATTATGTCTTAACCGTTCCCTATAAAAATGGCACACTCGATTTGAAAGTGGATGATCGGATGTATCTCGTTAACGAAGACACCATTATCAATGAGTCTATTTTAAGCAAATGGGGTTTTAACCTTGGGACACTAACGCTGAGTATTCGAAAAATAGAACCGTAAAGTGCTGGCTAAAATTAAAACCCATACATTGCTATAACTTTTTAAAAACGCGAAACATTGCAGTGCATAACTAACCATTTGGGCATGAGCTTCTGTTCGGATTTATTAACTTACGTTAATCCTTAATCAATAATTTAACATTGAGCGGTAAGGAAAGCTTTCCATTTTCAAAACCATACTGGTGCGACACTCGAATCATTAAAATGTTCTGGTATATCACTTTCAAAAAACATCCCCGCGGGTTATCTCTGTAGTAGACCGCTTGTCTGAAAATCAACGCAGAAGTGGCTTTTTTCCAGCAGATTTGTGACGATCACAGGGCAGCTTTATTAAAGAGAATCTACACTTTCGTGATGAATTATTTATCTGCGTTTTCAATAGTCTCCTTTGCAGGCGTTCTGACCTTGTGTACTGGATGCAGCAGTGGCGGCAGTAGCGGTGATCCAGTCGCCACTGCTGACAACACCCAACAACCCTCACAAACCGAACCCAGCACCCTGGAAACGGTTACCCTCAGTGAGCCCGACACCCTTCCAAATGACAGCGGTAAGCTGAACGTAGCCGCCGCCTTTCCCGGCCCGAATGAGCCACGAGTTGCCTTGGTCAGTACGGTCACGGTCCAGTTTGACGACAACCTTCTCGCCGGACAAGATTTTAATGATGCCATCGCAGTCACCCTAAATGGCGTGGCGGTTACGGGTAGTGTTTCGCAAAGTACAAGCAATACCTTAGTGTTTGTGGCCAACGAACTGTTGGCACCGGCTGAAACCTTCAGTGTCACGCTCGACAGTTCACTTATGTCTGAAGACGGATTATCCCTAAGCGATAATAGCTGGTCGTTCACCACCGTGGCGGACGTGTACACCACGCCACAATCTGTCATTGACGAATGCATGTCGGATTTGGATATTGAAATGTTGGCGGCCGTGAATGCGGCACGGCAAGTACAACGGTATTGTGGTGAGGACTTTAAGCCGGCGGTAGGTAAACTGCATTGGAACTGCCTGCTGCAAGAGTCTGCCATTGTGCATTCTCTGGATATGGCCACGCACGATTTTTTTTCACACACGGGTAGCGACGGCTCCACCGTCGCAGAGCGTGTCACGGCAACAGGCTACAATTGGCAAAGCGTAGGTGAAAACCTCGCAGCAGGGCAACGTACCGTTACTCAAGTGATGGAAGGCTTACTGGCAAGCCCCGGGCACTGCGTTAATATCATGTATGAAACATTCACCGAGTTTGGTTTCGGCTATCGCACCAACGACGATACTTACTACAAACGCTACTGGACACAAAATTTCGCGCGACCGCACCAAAGCTTCTAACACACCGAAACTGCACTGCCTCATCACCGAAAACATCAAGACAGCACTACAAACAAAAAAGGCGACCGGTTAGGCCGCCTTTTGTCGATCCCATCATGATCGATGCAACGCTAAAAAGCTGATTGATTTAAAGCTTCCAAAGCGTCGTTAAACAGCACCCCGCGCATCGGTAGAAACACCTCTTGAAGTGCCGGAGACAGCTCACCCATTTCATTGATGTGAACAAAATCATGTGACTGAGGCCAGGTATCCATTTGGGTGCCATCAGGCAGCGCCAAAGCACCGATGCGACCCGGCAACTCCAAGCCAAAAGTTTCTGGTGCATGACAACCGCCACAGGTTTGGGTGGTGGCGCGGGCCAAAACCTGCTCCACCATCAACGGCGAACCATCCGAGTTTTCACGCCCCATCACAGCATTTTGCATATTCATATCGAACGCTGAGCCCCACTGCCCGCTGTAATGCGCCGAATAGTCGTTTTCAAGGCTTTCCATGCCTGCAGCATGACTTTGGCCATTGTTAAATTCATCTGGCACCGAGATATTCAGATCTACCAATTGCTGGCCCATTAATGACTCCAAGTTCATGGGCAGCCAGCTTTGAAACTGCACGATGAGATCCGCTCGGGCTTGCTCCTCAGGCGAGGACACTGGCGGCACAGGCCCAAACAATGCACCGATAGGGTTGTCTTGCACCGTGCCGGTTTTGACCCAGTAATTGCACTCTAAACCATCGCAAAGCTGCTGCAATTTGTGCTCTTTAAACAACCATTCCCCACCCAAAAATTGAGTGGTGCGAATTTGCCCGGTGGCGGCTTTAAAAAACTCGGGGTTCATCAGCGGGGGGTAAAAAGGCGGTAAGCCCACATAAAACAACTCATTGAGTTGGAAGCCCTTGTCAAACATGGGCGCGGAAGACAAATTATCCCAAAATTCAATAATGGCTCGACATCCTTCCACATCTCCAGGAATGGGGTTGGGTAGGCGCGCTTCTATATTAATAAATTGTCGGCCTGAATTTCCGCCCCACAGTGGAAAAGGCGTATTCGGGTCTCGTGCGAATACCAAGCGTTGCTCACCACAACTTTGCCAACCATCGTTCAAATCCACACGGTTAACGGCCGCAGTTAGGCGATAGGTGTCCATTTCCATTTGGGTATCCATCTCCGAGAAGAAAGCCACCTCGGTCTCTGTTCGGTCGCACGCAATCTCAAAACCGTTGACCATGCCGGTACAATTAAAGGGCGATGGCCCAAAGGGTATTGCCTTTTGAGAATCCCAAAACTGCCGGAACAATTGTTGGCCATTGACCGAGTCGTTGTTGCGACTGAGCAAATCGAACACTTGCGTCAAGCTCATGCCCGAGTCATTCAGCACCACGGGGTCGTTAACAATCAGCGCCCCAAGATCAGTCACACCTCCAGGGAATGACACCGTAAACCAAGGGCTTGTCTCGCCCACACCATCGACCACTTGTACTGCCACTGGGCGCAAAAGCGGGGAATTGCCAGCAGACCTGGCAACATCAATTCTTAATTCCCCCCATTGGGATGCGACCAACACCCATTCAGGCGCGTCGGGTAATATCACGTTAAAACTGATGGGCCCCACTAAGGGCATATTCATGGGGGCCGTCAAATCTTCCTCTAGGAGGAAAAAGCTCCTGATTTCTGGTGGCAAATTTTCATCCCGCTTTAATACAACGGGGGTTTGTACTTTAGGCGAGGAGCTCAGCACACACCCATTCCAATCCATGGGCAAGGCCCGCAAGGTATTGGGACATTCGTCTTGCTCATTGTCTACACCGTCGCCGTCGGCGTCATCGGTGAAACACCCAGTAGCGTCCACCGGTTCCTCTGTTGGTGTTCCTGGACACAGGTCTAAGTCATCAACAACCCCATCGTTATCTTGATCCAGGGTCAATAATTCTTCAGGCATGTGGCAGCCGTTATCGGTGGAGACAGGGTAAAATTTAGGGGTATCCAAACACTGATCAAAGTCATTAGTAACACCATCGCCATCATCATCATTAAACGCGTTATGCGATTCACATCCAGTCTCAGAGTCAATCATTCCGGCCATTTGAGGGCTGTATGGACAGTGGTCCCACAGGTTTTTCACCCCATCGCCATCGCTGTCATCAAGTGAACCAAAAGGCGCACAGCCGTTGAAAGCTGGCAACCCAAACACGCCTGGACACAAATCTACACCATTCATAACGCCATCTTGGTCGTTATCCACGCGGTCGTAATCGTCGCACCCATCGGTGTCCACCCAGAGTCGGTTGCGACTATTAGGACACAAGTCCTTGCCATTAATTACGCCGTCACCATCGTAATCGGCTAAATCTCGTCCATTACAACCTTTTGTGACATAGGGGTAGAGTTCGCCCGATGTTGGCAAGGGATCCAAACTGTATGGGCATTGGTCCTCTACATATGGCACACCATCGCCGTCTCGGTCATCAAGATTTGGCCAGGGACCCAAAAAAGGCTTAATGCACCCACCAAACAATCGGTGGCCAGGCTCACTCATACATTGGTCCACCGCGTCGGGTAGACCGTCTCGGTCCATATCTAAAAAGTTCGCCTGCTCGTCACACCCCAACAAGCCCGTCCCCGCAAGATCTGGGCATTGATCCAACGCATCGTTCACACCATCTTCGTCGGTATCGAGCGCCTGAGCCTTTTGCGAGTAGGTACAGCCCTTATCATCTACCGCATATCCCAGCGCTGAGCCTGGGCAAACATCGTTCGCCAAGGCCACACCGTCTTGATCCAGATCTTCTAAGCCGATGGTTTGCGCACATCCGTTTGGACCTATGTCAACGGGTATAGCCTGCTCATGTGTAAACGGACAATGATCGAACTTGTTCAGAACGCCATCGTTATCCACGTCATCAAAAAATGTATCTGCCCCCTCCCAAAGGGTTGCCCAACAGCCGTTCAAAGCTTTGGGTCCGAATTCGTTAGGACAAAAATCAACACCGTTCATCACGCCATCGCCATCATCATCCTGAAAGGAAAGCTCATCACACCCTTTCATCTGCCCCCCAGAATCCCGTGCCCAAGGGCACAAATCATGACCATTCAGTACGCCGTCCATGTCCTCGTCAGCAAAATCCTCTAGGCTGCAACCGAATGGATCTATATCGCTGCGCGCTTTGGTATAGGGGCACTGGTCCACGTCGTCTGGAACCCCATCACTATCGAAATCACCGAACAAAGGTTTACAGCCCCCCACTTCCCAAAGCCCAGCATCTAATACACAATGGTCCAGGTCATTGGGCACTCGGTCTTCATCTTCATCTCCCCAGGGCAAACACCCATTGGCCATCACACTGCCAGCATCTGAGGGCGAGGTCGTGGGGCAAAGGTCCACATTGTTGGCGACACCATCGGAATCGTCATCGGCTTGGGTTTCACTACAGCCCATAGGGTCCACAAGGGCGCCAGGGAGCGTCCCCGGACAAAGGTCGAGATAATCAGGCACAGCATCACCGTCCTCATCCAGCTGAGAAGGTGCGCAACCCACGCTATTGGCTGGCTCACCTAGGGGCGTGTTGCCGCACTGATCTTCATTGTTAAATACACCGTCGCCATCATCATCAGAGCAGCCAACAGCATTGACCAAAAGACCCAAGAGGGTGTTTTGGCATTGATCCTCGGTATCAGCCACACCATCGTCATCGCCATCAGAGCAGCCTGCAGCATTCACGTTGCTGCCCGAGGGTGTATTTAGGCATTGGTCTACGTCATTGAATATGCCATCACCGTCGTCGTCTTTTTGCGAGTCGGAACATCCGCTGCTGTCGGCATGTTCACCGGCTGGGGTATTGGCACATTGGTCTTCATTGTTAAAGACCGAATCGCCATCATCGTCGGCACAGCCTTGGCCATTGACCACCGCGCCTGCAGCCGTCACTGGGCATAAGTCCGCGGCGTCAGCGACACCGTCGCTATCCGTGTCTGTGCACCCCACGCTATTAATCGGCAAGCCAGCAGGTGTATTCCCGCATTGGTCCGTATCGTTAGAAACACCATCGCCATCGTCATCTTTTTGCGAGACTGAACAACCATTGACATCGGCTTGCTCCCCACTGGGAGTATTCGCACAGAGGTCTTCATTGTTAAAAACCGAGTCGCTGTCATCGTCGGCACAACCTTGTGCATTGACTGTGGCGCCTGCGCCCGTCGTTGGGCATAAGTCCACAGTGTCAGCGACACCGTCGCTATCGGTGTCGGTGCAACCCACGCTATTAATCGGCACACCAATGGGCGTATTTCCGCATTGATCCGTATCGTTAAAAATGCCATCGCCATCGTCATCTAATTGCGAAGCAGAACAACCCATGCTGTTCGGGCTTTCATCCACAGGGGTATTCGAACACTGGTCTTCATTGTTAAAAACACCATCACTGTCATCATCCGCACATCCCACACTGTTGACTGAGCTTCCCTCTTCCGTGGCAGGGCATTGATCCTCGGCATCCTCTACACCATCGGCATCGCTGTCGATAATCGCGGGGCCTTCCACCACAAAATAGTTGAGATTCACCGACCCATCGGGAAAAGATACCGTGAGCACACTGCTACCTAAGGGAAGCGTTAAGGGTAAGGTCACGTCGTAGTAGGACTGCCAACCAGTGCCTGGCACGACCACCTGCCCTTGCTGACCGCCATTGAGATCAATTTGTATATGACGGTCTCGGTAAGCCGAGGCCACACGCAGGTGAACCTCATAGTCACCCGCTAGGTCTGCGTGTAGGTTGTAGCTTAACCATTCACCACTTTGGGTCCACCCCACGTTGCAAACGCCGTCGACATCGCCGGTGTACTCAATATCCACATCAGTGGCGCCGCAGCCAGCCACACCATTGTTACCGCTGCTAAGATCATAAAAATCATGGAAGTCTTCAGCTTCAATACGCGCCGGAACAAGGTACGGCACCACCGGCTCAGGCACCAGAAAGTTGATGTAGTTAAGGTTGACCGCACCGGTATCAAATACCGCGCGAACCGTGTGGAAGCCCGCAGAAAGCGTAATAGGTAATACATAGTCCCGGTAGCTTTGCCAACCATGATTGGCAACCTGAATTGTGCCCGTAACATTTGCGCCGTCTATTTCTACATGCATAGAACGCCCGTTTTGAGCCGTGGCCGCGCGCACTACCATCTCGGCATTAACGGTCTCATCTGCGTGCATTTCATACTCTGTCCACTCACCTGCAGAGGTCCAACCCACATTGCAGCCTCCCCCCACATCACTCGTGATTTGGGCATCTAAGTCGGTGGTAGAACATTGCGACTGGCCCGAGGCATTACCGCCAGTGGTGTCGTAGAAAGTGGTGGGAAACTCAGCTTCAATGCGACCGGGTATTTCAACCGCAACTTGAGCGAGCGCCGCAAAAGGAAAAGTAAGGAGACCTAGGAGGCCGCATGCGGCCCAAGCCCGCGAGGAGCAAAATCGACTGGACATATAAACTTCCCATTTTTATTGTTCAAAACTTCCACAACACCCACGATAAAAGGCGTTGATGGGTTGTTATTCAGCGTTTGATGGACCTATAACACGACGGAAATTTGTTAAAAAGGAACGCGCGTAATCAGACCCAAACCGGCCCTAATCTTAGCAAAACTTTCATACTGCGCTTAAAAAAGCTTGAATTTAGAATGGGTTTTTATTCAAAACCCCAATAGAAACACAGTCTAAAGTATTATTTTTAAGCTTCCATTATTTGAATACAATGCGCTTTTTCAATGGCCTCGCGTACGGCTCTTTCTACAACCGGGTTTTCAGGTGATTGATTAACTCTAACTTTAAACACTTCACATTGGCTGCACGACACAGCTGTGGCAGAAAAAATACGTGTAACGACGCGTAAAACGCAGTCCTCGTTTTGGAGCCACATCCGCCAAAGCGGTGACACGACTCGGAGCATAGGTTTCACTGAATACCCACTGATCTACTTGAAACCACACTCGCATCATTCTCACAGGCTTTCCGTGCAGACCCTTAACTCCAATGGCCTTAGTACCCAAAGTGTATTTCGCGGTATAACCCTATTTGCACTGGTAATAAATCGCACCGCATATAAAAAAAAGCTATTAGCTATTTTATTCATGAGGTCAACCGCCTAAACTGGCAGCTTTAACTGGGGAAACAATCACCATGACAACTGTTGCTCGCACTCGTTATTGGCGAAAAAACGTACACCTCATGCTCGGTTTATTGGGCATTTGGTTTGTTGTATCTTTCCTTTGCGGCATTGTATTCGTAGACGCACTGAACCAAATTAAAATTGGCGGCTATAAACTGGGGTTTTGGTTTGCACAACAAGGCGCAATGTATATTTTCGTCGTCATTGTCTTTTTCTACGCCTGGCGCGTTCATAAGCTCGACCAACTCGCCGAGTCTGACTCAGAACAATAAACAATAACAGCAGAAGCTTTAACCTATTATGGACTTACAAACACTGACCTATTGGGTCGTAGGCACCACCTTTCTCATCTACATCGGTATCGCCATTTGGGCTCGTGCCGGTTCCACCAACGAATTCTACGTAGCCGGCGGCCATATACCCCCTGTTGCCAACGGCATGGCCACCGCCGCCGACTGGATGAGCGCAGCCTCCTTCATTTCCATGGCAGGATTGATCGCCTATTACGGTTATGGTGGCTCCGTCTTTTTAATGGGCTGGACAGGGGGTTATGTGTTGCTCGCCATGTGCTTGGCCCCCTATTTGCGCAAATACGGCAAATTCACCGTACCGGAATTTATCGGCGACCGCTACTATTCCAAAGCAGCCCGTATTGTCGCTGTCATCTGCCTGATCATTGCTTCGGTGACTTATGTCATAGGCCAAATGAAAGGCATTGGCGTCGCGTTCAGCCGATTCTTAGAAGTGGATTACAGCACAGGGCTGATGGTGGGTATTAGCATCGTGTTTGTCTATGCCGTTATGGGTGGCATGAAAGGCATTACCTATACCCAAATCGCCCAGTACTGCATCTTGATTTTTGCTTATACCGTACCGGCCGTGTTTATTTCTCTGCAGCTTACTGGCAACCCTATTCCACAACTCGGCCTCGGCAGTACGCTGGTGGGCACAGATACCTACCTGCTGGACAAGCTCGATCTTATCCTCACTGATATTGGCTTTCACGAATATACCACTCAGGCCCGCCTCAGTACGCTGAACATGTGTGCCTACACCATGAGTTTAATGATCGGTACCGCAGGGCTACCTCATGTGATCATCCGGTTCTTTACAGTCCCCAATGCGAGAGATGCGCGCTCTTCTGCTGGCTGGGCGCTGATCTTCATTGTGATTTTGTACACAACAGCGCCGGCTGTGGCAGCCATGGCGCGCTATAACCTGATGAAAACGGTTGAGCCAGAACCTGGCCAACACCTGGCCTATGATGCTCGCCCCGATTGGTTCAAGAATTGGGAGACCACCGGCTTGCTCGCGTTTGAAGACAAAAATAACGATGGCAAAATCCAGTACACGGCTGACGCAGCGACCAATGAAATGGTCAAAGTAGATCGCGACATCATCGTGCTGGCCAACCCAGAAATTGCGCAATTACCCAATTGGGTCATCGCCTTGGTGGCCGCAGGGGGGCTGGCGGCGGCGCTATCCACTGCTGCAGGTTTGCTGTTGGCCATAGCATCGGCCATATCCCACGACCTAATTAAGGGCGTTTTTCGACCCAACATCAGCGAACGCGGTGAGTTAAATGCCAGTCGCCTCAGCATGGCCGGTGCCATTGTAGTCGCCGGATATTTAGGTTTTCATCCTCCGGACTTTGCTGCAGGCACCGTAGCCTTGGCCTTTGGGCTGGCAGCAGCTTCCATATTCCCAGCCTTAATGATGGGAATCTTCTCCCTGCGTATGAACCGCGAAGGGGCCATTTCGGGCATGTTGGCCGGCATTGGGGTAACCCTGCTTTACGTTTTCCAGCACAAGGGGATTTTGTTTGTGCCGGGAACCGAGTTCCTGGGTGGCCTGCCCGAAAACTGGTTTTTTGGCATTGAACCCAATGCTTTTGGGGTAATTGGTGCGGCAATCAATTTCAGCGTTGCTTTTGCAGTGGCCCATTTTACCGATAAGCCTCCAGAGGGCATCACGGAAATGGTGGAAACCATACGCATTCCTTGACCCCCACCTCTGTGATCTAGGGTTCAGGTTCAGGTAAAGCTGTCAGACCTGGCTACAATTAAAATAAACTCTCTGAAGGCTGGGACGCCTTCAAGTCAGTAGCGGCGGTGCGGAGTTATGCAATCTCGTAGAATTCATATTTCATTACTCACAGCAGTGTTACTCACCGTAACCGCTATGTGGGCTTACGATTACATCCCGCCCATCAAATTTGAGATTGTCCCCTCGTCAAAATGGCAATTTTCGTTAGCTGAAGTCTATATGGAAAATGAAGTGGCCGTTGCCACCTGGATCGATGAAGACCAAAAACATCTGTCTTGCACCAATAACTTACCTTCAAACAAAACCCCGAACTGCACAGTTAACATTTTTTTGGGTGAGCATTTTTCTAAAGGGGTGGACCTATCACGTTACAATACGCTGGTAATGGAGACGCCGTTCAGCGGTGATGCCAGCAAAGTACTAATATTTATGCGCAACTACAACCCCGTTTATTCAAGTATGGAAGATGGGAATAGCGCAAAATTTATGACGCTAATACTCAACACTTCTGAGCTTGAAGCTCCCGAGCCAGCCCGGATAGACCTGAGGGAATTCATTGTTGCTGATTGGTGGCTTAACCAAAGGTCCTTGGAACGTAAATATTTACCGGTGGAGTTTAACAATGTCACCGTTTTGGGGTTTGACTTTAGCCAATACTTAAGCGCTGACAAATCCTTGGACCTAACGTTTACCCGCGTACATTTCGAAGGGCCAAGAATTTTAGAACGACACTGGTATTTGGGCATTGTTATCATGTGGGTTGGACTGGTGTCCCTACTGCTGGCGATTGAAATGTTCAATCTCATTCGCAAGAACCGCCTTTACTCTAGCAAAATTTCAGAGCTTTCTGATCACAAAGCTCATTTTGAGCAACAAACAGAAAAGTACCGCGAACTGTCACAGCTTGACACCCTAACGCAAACACTCAACCGCTATGGACTTGCCGCAGAACTGGCAAAATTGATGAAAGAACCAGGGCAATTTCCTGCCGGCGTGATACTTTTAGACATCGACCACTTTAAGCGGATTAACGATAAAAAGGGCCATATTATTGGTGATCAAGTGCTTAAAGGCATTGCGACAATAGTCACTCAAAATATCCGCGAGCACGATGTATTTGCTCGGTGGGGAGGGGAAGAGTTTGTACTGATTATTCCAAACAGCTCCAGCACAGTCGCGTTCCACGTGGCCGAAAAGATCCGCGCCGCCGTCGCAAAATTTGAACTTCAGTCCGCCAAAACCTTCATTGTAACCGCGAGCTTTGGCGTAACCATCATGCATGCCAACAATGATTTTGAGTCGGCCTTAAAAAGAGCCGATACCGCGCTTTACCACGCAAAAAACCAGGGAAGAAATTGCTGTATCTTAGACCCCGGCGAAAACAAGTAACGCAAGCACTCACCCCTCGAACCGCCCGCCTATAAAGGCAGCGAGCTGGATACAGCCTCCGACAATTGATTGACTAGGAGATTAATCGCCTTGACATAACTGTCCATGGATTCGGTTTCAGTGGCTTGAACCCAGTGCCCTTGATACACGATACCAGGCTCAGCATTCGATGCGAGCACTCGCCACCGGGCATGCAGCACCACATCGCCGCCCAAAGGGCCTGCCAACTGTTGGATCATAATAGGCACCCGAATATCGGGTTGGTGTGTAATACCCCACGGATGTGCCAGTACATTGGTCACACCAAGACTCGCACTGATGTTATTGGTAATCACCCGGGGCAACAAAGTTGCCAAAGGCTCAGACCACTGCGCATGTGATGCAATGTTCATCCGTTGCCCTGCCCCAAAACTCACAACACTCACCCTCTCCAAGGCACCGGGGAGCGTAATAGGGCCAACCCCAACGGCCTTCTGGAAACCCTCGCTTGCGGGGGCGCTTACGCCACTGGGGCTTACCGCATGCAAGGTATAATGTTGTACGCGCGTCGGCTCCGAAGCGCAGGAGACCAACAAACATACCCCCAACCACCAACATGGTCTAATCTTCATGATCGTCTCCAAACAGCAGCGCATCGGGTTTCTCTTGCAGTTGCAACATGACCCCTTCCAGTGATTCAGCAGCCCGCCGCACGGCTTTTAGCATTTGATTGAATTCCAGATGGGTGGCAGAGTCTTCCGAAACAGAGCCTTCCACGGCACGCAAGGTTGCAGCCACTTGTTTAAGCGTGGTTTCGAATTGCTGCATGGTTGCATCAAAATTCTCGGAAGCCTCCG
This sequence comes from Cellvibrionaceae bacterium, assembly GCA_050300015.1. Taxonomy (GTDB): domain Bacteria; phylum Pseudomonadota; class Gammaproteobacteria; order Pseudomonadales; family Cellvibrionaceae; genus CAYZQH01. The sequence continues at coordinate 131,233 of JBNKWZ010000021.1, read as the reverse complement.
CCGTATTCGCCAGCGTTGTATCCAGTTTGAGCATCGTCTTTTGTTCATCCAATGTGGCCAGTAATTGGCTCAAGTGAGAGATGGTTTTGGCTAAGTCATCCCCCAGGGCTTTTATGGGCAGAGTGTTGACCTTACTGGCGATCTCAGCCAATTCCTGATCCAATTGGTTGGCAGCGGCATCCTTGGTGGGAATTTCAGAGTACTGGTCATGGCGAACAAATGGACTTGGCTCCAATTCATTGGGGAACACCAAGGCCACAAATCGAGCTCCCGTCAGTAAGCTGCTGTTACGCAATTGAGCTCGCAACCCTTCATTCACCAGCTTCTCCATTCGCTGGTCAAATTGCTCTCGCGTCGGCAAGGCTTCTGAATCTAATCGTTGAGGCTCAATCGCCACCATCACATGCAAGCTATTTTCATCTCGCGCGACAGAACTCAATTGGATCTCATGTACTTCTCCTACTTTGATCCCTCTAAACTCCACTGGCGCACCCACTGATAGACCACGCACCGAATGACTAAATTTCATCAAATAGTAGTAACGTAAAGTGTACCGACCATCGGCAATGGATTGTTTATCCGGGTATAAATTAAAACGGTGATTGTCATTGGCACGCTGACTGGCGTGAAAGCCAATGGTATTTTCAAAAGACACTCCGCCACTGATCAAGGAAGCCAGGGAGGCCATTTGCGCTTTAAAACCATCGGCGCCAATGGAAAACCCAAACCCGCTAACGTTCCAAAAGTGTGTGCGGGTATAAACAATTTTGTCGTGCGGGGCTTGGATAAAAATACGAATTTCCACATGGGAACCACTCTCACCCAACTTATATCCTGTAACCTCACCCACCTTCACACTTCGGTAATAGACTGGCGAGCCAATATCCAATGAGCCCAGCTGATCGGCAAGCAGCAAAAATTGCGTGCCTTTGTCGTCTGACTTCACCGCTGGCGGCTCGGTTAAGCCTTTAAAAGTTGTATGAAACTCCCCAGGTTCACCCGGGTCCATCACCAAATACACACCTGAAATAAGCGTCCCCAGGTTGGAAACACCACTGGCACTGACACGCGGGCTCACAAGCCAAAAACGAGAATTCTCACTTAAGTGATGACTGACTTGCCGATCAACTGAGACCGTCACCCGAACCTTGGAAAGATCTGAAGATAAGTGCATGCCCGTGACTTTGCCCACAGGCACATCTTTTAGACGAACCTGTGTTTGGCCTACGGTAATGCCATTGGCATCATCGAATAGTATTTCCACCTCGGTGCCGCGCTCCTGCCAGCCATGCACAGCCAACCATGCTCCCACCAGAAACGTCACGATAGGAATAATCCACACAGGCGACAGTGCGCGAACAGATTTGATTTCGGGTTTTAATGGTTCCATACCGTTTGGCTTTTTAACCTTGCGTCATTGAGTGGACCCCAATGCTTTGACAAATGTTTTTTTGGGCTTTGGGTGGGTAATATTTTTATCCCAAATGAGCCGAGGGTCAAAGGACTCTGCCGCTAACATCGTTAACACCACCACTGCCGCGAAAGGCAGTAACGCAGGCCCGGGCTCCACCACACCAATAAACCCAAACTGAACGATGGCCGTCAATAAGGTGACCACATAGACATCCACCATCGACCATCGACCCACCACTTCGGTGGCACGATATAATAGCGACCGCGCTTTTGCCGATACCTGATGCTCAAAGACAACCGAACCCATCAAGTAAAAAAGTGCCAACAATTTTGCCACGGGCACTACCACGCTTGCCACAAATACAATAATGGCAATTCCCCACAGCCCGTTGGCCAGTAGCTCCATCACACCAGCCAATATGGTTCTAGAAAACCCTACATTGAGTTCTTCGTAGTCCATAATGGGTAGCAGGTTGGCTGGAACATAAAGTATGGTTGCCGACAAGGTCAGTGCGAAGGTCTTTTGGAGACTATTTGGCACCCGTTTGTGCAAATGTGAATGACAACGCGGACACTCATGCGTGGCGGCAACGATGTCTTCACACACCAATGCATCACAGGTTCTGCAATCATATAAATTGGCCTCGTCACCATAAGTAAAACAATTGTTGGGGTTGAGCCAATTCCAAACCGCTTGCTGGTCAATCACCCAAAAAGCAAAATTGAGTAACACCACTAATACAAAAAAGACATAGCCACCCAGCCCCACTCGTACGGTCGCAATGTCCCCCATCTTAACCACGGTGACCAACGCTCCCAGAAAAAACACATCCAGCATACTCCAGGGCGCCGCCTTCAAAAGATAGCGAAATAAGACACTTTGGCCGCGCAACTTGTGCCCCCATTGCATGGGCAACAGCACATACAACAACGCCAATATCACCAGCAGTGGGTATAAAAAGGTGGTTGTTAACACTAAACTTGCGAGCAACCATTGATGGCGATCCAACAATGCCGCAACACCACTGAATAAAGTGGCAGAATGCGTTTGACCCGCCATTTCAACCGTCACAAAAACCAATGTATTGGCCCCGAAAAACAACATGAACGAGGCCAGAGTTAGCGCCGAAGCAGCATCGAGCCAAGGCCTATGTTCTACCCGCAATGGTTTATCACACTTTGCACAAAACAGCTCTTGACGTCGATTGAGTGGTACATCATTTTGAATCGCACCGCAAACATGGCACACCAGCCAATTTTTATGCTCTGCCACCACCGTTTGCGACGAAGGGTTCATGCGCACTAAACCGTTTGCCCCATGGCCAACCGAATCAGCTCCCGCTTCGCCAATGGTGTATTCTGCACTCGCTGCAAACCCCAGTTACGCATCACACGCCACCAAGGGTTTTGGGTGTGATACAACCGCTTAAAGCCTTCCATCACGCCCATTGCTAGCAAATTGTGCGTTTGTACGCGCCGCTGATATCGTTTGAGTGTGGCACACTCATGTAAACTTACCCCACGAACGTGGGCCCGCTTCAACTCCTGAGCAAGCACACTGACATCGCGCAACCCCAGGTTAACACCTTGCCCTGCCAGCGGGTGAATGGTATGCGCGGCGTCCCCCACCAGGGCAACGTTGTGACGATAGTATTGAGTCACATGACGTTGCTTCAATGGTAAAACAACCCGTTTGTCCGCCCATTCAACCTGACCAAGACGACCTTCAAACGCTCGCGTCAATGCCTGACAAAAAGCCGGAGTTTCGAGATCTTTTACGGATGTTAACGCCCGGTCATCAATGGACCAAACGATCGAGCACCAGTGCGAGTCTTTTTGGTCAGCGTTCGCCAGTGGTAAAAACGCCAACGGGCCGTTGTCTGTAAAGCGTTGCCAAGCAATATTCTGGTGCGAATATTCCGTCTTAACCGTGGTAACAATGGCACTTTGACCATAGTGCCACTCCCGAGTGTCGAACCCAGTCAGCTGCCGCACTTTTGAATGAGCACCGTCCGCGCCCACCAATAATGGGGTTAACATACCATCGCCGCTGGCAAGCTTTACGGAAATGCCACTAGCCTCAGAGTGACATTCTTCGACTGAATCGGGAAGGACTTCCACGTTAGGACACTGCGATAACGCTTGATGTAAAACGCTTCGTAGCGCAGAATTTTCCACGATATAACCCAAGTGGTCCGCATGAACATCCCGAGCATCAAACTCGATGGCAGCGGTACCCTCTCCGTCCCAAACTTTCATCGCTCGATAAGGCGTGGCTCTTAAATTTTTAATGGTATCCCAGCAACCAATTGACGCCAAAATGGCTAACGACTGAGCGTTTAAAGCCACAACACGTGGGTCGAATTGATCGGACACTCCCTTGAACTGCGATTGCAAACCCATAGGGTCGACCAAAGCAATACGCCTTGTCGGTTGTAATTGAGACACGAGTACAGCCAAGGTAGCACCTACCATGCCGGCGCCGGCAATAGTAAGGTCAAAATTCGGTAATCCACTCATTGGCTTATAAATCCCCCACAGAAGCCTTCGGCATGATTCGGCCAGACAAATGCGCAATCAATTGCTCGCGCAGCAGCGGAATACTCTCGAACAGAAAAAACCCAAAACTGCGAATATGGGGCACACCCCAACGAGCATTACGAAACCCTTGGTTAAAAGTGTGGCTCAAAATGGTGGTGCTTGCTTGGTCTTTGGCCTGTATCGCTTCATAGCGCTGCAAAATGGCCAGATCGCCCAAGGTCGACTTTGGCACATTGCGCAGCAGGCTCACCAAACGCAACGCATCACGCATGGACAGGTTAAAGCCCTGGCCTGCCACGGGGTGTAAAAAGTGCGCTGCATTACCCAGTAAAACGACATTAGAGCGCACCTGCTCCTTGGCCAAACGCAAGCACAGCGGATAAACGCTTCTGGCCGAGACCGCTTGAAACTGCCCTAAGCGATACCCAAATTGCATTTGCAAACCATTCAGAAAGTCTTCGTCACTCATGGCCTTAACTCGGGCAACATCATTTGCCGGCCAAGTCCACACTAATGTTGCCTCGCGTGAGTCGTCACTTTTGAGTGGCAATAAAGCCATTGGGCCGTGCGAGGTAAATCGCTCATAGGCGGTATTTTGATGAGGTGCACTAAAACGCACATTGGCAACAATGGCATGTTGCTCGTAATCGTGGTCCGAGTATGCAATACCCAATTGCTTGCGCAGCGCAGATTCCGCACCATCGGCCACAATCAGCAAACGCGCAGTCACGCATTGACCCGAGCCCAAGGTTAACGCTACACCTCCCGCGAGGGGGCGAATCTGCGTCACTGTCTCAGGTGAGCGAATACAGGTATCACTGTCACCCAATGTTTTTAACAGCACCTCCCCCATCCGACTGTTTTGAAGCACATAACCCAAGGGTTGCCCAGCGTTGTCTTGCGGCCCCATTGTGGCTTGCCCCAATTGTCCTTTATCAGATACATGGATGGTTTCGATACTCGAGGCCACGGGCGACAACGCCTGCCAAATACCCATCTGGCAAAACGCCTCTTGCGTGGTGGGAGAGATGGCCGTTGTGCGCTGATCGAAACTGGGCAACGACGAGGGTTGCTCCAGGGGTTTAGACTCAATCAAAGTCACGCTAAGGTCGGGCATGGCCTTTTTAAACAGCAGCGCCGAAGATGCGCCCACCAAACCACCACCAACGATGGCAACATCATGGTCAAACCGGCTCACGCGGGGTTAACCTTTGGGCTGGCCATTAGAGCTTCGATGGCCTCCACGGTTTTGGGTACGCCTTCGGTTAAAACGCGACAACCCGATTTGGTGACCACTACATCGTCTTCGATGCGGATACCAATACCGCGCCATTGCTGATCCACATCGGTATTATCGGGGCTGACGTAAAGACCAGGCTCTACCGTCATCACCATTCCCGGCTCAAGTACCCGCCACTGACCAGCCACTTTGTAATCCCCCACATCATGAACATCCATACCCAACCAATGGCCAATGCGGTGCATATAAAATGCTCGATAAGCGCCCGATTCAATCAGCGTTTCTACATCACCTTTCAGCAACCCCAAAGCCACAAGCCCTTCGGTGATCACACGTACAGATATTTCGTGTGGATCATTCCAATGATTGCCTGGACGCACTTGCTCAATGGCAGCGGCTTGAGCACTCAGCACCAATTGATAAAGAGCCTTTTGCGGTTCAGAAAACTGACCATTTACAGGAAACGTGCGAGTGATATCGGAAGCGTAATACTCATACTCACACCCGGCATCAATCAACACCAGGTCGCCATCGTTTAACGGTTGGTTATTTTCAACGTAGTGCAAGATACAGCCATTGGCACCCCCGCCTACGATTGTGTTGTACGCGGGGAAACGAGCCCCCATTGAAGAAAATGTGTGCAAAATATCGGCTTCCAACTGGTACTCCATTACCCCGGGTGCAGCGCGCTGCATGGCTCGCACATGAGCCTTCGCGGCAATCTCAGCGCTTTTGGCCATGAGCTTTAACTCCGCTGTGTTTTTGATCAGACGCAATTCGTGCAAAAAGTGGTCGAGATCTAAAAATTCTCCAGGGGGCGTCGCACCAGAACGGACTTTTGCGCGAATACGATTGACCCAGTCCATGACTTGGCGATCAAATTCCGGTGCTTTCCCCATGGCGTAGTAGACCCGCTCCCGTCCTTCTATGAGGCCGGGTAGAATGTCGTCAATGTCCGCTATTGGGAAGGCATCATCAGCGCCAAAGTCGCGTACGGCGCCCTCGGGCCCGGCACGATAGCCATCCCAAATTTCCTTTTCTGGATCGCGCTCTCGGCAAAACAGCACGAATGCACCATGCTCTCTACCCGGAATAAGTACCAACACGGAGTCCGGTTCTGCAAAGCCCGTAAGATACAAAACGTCGCTGTCTTGCCGATAAGGGTAATCCGTATCGCGGCTGCGCGTCTTTTCCTTTGCAGAGGGTAAAATCGCAATACTATTGGGTTCCATTTGGGCCATCAAAGCATCGCGTCGCCGCTCAAATTCTTTAGTGTTCAGTTTCATAGTCGCCATCAATGTGTCGTATTCGCACCTGGCTCGACGCCGGGATTCAGCTGAGAATATACGGTCAATACCACTATACGAATATACTCAATCAGCTCTGCCAAATCCGCTTCTGCGGTATCGCTGTCTTCCACGGCGCCATCGAGCTGAGTCATTTGAGTCATATCTCGAAGCGCTTCTTGGGCTTGTTCGTCAAGCCGCCTGATGGTCGCCTCACCTAAACTGCCAATACCATGCAGGTAGCCGTGACACCAGTCGCCTAGAGCACTAACACGCGAGGCAATGGGCAAAGCATCGTCGGGTAACAAAAGTTGCAAACGGTACTGGTCGTCCTTTAACGCAGTACCAACAATGTCATAAAAGGCCTCTACTGCCGTTCGCAGTTCGGTACTAACCTCCTCACCGGGAATGTCCATGACACTCAGCACGGTTTCTATCCAATTGGATGAATGCGCGCTTTGCGTGGCACACAACACACCATGAAATTCAGCGGGCGTACAAACGGCGCTTTCTCTAAATAAAAAATCGTTCCAAAACTCATAGTCAGCGGTTGGCGTCATAGTAAATACCGATCAATTCAATACAACTAATGCTAACACGAACACAACCTTTTCGCGGCAGTTCCAAGGCAGCTCGACGCCTTCGCTTGACCGGCTTACCCTCTGCCCCTATAGTGACGAGATCCTTTTTAGCGAAGGTTTTTGCAACACACTGCACGGCCTGACACCAACCACTTCGTTAAAATGACACAACGCCAACCTGGTACCCTTTGCCCCCATGTCTGAACGTTTACTGGCTCAAATCGACGCAAAAATGGATGAGTTACTTCAGCGCTTTGAGCAACTCAAAAAAGAGAACAGCTCTCTGCGCGAGAAAGAACAGGACTGGCTCAGCGAACGTGCACGCCTGCTGGAAAAAAATGAAATTGCCAAAGCTCGAATCGAAGCCATGATAGACCGGCTAACCCACCTGGAGAACAAATTCGAATGAAAAAGGACACTCGCGTCACCGTTTCGATATTGGATAAGGAATACCAGGTGGCATGCGAACCCGAAGAGCGAGATGCTTTGCTCGCCGCAGCACGTACGCTAGACTCTCGTATGCGCAAGGTTCGAAACTCTGGCGCCGTGGTAGGTTCTGACAGAATCGCTGTAATGGTGGGGCTCAACCTATGTTACGAATTACAGCAACTTCAGCAAACCACGGGAAACGTGAACGCCTCGGCACTGGAACACGTGGTTTCACGACTCGACAACGCGCTGAAACAACCCTAATCACCACCCTCTGCATGGCACACGCACCGACATAAGCCTGAGCAGCACCTCAAAACCCACCTCTTACATGATCACTTTTGCGAGACAGAGCAAATTAAGGTGAAGCGCGTTACCAGCGCTCCCAAGCCTTTGGTTACCCGCAAGACACGGCGAATTCAACAACCCTTTATTAAAACCCTGTTTTCGCGCCAAAATTTGTTATACTCTGAGTACGCCTTGGGTGTTCGCCAGTCAACGATCCCTGAGCCGATAATCACACTTTAGGAGGCTTCTCGCGTGTGATGTGTGCATGTCCACTTGATGGAAAGCCTAATTCACAGCAGATCCCTCCCCCTTGGGCCATCGGGTTCAAGGTTTTGTTGACAGCGGCACCCTCGGCTTTTATCTCCCTATGAAGACTCGCCAATACCTACGTACAGAACTCCGCCAGCAACGTCGAGCAATTTCGAGCGCCGACCAAGCACTTGCCGCCATAAAACTGCTGAATCGTCTGTGCCGTCACCCCTGGATTCGAAAGGCCCATTTTATTGGTGTCTATATGGCAAGCGACGGCGAAATGTCGCTAGCACCATTGTTACGCTGGGCACATTCAGTGCACAAACACCTCTATTTGCCCTGTTTGGCGGCAAATAAAACCTTGGTATTCAAACCCCTAGCAAAGGGGAGCCGCCTGCACACGAACCAATTTGGCATACCTGAGCCACTCACCTGCCAGCAGCTTGCACTATCTAGATTGGATGTTTTACTGATGCCACTGGTAGGTTTTGACCGATACGGCAACCGCCTGGGCATGGGGGGGGGCTATTACGATAGAAGCTTGAGTAAGCGGAGTACAAGAACCCCAAAACTGGTCGGTATTGCACACCATTGTCAAGAAGTCGCCAAATTAGAGCCGAAGAAGTGGGATATCCCGGTGGATGCCATCGCCACCGATAAAGAATTTATAGCAATAAGCGCAAAACCTTAGGCCGTCAGCCCGTTGATCGCTGCCGCACTACTGACGCGGGTTACTTTTGCGCAACAATCACGCCTTGGTGAAGTTCCGCTTGTGGCTCCGCCACTTCACTCTCGAACACATCCGTGATGCCCAATGAACTCGCCAACATCCCTACTACAAATACGATGGCAGCAACTGTCAAGACATCTGCTTTCATTCTAAATTAACCTCAAATTCTTCACTATGTAGTTATGGTGCCTTTATTCGACGCTCTCACAAATGCAATCTTTATACCTGGTAATATTGCAGTGCACAATAGGTTTGCCATTAACGCACACCCTACTTATTCACGTTAGTTCTAATTTGCCAGTTTGCCAAATCAATCTCGGTTTACATGACACAGATCACAACGTAAGCAAGCGCTAACCTCTCATTTTTGATCTGTTCCAAATGGTTCTAAACGACGGTGTTAGACGTTAGGCTAAGAAAAATCGGTAGGCCTCATTTTGGCTTTCATCGCAAAATCGATAATTCAGCTCCTTCAAAGATTGCTCTACAGAGCGCCGCTCCTTTTTGGGCACCTGCAACCCCACCAATACCCGCCCAAAGGCCGCGCCGTGATTTCGGTAATGGAACATGGAGATATTCCAACGCCCGGCCAATTTGGTTAGGAAGGTCAGTAATGCACCTGGTTTTTCAGGAAACTCAAAACGATACACCACTTCATCGGCCAGAGTTCCGGGCGCATGCCCACCCACCATATGACGGATATGTAGCTTTGCCATCTCATTGTCAGTGAAGTCATGCACTTCATAGCCTTTTGCATTCAGCATGGCCACCAACTCTTGGCGATCATTATTGTCGGGGTTCACCTGCAATCCCACATAGATATGGGCTTTTTGATTATCTGCGTAACGATAGTTAAATTCAGTAATGGCGCGCCGGCCCAGCAGAGCACAAAATTTCTTGTAGCTACCCGGCGCCTCTGGGATCACCACCGCCAATACGGCTTCGCGCCCTTCGCCCACCTCGGTGCGCTCAGAGATATAGCGAAGACGGTCAAAATTGGTGTTGGCACCACTGTGAATGGCCACCAAGGTTTGATTTTTAGCCCCCTGACTGTCCACGTACTTTTTCAGGCCGGCCAGAGAACAAGCACCGGCGGGCTCGGCAATCGAGCGTGTATCCTCAAAAATGTCTTTGATCGCTGCACAGATTTCATCGGTACTGACCGTGATCACGCCGTCGATAGTGTCTTTCAACACCCGATACGTTTCCTTACCTATCTGAGCCACAGCAACGCCATCGGCAAAAATACCCACCTCTGGCAATATGGCACGGCGCTTCTTCTCCATGGCCAATTTTAAACAGGCCGCATCCTCGGGCTCTACCGCAAAAACTTTAATATCTGGCCTAACGTACTTGATATAGGCTGCCATGCCAGCGCAAAGCCCACCGCCACCCACCGGCACAAACACCGCGTCAATTTTCCCTGGGTGCTGGCGTAACAGCTCCACTGCCACAGTGCCTTGCCCAGCAATGACATCTGGGTCATCGTAAGGCGGAATATAAACCATGCCTTTTTCTTCAACCAAGTTTTGCGCATAGGCAGAAGCGGCATCATACACATCGCCGTGTAACACCACTTTTGCGCCATGACGTTTTACTGCATTGACTTTAATAGAGGGCGTGGTCACCGGCATCACAATAATAGCGTTTACATTGAGGTGCTTGGCAGCCAATGCCAACCCTTGCGCGTGATTGCCCGCGCTCGCCGCCACCACGCCGCGCGCTTTTTGCGCATCGGTCAATTGCAGTAGCTTGTTGTAAGCACCTCTTACTTTAAACGAAAAAACGGGCTGTAAATCTTCCCGCTTGAGTAAAACACGATTACCGGTGCGCGCAGTCAACAGTGGGGCTTCGTCTAACGAAGTTTCAACGGCAAGATCGTATATACGAGCATCTAGAATGCGTTTGATGTAACTCTGTGGCATAAGGTCATTAATGGTTTGTTGAAATAGCGGCCCATAGTAAAGGAAGCCATGTCATTAGTGTACCTGTGTGCACGAACAAACGCGCAAACATTTCTGTTGGCTCCAAATTCGTCTACAATAGCGCGCTTTTTACGCAAGCCCAGATTCTAGCGAAGACCTTCATGACTCAAGACGAACTCAAACGTGCTGTAGCCAAAGCCGCCATTGACTATATCCTTCCGAAAATACGACCCGATGACATTTTGGGCATCGGCACGGGCTCCACGTCGAACTGCTTCATTGACTTACTCGGTGATCACCGCCATACATTTAAAGCTGCGGTGGCAAGCTCTATCGCCAGTGCCGAGCGTTTGGAAGCCCTGGGCATTCGAGTTGTGGACCTCAACCAGGTATCAGAATTGCGGTTTTATGTAGATGGTGCCGACGAAAGTACGCCCAACCTTGAGCTGATCAAAGGCGGTGGCGGTGCACTCACACGCGAAAAAGTTGTCGCGGCAGTGGCGCAGACCTTTGTGTGTATTGCCGACAGCAGTAAATGGGTCCCGCACTTGGGACGCTTCCCCCTCCCTGTAGAGGTCATTCCGCTGGCTCGTGAATACGTGGCTCGACAGTTGACGACACTTGGCGGTCGGCCAGTACATCGCCCAGACGTCATTACGGACAACGGCTGCGATATCCTCGATGTTTACGACCTTGCGATTCATGACCCTAAAGCAATGGAGGCGTCCATCAATCAAATTCCAGGGGTGGTGACCAATGGCCTTTTTGCCCACCGAGGCGCCGATGTTTTGCTGCTGGGTGAAGACGATGGTGTGAGGATACTGTTTCCACAACCCATGCTTTGACCACCCCAAGCCCACTCTGGACAAACACCCTCACAGCTCAAGGATACCCATGACACAGACCCAGGCGTTATCCACTCGAGCCAAGCGAAAGCTGAGCCAGGCGGTGCTGGAGTCGCGGCATATGGACGGCGAACTCCAGCACTGAGCTGAAGCTGGAAAAATTCACCATCAGTATCCAACATTGGCGTGCAATGGCCACCCCCTAAACAATGGTGGTGGCATAGTGATCATCGAAGATCTGGATATAAAGGGCAGTGGTTTTGTGGCCAGTCGAGGCGCAACTTTACACAATACTGACTTTGCCCAAAACCCAGCGCACATCGACGGTAAAATCAATGGCACACGTATTGTCATTCTTACCCAATACGTCAAAAAAGCTGAACGCCGCCCCTCAAATGAAAGCCAGGGGTGTGTTAAAATGCCACCCCCAACATTATTCACCCCAGAAGTACGAATAGGTTAACTCATGACCCGCATAACCCCCGAAAAAACCTCTCTCGAAAAAGACAAAATTAAGTTTGTGTTGTTTGAGGGGGTTCATCAATCTGCTGTGGATACGCTGAACGCCGCGGGTTACTTCAACATTGATTACCTCAGCAAAGCCTTAGCGGAAGATGAGCTGATTGAAAGGGTAAAAGATGCCCACTTTGTGGGGTTGCGCTCACGCACTCAGCTGACGGCAAAAGTATTTGCCAATGCACCCAAGCTAATTGCAGTGGGATGCTTTTGTATTGGCACCAATCAAGTGGACCTTAAAGCAGCGCAGTCGCATGGGGTTGTGGTCTTCAACGCCCCCTACTCCAACACCCGTAGTGTCGCCGAGTTGGTGATCGCCGAAGCCATCTTGTTGTTGCGCGGCATTCCCGCGAGAAACGCGGGCTGCCATCGCGGCGAGTGGTTGAAGTCCGCGTCTGGCTCCTATGAAATTCGCGGTAAAACCCTTGGGCTTGTGGGCTACGGTGCCATTGGCATGCAAGTAAGTGTTTTGGCCGAGAGCTTAGGCATGCGAGTCATATTTTACGACACCGTCAGCAAACTACCCATGGGCAATGCCAGCCAAAGTAAAACCTTGGAGCAATTGCTAAGCACTGCTGACATTGTGAGCCTACATGTCCCTGAACTGGAGAGCACCAAAAACCTGATGGGCCCCAAAGAACTTGCGGCAATGAAACAGGGCGCCATCTTAATTAATGCCTCTCGCGGCACTGTGGTGGATCTTGACGCCCTGGCGGAACACATTGAAAGCGGCAAACTCGCAGGTGCTGCGATCGATGTATTCCCGGTGGAACCCAAGGCGAACGGCGAAGAATTTGTGAACCCATTGCGCGCGTTTGACAATGTGATACTCACGCCCCACATTGGGGGTTCTACCATGGAAGCACAAGAAAATATCGGTGTTGAAGTGGCCACCAAACTGATCAAGTACTCAGACAATGGCACCACCATCAGCTCCGTCAACTTCCCCGAAGTGGCACTGCCTTCGCAAACGCACGTTCACCGGCTGTTACATGTTCACAATAATGTTCCAGGTGTGCTGGTGGCCATTAACGAAATTTTCTCAAGCAATAACATTAATATTGCTGGTCAATATCTTCAAACCAAAGACAACGTGGGTTATGTGGTGATCGACGTAGATTCTGATTACAGCGAATTGGCGTTAGAGCAACTGCGTACCATTCCCGCCACCATTCGCTGCAGAGTACTGTTTTAGTGGAGTACGCACACCGCTTAGAATTCAAAGTCCGCGATTATGAGTGCGACCTTCAGGGCATCGTCAACAACAGCGTGTACCAGAACTATTTAGAACACGCACGCCATGAGTTTTTGTTGAGCCGAGGCTGTGATTTTTCCGCTTTGGCAAGCGAGGGGAAAAATTTGGTGGTGACTCACGCAGCGCTGTCCTACATTCGCCCGCTAAAAAGTGGCGATGCCTTTTGGGTAGGTTCCAAGGTATCCCGCAAAGGGAAATTGCGTTTTGTTTTTGAGCAATCCATTTACAGAATACCCGAAGACCAGTGCATGTTGTCCGCCGTTATTACAGGCACCACCATCGACCGTTCGGGCAAGCCCATTGCCATCAAAGAGCCCGATGATTGGCTTTAGCGGTTTATTTTCGCCACGCAGGTAAAGGCCCTTACTTCATCTCAAATTCTATGCGCATGGATTGACGCTCGCCTACTCCTTGACTTCACATACCACTCGCTGCTTGAGGAATTGCCCCACACTGGCGTAGATTGCCGTGCGCCATGGATTGCCTTCATTGGCCAAATGATGCATAGCCCCTTCGATAAAATTCACCTGATGACAGCGGAAGATTTTTTTAAACTGAGGGACGTTTTTACGCCAATCCACCACCCGATCACCCGTACCTTGAACGATCAACAGCGGTATCGATTGTGGCTTAGCGGTCTGACAAGTCTCTATCCACAAATCCAGCGCCTTCACCCATGACACCGACAGGCGCTTTGACTGTAAGGGGTCGTGGTGAAGTAAAAAATGGTGGAAAGACTCATCGTGACTGTTTTGCACAGCCATTTCGCGATGAATTGTCTTTAAGAAACGCCCAAACAATAGAAGTGTTAAACGTCCGACCCGCCAGCGCCTTGGGCGAATCAAGGGGCCAAAAAACACCAGCCGGTGAAACGGCAGGGGTTCTCCCTTTTTTTCCAGCTCAAATACCAACCCTGCAATCACCGCAGCACCGGTGCTTTGGCCAAACCCGTACAAAGGCCCCACCAGCATTGCATCAGGGATCATATCTAACACCCCAGCTAAAACGGCACTGTAATCCGAAAAATGCTCCACTTGCGTAGGCGCGCCGCCACTCAACCCATGACCTGGCAGGTCCATCGCGATAACCGAATAGTTTTGCTCTAAAAAGTATCGAATCAGCGGCTGATACAACCCAACATGGTCGAACAAACCATGCACCACCACCACGGTGCCACGCGGCTCTAACGGTCGCCAAAAGTGGGTAACCACCGCCACTTCAGTCGACCCAAAAGACATTGGCTTCTGTCCTAAATAGTAGTCCCCATCAAAGTCCTTAAGCGCATCGAAAAAGCCATATCGTTCAAAATACTCTGTAAACACCTCTGCCAATAGCGACGTATTGCAGGGCTTATCCAAGTTGAACAGAGGCATTTCGCGTCGAATGGCCTCTATGGCATTTTTGTCAAACATACGGGATATCACCCTTAAACACACTGGCAAACAGGCTCGGAGGCCCCTTTTCTGGGTAAGAATAGCTCAATTGCGCCTCGTAAAATTGGGAAGATTCAAAAGTTGAGCACTTGGACACCCCTCGTATTTCGAGGTTCATCCTCACTTTCTCAAGAATTTACCTTAGAATTAAGTAAACCCGCCCAACGCAACTGACTGCGTCACTGTATCGTTACGGAGGCACCATGCATTTTTGGAATACCGCTCAGAGCTTGGCCACCACTTTTTCCTTAAGTGACTACTTGGTTTTGAGTATTAACTTGTGTCTTATCGCTTTTGCCCAGCCTTTGGTTAAACACATTTTTAACCCCGATAGCGAACAGGCTCTAAGCTTACGCATCGCGCTAATGCGCGGTATTAATTTAGCGATTATTGTAGGTTATGGTTACTACTGGACTGTTTCGCACAACGTGAGCAATAGCCTGTTTGCAAAAGGGCTTACCATAGTGGTAATCATCTATTTTGCCTATCTCATCAACTACATATTGCACTACGTGGTGTATCGCACTTACGGCAAAAAAAGAACCATCAACGGCAAAACGACGATCGTTGAAACCTATAGCACACGCGCACTCAACCTACTGTCCACCTTACTGGTGACCGGTATCGCACTAGTGGCCTGCATTCAACAGCTGGGCTTTAATGACTTACTTGAGGCGGGCGGAGTACTGGGCGTTCTGGGCGTAATGATTGCCTTAACTCAGGGCGCCTGGGCACCGGACATTATTAGTGGCTTGATTCTGCTAAACAGTGATATCTTTGAAGATGGTGACGTGATCGAACTGGATGGACAGTTCGTAGGTTTAATATACAAAATCAAAATGTTTCACACCGAGATTCTCAACCTCACCAACAATCACCGCATCATGATTCGAAACGCAAAACTTCGAGATTTTACACTGCACAATCTATCCAAATTTGCATCCGCCAAGGGACTACGCGAATGCTTGGTTTTTAATATTGGCTATGATGTCAAACCCGAACGCGTTAAAAAACTGTTTGCTGAAATCACGCAAGTAGCCGCAAGTGAAGGCATCCCCTTTGAGCATAAATTTGAGACAGAACAAAAACTCTTAGATACCGGGGATCACGCGCTGTCATGGGGATTGATTTACTACGTGAAACAAGTGGAGTTATTGATTAACACCAGAAGGGACATGCGCTTGGTGGCACTGAAAGTGGCCAACGACAATAAAATTTCCCTCGCCACACCATTGACACACCTTGCTAGCATTACCCCTGCGCCAACTGAGGCCACGACAAGCACCGAACCTTTACCTCCGCCTCCCGCTTCGCTGTAATCAGCGCCGCAACGTAACCCGGCTCCACGCTTACCCAGTGGGCACTCACCAGCCGACTGACAATTTGAGGCTTCGCGAGCAGCGTTTCGATAGAGGCAAGGCCCAGCTGAATACCGCGCCCGTCATATTTCGCATAGGCTTCTTTCAGTACCCAAGTTTGGAAAAAAAAGGAAGTCTGCTCTAGCCCATTCAACGCGTTAAAACGATCAAACTCATTCGCATGCATTACACGACGGGCGAGAGCGACTAATGACTCGCGGTGTTGCACCTGCTCCACATCCACACCTACCGCCTCACCCTGTGACAAGGCCACCAACACACAATCACCACTGTGAGAAACGTTGAAAAACCAGTTCGATTGCCCGTCCAGTATGGGCTTTCCCGTTGGCGAACGCCGCAATGTTAACGCCAAAGGGTCACAATTGAGCCGATTGGCCAACAGACGCCTGAGCGCCGCGCGCCCCAAAAGCGCGGTGTGGCGGTTTTGCTCATGTTTTATCCTTTGTATTTTACACCACTCCGCTTGTGTCACTGCGCCCTCTGGGGCTGCGAGCAGTCCATCCATCAAAGCGGATGCCCGATTCATAACCACCACACTCAGTTCACTCAAGAATCAAACCTACATCCGCTTGTAAAAGAGCCATTGTAGCGCGAGTTAGACGTCAGCGCGCACACAGGGGCAAGGCAAAAACTGACAGACTGCTGTAGAATGTGGGCACACGGACTCTTTGAAGACAGCATCATGCAAGACGATAAGACCTATTCCACGCGGCTCAATACCATATTGGATATGCAGGTAGCATCCAAGGCCATTCGCATAGAGTTGTTCTTTCGCAATCAACTGATCGTAATCGAGAAATCCGAAATGCCTTACTATATAGGGCGCGACGCATCAGCCTGCGATATGGTAATCAGTGACTCCATGATCTCTCGCCGCCATTGCGTACTGCAGTTGCGCGGTAATCAAATCGGCCTATTGGACACCAGCACCAATGGCTCTTTTGTGCAACCCGGCCGATCAGACACCCTTAAAATCCACAACGAGTTTTACCCCCTGGTGGGCAAGGGCACCATTAGCCTCGGCCGACAAATGGACATTGATGACCCCGACCTCGTTCACTACAAAGTCGTCACCCTCTGAACATCAGCAAAGTGAAGCGCTGCACACATTTTAACCACTCATTCAGGTTGGGTTAAGCCACTGCCCCCTACACTGGCTTGCATGATCCATCAATGTGCGCCCCAAGACTGGCGCCGCGAGTGAGACAACTATGACAAAAACATTTGCGAACACAGACTTGTCGTTTTATCAACATACGTTGGCCGACAGCGTGACCTGCATGGGCAGGGGCCTGCACACAGGCTTAAAAGTGTTGATGACAATAATGCCCGCAGAGCCCAATACTGGCATCGAGTTCATTCGTCGAGACGTGAGCCAAGGCCATGTGATTAAAGCCCGCTGGCACACAGTGTCCAGTACGGAGCTGTCCACCACTATCTCAAATGAACTGGGCGTGCGCGTTTCCACGACAGAGCACTTAATGGCGGCACTTTATGCCTACGGCATTGATAATGCACGCATTGTGCTTGATGCGCCCGAAGTCGCCATTATGGACGGCAGCGCTGCCCCTTTTATTGAAATGTTTAAAAAAGTGGGTAAGGTACAACAATCTGAAGAGCGTTTGGTAATATGTATTGACCAACCTATTGGCGTAACAGAGAAACGTGCGACAGCGTCCTTCTTGCCCTCTTATACCCCTTGGATTGACATGTCCATCGATTTTGCCGAACGCCCCATTGGCCGCCAAAAAATCTCTTTACCTTTTGGAAAAAACACCTTTATTGATGAAGTGGCCAATGCACGAACCTTCGGCTTTGAAAAACATTTACTGGAATTAAAGCGTCGCGGGTTTGCACGCGGTAGCTCCTTGAAAAATGCCATTTTAATTGCAGACGATAAAGTGGTGAATTGTGAAGGGTTAAGACACGCAGACGAATTTGTACGACACAAATATTTAGACGCTGTGGGCGACCTGGCTTTGGCAGGCCACTACATTATCGGTCATTTTGTGGGCAACCGCTCAGGCCACCGCTTAAACAATGAGTTGCTGCGCGAAGTTTTTGCATCTAACCACTGGACCTTAAAACCCATTAGCCAAGCCCACGCCGCCTGGCAACGGTTTGTCAACGAAAGCCACGCCCCCAGCCTGTCTATTAGTGCGTAGCGATAGGGGCTTCGGCTTCGGCGCTCACCCGTCTTACGCGGTGAGCGTGCCACTTCGGTAATCCTGTAACGCCTGTTCAATTTCTTCAGTCGTATTCATCACAAACGGCCCATAGTGCACAATGGGCTCCTTCAAAGGCTTGCCGGCAATCAACATCAACTTCACATCATCTTCAAGGGCTTGGATTTCGATATTGCCCTCACCGTCTAAGCGTACAAGTTCTTGCGGCCCCACCGGTACTCCCGCAACCTCAACCTTACCTTCGTAAACGTAAATCATCGCAAGTGATTGAGACGGAGCATCCACAGAAGCTTTCGCGCCCGCGTTCACGTGCATATCCCAAAGTAGAGGCTCCGTTGAAGCTTTTTGCATCAACCCCTCTACGGCTTCACCATTGAGCGAGCCGTTTCCGGCAATGGCTTTCACCCAAACCGCCCCCATTGCAAACACCGGAATACGCTCAGAAACCACGTCTTCATAATCTGCGGGCGACATTTTGTCTTTAGCGGGTAGGTTTAACCAAAACTGAAAGCCACGCATGCGGCCTTCAGTTTGCTTGGGCATTTCAGAGTGAATAATGCCGCGCGCCGCGGTCATCCATTGGACGTCACCATTCTTTAAAAGGCCCACATTGCCCATGTGGTCTTGATGCTCCATTTTGCCTTCAAGCATATAAGTAATGGTTTCAAAACCCCTGTGCGGGTGTGGAGGAAAACCGGCAATGTAATCGTCCGGATTAAACGATCCGAATTCATCTAGCATCAGAAAGGGGTCAAAGCGCGCCAAGTTTTGCCCGCCAAACACCCTAAGCAGCTTCACGCCAGCACCGTCACTGGCCTCAGTGGGTCGAATTCGTTCAACGACGTTACGCATGACTCACTTCCCATTGTTTGATGGCGTCTTTGGCCTTATGGATACTGGCCTCACGCTTGCCCATATTAAGGCCTTCCGCATAAATGAAGCGCAAATCTTTTAAACCAAGGAAATTAAAATAAGCACGCAGAAAATCGGTTTGAGCATCCGTAGGCTTACCGTAATGTTCACCCCCACGGCTCGCAGTGATGTACACCGGACGATCGTTCAAAAGCCCTTGTGGGCCATTTTCGGCATACTGAAAAGTCACACCAGCCTGAGCAAGGTAATCAAACCAAGTTTTTAACTGCGCGGGCACACCAAAATTGTACATGGGCACCCCCACTACGATCACATCGGCACGCTTTACTTCCTCAATCAGCTGCTCGGCCAACGCCACACGGGCTTGCTGAGAGTCACTGCGCCCTTCGGGCGAAGCACCTAGTGCGCTCATAAATTCAGCGTCATAGTACGGCAATGGTGTGCCCACCACATCTCGTTCTATAACATCTAGCTCACCAAGATTGGCTTTTAGCTCTGCCAACACCGCGTCGTTCAACTCGCTGGAAGCGCCGCCGTCACCAAAAACACTGCTTTTTACATTCAATACGGTAGTCATCACATTTTCCTAGTTAATTGGACTATGGGACTAAGATAGAACTATTTTATAGCTAAATACCACAGTATAATTCATCTTTTTAAACAACTTTTTCGATGCATGAACTCAAATCAACTCCCCAAAATCACACTCGAGCAATGGGCCGCTCTTAAAGCAGTGGTCGATGAGGGCTCCCACGCCAAGGCCGCAGAGGCTCTCAACAAGAGCCAATCCACCATTAGCTACCTTATCAATCGCCTGAATGAGCAGCTGCCCTCTCCCGCGTTCACGCTTCAGGGCCGCAAGGCCACCCTGACCGATGTGGGCGCACTGCTCTATCGCTATGCCAGCAGCTTGCTGTCGATGGCCAATGCCTGTGAAGACGCGGCACAATCCGCTTCCAGTGGCTGGGAAAGCCAGATTCGCCTGACCTGTGACGCTCTCACACCCATGACTCATGTCATGTACGCCTTACAGCATTTTTCAGAGCAGGCCCCATTGACGCGCATCAGGATTCTGGAAACTTCTCTTTCTGGCACCGATGAGACCCTATTCAATCACGAATGCGACCTGGCCATTACTTCCAGGGTCCCGCCGGGTTTTTTGAGTACGCCGCTTACCCGAATTACCATGGTGGCCTGTGCCCATGTGAATCACCCTCTTTCACAAATGTCGCGCATCAGCGAGGACGAACTCAAAACCCATCGCCAAATAGTGGTACGTGACTCCGGCACGAAAAGAGAACAAGACGCCGGCTGGCTAGGTGCCATACAACGCTGGACGGTAAGCCACTTCTCCACCAGTATGGACATGGTCTCCTCGGGCTTGGGCTTCGCTTTTTTACCCAACCATCGTATTCAACCGCTAGTGGATGCCGGCACATTAAAAGTCCTGCCGCTTGAGATAGGCGCCACACGCGAAATACCGCTACAATTAGTGGTCGCCAAGCCAGTGATTGGTCCTGGCACTGCGGCGTTAAAAGAGGCCCTAGAACAGCGCTTTAGCAGTGCACTTATTTCCCGTTAAGATTAACGCAACACCAGTTTTGTACTGCAAACCCAAGGCGCTTTTGGAGTGATAGAATCATTCATCCGACTCTACGACAGCCGCTCACAATAACTGACACGTCAAAGGGCCATTAGCGTGCTCACTTCAAAAAACCTCCACTCCATATTCACCTTGCGATTTTTATTGCTGCTGGGTTGTACCAGCCTATTGCTGATAGAGGCATTATTTTTAAGCCAAACCTTTGATGCCTATGTTTTGGTGCAAGCCGGTGGTAACAACTGGTGGCAGACCTTGTTTGGACATTTGGGTAAAGTCAGCCGCTGGGGGTTAACTTTTAGCGCCCTACTGATGGTAATACTGTACCCTCGCTTGGCTGAATACTGGCAAAAATTGATGAGCGCTTTTAGGCCCAAACGCGCCTTAGCTCTTGGCGCTGCTCAACTGGTCTGCTTCACCATACTGCTACTCCTAACCAACGCCATCTTCCGAAGTGACAATGTGCACTCAACGCCACCTTCTTGGTATGGAGCTTGGGTACTGATGGCGCTTGCCAGTGGCCTGTTGTGGCTACTCATGCTCGTGCCAATGGCCAACGCATTAAGAGTCGCCAAGCGCGAAAAGTGGGGGATTGTTATTGCGGGGGTCACCGCAACCGTGGTGACGCTCATCGCTTTTTGGAGCAATACGCTATGGGGACCACTGGCTGAGGCCACTTTTTATATTTCTGCCTTTGTCTTGGCCATACTCGGCACCGGTGAAGTCAGCATCTCCCCTGAAGAGCGCATTATCGGGCTCAATGATTTTTGGATCAACATTGCCCCGGTTTGCTCGGGCTATGAAGGCATGGGGCTCGTTTGTGCGTTTATCGCCGTGTATATGCTGCTTTACCGCCGAACCACACGTTTCCCCCAAGCCTTTTTACTTTTTCCTTTGGGTATTTTTGCTATTTGGGTACTCAACATCTTTCGCATCGTAACCTTGGTCATCATCGGTGCGCACTGGTCTGCCGATATCGCCATTGGTGGATTTCACTCTTTTGGCGGCTGGATAGCGTTCTTGTTGGTGTCGCTTTTGATTCTAAAAATTGCCTCTAGCAGTCGTTGGTTTGCCACACCATTAAAGGAACTGAGCGCAAGCAACCGCTCGATGAATACTGAGACGGCTGTACTGGTTCCTTTTGTGGTCCTCATGGCCACCACCATTGGAACTGCCGCATTGAGCGCGGGTTTCGACTGGTTATACCCCATCCGGGTTGTCGCCGTTGCGACGGCCATATTGACCTTGCGTCAATTTTATCCGTTAAAAGCCTATCGCCCCCAATGGGAAGCCATTTTAGTCGGGATTGCAATCGCCATATTGTGGTTTTATCTGGTGCCGCAGAATCCAGAATACGACGCAGGTTTTACATCGAAACTCGAAAATGCGGCACCTATGGCATCTTATATATGGATCGCCATTCGATTTTTAGGCGCATGCATCACTGTACCCATCGCAGAAGAATTGGCATTTAGAGGATATTTGCTGGCCAAACTGTCCAAGCAAGATCGGGTGGTGCTCAATCAAGCAATCCCGTTTAACGTGGTAGGATTTATGGCAAGCAGTCTGGCATTCGGACTATTGCACGGCCACTGGACGGCCGGCATTGTCGCTGGCGCGGGCTATGCCTGGGTAAGATACAGAGCACGCCACATTGGTGGCGCCATCTGGGCGCACACGATCACCAACTTCTGTTTGTTTGGAGCAGCAGTGGCAACCGGGCGCTGGGTCTTACTCTAAGAACTTGAGAGCCGCAAAAAGGCGTATTTAGCGAGACTTGACCATATCAACAGCGCTAAAAATGGCTCGTGCCTTGTTCATGGTCTCCTTCCACTCAAGCTCCGGCACGGAGTCTGCCACCACGCCGGCACCCGCCTGTGCGTGTAAGTAGCCATCCTTGACCACTGCGGTACGAATGGCGATGGCAGTATCCATATTGCCATTCCACGCCAAATATCCAATTGCCCCGCCGTAGATACCGCGCTTTACCGGCTCCAGCTCATCCAATATTTCCATTGCGCGAATCTTTGGCGCCCCAGACAAAGTGCCCGCAGGAAAGGCCGCTTTAAAAGCATCCATAGCCGTGAGTCCAGGCTCTAACCGGCCTGTGACATTGGAGGTAATATGCATAACGTGAGAAAAACGCTCGACTACCATTTTCTCCGAGAGACAAACAGAGCCCGTTTCCGACACACGCCCCACATCATTGCGCCCCAAATCAATCAACATTAAATGCTCGGCAATTTCCTTAGGGTCATTGACCAGTTCTTGCTCAAGCGCGCGATCTTCCTCTTCCGTGTGGCCACGACGACGGGTTCCTGCGATGGGTCTCACCGTCAATTCGCCATGCTCTAGCCTCGCCAAAATCTCTGGGCTCGACCCCACGACCTGATGATCCCCCAAGTCCATAAAATACATATAGGGGCTTGGGTTTAAACAACGTAATGCTCGATACAAATTCAGGGGGTCATCGTCAAAGGGAATGGTTAAACGCTGGGCGATCACGGCCTGCATTATGTCGCCAGC
This sequence comes from Cellvibrionaceae bacterium, assembly GCA_050300015.1. GTDB lineage: Bacteria > Pseudomonadota > Gammaproteobacteria > Pseudomonadales > Cellvibrionaceae > CAYZQH01. Next base: position 107,935 of record JBNKWZ010000021.1, on the reverse strand, counting down.
AAGGGTGTACTCCTTGATTTTGGCAACTGCTTCAAGAAACTGAGGTTTACCAAATTGGCTTTCAAATAGAACTTCAGAGGCATAGCTGCCCGGCTCAGTACCCATAGGAGGCAGCTCCGCCCGAGCGCTTTTGAGTCGATTTTCCAAAGCGTCAAGACGGGCCTCCGCTTTGCTAAGAGCACCCTCCACTTCTGGGTCTGCATGGACCACAAGCGTCATCTTGCCGTTTAAGTTATCAAACACCACCACTTCATCAGACACGGTGAGCAGAATATCAGGCGTACCCACTGGATCTGCTGGCGTTGTCTCTTGTAAACGCGGCTCAATATAGCGAACGGTGTCGTAACCAAAATAACCCACTAGCCCACCGGTAAACCGCGGCAGCCCCTCCAACTCGGGTACTTTGTGGCGCTGGTGATATTGCTCGATATAAGCCAGCGGATCCTCAGGATGGTGGGAATCCACGAGATTGGAGCCTACATACTCATTGACCACGCCATCCACTACCTCGATTCGAGCGACAGCGGGCAGCCCAATCATGGAATAGCGCCCCCACTTTTCACCCCCCAAAACGGACTCGAACAGGTAAGAATAAGGGCCACGCGCCAACTTTAAATAGGTAGAAACAGGGGTTTCAAGATCGGCAAGCACTACGCGGGTGACGGGAATACGATTAAAACCTTGGCTGGCAAGCGATTGGAATTGCTTTGCTTTCATGGTGTTATCCTAAAATGATAAAAATGGGCCAAAAAACGAACGAAGACTTATCTAAGCCTGTACGCTGCGCCACCATCGAAAATCAGAATAAACCATTGTATTGCCAAACCATTGTTGTCATTGTTGTGTGAGAAGCCGTTGACTATAAAGTATTTTAGCACCGCTTACCAGCACGCTCAGAAGAGGGCCAAACCGCGCCTATACCTGCGTCCCCTTAGTACGCCTTATCTGTTTTACGTATCAAACTCATGGGCGTCATGGCCAAAATCTTCAAATCCAGCAACGGCGACCAATTCGAGATGTATTCAAGGTCATATTCAACACGCTTTTGCATATCCTCTACCTTGCTGGTTTCCCCCCTGTAACCATTAATCTGCGCGAGCCCCGTGATACCAGGCTTAATCCTGTGGCGCGACAAATACGCTTTGACCTTATCGGAATAAAACACGTTGTGCGATACCGCATGCGGCCTTGGCCCCACCAAACTCATCGTCCCCTGAAGCGCATTAAACAATTGAGGCAACTCATCTAAACTGGTGCGGCGTATGAACTTTCCAATAGGCGTAATGCGCGAATCATTTTTTTTAGCCTGCTCCACCACTTCGCTTTCGTCATGCTCATACATACTTCGAAACTTATACACCTTAAACTTTTTGCCGTCCCAACCATCGCGCTCTTGCTTAAAAATAATGGGCCCAGGAGAGGAAAAACGCACAGCGAGCGACAACCCCAACAGCAGCGGTGACAACAATACAATCAGCAGCAATGAGAAGGTTTTGTCCATTACAACCTTCAGAAAAGCTGGACCACCCGCAATCAAAGGCGTTTCATTAAGGTTCACCAAAGGAATACCCGCCACTTCTCGCACACTGTGATTCAAGAGCTGAAATTCAAATATATCTGGCGCCCACACCAGATCGACATTTTCACTGAACAACACATCGTGAACCTCTTTTACTAGCTCACTGGCCCCCAACGGTAAAGCAATGTACACACGGCGCACATGCAACTCCTGCACAACCTTCTTCAGTGATTCTCGCCCCCCCAACACGGGAATATCTTGAACAGAAGAACAATCACCGTCCTCGTAATTGATCAAACCCACTACAGTGTCACTCATCCAGATATTGTTGGTAATGCTTTTAGCGAGATGTTGCGCCACCGCTCCGCAGCCGACTATAACTGCAGGAATGCGCTTCTGATATTTCCGACGATACAGTTGATACCAGGAATAGGTAGCCGCCTGTAAAAGCGCCTGACCTAGAAAGGCCAGCAACACCCAATACACAATAACCTGCCGGGAGTATTGTTCTGAAGTCTTGGTTAAAAATGCCGTCCACGCCAGGATGATAACAACTGTCCCCCATGCGCGCGCCAAATGTTGGATACCACCCTGAACACTGTCGAAGCGTCGAAACACGCCCATTAGATGGTACGTGATCAGCATCAAAAGGATGGCGAAAGCCAGCATTGTGCGGTATTGAGTGGCAACGAATCCGTCACGCCAATAGGCCATTAACCACAAAGTGGCCGCAACAACCACGATGTTTAACAATCGCTGTACCCATTGGGCTAGCGTATCGTGGTTTTGGAGGAGTCTTTTTTTACGACCTGATGATGGCGACATAGGGATGTGGAGCCTTATCGTTCAACTTACTCTTCTTTAGTCACAAGCGTCAAACAGACGTACGCCCTGCCTGCGGCATTGCAGCAAGTATACTGCAATCAGAGAAGGTGATTGATAAAAATTCGGTAACATTATTTCAAAACTGTGTACGGGAGAGGATAGCAACGGCAGTCTAGATGTCAGAAGGGAGCCAATAAACGCTTTTAATTTTCTTAACTTCCACTCTACAACTGCCTGCTGCAGGGGATATGTTGTACAGTCCCTTACGGTATTGGCCTGATTATTAATCAAGATTCCTACTACCTACCTGCCTCACGGCACTTCACAAAACTCTATGTGATTGGAACTTTGCGCCGTGTCATTCCTCGAGGTAGCACTTGCAACAACGATGCCTCCAAGTCAGGACATTTAAACGTTAAACTTTATCCTTAGCTTTATAAAGCCCCAAATACAACAGCCCCAAACCACAAATGGTCAACGAAATGGGTTCGTCGATAGGCAAGTTAATCAGGTTATAACCGGTATCTGCGGTCGTTGTTTGCGACAACACCAGCCCGATAGTGACGGCTTTAATAAAAAATATCATTCCACGTTTCATCATCAAATTCCTAAGTTTCCCTTTTACCAACAAGGCAGGTAAAACCATTTACTGCCAACAAATTACTTCACTTCTCCTAATGCACCCTTCATGCCAAAAAAAACACCCCCTCCACCTCAACCGAAAACAAAAAAGGTTTTTCTTTATTTTTCAGTAGGTTAAAAGCCAAAGCAGCGATTAGCCCGTTACAACAAAGCAACGCTTGAAACCTTAAATTGACATTTTGAGAAGCACAGCACACCCGGATGTATAAAAGCCCGACATGGATATCAGAGTGAGACGCCCATCACGTTTTCCCAATAGCAGATAAACTAAGACCAATGGCGCTGCAGAGCAACAATGACCAGTCGACCGCACCGTAAAGGCGCCCCAAAGCCCTTATCCTCCCGAACAAAGGAGCCTAAGAGCTGATAAAAAAACCGACAGGGCTGGTATTAACGGGCGTACAGGTCGTACTTCAGGTTGAGACCGATAAAATGAGTGGTGTAATCCCGAGCATCGTCCTCAAATTGGCGAGACCGCTGGGCTACATAGGCAGATAGCATTAAATCTTTGACATACGTTGAGGCGACACCGAGTTCTGCCTTGCCATCAGCATAATCATCGTCGGGAACCCCATCGAAAGTCACGTCTGACAGAGCATAACTCGCAAATAACCTCCACTTTCTTGCAAATGGATAGTTCATCCGCACATTGAATCTAGATTCCCTACTATCAAACTCGCTAAATTGCTCATAGGCCTCCTGATGGAGCAACCCTCCTAGCGTTACGTCACCACGCCCCAAGAAATTAGCAAAACGCCAAGAGCCAGAAACGTCCCGGTTTACATATTGATCAACAATACCAAGGCGACCATCCTGGCCGGCAAGGTCACTGAAATCGGTCACATTGCCGTTCCCGATAGAGGTATCGGAAAGCCACTGGCGAGCTGTCAACTCAAAGGCTTGAACTCCGTTCGTAAAATTGGCATCGGCCGCAAAACTGATTGAGCTCGAGCTCCGATCTGCGTAGTCTGAGGTATCCCGCCCCAATTCGATGCCGTACTGAGATCGTCGCAATTGCCAATTGGCAAACCATGCAATGCCGGTCAGTTCACTGGTGTTCGAACCTTCCTTAAACTCAACTGATTGAGCGCTGGCACGTAACCCTGTTTTAAATATCGGAGAAATAATCCGAGCCAATGCAACATTAACAACTTGTCGTTCCGAACTATTCTGGGTAAATAGGTCAAACGCTACATCGTAGTACTGTACGCTGGCGTCTATCCGAGTCCCCCCCTTAAACACCCGACTGAATAATAGAGACGCCGAAGCAATTTCGCGGCTGTCTTTATTCTGTGGGATACGGCCCAGGGTGGGATCGATGGATATTTCTTCTGAGGAATAGCTTAACTCCAATGCAACAGGCGCGGTCGCCGCGCCCAGGTGATAAAGTAGCTCACCAAGGTAAACATTTTCGTCTTCCTCTGATTGGGTGGCGTAGCGGCGGCTTTCTATCGTTGCATCGGCATCAAAATACGACCAAGCATTTCTCAACCGACCAAGTGCACGCAACCCCAGGTCCGTCTGCGCTTCATCAATCTCAGCATTCGGGTCTGCTGTTTCGTTAGCATTACTGACAGATTCAATACTGGCATTTGCCGATAGAGCAAACTCGGGCCCTACTTGAGCACTTGTTACAGGAACTGCGCCCCAAAATGCCATTGACCCACAAACAAATTGGCTCAGAACCAACCTTATCCTCATCCATTCTCTCCCAGCAGACCGCCATGATTGTCATCCAATTCATCTAAACCAAACGGTGAAATCCCTTCAGCGCCCGGCTTTAGCGAGCTGAAAATCAAAGAATGACCGATAATCGCATACAATGCATTAAGGATAATCTGAGTGCGGCGTTGAACCCCCTTCACCAGAAGCCGCTTCATTACGCCGCCCCTAAACCCCAACATTCCTCGATAAGCCCCTTGCTTTGCTCAATATTTCCCTTTGACGACGCACCAAAAACTATCGACTCAACGCCCTCTAAACCACACACCCACTCCAACGCCTCCTTCGGTGGTATCGCCCCAGAAGCAAAGACGCTCATAGCTATTGCCCTACAACGTTTTTGCTTTAGTACTTCAATGTATCGCTCTACACCGCCAGACATTCGAAAACCAATTTTATTAATATTTGCACACACTATGGGATTGTGTAGGCCAACCGATTCCAATGCATCGACTAGCATTGGTACATTCATGGTTATGAAACCAGGCTCTGCATCGTACGTATCGCGAATATGATTCGCAAATGCTGAGAACATCTCGTTCATACCTAACCCCAGCAACAAGTCTGTCACTACATTTTGAAGGAATATGACTGGGGTGCGCGTACCAGCGAAACGCTTCATTTCCATATCCACTAACATTTTCATTAACTTCACGGCATCTTGGGTTACTGCTGCACTAGCACCTTTCAAAAAGGTATCGAGCAGACCGCCAGGCGCAAATCGCTTTACCGTCTCAAGTATGCCAACCTCTCCCACAGAATTTGCGTATTTGTGTGCATAAGGCATACAAGGGTAAAATTCGAAATCTTGATACTTTTCAGGGTTTGCAGCGACATACTCTGCAATTTCTCCAACCTTATCATGTGTTGTACACATAAAGGTTTTGACGCCCAAATCATAAGCAGAATCAAGCACCCTCATAATGGAATCTGTGTCTTTAAATTTCATTGCCTGAGCACGTGCCTTCTCCTCAGACATGTGGTTTACACCAAAAAACTGGTTGTCTCCAAATAATATACGTCGCATGATTTGCTCCTCGTTAGCTCGCTCGGCTTCTAATCAACTCTATGGTTTTGTCAGTTTGGTATGCGCTGGAAAAAGCGTTTTCCGAGGAGGCATTTTTGGCCTCCACTGCGCTGACAAAGCTATCAATCTGCGCCGAATACTCTTCGCCTCTGAGATAAAAATTAACGGGTGCCTGCAAATCTGTAATATAACGTATCGTCCAACCTTCCTGATAATTTTCAAATTGTTCACCAGGCTTTAGGAAAACACGGCATTCCTGTCGATCACATATAATCTTTCCTTTCTTGCCATATACGACGACGGTGGTACTCATTTTACGATAAGACTCATCGCTCCAGTTGGTCTCCAAATGCCCTGTCGCGCCATTGTCGTACCGAAAAGAGGCGTAGACCGCATCTTCAACGGACTCTGAATAAATACTATGCAAATGAGCTGAGTCTACATCTTTGGGAACCCCAACAATAAAGTTCATTAAATCTACAACATGGGAGGCATAGTCTTGCAGGCATCCGCCGCCTGAAGATTTGTTTGATCGCCAGGTGCTACCTGTCTTAGGCTTAATAACCACTTGACCAAACGCAGAACCATCCGTGTGGTAAACATCGCCAATAGCGCCGGCTTGAACAAGCCTCTTGGTTTCTATGAATGTTCCAATGAATCGGTTGTGATAACCCACTTGATTAGCGACGCCCTTTGCTTCCGCCAACGCCATCAATCGATGACTCTCATCCGCTGTCAAACAAAGAGGCTTTTCAACAAATACGGCTATCCCTTGATTAATGGCGTACTCAGCAATCTCAAAGTGCGTTCTTGTGGGTGTCGCAACAAAAATACAGTCAAGAGACTCCTTCTCTATCATTTTTTTATAGTCTTTATAAGCATTCACGCCTGTGTACTTCTTCAGCCCTGAGGTAAGGTACTGAGCACTATCGCAAATAGCTGCCACTTTCACACCTGGGTGCGCCCCTAAAATCGAGAGATGAGACATCCCCATCTTTCCGACACCAATCAACCCTGCATTTATCATTGGCTCCCCTTAAATGATTATCATTAACAGTTATATTACCGCAAAGTAAAGCAGCATAGCGAAATCAGCGAAAGATCAAAATAAAAACCTTCATTCCCACCACAACGCTGTGTCTTGATCAAACATACACCCAAGGTCTTCTCATTCGACCACGCATATTCCGCCATGCCCCCTGGCTGCCACCTAAAATAGAGTTACCACCCTTTACGACATTTTAGCGACAGAGATTAGCACATTACATGCCAGCTGCAGGAAAACGCTCTTGCTTCACCCCCGATACACCTATCGTTATTGGCTACTTATACTCCACCAGGGTGTGAGGCTTGGAAAAATACGTATTAAACATTCCCTGTATGACTCCCAATAGCTGCGGCACCTTGCCTACGAACATCATCGCGACATGAACCAGCCGCGCCTTGCGACCATAACCACTTTCAACATAGTGATAGAATTTCAACAGAGTCACATATTTAACACACGTAAAAAGAGTAAAAAACAAAGCAGGTATAGGACTGGCCCACAAAAGCGTTAAAATTATCGTCAGGGTGATCAATGCCCCCCACATCAGGATATTCAGCGTTTCTCTTACCTTAAAGCGCTCTGCGGACTCCCCTCCATGCTTATATGCATTTAGCCAGTAGGCATATCCGCTTCTCTTGACTCGACGCCACCACTGAGAAAAGCTGTGAATATCGGCATCGTGGAACGTCATAAGTTGGTCTACCCTGAGAATCTTATAACCGGCCTGACGGATTCGAAAACAAAGTTCTGGCTCTTCTCCGGCAATAAATGAGGGGTCAAACCCGCCAAGTGTACGAAATACATCCACTCTATAAAGCGCATCTCCACCACAGGCCTTGGCCTCACCAATAGGCGTATTCCATTCGATATCGCAGAGCAAATTGTAGAGTGAATGCTCAGGGAACCTTTCTTTTCTGCGGCCACAGACAACAGCAACCTGATCGTCTGCTTCAATGGCAATTCGCGAGGTTTCAACCCAGTCTTCTGCAAGTACACAGTCTCCGTCTAAGAACATCACGTACGAGACACCTGGGTGCGTTTTTAAAAGTTGCTCGACCCCCGCATTACGAGCCCTAGCAGCAGTAAATGGCCGAGACATGTCCAAAGCGACACAATCTGCCCCATTGGCGGACGCCCATTCTGCACTGCCATCACTAGACCCTGAGTCAACATAAACCATTGCATTCGAACTAATGGATCTCAAGCAAGCTTTCAACCTTTCGCCTTCATTGCGCCCAATAACCACATACCCAATTGAGTCATTCATTGCATGCTTCACCGAACATTAGACTTACGATCATTCATCGATTACCCGAAAGATAAATAAAATACATCATTGGTCGTACAGCTCAATGATATGGAAAACAGAACAATAAACTCTCGGAAATTCAATACGAGTATAGCGTCTGAAGTTAACCAATTAGGGGGTCAAGTAATAACTACAATTTCTTTTTCTTTACGCAGCGAGAAAATCATATCATTACCCCAAAGACTATTAGCAAGGCGACCTCTCGTTTCAGTTTGCTCTCAGCCTACGGCCCAGTCTACCCGGTACTGGCGGACTTGCTCATTTCAGATCTAACGCCTCAATAGCTTCGGTACGTAGCATTCGCTAATCAAACTGCAGTCGATGCACCTTCTTTATCATAAAAATAGAAAGCGCCAGAAAGGCTAGCACTACCAATATCATGGCCAATTTTTCACCAACCCCTACAAGCTCCAATATTTGCTTCCCTGGCTGAACCAGTTCGTGAAGTACAAACATTGGAAATGCCAATAGGCCCACGCAAGCTAGCACCTCTAAGATCCAATTAAACCATTTCAACCGAGGTCGACGCACAGTGATTTGATGCTCTACAAGCCCTAGCAAGACCACACAAACAACACAATAAAACACCCATCGCCAAGCAGGTACTGTTTGAGTTGGCCAAACCATCCACTGATCACGCTCACCCATAGCAAAAGAGAGCAATATGGAAAAAGCCACTCCCAAGAATACAACCATCGGAGTCGCAATATTAGAAAATCCGTTGCGATTACGCACCACAGTCAATCCTATTGCAGCTCCTAAAAATACGCCAGCAGTCATATTCACATAACTGTACTTTGCTGCCAGTATTATTTTAATAAATTCGATAAAGCCTTGGGCCGCTAACCCAGTCAAAGGATGTAAGAATAGTACATAGATCAAATGAAGTACTGCAGCTAGCATTAATAGACTAATAACTGGAAATCGAACAATTGACAACATTTTAAACCATAGAGGCAAGCTGAGCGTGGCTAGTAAGTAGTACAGCAATACGCTGTAAAAACTGTTCAGAACCGAGGTCAGAGTCAGAGGTTCATGCGTCATTAACTTTATGGCTATTTCGAATGCTGCAAGCACTATAATGCCAGTTGACAATACTATTCCGATCGGCTTAATCAACTGGCCTAATCGATCCGGCGCTTTTTGGTACATTGGAATAAAGCTGTAACCTAGCATTACCCCATACATAATCGCAAACCCAGGCGTTCCCGACGCAAGCAGTGGCGCCATGGCGGACTTAATACCACCTAAATACTCGGGTAATCGATTAAAAATGCCTTCTGACCAATGGGCCAAAATAACCGCAAGCACCAAGAAACCACGCACCACTTTAATTGAAGTAGATTCTATTTGCCCTGAGCGCTGACGCTTCTCCGATGAGGAATGCTTGTCATCCGACTCGAGATTATCGTTAGCAATTTCACGAACTGTTTTCTCTTGTAGTATTCCTCTACAAACGCTGTCATCTATGCCCAACTTTTTCATTTTAATAATAGCTGCAATCGCTGTCAGGCTGTCTCCACCAACATCAATAAAGCTATCATCTAAGGAAATATCTTGAACATTCAGAACCTGTTGCCATATCTTGAGGATTTCCTCTTCTCTTTTTGAGGCACCGGCGATACTTGCCTCAACATTTTCGCTCACTACTGGGCGATCCAAATACTCCTGAGTTAAAATTTTGCGCTTTACCTTCCCTGTTGGTGTAACCGGCAAAAGTCTAGTTTCATAGATATGGAGGGATTTTCCTGCCTGTACGTTTGATGACTTCAAAACCTCCACAGCCGCGGCCTTAATTTCTTTTGATAGAGAATGATACTCCGGCTCGATCGCAACAATAATGCCATCACCGCGCATGGGGTCCGGAACCCTTGCGCATGCAATACCTGATTTGATTCCTATCCGCGCCTTGATTTCTCGTTCTAGTTGGTCAGGAATGAGTTTAACGCCACCGCTGTTAATAATGTCATCTGCACGACCACCGTAGTATATATAACCATCCTCAACATTCCCCAGATCGGTTGTGTGCAACCACCCCTCTTCATCTAAAGAGGACGAAATTGTGTTACTTTGCCATTTTTCCCTAGCGACTAGGCTTCCTTTGATTTTAATGCACCCCTCGTCATCAATCTGCACTTGCGTGTCACCGACAGGGCGCCCGACCGATTCTAATATGTGTGAATCTGAATTGCTGTGGATTTCCAAGAATGTGGCTCGAGAGGCTTCGGTGAGCCCATAATGCTGCACGATGATGGCATTAGGGAAAAGAGATTTTAGGTTTAGTTTTTCTTCGGCGCTCATGTATTGACTGCCAATTTCAATCCATTTCACGGCTAGCGTTTCATCACCGAATATTTCTTGGTTCTGAAAAACTATTCTCCATAAGCTGGGCACAGCCGATATCGCATTGATTTCTCCTGCCAAGAGCAAATCTTTGATTTCAAGAGGGTCAAACCCATTGGGCGGAATGTAATAGCGTCCTCCTACCGTAGAAATGGCCCTGCAACGGCCAAAACCAAACGAATGATAGACTGGCACGCCAATATATTCTGAGATGGTATGATCCATATGCATGACGCTGTTCAAGCGCTCTACCATATCCGCTAGATTTTTGTGTGATATGACAATGCCTTTCGGCTCACCTTCGGTGCCGGAAGTAAAGGCAATCTGAGCAGGCAACAGGCTATCGTTGGGAGTAAACTTCAATGACTTCCACCCAACTTCTATTTCAGGCTCAATCACCTGCTCTAAGGTTACCGAAGAGATGCGCTCTGCATCCTTAGGCTCCTTCATAACCACTACCACCTGCCCCTTGCTGTATGCAGTGAACACGGCCTCTACAAATTTCGATGAATTTCTTGCTACAACCCCAACGTATTTCATACGTGATTAACCACTTTTATAATTTCAAATAGGATAAGCTCAACATTTATATTTCAAATAAAACTAACACCCCTACCCCCTACAATACCTTATGCCTACTTTTGTATTTTCGGCTTGGAAGCACTTTATTGGGGAGTAGACCTACTATTCAGTAAGAAAGCACGAATATTGCCCAACCGAGCATCGCAAAAGGCCTAGCGGCATCAAAATCAACCTCAAACGATGCCTCAAACGCCACTTACACGCCAATCTCATACATAATTAGCCAATTACAGTAAACCTCATCCAAAAGTATGCATTTTGGATCATTATAATTAAATAATGACTCGAATATCTCATTGTAAAGCGGTAAGCTCTCTGTCATCCATGATTCTAGGGGGGTAGAGGTTCACTGGACGTTTCTAACGCCATACTGATATTGGTGGGAAAAGGCTTTTAAAAGTCAGTATTCCCCTATACAAAAGTGCGAATCAGCACTAAAGCAATTGAGATATTTTCACAATTAACGACATACCACTCAAAGCTTACGAGGTGTACTTCACAGCTTGGGCTAGATGTCGCGCAAATCCTCACCAATATTGCAGCCCTGTACCACACTAAAGCCAAACGTTAGCGTCATAAGAAACGCTAGTTTTTATGCCCATGAGAAATGGGGCACGTAGCTCTCACCTATGATGTGACAGCAATACAGAAGTCCCTAGGATGACTCACAAACGAAGAGGCCTAGGTGTAGGTATTTGGAGTACCCATGTTTAAAACAGCTACAAAATTGACCAGTTTAATCACTTTACTGACCTTATTCGGCGGATGTACAGAAAACACTGAAACCGAGCCAAAAGTGACCACAGCCAACACGGCACCTCAGATTATGCTATTAGGTGACGAAACCTTAGTCTTGACGGTGAATGAGACCTTCATAGACCCTGGTTACTATGCAATCGATGCTGAGGATGGCATCCTCACCTCCAGCGTTGCTGTATCAGGGGCCATCGACACCTCCTCTCCAGGCACCTATACACTCACTTACTCTGTAGTGGACTCTGATAACAGCGCCTCGAACACTGTCTCCCGAACCATAGAAATAACGGCGCCCTCTGACTCAACGGGTGATCGAGGAGACGTCATAGAAGAACCCACAGATCCCACCTTATCCATTCCAACAGTGGAAACTTTCGAGTTGGTAGGTATCACAAACAACAATGGTCTATTAACACTTTCAGTGCTGGAGGACGGCGCCAGTATCAACCTAGCGGACATCCACCAAGACAAAATCAATATAGTGGCCAAAACGACAAATGATAACGCGACGGGTAGCCTTCATTTCTATTTTAACGGTCCCGACCTGACGTTAGACCGCTATGAGAATAACCCTGCCTTTACAATGGCAATTGAAAACACAGGGATTGACCTAACATCAGGCGAACTTTCAGCGGGTGAATATACACTAATCGTGACGCCCTATGAACAAGCGGACAAACAGGGAAAAGCTGGAACGGCGGCTACGATAACCCTAAACATCGTAGACCAAGCCCCGTCAACTGGGAGCCCCGACGCCCCTAAACTGGCTGCGCTGGACTTGGTTGCAGTTTCAGATCAAGGAGATCTTATTAACGTATCGAGATTTAGTGAGGGAAGCGCGCAAATCGACCTAAATAACCTCCCGTCCAACCTGATCAATTTCGTCGCTATCACGGATGGAGATGCCTCAACCGGCAGCGTGGCTTTTGTGTTCGAAAACATGGACAACAATAGCAAGTTAATTGAGCGACAAGAGAACACACCTATCTACACAGCTGCCAGTGACGCGCAACACATTGACGTCACCACTCTCCCAAGCGGAAACTATCGAATTACGGCGACGCCATACACTGAAGATGACTCTTCGGGTATGGAGGGTGAACCTTTCATGGTAAACTTAACCATCAAGGGATATGTGGAACCAACCGTCGTTGCTGTCGACGACCATTATACCGTTGAAGCCAATACCACTTTCGACTCGGGATCGGATCAAGCTGTCGGCATCAATGATAAGTTTGACAATTCCACAGCAACATTTGTCCTTACCGAAGAACCTAGCAACGGGACCTTAACTTTGGACATTTCTGGATTATTTACTTACGAGCCTGCGCCAGATTTTTTCGGAAGCGATGCATTTACTTATGAAATTCGTCAAGGCAATGAGGTTTCTACAGCAACAGCTTCACTATATGTCACGCCCCCAGCTGGCTCTGGAACTGGCGGAGAAAACCCTGGCAACGGCGGGTTCACTGCGATAAGCCCTTCCGCAGACTCAAAACTCATTTACGTAAGCTCTTCCACTGGCAAGGATTCAAGTAACTGTCTAAGCCCCGCTGCGCCTTGCCGATCAATAGCTGCAGGATTAGAAAAAATGCGATCTGGATACCCAGACCACGTCTACTTAAAACGAGGAGATGTCTGGCGAGATCAGTCGCTCAAAGGAATCGTTTCTGGAAGAAGCCCAAATGAGCCAGCCGTTATTGCATACTATGGCGCCAGCGGTCCGCGGCCCAAAATTGAGTCCGTTCAGCATGTATTTCTTGCAGACAAAGCGTCAAACAATATTTCAAATGTAAACTTCATCGGACTGCATTTATCGGCGTACAAGCTAGATACAAGCCACCCAGCGTTTACAGGTGCACACGGTGATAAATCCAAGTTTGTACTACTTGGAAAAAACACCCACATCTTGATAGAAGACACAAAATTTGACTATCTAGAACTCGTATTGCAAGGCTGGACAACCGGAAACCCATCGGACATAACACTACGGCGCAACATCTTTACTGGTGCGTACTATGATCGTTCATCGTATGACAATGTAGGGCGTCCATCAAATCTTTTTGCCGCAAGTGTTGTCAACTTGACGATTGAAGACAACGTATTCGACCATGGCGGATGGCATGAGAGTGTCCCTGGTGCAGGCGCAAACCAGTATAATCACAACATCTACATTCAATATGGAACCGACGGGAAAACCTTAGTCGTTAGAAACAATATCATCACTCGTGGTTCCAGCCTAGGCATACACGGCCGCGCAGGTGGCCTATTTGAGAACAATTTTTTTGCGAGAAATGGCATAGGCTTACAGATGGGATATGGCGGACATCCCTTGGCTGCCGGTGTACCCGCAACCGCCATCAATAATGTCGTTACTGAGGGCCGATCACAATATAAAGGTTCATCCGCATGCTCAGGCACAGGGTTGTGTACGCCTGCGCTCTGGGGAATTAATATTGAGGAGTTGGGCCAAGGGAAGTTCACATTGAAGAATAACATTGTGAGCAATGGATTCGTTCCGGAGGACACTCGCGACGGGTTGTACAGAGTTGGCTTTCTAGCGCATAAAGTAACGGATGAGTCTAAAGTCACCTACCAAAACAATATCAGCTGGAAATGGGGAACAGATAAGTTTACCACCACTGAAACCTATCCAGACCCCAACCGAAATTTGGCTTCTTATAATGCCCACATCGGCGGAGCCAACGATTTTGATGCATTTATGGATGTCGTACTCAATCGCCCACTTGGATACTGGGACGCGACATATTCAGCTCCCCAAATCAATGACTACATTCGCGCCGGGTTCGGAATGTAACCTCCCCCTAACAGGCCAGTGTATTTCACACTTAGCGCACTGGCCTTTACCTCGATCAACGATCTGACTGTCGTTGAGCCTGTATCGAAATATTAAAACCCGTGAATCTCACCGCAGCTTATAAAATATAAGTTTTGACCTGCGTGAAGCGTCCTGCCAAAATAGATATTATTAACTCGTAACCGCAAAAAGCAATGCCAAACATTGAGTCTTTCCAAAACAGGAAACATTTCCTCCTTTTAGATGGCGTCCGGGGCATTGCAATACTTTGCGTGCTTTGGCACCACTCTGCCGGTGCTCCCCCACTAGACATTGAGTTCTTTAGCCGAGGATATCTTGGCGTCGACCTATTCTTCATTTTAAGTGGCTTTTTAATTACCCACCTTCTTATCAAAGAAAAAAGAACCACCGGAAAGATATCGCTCGCCAACTTTTACGCCAGGCGATCGCTGAGAATATTTCCTCTATATTATGGATTTATAATATTCATGCTCGCATGGAATGCTCTTACTGCACCAGAAGAACTCAGAAAGATGTTAGCGCCTCTTCCCTACTACGTATTTTACGTTACCAATTGGGCCCCAGAAGGTATATATCATTTCTTTCACCGAGCATGGAGTCTCGCGGTAGAGGAGCAGTTTTATCTACTCTGGCCCATGACGATCGTCTTCCTGGGCATCAAGCTATCGTCTAAAATTGCAGCCATACTAGTAATGGCACTAATTACGCTATCCCTCAGCTTCAGCACTCCAGAGTTAATCGAAAATTTCATATTCAACATCAGCTGGCATCTAGTCCCCTTCAGAACAATATTAATAGGCTGCCTGATAGCGGTTGCACTCAACCATCAGCTTACATTTGGACTAATAGCCAAATATCTTTCGCACGCGTTAGCAGCTCCCGCAATAGGACTCTTGACTTTAAGTTTTATATTTTTTCAGTCTGGATCAATTATTGGGCTTGATTTGATTATAATTCATATACTTATGGGCACCTTCATCACAGCATGCTTAGTTAATGAAAGAAATTACCTTAGCTCGTTCCTATCAACAAAAGCATTGCAGCTCACAGGCCGCTTTAGTTATGGAATATACATCCTTCACGGGCTTATGTGGGGCCCCACATCAAAGGTGACAAAAATCATACCAATTGACGCCTTCAGCAACTCCAAATTTGTCTTTTTTATACTATTTACCTTTGGCTCTTTCATTATTTCGGCTTTGAGCTTCTACTGGTTTGAAAGCTTTTTTCTAAAACAGAAAAGTAAATTCAAGTGATCTGACACCGCTAAACATACAGTGAAACAACCCTTGAAGCTCAATATGGCGAACACTGATAAACTTTCTGGTTATCGCCATTAATCCGACCAATGGCGGCACGGCCTTGTACCGCATTAACCCGACATAAAAGATTGCCGGGTTAATAAACTCAGAGAGTAAGCGTCCAGCCAACCACACCTTAACTGAATTAGTCTCGACTTAGCTCAAATGCAAACTGACAGAACCGATTGAAAAACGGGTAACTATCAGATTAAGTCTGAGCCAGTACAAATAAAGTTCCTGCCAGCATCAAATAAAATCTAACCAGAAGGGCTCGACATGTATATTTTCTCAGATCCCCTTCTATTTACTCGCCTCAAATCCCTGTCGACCCAACCTAGCAGAGCCCCCGAGATAACAAACGTTAACACATTGAATGATGAATTTGGTATTTGATCTAAAGAATAGACGCCAACGATAGCTGCTAGGCATAACGTGGAATATGGGATTTTATCTATATTTTTTTGTTTGGCCCAAATTAAAAACACAGGAAAACAAGCCAACCCGATCATAGAAATATAACCAACCCAACCTGCACCTCCAAAGACTATTATCCAAATCCCATCAGTTACACTAAGTTGAGCACCCGTATCCTCATTAAAAACATGATTTCTCCCCCAAGACCCCCATCCCGTCAGTGGTTTCACTTCTGCTCGAGCTAACAACTGCTCTTCATTATCTATTCTATACTTCAAGGATTCTGCTCGCTCCTCACTAACCCCCTGAAAAAAGCCTACAACCTCATCTAGGGGAACAACACTTCTTATCATCGGATAAAACATAAGAATACCGCACAGAACCAGAGACATTCGCATTAAACCCTTCCACTTAAAAAGGATTAACACCACAAAGAAAAGCAAACAATAAATAATTGCACTCATTGTCTTGCACAGCAATAAAACCACTACGCTATAAACCAGAATTAGTTTGGCATACCTAGCAACAAACCCTTTAATTTCGGATTTAACACAAGCGACGATACATATAATCACCACCATAAAGTGCATCGCCACATACAGGCCGTGACCTAGAAATACCACAGGCCTAAATCCATCACCTCTTTTTTGTTGGTTCCACTCATGAGGAAAGTAGCCATAAATACTGGTGTGAAGCTGAGGACTCATGCGAACCTCGTACAACATTAACAAACTGTAGATTAGTCCCGAAACAGCAATCACGCTCACAAGTTTTTCATGTCCGTATTTGGACCCTAAAAAAGAATAACCAACTATGAACGGAAAATAGTAGGTAAATACAAAGTCCATCAACAATGACAGTCCATCTTTAAGACCAAGCCCTGGAATCACCTTCGGGCCATACACAATAGATTCTGTGTTATTGAAGACGGTTAGAAAAGGAGAGACAAACAAAAGCACCACCGCCATCTTCCCAAGAGCAGAATCTGGATAGAATCTAAGTTTCTCCTTTCTGAAATAGAGAATCATTAATATCGTAAAAACCGGAATAAAATTCTTATCAATTGGAGGAAATACTGGCAAATCTATAGGTGTGAATTGCTGCTCTGTTGGCGTCGGCAAAAACAAAAATGGAAGTACAATTGACAAAACGATTGCTGTCGGCAGATCATATTTCTTGAAAAATTTGACCGCCACAATGGGCCACGCAAACAGCGCGACGTAATAGAACACTGAGGGAATTTGAGCTATCATACTTGTCTTATTACCTGATACAATGCTTTTAAGAAAAATGGTTATAGCTAAAACTCCAACCAACTGACACTAATTATGGCTCCATCAGAAAAGCTTAAAAGCATCTTGACAGGACGGCTAGCTGGACCGAGCTTTTGGTTGCTTTGTGGCCTCGGAGTCCAAAAGATTGTTCAACTCGGCAGTAACTTGCTGTTGACTCGACTGTTGTTTCCCGAAGCGTTTGGGTTAATGGTGATTGTAAATACCGTTCTTGTCGGCGCTCAAATGTTTAGTGACGTCGGCATTCGGCCAGCAGTAATTCGTAGTGCAGACACCAACGATCTATCGTTTCTAAATTCCGCCTGGACATTACAGGTGATAAGAGGTTGCTTTTTGTTTTTGGCAATTTCCGCCGCCGCCTACCCCGCATCTATAATATATGAAAGCCACCAACTATTTCCATTGCTATGTTTCTGCGCCCTAAATGCGTTGTTCCTGGGTTTTAATTCGATCAATCTAATCCTTTATGAAAGATCACTTAAAATCAAGCCCATAATGCTGGTTAAAATTGCCGGGCAAGCCATATGCGTTGTAATAATGGCGACACTTGCCTGGCAATTTAAATCGGTATGGTCCCTCGCAATAGGCGTTGTTCTAGGCGTGTTATGTGAAGTCATCATCGGACACCTATTCCTCAAAGGGCATAAGCATAAACTCCAGCTCAACAGAAAACACTCTATGGCCATACTTAGGTATGGATCATGGATTTTCTGGTCCACGGTGTTCACATACTTTACCCACCAGGGCGCCAAGATGATTGAGGGGTATTTCGTAACAAAAGACACCCTTGCAATGCTAGCCATCGCAGCTACATTTGCAGGGATGGCAGGAGAAATTTTCGAGAAGCTAGCAGGAAACATCATCTTTCCTGCCCTTTCAGAAGCATATCGAAAAGGGTCTACCGAGCTATCCGTCTTAATTAGGAAAGCAAGGCTCTACTGCATCTTAGCAACCGCACCCATATTCGGATTTTTATCTCTCATCTCTATTTGGCTTGTCACATTTCTTTATGATGCCAGATATCACCTTGCTGGCCCAATCCTTACGTTATATGCCTTTGCTTCCGCAACTAAAATCTTACCGCTAGTATTTAACTTCGGCCTTCTTGCAAAAGGAGAAAGCAAAACCCACTTTAAATGTATTGGAGTAACAGCATTTAGTAACGTTCTAGCTCTGACCCTTGGGTACACATTTTTTG
Organism: Cellvibrionaceae bacterium; assembly: GCA_050300015.1. Taxonomy (GTDB): domain Bacteria; phylum Pseudomonadota; class Gammaproteobacteria; order Pseudomonadales; family Cellvibrionaceae; genus CAYZQH01. The sequence goes on along the minus strand of JBNKWZ010000021.1, from coordinate 89,118 downwards.
GCTTAGTAGGATTGATTGTAAGCCCCGCATTGGCATCCTTGGTCGGCCATCTGTACACATCCATAACCATTAGAAAAACCGGTTGGGTATCCTCGCTACCGGATATCTATTTTTTCTTGATAATGTTTGCGTTTGCCACCCTAAGCTTTTTAGTAAACTATGACATATTAGCTTCTTTCATAAAAACCAACTTGACTTGAACCAGCCCAGCTTCGCTAGGGGTTAGAGCTGCAATCAAATGTAGCTAAGAACCACCTTCCAGTCTTGAGATAATCGACTCAATGTGCAATAAAATTCCGCCATTCTGATAGTAGTCGATCAACTTCTCTTTGGCCGCTTCTGCTAGCTTTATTTTGTCACTGTAATTATCTAGACATAGCCCCACCTTATCCTTTAGGTTTGAAAAATCCCAACTGACTGGCATATAAGTTTCGTCTTCCATGAATATATTCGGAAACGTTTCTAAATGGGAGACTTCGGGTTGCACTAACACGGCCCCGGAGAGCGCCGCCTCGAACGCTCTCATCGTAACTTCACCCCAACCGAGGGGGCTCACAATAATCTTACTTCTATACATGTAGTCCAAGTATTCCTTCCTAGATATCCTTGGCTCACCAGCGTAATCTGCGCTAACCGACGTAAAATATTTCTTAGGCAACTCACTTAATAGTTGAACAGACTTTGCTCTATGGATGCCATACCACTCTTGAGAATCACGCGCACCGCAGGAAACATGGCAAAATACATCTACATCTTTTACTATTTGAGCGGTACTTTTTTTTACTAACCTTTGCATCAAGGTAGGTCGAAACTGAGAAACAATACTGAAATCGACAGGGTACCAGCCACCAATAATTTTTGACTCTTGGCCTTTTGCTACTTGTGACCCCACATACCAACTACCCACATCGATTTTGGATTCCAAGTAAAGCCTGTTAGTCGCATAGTTCCCTCCTCTATACTTCTCCAGGTACTTGCTTTTATCTTTTAGAGCCTGATACTTTATGAAAAGATCAACGAATGGTAAAACACCGAAAAAACGACTACTGGTTTGATCGAAAGGATCAATAAAAATAATCTTTCCTTTAAATTTATTGCGTAACTCAATAAAAATCTTCTCTACTGCAACCTCATCTTCCTTCCATCCTATACGTACAAACACCAAGTCAAACAACCTGATTTTTTTCAGAATTGAATTTATTTCATTCAACTGAGTTAACTTTTGATACTGAAGACTAACCCCAAGGTTTTTGCGTATTTCTCGTTTATAAGCTAAAAGTGGGTAAATCTGATTAAACCCTACAGCATCATGTTTTCGGTCCGGCCCAATCACTAACCCTCTCATCAAAACCACCCTTCACTGCATTTTATTAATTAACTCACAAAGTATCTTACTAACAGACAATCGCCCTTCGGCAATGTCACTCGCCCTACATTCAACTATTCCGACCATCCAGCTGGAATACAATTTATATAGCAATATGAGGGATATACAAAATGGCCATCGAAACATCTAGATTCAAGAAGCATTTGCGTCGGAAGGCTACAGAAACCATAAAAAGGCGGCGTTCCGGTTCTCGAAACCAAACCCACGCCGAGATCACACTAATGGCAAGCTCATTTCATTCGGCGTTTATTCATTGGGGTTCGCATCTCGAATATTTTGAGCGAGTACAATCTGATAAAGATTTAACGACCTGATAGACCCGAGATGATTCACAACCGCTAAAATACTTGCAAATACAACAATTCCTTTCCATCATTTGCCCATAGAGTTTACCTACTCTAACAAACTCCTGAATAATTCATTCTGCTCCTGGCGCAGCCTGTCACAAAGTCTGTCCAATGGCAGCTCAACATCTTGATATGTCAGAATCTGGTCTTTTTTTACATCGTTTTTTAACACGCAGCCTTCAGCCAAACCAAGTGGTAGCAATGCCTTTTGGAATACCACATTAGCATTTTCAGCTTGCCCATATGTATCATACCAACCGATACCGTCTAATGTTTTACCGGCTTTTAAATCTGTTTTGGCAGTAGTTACAACCTCTACAACAGGTTCATTGATAGGAGCCACGGCTGCATCACCAAAGAGGACGGCCCTAGCAATCGTATTACCAACCTCGAAGTGACAGAGGTGGTATGGATTATAAAAACAATACAGCGGGCCCTCTCCAACTTTATATAAATTTAGGTAGTGCTTTTGCTTTGGATTATCATGCATCCCCAAAACAAAGACGCCACCATTTGGTGAAGGCCCCACAACATAATCCACAATACCTGGGCCGGTTTCAAGGTGCTCCAGTGGAAATAGGTCTACGGTTTTTTCAATGGGTGTACCGGGCGCCACCGTAGGGCCAAGCATTCCAGTCTTGGCCACACGCATGCCTGTGGCATTCCCAACGATTGCTTGCTCAAAAGAAATTTTTGAACCATCGGCAAAAGACGTCACCATATGGGGCTGCTGCCCCCATTTCTCTGCGAAACTTTTTTGTGTCGTTGGGTTCCGATATGGATCTTGTAATCCCTTAATGTTTCCACACAATACAGGCCGAATGCCCAGCCCTTTAACAAACCGATATAGGTTGACAATGACCCCTGGCTGATCGCCATCAACATTTGTAAAGACTACACCAGCACTATCTGCTTTCTTTTTGAGAAGAGGCCCTATAGTGCTATCTAACTCTGCGTTCATTAGCAAAATATGCTTTTTATGCTCTATCGCTTTAAGCGCCACTTCTGCACCAAACTCAATAGCACCCGTAACCTCTAAAATCACATCTATATTATCGGCTTCACACAAGCCAATCGCGTTTTCTGTAACCACATATTGTTGATTTTCAACAGCGGATTCAATTTGCTGGACACTTTCGCATCTCACAAACTCTGAGACACCAGCTTCCTGATAGGCTCTTTCGGCACCCTCTATTCTGCGGTTGGATATTGCAACTAGGTCGATTCCTGGAGTGCTCTGAAGAATATTAAGAGCCACGCCCCTCCCCATGAAACCCGCTCCCACCATGCCAAGCTTAATAGGGCGGCCTTCCTGCTCCAGTTTTTTTAACGCCGTGTCAACGATTATCATACTGTCTATCCTTCGTAGTCAGGCCAGCTGGCATCTTTGTTTGAGATAACGATCGGTTCGATTGGCCAATTAATTGAAAATCTTGGGTCATTCCAACGTATACCACCTTCACTTCCAGGGTGATAACTTTGGCTCACCATGTAAGAAGCATCGGTATTGTCTTCCAGCGTTATAAACCCATGTGCGAAGTCCCTTGGTACAAATAGAGCTTTTTGATTACTTTCAGTCAACTCCACTCCAAAATGCTTCCCGAATGTGTCCGATGCAGGCCTTAGGTCGATGATCACGTCGAATAATGCACCTCGGGTACAACGAATAAGTTTCGTTTCCTGGTAAGGCGAATGCTGGTAATGCATACCCCTTAAAGTTCCACGTACTTTATTCCAACTCATATTTGCCTGTAAAACATCAGGAACTAGACCGTGCTCTTTCAACTCTTCGGTGCAAAAGGTTCTAGCAAAATAGCCTCGCTCATCTTCCAGCTTATTCAGCTCTATCACAAAAGCACCCTTTAACGGGGTTTCGATGAATTTCATTTTCGCTTCCAATTTAGATTGTCATCAATACGAAGGCTACTCATATGATCGCTGAGAACTTTCAATCGTATGTATTCTGAATTCCTAAAATCAGCGTCCTTAAACGACATTTGACTCAGCCCATCTTTTAAACCTTCCACCGCTGCCGCTAGCGTCACTTTCGGCTGGTGATTAGGCGCCAGTTCTCGGTATTTTGCAAAACTCACTTGATACGACCGCTTGTCTGGAACGGCATCCGGATTGACAGAAACTTTCGTGCCAGGTACCGCCTCGGCAACAGCTTGCGCTAAATCCTTAACTTGGTAATTCCATTGCTCAGATCCGGCGTTCACGGATAGAAAAGCGCCCCCATTGTCCGCTGACCTGGTAATAGCCCATTCTATCGCCAATGCCATATCATCAATGTGAATCAATGGTCGCCAGGGAGTCCCGTCACTCAAAATAGTGATTTCACCAGAGCTAATAGCTCCAGCAACGAAATCATTTAACACCAAATCTAATCGAGTTCGTGGACTGAACCCGCAGGCGGTCGCAAACCTTAAACAGGTTACAGTAAAAGTTTCATCTGCAAGTGTCTTGACACCCTCTTCAGTACCAATTTTAGATTTGGCGTATGCAGTCAAGGGGTTTAGAGGATCATCCTCTTTTCTCGGCCCTCCCTCGGCAAATCCATACACACTGCAGCTAGAAGCAAAGACATAATTTTTTACCCCAGCAGCCTTGGCCATTTTAGCGATTCGAATACTCGATTGGCAGTTGATTTCATCTGTGACTTTCTCAAAAGTCTTGCCCATGGGGTCATTGCTTATGGCGGCTAGGTGTACAACTGCATCACAACCCTCTAGATGCTTTTGTTCGACTCTTCTCACGTCCATATACAGCTGCTCATCCAAATGGACATCAGGAATACAATCGACCCCCGTTAGACAATGCGCGAAAAACCCCAAGTCCAGCCCGATTAGGTAAGCTTGCGGGTAGCTTGCTCTTAGCTGTTTGATGACCGCAGGCCCGATATACCCCAAATTGCCTGTAATTAACACTTTCATTTTCAGTTCCTATTTTTGGATGTTTTCATCGAGTTTTTTAACCACTACTTCTGCTATGGCCAAAGACGACGTTAAGCCGGGTGACTCAATGCCATAGAGAGCGACAAATCCATGAGTTCCATGATCAGTCGGCCCTTGAATATCAAAGTCTGCTGGATTTTGACCTGGCCCAGCAATTTTGGGCCGAATACCAGCATAAGCTGGTTCCAACTGCCCTTCTTTGAGCTCTGGATAATAACTACGAATAGCGCCATAAAAAGCCACTGCTCGCTTTGGATCAACATCATAATTGACTTTATCCACCCATTCGGTATCCGGTCCGAATCGAGCACGCCCTTGCAAATCGAGCGTTAAGTGGACGCCCAACCCCTCATTATTCGGCATTGGGTAAATAAGATGCTTGAATGGCGAGCGGCCGACCAGCGAGAAATAACAACCTCGGGACAAGAATTGAGGAGGAATGAGACGCTGATCAATGCCCTCTATTCTCTGACTCAGTGTTTGGGCACCTAACCCACAGCAATTGATAAGCTCTTTGCAGGTAACCGAAGTACTATTATCATCGTCCAACTCTACGCGAAACCCATTGTTCAGCACTTGAATGCGTTTTACATTACTGCAAACCGAAAGTATTCCACCATGAGCTTCCATATCGCCCTGAAGCGCTAACATCAGCTCGTGGCTGTTAATAATCCCCGTAGACGGGGACCAAACGGCAGCCACGGCTTGCAATTCAGGTTCAATCTCTAATAATTGCGATTTCGACATTAAGGTTAAGTCCTTGACGCCGTTTGCAACACCTTTTGCAAGTATCGTTTGCAACGCGGGAATTTGGCTTTCCGTAGCGGCGACTATCAGCTTACCGACGCAACGATGATCAATGTTGAAGGATTTACAATAGTCATAGAGTAGCCGCTTCCCTCTGGCGCAGAGCTCGGCTTTTAGGCTACCTTTAGGATAGTAGATTCCCGCATGAATCACCTCACTATTGCGGGAGCTAGTTTCCTGTCCAATTGTGTTATTTCGCTCCAGCACCAAGACATCTCGACCACTGTGCGCAAGACTTCTCCCGATCGCCAAGCCGACGACCCCCGCGCCCACGACAATACTTTCAACATCCATCGATCAACAATACCTCTCGGGCTACCATCGAATCCAAGGTGCTTTTTGGTTCTCAACTAAACCCTCCAAATATTGCTTATCACGCAATGTATCCATGGGCTGCCAAAAACCGGAGTGTTTATAGGCGCTTAACTCCCCATCCCTTGCCAATTGAATAAGAGGCTCTTGCTCCCATGTTGTTTGATCTCCTTCGATCAAATCAATAACGGACGGCTCCAAAACGAAATAGCCTCCATTTATCCAGGCGCCATCACCACTGGGTTTTTCATGGAACGAACGAATCTGAGTGTCGTTCTGTCCCAGCACAATCGCGCCGAACCGCCCGGGAGGCTGGACTGCTGTCAATGTTGCATTGCGACCCTGAGATTTGTGAAACGCCACCAACTGAGTTATGTCTACATCGCTAACGCCGTCTCCATAAGTGAAACAAAATGTTTCATCCCCAATGTACTTTTTAACCTTCTTTAATCGGCCACCCGTCAAAGTATTCGCACCGGTATCTACCAACGTTACCTTCCACGGTTCCGTAACATTGTCATGAACCTCCATCGAATTATTGGCCATGTCAAACGTCACGCTCGCGGTGCGTACTACATAATTAGCAAAGAACTCCTTAATAACGTGACCTTTGTAACCACAGCAAACAACGAATTCGTTAATCCCATGGTGGGAATAGATTTTCATAATATGCCAAAGAATCGGCATTCCACCTATCTCAACCATAGGCTTTGGCTTAATCGTCGTTTCCTCACTTAAGCGTGTGCCCAACCCTCCTGCCAAAATAACAGCCTTCATATCATATACCCTCTTAGACCGGCTTAATCAATAAAGCTTCCCAGAGCAAAGACCTTGCCGTAATTATATCAATTAGTTTTAAACATGCTATTTGGGTTTAAATTAGAGCATATTGCTCCAATAGAATGCGCTTTCTGCTCAAAAAAGCAAAAACTCGACGCCAATGACACAATCATATCCCTTTCAAAGCTTAAAAACCCCAGCACCTCGCCAGCGAACTGGTAAAAATCTCGACACTCCTGTCGGGAATCTAAAGCCAAGCTGCTCTGATATGCTATGTTAAGTAGCATATCAGAGCAGCTTATTATAGCTATATAACAACCATATAAAGAGCAACCGCTTTATTCCTGAAAGCTATTTGATCTTTTGAACCTACTCATAACTCACTAGATATAGATCCAATCAAAACCCTCTTTGAGCTTTTTGATCGCGCATCTGAAACGAAGACATCTCAGCCGTCTGCTCTCAACTGACTAAAAAAGCCAATTCGCCCCAGCCGAGCAAACCGGCTGCTCAAGGACACACACTTGGTCCCAAGTATGCCTTACTTTTGAAGTAAAACTGACCGAAAATACTGAAAAACGCTCGAAGAATTCGCTAAGCGCAAGCTCTACTTTTCCATCCCGTAGATTTTACTCAGCAGTGCTCGAGCCATTTCTTGATCCCATTTCGGTAAAAAATGACCATCAGGCAAAAAGTTGGCCGGATTATTCGCCTCGATGTGTTCAGAGGTAGACAACCAAGCTTGTCCAACTAATTCATCCAAATTAAAAGTGGATTCTAAAGCACGGTCATAACCTTTGTCATTGATAAGCAGAAAGATCAACTTTTTGTTGTCGCTTGCAGCCATGTCCCCCCAGGACCTCATAATTGACTGCGCTACGTCAATGACTTCGCCTTCATTTCGAATAAGACCACGCTCTGCGTTATAAAACCTAGCATCAATACTTCTCTTCCTCTTTTGCCCATAGGCCCGCCTTAGCATTCTGAATATTACTGAGTTATCTAAGTGGTTTTTATCGTAAACCCACTTACTGTAATACGCATCATGATCCGATAAAAAATGATCAATCGTCGAAGGACTATCAATTATGATTCGCCTGAACTGATGAAGCGACGTAGCAGGTGGTGCGATCTCATTCAACTGTCCTTCTGGCCCAAGGTAGTACTTAGGGTACATGTGGGAACCCGGGGCTTCAAAAGCAGATGAAAAATGGGCAACGGTAGCCAATTTCCTAACGGAGGACGCCAAAATACCAACTACCAAGATGGATGCATCATCCAATTGGGCAAAACGCTTGTACTCCCAATAACTATGAGAAAGTGGCGCACCAGGTCCACTAATCAGTCTTATGGACAGACATGGGTCTAGGCCAACTGCCTGCCTCGCAATTCGGTTAGAAAATGACATCCCATAAAATGTTACTTTTAACTCACAGTGGCTTGCCTTACTTGGCTCTCGCTCAGGAATGAGGTCATTCCATCCCGCCTTGGCGATAGGTCTTGCTAACTCATCACTTTCTCCGATAATGCTCAGAAGCTTGGATTCAGTTGAATAACCATAAGAAAAATAATTTTCAATTTTATTTGAGCTAGGCGAATAGTCATAACCTAAGAAATACCCTAATACCCCATCTATAATTGCAAGACTCACCAAAGGCAAGATAATCATTTTTACGAGAGACAGAGTGTGATTCATATGTTTAAAACTGGAAATAGATGAACTGGGCTGGTGGCGTGCTTAGAGAAGCGATAAAAATGAAAATCATACCCCCGACTAAGATAGGCTTTATAGGCGTTATCCAAGCCGGATTTTGATGAGCGTACTCCCTATAAAATCCAGAGCACTCATAAAGCAACAAAATGGGCAAACCCATTAGTGAACTAAACGGGGGCATTTGCATACTCGTAGTCCAGTAAGATGAATCAAAACACACAATCAACTTCGTGAAGTGCACAATTTGATCTAGGGAAGTTGCTCTAAACAGCAGCCAGCCATATAGCGTAAAACAGAAAAAGAGCAGCATACTAAACCAAAATCCAACCCACCTGAAGAAGCGTATGCCCTCAAGGGAGGATATAATGTAGCGAGGAATAAGCCTGTATACTATCAATAGCCCGCCGTGATACATGCCCCAAAGTATATAGTTCCACGCTGCGCCGTGCCAAAGCCCCCCTAATATCATCGTCAACGACAAATTTTTGTATGTTGCAATAACGCCAGACCTATTTCCCCCCAGGGGAATATAAAGGTAGTCTCTCAACCAGCTTGACAAGCTGATATGCCACCTCTGCCAAAACTCACTTGGCGATCTAGAAAAATAGGGTAAGTTGAAGTTTCGCATCAACTCTATGCCAAATAGCCTGGATGTTCCTCGTGCAATGTCCGAGTATCCGGAGAAATCGCAATATATTTGTATCGCGAAGAAAAACGTCGCGAACAGAACATCGAATGAGCTGGCTGAACTCGAAGAACCATAAACTGATTCAACGGTTCCCGCTAGACCATCGGCAATAACAACTTTTTTAAACATCCCAAAAGCAATAAGCCTAACACCGGAAGTAAAGCACTCGATACTTACCTTCCGCGTTTCAATGATTTTGGGCAGTAGGTGCGACGCTCTTTCAATTGGACCGGCCACAAGCTGTGGAAAGTAGGATACAAACAACGCAAAGTCTAAATAATTGGGGCTCGGATCCAATTTTTTTCGGTATATATCAATACTGTAGCTCATCGTCTGAAACGTATAAAACGAAATGCCGACTGGAAGTAAAACATCTAACGTTTTTAAGGAGAGTCCACTAAAACCAAGCGCATAGAGAAGACCACTTGCGCTATCTATAAAGAACCCATAGTATTTAAAAACACCGAGAATAGACAGGTTTACAACAACACTAAAACCAACCCAAAACTTTGCTCCCGGCTCAATTGAGCTTTGAAATTGCAAAAACCATATCAAGAGAATGAGAACAAAAAACGTCAGTACTCCCCCGCCCGCCGTGCATAGAACAGATTGAAAGTCATGACCAATGAAAACCCCACCAAACCCCACAAAACATACAGCTGATCCAATTGCATAGAGCGAAGACTCTATCAGAGCTCGGCGAGAGATCGTATTATTGCGGATCAATAGGCCGCAACAGTAATCCACGCTCGTAGAAAGTGTAATAAGATATAAAAATCTGACATCCCACCATCCGTAGAACACATAGCTTGCTGCAAGTAAAAATATATTTTGAGCTCTGTGATTTATTTTGCAGTAGATAAGGTAGACAAGGGGGAGGAAAACGAAAAATTCAACCGAATTAAATATCATACTTATACCAAGCTGTTACCAAAACCAGAAATGCTTAACATCAATCCATATTGACATAGTATATTATGCGAAACTGCCAGCCAGCATGACGTACTCATTGTAACAAACTGGTACACGTTCCTTTCGCCCGTTTCACTATGCGCAGCTTAGCGATCATTCAATCGGTCACAGAGAATGTTGGTGACCCACATTGTACTCAAGAGTGATAATACTCCATAATAACCAACCTGTACTACTAAGTGCAGCATCTATTGCCTCCATCAAGTTTGAGTTGAATAGTTGCATTTGTGTAGTGATCTTCTCTAATATAGGGAAACCCGTTAACTGCTAGAGTAGTTCTACTTGCCTACATCGCAGAATCGATCATTAAAGATTTGCGCCGGAGCCTCTTCTGGAGGCCATATGACGGAATTGTTTAGCTTGCTCTCCACATGTCATAATTGGCCGTTAAAACCTTCGGTATTTGTAACATCAAGAGAGATATGGGCGTCAAAACTTTCAACCAGAGGGCCGACCTACGTGGTAGGCGAGTGCGATCGTAACAAGCCCTTTCAAATAGCGGTATCCACATTAAAAAGCTTCCGCTTTATTCTGAAAGAACGTCCAGATGTCATCATAACAACAGGCTCTCTTCCCATAGCCATAACGTGTCTGATTGGCAAAATGTTTGGCACCAAAATCATCTGGATTGACAGCATTGCACAAATTGACCAACTGTCTATGAGTGGCAAGTTAATATTGAAATACGCGGATGTCTTTCTAACTCAATGGCCCGAAGTGGCTGCCCTGCACCCTCATAAAGCAGAGTATTGCGGAGAGCTATTGTGATATTCGTCACTACAGGCAGTATGCTCCCGTTTGATCGACTCATAAGACTAATCGACGACTTTGTCGAGGAAGGTGTCATAACGGACGAGGTATATGCTCAAATTGGTGAGGGTACCTATACACCAAAACACTACAAATTTACCCGCTTCATCGAAAAGTCCGAATTCGACCGCCTAATCACCGGCTCATCTCTCGTCATCTCACACGCGGGCATCGGAGTTATCATGGAGTGTTTAGAAGCAAAAACCCCACTACTAGTGTTACCCCGGCAATCTAACTTGGGGGAACACGTCAACGACCATCAAATCACAACTGCAGAAAAGTTCCAATCGCTTGGGCACATTATTGCTTTTGAAGAGTCAAATTTTGCCCAAAAGCTAGCGGAATTAAAGACGTTTTCGCCAAAACCCAGGGCACCAAATGCTGAAGGTGTGGGGAACCGAATCGCTCAATACCTGCAGCAGCTTATAGAGACAGCGTGATTCCCATCTACCTATCAGCCTTCCTTAATGCTGACAACTTTTGCAGGGATTCCTACCGCAACACCATTTTTTGGCACATCGCTTAGCACCACGGCGTTGGCCCCAATGGTGGCGTGATCTCCAATCCTTACGCTCCCCAAGATTTTCGCTCCGGCGCCTATATTTACCTTACGGCCGAGGACGGGAGCATCAAAAGGCGCATTAAGGTCCCGATTTCCTAATGTCACGCCCTGACGAATGATACAACCATCGCCCATCTGAACATCACCATGAACAACGATCGCTCCCTGGTGTTCTATCACGATTCCTCTACCCGCATTTATAGAATAGGGAAATTCAATCCCATACACATTGCGAACACGGCGAAATAACATTCTATATACTAGTGAAAATGGTGCGCGTAGCCACTTATTACGAATCGACATACGCCAAACACCAAATCGATACACAGCTAAAGCCCTAAAACCTGGCTTAGTCCAATCTCGACCATTCGCGACCCAATCCTCCTTAATCAAAGCCCACAACCCTGGGCCTAACTCATCGCGCGCACTCTTTCCCTTAACCCAGCTGGATTGCGCAATAAAGTCCCTCAAAAAGTACGGCGGTCCAATATACGCTTCTCGCTTAAGCACTTGCTTGGTTCGCGCCATTAAAAACCCTAGTACCCACATGGCATCGGCAAATAAGGCGCTTACAAAACCATAGTTTTTCTGAAAAAATCGCCTACGAGAATCAAACCAATACGCTGGCCGCCTAGGCGCTTGCTTACGCGTATCAGAAATACCTGTAGCAGCGCCTACATGATGCACAACCTTACTAGCTGGCTCGAACATCACAGTATATCCGTGTCGCGTAACCTGCAAGCAATAGTCTACCTCCTCAAAGTACAAAAAATAATCTTCATCCATCAATCCGACTTGCGCTACCACTTTTGCCGTCATCATCATTGAGGCGCCAGCCACCCAATCCACAGGTTGCCGCTCGCTGGGGATAGGAGCAGCAACAACCCCTCGAGGAAAAAGCCGGCGGATAAACCCTATGGAACAAGTATTAACCAGCTCTCCAAACGGTGAAGGAAAGTGAAAAGATGCAATTTGCCCAGTGCCGTCTGAATCTTGCAAAAAGCTGCCCACCACCCCTGAACGGGCTGTTGACTCGAGACATTGCACCAGTGCTTCACACGCTCCAGGTAGCACTCGAGTATCTGGGTTTAACAACCAGAAAAAGTCGCAGGCCTTATCCTGCAAATGACGTATGGCAATATTATTACCATAGGAAAACCCACCATTGTTCTGTGCTGCTATTATTGTTACCCAATTTGTGTAGGAACGCGATTCCATATGCTCACTCAACACTTCGACGGACCCGTCCTGTGAGTCGTTGTCTACTACCACCATCATGAAGTCGAGGGTATGAGGCTTGGACTCGTACAGACTGTCCATCAATTCAACCACCAGAGCAGCTGTACGATAATTGACCACCGAGATACCGACTGTAGCCATTGCTTTATCTCAATTTGTTATGGATGACATTATTTACTTTGTAGGGAATTCACACAAAATCAAATGGAATTGTAGCCCATTCAACTAAGACACCCCTGCAATACACTCAACATTTAAGCACCTAAAACATGGTAGACTTCAACAAACCAAGAGTGGCACCTGTATGAAAATCGCCTACATCACTAATTGTTTTGGGTCTCAGTCCCATACATTTATTCGCCGCGAAATTCACGCTTTACGCGCCTTAGGTGTCGACATCAGTTTGCTTGGCGTTCGCAGAGACTATCAGAACTGTGCGCCAGATGCTCAAGCTTTAGTGGAAGAAACACAGTATCTGTACCCCATTTCCTTCCCATTGCTAATCAAATTAACTTTACAACACTTACTGCGTTCTCCAAAGCGCTACCTCTGCGGTGCTTATTTGGCAATGACCGAAGAAGAGTTCACGGTCAAACGTCGATTAAAAATGCTTTACCACTTTATTGTCAGTGTAGTACCAGCACAAGAGATCACGACACGTGGCATCACCCATATTCACGCACACTTTATGAACGCCTCTGCCTCTATAGCGATGTATGCCGCTTACCATGCCAATATTCCTTATAGTATTACCGTACACTCAGCTGGCACATACCAAACACCGCATATACTGGGCGTTAAGCAAAAGCTGAAAAACGCACAATTTTTGGTGATGATTTCACGCTACAATATAAGCTATTTTGACGATATTGAGCCCTGCAAACACAAATCTTTCGTGGTTCGTTGCGGTATGGATATTCAAGACTTTCCATTTCGTGCAGGCATCACACCACGTGTCAATACACCAATTCAGATGCTCGGTGTTGGACGATTTGTTGAGAAAAAAGGGTTCGAGTACCTCATTCGCGCCTGCCATATTTTATCTCAATCCGGCTTCCCCTTTAGTCTAAGGTTAATCGGTGATGGTCCACTTATGGAACCGCTAAACTCACTCACATCTGAATTGGGTTTAAAACACCAAATAGTCTTTGAAGGAAAAAAATCCACCGACCAAGTCAGGGCCGCCATGCAATCAGCGGATATCGTAGTTGTGCCATCGGTTACCAGCGCTTCAGGTGAAATGGAGGGTCTCCCGGTTGTGATTATGGAAGCCATGGCACTCGGCACCCCCGTTATTGCGACCAATCACTCAGGCATCCCGGAGATAGTCATTGCAAATCAAACCGGAGAGCTTGTACCCGAAAAAGACCCCAACAGTCTCTCCGAGGCGATACAACGCGTCGCCTCCAGATCCGATAACTCGCATGTATTTTCGGCAAAAGAATTGCTAGACTCAGAATTCAACATACTAAACATAGCGCAATTGCGCAAAAGACTGTTTGAAAAGGTTCATGAGGATTAACTTTGGACGCCACGATTGTCATTCCGTCATACAACACCCAGGACACCATTGCTAACACATTGAGCCACATTGTGCCGCAATTACACTCGGAGTTTGAAATTGAAGTTGTGGTGGTCGATTGTTCCGACCACGATAAGGTAAAAGTGGCTGTATCTCAATTTCCATCCATCCGATTTCATCACGTGTCCGAGCGCTTCAACCCGGGCATAGGTAGGAATATTGGCGCCGAAATCGCGGCCGGAAAACTTCTTATCTTCATTGATGCGGATATAGAACTCGATCACAACGCCGTCCACAACGCAATATCGCATCACAAAAATGGGGCTAAAATTTTTGGTGGCAGTTTAGAACTTAACCCCAAAACAGCCATTGGTGTTGCTTCCTACCTTGAGCATTACTACTTCAATCACGAATCCCACGCAAACCGACCAGCCGCCTCAAAAAAAAATCTAAGCTCGGCCTTTCTGTGTGTCGATAGAAATTTGTTTATTGAAGAAGGGGGGTTTAAGGACATACCGAGAATGCAAGATACCGAACTCACAGAACGGCTTGCTCAAAAAGGTATAACGCTGATGTTTTACCCTGATCTACTGGCACTGCAAACTCAGGATTCGCCACTTAAAAAAGTTCTCGGCAAAATTCTAATAAACGGTCAAAATCTATACTACATCCGTTACCAGAAAAAACTATCTAAAATCTCCTTCTATCTACTATTCTTAATATTGCCCATATTGGCGATCATTAAAATTTCCAGAATCTTATTACGGCATCTACGTTATCATCCACTAAACAAGAAGGTGCTCACTGTAGCTTTAACGCCCCTATTAGTTCTGGGCATTTTCTATTGGATGATCGGGTTTTATCAAGCCATGATTTTTCAAAGGGGAATCAACCCAAATCGAGACTAATTAGCGTCTCAATTGCCGATGGGTAGCACTCCATAAAACCATTTGCTTCGCACTCAACATTTAAAGAATCGCTTGAAACCTTACAATCCCGTAAATATATGTCACCCCTAAAATCAGGCCTACTCCTGTAAGCAGAATCATATCTTTACGCAACAAGCGCTCCGCCAGGGGCGTGCCCCGATGAGGCACATTCGCTAAAACATCGACGTTTTCAGGCATCCAGTCTTGAAGCATGTGAAATGAACGTTGGCGAGGATCGAGGATAATATAGACGGCAACCAAGCCTATCGGGGCACCTAAAGCGGCTACCAGCGCACCTAAATAAATAAACAACGCTCGAAATCCTGCGGGCTCCAGAGGAAAGTAAGGAGGCTCGATAATCTTATAGCTTGCGCCTTGCCCCTCTTCGTTCAAATCAAGCGTTAAGTTGGAGCTCTCTTTCCGTGATAGCATCTCTTCATAGTGATTCTGCGTAACCTCATAGTCTCGCATCAGATCAGCCAGTTCAGCTTGATTCTCCGCAACCTTTTCTGCCCTTACATATTCGTTTTTCAATAGATCTTCTAGAGACGAAAGCCTTCGTGTTTGAGTTGTTAAGTCTACTTCAGCAACTGACAACTGCTTTCTCAGCTCTTCGTATAACGGCAATTCCGAATTCTGGCCGCCTCCCCAACTCTGCCCCGCTGTCAACTCGTATAGTTCAGCATCAATTTTGTCAACTTGGTTCTTAAGCGTAACGATATCAGGGTATGAATCTTGATAAACAAGCCTTAATTGATCCAGCTGATCCGTAAGCATGGCTTTGCGTTGCTCTAATTCATTGACCTTAGTGCGTACAGTCAACGATGCACGTTCAGTTGACAGCTGAGATTTGGTGGTCTGTATTTTTTCTTTCGATTCAGAAATAGACAGTTTAAGGTCTTGAATCTCCGCCTTTAAATCACCAATACGTGACTGAACACCTGCCTCGGTAGCATCAATACTGCGAGCTTTGAACTCCTTAATGCGTTGATCCGCTTTTTCCAGTCGTCTTTTATATTTTTCTACTTGCTCACTGATAAACACATGTGCCGAAGTGGAATCCCGACGCTTTGCATCAACAGTCTCTGCAATAAAGACATCTACAACTGTGGATAAAATCTTATAGGCATGCTCTGGTGTATCAGAGAAGAAACTAACCCGGAACGAATTGCGGCTGCCTTTAACGGACTCCACCAGAAGCGAATCCCGAATCGCCGATATCCCCTGCTCTACATCTTTAGGATCAAATTGCTCATATTCAGGATTAAACTTCGCATATACGCGTTCCAGTAAACGACGCGAAAGTATGATTTCTTCAATATTGATATTTTTGTCAACTTCTGCCACCTCGGCAGCCCCCTTCATTAGGGGTTGGATGACATTGGTCACATCCATCGTAATTAACGCACTAGACATATAGTATTTAGGCCAGTTTACGGCCACGGCCATACCAACCAGCAATACAATGGAGAAAATAACGGCGGCCATCGCACGAAAGCGGATAAGCTCTACCTTTAGTGCGATCAAGAGGTCTTTTAATAAGTGAACACTTTCCATACTATAAAATCATCAACTTTCGTTCAAGGACCACTGCGTCAGCATTGGTTATAGACCACACCGGCGAGTTGCTGGGGGTTAATTTTTTCGATCGCGGACTTCAACTGCAATTCAGTCACTTTTCCGTAGGGCACGACCAAAAGAACAAAGTCGCATAAATCCGCAAGAATTCGTATCTCTGCGTCGAAGTCAGAAGCGCAAGGACCATCAACAATGGTAAACCGGTCGGGATAGCGTGTTTTAATTTCTGTAAAAAACTCAGCCATTCGCGTGGAGTTTATTTTTTCCGTCCCGCCCTCTCTGTTATTGCCCACAGGTACGACTCGCAGGCGTGGTATCCCGCTGGCGTATACAATTTCTGCAGCATTAATGCTGGGATCATCCAAATAATCTGTGAGCCCAAGATGAGACGGCACCGGCAAAAGATGCTCGCCATAAGGGGAAAAGAGGTTGCAGTCTAGATACAAAGACGTTTTGGACTTATCCAGAGAAAATGTAGCTGCTAGGTTTGCCGCCACATATGACCCACCACCAGATGCCACAGAGGTCACCAAGCAAATAAAGTTTTTACTCTGTGATCGTTTAAGGAGCTGCGTTCGCAAATCACGAAACACCTTAAGGTGCTCACTCCCTTCATCTCCGGCATGCACAAGCTTCAGGTTTACCAGCTCTTGGTCAGTAAATGCCCGGATTTCGGACATATGATCTATCGTGGAAGACCTCGCGGCAGGCTGCCCTAAGGGCGTGACTTTCTGACTACGGCTTTTGTCCAAACTGAATTCCTCTAACCCAACACGTGTTAGCGTTCTACTTGAAACTTATGATCCTGGCGAAGCGCTAACCAAAATTAAAACTTCCTCTCCGGCACGGTAACAATATCCGACGGCGCTAATACATAGTTAGTTTCTACGTCACCATTATTCAATATCGCATCTAAATAAATGGGATAGACATTCACTTTATCGCCCACTTTTCGATACAAGCGTGCTTTATTCGCACTGGCAAACTCGGTTAATCCGCCGGCCAGCAGAACAATATCCATCACCGTCATACCTTGCTGATGCGCAACGCTCAAGGGTTGTGCCACAGCACCGGTCACCCTAACTCGACGCAAAAAATCTGCACTGGTGGGATTCAGAACGATTACGGTAACCTGAGGGTTACGCACGTATTTTTCAAAACCTTCAGTGAGACCTGCAGACAAACCCATCGTGGTTTGGCCCTGCGCCACCACATCGCCAATCAATGGCACTGAAATTCGGCCATCGGGGCGCACTGGAACATTAACGGAGAGCTCAGGGCTTTTCCAGACTTGGACGGCAAGCTGGTCTCCCACCCCAATTTTGTACTCCGCAATACCCTCTTGGACAAGCTCTGGCTTTTTACCGGAATACTGTGGCCCCGCACACCCACTGATTGCCAACACCAGCGTCGCCATCACAGCCACTATCATCGCCATACCCTTCATCCTACTCCCCTCAATTGTTATCATATTGTGGATTTCCATCGTCTCAAAGCCCATTGATACTGGGCTAATTGATAAAGCCAGTTCATTATCTATTGGAGCATAATATTTAAACCGACGCATTTTTTGTTGTTGTCGGAACGAGCTATCGACCGGTGACATCTTGCAGTTGCGCTCTGATCTCCGTCAAAACACCGTTGTAGTCACACTGACCAAAAATCGCCGACCCCATCACAAAGGTATCCGCGCCGGCGCTCGCTATTTCAGCAATGTTATCGAGCTTCACACCGCCGTCCACCTCCAGGCGCGTGGGTAACTCACGTTCGGCAATCAGCGCTCGTGCCGCCTTGACTTTATCCAGTACATAGGGGATAAATGCCTGCCCACCAAACCCTGGATTCACTGTCATAAGCAATAACATGTCCAATTTGTGCAGCACCGGCTCAATAATGTTGAGTGGCTCTGCCGGATTGAGAACCAACCCCGCTTTTGCACCGCCTGATTTGATGAGATCGAGGGAGCGGTCAACATGCCGTGTGGCATCAGGATGAAAGCTTATGTAGCTGGCCCCCGCATCTAAAAACTGTTCGATTAAGCTGTCCACAGGCTCAACCATTAAGTGCACATCTATGGGAGCGGAGACGCCATAATCGCGCAAGGCCTTACAAACCAGGGGCCCAACGGTCATATTGGGGACATAATGGTTGTCCATCACATCAAAGTGGATGAGGTCAGCGCCAGCAGCCAGGACCGAATCCACTTCCGCTCCAAGTTTGGCGAAATCAGCGGAGAGGATTGAAGGTGCAATCCAATAAGCGTTTGCAGCTTGCATAATCAATGCCTTAGCACCAAGCTTAATTGAGTTTATTAAAAGTCTCTCTCGGCATTGTACTGAATATGGCTAGAACCCAAAACCGGCAATTTTACCGATTTAATACAATAACCGTAAAATTCTTCGGCACTTTTTACCTAATTTGTCTAATCGCGTCTTGCTTGATCGCGCCTAACTCAATCCTGTTTCCCACCAAAGCTTTCGCGGCGAATCCGTCAACCATCGACGAAACTCAGGTCGTATTCGACGACAACACCGCCTCAAATCCAGCCGAAGAAGATCGCGCACCGCCAAAGCCTTCAGATCGCGTGATACATTCTTTGAGCGAAATCGCCCAAGATGAACGCTCCCTTTTGTTGCTGGAGGTGATCCAACCAACACCGATACGTCTACCCATCAAAGACTCAGAGGTAATCGCCTTTTGGGCGGAAGATCTCAGTGGCGCGCCCAAAGGGGCGCTCCTCGTACTCGCCGAACCCGGTCAAATCCCAACAGAGTCGGCGATACTCAACAACCTTCAAAACACCTTACCCAGGCATGGTTGGGTCGTACTGTCTCTTCACCTTCCCGAGCAATTCCGGTCTCGCCCACCCAAACGAAGTGCGGCGCCCAAACCTACCTCCAATCAAAATCCAGAAGAAACAAAATCTGCTCCCCTCGAAAAAGGGGATGAAACCCAAGTGGTATTTGATGATACCGAATCAACAATTACCGACAATCCCCCTCCCGAAGGAAGATCCAACGGTGAGGCAAGACCTCCCGCCGAGGCTCCTAAAGGTAGGGGCGAGTACCAAGCCCTTGTAAACGACGCCATTTCTGCTGGGCTCGGCTACTTAAATGAGAACAGCCAGTTCAACGTAGCTTTGGTCGGTGTTGGCATCAACGCCTACACCGCACTTGCCTTTATCAATCAGGCAAGCAATAACCCCGTGCCAACCAAAAGCATTGAAAAACAAAACCAAACAGCCGTCATTGAACGGCCCTTTCAGGCTGTGGTACTCATAAACCTCCAAACGCCCTCAGGCGCGCCAGCGGCTCACGAATTGATGGGAACATCGGCCCTACCGACGCTAGATCTCTTTATTAAATCCGCTATAGACGAGCCTTCAGTTTTATTAAGGCAAACGGCGGCCAAGAAACACGGGTATCAAAACTATGTTAAGAGAGGTATTTACAGTACCGACCTTACGACCCATCCACAGAGTACGGTTAAAATCATACGAGGCTTTCTCACTCAACACGCCTCGGGCGTAACCATGTAACCCTAATTCAACACCCAGTCATTCGGTGGTGTAAGTGTCTTCTTGGCCGTCGCCGTCAGTTTCCTCTGGGAGGGTTTCTACAAAATCTTCCACCGTGCCATCGTAATACCCCTCTTCATCGGCAGTCGCTGGAGCATCTCCCAAGGACGTTAAACACTCATTCACGTACTGAGTTCGCTCGCTGACTTCATAGCTGTCCGCAGGGTACATCTCTTCACAATACTGTCGATTGTCCTGAGCCCAAGTGGACGCTAGAGGTGCTAGCGTTAAAAGTAACATCATCCATCGCTTCATGTTGACACCCAACTAATGCGGTTGTTAAACCCCAATATTACCACCACCTGTGGTCAGAAATTAAAACCTTTTACATGCGCTGCCGCACGGCTTCAAACAAACACACACCCGTTGCCACGGACACATTGAGACTACTTACGTGACCCGCCATGGGAATTTTCATGAGGTGATCACAGGTTTCCGTGGTAAGCCTACGCATACCACTGCCCTCAGCCCCCATCACCACCGCCAGAGGCCCTGTCAATGGTGCATCGTACAGAGACATCGAAGCATCACCAGAGGTTCCCACCAACCAAACACCCAGCTCCTGCAGCCGCTTTAGGCTTCTTGCCAAATTGGTGACCGGAATTAAAGGTACAGAATCCGCAGCCCCGCAAGCAACCTTTCTGGCCACCTCCGTTAAACCCGCGGAGTTGTCCTTCGGCACCACCACAGCGTGCACCCCAGCAGCATCAGCAGAGCGCAAGCAGGCGCCCAAATTATGAGGGTCTGTCACGCCATCCAAGATCAGCAGGAAGGGCACAGCCTCCATTGCCTCGATCATTTGATACAAATAAACCTCATCGTGAATTTCACCCGGTTTGGCCAGGGCCAAAACCCCTTGGTGGTTTCCCTCGCATTGGGCGTCGAGAGCTTTGCGTGACTTAAACTGAACCGCAATACCCTGCGACTTAGCAAGCTCCATAATTTTTTGCACTCGGCGATCATCTCGCCCCTGTAATACCCACAAGGACATGATGCGCTGTGGCGCGCTTTTTAACAGAGATTGGGTCGCATGCAACCCGTACACAATTTCTTGGCTCACAGAAACTCTCGAATTATTTTAGACTTAGGCACCCAATGTCACCGCGGGCTTATTAGGGTTTACGTGTTTTATTGCGCCGGCTTGAAGGTCGTTTGGATTGGCTTTTTGTGCCATCGGCTTTGCCTGGCCCTTTGACTTTAGCTTTAGTCGCCTTGCCTCCGCTACGTTTCTTCGAAGCCACAGGGGACTTACCTTTTTTCTTACGCTTCCGATTGGGTCCATCACCATCAGCCACCCAATCAAAATCAATTTTTCGTTCATCCAGATCAACTCTAGCGACTTGCACCGTAATAGAATCACCCAGCGCAAACTCTCGCTGACTGCGCTCGCCAACCAAAACATGATGGGCCGCCTCGTGGTGATAATAATCCTTCGGTAACGCGGTGATGTGTACCAAGCCTTCAATGTAAATGTCATTGAGCTCAACAAAAAGCCCAAATGAGGTAACGGAAGACACCACTCCCTTAAACACCTCTCCCACATGCGTGCGCAGATATTCACACTTTAACCAGCTGATTACATCTCGAGTAGCATCATCTGCGCGCCGCTCAGTTAAAGAGCACTGCTCTCCCAAAGCCAACATGTCTTCTAACGAATAAGGATAGATCCGCTTTTTTGCAATATTGCGAACCCTGGGTACTCGCTCTACGTGTTTGGACTCACTATTTGACCGAATCACGGAACGGATGGCACGATGCACGAGTAAATCCGGGTAGCGGCGAATGGGAGATGTAAAATGTGCATAGGCTTCGTAGGCTAAACCAAAGTGCCCGCGGTTCTCTGGTTGATAAACCGCTTGATTCATACTTCGTAACATAACCGTTTGAATGATGTTGGCATCCGGCCTACCCTTCACCGACGCCAATACCGACTGATAAAGCTGCGGCGTTACTCGCACCTTTGCCGGAAACGGCAACCCAAGGCCCGCCAAAAACGCCTTCAACAATTCTAATTTTTGTTCCTTAGGTGACTCATGTACACGGTACAAGGCCGGCAGTTCGTGCTTTTCTAAAAAATTGGCCGCACACACGTTGGCCGCCAACATGCACTCTTCAATCAGCTTGTGTGCATCGTTGCGAACCACCGGGACAATTTGCTGAATTTTTCGCTCATCGTCGAACAGAATACGTGTTTCTTGGGTTTCAAATTCAATCGCCCCCCGCTTCTTGCGTGCCGCGAGCAACACGGTATAAAGGTCCTGAAGGCAGTCCAGGTGTGGCGTAAGTTGGTGAAACTGCTTCCGTATGCCGCTGCGTTTTTGCCCGCGCTCTGCCAATATCTGTCCCACCTGGGTGTAGGTAAACCGTGCGTGAGAATGCATGACACCTTCATAAAACTTGAACCCACTGACCTTACCACGCGCACTAATGGTCATTTCACACACCATACACAACCGATCCACGGCAGGATTCAGAGAACAAAGTCCGTTCGACAAGGCCTCCGGTAGCATAGGTACCACATAATCAGGAAAATACACTGAATTGCCTCGAACCGTAGCCTCCCGATCTAAAGCATCACCAACTTGAACGTAGTGAGACACATCGGCAATCGCGACATATAACCGCCACCCGCCCGACGCCTTCGGTTCACAATAGACCGCGTCGTCAAAGTCCCGCGCATCCTCGCCATCGATGGTTACCAGTGGCAACTGCCTCAGGTCCACTCGGGTCTTTTTATCTTTGTCGGGTACGGTTGGTGAAAACGTCTTCGCCAGGTCGAGAACTTCTACTGGCCACTCATGCGGCACCCCATGAGTGCGGATGGCCACATCGATTTCCATACCCGGTGCCAAGTGATCCCCCAATACCTCGAGTACTTTGCCCGTAGGAAGGCCACTGCGTGAGGGGTAATCTACAATTTCGACAACCACCCACTGTCCCGCCTCGGCATTGAATGTCTCCCCCGGTAAAATAGCAATATTCTGAATAATGCGAGGATTGTCAGGGTGTACCAGGGTGACCCCATTTTCCACAACCAAGCGTCCAACCAACTGGCAAGTATTACGCGTTAATACCTCGACAATGGCCCCCTCTTTGCGGCCCCTAAACCCCGTATTGGCATGACGCACCAACACCTCATCACCATCAAATACTTTGCGCATCTGTCGATTGGACAGATAAAAGTCGTCCCCGCCTTCCGCAGGAATCGCAAACCCATAGCCGTCTCGGTGCCCCTGAACCCGTGCCCTTACCAAGTCCATCTTGTCGATTTTGCCAAACTCGCCCCGCCTATTTCGCACCACCTGGCCATCTCGCTCCATGGCGTTCATGCGACGACGCAAAGCCTCCCACTGCTCGTCCTCCTGCAATGCCAAGGACTCAATGATCTGACTTAAAGTCATTGGACCACTAGACGTATCAAGTAACTCGAGGATAAATTCGCGGCTGGGAATGGGGTTGGCGTAATTTTTTGCCTCACGCTTGGCATAGGGATCTAAAACGGGCTTTTTGGGTTTTCTCAAGAGAGTTTGGCCTTAGTCGGGGTTGGTCGCGGATGGAAGCATCATACTGAGTATATTGTAGGCGAATTAAGCCACCAAGGGTATTACTAATCCCTTGGAAGGCGAGCGTTCCAAACCTGAACCCGATTCGAGGTTAGCGAGAAGCCTCTAAAGCCTGATTAATAAAGCCAAGCGCTTCCTCAATCAGTGCCAACATAGCCCTTTTGGCGCCTTCGTCGTTACCGGAGGCGATCGCATTGTAAACCTGTGCATGCTCCTCGATCACCGCAGTCTGGTCAGCCTTTACCGTGGAAGTATGCCGAATACTGGCATTTAAGGCCGTACGAACAAAATCCCGCATACGAATAAAAAAGCGGTTTTCGCTCGAATACAATATACCAATATGAAAATCGATGTCCGCAACCAAGGCGGCCTCGTGATTTTCACCCGCAGCCCGCATACGATCCAATGCATCACCAATGAAGGCCACACGCTCTGGGCGTGCAAAACGAGCGCCCAGAGCCGCTGCCTCGGGTTCTATGGCGATCCGCATTTGCGCGAATTCCTTTAATACCTTAAGTGAAGGCTTGCCCTCCAAAGACCACTGCAACAAATCAGAATCAAAGATATTCCAATCTTCTTCCGGCAATATGCGAATTCCCTGCCGTGGGCGGCTAGTGATCAACCCTTTCGCCGAGAGCATCTTAACGGCCTCTCTAACGGCCGTACGGCTGATGCCATATTTGGCACACAGTTCTGCCTCAGTCGGTAAGCTCTCAGATGGGTCAAATTCGCCACAAACAATGGCACGACCTAACTCATGTGTCATTCTTTGAGAGAGGTTAAAATTCCTTTCGAGTACGGTCATGGCATTACTACAAGAAAAGTGTAAGACATGTCGAGCCAGCCAAGTTGGGCCCAACGCAATATAACGGAGATATAGTATCACGCACCGAGCCAACGTTTAACACCTGACAGACTGATGGTATTACGTGCCAGTGCTTACTTACGTTCCGAAAGCATCCGCACCCCTTACAATCGCTCAAGTTTCCGCCAAAGCCCATACAAAAACGGATTCAATCCTCATTTTTGAGCGTCGAAAAAGCTGTTAATTCAATGCTTATATAATACAATTTCGCCTTTCATTTTGTCGTTTTTGCTCAAAACACCCTGCCATAACAAATAACGAAAACTGTGCGTGAGCCACAATCCTCTCATGCAATTCAATTGAATCAAACACGGTTTTCAACAACCCATCTGACTTAGGACGCAGGCATGATCGAATTCAGCACCTTGGATTACTGGGTATTACTAGGCTTTTTTCTGCTTTTACTGGCGACGATTGTTTGGTCTTTACGGCAGACAGAGGACAACACCTCCGATTATTTTCTTGCGGGTCGCAATGCAGGTTGGCTGGTCATCGGCTCATCCATATTCGCATCCAATATTGGATCCGAGCACCTGGTGGGACTTTCCGGTGCCGGCGCACAAACCGGTATTGCAATGGCACACTGGGAGTTGCAATCGTGGAATATTTTAATCCTAGGCTGGTTAATGGTGCCGCTATATTGGTCCAACGGCATTTACA
This sequence comes from Cellvibrionaceae bacterium, assembly GCA_050300015.1. GTDB lineage: Bacteria > Pseudomonadota > Gammaproteobacteria > Pseudomonadales > Cellvibrionaceae > CAYZQH01. The sequence goes on along the minus strand of JBNKWZ010000021.1, from coordinate 63,852 downwards.
CCATGCCCGAGTTCGTTGAAAAACGTTATAACTCCGCTTCGAGAACGTTTTTATCTGTTGTCTCTTTGATCAGTTACGTGTTAACAAAAGTATCAGTGACGGTATATGCAGGCGGTATTGTGCTCCAAACCATCTTGGGCGTCGATACGCTTTGGGGAGTCGATTTCTTCTGGGTTGCTGCAGTTGGCTTGGTAGTCGTCACGGGGCTTTATACGGTCTTAGGTGGCATGAAAGCCGTACTATGGACTTCTGTTTTGCAAACGCCTGTTTTAATTATCGGGTCACTGGTGATACTGGTCACAGGTCTCGACGCCGTTGGTGGCTTTGCGGAATTAGAGCGTATCAATGGCGAACAAATGCATTTAATTCGTCCGATGTCAGACCCAGATTTTCCCTGGCCCGGCATATTAATGGGCTCGATCATCATTGGATTTTGGTACTGGAACACCGATCAGTATATTGTTCAACGAGTGCTAAGTGCCAAAGGTATTCAAGCGGCGCGGCGCCATTTTTGCCGGCTACCTAAAACTCTTACCGGTCTTTATCTTTTTATTCCCGGGTCTCATTGCCTTCGCACTGCATGAAAAAGGCATCATTAATCTAGACTCGCCGGATCAAGCCTTCGCAACACTGGTGTCAACTCTGCTGCCCTCCAGCATTAAGGGCATTGTGGTCGGTGGCCTTGTGGCCGCGTTAATGAGGTCTTTGGCTTCTCTGTTTAATTCTTCGGCCACGCTATTTACGATTGATTTTTACAAACGTATTCACCCTGAAGCCAGCGAGAAAAAGCTACTGAGTGTCGGGCGCTGGGCCACCATCACCGTAGTCATTTTGGGTGTACTCTGGATACCAATTATGGAACTGGTGGCCGATGTTCTATATCAATATCTGCAGTTGGTGCAATCTCTGATCGCCCCATCGATTGCCGTTGTATTTCTATTTGGCATTTTTTCAAAGCGTATAACACCCGCGGCAGGCTACGTGGGACTGGTTGCAGGTTTCATCATGGGAATGTTTCGCCTGGTACTGCAAATTTTCTCCGATGTCATCACCGAAGGCAGCTGGCTCTACCCCCTGGTACACATGAACTGGCTGTACTATTGCTCCAGTTTGTTTTTTGCCATTGCAACCATAGTGGTTATTGTCAGCTTTTTCACCAAGCCCGCGTCTGAAGATCAATTGGAAGGACTAACCTATCAAACTTTACCCGCACAAACTCGCAAAGACATTCGCGAAAGTATCAGCAAATGGGACATCATCCATACCGTTATCATCATGAGCATACTGGTTGCCATTTATGTGCGCTTTTGGTGATAACAAGCCTCTGATGGATGCAAAGCCGCGCAGTCAAACGACGCCTCAACTGGGCCCGATGGTTGCGCTTGTTAGCGCAACACCTTTGGCATGTGGCTCCTCGCACCCCTGTATGTCGCCAGCGCTATAGGCGTGAGAGGGGCCAGTTCTGCGGCTGAGCGTCTCATGAGCTACCCCCCAAACAGAAGCTCCACAGAGGTTCCCTAGGACGTAAGTTCAGAGCCTCGTAAAGAAATAGGTATAATCGCACCTTTTAGACGACAGAAGCCTCCTATGCCCATCGAAGCGATTATCGCGCACCGCATCACCCGTGCCTCACCCTCAGACAGCCCAAAAGTCAGAATTGCCACGTCTTTGTGGCCAGGCGATGGGCTCCACGAATCGCTGTTTCGCGATATGAAAACAAGTGTTCTACGGCGTGCGGGTAAGGAATATGGTCGTTTTTCCGAGGATAGGGCGGAATTCCCCTTCGCCAGCTGGCTGACGCAATTCCACAGTCAATCTATTGGGTTTGAGCGCTTGAGCGAGCACTTTGCTCACCAATTTGCACACGCTTTAAACACTACTGACTGCGTAGTAGATGCAAACCTTGTCATCGGTTACGAAACACTGGAGCAATCCAACCAACTGCATTTTTTTTGGGTAGAACACGAAACAGGCCTTTATTTGGATGGTGATCTCACAGTCAACACCTCTACTTACTTGGATATTGAAGGCATTCGGCTGGCTGCCAAAATTGACCTGAACGATTGGTTCAGCGACGAGGATTATCGCAAAGCCAATGCCATTGCGCTGTTACGCTGGAGAGGGGAAAAACCCCTGAGTGATGCCTTTGTCAGTGCCTTAGGCTTCTGTGAAAAGCTCGATCTGGCCGCCGAAACAGATACTTTCCTTGAAAGCGTGAGCCAATACACTGAGGCTTTACCGGAAGAAGTGGCCAAGCACACCCACAAGCAGGTGGTGCATTATTGTTTAGAGCAAGCGGCCGACGACAAACCCGTGGTTTTGGCAGAGCTTGCACAACACGTACATGACACTCTACCCGACCCCAAGGAGTGTCCAACGCCTTTTGCGCCACCACCCAAATTCGACGATTATGTTCAACAACACAACACCAAAACCAAGCCAGAATTCATTCCTGATAAAAACCGAATGCGTAACTTTATACGCATCAGCGGTCGCAACGAATTGTTGAGCATGAGTTTTGCGTCCAGCTGCCTGGGTGAATCCGTGATCTACGACCCCTCAACTGATAGCCTCACGATCAAACAATTGCCCTCGAGCTTGAAAAGCAAACTCAAAAAATGGGTATCCCCAACACAGGAATCAGAAACCTAAGCGCGTGGATATCGAACGGTCACGAGCATAACGACTATTGAGTGACAATAAAGGAACGCGAATTGCTGAGTAACCCCCCACACATTAATCGAGCCCGCACCACTTCATGACTGACTTCAACCTCAATACACTACACCTGCCGCCCTGGGGAGTGATCTCCCTTTCGGCCCTATCGACACTGATTGTACTGATGGCCATAAAACGCTTCATTTTGGGGCAAATTAAACGCTGGACTCAAAAAACACAATACACGCTAGACACAGTACTGATCGACGCTCTTCGAATTCCCCTAACCCTTTGCGTACTGGCCGTTACCGTGGTGATGATTCAAACACTGCTACACGCATACGCAATTGACCGCCCCAACTGGGTGAACGCCCTGAAACTGTGCGCGCAATTATTGTTTGCCACCGCCATAATCGCATTTGCCGATCAGTTTAGCTCAGGTGCCGTCACAGGCTATACCAACCGATCCGAAGCTCTCAAAAATAGTGGGGGAATCTTACGCGGCATACTCAGAGGAATGATACTGTGTATTGGTATCCTGGTGATTTTGGGTACACTTGGCATTTCAGTGACCCCCATCGTCGCATCCCTGGGCATCAGTTCTCTCGCCGTCGCTTTGGCCTTGCAGCCCACTTTAGAAAATTTTTTTTCGGGTGTGCAAATCATATTGGATAAGCCTTTTCGCGTGGGCGATTACATAGAGTTGGATTCTAGCGAACAGGGCTTTGTAGAGAAAATTGGCTGGCGTTCCACATGGATTAAAATGCTCCCAAACAACACCGTCATCGTGCCCAACAGCTTAATCTCAAAGTCAAAACTGATTAACTATTACTACCCCCAGAAAGAACTGTCTGTTCCCGTCGAAGTGGGAGTGCACTATGATTCCGATCTAGAGCATGTGGAGCGCGTAACGCTAGAGGTCGCCCGAGAGATACTCAAGTCTCATAAGTGGGGTATTGACGATTATGACACCTTTGTGGTCTTTCATACTTTTGACAGTTCAAGCATCAATTTTACCGTAATGCTACGAGCACAAGAGTACTTCAACCGGTTTTTCATCAAGTCGGCGTTTATCAAAGCGCTGCACCAACGCTTTAACCAAGAAGGCATCGTGATCCCCTACCCCATTCGCGCCATCAACTACGACCAAGAGCGCACATCTACGGTTAATCCTGTAGTGGACTAAAACAACGCTTTATTCCCCTCTCTTTGAGACACTACGATTAATTGATAGGGAAAACTGCAATACAGCACTTTATGAATCCGTTATCTAAATAAGCATCAGTGCAACTTTAACCCCCTTAAACAAACAATGACCCGCGTAAGAATGTGACGAATAACCACTGTATTATCTTTCTTTTCTCAATGGTTTGGCATAACCTATCGCCCATCCCAACACCTCAACGTTTTGGGGGCGCCAACACGGATCGTAAGCACCATAACATGACGTTGAAGGTTGCTGGTTTACCTTAAGCGATTCGAGCAGCCATGCAGTATGTAACCCCACATCGCTCACCGGGCTTGACCGCCATCTGTAATGCGGTTAAGGGCCGAGAACAGGTACAAGTTTTAGACTTGGGTCCCTGTGTCTCTGCAAATTTCGACTTTCTCAGTCAACTCGGTTGCCACTTACACTTTGAAAACCTCACTGACCAGATGGCTTTCAGTATCGCGCCCCAGTCGACCAAAGTGGCGCCACTGGATTTACCCCAATTTTTAGACTATATAAAACCCAAACAAAAATTTTCAGTGGTATTGGCTTGGGACCTTTTGGATTTTATCGACAACGAGCAGCTCGCGGCCATTATCCAGCGACTGGCGCCTCATCTAGCACCCAATACTTTGCTTTATTCTTTTAACTATTTGGGTGCTAGGCGACCTGCCCAGCCCGCCATTTTTAGAATTTTGGACCAATACCATATTAGCATCGAATATGACCAAAGCCGTATCGCACACACCACCAAGGCCACCACCATAGAGTGGCTCAATGCCATGCCCAACTTCCGTGCGGTTCGCTCTTACGTGAATCGCGAAGGCATGCACGGTGGCATTTCTGAACAAATTTTTTGTTTCCAGCCGGACAACGCTATGAAAAATGGGGTATTTGCAACATCAGAACTCACCAAGAGCCAATCACAGGTAGATGTAGAACTGACATCCCCTGCATTGAGTTCTGTCCTGAACTTTGCCCAGAACCACCCTGGCGCCAGATTATTGGACCTGGGAGGCAAGCACCTGGGTAACGAAGACAAATGGAAAGGCGCCTTCGGTGAGGTCGCGGTTGTAGACTTTCATCAAGTCATACAACGCTTGCAGGGCAAAGACAAAGCTTCCCAACTCGATTACATCCGGCACGCACCGTATCTAAATTTCCCCGACGCTAAACCTTTCGATGTGGTCATGATTTGGGACTTGTTCAATTATTTGGATGATGAATTATTAAAAGCGTTTGGCGAAAGGCTTGCAAGCCACGTTAAGGACAGCTCCCTACTCACCTGCCTCAATTACAACGGTGCTAGCATACCCTCGCAACCGCGTAAATATTCTCTAACTTCCGCTGGGATTGGCTATCTCAACCACAAAGCTACCACCCACATTGCTCGCCCGAGCGCCGTATTGAGCTCCCTCAAAGTTCAAAAATGCCTTCCTGGTTTTTTTATCAAGAGTACTTATATGGCACGCCCTGGCATGCAAAGTGGCACCAGCGAGTATCTATTGGTCTATAAAGACGAGACCACTTTGGCCAAAGAAAAAGCTGCCCTTTACGAGGAAGTCATGGCCAGAAGACAACTTAGGGAAGCGAGCACAAAGCCCCCTCAAAATGTTATTGAGCTTTAACACTACCTGCCACATTCAACAACCAAGGCACAGAACTCGAGTCAGGCCTTGCAAGGTGATGGCATCGCTGTTCCCTATTGTGCCATTCCAGTTTTTGCGATTTAAGGCCAAAGACAATGACGAACCTCCGTCAAAAACACCTCCCAAAGGCTCTGGGCGCGTTAATGCTATCGGTCATTTTCGTGGTAGCGATTGCGCTTTTATGGCGGTTAACGCCGTTAAACCAACTCAGAGACCTCGATACGGCGCTTGAAATAGTGGGTACGGTTAGCCACAACTGGTATGCCCCCCTACTTATGGTGACTGGGTTTGTCATCGGCAGCGCCTTTCTATTTCCTTTGGTCATACAATTGATTGTCTGCATTTTAGTATTTGGCGCAGTAAAAGGCGGTGTCATTGCCATGCTCGGTTTACTGATAAGTGCCGCATCAGGTTACGCGGTGGGCATGGCCTTAAAGTTACCACCACCCAAGCTCGGTACACGGCTGCATGCATTGCGCGAAAAAACGGCTCAAGGTGGGCTGTTGCCGATGGTGTTAATCAGAGTAATTCCGGTTGCGCCCTTTGTTATGGTCAATATTGCAGTTGGCGCATTTGCATTGCCTTTCCGTCACTTTATACTGGGTACATTTATTGGATTTCTGCCCGGTACGGTGACCATCGGCTTGTTTACTGAAAGCGCCATCCAATTTATACGGTCTCCGTCTAGCGTCACCTCTGTTCTGCTCGTGGCAGGAATTGTGGCCACTCTCGCCCTTGTGGCGCTGTTAAAATGGTTGTTCAAAAAAGACTCTAAGGCCTGGCAAATACCCCCAATACTGGTGTTTCGCAACAAACGATAGTGCCCAAAGACAACATTCGCTGGTACGACGTTCGACGCTGACCATCGTTTGCGTCAGCCGAATGGGAACTTGTTGGGCCCCCGACCAGTCTTTAGTGGTCTTTAGACGACCCCCTATGGGCTTACGACCTTAAACTTGGATAGTTATCTTGATCAAACTGGAAGACATACACAAAGCGTACGGAGATAAAGACCGCACATTACAGGTGCTCAAAGGTATTGACCTGACCATCACTGAAGGTGAAATGGTCGCCATCATGGGTTCCTCGGGTTCCGGCAAGTCCACACTGCTGAACATTCTGGGTATTTTGGACCAGCAAGATTCTGGTCAATACTGGCTAGACGGCCAACTGATTGATCGCTTGAGTGAAAAACGTGCGGCCTATTTGCGCAATCGGTTTATCGGGTTCGTGTTCCAATCCTTCAATCTTCTGCCATTCAAAAATGCCACAGAAAACGTGGCGCTGCCACTCTACTACCAAAAAGTGGGGCGCCGTGAACGCAACCGCCGCGCTCTAGCATTACTTGAAATGGTAGGGCTCTCCGACCGGGCCAAGCACATGCCAAACCAACTGTCCGGTGGGCAAAAACAACGTGTGGCCATTGCCAGAGCTCTTGCCACAAACCCTAGGGTATTACTGGCAGACGAGCCCACCGGCGCATTGGATAGCCACACCACTGAAGAGATTATGGCGCTGTTTAAAGAAGTGAACGATCAAGGCAAAACCGTGGTAATCGTTACCCATGAAAAAGACATTGCAGACAGTTGTAGCCGCTTAATTGTATTAAAAGACGGCCGAATTGACACTCACGAGGCTCCGGTGTCGTGACTGCACTGTTCAATGCGCTCCAAGAAATCCTGTTCACCTTAAGCCGCAATAAACTGCGTACCTTTCTCACAGCATTTGGTGTTTTCTGGGGCATTTTCATGCTGATTTTGCTGCTCGGTGCCGGCCGCGGTTTACAAAATGGCATCACTTCAAACTTTGGCGCAGACGCGCAAGATTCCGTTTGGATTACCACACGCAAAACCTCTGTCCCTTATATGGGCCTAGGCGTAGGGCGCGACATTCGCTTAACCACAAAAGATGTCATCGCCATTTCAAAACTGCCCAACGTAAAGATTGCCTCCGCCGAGCAAAACCTGAATGGCGTCGTTCGTCACCAAAACGTCAGTCAAAGCTACTCCGTCCTAGGTGTTGGCGATGGGTATTTTGATCTCAAAATAGGGCAAGACCAGCGCTTGGGCCGCAAGCTCAATACCTTAGACAGTGACCAACGGCGTAAGGTAGCCGCCATTGGCACCCTTGTCGCAAAAACCCTTTTTGGTGAGCAGGACCCTGTTGGCAAGCGCATATACATCAACAACATAGCCTTTACCGTCATTGGTGTTTTTTACGACAAGGGCAATAACGGCAGAATGTCTGAGCGTATCTATATCCCCTTGAGCCTCCATCAAACCACTTTTGGAAAAGGCGAAAACTTCGTCAACGTCATTACTTACCAACCGAAGTCGTCAGTAGATCCCTGGAAAACGGAAGAGGATGTCATGGCTTTTCTGCGAGCCCGCCACCAGGTCTCCCCTAAAGATAGAAGCGCCATTCGATCGAACAACCTCCTTCGTCAAGGGCAGTGGGTGTTTGCACTGTTTAGTGCCATTAACGCGTTTATCTGGTTTGTGGGCCTAGGCACATTGACCGCAGGGGTTGTCGGCATTAGTAATATTATGATGATCACCGTGAAGGAACGAACCGTAGAAATCGGCGTTCGTAAAGCCCTGGGGGCCACCCCCACCAGTATCATTTTTTCGCTTTTGTTCGAATCCATACTGGTCACCGCCACGGCCGGGTATTTTGGCCTGGTATTGGGCGTGGGTCTACTTGAAGGCGTGAACGCCTTAACCGCCTCTCTGCAGGTAAAAATGCCTTATTTCCAGCGCCCTGAAGTGAATTTTCAGTTGGCACTAACCGCTATTGCAGTGTTGGTTTGTGCCGGGGCCATCGCCGGGTTTGCACCCGCTTGGCGTGCTGCGCGGATTGCTCCGGTGGAGGCCATGAGAAACGCATGATCGACGTCGACCGTTGGCAAGAAATTCTCTACACCTTAAGCAAGCACAAGTTGCGCACCGGCCTCACGGCCTTCGGCGTGTTTTGGGGCATCTTTATGTTGGTGGCGCTGTTAGGGGCTGCTGGCAGTTTACAAACAGGCGCGATGAAGAATTTTAGTGGCCGAAGCAATACCGTTTTCATCTGGACTAACGGCCGCACTCAATTGCCTTACAAGGGATTTGAAACCGGTCGTAGCATACGCTTAGACGAGCCTGCCCGCCAAGCGGTATTGGCCATACCAGAAGTGGACCGGTTTAGTGCTGTCAACAACCTAGGTGGCTGGCAAGTCAATCAATATGTGGTACGTGGCGACAAGAGTGGCGCCTTTGAGACACGCGGTGTTGAACCCGATCAAATGGCCATTGGCGGATACCAATTGCTTCAAGGTCGAATGATCAACCCCTTGGATTTTAGAGACTACCGGAAGGTGGTTTTTATCGGCAGGGGCGTCAAAGATATGCTCTTTGAACCTGACGAAAACGCAGTTGGGCAATCGGTAAATATTGGCGGCATTTATTTCAAAGTTATTGGTGTATTTGAACCCTCAAACCCCGATGAAGAAAATCGCGCAAACACCATCATTATGCCCAATTCAACCCAACGGAGAACGTTCAACCAAACTTGGTATGGTCACTTTCAATTTACGCCCATTGCAGGCGTCAGCGCAATTGACCTAGAGCAAAAGGTGAAAGCCAAGTTGAAAGAAGTTTACACCATTCACCCAGACGACAACGGCGGTTTCGGCTCGTTTAATATGGAACAAGAATACCAAAAAGTGCTGGGGCTATTTAGCGGGATGAAAGTTTTTTCATGGGTAGTGGCAGTAGGCACCATCATCGCCGGCGTCGTCGGCGTGGGCAATATTATGCTCATTGTGGTGAAAGAACGTACCCGCGAAATTGGTTTGCAAAAAGCATTGGGCGCGACCTCCTTGCACATCATAATGACGATTTTACAAGAAACGCTCCTATTAACTTTTGTCGCTGGCTATCTAGGGCTGGCAGTGGGCGTTTTTTCGCTGGAAGGCATCACGACGTTACTGGCTCAAGGTGACGCAGGCAAAATGTTTGCCGATAGTGAAATAGACTTTACTACAGCGCTAACAGCCTTAACTGTTTTAGTAATTGCGGGCTGCTTAGCGGCCATTTTACCCGCGAGCAAGGCCGCGCGTGTCAATCCTATCGTAGCGTTGCAGGATGAATAGTATGCGTGCAAACCATAACCACGTAAGCACGCCACAAGGATTCGCGTAAATATTCGCAGCGAAACACCACAATGACTACCTCAATGCAGAAACTTACTAGACATTAAAGAGCCACACATGAAAAAGTTTTTTTGGATCGCCCTTGCCGTTGCCACAGTGGCATTATTTATCTGGACTGCCATTTTTTTGTATCAAAAGTCAAAAGAAAAGCCTGTGGTATATGAGACCACTCAAGCCTTTACCACTGATATCGAGTTAAAGACTGTCGCAACCGGAAAGATCACTCCCAGGCGAGAGATTGAAATCAAGCCGCAAGTCAGTGGTGTCGTAGACAAGCTCTTCGTAGAGGCCGGTGACCTCGTCAAAAAAGGCGATCTTTTAGCCAGAATCGAGCTAATCCCCAATATGGAGCAACTGAGCAACGCAGAATCACGCTTAGAAACAGCACATTTGAATCTGAGCAATGCCCAATTGGAACACGAACGCCAAAAGCAATTGTATGACGACCAACTCATCAGCGAGCTGGAATACAAAAAGTTTTTATTGAACTACGAGTTGCAAGCTGAAGCCGTCCGCGCAGCGGAAAACGCCGTGGACTTAATTAAAGAGGGCGCATCCAAAAAAAGTGGCAAGGTCGCCAACCTGGTTCGTTCAACGGTGGAGGGGATGATACTATTGGTCCCGGTACGAGAAGGCACATTTGTTACCGAAACCAATACCTTTAACCAAGGCACCACCATCGCCTATGTGGCCAATATGAATGATCTTGTTTTTGAAGGCCGCTTAGACGAAAGTGAAATAGGAAAAGTGAAAGAAGGTATGCCACTCAGTTTGACCGTGGGCGCCATTGATAATGTGACGTTTAATGCACAACTTGAATATGTGTCACCCAAAGGCATTGACGACCAAGGTACCATTAAGTTTGAAATCAAAGCTGCCGTAGAGCCCCGAGATGATGTTTTTCTGCGTGCAGGCTACAGTGCCACCGCCGATATCGTGCTGGACAGGCGCGCCAAGGTACTTGCCGTCAACGAAGGGAACATTCTGTTTGAAGACGACAAAGCCTACGTAGAAGTTGAAACAGGCCCGCAACAATTTGAGCAACAAGAAGTTGAGGTAGGCTTATCGGACGGCATCAACATCGAAGTGATATCAGGCCTAGCCGCTAACACCCCCATTAAAAAACGTGTTAAGTGATGACTGCCTTGTGCGGCCATCCGTGTTCTCAGCTACCGTCCCACCCAGGTCACGCCCAATCGAATCGTACGTTCTTGCCCTGGAAAATACCGCGGCGTGCCAAAAGCGATGTCCGCTCTATCGGCAAAACGAGTATTCAGGGCATTATCCAAATTGACTTGCCACCGCCATTGGGCGCTGACTTGATGGTGTAACGTCAAATCTAACAGCGTGTGGCCTGGATAGTCATGTGTGTTCTCAGGGTTGGTAAAATAATGTCCTAAATGATTTATTCGAGATTCAAATTGCCAGTGCGCATGGGGCCGCCATTGTAACGACATCGCTCCCAGTGTTCGTGGTGCCGTATCCATTTGCAGCCCTTCGAGCGCCACACTAGAACCCAGCACGTTCGGGCTATTGGCATACTCATGTTCTGCATAGGCTCCGATTACCGATGCACGAATCGAGGGCGAGATGACCCAGTCCAGCTTCACTTCAATCCCGTTATGAGCAGTTTCGGCGCCGCTAACATACTGACGCTCACTGTCTTGAAAAATATCGTCTTGTAAGGCCATCCAATAGCCGGTAAGCGCATATGACACGGCAGGCCATTGCCCTCGAAGCCCCCACTCAAAGCCATTGAGTTGCACTTCGTTTAACTCGGCAGAACGTTGACCTTGTTGTAGCCGGTACAACTCCGCAGTTTGAGGCGCCCGAAAACCGTTAGCCAACTTCGCAAACATTCGGTGATCCGCGTGATAGGACCATAGCACAGTCAAAGTTTGGGAGAAAAACGAATAGTGATTGTCCTGATCTGCCGGTCGATAAAAACGGCAATCCGTCACGGAGGCCGCACAGGCACTGCCTGGGGCAAGCTGATTATTGTAGCGATAGTCAATACCGTCCAAACGCCCCTGCCAACTGACTACCCAGTCATCACCGGCAAGCCACTGCGCACCCAAAAACACGGCCGCATTTCTGGCTTGCACTGAGTAATCGTAATGCATGCCCTCAGGAAACGCCGCTTGATTAAAAGGCGCAGGATTGGCCTGCCATTCTTGTAAGTGGCCTTCGGTCGCTTCAACCTCAAGCCCAATGGACGGTAGAAAGTTGCCACGGTCATGTCCTTGCCAACGGGTATATAACCCTACCGACGCATGATCGTTTTGTTCTTCGGGTCGCCAGGGAACAAAATGCATGAGAAAGGCCATATCGTGATACCGAGCATAGGGCATAACCGTCCATCGCCCCTCGGCAGTTTCGCGTGTCCATTGGCTGTATGCGCGTACCGATTTGGCCTTACGCCAAGCCTCTGGACTGGCATTGGTACGAATCAAGTCTTTGTCTTTATACGCATTATCGCCCTGCAAATAGCCTGCGGTTTCTTGATCCAAATGGTTAAAGGTAACACCTTGCACCGACCGCCAATGCGCGCCATAGTTGGCCTGCTTCACGCTGATTTTTTGTTGAGACACACCAGAATCTGCACGATAACCATCGTCCTCCACGAGGGTCGCCCCAAGCCACCACTGACCGCCTCCCTCAAATTGAGCCTGCCCCCCCAAACGCGCGTAACCAAAGTCCGCCAAGGACATCGACAGTCGAGCCGGTCTAGACTCACTTGGCGAAGGCAGCTGAACGTTAATACCACCAAACAGCGCGTTGCTGCCATACTCTGCAGCATTTGGCCCCCGTAATACCTCAACGCTTTCAGCTTGCTCGTAATGACTGTCAAACAGTTGGTTCACATTACAAAAGCCGCTGGCTCGCAAAGGCACAGTATCCTCAGTCATCATAAAGGCTCCGCAAGCCCCTGAGCCTGTCAGGACCGGAGAGCGTATGGCGGTAAGGCTTTCTTGCCCACTGCCTCTACTGACCCAAGTTGCAGGCGCGCTTGCGCCAATGCCATTAAAATGTACGGCATCCAATCGTTGCAGTTGTTCTTCACCCACCTTGGAAAGGCTCGCAGTACTGTCGAACACTGGCTGCGCTTGACGCTTGCCAAACACCACGGTGGTTTCTAACAAAGAGGTATCGCCAAAACTCTGCCCGATGTAACAGAGAAATAAAGCAGCGCTCAATGTGATGAGTTTACCAATAGCGGTCATTCAGGCCCCTTAGCGAGATGTTGTTGGGCTGCAGTGGCATTCGCCCTGGCAGCGCACTATACTGCGCTGCAGCGAGACAGAACAGCCAATGACGAGTTGCCCGTGAGCTAAGCAGCAAAAATAAAAACGACCGAATCAAAACACACTACAAGTAAAATACGTGACTTTCAGCGATTACAAACAACTCGATTTGAGCGCAGTGGTCAAAACCATCGCCACCCTGCAAGCCAGAATTGCGGAGCGCTTTCCTGATTCGGGTTTGAGGAAAGTGTGTGGTGAACTGTTAACCGTTGCCACCGACAGCCAGACCAAAGTGGACTGGCTCAATCGCCCACTCATTGAATTCCGTCTGGCGGTTTCAGTGATCATCCTCTGTGGTGTGTTGGGCGCAATCTACAGTTTGAGTTTATTCGATTTCAAGATGCAAACACTGGCCGTCAATGAAGTCATTCAAGTCACAGAATCTTTGATCAACGACATTTTTTTGGTGGGAGCCTCACTGTTTTTTTTAATGAGCCTCGAAACAAAGCTCAAACGCGCCCGCGCCATGAAGACCTTGCACGAACTGAGAGCGCTTGCGCACGTGATTGATATGCACCAACTCACCAAAGATCCGTCAGCTTTGGGTGGCGCACAATCCACCAGGTCGTCCCCTGAGCGCTCCATGGACAGCTACCAACTGCGTCGATATTTGGATTACAGCTCGGAAATGCTCTCATTAGCCGGTAAGGTCGCCGCACTGTACTCACAGAAGCTGCCTGACCATGAAATCGTCAGTGCCGCAGGACAGATAGAGGACTTGTGTACGGGCCTCAGTCAGAAAATCTGGCAGAAAATTGTCGTACTAAGCGCAGAACCTACACTGTGCGCGCCACAGCCGATTGCAGGTGGCACACCCTCTACACCGGCCGAGGAATAGATTGACTCCAATCATGACCAACGCCGTAAACACACACTACGTCAATTGCGGATAGAGCGCCGTAGTGTAATCATTGAGTAGCAAGCTTTTGGCCTTTAAATGGTAAAGAGTGGTCGGTATCGTTGAAGCTCTTTGCCCTCCAGGAGGAAACATGAGCACCTATCAGCACACTCGGCAAACCACACTCAATTTGTGTGAAGGGCTTACAGCCGAAGATATGGCTGCGCAGTCCATGCCGGATGCAAGCCCCGTGAAGTGGCACTTGGCGCACACCACTTGGTTCTTTGAAACCTTTCTGCTGAAACCTCACCTTTCGGGATACTGCGAGTACTCTTCGCATTACGAGCACCTGTTTAACTCCTATTACCAATCTGTTGGCGTACCCTACTTAAGACCACAACGAGGCTTGCTCACACGCCCAAGCCTGGAGGACATATTAGGTTACCGCGCGCATGTGGACCGACATATGGGGGAGCTATTGGCGCTGGAATCTACCGAGTTCCTTCGCTTGACCGAAGTGGGCCTCCACCATGAAATGCAGCACCAGGAACTGATCATGACCGATTGTTTGCATTTACTGGCACACAACCCGACCTATCCCGCAATCTATCCCGTGGCGCCCACTCAACCCGGCCCCTCCTCGCCGCTTCGATGGACTGAAAACGAGGGTGGCATGACCCAGGTAGGTGACGATGAGCAAGCATTCAGTTACGACTGTGAACGCCCGAAACATACCACTTATCTTGCACCTTTTGCCGTGGCGAACCGCTTGGTGACAAACGCTGAGTGGCTGGCCTTCATGGAAGATGGCGGCTATCAATCGTCGTTGCTCTGGCTCAGCGATGGCTGGGCTGAAGCATGCCGACAAAAATGGGAATCTCCGTTGTACTGGGTAAAACAAGAGGGCACTTGGTGCCAATTTGGCTGGGACGGATTGCAACCCATAAATCCCCACGCACCAGTCTGTCATGTAAGCTTTTATGAAGCGGACGCTTTCGCACGCTGGTCAGGCGGGCGGCTCCCTAGGGAGCATGAACTGGAAAAGTTATTGATCGATCACCACGATGACAGTGATGCAAACCTGTTGGAACACCGATTTTTCCGGCCTAAACCCGCCACTACAGGTGCCCTTACGCAGCTCAAGGGAGATGTTTGGGAGTGGACACAAAGCCCATTTACACCTTACCCGAAATTCAAGCCCGAGCAGGGTGCTCTGGGGGAATACAATGGAAAATTTATGGCCAACCAAATGGTATTAAAAGGTGGCTCTTGCGTCACGCCAGGCTTACAACTTCGCCCCAGTTATCGCAACTTTTTTCACCCTCATCAGCGCTGGCAGTTTTGCGGTTTGCGCTTGGCCCAAGATCTGTAACAAGGAGTTTATGATGCCCATCGCCGAAGCCACAGTCCCCACTAGGCCATTGAGCCCGTTTCTCGAACATGTAATCGAGGGGCTGTCCGCCTCTCAGAAACAACTATCGCCCAAGTACTTTTATGATGAAACGGGCTCACAATATTTCGATGAAATTTGCCGCCTTGATGAATACTACCCCTATCGCACAGAGATGGCGCTGTTACCTCAGGTCGCCAAGGCTCTAAATACCCATTTTAGCGCGCCACTATCGGTGGTGGAATTTGGCGCGGGCTCGTTGAAAAAGATTGAACCTCTACTGGATCACTTTGACGCCATAAAAGCCTTTTTACCCATCGACATCAGCGCCGGACATTTAAGTCAAGCGTCGAAGCGACTGCAACAACGCTACCCCAATGTGCACATTAACCCCATTGCCGCCGACTTTACCAAACGTGTTGCCCTGCCATCGTCAAAAACGCCTTATTTCGGATTTTTCCCTGGGTCCACCATCGGCAATTTTACGCCTCCCGAGGCCGTCGATTTTCTAAAGTCGGCCGCTGCCACACTGGGACGCAATAGCCACCTGTTGATTGGCGTAGATACCAAAAAATCACCCGAACTCCTACACAGCGCATACAACGATGCAAAAGGTGTCACGGCCAAGTTTAACCTCAACATATTGCACCGTATTAACAAAGAACTTGGCGCCGAAATTCAAATTCAAAATTTTGAACATTACGCTCACTACAACCCCGAAAAAGGCTGCGTGCAAATGCATTTGGTGAGCACCATCGATCAAAGGTACACATTGCAAGGCAAGCCCATTCAGTTTCGAGCCGGAGAAAGCATTCATACAGAAAATTCTTATAAATACTCACCACAAGAATTCACCCATCTGGCGGCACAAGTAGGGTGGCAAAAAACGCAGATCTGGTTGGCACCAGACAATATGTTCAGCTTATTTTTGTTGCGCCATTCGCCTACAAACGGATGAACTTTAAAAACATTCACACTTTTTGTTCGCCGCACCACAGGGGGAATACGCATTGCGTAACGCTTTCACTGGGGTCCGTTCAAAGTGCGAAATACCTCAATGGCGAGATGCCCCCTGACATCATCTCGGTGGCAGTGACTCCAGTGCACGATAAAAAAGATGATAAAACTCGAAGGTTTCATATTCGATGCCACCGAAACCAACGAGAAATCGAATTTTGTGGCTCAGGCCTACTCGCAGCGGCCTATTGTCTAGGCCAACAAGACCCGCTATCACAACATCCGATACTGCATTCGGCTTCAGGCCCAATCAAAGTCAAGCGCCATGGCAACAAACTCGGCATTTCTCGAAAGGCAACGCCGCTAAGGCCGGCATCCAATAGCAGTTTTTGGCAAAGGATACTGGGCTTGGCCGTACTTGAGGCTCATACCGCAGGGGGGCGCAAGGGATACGCCATTATCACCCTACAAACCGCGGAACTCGTACGCAAGCTTCGGCTTTCTCACCACAGGCTTAAGCGCCTCACCGACAGAGCTTTAATTGTTACGGCACAAGGCAAGCAACCCTATGACTTCGTATACCGCTACTTTGCCCCGCAATACGACCTACCCGAAGACATTGCCACAGGCTCCGCCAACTTAATACTCACCCCATATTGGGCAAAAAAACTGGGGCGAACACAATTGCGCTCGGAACAACTGTCACCTGCGGGCGGAGGCTATTTCGTCAGCAGTTATAGCCCTCCCTATACCTCGGTTTTTGGCAATGTGGTGCAAGAATGAATGTACCGCTTAAAGCTTGATATTTTTACAACTACTGGTTCCTGGTGATTCCTGAACAATTCAATTGAGCTACCGGCTGAACCCATTACACCTAAACAATAATGGCTCCGCGCCGGGCGCTTTAGCACTGCCCCCCTGAGGCGCCTCCCATTCAAGCGGTTTCTGTTGGGTTAATCGTCGACTTGAGTACGCAATCTAACTGAGAATAGGCATTTTTTAACCACACTTTCACTCGCTGGCGCTCTGCCACCTTCATAAACTCTCGACTGTTCGCAGCCGCCCAAAAACTGAAATTACTAAAATCAATTTTCTGAGCCAGGCTCTCTTGCAACCGCTCAATAGCAATAAATTGAGCACCAAAAGCGCGCGCGTGCTCAAAGGTAGTTGAAGATTCAAAGGGCTCAAAGTTGGTGCCCCGACCATAGTTTTGAACCACAACCAAGTTAACTTGTTTACCCGCAAAGGTTTCGAGCGCCCCTTTTAGCAAATTCGCACAGTCCGCACTGTCATCCATCACATGCCACCAATACACCGTATAACCAAGCTCTTGCATAATCTCAAACAAATCACAACTGTTGATCCATTGGTGCACTTGGCTCGCCGTTTGTGCCGCCAGATCCACGATAATGTTACCGTTTGGATGCTCTTCAGCAGCTTCGATAATGGCATCCAAGCTATTGAAATCGTCCACCCGTACATCACTCACAAAGTCACTGTAAAAGCGCGTAAACGTCCCGTGAGACTTGTCGGAATCAAATCCAATAAAAGGTTGATAAACATCAACAAAATATTGCGCCAATAAGCGTGCGGTGAACGATTTGCCCACGCCGCCTTTTTCACCTCCGATTAAATGCAGTGCTCCCATTTGTGGTTTCCTCAGTTGCTGTAGTGATCGGTTAACTTTCTAGTATCTGAACGCGAACGTTATCTATGCCTTTTGTAGTGTTCGACTGGCACAAATCGTTGATGTGGTATTCTATTTTCTGGGTTTCATTTCGCGGCGAATGTTACGGCCAATATCGCATGAAGTGAAGGGCTTTTAATGACAATTCAAGCCACCTCGGTATTATTCTTCAAATCACCTTTAGAGCCACCATAATTTAAGCGCTCGATGGGTGGTAAGAATACGGCAGATCAACCAGTGCTCTCTAAGGGCATGGGTGACGTGTCTTTACTATTTCAGCCCCCATGGCAATAGGTCACCCACCTGAGCCCCCATGACGGCTTTCGGCCTGTGATAGTATGGCGCTGGACGACAGAATAACTCACTGTTGCCAGTCATACCTCAAAATTGTCGTCACCTAGAGTCTCGGTACACGCATGCCAACTGACTTTTCCAACTTACCCGATGTTCGGGACGGCCTAAACCGCAAAGAACGCGCGGTATTGTACTGCTTGCACCAAACCCAGAAAGAGATGGGCGGACGCAACGTGCCCACCATTATGCTGTATGGCCGAGTGGTGGAATTGGTGGATATCAGCCAGCAGGAGTTTCAATCCATTCTCAATCGGATGGTGGGGCTATCGCGCACACCCAGCCCGAGCGACCACGGTGACCGCTATGATTAGACCACCAGAAGCCTGCATGACCTGCATAATTCAATAAATAGCCATATTGAGTCAAAGCATGGGCACAGATTGACGACTGCTTTGACCTCCTAACCTTTGCGCGAGAGCACTCACATTGAAAAGCCCCACCACATTCTTTAGTATCAGCCCCCATAACTTGTATGGTTCTCGCGCAATGCCAATTGCACGCACAAACCGCTCGAAATATGCGATCTATGACTGAAACCCAAAGGGCATCAAACGCATTTTATGCAAACGTCCGAGACTCGAAGACCTTCCTTATGATAACGACCTATTGCCATTTACTGGCGAAGCCAACCCTTCTCCTGCCCGCCGCACTAATGCTTAGTGGCTGTGGTGCATCGCCGGTCAATACCACCTTATCAGGAAACACGAGCCCATCAACCAGCTCTAACTCACTTACTTCGGGCAACAGCGCTCTCACGCTGCCTCAAAGCAATAACTACAACGCACCCAAGGCATCTCAAGCCCCTACCATTGACGGTAATATCGATAGCGTTTGGAACACCGCCCCCTGGCAAGCTCTCGATGTTCTTTGGCTTGGCGCACAAGTGAACTACCCTACCTCGCAGGATTTCTCTGGTCGATTTAAACTACTCTGGGATGAATCTCAGCTGTATTTGCTAATGGATGTGACCGACGATGTGATTCACGATCACTACGCCAATCCCTTAGATAATTATTGGAACGATGATACTGTTGAACTGTTTATTGACCCCGATCATTCCGGAGGGAGTCATACCGGCCCCAATTTTGATAATGCCTGGGCTTATCATGTAAGCACCTTTTATGATGTAGTTGATTCTGGCGCTGACGGTACCCCAAAACTCTTTAATGACCATATCACCGCACAAATGAAAAGCGATGGCACAAGCCATATATGGGAAATGAGCATTCGCATTTACAACCAAGGCTATAGTGAAAGTGTGCCAAGTGCGAATGTACCAGCAACCTTGCACAAGGGCATGGTTATGGGCTTTTCTGCCAGCTATATCGACAACGACAATCAAGCCGATGGACAACGTGAAAGCATGATGGGGTCGGTTGATACTATAGGCCACAAGGAAAACAAAGGTTATCTGGACGCAAGCGTTTTAGGCACACTGACGCTAACAGAATGACGCCAGTCACCTGTAAAGTGGGGGTCCAGCAGCGTCAATTCCCATTGCCTACCCAAACTCGTAGCTTAAAAAGACCTTTGGTGGCACCAGTGCTACCCCAGAATCACTCAAAGCCTCCTGCATGCGCCCATTCAAATTTTCTGCGATATATAGTAAGCATTAGTCACAATCGCCAATCCAAGGCACAAGCATTGAGGGCAACCATGACTTACCCTAGGCACTGAAAGGCACCGCCTCCTTACCCTACTCCTAAGCGCCCTCACGTCATCTCAACCGCCATAAAACCCTTGAACACCTCACCTAGCCGGATTTCAACGCCCAAACCTTAAGAAAACCTTAAATTTCTCACTGAAAACTTCGTATTAGACGCAGCCTGGTATAGAATTAACACCAGCTATTAACCCTTCTCCCAATCGTAGTAACCGTCATGACATTCAAATACTTTCCCTTTGTGCGCACCACTCGTGCGGCGCTATTGGCTGTCGGCCTGTGCCTTTTCAGCAACCTAAGCTGGGCCTCCTCAGGCAGCCAGAACTTAACCCATACCCTCATAGGCTATATGGCCGTCATGGTTTTTATCATGGCATATGTGTTGGTCATCGCCGAAGAAAAAATCCACCTAGCCAAATCCAAGCCAGTACTGGTGGCCGCCGGCTGTATATGGATGATGATCGGCTGGGTATATACCCAAAATGGGATGAGCGAAATCTCCGAGCATGCTTTTCGCCATACACTGCTCGAGTTCGCCGAGCTGATGCTTTTTTTGCTCGTCGCCATGACCTATATCAACGCCCTAGAAGAGCGGCGCTTATTTGATGCGCTTAGAGCTTGGATGATTCGCAAGGGCTTTAGTTACCGCCAGCTGTATTGGCTAACCGGTTTCCTGGCCTTTTTCCTGTCTCCCATTGCCGACAACTTAACCACCGCACTGCTCATGTGCGCAGTGATCGTGAAGGTAGCCGGCGACGATAAACGCTTTGTAAATGTCAGTTGCATCAATGTCGTCATCGCCGCCAACGCCGGTGGGGCGTTCAGCCCTTTTGGCGACATCACCACACTAATGGTTTGGCAGGCAAAATTGGTTCAGTTTAATGAATTTATCTACTTATTCTTACCTGCTCTGGTTTGTTATCTCGTGCCCGCCGGCATCATGGGAATGTTTATTGAGAAACGTAAGCCCGCAACAGACTCTGAGGTGGTAGAACTCAAGCGCGGGGCCATTCGGATGGCATTACTTTTTTTAATCACTATTATCACCGCCGTTTTGTGCCATACCTTACTGCACCTGCCCCCAGTGTTGGGCATGCTAACAGGCCTGGGTTATTTGCAGCTGTTTGGCTACTATTTACAGCGTACGCTACCTGGATCGCTGGCCCGCAAGCGGGCACTCGCTGAACGAGAAGGCGATCAAGAGACTCTCAAGCGGTTGGGCGGCATCGTGCCGTTCAATGTTTTCAGCAAAATTGCACGCGCAGAATGGGATACCCTCTTATTTTTTTACGGGGTAGTCATGTGTGTTGGCGGCCTCGGCTTTATGGGCTATTTGGCCTTAGTCTCCGAAGCATTGTATGGAAACTTAGGCGCAACCTACGCCAACGTAGCGCTGGGCTTGCTTTCAGCCATTGTCGACAATATTCCTGTCATGTTTGCAGTATTGACGATGGAACCTCAGATGTCTGTGGGCAACTGGTTGTTGATCACGCTCACGGCTGGGGTGGGTGGCAGCCTGTTATCTATTGGCTCAGCCGCAGGAGTGGCCGTGATGGGACAAGCCAAAGGCATGTACACTTTTGCCGGACATTTGCGCTGGACGCCGGTTATCGCCTTGGGCTACGTCGTCGCCATACTGCTTCACCTATGGATTAATGCCTCCTTATTCTAAGGGCAGGCATCAAACAGGCGAGTATTGCAAACTCCAACCGGAGTGAAGACCTCGACATACTGAGTATCAGCGCGGTCACTGTCGAAACTCGCCTGTTGTCAATCCCTTCAGGCTCGATCCAGCTTCACGAATGCCATCAGACAATGTTCGTCTTATTGCGAAGAGCACCGTGGAGCTACCACCAATATTTCCCCCAATTCTCCGGATTTGCCCAGTATCTTGGTGTATTCCACTCCCGTTTATGATTGTAGCGATCAATATCATAGTGATAACTGCTCACCGTGGTGGCAGCATTTACTGAGGACACACCGCGCTTAAACCCCATGGAAACCATCTGGTTTAACGTCCAAAAGGGCGTCTCCTGAACACTCACCCAAAGTCGTTTATAGTGCAAGTTTCGCAACCGGCAAAGCTGTTGGATGGCTTCGACCTCTGGCAGATGCTCGAGATAGTCCATGACCACGCCCAAATCATAACGGCCCAACGACGTCAAAGGGTCACCCATTGCAATATGGCGCACAACACAGTGGCTCGTATTCAACTGCTCTAAAGCAGGTACCTTTTCTCTGGCAAGGTATAGCACGCTATTGAGCTCAGCAGTATGAGTCATTGAAACAAGGTCTTGTAGCAAAGGTGGAAGCATAAATGGCCCGTATTGCGCTTCAAATCAACTAAATAGCGTGAATACTATGCCAAACGAACATTTTAAAGCATTCACTCGAGACACCATTAAGCACTGACCATGGGGTGTTTAACGATTTTGATGCAACAAATGGGTGAAATGTCACAGAAGCCATCCCTCAAAATGGAATTTGTCGCCAACACCCAGTATTATCGCCCAAATAGACCATCTACGCGCTGATTGGCAGCCAGTGGTCAGATCTCTAAACCACCGAGGAGAGCTCATGCCCTTACCGTCAGGAATACGTATTTTAGTTTGCCTCAGCGCCCTAACGCTCGGCGCATGCGGCGCCCAATCAGACAACACCAGTAGCAGCTCTTCTAGTAGTTCATCATCCAGCAGTAGCTCTTCATCTAGTAGCAGCTCTTCTTCAAGCTCTAGCTCTTCATCCAGCAGCAGCTCCTCTTCAAGCTCTAGCTCTTCATCCAGTAGCAGCTCTTCTTCAAGCTCTAGTTCGTCTAGCAGCTCCAGCTCATCAAGCAGTAGCTCAGGCTTTGCGGGTATGTATAAGGGCGTGAATCTCTCCGGTGCGGATTTCGGTGAAAGCACCATACCCGGTGAGTACGAAGTCGACTACATCTACCCAAATCAGACCGAGGTAGATTATTTTAAATCTAAGAACATGAATACATTCCGCTTGCCTTTTCGTTGGGAACGCCTGCAACCCACCCTTAATCAGGCGTTTGATGCTACCGAATGGCAACGACTGGACGGCTTTGTATCTGCTGCCACGGCAAAAGACGTATTCATCATTTTGGACCCCCACAACTATGCGCGCTACAACGGCGAAATAATTGGCTCGGGCGTGATATCAAATGCTGATTTTGCTGACTTTTGGCGCAGACTGGCTGAGGCATATAAAGACAATGACCACGTGATCTTTGGCTTAATGAATGAACCCAAAGAGATGTCCACTACCCAATGGGTCAACGCCGCCAACGCTGCTGCAGAAGCCATCCGTAACACTGGGGCCACCAATTTGATGTTGGTGCCTGGCAACGGTTGGACAGGTGCGCACTCATGGACTCAAACATGGTACGACACCAATAAAACCGTATCCAATGCCAGCGCATTGCTCGATTTTACCGACCCGGGCAATAACTTCGCGATTGAAGTTCATCAATACTTTGACGTTAACTACTCCGGCGTTGAGCCTGACTGTACCTCAACGGATGGCTCACAGCAGCTCACCGAGTTCACCGCATGGATGGCAACGCATAATATGCGCGGCTTTTTGGGTGAATTCGCTGGCGACAGCAGCGAAAATTGCCGCCTGGCCGTGCGAGGTGCACTGCAGTATATCGAAAACAATAACCAATACTGGATAGGCTGGACCTGGTGGGCAGCAGGCCCCTGGTGGGGCCCGTATATGTACAGCGTTGAACCCACCGCCAATGGGGATGCCCCTCAAATGCAGTGGTTTGCGCCTTTTTTACCATAACGCTTAATTTCGTTAATATGCGCTAGCGTGATGACCACCAAACACAGCTGATATAGCATCCGCTCTCATCATCAATCCAAGGGTATACACATACCCTTGGATTGATGCTTACAGGCCAATCTCTCAACCAGCGGCGTTTATGCACCGCCCCTCACTGGGTGCTTTTTGCGCCACATTAAACCACCGACACATCAGAGACATTAAAAAAACCTTTGCAACGATAGCTGATCCATTCCCCCCTAACCAACCGTTCCCCTGAACCACAGTTTCTTATAGCATTATCCCATTTGCGTGGACGCAATCCGCGGCACCCCAATCCAAACGAAAGAAAACCCGCCACTGAAAATCTAAGATCATCGAGTACGCCTGACAGTATTTAGCATGCTTCAGCCAACATTTTAACCTAATGGCGCAACGTGATATTCCGTCACCCAACCGGTTAAAAACACGCTTCAAAGGCACTACCTCCCCCACAGGGTAATGCTTTCAATTCGAGTGCAAGTGCGCCCGCAAAGCCAAAGGCCTTACCGAATTCGAACGCCAATAAAGTCTGTTAAATGCCAAACCGCTCGACGACACAACGGGCCGCTTTGTCTGATGCCCAGAACAGGATAGAATCCTGGTGCATTGGTTACCGAAAATCCATTCTCCCTCCCGATCCAAGTTGCACATAGCATCGCATCACCACCAGAGCTCAATGCCTACAACTTCGAAACGGGAGCACCACCACTGGATTACTTTAAAAAGGAGAGGTCATCATGGCGGTTAAGGACGCTATCAAAGGTACCCCCATCACAGAAAGGCCTGTGTTTTTTATTACTGGCGCCACGGGCGTAGTCGCTTCTGAGTTTTTGGCAGAAGTCATCGCCCAAATTCCAAACGCCCAATGCTTTTTACTGGTGAGAAGTGCTGACCCAGAAAAGGCTCAACACAGAATCGACAACCTTTTACGCTATCTTTTTACAGATGACAATCTATTGGCGCGTGCATCACAAAATGTTCATGCCATTTGCGGTGACGTAAGCGAGCGGCGCTTGGGCATGACAAATAACGATTGGAATGAGGTAAGCCAAACCACCCATTACATTATTCATGCCGCAGCAGAAACTGATTTGAGCGCACCGTTGACCAGGGCAACCAAGGTGAATATCAATGGCGTGAGAAATATATTACAGCTAGCCTCAGATTGCGGCTCGAACCTTAAGCGCCTTTTGCACATCTCTACGGCCTATATCAGTGGCACTAAAACAGGCACCATTTCAACTGAGGAACTTTACGAAGACGTCTCCCCTTGCGATCACTACCAGATGACCAAACGTAAAGGTGAATTGCTATTAAGGGCTTATTTCAAAACATTACCCATTACGATTATTCGCCCAACAATCATAATGGGCAATTCGAAAAATGGACGATGCTTGAAATTTAGAACACCGTACTACCCGTTGCTGCAACTTTACAATCGTATACCGTTGATTTTGCCGGTTGCCAAAGGTGGAAACTTCGAAATGATACCCGCGGATTGGGCGGCACAGGTTATGTTAAAGATGGCACTGGCCCCTAACACCATTGGTCGCTGTTTTCACCTGAGTAACGGGAATAAAGTCATGAATAATTTAGAATATAAACACGTCGTACACAAGGCATTTCAGGCCGCGGGCGAAGCACGCAACGTGTTGCACTACCTGCCATTTTTCCTATACCGTTTATTTGTTTCGCCCATGCTTAAAAAAAGAGGCGCTAAAGGTTATGCCCTAGACGAAAATGTTCGGTATTACCGTAGCTATGCCACGTATAAACGCGTGTTTGACAATGCCTCTACAATAGCATTCCTAAATCAATACCACTTACCACCCCCTAAAATAGAAGATTATTTTCCGAAAGTCATGTCTTACGCCATTAATCATCGGTGGAAACAAAACGATCGAGCCAATAACATGCCCACCCCCATCACCGACCCTCTTTAACCAGCAGACCCGTGAACCCGGTAAATCAGTTGTCAAATATCGTTTTAGCCCAAGATGGAAAGTCTTGGTTCTGTAATTCACCGTGATCAACAATGCTTGACAGCATATCGCAGCGGTGCGGTTCATCCTGCCTGTCACATGCAGCTCGCTCTGTGGCCAGCTCAACAATTGGCAAAGAAATCGTCGGTTTCAACATACTGGACTGCAAAATCGGAACATCTTCAATGCTTCTAACGCTGCTTTCATTCGGGTGACAAAACGCACAATTCGAATTCACTTCACTAAATAAAACTCGGCTGTAGGGCGCCGAATCTGGGAGTGGCGCCACCACAGGAAAGGCGATTTCGCCTTTATCGGTTAACAAATCGGCTTCATCCACCACAAAGCTTAACTCCAAAAGATGATCTTCATCTTCGGTAGGAATCGCGTCATCTAAATCCTGATCAACTGCCACTGTTAAAATTAATTGGTCAAAAAAGAAAAAAACACGTGGGCTACGTCTCCCCACCGAAGGTTGAGCACTAAAGTCACTAATAGACGAATGCGTTTTAAGCGGGCGAGGTAAGCTCGTTATGAAACAGGGTAACGTGAGCGGCTTATCCATGGCATTAATCCAATCGACCACACTCTGAATATCTTCCAACACAATATTTTCTGGCCGTTCGCACCTCGACGCGACCGGCTCACCGCCACAACTCACCAACGCCAAAAATGCGGCCAAGATCCAGTACTTTGCAATAGGCATGCTCCACCTCATTTAAATCACACGATTTGACACAGGTTGACGAACTGCGCACTCAACACTCAGCTTAGATAACCCTATCTTAGATGGCTTCCATCTTAGGTGACCTCTGTCTCACTACAGTCTCTCTACACGTCTTATCCGTGGAGTTTAGCCAAAACCCGACTTGTTTAGTTTGATGGCGATCAAAATTTTCGTTTAAACCTGCGCACGCCACAATATGGCTTGATTATTGGGCGACTGCAGACTGCCCATCAACTAAAGTTGCATTTTATATGAATGTTAATCTAAAACCCTAAGCTTTTATCAGTTTTGACTATTTTCGTACCGTTATTCTGCTATCGTTCAGCCTACTTCAAAGCCTAGTAATCACAAGGTGTAACGCCTCAACCCTACGAGTACCCATATCAGAGGTAGCGTTTTTTGTACGAGCAAGGCTAACGTCTCGACAAACGCAATTTACGGGTATATATGGGTATAAATGAGCATTTGAGAGACGCGAGAACGCGGCGCGAGCGTTAAAGAATCCGGCTCTCGCTTTTGCTGCGACGCAAAAACAAAAATACCGTCATACATCAAACCTCAGAGCTAACTCGCAGTAGTAACATTGTTTACAACTTGACGAGGCCACATACCTCAAAACCCCGCAAAGTGTATGAACAGTCCACCCGGCAATGATCTTGGGTTGCTGAACACTCGAGTTTTAACGTCATAAAAACTCCCAAAGGGACTGCACGGAATGGCTTTGGGCTGCGGCTTAGCGACTTGGGATTCCCCCGCCAACAAACCCACTGCCGAGCAACCCACTGCCGTGGCGCGACGTTAAAACACAGCCCTACTGAGGCCATTCACAACGACTGTGCACGTCCAACCGTATCCGCGCGCTATCTGTTTCACGCATCCGCCGCCATGTACCACGCTTGGAGCACTGACTCCAGTAACGCCAACCTTACTTAGCAAAACCTACGGAAGCGTAGACTGTGGCTACGACGTAACACGTTTTGTGTCGCAATCGACTGGCAGAGGCTTATTTTACGTTTTGGAGAAAAACAACAGCAAAACAAACCCTGCGAATTTAGGGAGCCCGGACTTTGAGGTCTTACCCAGAAGGCACTTGGGCTTGATTAGAGGAACCTTAACTTGCTACACCAAAATTTGGTACGCCAAAACCACGATACCAAAGAATTGAAAAAAATAGGTTATGAAAGCTCCTATGCGGCGATTTAAAGGTGACTTAAAAAGCATGCCATATGCGTGAAACACACGTGCAATAGTAAAAGCGATTACCAAAATAGCCAGAATTAGACCTGACGTATGCAAGAATGTTAGTGCGAGAACAATTAATGCAAAACTTGGCACTTGTTCAACCCCATTGCACTGCGCTCGAATTGCAGAAACCATCTCACTACTACCG
Organism: Cellvibrionaceae bacterium; assembly: GCA_050300015.1. GTDB lineage: Bacteria > Pseudomonadota > Gammaproteobacteria > Pseudomonadales > Cellvibrionaceae > CAYZQH01. The sequence continues at coordinate 36,034 of JBNKWZ010000021.1, read as the reverse complement.
CCATCACCAACGGAAATTCGTAATTTTAATCGAAGTCGTGACACATTTGCCGTTAACAAAAATAACAACGTTGTATTTAAAAGAATAAAAATAGAAAACCAAAAATAACTATTGCTCATGCCCTTAATATCCGCTTCGATGGTGAATTTTATGATGTATGACACCGTGCACAACGGCCGAACGGTAGCGAGGCCCAGCGACGGTAAAGCGCGAACAAATGCTTTTCGTTATGCGCTAATTTTTGTGCAATGCATACCCTATTTTTTGGACTTTTTGTCGACAAGAACATCTTGCTGCCATCTGCCAAGCTTCTTGTCGGTACGATGAATGCAGCCAGGCCAGCAGCACGGGCGCCTCTTTCCATTCTCAAGCGCCTCAACAGCACGATAAACCCTTTTCACTCTGGTTGACTCTTGCTTCGCATCCTCAATCCAGCAAATGAACTCATTGCGTGCAATAGGCGTCAGACTTTCCCAGAAGTCAACAGTCTTTTCATCCTGACTTAAGGCTCTAGCCAGATCAGCTGGCACTTCGTGTACAAGACCACCTGAAATATTCGTCATACCTTATGTACCTAAAAATAGCGTTCGCAAAACGAACGCAAATCGAAACGCAGAGTATAGCGACAGCTTGTGGCGTGGTTTCTAGTGTGTCGTGACCATCCATCGCCATAATGCAACCTATTCGCTCAGAACATCAACTCTCACCACGCCAACACCCCATTGTTCGTAAGCTGCGAAAATTTTGTACGAACGCGAATTTCGGCAGAAGAAAGCACGACAAAACGAAGCCAAGCCCGCTTGAGTCATTCTGCCGAACCAACACTCACAAGCCCCCACTTTAACGCTTGATTTCAGTAAAGAGAAGCGTAGCTAAAAGCGGGGCTAAGGTAATTCTAAACAGCGACTATCCCAGTGCCTTCCATAGAGCACAACCATCCCGAGCCACAACCAATGAATAAATGTACTTTTCGCGTTGATGCGTCAACCAGCGCTTACCAGAACCAACCACCCCCAAAAGTGAGAGGCAATTCTCAAAGTAGACTTTAACCCGGTCTCATTTCTCTGATAGTGCGACGCTTCATTACACCTTTTTTCAGCCGCCTGCTTGCGTGGTCTGGCCTCACAGGTTTTAGTATGAGACGTTAATGCCAAGACCGCTGAGTACACACGCTGAAGCCCTCCCTATCAACAACACGATAAACCTTGAGGGCCAAAGCGGAGTGAGCGTTTACGCCACACCAGTGCGTCTCATTCCGATGGCGTAGTTGTCGCAACACCGATTATTCGACTCTTGAAATTTTGTGGACTGGCTATGAAAATTTTTTGTACTCGCCGTTATTATATTGTTGCGCTGTGGTGTAGTGTTTTCGCTCTCACAGCGTGTGGCGGCAATGATCTGAGTAGCTCGTCGTCTTCCACCTCCAGCTCCACGTCCTCAACTTCGAGCAGCTCAAGCACTTCGAGCACATCCTCATCAGGCTACAGTAGTGGCGCCGAAATTTCTTACCCGGACAACTACAGCGGACCAGAGGAAAATGGCACAGACCTCTGGCTTAGGTTCCCTCGACTGCCCGACTCAGAACGTCTGAATGAATATAGGGATCATCTGACCCACGTTGTCGTGCTCAACTCGTCGGCAACGGCGAACATTGTAAAGGAGGAGCTGACGCAGGGCATCGGAGGCCTCACCGGTGTGACTATCGCTTCGCAAAGCAGCGTTCAGGGCGACGGTGCCATTGTCGTGGGTACGTCGCAATCCTCAGCCATCACAAGCTTACCTTGGAACACAGACCTGACCACATTGGGCGACGAAGGCTACGCCATTGCAGCGCATACAATGAATGGACATGCAGTGATTGTAGTCGCCGGTAACACCGAGATAGCAACGCTTTATGGCTCCTATGCGTTATTGCGTCATTTGCAAAGGCACCAACCCCTTGCCGAGGTGGCCCAGAGTTCAGTGCCGGCGATACATCGTCGGGTGTTGAATCACTGGGACAACCTTGATCGCAGTGTTGAGCGTGGCTACGCCGGCCGCTCACTGTGGAATTGGGACGCGTTGCCGGGCAGCCTATCGCCAAAGTACCGGGATTACGCCCAGGCCAATGCCTCGATCGGCATCAATGGCACAGTGCTAACCAATGTGAACGCCGATGCCGAGGTTTTGACCCGCAGTTACCTGAACAAGGTCAAGGCGCTGGCCGACGTGTTCAGGCCCTACGGGATTCGCGTGTATCTCACCGCGCGATTCAGTGCACCGCTTGAAATCGGCGGCTTGAATACCGCAGACCCGTTAAACAGTGGCGTGCGTAACTGGTGGGTGAATAAAGTGGATGAAATTTACCAGTTGATCCCAGATTTTGGCGGTTTTCTGGTTAAGGCGAACTCTGAGGGCCAGCCGGGCCCTCAGGATTACAATCGCACCCACGCCGACGGCGCCAATATGTTGGCCGCTGCACTGGCGCCGCACGATGGTGTGGTGATGTGGCGTGCCTTTGTCTATGCCTCCTCCGGTTCGTCCGACCGCATTCGACAAGCATATGACGAGTTTAAACCGTTGGATGGGCGCTTTAGCGACAATGTTTTTGTGCAACCCAAAAACGGGCCTCTGGATTTTCAGCCGCGCGAACCGTTCCATCCGCTTTTTGGCGCCATGCCGCAAACTCCGCTGGCCCTAGAGCTGCAGATCACAAAAGAATATCTCGGCCAAAATACGCACTTGGCTTATCTTGGAACTTACTACCAAGAGGTGCTGCAAGCGGATACTTATGCCAAGGGCGAAGGATCGTTGGTGGCACGGGTCATTGATGGGTCACTGAACAACCATAAAGACTCTGCGATCGCCGGTGTGGCCAACATTGGGGATGACGCCAATTGGACAGGCTCGCATTTCAACCAAGCCAATTGGTATGTCTTTGGACGAATGGCCTGGGACCCGGACCTTTCCGCAACAAGCGTCGCAGATGAATGGGTGCGTCAGAGTTTAAGCAATGACCCCGTGGTGGTCGACAACACTGTGAAGATGATGATGATGTCGCGCGAGGCTCTGGTGAACTATATGACACCGCTGGGACTTGTCCACATCATGGGCAATGATCACCACTACGGTCCAGGTGCCTGGAGCAACAGCCTGTCTCGGCCAGAATGGAACCCGGTGTATTACCACAATGCCAATAGATCCGGCATAGGTTACGACCGGACGGCATCGGGCAGCAATGCCGTTTCACAATACTTCGAGCCCCTTCGAAGTCAATTCGCCAACCGCAACAGTACCCCAGAGGCATTGCTATTGTTCTTCCACAAGGTGGGGTGGGGCGAGCAACTGAGCACTGGGCGCACAGTCTGGCAGGAGCTCATTCATCGCTACAGCTTGGGCGTTGATGAAGTACAGGAGATACGCGACCTCTGGAGGCGGGTGAACGGTAGAATTGACGCGCGCAGGTACAACGAAATAGCCGAGTTTTTGCAAATTCAACACTATGAAGCGCGTTGGTGGCGGGATGCCAGCCTCGCGTACTTCGCCTCTGCTGGCGGCCAAAACTGGCCCGAGGGCTATGCTCAGCCCCAGCAGTCACTCGACTATTACAAAGGTTTGTCTTGCCCGGCCAATCGCGACAAACCCCGCTGCCCGCAGATAGAGACCGGCCAGCCCTCCCCAGCTATTCTGAATCGCGATTGCGGTACCGAAGAGGGCTACCCGGTATGTTGCTACATTGCCGCAGATGATGACCGTGATGGCTTTGGCAAGCAAAATGGCGAGGTTTGTCTGGTGACAGAAAACACCAGCGGTTACGTGCCACCCAACCCGGATGATATTGCCCTGGCCATCAATGTAGGGGGCGGTGACGTCATGTACAACGGCATCTATTATCGCGGCGACTCCGGCGCCAGCGGCGGCAACCAGAACGCAACCAATGATGCTATTACGGGTGCCAACGGCAGTACCCTATTTAAAACCGAGCGCTACGGTGATTTCAGCTATTCCCTGCCGTTGGCAAATGGCGCCTACGAGGTGTCACTACATTTGGTCGAACTATACTGGAGCGCCAACAATGAGCGCATCATCAACATCAGTGTGGAGGGAAGCGCTGCACTTAGCCGCTTTGATATTCATGCCGAAGTCGGCCAAAACACTGCGTACACCAAGGTGGTGGAGGTGCAGGTGAGCGATGGCGCTATCGATATCGATATTAGCGGCACAGTAGACAATGGCACCTTGAGCGGCTTTATGGTTAGGCGCAAATAGCCACCTTGATTCAAAACCCTTGAGAAATTAAAAAAAGGAACGTTCGGCTTTGGCTTTTTTTAGCGCTTGCAGTACATCTAAATGCTTACCCTTCTCTGCAAAGTCCAGTGCGGTACTCCCACTGCGCTCACGACGACTGGGGTCCGCATCGTACTTCAACAATTGCTGCACCACTGACAAGTACCCAGCTTGTGAAGCATACATTAACGCAGTCATACTTAAATTATTCCTTATAGAAACATCAGCTCCTCGCTCAAGCAGTCGCGCGACCATTTTGTCATAACCTGCTTGCGCAGCTAAAATTAAGGGCGTATTACCTTGCTCATTCGCATCATCGATCTTTGCGCCGCCGTTTAAAAGTCGATCTAAAAGGTTAATTTGTCCTATTTTTGCCGCGAGAGACAGCGGCGAATTCCCACTCGTATCTGCCAGGTTCGCATCGGCACCCGCAGCCAACAAAGCTGCAGCGCAGGGCTCTTGCTGCGCTGCCACGGCCAACCAAAGCGCACTGCGCTTTTGCTGAGTTTGAAAATTTAAATTAGCGCCTTTTTTTACCAAACGTAAAACCAATTTAGTCAAACCTCGCTCAGCGGCCCACAGCAAAGGTGTTTTGTCCTCGAATACCGAATCTACTTTCTCAGAATGCTCAATCAATATAAGTGCAGACTCTTCAAAACCTTTTCTTGCAGTCATATTTAATAGAGGCTCGAGTTCGCTCGATTTGCGCTGAACCTTTGCATCATGCTCTAAAACGAGGTTGACCACTGCGGCATGGTTTAGGCTCGCTGCAAGCGACAGGGGCGACAAACCCGTATCTGACTCAAAATTAACGTCAGCTCCCGCAGCGATCAGCAAAGCAACCACTTCGTCATGCCCTTGCCATGCGGCTCGTGCCAAGGGGGTAAGCAACTCCTCATCCAGGCTATCCACTTCCGATGGCGGCAGGTTTTTCAGAATTGCTTTGACTTGCACTTTTTGGCCACGCCATGCAGCAATATTTAAGGCAGGCCAATGTGCGAAAGGATTATTTTCATCCAATTCATTTGTATTTTGTAGGGCTAAATTTCGTATAACGGCATCGTCTTTCGATTTAGCACTGGACGCATGAATCGCTCGCCCCTTGCCAGGCTGTGCGCCAAACTTCAGCAGCAGATTTTTTACGTCCTTAGCCTCCGCATAATCCAATACTGTAAATTCTTTTTTAGTTTTAAGGTTTGGGTTCGCGTCGTGATTCAGCAATATTTTTAAAGCCGGCAAATCGCCGTTTTTAGCGGCAATATGCAAAGGTGTATTACCCAGCTTATCTGCGACATTTACATCTGCGTGATACCTGACCAGGCTTTCGATTGCAGAATAGTTCTGCAATTGGACGGCCAACCCTAATGCACTGTCACCCAAATTATTGTTTATATTTGCGTTAGCGCCGGCCTTCAACACCAAATCAACTACAGCGTCTTTATGGTTCTCAATAGCCAGTATTAATGCGTTCTTACCATTTGAATCAACAGCATTTATGTCAACACGCTGTTCTATCATTTTTTTGAGACCGTGCAAATTGTCCGAGCGCACCATTTGTAGCAGCTGCTCAGTTTGACTACTATTTTGAGCTTTTGCCGAAGTAGCCCCCAAGCTCGTCAACTTATTTTTCGCAACAGCAAGCCCACCATCAGCCGCCTGTTGATACCAATATCGAGCGAGATCATCATTTTGCGCGACGCCCTTCCCTTGCTCAAAAAGCCCGGCCAAGTTGTATTGCGCCTTAACCTGACCTTGTTCTGCGGCCAGCGCCCACCATTTATAACTTTTGTTAAAATTCCGCTCCAGCCCCACACCCGTACTGTATAAAGAACCCAAAAGATATTGTGCTTCAGCGTCACCCGACTCGGATAAAGCAATCAGTTGCGTCTCAGCAACTGCAAATTGCTTAGTGCGAATCGCTAAGCGGGCGTCATTTATACTTACAGCATAAGTGGAGACATGCACACTCAAGAGCATTGCCACTAGCCAGAATTGTATTCGAGCCGAGGCTATTTTAGACCTAGGCCTGACCATGTTTAGTCTCAATTTGAATTCCGATTTTTTGTAAAAATGGGGTTGGCAGCACGCCACCGGCACAAACTATTACCGCATCGTTTTTAATGCTCTGGCTTTTTGTATTGTGCTCAATCGTAACGAATTCTGGGTCTATCGCCAGCACTTGGGAATTAAACATTAAATTTAATTTTCCATTTTCCACGGCTTGATCTACTAGGTCTCTATTTTTCGGCTTCGCGCGGGAAAACCCAGCGCCGCGATAAGACAACGTTACGGTTGTACCCGGCTCATCTGCAATACTCACGGCGGCTTCAAGAGCGCTGTCACCACCTCCGACTACTAATACATGCTGATTTCGATACTGTCTAGCGTCAACCAAACGATATGCCACTTTTGATAGCTCTTCGCCGGCGACATTCAATTTTCGGGGAGTACCACGTCGGCCTAAACACAACAAGACGCAACGAGTTTCATACTCACTGTGAGTAGTAACCGCCCTAAATAAATTGTCCTCCTTAACAATATCCTCCAAGCGCTCACCAAATTTTATCTGTAGTTTTGTGGTTTCAATGATATTTTCCCAAAATTCCAATAAGGCTTCCTTTGTAGTTTCTCTAAATTTAACTTTACCAACAATCGGAAGTTCCGCAGGTGCTGTCATGACCACTTTATTGCGTGGGAAGTGCGCGACAGTGCCGCCCAACGAATCTTGCTCCACAACTTCAAATCTTAGCTTTAAGCGTTTTGCTTCCAACGCTGCAGCTATACCTGCAGGGCCTGCACCAACAATCAGTAAATCCAGCTTGCCCTGATGCGGGGGTTCAACAACTTTTGCTACGCCGCTCAATGCCTGCACGCCTTGTTCTATTGCATTTCGAATCAAACCCATGCCGCCCAATTCTCCGGCAATAAATATACCTGGCACATGGGTTTCAAAATTGGGCGCAAGCAGCGGTATATCAACACCTCTTTTTTCAGTACCAAATACCAATGAAATGGCGTCTACAGGACATGACGTTTTACATGCGCCATGACCAATGCAGTGTGAGGGCTCAACAAGCTCGGCCTTGCCATGAATTAATCCCAAAATGTCGCCTTCCGGACAAGCCCGCGTGCAGGCGCCACACCCTAAACACAAATTTTTGTCAATAACCGGGTGTAAACTTGGGGGTTCAAATAAGCCTAGCTCTTTGGCTTCCTGCTTTTTTTGAATGAATTTTTTTTGCCTTTTACGCGTATAGGTAATATATAAAAGCCAGCACATAAGCATGGGCACGGCATACACCATAATTTCGATAGTGCTCATATCCTCTAGTACCTACTTCAATTGCCGTCATTCTGACTGATTGGCCCTCAACTTTGAGCGAAAGCTATGGCCAAAATGGTACACTTTGACCACTTTTAATGCAGAAATCATCTATTTGGGGCCACTGAATCGAGCGCCAGCGCCTTACCCAAACTCGATCCAGCAGCACATTAAACTGTGACTGTGTTTTTGATTCCTGCATTAAAGCGTACTTTCACCTAAAAATGGGGGCCAAAAGGTTGACCCACATCAAATTTGGGAATAAATTCCCAACTTATGTTAAACAGTGCTCAGTCTGCTTTACTAAAATCGTTGTCTACTGCACTTAAACCCTTAGTGCGGGTATTGCTACGCTTCGGAATTGACTACGGCACTGCTTCTGAAATTTTAAGGGGCGTATATGTAGCAGAGGCATTTGAGAATGCAAAGAAATCAGGCTCTCGCCCAACGGTGTCAGGTGTGGCAGCCAGCACAGGCCTCACACGAAAAGAGGTAAAGCGGCTAAATGAGCTCCCCAATATAGAGTCGGGGCAAACTCACGAACGCTACAATCGCGCCATTCGCGTAATCAGCGGCTGGGTTAACGACAAAGAGTTTATGGACCTGCAGGCTCAGCCTGCTGTTCTACCAATGGAAAGTGACGATTGCAAGTCTTTTGCGGACTTAGTCAAGCGCTACAGCGGTGATATCCCACACGCGGCAATGCTCTCGGTGTTAAAGTCGTCCGGCATTGTTGAGGAGTTAGGCGGGCGCAATGTGAAACTGCTGGACAAAGCTTATGTTCCTCACAACGACCCTATAGACGTGATAGATATTCTAGGAGTGGACACAGCAGAGTTAATTGCAACTATCAGTCACAACATGAATGCCCAGCAAGATCAGTTGGTTTTTCAGCGCAAGGTATCCAATGCGTTAGTTCGACCCGAGGCCGTTGATGCTTTTAAACAACTTTCATTTAGACGCTCACAAGCGTTACTAGAAGAGCTGGACAGCTTTCTCTCTGCACACGAAGTAGAGCCAACAGACGAAGCCTCAGCAAGCTATGTTGCATTGGGCATTTATTATTTTGACGACTCGCTTGAGGATACGAAGCCTGGAGGTAACAATGCAAATCAATAAGCCACATAGCCTAGGTGCAATGGTTTTTGCCTGCATACTTAGTGCATGCGGTGGTGGCGACGTTACAGGTATAGGCGGCTCTGGCAGTAGAGTGGTTGGACCTATTGATGCTTTCGGCAGCATTTACGTAAACGGCATAAAATTTGAAATCGACAATGCCCAGGTCACCCTCGAAGGAATGGCAGCGACTACCAATGATTTGCGCTTAGGGATGGTCGTCGTCGTTGACGGCATAATTAACCCCGACGGCCAAACCGGCACCGCGAATATGGTGGCGTTTAATGATGCCATTCAAGGCCCCGTCGAATCCGTGACAAACTCTTCTAATGGTGATCAAAAAGTCCTGCAGGTACTGGGCACAGAAGTCAGGGTCGACCTAAACTCAACCGTCTTTGACGCCGTGACTTTTGACACTATAAACGTCAATGATCTGGTCGAAATTAGCGGCTTTTCAATCGGGCCAAACGCTATACAGGCTACACGCATAGAAAAAATATCAGTTTTTTCTGCCAACAGCACAGTAGAGCTCAAGGGCACTATTTCAGATCTATCGGATTCGGAATTTGTGATTAATACTATTCGTGTGGACTTTTCTAACGCTGAATTTGAAGACATCTCAAAAGCCCAGCTAGCAAACGGAATTGCAGTAGAAGTAGAAGGCAACTTCGACGGCACTATTATTTTCGCAGATGAAATAGAGAAACTGCCCACTCTATTTGGAGAAAACGTCGAGGATGTTCACTTACAAGGTTTTATCGGTAGTTTTGTCGACAAATTTCATTTTAGCATTTCAGGCCAGGCCATCGATGCTACCAAGGCTAAATTTGAGACAGGCTCAGTACCTTTAGGTAACGACGTTCTGGTGGAGGTGGAAGGCACGATAGTGAATGGAATCCTGATTGCCACGGAGGTTGAGTTACCCGACTAGCCCTAAAGGTTGTTTCGCTTTTGCGCACACGTACGCCTTACAACCAAGTTATTGAGGTTAACGCGAGCGCTTCAGCTATTCTAAATAGAGTATCGATGCAGTGCCACGCCAACGTAAACTGGCGCTGCCAGAGAATTAATAATTTTTTGTCAAACCACAGGAACCTGCATGAAATTATCAGCCCAGCAAAAAACATTGGGTTTAATGTTGTTATCAATGCTTTTTGGTGGCAGTTTCGTTCAAATCCTTCATCTATCCAACAGCGAAACCACGGTGAAAAGCCTCGCAAAAGAGGCTGTTGTTGGCAGCTCAGCACCAGCGTCAGCAAGCAGCATGCCTGCGGGCCACCCCAGCATTTCATCGACAATGAATGCCTCGTCAGAATCCGCTCAGGCAGGCTCAATAGAAGAGCTGGTAATAGGGCTTCGCAATCGCTTAGACTCCAACCCGAACGATGTTAAGGGCTGGGCACTACTGGCAAGATCCTATCAACACTTAGGCCAGATGCAAGCCGCCCAGGTCGCAGCCGAAAAAGCTCGCAAGCTTGGTTACAAGGGTGAAGTTTTAACCTCCTCTGGCAGTTCCATTCACAATCCGAACGCCATTATTAAGCAACCGCCAACGGTTTTTGAAGACGAATTTTTTACACCTGTGGATACCGATGTACGCCAAGCTGATTAAGTGCCGAGTTTTAGTATGACAAGTTTGAATGTAACACGCAGCAAGGCGCCCACGACAGTAACGACTAAAATTTCGCCTGTTGTGAATTTTTTTTCGTTTACAAATATCTTTACACTTGCCGTTTTGGCATTTGTAGCGCTGGGTTGGAGGCTGCGCGACGAATATCTGGTCAATCCAGAGTTTGGACTTGGTTATGCACTTGGCATTACCGGTGGCGTGATGATGCTTCTGTTATTGCTTTACCCACTACGAAAACGCTTTAATCGAAATGCTTTTTTTGTTTTATCGACCAAAAATTGGTTCAAACTGCATATGATTTTTGGCGTCCTTGGTCCACTTCTAATTTTGTACCACTGTAATTTTAAACTGGGATCTGCAAACAGTAATATTGCATTGCTGGCCATGGGTTTGATGGTTGGAAGTGGTCTTATTGGGCGTTATATTTATGGCAAAATACATGCAAGTTTGTTTGGTAAAAAATTAGAAGTAAAAGATTTGCTGAAGCAGCTTTCTAACATCAAGCAGCAACTGGATAATGATACAAAAATCGACAGCTTTTCACTAGACACCCTGTATGAACTTGGGGATCAAGTTTCTACCCAGACAGGTTTTTTAGCCAATTTCATTTCCATCATTACCCTTACTGTGCGCAGCCGTCGCGCCCAGAGCAGCGTAATCAAAGAATTGCGATTACACTGCACCAGCAAAAGCCATCTAGTAGGGTTCAACTCAGAACGACGCAAGAACTATTTTTATACCACCAGAACGCACGTCCAAGCTTATATTAGAAACATCCGTACAATAGCGCGGCTCAGCTTTTACGAGAGGCTGTTCTCAATGTGGCACCTATTGCACTTGCCTATATTTTTTATGCTCATTGTTACTGCGCTGATCCATGTGTACGCAGTGCATGTGTACTAGCTGTATGGCGATCTAGCTCATGACAAACAGCCACTCTTATGTCGCCAAACTCCGCATTTATATTTATGCGGCAATTGCCTTCGCGTTTCTTTTTATTGTCGAAGCTCCTCCTCAGGCCCATGCGGATGAAAACAGCTTTTCGCTAAAACAAATTATGATGCCTGGCCCGGTTATCTTAGGCCATGCAGACATTGAAAAAGAATGCGATCAATGTCATGGTGATGACCGCATTAAGTTGTGTCGCGACTGCCATGACAAAGTAGATGCCGACATTACAGCGGGAGAAGGCTTTCACGGCCGCATGAGCCCTAGCAAACAGGTGGAGTGTATCGTTTGCCATAGTGATCACCTTGGCCGAAATGCCGACATCCTGAACTTGGATCAGGATTCATTTGACCACTCAAAGACCGATTTCGTTCTCGAGAACAAACATGCCAGCACGCCATGCGCTGGCTGCCATCAAGAAGACGAGCTGTATCGCGAAGCACCACACGATTGTTTTTCATGCCATGAGAAAGACGACCACCACCAAGGTACTTTGGGTGAATCTTGCAACGATTGTCATTCCACCAAAAATTGGGTGGAGTCCGAGTTTGATCACGACGACACAGAATTCCCGTTGCACGGCAGCCACCAAGAAGTCAGCTGCAATGCCTGCCACCCCGATCAAAAGTATAAAGACACCCCTACCAATTGTTACTCGTGTCATGCTTTAAACGACATTCACAATGGTGTCAATGGTTCGGACTGCAGCCAGTGCCACCAAGAAACAAAATGGGATAAATTGACATTTGACCACGACAAAGACACTAATTTTAAATTACAAGGCGGACACAAAAACCTTACTTGCAATGCATGTCACACCAAAACTGACCACAAGGATGAACTGGATACAAAATGCATCAGCTGCCACAAAAATGACGACAAACACTTAGGTCGCAATGGCGACGAATGCGACAGCTGCCATACCATTGAAACCTGGCGCAAACAAACCTTTGATCACAATTTGGATACAGATTTTGAATTGCATGGCAGACATACAGAAATAACCTGCGAAAGCTGTCACGGGACTGATACCAAAGATGAGCAATTGAGCAGCGCCTGCAACCATTGCCACAAACAAGATGATGTACATGACGGGCAAGAAGGCACTCTTTGCCAAGAGTGCCACAACCCTGAAGGCTGGCTAGTTGATGTCCGCTTTGACCACAACCTTACTGCGTTTCCACTTGTTGGAATACACGCAATCACCAACTGCGACGCGTGCCACCTAACAAAAGAGTTTCGTTTTATTAAGCAGCAGTGCTCAGAGTGTCATCAGGCCGATGATATACACAAAGGTGGATTGGGGACTGAATGTGCCTACTGCCATACGCCCAACGATTGGAGCCTTTGGCAATTTGATCACGACAAGCAAACAGATTTTATTTTGGATGGTGCGCATAAAGATTTAACCTGCAGCGATTGCCATTACAAACCCATAGCAGGGCAAGTTGAGCAAAATTCTGCTTGCATTGCGTGTCATGCCGATGACGACGAACACAACCGTCGCTTCGGCCGCGCCTGCGAAAGATGCCATAACACCGAAGCGTTTGATAAAATCAGTGAGCTTAGCCAATGAATCTCCACAAAGGGGTGAATGTATTTATAAGTAAGCTCCGGGCCATTGCAGCACGTATTCTTTTGGCGTTGTGCGCTTTTATTTTTAGTTGGCACGCCCAAGCAAACGGTGATTTTGAATTTGACCATTTCACTACGGGGTTTCCGCTGGTGGGCGCACACATGGCTGTGGATTGCGAAAACTGTCATAACCGTGGCACATTTACCAACACTCCAAGAATGTGTTCGGCCTGCCACAGCTTAGGCGGCGCGGTTGCAGCATCGTCTAAAAACACCACACACATCAACTCCAACAACCGCTGTGACGATTGTCATACGGAATATGATTGGACTTCCGTGGTACGGGTGGACCACGATGCAGTAAATGGAAGCTGCGACAGCTGCCACAACAACACCATCGCCATCGGCCAACATCCATTTCATATTCCTACAAGCGAAGATTGCAGTAACTGTCACACACCCCATACTTGGATTGGGGCACGCTTTGATCACAGCAATACCACCGACAATTGCGTTAGCTGCCACAACGGCACTACCGCCACAGGCAAAACGCCCACACACATCACTACTACCGACAGCTGCGAAGATTGCCACAGCACTAATATCTGGTCACCGGTAATTCGTGTGGATCACAGCGTTGTCTTAGGTACGTGTTTCAGCTGCCATAACGGTACAACGGCGACAGGAAAACACCCTACCCACATAGAGAGTGCAGATACCTGTGATGATTGCCATACCACTGAAGATTGGCTCGATGTACGCTTTGATCACACAGGCATAGTGGACAACTGCATAAGCTGTCATAACGGCACCCAAGCGACGGGTAAGCATGCAACCCACATCAATACCACTGATCGCTGTGAAGACTGTCACTCAACTGCAGTTTGGGTGCCCGTACCCCGCGTTGACCACAGCTCGGTCAACGGAGTTTGCTTCAGCTGCCATAACGGCACCACCGCCACCGGTAAAAACCCCACGCATATCACCAGCGCTGACACCTGCGATGACTGTCACACCACCGAAGATTGGCTAGATGTGCGTTTTGATCACACGGGCATAGTGGATAACTGCATAAGTTGCCATGACGGTGTTCAGGCCACAGGCAAAACACCCACTCACATAAATACCGCCAATAGCTGTGAAAGCTGTCATACCACAGATATTTGGTCACCAGTGATACGCGTAGACCACACCGTAGTGAATGGCACTTGCGTCAGCTGCCACAACGGTACCACTGCGATTGGCAAACACCCCGCACACATAGCCAGCGCAGATACCTGTGACGACTGCCATACTACAGAGGATTGGAACGATGTGCGCTTTGATCACACGGGCATAGTGGATAACTGCATAAGCTGTCATAACGGCACCTCCGCCACTGGCAAAAATGCCAACCACATCAACACCAATGATATTTGCGAAGACTGCCACAACACCAATACTTGGATTCCTGTGGTGCGGGTAGACCACGCATCAGTCAATGGCACTTGCGTCAGTTGTCACAATGGATTGACCGCAACAGGCAAAGGTCCGAACCATATTGTCAGCCTAGACACATGTGATGATTGCCATGTAACCAGCGATTGGACTGACGTACGTTTTGATCACGTGGGGGTTACAGGCGATTGCGTCACTTGCCATAACGGCACAAGCGCCACCGGAAAATCCATGCAGCACATCAACACCACGGATATTTGCGAAGACTGCCACACCCCCATCGGCTGGATTCCTGTGGTCAACGTAGACCACAGCCAGGTCAATGGCGTTTGCTCCAGCTGTCACAACGGTGTCACTGCACTTGGCCAAGCAGGCAATCATTTTGTTACCACACTCGAATGCGACGCTTGCCACAATACAGCGTTATGGCAAGACACCAACTATTTGCATTCGTCAGCCGCCTACCCTGGCGATCACGCTGTGGGGCTCGATTGCGTCGATTGCCATCAGGGCAATACCGAAACCCCCACTTGGGAGGTGATAGCCCTACAACCTGATTGCGGTGCCTGCCATACCAGTGATTACGACCCAGGCCCACATACCAAATTCGGCAATACCACATACACGGCCGCTGAACTCGCCAATTGCGCTGGCTCATGTCACATATACACAGATGGGACACTCAACACTATTCAAATCAATCGCAACGCAGAACACAGCGTCAATATACTTAGTTTTTAAAATAGGCTGTTGATTTGTGAATTCAAATAATAATTTTTCAGAAAAAGGCAGAAATTGAACCATGTTGCCCTGCTGTAGCCGCCGATTTAATTTACCGCGCTCGTTACGGGTCAAACCAACTGGCACGTGGCGCTACTTCCTACTTATAATTCTAACCACTGTATTTTATTCTTTCGTTCAACCCGCTTACTGCGCGAACAATTTATTGAATGATATAAATGTTGTGGATACCGAAGTCGGTTACGACTTAGTTATACAATATTTTTCACCTCTTTTTTATGAAAGCCATACGCCGTTAGACGAAGGTAAAAAACTCGATATTCAAATGCGTCAAAGTGTCCTCGATAACGCTGGCGTGGATACAGTGACCGACAATCAATCCAACATCACCTGGGACGAAGCCTTTGGCGTTCCGCTAGTGGACGTCACCCTAATGGATATTCACAGTGATTCACCCCGTCTGATTTTAAGGTTTTCAAAAAAAGTAAAATACAAAATTCATTCCGGTGGCGACAGTCGCTCCATTACAATAAGCATAACCACCGACCGACCGCCATTTAAGGGTATTGCTCCTATAGAGCCCGAGCGCGGCGTACCATTAAATCTTATCACTGCACTAAAAGTCGTTGATCCTAATATGGCAAATCGTTTAGATCGCGCCAACAATGCCATACTAGAAAAGGACTACAGTCGCGCGGTACAGTTATTTACGAGAATTCGCGAAGAAGGCAACGAAGCGATTAAACCTCACATTCAAGAACTCATGGGTATTGCGCGTGAATACAATGGTCAACTGGCGCACGCCAAAGCTGAGTACCAAAAATACCTACAAGACTTCCCTTCTGGCGCCGCAGCAGAGCGAGTAAAGCAGCGCCTTTTAGGCCTAACCACTGCTGCCGATCAACCAAAAGTTTCACGCGAGAAGAAAAAGGCCAACAAACACCAAAAACGCTCTACTTGGCGCAGCCAGTATTACGGTGACGTAGGCCAGTTTTATTCCCGCTATGAACGCAAACTACCACATCAAGATATGGAAGTTGTTCGTTCAGATTTAATCAACTATTTCAGTTTAATGGCGCGAACCAACAACAGCACTTACGATTTCAAGGCACAGATATCAGGTAGTTACCTAGAAGATTTACTGCCCGACGGTGACCGCAATCAATTTTATCCCAACCGCGTAGCCATAGATGCACGACAGAAAGACTGGGGGTTATATGCCCGCCTCGGCCGCCAAACACGACGCTCTGGCGGCGTACTTGGCCGCTTTGACGGCATTCATGCCGCTTACGACCTCAACCCCATATTCACACTAAACCTAGTTGCCGGCTACCCGATGGATTACGTCGAGCGCGATAAAATTAATAGTGATCAGTCTTTTTACGGTGCGAGCCTAGATATTGGTTCGCTATGGGAGGGGTGGGAGTTCAGCACTTTTTATATCGCTCAGGATTATCAGGACATTAGAGACCGCGAATCTGTTGGTGGCGAAATACAGTATTTTGATACCAAAAAATCATTTTTCTCACTGGTTGATTACGATATATTTCACAGTGACCTCAATATGCTTTTGTCACATGGGCACTGGGCAATTTCAGCACATACCACACTCAACTATTCATACGATCAGCGCCGCAGCCCAATATTGCTAACCACCAATGCCATTCAAGGACAAGGGGTTGCACACCTGGAAGATTTGTTTACGGTGTATTCCCTAGATGAAATTTTACAGCTTGCAAGAGACCGTTCCGCTGAGATGCAGTCGCTCAACTTGGGAGTAACCCAAAAGCTCAATAGTACATGGCAAATCGATATCAATACCTTGATGACAAAATACGAAGACACAACTGCATCCACCAACGTAGCGGCGATTGCAGAGGACGACTTGAGTTACTATTACTCCGCCCGCCTGATTGGCAGCACATTGTTTGGCGAAAATGACAGCTTATTACTGGGGCTTCGCTACGCGGATACTGTGCGCACGCAGGTATCATCCATTGAAACGTATTACCGCTTAAACCTTACCACAAAGCTGCGACTTAACCCCAGGGTACGTTTTGACTACCGCCAAAGCTTAACCAATAACGGTGAACGCTGGACTGCACGACCATCGCTAAAAGTAGATTACAAGCTCAACCGGAAGGTGCGCTGCGAGCTGGATTTTGGTTACGACTGGATGCAAGAAAACTTTGCCGCCCAGAATCAGTTTTACTCTGGTTACTACTTAAGAGCCGGATACTGGTTACAGTTCTAGAGGCTTAGGTTTAATCAAATGTTACGGCGATAGGGTTGCTCTTTCTTATAGGGGACAACTTCAGTTTAGGTCTCCTCAGCCTCCAAGGGGGAGCCGCCAGCAGATTGACAATGACCTTTAAGAGCACGGAGGGGGGATCAAGCCCGATCATAGCCTCGCAGGGCAAGACTCCGAAGCTGAAATCGACCAACAAAGTTCCCAATAACTTTGTGACACAGCTTTCATTTTTAGCCTTTTTTGACGCTTACCCCTCCGAATATGGACCAAGAACATTGACTCAAGCCTCATTTGGGAATATTTTCCCAAATGAGGCTTGTTTTGATGGCTATCATTCAACATTAAGCCACCCCTGCGTGCGACCGATGGCCTTGGTTAACTTTAAGTTGGCACCCAGGGACAGAGCTGCCTAAGCAAAGGTGGAGCGTGTGTTTACCTGGAACCACCCAGGCTTATCAACCCCAACATGGGTCACTGACAGGCAAAAAATTGCCATTCCTTTCTAAACAGGGCAATTCGCATGAATACATTTAAGCGACTGCAAGCGCAACTTCTCCGGACCTCCATTTATGCATTGGTGGTATTTGTGGCTGCATGTGGCGGTACAGACGATTTAAGCAGCTCAAGCAGCTCAAGTAGCTCATCAAGCGGGGGGACATCGTCTTCTGGCGACGTTTCTGCCGCAACAGCAACGGTAGTGGCGGATGCAGGCTTGATCGTCGCCGTGCGCGAAGGCGAGGTTGCAATGTTGGATGGCACAGGCTCCAGCACTTCGACCAGTGCGCCGCTTAGCTATGAATGGAGTTTTAGCTCTAAGCCTGACGGCAGTGCTGCAGAATTGCTTGACCCCACCTCTGCGACGCCAAGTTTTACTGCCGATTTAGTGGGCACATACATGGTGCAATTGGTGGTTACCTCCGGAGGCCTTACAAGTGAAAGAGCCGTTGCCTCAGTCGAAGTGACACACGCCGGCGATTGGTTGACCGGCAAACGCATACATATTCGCTACCCTTCTCGCTGCGTAGACTGCCACGATGGCCGATACGTAGACATTGCCACAAAATCTCCAGACCATTTGGCCACCAGCAACAAATGCGAAACCTGCCACACCACATTTGGCTTTGAGCAAATTCGCCATGTGGATCACCTAGAAACCTTTGGCGGCTGCGTAGAATGTCACGATGGAGTGAAAGCCATTGGCAAGTCTCCAACCCATATATCCACCGAAGCTGCGTGCGAAAATTGCCACAACACCAATAGCTTCTTAGAGGCAGACTTGGGTGGCGTATTTGATCACACCGGAATTACTGAAAATTGTGGCGCATGCCACAACGGTATTGTGGCAACAGGCAAATACGATGGCCATTTACCCACACCAGAAGGCAGTGATTGTAGCAACTGCCACATACCGGCTGATTTCAAAATCGCGTTTTTTGACCACAGTAACATTACCTCAACCTGTGTCAGCTGCCACAATGGCACCAATGCGGTAGGCCAATCACTGGATCATCCAGCCACCGAGGCTGACTGTGGCCTTTGCCACAACACTGAGGACTTCACCTTAGGCAATATTTTTGACCACACCGTGCTTGAAGTCACTAGCCAAACCTGTGAATCCTGCCATAACAACACCTTCACGATCGGCAAACCCGACAGCCACATTGCCACCACCCAAGATTGTGGCACCTGCCATAGCCCAGGCACATTTGCCAACGGATCGTTTGACCATGCCGGCATCGTGGACAACTGTGTTTCCTGTCACGATGGCATTACAAGCACCGGCAAAAATCCCAGCCACATACCTACTGAAGAAGATTGTTCGACTTGTCACTTGAATAACACCTCTTTTGAAGGCGCGAGCTTCAACCACGCAGGCATAACGGACAACTGCGCTTCTTGTCACAACGGCATTACGTCCATTGGTAAAAAAATCAATCATATCCCTGCACAGCAAGACTGCAGCGTTTGCCATAACGACACCAACTCCGGGGGGTTTGCAACGTCCACCTTCCTGGCAAATGTGCACGACGGTTTAACCGATGGCTGTGAAGGCTGCCATAACCCAAGAATGCTGCCCGACGCCAGCAAACCTAGCGATCACGTTCCTACGCTGGATGACTGTGGAACATGCCACAACCAAACCGCATTTATACCGCCAGACTTTACACACCAGGGGATTACTGACAATTGCACCTCATGTCACAACGGTAGCTTTACAGACAGCGGGGCACTAGGGCAAACAACCAATCACATAGTGACCACAGAAGACTGTGGCGTTTGCCACGGCACGTCGGATTTCGCCGGGGCAACATTTGATCACACGGGCATTGTGGATAATTGCGCTTCATGCCACGGAAACGGGTCCGCCATCGGTAAGAATGACGGCCATATTCAAACCGAAGCGGATTGTAGCGTATGCCATGTAACTGGCAATTTTGCAGGGGCTATATTCGATCACACGGGTATCGTCGATAATTGCGCTTCCTGTCACGGAGTGACGTCAATAGGCAAGCCTAACGACCATATCCCAACAACCCAAGACTGTTCCACCTGCCACAATACAACGGCATTCGCTGGAGCTAAATTTGACCACCAAGGTATCGTTAATAACTGCGCAAGTTGTCACGATGGCGTAACGTCCATTGGCAAGCCTGGCACCCATGTACCAACCAACCAAGATTGTAGCCAATGCCACATTACCACTGGCTTTATACCAGGTACTTTTGATCATATCGGCATAGTGGATAATTGCGCTTCCTGTCACGGCGCCGGCTTCGCCACGCCGAAAAAAGCAAACCACCCACCCACCAACCAAGACTGTAGCGTGTGCCACAACACTCGAACATTTGCAGATGCCATATTCGACCACACAGGCATTGTGGACGACTGCGCCTCTTGCCATGGGGTCACGTCAACCGGTAAATCTCAAAACCATATTGAAACTAGCCTAGATTGTCACTTCTGCCACACCACGGGGTCTTTCGAAGGCGGCACATGGGACCACCAAGGCATCACTGGCAATTGCGAGTCTTGCCACAACGGGACCATCTCCACGGGTAAAGGTTGGGGCCATTTTGTCACCACGCAAGATTGTGTCAGCTGTCACACCACTGACCGCTGGGCACCCATTCGGTTTAGACACAACACCAGGAACTACCCAGGTGACCACAATTTCAGAGTCACGTGTAACTCGTGCCACAACAACAACGAAAACATTAACTACCGCTCACCACAATACGTGCCTAAATGTGCGGCGTGCCACTCCAATAGATACCGCAGCAGGGACCACAGAGGAGCGTCTTTAGATCAGAACGCCAACTGCGCAAATTCAGGCTGTCATAGAGTGAGTGACCGCGATTGGGACTGATGCATTACGCACCCTCAATGGCCTTGGTAAACCAAGGCCGCTTACTTTAAACTGCGCGCATGAGATTTTTTTGTGCGCGCATCATTTTTTGCTCTTTCGTCGCCTTGGCGGCAGTGCTCGCAGCGCACCCTACGGCGCACGCCGCTGAAAGTCTTGGTGTTGGCAGTTATTTGCGTGACACCACATTGTGGGGGCTAGATGGCCAAACTAGGACCTTCCGGCACTATCAAGGCAAACCGCTGATAATCAATGTGTGGGCCAGCTGGTGTGGCCCCTGTCGCGCTGAAATGCACTCACTAGAATTACTCGGCCAACGTTTTAACGGCATCGATTTTAATCTACTCGGAGTGTCAACAGACGACGATGCGGCGGCGGCAATAGCCATGGTTAAGCAAACCCAAATCACCTTTGAGAATTTTTTGGATCACAAGCTAACGATAGAGAAAATGCTCGGCGCCGACAGAATTCCCCTTACTGTTATTGTCGATGCCAAAGGGCGCATTGTTCAAAAAGTACGCGGCTCGCGCGACTGGAACAGCGAAGAGCTGTTAAAGGTACTCGAAACGACGTTGGGCATTCAGCTTACCAAGCCCTCCCATTAACCCAGGTTCATACACATCAAATACTGACTTTACTGCATTGATGGTGCGGAGCCGACACTAACGCTTGACCTTTTAAGCTTCACGTTATCGATTGTGAATTGTAAACGTCCGCCCATCCCACCTAACACCGATAGCTCCACTAAGAAACACATAAAGTATCGAAAGTATCGTAAAGTGGAATTGCACTCACCAATGGAACCAGTCCGCGCTCAGGATGCTACTTTAGCAACCTTGGTGGTCAATAAGTATTGGCCATACCCTAAACATTCTGAGATGTGTTTGATCAAACAACCGTTACTCACCTCTAAACCAGTCGCTGCGTGACCATATCGATTGGACGGCACAATTCCCCCGATTCCAACAATACGTTTTATCAGAGTCTTGGGCACACACCGAGCAGTCTTTTTTCGTCTTGAACGGATAATCGACGTCGTAAACTAGCCATTACCGGGGCATCAACCCTTTGGCTCAGCACTCAAATTATTGGGCGCCGACTGGATCACAGATGCACACAAAATGGCTAGGCAACACCGCCCCAATACCACATGAATTTTAAATGGCTACCATTTGCTGAGCTGAAGCACCGAAGCGTTTACTGAGTGGATAGGCCCCACCACTGCCAAGGGCGTTGTGGATGCGATTGGTGCGCAAGCTCATGGGCTGGAAGATTTTTCGGCTGCAGAAATCTCCCTGAAACTGGATCAAATCGCGGACTTGGGCCTACCGATTTATATTTCTGAATTTGACAATCCCAAAGTAAACGATGAAGAGCAGCTACAAATTATACAAGAGCTGTTTCCTGTGTTTTACCACCACCCATCAGTAGCAGGGATAACTTTTTGGGAGCATATGGAGGGGAGGAGTACCAAGCCGGGACGCACCTGATTCGCGCCGACGGCACGCCGCACCCAGCACTGGTTGGCTTGTAGAGTATATGGCAAACAATCCCAGGAATTAAGTCAACCCAACCAGCATCGTTTTGAAAACCATTAACCAAAAATCAATGATAAAGCGCCAAGAATTGAGCCAGCAGAGGACAACCTGCCAGCTCAACAACCACGACAACCGCGCCATTATACCTCGTAACGATCAATCACATCGCGCACGAGTCCACTTCGGACAATATCTTCCCGAGAAAACTCATGAATAAAAACACCATTTAAATTCTTGAGTCTCTGCACGGCATCTTGCAGACCGTTGGGGCCAGGGATATCGCTTTGGCGGATATCGCCGTTAATAACTACCTTGCAGTCCTCACCGATGCGCGTCAAAAACATTTTCATTTGTGCAGGGGTGGTATTTTGCGCTTCATCTAGAATCACGAAGGTATCAGCGCCAAAGGTTCTACCACGCATATATGCAAGCGGGGCTGCCACAATGCGACCGTGGCGCATTAAATATTTGACGGTACCTGCACCCAAACGAATATTTAAAATATCCAAAAAGGCGTCAATATAGGCTGCAAATTTTTCATTGATATCGCCAGGTAAAAAACCCAAGTTTTCACCGGCCTCTACAGCGGGACGCGTGATAATAATGCGCTCAATTTGTCCATCCTGCATGGCCTCGGCCGCAATACCACCGGCACAATAACTTTTACCCGTACCGGCCGGACCAATACCAAAAGTTAAGCAGTTGTGACGAATGGCGTTGATGTATTTTTTTTGGGAGGGATTGCGTGCAACGAAGGGTTGTTTGTCTTGGGCGGGGGCATAAGCGGTGGAAACAGTTTTGCGTGCGTTTAGCTCAAATATTTCTGCGCTTTCATGCAAGTGAGGGTCATACCCTTTTTTCGACCCCCTACCCTTTTGCATTTGGCGCATTTCTTTTGCAGAGTAACCCGAATTGCGTTTTGCACTTGCTCGCTTTGCCATAGATACATTCCTCTATTGCGTGAATGAAATCATTTGGCGAGTTTGCCAGGGCAGAAGTCTTCAGTATCAATGTACTCAATGAACCTCCAAAAATACCGGGTAAACCGTTAGCGCAATAAACCCAGCTCATTCGGCAAATCGCCTATACAAGGGTGACGATGATTAACGCTTACTCCAACTATGAATTAAATTCTTGAAGGTGCCAAGCCTAAATAGCAATATTTTTTATTTTTTTGCAGACAAGCAGCAATTAAAACGCTATGATTTTATCAACAGAGTTTCGCCTTTACGGCTTTTGTCTCCATTTCAAAAGTCACGGGCACTTGCCCGCCAAAATTCTTGTCGGCCCGGCTTGGCGCGCCCTCTCTTAATAACCAGCAAACGAAACGTCCCTGGCACTAAAAAATAGACTAAGTACCGTCGCCGTTATCGATTTCGAACCACTTAATCAATACCGATGTATCTGAACGCTCTTCACCACGAGCCTGCAAGTGCCCATAGCGTCCATCCACCTGCTCGACCCCGGCAACCGAACACGCCGCTTAAGCCCTTCTTCCATACAAAGGGCCAAATCTTTACGCATCCAGTCCACCGCAAAGCCAAAATCGAACTTGCACCCAGCTCCATAGAACCCAAATATCTCATGGTGTTCTGCCTTTTTTACCTATGTAATACATCGATCATCTAAACAACTACGATCAATGCGCCTCGCCATTCAAGATCGAGCAATCCTAAAAATTGTCACTCATTGCCTCATCAATGGTAAATTACTAGCAAATACAATATTGGATTTAGCGCATTACATAGGGGCACAAGACCATGATAACCCAGCAGCACACTACCATTCTGGCAACGCCAAGCGGAGATATGCAGGTTCAAATCTATCGGCCACGGGTATCCGGTCAATTTCCCTGCATCATCTTTTACTCTGAGATATTCCAGATTACAGCACCCATCGCCCGTAGTGCTAACCTACTGGCTGGGCTGGGATTTGTGGTACTGGTGCCCGAAGTCTTTCACGAACTCAACCCACTAGGCACAGTACTTGGCTATGATGATGCCGGCAAAGAGAAAGGCAATAACGACAAATGGACCAAACCCTTAGAAGGCCATGATACCGATACACAAGCACTGATTGACTACGCACAAGCGCAAACCTATTGCAATGGCAATGTGGGCGCCATGGGGGTATGCATTGGCGGCCACCTAGCTTTTCGTGCCGCATTAAACCCACAGATCAAAGGTGCATTTTGCTTGTACCCCACCGACATACACAGCAATACACTGCCTTGTAACGAAGGCAATGACAGCTTTAACCGAGCACGCGATATCACTTGCGAAATGGTGTTGGTGTTTGGCAAACAAGACCCTCATGTTCCACTGGAAGGCCGACAAAAATTGATGAAGCACTTTCAGGCCATTGACGTAAATTATCAGTGGTTTGAAGTGAATGCTCAACACGCTTTTATGCGTGACGAAGGCGAGCGTTACGATCCCGAGCTGGCGCTAGATATGTATCATCGCGCCCGACAGTTTTTTCAACGCTGTTTGCGCCCTCAACCCTGAAGAAATATTTATCGGGTTAATCATTGAGGCGCGAATGCACCATCATTGGCAGCGAAGCCAGTGGGACTTAATCAGGCTCCTGAGGCTAATGGCACGGCCCTGAAGGGCAACATGATCCCGCCGCCTCTGGAGCTTGCGGGCTCCCTCCGACAGCGCCCATCGGGGTCAGTTCGTAACGCATTCAACCAGCTTATTCGATAAGAAACAAAGGGTGCCCCCCTTTTTGCGCCAAGCTACGCACCAAAATGAATACATTCCACTCAACAACTTAACCCCCACCAGCATCCGGCTCCCCCGCTAGCTTTAACGCGGATCTTAGCGGTTCAAGACGCATAACCGACAATATCAACTCAAACCCCTGCTCTGGCGAGCCCTTGACGGAAAGAACCTGTGACCCGCTGCACGGCGTAACTCCGACTTTTAATCTATCATCACCGTTTACACACCACACTCCTAGCAACGATAATTAGATGCCATGAATCAGTACGCAACAACACTTAGTGCAGTATTCACTGCCATATTCTTACCAATCAATGTCGCCCAAGCTATTGACGTGGATTTCACGGTCTCACCCGGCGTGCAACAACATACGATTAGCCCGCTGATCTATGGCACAAACCACCGAATGTACATGACCGGTCAAGAAAACCTAGGCTTTTTTCGATTGGGCGGCAACCGGCTGACAGCCTATAACTGGGAAAACAACTGGTCCAGTGCCGGAGCGGATTGGCAGCACTCGAGCGATGACTTCATGGTGCCTGCTGGCGCAAATCGGTCTACACCTGCCATCACTTACACGCACTTTATGCAAAACGACGTTGCGCCCGGCGCTAAAGCTCTGATGACCGTACAGATGGCCAATTACGTGGCTGCCGATGGCAACGGTCCCGTGAGCGAAGCCGATGCGGCACCCTCCTCCCGCTGGATTCCCGTCTATCCCCGCAAAGATGCTGCATTCTCAAGCAGCCCCAACTTGAATGACAACGCCGTGTACGTGGATGAATTGGTGAACTATTTGGTCACACAGTTTGGCCGCGCCGATCAAGGCGGTATATTTGCATACTCTCTGGATAATGAACCTGGCCTGTGGTCACATACGCATCCGCGCATTCACCCCGGGATGGTCGGTGCACAAGAGCTAATGGAGAAGTCCATTGCCACTGCCAGCGCGGTGAAAGATGTAGACTCCAGTGCAAAAATCTTTGGTCCAGCGCTCTTTGGCATGGGCGCGTACATGACGTTGGCGGATGCTCCAGACTGGTCTAGCCAGGGCGGCAATTACCATTGGTTTATTGACTATTACCTCGACAAAATGCGAGCCGCAGGCAGTAATGGCACACGTCTGCTGGATGTCCTGGACCTACACTGGTATTCCGAGGCGACCGGTGACTCACGGGTTATTGAAGCGAGCGCCACTACTCGGGCGGACAAAATTGCTCGCCTGCAGGGCACACGCAGCTTGTGGGACGTAGGTTACGTCGAGAATAGCTGGATTGGCGAATGGTTATCCGATGAGCTGCCATTGATTCCTCACGTTAAATCCTCTATCGAAACTTGGTACCCAGGTACCGAACTCGCCTTTACTGAATACAGTTATGGCGGTGGCAACGATATTACTGGCGGAGTCGCGCAGGCCGACATTCTCGGTATTTTTGGTAAGTACGACGTGTACGCAGCCAACGTTTGGGACGATACCGTAAGTTATTTGGCCGCGGCTTTTCGTTTGTATCGAAATTATGACGGAGCCAAAAGTACCTTCGGTGACATCAGTGTCGATGCCTCGATGAATGATAAGGAAAACAGCTCAATATACGCGTCAGTAGATTCTACAAACGACAAACTGCACGTGATTGTGCTGAACAAAAATCTGGACGAGACAATAGCAGGTAGCTTTACTATCAACGGTTCCGATATCTACACCAATGCGGAAGTGTTCGCGATGCGGGACGGGTCTACCAACATTCAAAAACTTTCCGGCATCTCCGTCAATAACAATCAATTCACTTATTCAGTCCCGCCTGTGTCTGCCTACCACTTGGTATTCACCAAAGGTGCCGGTACAAGTTCAAGCTCAAGCTCAAGCTCAAGTTCAAGTTCAAGTTCAACCTCTAGCTCAAGCTCCAGTTCGTCATCCAGCAGTTCAAGCAGCGGCTCGTCCACATCGTCATCAGGTGGCACAAGCGGCGGTAGTTTTGGTCTGTTTGAGTGGATAGCTCTCATGCTGGTTACGTTCAGCAAGCGGAGTGTAAGACGTCAATTTTCCATACGCTTAAAACAGGCGACCCACCATTCGCCTAATTGATCTTACCCGCTGCCAGTCACGCCAACGCCTCAGGTTGGAAGACTGGCAATGCTTATATAGAGATCATTAATGAAAGAGTCGATTGTCTGATGTAGAGAGCAGACAGACGCCGGCCTGTTGGCAACACGCGCTGTATAATGACATCCACCTTTATTGCTCTCTGCTAGGTAAGGTCTTCTATGGTTTGGGGCGGCCAGACCAATAAAGATGTGGCACGAGAGCGGCTAAGCCAACCGCTAAAGGCTTCCAATATGTCATTATGTATCGCACTTCCATTTCTCTCTTTTTATTTATGTCCTTTCTGTGCACATCTAAACCGTCATGCATTGGAAACAGCCCGTATTGGCTTATAACGAACTCGCTGCCCCCCTTAACTCTGAAGCAGCTCTCCTACATAATCCATGGGGACATGTAAAGTGGATTTGGTGCCACGGAAAGCATGACCGTTAAAACCATTCCCCGAATTGCGAAAGTAATGGCTTTCATTCCTATCGGTTTAACGGCCTTCTTTAGGCATTTAAAACGGTGTTCTCGCGCATCGTGCGAGGCAGGAATGAAATATTACCAAGACACAGCTAAATACACTTTACTCGCAGTCTGCAATAAAAGCTTCAATATCTTCCATCATCTCAGCGCGAGCGGCGCGACCATTGGCAAGGTGACCAAGGTTTTTGTAGGTTCGCACTTGCACCGATGCCTGCTTAACTTCCTTGCGGAATGTTCTGGCCAGTACCTTATCCCAGTACTGGTAGCTAAAATCATCCGCATCGTAAAATAGGCCAAGCTTTACACCGGCCTTTTGGTGCGCTCGGAGCCAACGAATGGCAAGGCCGGCAAGCAATATTGAGCGGCTGAGCCGGCGGTTGACTCGAAATAGCAATTGGGCCAAGCGACCGAACAACCCACTTCGCCTGGAGGCTTCCTCAAGGAAGGTACTGCGGTCACGAATGGACAAATAAACATTGATCGCTGCCATTCCCACCACACCCGGTAATGGAGGGGAAGAGAAAGAAGCCCAAGCACCGGCACAAAACCCAACCACAGCGATTTCCCCAATGCCTTTTTGTCGAAGATATTCGGTTGCCTCCTTAACATCATCGCGACCTATCTGATGATAGAGCTTCGGCACTTTCTCACCGGGTCTCAGCGGCGATAGGCCGAGTCCCGAAAAGTCGAACCGTAGGGAGCGGTAGCCGAGGGTAGCTAAATGTCGAGCCGCAGCGACAAAGCTTCTTCCCGGCCCCATGGAGATAAAGAGCACAGCCAATTTTCTGGCTTCCAGTTCAATCGGCTCAGAGTAGACACCATTCATGTTAGGCGTCCCCACGGAGACAAAGGTTTCACGAACCTTATGGCCTCTATGAACGAGCAAGTGGGTAGGACTTCGCAACGGTAAATCAGAAGGCTTAGCCTCCTCATCAATGCACCTTGGACACGCGCTTTCTAGCCAATTCGCGACTGCACTCGCCGAGTCTATTGGCGGACGCGACTTATGCGTTGGCACAAACAGCCAAGAGTCGGTATCTGGGCTTGACTCAACTGTGACGTGAACCTTTTGGTCGCGTAACTTAGCAATCATTGCTTCGTTAATGTTTCTGTTGGGCCCTTCGATATAGAGAACTGATGCCGCAGGTGCTGCAGCGGCTTGAGTCGCGTCAATTTGGGCTACGCATTCAGCCAATCCTGGAGGAAAAATATAATCACCCACAGCTAATTCACCAACTTGGGCCATATCTTCGGAAGCCGTTGCCTGCAACATTTTCAATTCACGAATATAGCGCTTGCCAGACAACACGGGTGACCAAAGGACCAGGGCATCCATCGGTGTTTCTTGACCTGCCAGGACCGCCAGGCCTCCAGCCAGCCTAGGTGCGATTACTGCCACCCAAGTGGCGCCACCCTTCCTAAGGAATCGAACAGCCGCTGTAATCTGCCTTTGCCATCGATGGTGAATGGCCGCTTGGTCAAGTGACTCCGGTGACTGACCGTTACCAGCGAATTCAATCGATAAGGTCAAAAACCCGAGGTTTGCCACAGCCACCCCAATGGCTTTAATACCTTGTGACACTGCCGCCTCATCCGGGCCAATACCTTGTAACACCAGAACACCGGCGGCAGGTCGCGTTATGCCCTTAGTACCCCGATACCAAACAGCACTGAGAGTCCCCTCTTCATCAGAGTGCCAAAAAGGCTCCACCCTCCCTTGATTAACCATTGAATAAAATAACCTCGCCTCCGCAACCCATCTTAGCCAAGGCGCCGAAACAAAAGCACACCCTGCTCTGAAGAGCCGATTATATACGAGTTACCAAATACGCGTGATCAAGGTGCTGAGACGGCTCTGCACCCACCAACTTCGCCGAATAGAAAACCCCAGACTTTTGGCCCATAAGGTGTGCTTCAATCATTTGGTGGTGAGCTGCGAGACTGGCGGCGGGAGCTCACTCGGACCATCCTTGCCCCTCGTCCTTCAGGCAGCCTGCAGCTGCGCAAAACGGCTATCCTGCCGTTTTGTGAACCCTCGCTATTGATCGCCGCCTGAACCCAAGACCTTCTCGCTCAACCGATAGGGGCCGATAACAACTCGCGACGCCTAACACGGGTTAAGTGTTGAGCGATTTCTCGGGGCAGACAGGACGTCTGAACGCAAGCCGTTATACTGCATATAACCACAGTATCAGCGGAAGATACCCCATGTCACTGGCAAGGAATGCCACGGCGAGTCAGTCGCCCACTCAAACAAACGGTTACGAACGTCACCAACCCGAACAGACGCTGCTTTACCGCAGCACTACCCAGTCTTCAAGGCCTCCCTGGAATTTCAGGGGCAACATCTACCCCGCCACATCCAGCAAGAATTCGACGACTTCCTCCAATGCGGCCGCCTGGAATACGGTTTCTTGCGGGTTCGCTGCGAGGATTGCCATCACGAGCGTTTGGTGGCGTTTAGCTGCAAGCGACGCGGCTTTTGCCCCAGCTGTGGTGCCCGGCGGATGGCAGAAAGTGCGGCCCTGCTGTTAGATGAAGTCTTCTCCAAGGAGCCCATTCGCCAGTGGGTGCTGTGTTTTCCTTTTCAGTTAAGATTTCTACTGGCTCGCCATCCTGAGCTGATGAGCAGGTCTTAAGTATTGTTTCCCACACTCTCTCCACTCACCGTGTTAACAAAGCAGGCTACACTAAGGTGACAGCACAAACAGGCTCGGTGACGCTCATCCAGCACTTCGGTTCTGCGTTGAACTTGAATGTACACTTCCACATGCTGTTTCTGGATGGGGTTTACGCCGAAGACGACTATGGCAAGCAGCGCTTCCATCGCGCTAAAGCGCCTACCCACGAGGAGCTGAACACCCTCGTCCACACCCTCAGCCACCGCATCACCCGCTGTCTAGAAAAACGTGGGATTTTGGAGCGCGATGCCGAGAATACCCGGCTAACGCTGGAAGAGGGTGAAGACGATGCACTCAATTGCATGGTGCATCGGTTACCTACCGCATTGCCACCGGTCCCCAACAGGGGCGCAAAGTCTTCACCCTGCAAACCTTGCCAAGACGAGAGGATAAGGCCGATGCTAGCAATCGCGTGGCCAACCATGCCGGCTTCTCGCTACACGCCGGTGTGATGGCCGAAGCACATCAGCGCGATAAGCTGGAACGGCTGTGTCGTTACATTAGCCGCCCAGCGGTTTCAGAAAAGCGTCTAGCAGTAACGACCAATGGACAGGTGCGTTACGAACTGAAGACACCCTATCGCAATGGCACGACTCATGTGATCTTTGAGCCGCTGGACTTCATTGCCAAACTGGC
Source organism: Cellvibrionaceae bacterium (assembly GCA_050300015.1). Taxonomy (GTDB): domain Bacteria; phylum Pseudomonadota; class Gammaproteobacteria; order Pseudomonadales; family Cellvibrionaceae; genus CAYZQH01. The sequence continues at coordinate 5,234 of JBNKWZ010000021.1, read as the reverse complement.
CGCGCTGGTACCCAGGCCACGAGTCAACCTCACACGTTTCCACGGCGTATTCGCAACCAACAACAAACACCGCGTTCAAGTCACACCTGCCAAGCGGGGCAAGCAGCCCGACAAACCGGAAGGCCTCGATACCGACTGGTGTGACAAGAGTCCCGCAGAGCGACACCGCGCCATGACTTGGATGCAGCGCCTCAAACGAGTCTGTGACATAGCCCGTTCCTGCGCATCTATGCGCCCACGGCATTAGTGATCCCCTTCACGTCACATCGAAGTCTGCGAATACTGCAGTGGTCACGTCAAGGCCATTACCAGCATCGAGGATCCCAAGGTCATTGAGCAGATTCTCAAGCACCTCAAGCAGAAAGCGGCCAGAGCGGATGTTGCCAAGCAGCACGAGTTACCGCCAGAACGAGCGCCTCCCCTAACCGCCAGCCTGTTCAACCCATCGCAGAGTCGTCTCTTTGACTGACAAGCACAAAGCTAACACTGCCAACTTTTGAGTGTAGCGGTGGGGCAACTTACGTCCTGCGGATCATCAATCAGTGACTTTACCGCCAAGACGAGCCTTATTGGAGTGCTTTAGGCTGGCTTAACGGTGAAATTGAGATTTGAGCTGCGCGGTAAACGAGTGAAGGAATTTCAGGTAAGATACTTCGGATGAGGGGCAAATCGGTGCTATATACTTCCTATACCCATAATTCGCTGCTTTGATATTCCACCACAGGCGCATAACGCGGCCACAACATCTGTCGATAGTGATTGCGCAACAATTTTGCTACATTTTGAGTGTCAATTTGTGTAGGCAAAGGCTGTGTGTCGAGACTGACAATCGATTGGTAAGATGACAAGAGTGGAATCATCCCACTCGGGTAGTCAATGTCATGAAATCCAAAGTTGGGGTGGCCGGAGGAGGCGGAGGACGTGGCGCTTGAGGTGGCGGCGGATCCGCCGCAGCCTGTGAGGTAGGTGACGCTGATGAGTAAAAGCAACGTTATGTCATGCGACCCATGGCGTTGTCCTTTTTATCGGTAGCCGCTTCTGCGGTGTGGGTTTGTGATGTTCAAGGCTCTGTTCGTCGCCCAGTGAAGCCGATTGCGAGCGCAATTGAAAGTCGCGTGCAGGCGCCTACGACAAACGTTCTAAGCGATTAGACGCAAGTGGGGGCTCATGTTACAGGAATGCACCTTGCACATGCCAAGCTTTGAGTCTTGTTCCAAACGCGAATGGTTTATTTGATATCTGCTTTGAAACATGACGCCGGAAGGCTTAAATCCCATAGGCTCTCAAGGATGCATTTTTGTTCCTTGAGAGCGTTTCCATTTGCACCGGTGTGCGTGTGCGGCGTTATCGCCGTCAATCGATGTGTTTCCTCAATCAATAAGAATTTGATCAATCAGCGTATCAAAATTGGACCAGGAGAAGCTCGCCAAAAATGTCTGTTTTCGCACGTCGGATCGGCTGATCAAGTGGAACACCGAATCCGCCATTAAGACGGTGCCACGAGGTTGATACAAATACGAATAAATGCACCCATAGCCACCATTGTAATATCCAGGACAACTAAATTTGTCCACAGTGGGCTCACCAATGACGGCCAACTCTGGCGTACTGGTGAGACCTGAAATTTCGATCAAGGCCACCTTGGATTCCAGATACACGTGGTTATTTTCAACGCCCGATAAATCAATCGGGACTGCAATGTTAATCTGGTCGTCACTGATAGTCCGCATCGCCAAGCCTGATTCTGACATCACCACGGGTGAGGCGGCGATGGGTCCACCGGAGCTGGTTTCGCCCGCAGGTGCGCTGAATGTGTGTGTGGCCAATGGCGCTTCAGGTTGGTCGATATCCCATAAATCCACGGTGGTATCATATTTCTGCTGCCCAGAACGCTTGACCGCAAACAAGTACTGATCGGAAAGCCAGCGGACGCTCGAAGCAAAATCGGCGGTTTCGAAGGTGGCTTTGATGGCGGGGGCGCCTTCTAAGCTCACCACGTAGGTTGGGCCGTCTTCGCCGTGTAGGATATATTGGAAAAATTGGTAGCCCTTGGTGGTCACGATGAGGCCGTGTTCTGTGTAACGCACATTAAACGGACGGTAGTCGCTGCTAAAGGCGTCGACAGTGGATTGCGGCAGTTGCCCCTGGATAACCAATTGCCCCGCTTGATCGTCTGTTAGAGTAAACACGGTAAAGCGGTTGTCCGCAAAGGTACTGACCGCGCTGATTCGGCCATCGTTCACATGGAACCCTTGCAGATGACTGCCAGTGTCTATGGTGACAACACCGGGTATTTGACCAGTGGCGGCAACTGTCATTCCATTCTCGGAGATCGCAAATTTTGTTAATTGCGTATTGGGGGTGGCACTGCGTTTTGGTGATGCCCAGGTATAGACGGCATCGTCTTCAAAAACCAATCCCTCAACTGGCATAAAAAGATAGTTGCTGTGCACAAGGGATTGCGTCGATAAATCAATGGCAGAGATTTTTAAAATAGAATTAACGGACTGTTGATCGGTGTCCGATACGCTGAAGAGAGTGTCGCCGTCCTTGTACCCTGAAATGTAGTCCGCGAGATCCGCAGTATTAATAAGCACCTCATTATTTTGTGCTGTATCGGCCAGGGACGTTCCCGAGATTTTGAGATCCTCGAGTGATATGTTCATTCGACTCACCACATAGAGCATATTACCGGAAATATGCTTGGCGATAAATGTGCCTTCAACGGCGTGCGACTGCACATCTTCTGTTGAAGTGAAATTATCAATGTCGATAAAGTAAATTGATGAGGGTTGACTTTCATTTTGTGGGTTTCGACTTTCGCTTTTTTGAAAGAATAAAACCGATTTGTCTAATGCACCAGTGGCATCTTGCGTAAAATCGAAGCCAATTGGGTTAGAGAAGGTGTTGTAATCTGCAAGGGCTTTGTAGTCCAGTCGCTGCGTGAGTGTTCCTTGCGAGTCATTCAACTCAAATATCTCTAAATTCAAACTTTGACGCTCAGCAACAATATCGTTTTGTATATCGGATATGAGCCAGTACTGATCTTTTTGATAGTGGTTGAGTTTAGAGTTAATCAGCCGCGTACGCGAATTGGGAACTTTAAAGTTCGTTGCACTGATGGTGTCGAACCAATTACCGAAGACTTCCCGTGGGTTGCCGCTGCTACTGGAGCTGCTGGTGCTGCTTGCAGCAAAACCACCCCCCGAATTGATCTGTGACGGCACCCAGCCTTTGTAGTAACGCCAAAGAGTTTGGCGCTGAGCGTTGTCGAGTAATTGTTTGGCCGCATCTCGGGTAATGGCTTGTGCAGACGTTGCGGCATCTAGGCGTCGTATGCCTGCATACTGTTCAAACATGGGGATCATTGATTCGGGGACGTCGGCATCTTGAAAGCCGCTATTTGGGGTACCTGAGGACGAGTTGCTGGAAGAGGCGGTATATCCAGAGGAGCTGCTGTAACCACTTGAAGAGGAACTCGCACTGGAATTAGAGCTGGACCCAAAATTATCAACAATCGCATTGTCGCCGCCGCAGGCGCTCAAAAGGCAGGCACCGAACAAAGCAAGTAAAAAGGCATTGAATCGTTCCATCTATAGGTTTCCTTTTCGGTTTTTATAAGCTTCCACTGATGATGTCAGTTAAGTCTGGCAAGCATCAATTTTTGTTAGCTGCACACTAGCATGTAATCGACTACGTAAATTTACGGAGAAATGTAAAAGTGTGCGCTGTGTCACAGGCAAGCATCTGCGGTAATGACAGGCGGTATCCGGTACTGACGACACGAGAATCCTCAGCCCAGAGGTGCGCGCCGTTTCCAGAACGAGAAATTTCTATCACATGAGGGACCCTGAGTTCGATACAGGCACTGGACATCGCTTTTACTTCATCCTGCCAACTGCCTTTATCAAAATCGGCAACCAACAGGAAGCAAGTGTTATCCTGCAGCAGCGGGTAAAGGCCAACAACCTGCTGACCAGCCAGGTGCCGATAGATAACCTGATCACTTAATTCACTAAACTGACGGTGAGAGCAATCCTGGCATTTGATACGTGGTTTGTTGCAGATTCCTTTTATCCACTCATTCGGCACACCCATGTGCCTCACCCTTCGGGCAGCCTACGCTGTGCAAAACGGCATTCCTGCCGTTTTGTGTTCTCACGCATCGTGCGCTCGCCCACTTCGCGGCGACCTAAAGGTCGACCAAAAATGTTCCCAACATTCTTGTAAACCCTCGCGATTGATTCGAATGTTCCGCCACCTGACCAACCCCACAAAAAAATGCTTGGGTCTTTACCAAAATTCTTTCTAACTGGGAGTATCGGCGGGAGTTGACTCGGCCCATCCATGGGCCTCGGGGCTTTGCCCCGCCGTCGCTACGCACCGCGTCCAAAATTGCTCCTGGCAATTTTGTGAACCCGGCGCGGGTTCTGCGCCCACCAACTTCGCCAAACAAAAAAATCCCAGGCTTTGGATTTATTAGCGAACCAGTTAAATCCCGTTAACTCTGAAGCAGTTCGCCTACATAATCTATCGGGACATGTGAAGGCAGGTGTGGCGCTATTGAAAGAATCACCACTAAAACTATTCCCCGAATTGCGATTTTACCAAGAAAGGCAATCACAGCCGTTGAAACCCGCTTGATGTGCTCCCCAAAATTCTTAATACACGGCCATGTTACTTCTATATGTATCTGGATTTTCATCTAAACTGCCTCACAAATTAAAGTTAACATTCAATGAACACAACAACCTTTGCTCATGAGGGTATAGTAAGAAGCCCAGATAATCTTATGTTGTTTTATGCGCCATTATTTTTGATATAATTTTAAGTTGTGCTCTACATACCATTTATAACGGGGTTTTAACCAGTGACTAAGCACAGCCAAATGTGGATAACCTGTGTATATCATGAGCGTTAAACTTAAAAGGATTCAACTGTGGCTTAATCACTTTTATTTCTAATAAATCACAGTAAAAATAGTTGTGCTCAGCATATATGTATATATAAACAGCATTGTCCTGTATACATATACAGCCTTATACTGTACATGCATACAGTTTTACGCGCATGAAGGAATTCAATAATTCCAATTACTACCTAAGCCGCAGCGAAGGATACATTGGGTTCTCGAAAAAACGATCGTATGAGTGCTTTATTTGATTTGATTAATTCCAAATCATTTCGAGCTCGATCCTTTAATGACTCACCTTTCTTTAGTGGCTTTTTTGATG
>JBNKWZ010000020.1:0-120476 GCA_050300015.1 Cellvibrionaceae bacterium | reverse complement strand
GAAAATACTAAGCTGAATTGTCGGTTTCTTGTGTCTTTTCTTAGTGATTAAACATCACCCACACAAGATCCCACACGCTTTGCTTGACCTCTTTGTTAAACCGCTCCAGCCTGCTTGAGGCTTGGATGCCACCGTTTGGTGGGGCGCGAATTATACGCTTTTAATTCGCTTTTGCAAACACTTTTTATTTTTAAATCAAAGCTGTTTGCCAATCTCACTTTGCCGGTTGGCGTCAGTGAGGCGCGCATTCTACGGATTTTTGACAATCACACAACACTTTTTTGAATCTTTTTTTGCAAGCGCCTCTAATCAAGCCTGAAGACGCTCAAAACTTAAGCGAACTGCTAAAGACTTTGCGGCCAGAACTCACGAATTCCTGCCACACCCTGCGCTCCCAACCCTTGCACCCAGGGCGCGTCCGCAGGGCTTACCCCCCCCAGCGCGTACACCGGCAAACCCGCAGCCCGTACAAGCTTTGCAAACTGCGCAACGCCTAACGGCGGCGCATCGGGATGACTACTGGTTTTTGACAAGGGCGACAAAAAGGCAAAGTCCACACCGATAGACTTTGCCCAACTCAATTCTTGCTGGTTATGACATGCAGCACTCACCCAACAATAGGGCTCACGATTTAGTGCGCCGCCTGCCGCGACGGCTTTTAACCGATGCGAGCTTAAGTGAAGACCAAGATTGGTATTCGCGCAAGCCGCGCTTTCACCAATCGCAACTTGACTATCACACCCCTCGGCCACTAAGACATTGGCACCTGCACCCAAACACACATTAAGAGCTTGACGGTAAGCTGTCGCACTTTCACACCACCTGGCCTTGCGCAGGTAGATCATGGACGGCAACCTTTCTAGCGCACACTGGAGCCGCGCCAAACCATCCTCTAACGATTGCGCGGCGCCTGTGACAACAACTTCTGCAGGCAGCACTAAGGCGTTCACAATGGCTTTATTCGCCGCCGGAAAGGCATATTGGTTCAATTCGGCTTTAGGGCACCACAACAAAGGTTGACCCTCTGCACCCTTGGGCTTCCCCTCAAAGCGGGTAACCCGCCAAACATCGAGCTCTACGGTTTTATCGCGGTAGCAATGAGGAATACGAATCAAGGGCGCTGCGCGACGCACATCAATGGCCAGCTCTTCGCGCAACTCGCGCGCAAGAGCCTGCAAGGGAGATTCACCCGCCTCCACTTTGCCGCCAGGAAACTCCCAAAGCCCACCCATATGTTGGCTTGCAGCGCGCAGGGCAATCAATACCTGGCCTTGTACGTTTTCAATCACGCCGACAGCAACGCGTACTACACTCATGACTTAGGTGCGATATTCGGCGTTAATTGTGACATATTCATGAGAGAGGTCGGAGGTCCAGACGGTTTCACGGGCAGTACCTCGACCCAAGGCCACGCGCAAAGTAAAAGCCTCCCGGCTGACCACTTGAGTTCCGGCGGCATCGGTGTATCCAGCCGCACGCTGTCCGCCCTCCACCACCAGCACGTCATCCAGCCACACTTGCACCGCGCTCACATCGAGTTTATGCAGCCCTGCATATCCAATGGCAGCCACAATACGCCCCCAATTGGCATCGGATGCATAAAGTGCTGTCTTAACCAAAGGGGAGTGGGCAATGGCATAGGCCACCTGCAAGCATTCCTGCGAAGAACCACCGCCACTGACGTCTAGAGTAACGAACTTAGTGGCACCTTCGGCATCACGCACAATCCCTTGCGCCAATTCACACATGACGGTTGTGACGGCCGAGGCCACTTTGGCATAAAGCTCGCCCGCAGCCTCTGCAATCATAGGTGTGCCCACACGCCCACTGGCGATGAGCACACAAGCATCATTGGTGGAGGTATCGCCGTCCACGCTAATGCGATTAAAGCTTTTATTGGTAGCTTGACGTACCAGGTCGTCCAACACACTTTGAGCCACTACTGCGTCGGTAGCCACATAAGCCAGCATGGTGGCCATGTTAGGACGAATCATACCCGCGCCCTTGGCGATACCACTCACACTGATCACTTCACCATCGTGCTCCACCTGCACACTCGCCATTTTCGGCCGCGTGTCGGTGGTCATAATGGCCCGAGCAGCAGCCTGCCAGCCTTCCACACTGAGCGAATCGAAGGCCATTGGCAACGCCTCCTTCAATCGGTCAACGGGCAGATACTCGCCAATCACACCCGTGGAAAAAGGCAGTACTTGCGTGGCATCAACACCGCCACGCTCGGCAACATCGGCGCAAGTGGTTTGGGCATCACGCATGCCGCGCTCACCGGTACAAGCATTGGCATTGCCCGAGTTGACCACCAGGTAACGCACGCCACCGCGGTTTATGTGGTTTTTCGCCACGGTGACCGGCGCGGCGCAAAAGGCGTTTTGGGTAAATACCCCCGACACGGCTGCCCCTTCTGCCACTTCTATCAGCAGCGTATCAAGGCGGCCAGGCGTTTTAATGCCGGCACTTGCCACCCCCAAACGCACACCATCAATCGTATGCATTTGGGGCTCAATTAACTCCCCCACCGCCATAAAACCCCCTAGGCCAAGCGGCCGTGACACGCCTTATATTTTTTACCTGAGCCACATGGGCAGGGCTCGTTCCGCCCCACCTTGGCCATGCTACGCCGTACCGGTGCTTGCGCTTGCGGTGACGGCTTGTCTCCCAATGCCGACACGGATTCATGCTGCAACTGCTGACGCCGTCGCATCTCTTGCTCCGCCGCCAATCGGCGACGCTCCATGGCTTCCATCTGCTCTGGTGTTACCGGCTCCACCTTATAGAGTACGCGTGTGACCTCATGCTTTAAGTTGTCTAGAAGCTGCTCAAACAATTGAAAAGATTCCCGTTTGTATTCTTGTTTCGGGTTCTTTTGGGCATAGGCGCGCAGCCCAATCCCTTGACGCAGGTGATCCATATTTTGCAGATGTTCTTTCCACAGCGTATCCAGCACATGCAGCATCACTTGTTTTTCCAGCGTGCGCATCAACTCACCAATGCGCTCACTTTTCGATTCGTAAAACGCACTCATCTGCTCAACAATTTTTTCGCGCAGCGGCTCCTCAAAGAGGCGTTTATCTTCCTCCAGCCACTGCTGAATGGGCAGCTTGACGCCATATTCATGCTCGAGCGCGCCTTCAAGCCCAGGAATATCCCACTGTTCATCCATAGATTGGGGCGGCACGTAAGAAGATATAACGTCGTTGATCACGTCCTCCCGAATACTCCCAACGGCCTCCTGAATGGCGTCGGCATCCAATAGCTCGTTGCGCTGGGAGTAAATGACTTGGCGCTGATCGTTAGCCACGTCATCGTATTCAAGCAATTGCTTTCGGTAGTCGAAGTTACGGGCTTCCACTTTGCGCTGTGCCGTTTCAATGGCATTGGTGACCATGCGATGCTCGATGGCTTCGCCTTTTTCCATGCCCAGTGCACTCATAATTTTGCGTACCCGGTCGGAGGCAAAAATTCGCATTAGGTTGTCTTCGAGAGATAAGTAAAAACGCGAAAGACCTGGGTCACCTTGACGACCAGAGCGGCCACGCAACTGGTTATCAATACGGCGCGACTCGTGCCGCTCGGTACCAATAATGTGTAAGCCACCGGCCGCAATCACCTGCTCGTGACGCCGTTGCCAGTCGGCCTTGGCACTCTCAACCTGCTCTGGAGTGGGGTCGCTCAACGCAGCCACTTCCACTTCCCAGTTGCCCCCAAGTTTAATATCCGTACCGCGACCCGCCATATTGGTGGCAATGGTGACGGCACCTGGGCGCCCAGCCAATGCCACGATTTCGGCTTCGCGGGCATGCTGCTTCGCATTGAGAACCTCGTGTTTGATGCCAGCTTTTTTAAAGCGGCGCGACATTTCTTCAGAGGTTTCTACGGATGCGGTACCCACCAACACCGGAGCACCGGCTTCTCGCAACCCTTTCACCTCTGTGACGATGGCATCGTACTTGTCTTCCACTGTCATAAACACCAAGTCGTTCAAATCCTGCCGCGCGATGGGCTGATTGGTGGGAATCACCACCACGTCCAACCCATAAATTTGCCGGAATTCCACGGCTTCAGTATCGGCGGTACCGGTCATACCCGAGAGGGTATTGTACAAACGGAAATAATTTTGGAAGGTGGTGGAGGCCAAAGTTTGGCTCTCACTTTGAATTTCAACGCCCTCCTTCGCCTCGATAGCTTGATGCAAACCTTCAGATAAACGCCTGCCCGCCATGGTGCGACCGGTGTGCTCGTCGATTAACACCACTTGGCCGTTTTCGACAATGTACTCAACATCTCGGTTGAATAACTTATGGGCCTTTAATGCGCTGTGTACATGGTGCAACAGCGATAGGTTATTGGCCGCATAGAGGCTTTCGCCTTCTTTGATCAGGTTGTGCTTATTTAACAGGTCTTCCACCAGTTGGTGACCGTCTTCGGTCAACTCCGCCTGACGTGTCTTTTCGTCTACGGTGTAGTGCCCTTCTTGCCCGGCCTCTTCATCGTGCAATTTGAGCTCTGGAATCAACTTGTTCATTAACAAGTAGAGCTCCGAGCTGTTTTCCGCCGCGCCGGAGATAATCAAAGGCGTGCGCGCCTCATCAATCAAGATGGAGTCCACCTCATCCACTACTGCAAAATTCAACGGGCGCTGAACACGATCTTCTTTGCGCGTGACCATATTATCGCGCAAATAGTCGAAGCCAAATTCGTTATTGGTCCCGTAGGTGATATCGGCCGCGTAGGCTTCACGCTTTTGGTCCTGTGGCTGCATGGATACCACCACGCCCACAGTGAGCCCTAAACTTTCGTATAAGGGGCGCATCCAGTTGGCATCGCGACCCGCCAAGTAGTCATTCACGGTAACAATGTGCACGCCTCGCCCTGAGAGTGCATTTAAGTAAGCTGCCAAGGTAGCCACCAGGGTTTTACCCTCACCGGTTTTCATCTCGGCAATGCGGCCTTCGTGCAGGGTCATCCCCCCGATCAACTGCACGTCAAAGTGGCGCATGCCCATCACTCGCTGGCTAGCCTCGCGACACACCGCAAAAGCTTCTGGCAGTAGCTGGCTCAGCGTCTCACCGTCGCTGAAACGCTGCTTGAATTCGCTGGTTTTTTGCTTAAGCGCTTCGTCACTTAAAGCTTTGACGTCGTCTTCCAACGTATTAATTTGAGTAACCAATTTGCCCATGCGCTTGAGCTCACGGTCGTTTTTGGATCCTACAATGGTCTTTAAAATTTTACTAATCATGGCGCCGCCAATTGTTTAACCGTCAATAAGCCATTACAAAAATGGCCTGCATCTTAAAGGAGAATGAGTTGGGGTGAAACCGCAGTTTTAAAGGAGGGGAACTTAACGACTGGCGCGATGAATGTAACTTGCGGGATCTACAGCGCGCCCGTTTTTGTAGACTTCGAAATGAACGTGTGGCCCGGTAGACCGGCCACTGGAGCCCATTAACGCGATGATTTGGCCTTTTTTAACCACATCACCAACTTTAACCAAATTTTCTTTGCAGTGCGCATAGCGGGTAACAAAACCATTGCCATGGTTGACCTCAACCAGGTTGCCATAGCCATGACGCTCCGCGGACCAGGTCACAACGCCAGACGCCACGGCTACAATATCGGCACCTTCTTTGCCGGCAAAATCCACACCGGCATGCCATGCCACACGGCCAGTGAAGGGGTCCGTCCGGCGCCCAAAGCGGCTGGACATCCAACCTTTATGAATGGGGCGACCCGCGATAAACACTTCGCGCTCAAGCTTACGATTGGCCATTAAGGCTTCAAGTGTTTGCAGCTGGTGTTGGCGGTTTTCGATTTGCGAGGCCAATTCGTCCACAGCATTTAGTAACTCTGGGGGCTCGAACAATTCCTCGTGAAGATCAACCTCTGGACCACCCATGGCGGGCGTTTGATTAAAGTCAAACTCACCCTTTTCAAGCTTGGCCATAGACGTCAGGCGCTCACCCAATGCATCCAAACGCACCAAACGTGCTTGCAACTCCGCCAAACGCAACGTCACTGCAGCAGTTTGGTCACTTTCGTGTTGGCGTAAGGCAACCAGGGCTTGCTCTTGATCAGCGATGGTTTCAGCCCAGGACTGGACGATTTCAGGCGCTAAAAAATCAGTATCGGAGCCGGAATTTGATTTCAAATAGGCAAGATAAGTGGCCAACGGCACACCCAAAAGACATGCAAAACACACGGAGACGAGCGCCACAGACCACCGCCCAAGCCGAATGCTTCGGGATCCACCGAGTCGTTTGCTGATAATTATGACTTTCACAAATGCATTCGCTTAGCCGGCACAATATAAAACACAGTGTCAGAGAATATTCAGACCACACCCTTATAAGTCTTAGACCATAACCATAAGAATGTGCAAGCGAGGGCCATCGGGCCGACTCGATCGGGCCCGACTATGGCATAGAAAACCGTACAAACGCAAATTTTAATAGGTATTTGCGTGCTTTTTACTCAAATCAATTACTAAACAAACTATATGGCCGCTAAAGGCTTTGCGTAGGAAATGGGTGCCGTTTCAGCATCGTCTTCAAAGGTAACCATTTCCCATGCGTCTTTTTGTTTCATCAACTCGCGTATGGATTGGTTGTTCAAGCCATGGCCTGACTTATACGCTTGGTATTCGCCGATCAAGCTATAACCGAGCAAGTACAAATCGCCGATGGCGTCCAGCACCTTATGTTTAACGAATTCATCTTCATAGCGCAGCCCGTCTTCATTAAGAATGCGATATTTGTCAATCACGATGGCGTTGTTCACGCTACCACCTTTGGCCAACCCCTTGGAGCGAAGGTACTCGATCTCGTGCATAAAACCAAAGGTGCGTGCCCGCGACACTTCCTTAACAAAGGAGGTGCTCGAAAAATCCACAGTCGCATCTAAGGTGCGCTCTTTGAAGACGGGGTGGTCAAAATCAATTGTAAATGACACTTTAAAGCCGTTGAACGGTTTAAAGCTTGCTACTTTGTCACCTTCTTTAACGGTGACTGTTTTTTTGATACGCACGAACCGCTTGGGTGCGTTTTGCTCCTGAATACCCGCAGATTGGATTAAAAATACGAAAGGCCCCGCACTGCCATCCATAATCGGCACTTCTTCTGCGCTAAGCTCGACAACCGCATTGTCGATACCCAAGCCCGCCATTGCCGATAGCAAATGCTCTACCGTTGAAACCCGCACGTCACCGCTCACCAAGCTGGTCGATAAAGTGGTATCCCCTACGTTTTCAGCTTTTGCTTGGATTTCGACCACCGGATCTAAATCCACGCGCCGAAATACAATTCCGGTATCCACAGCGGCAGGTCGCAACGTAAGGAAAACCTTACGCCCCGTATGCAAACCGACGCCAGTGGCGCGAATTTCATTTTTAAGGGTTCGTTGTTTAATCATTGTATTGTTTTCTCGAGGTGGGCCAATGGTCCACGCCTAATGGTCTTGGATAAAGCGCTTATTATTGTAGTTCTCACAAATGAACCGAACCTGAACAAGCTTGCAAATCTGTTCAGGTTCGGCAAAACGATCAGCGAAGAGGGGTGACGCTAACCGTCAACGCCCTTAATCCGCCTGACGACGCAAGAACGCAGGAATATCCAAGTATTCCATGTCCCGGTCTTGAGGGTCTATCGCGCGAGCAGCATTCCCGCCCGCTTGTGCCTTACGGGTTACTGTGGGTTTATCCAACACGGCATAATTGGGATTACCGTCTGCGGTGCGCGTATTGTCCACCACCTTGGTTGGGGCAACGGGCGTTCGCGCAGCCTCTATGGCACCGAGGCCGGTGGCCACTACGGTAACTCGCAGTTCGCCGCTCATTTCAGGGTCGATCACGGTACCCACTACCACCGTGGCGTCTTGAGAGGCAAACTCTTCGACGGTATCACCCACTTCGGTGAACTCACCCAAAGACAAATCCATGCCAGCGGTAATATTCACCAGTATGCCGCGCGCCCCTTGAAGGTTGACATCCTCTAACAGTGGACTACGAATGGCCGCTTCTGCTGCCTCACGCGCTCGATTCTCACCGGAAGCGCAACCGGTGCCCATCATGGCCATGCCCATTTCAGACATGACAGTGCGAACATCGGCGAAATCCACGTTAATCATACCTGGACGGATAATCAGGTCAGCAATGCCTTGCACGGCACCCAGCAGTACATCGTTAGCAGCTTTAAAAGCGTCCAACAAACTGGTGGTTTTACCCAACACCGATAACAGCTTTTCATTGGGAATGGTAATCAAAGAATCCACACGGTCTTTCAACTGACGAATGCCTTCGTCCGCAATGGCCAGACGTTTACGGCCTTCAAATGGAAACGGCTTGGTCACCACTGCCACGGTCAAAATACCCAGCTCTTTGGCCACCTCAGCCACCACGGGTGCACCACCGGTACCGGTGCCACCGCCCATGCCCGCGGTAATAAAGACCATGTCGGCGCCTTGCAACACTTCTGCGATGCGCTCGCGATCTTCCATCGCCGCTTGACGCCCCACTTCAGGATTGGCGCCCGCGCCCAAGCCTTTGGTCATGGTGCTTCCCAATTGCAAGACGGTGCGTGCGTCCACATCTTTTAATGCCTGAGCATCGGTATTGGCGCAGATAAAATCCACCCCGTCTATGTCATTGGTAATCATGTGCTTGACCGCATTACCGCCGCCGCCGCCCACACCAATCACTTTAATAACCGCGTTTTGCGGAAGATTATCAACTAGTTCAAACATAATAGTTCCCCTCTTTTCCCCTGAAAAAAAACAACGTACGCCTTGACTACAAATTTCTTTTAAACCAACTTTTTAAACGTGTCCACGCGCCCTCTTCCGGCTCATGGCCAAACTGTTTGCGCACCCCCTGCTGGCGCTTACCGTAAAGCAGCAAGCCCACGCCCGTGGAATAAATAGGGTTTTTGACAATATCTTTTAAACCACTAACGTTTTGCGGCGACCCCAAACGCACGGGCATATGGAAGATTTCTTCTGCCAGCTCCACCACGCCTTCCATTTTTGAGGTGCCGCCGGTTAGCACAATGCCCGCCGGAATCATGTCTTCGAACCCACTGCGACGTAGCTCGCTTTGAATGAGCGTGAACAACTCGTCGTAACGGGGTTCCACCACTTCTGCCAGTGCTTGTCGTGAAAGATCTCGCGGTGCACGATCTCCTACGCTCGGCACTTTTATGGTTTCTTCTGCGCCGGTGAGTTTCGCCAAAGCACAGGCGTATTTAATTTTAATTTCCTCCGCGTACTGGGTGGGCGTACGCAGTGCCATAGCAATATCGTTAGTGACCTGGTCACCCGCAATGGGAATCACACCCGTGTGGCGAATGGCACCTTCTGAAAACACGGCAATGTCGGTGGTGCCGCCACCAATATCCACCATACAAACGCCCAGCTCTTTCTCGTCGTCGGTGAGTACCGAATAGCTGGAGGCCAATTGCTCCAAGATGATGTCTTCGACTTCCAAACCACAGCGGCGAATGCATTTTTCAATATTTTGTGCCGCGTTAACCGCACAAGTAACCAAATGCACTTTGGCTTCAAGCCTCACGCCGGACATACCCAAGGGCTCCTTGACGCCCTCTTGTTCATCAATGGCATACTCTTGCGGCAGAATATGTAAAATGCGTTGATCTGCGGGGATGGCCACCGCTTGTGCGGCGTCTATCACTCGCTCAATATCTTGCTCAAACACTTCGCGATCTTTAATCGCCACTATGCCGTGGGAGTTGAGACTGCGGATGTGGCTACCCGCGATGCCGGCATACACTGAATGAATTTGGCAACCCGCCATTAGCTCCGCTTCTTCAACTGCACGCTGAATGGACTGCACAGTGGAGTCGATATTAACCACCACGCCTTTTTTCAAACCATTGGATTTGTGAGACCCAATACCGACAACGGATAATTCACCTTCCGGCGAGATTTCTCCGACGATGGCCACTACTTTAGACGTACCAATGTCTAAACCAACGATCATTTTCCCCCCACTGGATTGTGCCATTTTAGTCATTCACTCTTAAGTTGTGTGTGCATTAAGGTTCACGCTGCCGTTTAATTTTGCGCAATGGCGGGTTGTGGCATTGGCGCTTGCCAGCGCACCGCCATACCATTGTGATAGCGCATATCGATTGTCGCCACTTGATCAAATTTTTTGGCTAACACGGTCTTTTTTGCAAAAATCAGATGCTGCAATTTTTCCCACACCTGATCGCGCCCTAATTTTAGTGTTTTATTATTATCAACTTTCAACGTCCACGCTCGAGTTTCGTCCAACTCAACCGACTCTAGGGTCATTTCTGCTTGCGCAAGCACCTTACCCATTCGCAAATAGTTCTGCATGACCTCTGTGGCGTATTGGTCTTCACCACTGAGCAAAGGTAAAGACGCCAGAGCCTTGTTATTGGGCACACGAATAATCTCGCCACGCATATTTAAAAACCCCGCGTTCCCCCACCGGGCAATGGGTTGTTGCTCCACCACTTTTACCAACAAACGGTCCGGCCATTTTTTGGTGACCTGCACACGGTCCACCCAGGGGTTGGACTCCAGTGTGCGCTTAATTTCGGTCAAATCCAATGCCATAAAGTGGTCCGACAAGGATTGCTTAACAGTTTCATTAACTTGATCATAACCCAAGTAGAGAAATTCGCCCTCTATTTGTATGTATTCAATCGGCCGTTCATAAAATTCTTGCCATTTTTCCAACAGTTGAAACCGTTCAACACTGATCGCAAGCGCCGCCAAACTGGTCACAACGGTGACTACTTTTAGCAATCTACGTATCAAACCCGAAGACGCGACCGGCTTAGCGGGCAAACGCCGAGACGCCCCCTGTACATTACGCTTGGGCGGTTGAGTCCGGGGACGTGTTTTCGATTTTTTGGCGTTCATTTGTCTATAGCCAGCTTTAATATTTCAATAACGAGATCGTCAAAGTTTAATCCAGAGGCCTTTGCCGCCATGGGCACTAAACTGTGGCTGGTCATACCCGGTACGGTGTTGACTTCCAATAAATAAAATTGTCCGTCTTGCTCCATGACGTCCACCCGCCCCCAACCTCGGGCCCCCACCGCTTTAAAAGCTTGGACACATAAAGCTTGCAACCCAAGTTCTTCCTTTTCATTTAAACCACAGGGGCACAAATAGGTGGTATCGTCGGCTTCGTATTTGGCAGTAAAATCGTAAAAGCCCCTAGGGGTTTTCAATTGAATGGCGGGCAACG
Source organism: Cellvibrionaceae bacterium (assembly GCA_050300015.1). GTDB lineage: Bacteria > Pseudomonadota > Gammaproteobacteria > Pseudomonadales > Cellvibrionaceae > CAYZQH01. The sequence continues at coordinate 109,228 of JBNKWZ010000020.1, read as the reverse complement.
CTCGTTCACCAATAATGGCCACGGTATATTCAGCGCCCGAGATATAAGCCTCCGCTAAAACCGTGTTGTCGAACTTGGCGGCAGCTTCGTATGCCTGCTGTAATGCATCGGCATCCGCAACCCGCGCCACACCATAACTGGAACCTTCGCCACCGGGTTTGACAATCAGTTCTCGAGCAAGGCTCATCGCTCGCTGCCAATCCGTTTCAGGTGTTAGCAGGTGATAGGCCGGTGTCGGTAAGCCTACCCCTTGCCAGAGTTGTTTGGTTCTCAGTTTATCCATACACAGTGCAGAGGCTGCTACACCACTGCCGGTATAGGGGATGGATAAAAACTCCAGCAATGCCTGCATCTTGCCATCTTCGCCACCGGGGCCGTGTAACGCAATAAAGGCTGCATCAGGCTTGGCGTGCAGTATCTGTTGTAAAGGGTTGTCGCCAATATCAATCGGAACCACATCAAAGCCCTTTTGCGAAAAGGCTTTGATCACCGCCGCACCACTTTCAAGGGAAACACTGCGTTCGCTCGATCGGCCGCCGTACAACACAGCAAGGCGGCCAACGCGATCAATCAGTGTATTTATTTCATTCATCGACCCAATCACCTAAGTTCGACATTCTTGTAAAATATTTTTCGCCAAAGCTCCCACATTGCCAGCACCCTGAGTGATAACAATATCGCCCGGCTCCACAATATGGCTCAACACCTCAAAGACCTCGTCAATACCAGGAACAAATATCGGATCCACCGTTCCACGATTACGAATACTGCGGCTCAGGGTTCTGCCATCGGCGCCTTTAATGGGCGTTTCGCCTGCACTGTAAACCTCGAGCAGAATCAACTGGTCCACCGACGATAAAACCTCGACAAAATCCTCAAATAAATCCCGCGTACGTGAATATCGATGCGGCTGATAGATCATCACCAGCCTTTTATCGGGCCAACCCTCTCTTACCGCGGCAATGGTGGCCGCCACTTCACGGGGATGATGACCATAATCATCAACAATCAATGCGGGCTCACCCGCTTTCACGGGGTATTGACCCACAATTTGAAATCGTCGACCCACACCTAAAAATTCGGCAAGGCCCGCTTGTATGGCTTCGTCGGCCACACCCTCTTCGGTGGCGACTGCAATAGCGGCCGTGGCATTTAAAACATTGTGTTTACCCGGCAAATTTAAAAAAATGGGTAACGGCTTATCGCTATTTGGGCGGTTGACTTTAAAGCGTAAGGTTTTGCCCGTTTGCACCACATCAAACGCTTGATAATCGCGGCCCTCGCCAAAGCCATAAGTCACCACAGTTCTGGAAATATCCGGCAGGATATCGCGCACGACTGGGTCATCCCCACACATAACTGCCAGGCCGTAAAAAGGTAGGTTGTGTAAAAACTCCACAAAAGCGAGTTTAAGTCGGTCAAAATCACCGCCATAGGTGTCCATGTGGTCTGCATCGATATTCGTCACCACCGATACCATGGGCTGTAAATGTAAAAATGACGCGTCGCTTTCATCCGCTTCGGCCACCAAGTAACGGCTTTCACCTAATCGGGCATTACATCCGGCGGAATTTAGCAGGCCGCCAATCACAAAAGTGGGATCTTTGTCGCCCGCCGCCAGAATAGAAGCTACCAAACTGGTCGTGGTGGTTTTACCATGGGTACCCGCCACCGCGATGCCGTGGCGATACCGCATCAACTCTGCCAGCATTTCTGCGCGTCTAACCACTGGAATACGCAGTTTGCGGGCCGCCTCCAACTCCGGGTTGTCCTGCTGCACCGCACTGGAGTTCACCACCACATCAATGCCTGCGATGTTTTCGGCGGTGTGCCCCACAAAGATTTTGGCTCCTAAACTTTTTAGGCGTTCGGTATTGTCAGAGGCTTTAATATCAGACCCTGATATGCAATAGCCCTGGTTCAATAGAACCTCGGCAATGCCGCTCATGCCCGCACCGCCAATACCAATGAAGTGAATATTGCGAATTCGGCGCATTTCGGGAACACAATACACGTTAGCTTCTGCCATGAGCCACCTCCAAACAAACCGAGGTAAAGCGCTCGGTGGCATCTAGTTTCGCGCAAGCTCTAGCTGCCTGAGATTTTTCGAGTAGCTCTTCTCGGTGAGTATCGAAGTGCATTATCAGTTCAGCCAAAGCTTCGCTGCTTAAAGTCGATTGAGGCCTTAACAATGCGGCATTGTGACTCACTAACCACTGGGCATTCGCCGTTTGGTGATCGTCTATCGCAAAAGGAAACGGAATCAAAACCGAGGCCACACCCGCGGCGCTCAACTCTGAAATGGTTAACGCCCCGGCTCGACAAATTACCAAGTCGGCCCACTCTAGGCTCGCCGCCATATCTTCGATAAAGGGCACCACATCGGCCGCCACGGCTTGACCGTCATATAAAGTTTTGGTGGCTTGCCAATGGTTTTCTCCCGTTTGATGTCTCACCACTGGCCGCGCATCACGCGCGATGCTTGCCAACGCCACGGGCATTAATTCGTTAATGGCTTTGGCGCCTAAGCTACCGCCCAACACCAGAATATGAAGCGGTTGGCTCGGCGCTTTGAGTTCACGTGAGGGCAATTGTGTAAAAGCCTCTCTCACGGGGTTGCCAATCCATTCCGAATTTGGCAACGCCTGATCAAAAGCCACTAACACGCGCAGGGCAAAATACCTGAGTATTTTATTGGTGGTTCCTGCTCGAGCATTTTGCTCATGAATAATCAGTGGTATGCGAAGTGACCATGCGGCAATGCCACCGGGGCCCGCTACATAGCCGCCCAAACCCACCACCGCATTGGGTTGAAAATGCTTCATCCATTTTCGCGCCTCAGCGATGGCTGACAATACTCTTAAAGGGGCTTTGCATAAGTTCAAAAGCCCCTTGCCACGCACGCCCTGAATGGACAAATAGTGGATAGGGATTTCGGCTGCGGGTACCACGCGAGCTTCAATGCCTTTGTGGGTACCAAGCCATGCCACATCACATTGTTTTTGCTGTAGGGCTTTGGCCACTGCAAGGCCCGGGTAAACATGCCCGCCGGTTCCGCCAGCCATGATGGCTACGCGCGTGGATGCTACTGACTGTGAGCTCATGCTTTTAACTCCCAGTCCATACGCTGTATTAATGCCATTAATGCACAGCAAACAATCAAACTACTGCCACCCACACTGATAAACGGTAACGTCAACCCTTTGGTAGGCAATAACCCTGAAGCGACACCCATATTGATGAACGCTTGACCAGCCATCATCACCGCCACGCCGGTGGCGGCATAAACAATAAATAGGCGATTAGCGTGTCTGGCCGCCATGGCCAATTTTAAAATCCTAGCCACCAAGAGTGCAAAAATACCTAACACTGCGATGGCCCCGATAAACCCCAACTCTTCCGCAATAATGGCGAATATAAAATCGGTGTGAGCCTCGGGTAGGAAAAACAATTTTTGCAAACTGTTACCCAAGCCCATTCCAAACCATTCGCCACGACCAAATGCTATCAATGACTGAACCAATTGATAGCCACTGGAAAACTGTTTCTCCCATGGGTCCAAAAATGTAATTAACCGCTGCCAACGATAAGGCTCTAACACGGCCAAAAGTCCAAGACCGACAACGCCTACCAATGCCAACAGTACAAATCGAATTACAGGTACGCCCGCGACAAACATCATCGCGCCGGCAATTAAGCACAGCACCACACCAGAGCCAAAGTCAGGCTCTAAAAGCAATAAACCAATAAACACCGCCCAAATGCCCAGCAACTTAAAAAAAGCGCTCCACTCGGTTCTAAATTCTTCACTTCTACGCGACAGAAAACTGGCAAAAAATACAATAAAGGTAAATTTCGCCACTTCTGAGGCTTGCACCGTAAAACCTGCAATGGCAATCCAACGCTGTGCCCCATTGGTGGCTTTGCCAATACCCGGAATCAATACAGCAATCAACAGCGTAATACCTGCCAATAGCATCACCACCGCATAGCGATTCCACCACTCGGTGGGCATACTAAACACCAGTACACCAATGGCCAGGGCCAACACCATAAAAACACCATGGCGCTTAGTAAAAAACCAGGGGTCGCCATAAGTTTGCGCGGCAAAATCCATGGAGGCAGATGCCACCATCACCAATCCGATCGACATTAACACTAAGGGTAAAACCACCAACCCCCAATCAAAGGTTTTACGCGATCTTGCCTGAGGCAAGCTGAACCATTGCGACATACTCAGTTGCATAAAGCCTCCACCAAGCGCGCAAATTCATCTCCACGGTGTTCGTAGTTTCTAAACATGTCAAAACTTGCACATGCGGGCGATAGCAGCACCACGTCCCCTGAAACGGCGCAGTGCACTGCCAACTCAAGCGCCTGCGCCAGCCTTTCGGCTTTCTGTGTTTCACAAACGTTGGCACAAACCTCAGCGATTTTGGAGCCATCCACACCAATTGTGATCAAGGCTTTTAGGTGTTTTTGGGCAACGGCTTTTAACGGCGTGAAGTCGGCACCCTTGCCGTCCCCTCCAGCGATAAGAACAATATTTTTGCCCTCGGCCAGGCCCTCCACAGCGGCCACAGTCGCGCCCACATTGGTACCTTTAGAATCATTGTAAAAAGCAATGCCCTTATACATCGCCAACCACTGGCAACGATGCGGTAAACCTTTAAATTCACGCAGTACTTGCAACATGGTCTCCATGGACAAACCCAATAGCTCACCGATGGCCAACGCCGCTTGCGCATTTAAAGCATTGTGTTTGCCTTTTATATGCATTTCACTCAGGGCAATCAGACCTTTAAAACCCTTGGCAATCTCCCATTGCCCTTCAGTTTGTTGTAAGCCATATTGTTGAATATCGGGCTTGCCTGAGCCAAAGGTTAAATAGTGACGATCCTTCGCTATGGGGGATTGCGTCAACGCATCATCTTTATTGGCCACAATGGCGCCTGCACCCCAGTAAATTCTTTGCTTGGCGGCCCAATATTCTTGCATGTTGTTATAGCGGTCTAAGTGGTCGGGCGACACATTTAAAATACAAGCCACTTTTGCATTAAGTTTCAGCGTGGTTTCTAGTTGAAAGCTCGACAACTCCAACACATACAGCTCAACATCATCACTCAACAGGTCCAACGCTGGGGTACCAAGATTTCCCCCTACAGCCACACGTAAACCCTCAGCTTGCGCCATCTCACCCAGCAAAGTGGTCACCGTGGTTTTACCGTTGGAGCCGGTAATGGCCACTATGGGCGCCTTGGCCGAGCGTGCAAATAACTCGATATCCCCAATAACTTCTCCACCTGCAGCCTTCACCTTGGCAATAGCCGGGGTTTTACAGGAAACCCCTGGGCTTACCACCACGGTTTCCATATGTTGTAAGTCGTCATACTCGAAGGGACCGAGTTTGACCGGAACATTTGGGTACTCTTGCTGCAGGGTTGGCAATGCCGGTGGTGCATCGCGATTATCAAATACACAAAAAGTTGAATCATTGCGCGCCAAAAAACGCGCGACGGATAGGCCCGTGAGGCCCAATCCTATCACCGCGGTTTGTTTACTTGTGGCAATGACAGATGACATAGTTATCTCAGTTTTAATGTTGCCAAGCCAATTAATACCAATACAACACTGATAATCCAGAATCGCACGATGACACGAGGCTCGGGCCAACCTTTTAATTCAAAGTGATGGTGCAGAGGTGCCATTCTAAAAATGCGTCGCCCCGTTAATTTGAACGAGGCGACCTGCAAAATAACCGATACGGTTTCCATGACGAAAATACCGGACATAATAAAAAAAACAATTTCATGGCGTACGATGACAGCAATAACCCCTAAGGCCCCGCCCAACGACAGTGCACCTACATCCCCCATAAACACTTGTGCAGGATAGGTGTTAAACCACAAAAACCCCAACCCTGCACCCGCCAAGGCGCCGCAAAAAACGGCAAGTTCACCCGTGCCCGCAATGTAGGGAATGTGCAAGTAGCCTGCGAATTTGGCATGCCCTACCAAGTACGCAATGACGCCTAACGCAGAACCCACCATCACGGTGGGCATAATAGCCAAGCCGTCTAAACCATCGGTGAGGTTAACAGCGTTACTCGCACCCACCACCACGAAGTAGGCAAGCAGGACATAAGCCCAACCGAGGTCAAAACTCACATGTTTAAAAAAAGGCACAAACAATTGTGTCTCTACTGAAGTTTCGGCGTAGACGTATAAAAATATTGCAACGGCAACCCCCGACAGGGATTGCCACAAATACTTCCACCTCGCGGGTAACCCCCTAGAGTTTTTTTGTACCACTTTTCGGTAATCATCTACCCAGCCGATCAAACCAAATGTCACCGTGACGAACAATACAGCCCAAACAAAACGGTTGGTAAGGTCGGCCCACAACAACACGCTTAACACAATGCCAAACAACAATAGGGTGCCACCCATGGTCGGAGTCCCTGACTTGCTTAGGTGCGACTCGGGACCATCGTCTCTTACGGATTGACCAATCTGTTTGTTGTTTAACTGCCGAATAAACCAAGGCCCCATTAACAACGAAATACCGAGTGCTGTAATAACCCCAAAAATGCCTCGAAGGGTTAGGTATTGCACAACCGAAAACCCACTGATGTATTGCTCGAGATAATTGGCCAACCAAACTAACATAGGGCTTTTTCCTGACATTGGAGAGCTTGCGCGACCAATTCCATCTTGGCACTGCGCGACCCTTTTACTAACACGGTTGTGTCTTGTGTAACTGCATTTTCCAATGAAGCAATGAGTTGTTCTTGCGTTTCAAATACCTGCCCTTTAGCGCCGAATTGCTGTGCCGCCAAAGTGGCCTTTTCACCCACGGCATACAGTGCGCCAATCTTCATTTCTCGTGCGATGGCACCCAGTTCAGCATGGGCTTGATCACAAATTGCACCCAATTCACCCATATCTCCCAACACTAAAATGGTTTGTCCAGAAAAGGCGCTTAGAAACTCTACGGCGGCACGCGCCGAACCGGGGTTGGCGTTGTAGGTGTCATCAACAATGCGAGAGCCCTGTGGCCCCATGCTTATTTGCAAACGGCCTTTGTCACCACCAAATTGGTTAAGGCCTTTGGCGATGTCTTCGATTGTGCAGTCCACTGCCGTGGCACAGGCCGCCGCCGCCAAGGCATTTTGCACATTGTGCAACCCTGCCACCGAAAGTACTATTGGGTGCGAAGCCTTCGCAATATGCAACGTAAAGCGTGGGTAGCCACCGGCACTCAAAGTGATATCACTGGCCCAAACAAACGGTTTGACCGCCGATTCAGTACTTTGAGCAAAACCCAATTGCTGGCAAAACCCCGTTTGCTGTAAAAAATTGGGGGCATACGCATCGTCCAAATTAATAATGGCACTCTGATGAGGCAACAAGTGCGCGTAAATGGCACTCTTTTCTTGGGCGATGGCATCTAGCGAACCAAAGCCTTCCATATGCGCAGGCATAATATTGTTAACCAACGCCACATCCGGTTTTGCCATTTCTGCAAGGTAGGAAATCTCACCCACATGATTGGTACCCATCTCCACAATGGCAACAGGCTGCGCGTTCAAGCCAAACAGCGTTAATGGCACACCAATGTGATTGTTCCAATTGCCCGGTGTCGCATGCACGGGACCTCGCCCCGCAAAAATACTGTGCAATAAGCCTTTCACCGTGGTTTTACCGGAACTCCCAGTAATCCCAATGACCTTTCCTGCGAAGCGCTGGCGCCACGCAGCTGCCAACAACCCAAGTGCTGCGGTAGTGTCAGTAACAACTATTTGCGGTAGATTTGAGGTTTCATCAAAGTGATCCACCACGGCGGCTATGGCACCGGCCGTTTGCGCGTCCGACAAATATTGGTGACCATCAAAATACTTACCCCGAAGTGCCACAAAAAGTCCCGCCTGGCTTTCCACGCGAGAGTCGGTTTGCACCGACAAAAATTTGCCATCAGCACCATGCAAATTACCCCCCATTGCCGTCGCGGCTTCACTTAACTGCATCATGCTTTGCCCTCCTTGTGTTTCAACTTTACGCGCCGTGAGAGCGCCTCACCGGCCACCGCCTCATCGGAAAAACACAAACGCTCTGAGCCAATGTGTTGGTACTGCTCATGACCTTTACCGGCAATTAAAACCACATCGCCTGGGGCGGCTTGCACAATAGCGGTTTGAATGGCGCCCGCCCGGTCAAGCTCCACAATGGGAGTAACCCGTGAAAACCCATGACAAATATCATCCGCAATAACGGCCGGATCTTCGGTGCGAGGGTTATCTGAGGTCACCACCACTTGATCGGCCCACCGCTCTGAAATGTTGCCCATTTGCGAGCGTTTAGCTCGATCGCGATCGCCACCACAACCAAACACACACCACAGGCGCCCGCTTAACTTTTCGCGCAGGGCTTGCAACACTTTTTCCAAGGCATCGGGCGTATGAGCGTAATCCACGAACACGGAGATGTCATGGTGTGCGTCACTCACACACTGCATGCGCCCCTTCACGGGCTCCAGTTTCGCGCAGAGCGCCGCAGCGTGGGTAAAACTCGCACCCTGCGCGCACAAAGTGGTAAGTACTGCGAGTAAATTGTAAACATTAAAAGCCCCCCAAAGCGGGCTACTAATGGTGGCATTGCCCCAAGGGGTTTTGACATCAAAAAGGGTTTGATTTAAGCCGTAACGAATATTGTCGGCGTAGACATCTGCGCGTGCGCTCTCAAGCGAGTATGTGACCACCTGAGTCTTCCCTTTCGCAGCTTTGCGCATTTGATCGTGCGCGGGATCATCAAGATTGAGCACGGTAAATTGCAGGCCGGATACGCTAAACAGTCGGCTCTTGGCCAATGCATACTCGTCAAATGTGGAGTGATAATCCAAGTGATCTTGCGTGAGGTTGGTAAAGACCGCCGCCCTAAATTGCACTGCCGCCACGCGATGCTGAGCCAAACCATGTGAAGACACCTCCATGGCCACGGTGCTCACCCCTTGGTCGCGCAACTGTGCAAGAATGCGTTGACAACTTATAGCATCGGGGGTTGTACCCTCCGTGTCACTGATGATTTTACCCTCTGCAATCACGCCCAAGGTGCCCACCGCAGAGGACTTTCTGCCCAACGCATTGGCAAGCTGTGCCAATAAATTCACGCAAGTGCTTTTGCCATTGGTACCGGTGACGCCAATGACATTCATACTGGCGGATGGATGCCCATAAAAATTTCCAGCCAATAAACTGACTTTTTGTGAAAGATTAGGTACTGCGATCACCGGGACATCGTCATTTTCGGTCTCGCCCCTGAGTGCTTGATCTTCCACCAATACGGCGGCAGCCCCCCGTCGAATCGCATCAAACACATATTGACGACCATCCAAGGTATGCCCTTTTAACGCCATAAATGCATCACCGGGCCTGACCTTACGACTGTCCAGTGTGAGCCCTGTTAACTGAACCGATCGATCACAGGGGATGTTTACAGCCTGCAACAAGACTGCCAGAGGCAAGCTGTAAGTGTTTGCAGCGGTATTCATCGGCTTGCGACCTTACTGTGCTCGGGTGGCACATTCATCAAACGCAATGCGCTTTCAGTGATACTTGCAAATACTGGAGCTGCAGCTTCTCCACCATAATATTTTTCAGCCGGCGGCTCATTGATTAGCACCACGGTGACGATCTTTGGGTTGCTCGCCGGCGCTATACCAGCAAAGAAGGCTAAATATTTATCGTCGGCATAACCTTGTTTGCCCACCTTGTGTGCAGTACCTGTTTTACCTGCAGTGGGGTAAGCCTCAATTTGTGCACGAGTGGCCGTGCCGCCTTTTTCCGTAACCGTTTTTAACATATCCAAAATTTGGTCAGCATACTTTTGTTCGAATACGCGTACCCCCTCAGATGGCGACTGTTTTTTTAACAGTGTCGCGCGTTGTAAAATGCCCCCAGAGGCGATGGTTGTGTAAGCCTGCGCCAACTGCAGTAGGCTGATGTTAAGACCATAACCAAATGCCTGCGCCGCGCGCTCAGTGGGATGCCATTTTTGGCGGTCAGGTAAATAACCAACCGCTTCACCGGGAAACTCAACACCTGTACTCTGACCAAGCCCCACACGAAAAAACATTTCACGCACATCGCTAGCGGGCAAGTCCATGGCCAGCTTGCTAATACCCACTTGACTCGATTTTTTGATTACCGTCGTTAAATCGAGCACCCCATAGTTTCTATGGTCCACATACGTTTTATCGGCCACTCGAAAATAGCCTGGGTTGGTGTCAATTTTACTGCTCGGATAATATCGTCCCGTCTCCAGCGCGCTGAGTACCGTAAAGGGTTTCATAGTGGACCCGGGTTCAAATATATCGGTAATGGCGCGGTTGCGAACTTGAGAAGGTTTCACGCGCGTTCGATTATTGGGGTTATAAGACGGTTGATTCGCCATCGCCAATACTTCACCGGTGTGAACATCCATCATCACCACCGAACCTGAAGCCGCCCCCTGTGCCGTAACGGCTTTTTTGAGTTCACGATAGGCCAAATATTGCAAACGTAAATCAATACTCAATTGCACATCATTGCCCGATGAGGCTGCGCGCTTCACACCAAGGTCTCGAACCACATTGCCTTTTAAATCTTTGATGACTTGCTTAACGCCCTCTTCACCAGCAAGCCACTGGTCCAATGCCATCTCTATACCTTCGCTGCCACGCTCTTGAACATCAGTAAAGCCCACAATGTGCGCTGCGACTTCGCCCGCAGGGTAATACCGCTGATATTCTTGCTCAGCATCAACGCCTGCTATGTTTAAATCCAAAACGGCCACCGCCTCTTGCGGAGGTAGACGTCTTGCCAAATACACAAACTGTTTGTCTGCATATTGGCTCACCTTGAGGGCCAACTTTTTAACCGGCAAATTGAGTGCTGCCGCAAGCTCCGGCAAACGGGTCATGTCCAATTTTTGCGGGTTGGCGTACAGTGATAACACCGGCGTGCTCACCGCCAAAATTTCACCATTGCGATCACTGATAACGCCCCGATAGGCGTTAATTTTTTGTGTTCGCAGTGTCCGAGCTTGCCCTTGCTTTTGCAGCCAACTGAAACCTTTTTCAGCATTGGGCAGTACTTGCAAGTGCGCTAAGTGCCACGCCAACGCACTGGGTAATGCCACCAAAAAAACAGCCAACACCCAGACACGCCACTTGGCTGCCCCTATTGGGCTATCGCTTTTAGAGCGTGTGGCGTTTCGGGTTGGTTTCTTCACGGTTTCAGTGTTATCACTTGTTCAATGGTGGGTACTGTCATACCCAATTCATTTAATGCAATGGTTTCAATACGCGAATAAGCAGCCAGTGTGCTGCGCTCCAATAAAAACTGCCCAGAAGCGACATGTAAATCGGCGGCTTCATGGCGCAATGTTTCAAGCTGATCGATTGCAACACGGCTTTGATGCGTGACGAACACCACCGCCAGCGCACTGACAACTGCCCCAAGCCACAACACCGCTACGCCCAACTTTGTCATCATGGCTAACCTCCAGATGCTAAAATGGGTTTCTCCGCAATTCGCATAATGGCGCTACGTGAACGCACATTTTCCGCCAACTCCGCCTCTCCTGCTTTGACGGCTTTACCGATGAGCTTTAACTCTGGCTGAATCATATCGGCGGTTATCGGCAGGTGTTTGGGAAAGTCTTTGCCTTTGGCCATCCGCCTAAAAAATTGTTTAACGATTCGGTCTTCCAAACTGTGAAAGCTGATCACCACCAAGCGACCGCCTGGTTTTAACGCTTGAACCGCCACAGTCAACGCCGCTTCCAAATCCCCTAACTCATTATTCACCGCTATCCGAATGGCCTGGAAAGCGCGTGTCGCAGGGTGCTTACCCGGCTCCCATCTGGGATTGGCCGCAGCCACCACATCTGCCAATTGCTGTGTCCGGGTGAAGGGGGTTTCCTTTCTTTTTTCGACAATGGCACGCGCCATGCGCCTGGCAAATCGTTCTTCACCAAATTCTTTTAGTACGCGTACCATTTCGTCTTCCGATTGCGTATTCACCCATTCGGCAGCACTTTGTCCTACCGCAGGGTTCATGCGCATATCCAAAGGCCCATCCCGTAAAAAGCTAAACCCCCGCTCAGCTTTATCCAACTGCGGCGATGACACCCCCAAGTCCAGCAATACACCGCTGACAGCCCCCAGCCAACCGCGCTTTTGCAATGCCTCCCCCATGGTCGCAAACGAGCATTGCTCGATACAAAAGCGCGGCTCCCCTTGGCTTAAGGTTTGACCCACTTCAATGGCATCTGGGTCTTTGTCGAAGGCCAGTAATTGGCCCTCTTGGTTTAACTGGTTTAACACCGCCTTACTGTGCCCCCCTCGTCCAAATGTGCCATCCACATAGATTCCCGCTGCATCTTGAACCAAAGCCGCAACGGACTCCTGAAGGAGTACGGAATAATGTGCATTTGCCGTCATTTGGGAGCCTATAAAGAGAGTGTTTGCAGTTCGGGGGGGATTTCTTGCGGATCAATTTCCACATCCTCCACAGACTGCATCCAGTTTTCTTCACTCCACAATTCAAATTTTTTGCCCAACCCCACCAACTTGACCTTTTTGTCTAGCTTGGCGTATTGGCGAAGTGAGGGTGGCACCACTACTCGACCATTACTATCGAGCTCCAGCGGCGTGGCATAACCAACGAATTTGCGCTGAATTCTTTGGGTAATGGCATTCATATTGGGCAACGCTTCTATTTTGGGTAGTATTTGAGCCCATTCATTTTCTGGGTAAACCAAGACACAACGGTCCTGAGTATGGGCCGTCATCACAATATGTCCCGATGAGACATCCGCAAGCGTTTCCCGGTACTTAGCCGGTATCGCAAGGCGCCCTTTCGCGTCCATATTGATGTTATGACTGCCTAAAAACACACTTTTCCCTCGGGACACCCATTGTGACCCACAAGAACCCACAAAAAACCACTTTACTCCACCTTAGCACACTATATTTGGCAAAGCTTATAAGTCAAGCAATTACCGGATAAAGTGCGCGTAAATGATTGAAATTTCAGGGCTTTTTGAGCAAAGGGAGCGGCAGGAACGAGGACAAAGACAGGCTAATAGAGGGCGATATCAAGCACTTAAGGAAGCAACTTAAGAAATCACTTTAAGTTCAAGATCATTTTGGATTAATAACGTGATATGGAAATCACCCCAAAGCATATTGGGGCGCCCCAGAGAGAAGAAATAGAGTTGGCCTGTAAGCCGGGTTCTGTCATGGACGATCATTCATCTAGGGTGTGCGTCGCCACACACCTCAAGCGACCTACCCGAATCCAGCGCGGGCCGCGCCAATGGATTCCTATTTGGTCTTGCTCCGAACGGGGTTTACCATCGCCGCAACTGTTACCAGTTACGCGGTGCGCTCTTACCGCACCTTTTCACCCTTACCTGCGGGTAAACCCGCCGGCGGTAGACTTTCTGTTGCACTTTCCGTAGGCTCGCGCCTCCCAGGCGTTACCTGGCGTTCTGCCCGATGGAGCCCGGACTTTCCTCTTTTGTAAACAAAAGCGATCGCCCAGCCAACTCTGCCACGCAAAATAGCAAAAAGGCCAAACAGGGAGCAAGTGTTATTTTTTATCCTGAAACGATATTCGTGCCGTTTCACGGGGTCGAAAAGAAAAATCGTGACCCGAGCTTTCGCGAAACGGCCTCACCCCTCATTCAAACCCAAGGCATACTGATACAAGGCGTTTTTCTTGGCGCCGGTAAGCTTTGCCCCAAGCGTTGACGCCTGTTTGACCGACAAACCCTCCTTGAGCATCACTTTCACCATCGCTTGCGCCTGATCTAGAGCGGCACTTTGTGCCACCTCTGGCGGCATGCCTTTGACCATCACCACAAATTCACCGCGCTGCTGATTGGGGTCATCGGTGAGCGTTTTGAGTACTTGGCTCGCCGCCCCAGAATGGATGGTTTCAAACGTTTTGGTGAGCTCGCGCGCGATGGCGATTTCTCGCTCTGCCCCAAGGACCTCTACCAGCGCGGTTATGCTGTCTACAATGCGGTGGGTGGACTCATAAAAAACCCATGTGCGAGACTCAGCCTTCAGCGCCTCAAACCAAAGCTTACGCGCAACAGCCTTGGCGGGCACAAAGCCTTCAAAAGAGAAGCGATCACTGGGCATACCGCTGGCACACAGCGCCGCGACTAAAGCGCAGGCTCCCGGAATAGGGGAAACTCGAATCCCAGCTTCGCGAACTTTTTGCACCAGACGATACCCAGGATCAGAGATCATTGGGGTTCCGGCATCAGATATCAGAGCCAGGCTCTGACCGTTTTGCAGGCGATGCAACAATTGCTCAACTTTATGGTCATCACTGTGATCGTGGTAGGCCACCATCGGGGTCGACACCCCAAAATGTGCAAGGAGTTTAGCGCTGTGACGGGTATCTTCTGCGGCAATCATGTCCACAGCGTGGAGTATTTCCACCGCGCGAGGTACCATATCGCCCAAATTACCGATCGGGGTTGCTACAACATAAAGCGTCGCCGGTTGATTCAAAGGTTTTTGATTCACGATTAGACTCTCAACTCGATTGGAGCCGATAAGGTATGGAGCGTTACGCTCGTTTTTTATTGATTTTCATCATTGCATGGCAACTACTCGGCTGTCAAAAGCCAGCAGTCAAGCCAGAGATGAACCCCTTTCTGGTTGGCCCTGACGGCCTTTCCACGCAGGCCGTTCAAGAGCAGCTCGCCAAAGCGGAGAGCGCATCCGAAGAAGAACAGCTCGCGATACTGTTGAACGTTATCGAAGCACTGATATCGGCACAACAGTACGATTGGGCGCGCAATGTAGCCGAGAGCTTCCCTGTGGATCAGCTGAGCACCCTCCCCTCTCATGCCGTGGAACACGGGCGCTGGGCGCTATTAAACGCGCACCTAGATGCCGTTGCCGGCAATACCGGAAGAGCCCTACAAGCCGTGAGCACGCAAGCCCTCATGGACGCACTAGCCTTTTACCCCGAAGCCTTAGAGCGCAGCATCCGGGAAATACGTGCGGAGTTGTTGTTCGATATTGGCGACTTTACCAACGCAGTGAACGAACGCATCATCTTGACGCCGGGCTTTACCGGTGATGAGGCCGCTCACCTCAATAACCAAGAGCTGCTCTGGCAAGCATTGATGGAGATGCCGCTCGCCGAACTAGAAGATCATGTGCAGCAGTCTAAAACACGTGCGCACAAGGGTTGGTACTCGCTGGCGGTGATCAGTAAAAACAATCAAAACAACATGCGCGGCCAAGTAGCCCAATTAGACGAATGGCAACGCCAGTGGCCGGAACACCCCGCCAGCTTAATGCTACCGGCAGACTTACAATTGTTGCGTGAACTGGTGGCCAATCAACCCAAGCACATCGCTTTGCTGTTACCCGAAAGTGGCCGCTTTAAAACCGCTGCACAAGCCATTCAAGACGGATTACTGTCAGCCTACTACCACTATCAAACCCTTGATCCGGAAGCTCCTTCGATTCGTTTTTACGACTCAGAGCAAGGCGATATTCAAACCATTTACCAACAAGCCATTGACGAGGGCGCAGAGCTGATCATTGGCCCCTTAAGCAAAGATAAAATTGTTGAGCTCTCCAGCCAACTGAGCTTGCCGGTTCCTACGCTCGCACTCAACACGGTAGACAACCCACTGGGCTACATCGAAAATTTGTATCAATTTGGCCTGGCCGTGGAAGATGAAGCCAAACAAGCCGCGCAAAAAGCTTGGCGCGATGGACATCGACGCCTGCTGATTATCGCACCGAATTCCTTATGGGGGGATCGCTGCACGAATGCCTTTACTCGAGAGTGGCAAAAGCTGGGGGGCGACTATCAATACGACTATCGATTTGACGAAAAAAATGATTACTCCACTATCATCAAGCGAGCCATGCATATTGACCAGAGTATTGAGCGCGCCAAGCGTTTACGCAGCTTAGTCGGCAAAATAGAGTTTGAACCGCGTCGCCGGCAAGATGTGGATGCCATTTTTGTTGCCGCATCCGCCTCGCAAGCTCGACAAATCAAACCCACGCTCGCGTTCCACTATGCGGGGGACTTACCCGTGTATGCCACCAGCAATATTTATGAAGGTGTCGCCAACCGTAAACTCGATCAAGACATGAACGGCATCATGTTTTCCACCTTACCGTGGTTTTTTAACAACCAACTACCGGAAAAAACCCAATTGATGCAAAGCGCCAATGTGAATTTAAAATTGCAGCCGCTCTATGCACTCGGCGTGGACAGTTTTTATCTGTACCCACGACTGCCTCAATTAAAAATGATCGAAGGTGCGCGGTTTTATGGTCAAACGGGCGCATTGCAATTAACACCTGCCGGCCAAATTGAACGCAAACAGACATGGGCGGAGTTTGCAAATGGAAAAGCAAAACACCTTAAAAACTTGGATTAACCGCTGGCAAAAAACCAAGGCTACAAGCCCACCAGTAAGCGGCACTCTGGGGAAAGGGCAGCGCAATGAGCAACGAGCCAAAGTACACCTGGAGCAACAAGGTTTAACCTGCATTTGGCAAAACTATCGCTGTAAAATGGGCGAAATTGATTTGATTATGAAGCACGATCAATCATTGGTTTTTGTTGAAGTGCGCAACCGTAAAAACAACCGCTACGGTTCACCACTGGAGACGGTAGACATTCGCAAACAGAAAAAACTCATCAAAACGGCATTGTACTTTATCGCCAGTGAGGGCGTATCCGCACGCACCCCCCTACGCTTTGACGTGGTGGGAATTACTGACAGCGAGACAGGGCCGCCACACTGGGTCCAAAACGCCTTTTACGCCACAGAATCGCATCATTAGATGTCGAAAATAGAGTCACAGTTATTATGTCGCAACGCGTTTACAACCTATTCCAAAAAAGCATCGAAGCCAAAATGCAAGTGGGTGAAGAACTGGCCCCATTGGTGGATGCCACCTCAGATTGCTTGATACAAGCACTCTTAAACGAAAAAAAAATTCTGATGTGCGGGAACGGTCCCTCTGCGGCTATGGCTCAAATTTTTGCCTCCAATTTGATTGATCGATTTGAAAAAGAAAGGCCCAGCCTGCCGGCTATTTGGTTGGGCAGCAATATGGCAAGCTATACCGCGATTGTCTCAGACATTCATCACAATGAGGTTTACGCAAAACCCATACGCGCACTGGGACACGCCGGCGACGTGCTAGTGGTCATCAGCTCCAGTGGTAATTCCGCCAATCTCATTCAGGCCGTTTCCACAGCGAGGGAGCGAGGACTCACTATTGTCGCCCTTACCGGTCGCGACGGCGGTGACGTATCATCGCTGATGGGCACCGAAGACTTTGAACTCTGCGCGCGAGTGAACTCTCGAAGCCGCATCCACGAAATTCACCTGCTATTAATCTATTGCTTGTGTGATTTGATAGACCATAAATTATTTGGAATCGAATAATGAAAACCATTTCGCAATTAATATTGTCAGTTTTGCTACTGACCACATTGACAGGCTGCGTCACTGTGCTGGACGCCACCACCGACCAACCCATTGAACCCGACCCAGGCAAGCGTACCTTCGGCACCTACATTGATGATGAAAAACTCGAAGACATCATCGCCGTGAATCTGCGCAAGACAGACTCAAGCCTGGAAGCCGGGCATATCAATGTATTTTGTTTTAACGGTGTTGTGTTATTAACGGGCGAAGTACCCACCAAAGCGGCACGTCAGTTGGCTGGTGAAACCGCGCGCGGCATCAGTAAAATTCGCCAAGTGCACAACGAACTTAGGGTACAAAGTAATTCCACTTTTTTTTCGCGTACCAATGATAATTGGATCGCTTCCAAAGTGCGCTCTAAAGTACTATTGGCAGACATCGAATCTGACCGTGTCAAAGTGATTGTGGAAAATCGAGTGGTGTATTTAATGGGGCTTTTAACCCGCGAAGAAGCGCAAGCCGTCAGTGAAATGGCTGCCGAAGTCACTGGCGTGGAAAAAGTGGTCCGGGTTTTTGAATATATTGATCGCTAATGTGGCGCAGTTTGTGCTCCCCCTAAATCAGCATCCTTGCCAATAGACGGTCCATCGCAGTCACTTTTGACTTTGGTTTAACGGGTTACACCAACTCAATCGCCATAGCGGTGGCCTCTCCACCGCCGATACATAAACTTGCAATACCCCGCGTTTTGTCGTGTGTCTGTAAAGCCGCGATCAGGGTCACCAATATCCTAGCCCCTGAAGCACCAAGCGGATGCCCCAATGCACAAGCGCCGCCGTGAACGTTAACTTTGTCCGCGGGTATCGCTAAATCGCTCACGGCGGCCATGGTCACCACCGCAAATGCCTCATTAATTTCAAACAGGTCCACATCACCAATAGACCAAGCCGCCGCCTCCATCACTTTTTTCATGGCTCCCACCGGTGCGGTGGTAAACCACTCAGGGTCATGAGCGTGTTGCGCTTGCGCAACAATTTTTGCAATCGGTGATAAACCTTTCGCCTTCGCTGTACTCTCGCGCATCAAAACCAAAGCCGCTGCACCATCTGAAATAGAGCTCGCATTGGCCGCAGTC
Source organism: Cellvibrionaceae bacterium (assembly GCA_050300015.1). Classification (GTDB taxonomy): domain Bacteria; phylum Pseudomonadota; class Gammaproteobacteria; order Pseudomonadales; family Cellvibrionaceae; genus CAYZQH01. The sequence goes on along the minus strand of JBNKWZ010000020.1, from coordinate 90,619 downwards.
ACTGTGCCATCTTTTTTGAACGCTGGCCGCAGTGAGGGTATTTTATCAATTCGCGCATTACCGGGTTGCTCATCGGTATCCACCACAGTTTCGCCCTTACGAGATTTAACGGTAACCGGGGTGATTTCTCGCTTAAAGTGACCCAACTCAATGGCAGCACTGGCCTTGGAGAGAGAGGCGATGGCAAATTCATCTTGCTGTTCGCGCGTAAACCCGTATTTTTCTGCCGTCGCTTCGGCAAAGTTACCCATTAGGCCGCCGCCGTAAGCGTCTTGCAAACCGTCAAAAAACATATGATCAATTAATTCCCCGTGCCCCAATCGATAACCCCCGCGCGCCTGGGGTAATAAATAGGGCGCCTGAGTCATACTTTCCATCCCGCCGGCAACGACCACCTCGGTGGAACCCACCGCCAAACTGTCGTGCGCGAGCATGACAGTTTTCATCCCGGAGCCACACACTTTATTGACAGTTGAAGTGGGCACACTGTTTGGCACCCCCGCGGCAATGGCCGCCTGCCTAGCAGGCGCTTGCCCAACGCCTGCGGGCAGCACACACCCCATAAGAACTTCACTCACATCCTCAGGTTTGACTTTAGCGTCCGCAAGAGCGCCAGCTATCGCGCTGGCCCCTAATAAGGGCGCACTCACTGAAGTAAAAACGCCACTCATACCACCCATGGCGGTGCGTGCAATACCAACAATCACGATCGGGTCTGACATCGGCTGCCTCCTAAATGTAGATTGCTGCGCCAAAAAAAATATTTTGCCGCAAAAAAAGAAAGGGGAATTATCTGAAACCAATGGTCCAGTTGATTTCTGTAAGCTGGTTTCTAGCATACTCCTTGTCCTGCCTGAGGTTAACCCCTGGCAGGCGTCAACCCGCACTGGCTTGGCAAAACATTACCGAGCCCTATACACTGGTTGCAACACCAAAAAAAAGGGTAACCCCATGGGTATTTCAGGCATTATCAGTTTAGTGGTCATTGGTCTACTGGTGATCTACGTCATCTCTATCTACAACAAGCTGGTGCAATTAAAGGTGCGATTTGAAAACGCCTTTTCACAAATCGAAGTCCAGTTAAAACGACGTTACGATTTAATTCCCAACTTGGTCGAAACCGCTAAGGCTTACTTGAGTCACGAACGTGAAACACTTGAGGCGGTGATTGCTGCGCGCAATAGCGCCTCGCAATTGTTGCAAGATGCCGCTAAAAACCCAGGCGACGGCGCCACCATGGATGCTCTAGCCGGAGCTGAAGGTATGCTCGCAAGCGCACTGGGAAAATTGAATGTAGTAGTAGAAGCTTACCCCGATTTAAAAGCCAACCAGAATATGATGCAACTGACCGAGGAACTGACCAGCACAGAAAACAAAGTGGCCTTTGCGCGACAAGCGTTTAACGACTCCGTGGGTGAATATAACGCCTACCGACAGTCCTTTCCTCCCGTGTTTTTTGCCAACTTTTTTGGCCACACTTCAAACGCCAAATTCTTGGAGTTCGAAGACAGCCAAGCTATTCAAAATGCCCCTAAAGTCAGCTTTTAAACGCGCTGTATGAATTTTTTTGCCGAGCAAGACAAGGCCCGCCGAAAAACGGGCCTACTGGTAATATTGATGATATTGGCGGTCATTAGTCTAATCGCCATTACCACTTTAGCCCTCAGCGCCTTTTTCTATTTTGCACAGAGCACAGGCAATTCGATAGAGCTTGCCAACACCCTGCAGACACCCACCAATAAACAGTTTTGGGCGATCGCAGGCTCTGACATCGCCCTTTGGGCAGCCTTCTTCATTGTCGCGGTGGTGACCGGAGGGTCATTGTTTAAGATGATGTCACTGGGTGGCAGTGGCGCCAAAGTGGCACATGCCTTAGGGGGCCGTCTGCTGGCCCCGAACACCACCGAGGCCAATGAGCGTAAGGTGTTGAATGTGGTGGAAGAAATGGCCATCGCCTCCGGTAACCCGGTCCCCCAAGTCTATATCATAGAAGAAAGTGCCATTAACGCTTTTGCCGCGGGCACCAACCGACGCAACGCGGTCATTGGGGTTACCAGGGGCTGCATCGCCCTACTAACCCGAGAAGAGCTGCAGGGCGTAATTGCGCACGAATTTAGCCACATTCACAATGGCGATATGCGCTTGAATATTCGCTTGGTTGCGGTACTACACGGTATTTTGCTAATTGGATTGCTGGGTGGGTATTTACTTCGCAGCACTGCTTTCACGGGCCACCGAAACAAAAACCGGGGCGCGCAAATGGGTGCAGGCTTGGTGCTTTGGATACTTGGTTATTGTGGCGTTTTTTTCGGTAGTCTGATTAAAGCAGCCGTGAGTCGCCAGCGCGAATTCTTAGCCGATGCCTCAGCGGTTCAGTTTACCCGCAATCCCGATGGTATCAGCGGAGCACTTAAAAAAATCGGAGGCTATAGCGAACACGCCCTATTACAAAACCCCAACGCCAACGAATATTCCCACTTTTATTTTGGTCAGGGCGTGCGCACCGCACTGGGTGGACTCACCGCAACCCACCCGCCACTGGATATTCGTATACGACGCATAGATAAACGCTGGAACGGACAATTTGTGACACCCGCCGCCCCTCACACCGCCAGCACTCAGTTCGCCCATGGGGCAGCCTCTGGCTTTGCCGCCGGCGCGGCGGCGCAGGCTTCTGAGGCAAAACCAACGAGCCCCCCCAAAAATGAGATGAGCTCTGCGGAAATAGACCCCTTAGACATCATCGGCAACCCCACGCACGAGCATCTAGCACAGGCCTCACAGTTACTGACAACGATGGATAACGATTTACGAGCGGCAAGCCATGAACCATTTAGTGCACGCGCTCTAATGTACGGCTTGCTACTCGATAAAGACCGTGCGTCTGTGCGCACGGCGCAAATGGCTGCCATTCAAGCCAACGCTCACCCGCAAACCGTGAAAACCCTAAATACGCTTTTCCCTAAACTCTTAGACCTGCCTACGGCTCAGGTACTGCCCTTAGTGGAATGCGCCATCCCTGCGCTAAAGCTGCAGTCTAAACCTCAATATCAGCGGTTTAAGTCTGTAATGACGGCACTGATCAAGGCAGATAACGCCGTGTCAATGCTGGAGTGGTGCCTGTACCGGATTATTACTGCTTGCTGCGAAACGCTGGAAGAAAGTGCCAAATACGCCCTAACTGAGGTGACCGAAGACCTTGAAGTGGTCATTGGTGCATTGATGTACGCAGGGGCAGCTACGACACCCCAGCATATTGAAGCCGTGAAGGCTGAAGTTAGGCGACAACTGCCTAACATTCCCTGCCAATTGCGCGACAAACCCGCGGAGGTGACTTTTCAAGCACTGGATAAGGCGCTACAAAGGTTGAGCCAATTAAAGCCCCTACAAAAACCTGCTGCATTGAAAGCGTTTGCGGCGTGTATTTATGCGGACCAAAAGGCCACAGAGCAAGAGCAACTGTTGTTTAAAGCAATTACTGACGTAATGAATTGCCCGCTGCCACTTCAACCGCCGACGCACTGATGTTATTGGAAAAACGCGTCATTTCACAATGATTCTGGGAGCGTTCAAACACCAGTTGTACCATGTAGGCATCCGAACTGGCGCGGTGTCGTCTCTCGGTGAACGCTTCCAAAACCTTCGCTTTCACTTGATCCCAACGATGGTATTGGCACTCTGTTTGAATGTGCTCAATGGCACGCAACTGAAACGCAGGGACCAATCGGGCCGACTCAAACAATAGGCTCAGCCATACGCTATCAACTACCCAACCATCCGAATACAACACTTGACCGCTCAAACGCTCGTTCAACTGCTCAGCCACTACACTGACGGGCATACCTCTCTCGCACAAAGTTTGCCGCGAAATGCCATGTAACTTCGCAGCGTCTTCATCCCAATGCGTCCAATCTGGCTCGGGACGAATCAAGGTACAATATCGTTCACCATCGGCGCCACAGTACCCCACTTCGATCGGATAACTGCTTGGGCCTAAACCGGAAGCCTCGAAATCCATGATGCTGGGTTTTATTATCACGTTCCATCCTCGAACTAAAATTAAAAAAGGGGGCTTATGCCCCCTTAATCATAGACCCTAATCCACATATATGGGACCTACGCCCATGCCCCAGATCACCACAGTGGCAATTATCAGGGTAACGGCCAACACCAGGGCCACCGTCAACACCGAGGACGCATACATGAAAGCCCGCTCCCTTGGGATATTCATCAAAATGGGAATACCTTCGTATACCAAGTAAGTTGCGTAGCAAGCCGCCAAGCCCATGGCGGCAGCCACCATCCATAGTTGTGGATACAAATTGGCGACGCCCGCGATCAACACCGGCGTTGATACGTACACTGCCAGCGCCATAGACTCGTATCGACGCTTGTCGTCACTGCCATCCACCCCATAGGTTTTGGACATCCAATGAATAAACATTCCCAGTACATACACCACGGCCAGCAATGACACGTAAGTCAGACCACATAAGGTGGCGGCACTGTTAACACTGAGCCTAACCGGATTACCATCGGTCACCGTCCACCCTACTTGGGTTACGCCAATGTAGGCACTTACGACGGGGATCAAGGCCAAGAACGGGATGTGACTCATAAAGACCTGAATATGGCTGTTGCTCTCACTTCGAATGGCTTGCCATTCACGAGTGGGGTTAAACATGATACCCAGTGTGTGCTGTAAAATACCCATACGTCCTCCAAGGCTATTATCGTTATTCGAGTTTAGTATAAAGTTGCTTTAACCGTTTGCAAGCTGTCTGTGAACATCTTTTGATAAACCTCTCAAGCCGGGTACTATGCGCACCGGCCTGTTTCCTCTCTCGCACCTGTGGCCCGTAAACCTAGGCTGCATATACAGGATAAAGCACAGAGCATCACCCGGGAGCTTGGCTGCATACGGGTATAGGCGTTTTAGGTTTTTACACGCGCGATATGGCTGATACTGTCATACAAACCACCTGAGCCACAATACCCTAGGGCCTGTTAACACCAATTTGCTTGCTTCTGTTGCGATTGAAAAAACGCCATTCAAGAGAGACGAAGAGCGTCGTTTAATTACTCCAAATCAACAATGAGTGGTGTTTTTCAGCCGCAACCCGAAGGACCGGGCTCATTTGCTCGCCCGGCGGCGTTAGAGTTCGCTTATGTGGAGTCACCGAACTGCGCTTACTCTGCCTTGCCTGGCGAAAATAGCCTCGGGCAGGAGTCATCAAATTGGTGTTAACAAGCCCTAGCTCGATCGTGCTATTTCACCACTCGCAAACTGGGCTTAGAGCGATCACCACCCACGAGATTTTTGGCGGAGGGTTTATCGGAGGCGGCTTTTGTCACCTTTGGCTTGGTGGGCTCGGGCGGCGGGGTGGGCGCTTCAGGTTCAAACATCATGCCCTGGCCATTTTCACGCGCATAAATGCCAAGCACGGCATAACACGGTACATAGATATCTGTAGGAACACCGCCAAAACGGGCATTAAACGCCACGCATTCGCCTTCCATTTGCAAGCTTACAACTGCACGCGGTGCGATATTCAGTACGATCTGACCATCTTTGTTGACATATTGTTGTGGCACAGAGACATCGTCGTCTTTCGCGTTAACCACCAAATATGGGGTAAGCTCATTATCCACAATCCACTCATACAGAGCTCGAATCAGGTATGGCTTACTTGAGGTCATTTTCATTGGATTACCTCAATGCACTCATACGTTTAAGCGCATTTCTTTTTCAGCCTCAGTGAGGCTCGCAATAAAGGAGTCACGCACAAATACGCGTTTCATGTAATCGAACAGGGGGGCCGTTTGCTTGTTAGAAGGTAAATCTACACCAAAGGCTGGCAACCGCCACAGAATAGGAGCCAAACAACAGTCCACCAGGGTAAATTCCTCGCTCATAAAAAAGGGCTTTTCCGAGAAAATAGGTGCGATGGCCACAAAGGTATCCTTCAACGCCTTTTGGGCGCTGGCAACAGCCCCTTTAGAGGTGGCTTTTACAATGTCATCCACCCAAGGGCACCAGTCTGACTCTAGGCGGTAGATAAACTGTCGGATTTCTGCGCGGGTCACCGGGTATACCGGCAATAACGGCGGATGGGGGAAACGCTCATCAAGGTATTCCATCATCACCCGCGTTTCGTAAATAGTGAGCTCTCGATCCACCAGTGTGGGCAAAGAATTGTGGGGGTTAAGCTCTGTGAGCTCATCGGGTATGTGGCTAGGGTCCACATCAACCACCTCCACGGCAACACTTTTTTCTGCTAGCACTATTCGAACACGATGGCTGTAATGATCGGAGGGATCGGAGAAAAAAGTCATGGCTGCTCGTTTCGCAACTACGCCCATGCGGTCTACCTCAATAAGAGCGAATACCGGCGTGGGAACACTCCCACGCCTTCAGTATTAGTGTACGTCTTTCCAGTATTCGCGGTTGAGTAACCAAGCAAACATCAAGAAAACCACTAAGAAAAACATCACATATATACCGATTCGCTTACGCTTTTCGGCACCAGGCTCGGCTAAGTATTCCATAAAGTTGGTAATATCATAGACTGCCTGTTGGTATTCGGTTTCACTCATGGAACCCTTTTCGCCACCCACTTTTAAGCTGCCACAACTAACACTTTTTGGCTGTCCCATGTCATTGCGCACCACGTGACCGTGACCGTCGTGCATCGGTCCTGGGGCGCACTCCGGCAACCCTTGCAGCTCTATCAGCACGTGAGGCATACCCACGTTTTCGAATACCTTGTTGTTTACACCGGTAGGACGTGAATCGTCCTTGTAGAAATTTAACAAATAAGTGTAAATCCATTCGGGCGATCGGGCACGCGCCGTAAGGCTCAAATCCGGTGGTGCCACCCCAAACCACTTTTTGGACTTTTCTGGCTGCATGGCAATGCTCATCAACGAACCAATTTTTTGGTCAGTGAACACCAGATTGTCCATCATCGCCGCTTCGGGGATCTCTAAGTCTTCCGCCACTCGGCCATAGCGCGAAAAATTGGCACTGTGACACCCCATACAGTAGTTAGCGAAGTATTTCGCTCCCCGCTGTAAAGAAGCCTTGTCTGCATAGTCAGCTTCGAAGTGCTCACAAGGCACAGTACCACACTCACCGCTACCGGATGCCACCGCTTTAATGGGGAGCAGCACTAGCAGGACGAAAATCGCCAAACCACCAAGTACCATGCCAAGCCCTAAGCCCTTGGACTGCACGCGCTCAGGCACCGGCAAGCAGCGCTCTTTCTTCGTCCAAAAAGGCATGCCAATAAAATAAGCAAAGTAGATGGCGGTACATATTTGCGCCAGGGAGGTTCGGGCATTTGTAGACTGCTGCACACCCAAATAGCCCAACACCACGAAGCTCGCGGCGAAAACCATCAACGCCACTCGACTGAACATGCCCTTGTAGCGCATGGACTTCACCGGGCTGCGGTCGAGCCAAGGCAGCACAAACAGTATGGCAATGGCTGCGGCCATGACGATGAACCCTAGAAACTTAGACGTGAGCGGGCCAATATCGATAGTAACGGCACGTAACATGGCATAAAACGGCGTGAAGTACCAAACCGGCGCAATATGCTCGGGCGTTTTAAGGCCGTTGGCTTGCTCAAAGTTAGCGTGTTCAAGGAAGTACCCACCCATCTCCGGGGCGAAAAAGATAATGCCGCAAAACACAAATAGGAATACGGTAATACCTACAAGGTCGTGGACCGTGTAATACGGGTGGAAGGGTACCCCATCCAATGGAATGCCGTTTTCGTCTTTGTTCTTTTTGATCTCCACACCGTCAGGGTTATTGGACCCCACTTGGTGCAAGGCCAACAGGTGCAACACCACCAGCGCTAACAAGACGATGGGCAAAGCCACCACATGCAAGGCAAAAAAGCGATTCAGCGTAGCGCCAGAGATCAGATAATCCCCTCGAATCCACTGCACGAGGTCTTCACCCACCACGGGAATGGCACCAAAGAGGTTCACAATCACCTGTGCCCCCCAATAGGACATTTGCCCCCAGGGCAGCACATAGCCCATAAAGGCTTCAGCCATGAGCGCCACATAGATGCACATACCGAAGATCCACACGAGTTCGCGTGGTGCCTTGTAGGAGCCGTACATCAACCCACGAAACATGTGCAAATACACCACGGCAAAGAAAGCCGACGCCCCCGTGGAATGCATGTAGCGCAATATGTCGCCATAGGGGACATCCCGCATGATGTACTCTACCGAGGCAAAGGCACGCCCTGAAGAGGGCTCGAAGTTCATGGTCAACCAGATGCCTGTGAGCAGTTGGTTCACTAAAACCAACAACGACAACACACCAAAGAAGTACCAAAAGTTAAAGTTTTTGGGCGCGTAGTATTTGCCCATGTGGGTATCCCACGCTCGTTGCACAGGCAGACGTTCGTCGATCCAACCCCAAAAATTTGCTAGCCAGTTTGTCATTGGATCAAGCCTCCTGATCTTCGCCAATAAGGACGACAGTGTCGCTGAGGTATTTGTGCGGTGGCACTTCTAAGTTTGTGGGTGCGGGCACACCTTTAAGTACACGACCCGCCAAATCAAACCTTGAACCATGACACTTACACAAAAATCCACCTTGCCACTCGGCGTCGCCACTCATATCAAGCGAGCCCACTTTCGGCTCATATCCAGGCGCACACCCCAAGTGGGTGCATACGGCCAGGAGTATCATGAATTCTTCTTTGATGGCCCGAACCTTGTTTGCAGCATAGGGCGGCTGTACGGACTTCTCAGAGATGGGATCCCGCAAAAAGGGCTCCATAACGTCTAGCCCGGCTAGGGCCGCCTGGGTGCGTCGAACCACATAAACGGGTTTGCCGCGCCACTCAACGGTGATCATTTGGCCAGGTTCAATTTTGGAAATATTCACTTCTACTGACGCACCAGCCGCTTTCGCCCTGGCACTTGGATTCCATGACCCAACGAAGGGAATCGCAGCACCAACGGCCCCTGCGGCCCCTACAACAGACGTCATTGCCGTCAACACACGACGACGCCTTTGGTTTACCCCGTCATTACTCATGACGCATTTCTCCCGTGATAGCATTCTTAATTAGGATGTGTGAATGGAAATCTTGTCGCTAACACTTTCGAGGCCTGCACCTCGATTTTTTTTTACAAATCTTGTTGTTTACGACGCGCTCGAGAGGACGCCCCCAATGGGTCCACGCAAAATGGGCACATGGTAAAGAAATTCCCCAATTCTGACAAGGACAAAGCCATCCAAGCCCCAAGCCAGAGGCAAAAAAAAAGCCCGACATTGTCGAGCTTTTCGGGGCATACGCCCAACAATTAACGCTTTGAAAACTGTGGCTTCTTACGTGCTTTGCGCAAGCCCACTTTCTTACGCTCTACTTCACGCGCATCGCGGGTGACGTAGCCGGCTTGACGCAACTGGCTGCGCAGGGCCTCATCGTAAGAAATCAAAGCTCGGGTCAAACCGTGACGAATAGCACCCGCCTGCCCGAAACTTCCGCCACCCTTAACAGTGACATTCACATCGAAGGCCCCTGCATTGTCGGTCAACTCTAACGGTTGACGAACGATCATACGAGCCACTTCACGACCAAAATATTCATCAATGGTACGACCATTAATATTGATGTTACCGGTGCCACGCGCAATAAACACGCGGGCCGTAGAGGTTTTACGTCTACCGGTACCGTAATATTGTTCAGCTGACATGTTTCCGCTCCGTTATAGTTTAAGTTCTTGAGGTTGCTGCGCCGTGTGCGGGTGTGCATCACCGGCGTAAACCTTCAATTTTTTGAACATGGCACGACCCAAAGGACCGCGAGGCAACATGCCTTTAACCGCTGTCTGGATGGTGCGCTCTGGAGCTTTGTCAATGAGCTTTTCAAAGCTGATGGATTTGATACCACCGATGTAACCAGTGTGATGATAGTACATCTTGTCGGTCGCTTTATTACCCGTCACACGCACTTTTTCGGCATTGATGACTACAATGTAATCACCTGTGTCCACGTGTGGCGTAAATTCTGGCTTATGCTTACCGCGCAAACGGTGTGCAATCTCTGCAGCCATACGGCCAAGAGTTTTGCCAGAGGCGTCGACAATGTACCAATCACGTTTTACTGTTTCTGGGTTGGCGCTGATAGTCTTCATGTTATAGGCCTTCAAACGTTGGGTACTGATTCGCCGGCCTTACAGCCGACGCACTTACAGCCGGTCGCCCGGCTTTTTGGGAGCGCGCATACTACAGAACGTCTGTATGCTTTTCAAGCACTTTCTTACGCTTTCTGCCCCCAAAGAACCCCAACGTTAAGGCCTATGCGCACTGGCCAAATAATCTTCGCTCTGCATTTCAAGTAGCCGACTCACCGTGCGCTCGAATTCAAAATTGAGCTTGCCGCCACTGTAAAGCTCTGTGAGCGGAAGGTCAGCGGATAGAATCAGCTTAACCTTACGATCGTAAAACTCATCGACTAAGTACACGAACCGCCTTGCCATATCGTCATTTTTACGCCCCAGAGCTGGAACACCGGTCACAAAAACCGTGTGGTACTCCTTTGCCAATACAATGTAATCGTGTTGCGAGCGCGGGCCATCACACAGCGCCTTGAAATCAAACCACACCACATCGTCAGCCTCTTGGATAGCACGCACGGGACGACCTTCAATGGTCAAGGACGGCGCAGACTGTATTGAGTGAGTGTCGGGAACCAACTGCGCAAAGTTGTCGGCAATGGTTTGCTGAGTCTGGGCGTCATTGGGCGTATGGTACAAGGTCACTTGCTGTAGCTCTCGCAGGCGATAATCCACCCCGCCATCCACGTTGATCACATCAGCGTGTTGGTTGAGCAGCGCAATCGCGGGTAAAAAGCGCTCGCGCTGCAGGCCGTCTCGATACAAGCCGTCGGGTTGAATATTGGAGGTCATTACCAACACCATGCCACGGTCAAACAGCCCCTTTAAAAGATTGGCAAGAATCATGGCATCGGTGATATCGGAGACAAAAAACTCGTCAAAACAAATCACTCTCACTCGGTCAGACAACTGCTCAGCCACCTTATCCAAGGGGTTTTTTTCACCTTTCAGTTCGGTTAATTCCGCATGAATGTGGCGCATAAAGCGGTGAAAGTGGGTACGCATTTTGGCCTCAAAAGGTAGCGTATCGTAAAAGGCGTCCATCAAATAGGTTTTGCCTCGCCCGACCCCTCCCCAAAAGTACACGCTTTTGATTTTGGGCTTGCCGCGCTTAAACCATCGCAACCATCCGCCAGATTGCGCCTGGGTTAATGCCTCAAAGAGTGCCTGCAAGCGCAAGACGGCCTCAAGTTGCGCTTGATCGGCAACAAACCCGGCTTGCTCTAGGTCTTGTTGATAGCGGCTTAAGGGTGTTTGCTTCATAAATCGGGAACGGTGTGACTTCGCAGAAGCCGCACTCTACCGCTAGGGGCAAATTGTCACAAGTGCGACCTGTAACACAGGGTGACAGTTAGGGTATGATGAGACACCGTTGTAAGGTCGCACCGTGTTAGACCCCCCTATTCTGGCCATTAAGGAGTTAACTGTGTTTGCCATAGAATCCCTTGTGATCACCGCCTTGATCGCCCTAGCTGTTGGCATTGGAATTGGCACGCTTTTGAGTCGTTCGAGCGGCGGCGCCCAACAGCAAAAAAACTTGGAGCAAAGCCTTGCCCAAGCTAAAGTTGAACTCGATAGCTACCAACAAGATGTGGCGAAGCATTTTATGGAGACCGCACAGAAGGTCAGTGAACTGACGCAAAGCTATCGAGACTTAAACCAGCACCTTGCCGACGGCGCTATGCGACTTACCAGCACCGAGATCACTCAGAACTTGATTGCCGCAGGCAATAACAAATTGGATGCAACACCTGAACCCGAAGCGCACCCCGTAGAACCTCCCAAGGATTGGGCACCTAAAATTCCAGGTACTCACGGAATGCTGAGTGAGGAGTTTGGCTTAAATGAACCCGAGGATGCGCCCCCCCCCACGCTGCACGAGGCCGACTCTCTTCACAAGCCGTCATAATCGCCGTGAGCCCCAACCCACCGCTCAACATTGATCAGAGGGTGCTCTTTTGACGAAGTGGATAGAGTTTGTTAAATGGCCGGTTATCATCGGCCTTTTGACCGGTTTGATTCTGTTACAGCTGTACCCAGAGTTGAATCCTCGCAATCGTAGCATGGGCGCCTTCGCGCCCAACCCAGCCCAACGCACCTTGACCTCATATGCAGACGCAGTGACCCGTGCGGCACCTGCCGTGGTTAGTATTTACACGCGTAAAAAAATCACCCCGGCACGCCAGCGCATGTTCAATTACCCGCTGTTTCGGTACTTTTACAACAGCGCTGACATCCCCAGGCAAGAACGCATGCAATCGGCCCTTGGCTCAGGCGTAATTGTCACCCATGACGGCTTTTTATTAACCAACAATCATGTAATTTATGGCGCAGACGAAATCGTTGTGCAACTGACCGATGGGCGTGAAGCCAAGGCGCGCATCACAGGTGTGGACGAGGACAACGACTTGGCCGTACTGAAAATTGAATTGGACAACTTGCAAGCCATCCCGCTCGGCAACCCCCAGAAAGCACGGGTAGGCGACATTGTACTGACCATTGGTAACCCCTTTGGCATGGGCCAAACCGTAACTCAAGGCATCATTTCCGCCACAGGGCGTTATGGTCTCGGCATTAACGCCTTTGAAAACTTCATTCAGACAGACGCAGCCATTAACCCGGGTAATTCCGGCGGGGCACTGGTGGATACAGAGGGGAATCTCCTGGGAATCAACACCGCCATTCTCGACCGCATTGGCGATTCGGATTTGGATGGTGTCGGCCTTGCCGTACCCGCAGACACCGCGGTAAAAACGCTCAATGACATTGTGGAATTTGGGCGAGTGGTACGCGGCTGGCTGGGAGTGGATGCCTTAAACCTCACCCCACAAATGGCTCAATCATTTCAATTGAGCTCTACCAACGGGGTGGTTATCACACGAATCTACAATCTAGGCCCCGCTGAAAACGCTGGACTCAAACCCGGCGACGTGATTATTCGCATCAACGGTGAGCCCGTGGGCAATGGCTTGCGCGGACGCCAACAAATTGCAGAGTCTCGCCCCGGCGACGTGGTAGAAATTGAGTATTACCGCAATGGCCAATTGCACACTGTGCAAGCCACCCTGGATAAAAAACCAACTGAGCAATAGGCCCCTAGGGCAAGCATCTGCAACACACAAGCGACGACAACACAGCCAATAAAACCCCGCCGGCTACTTGTCGTCCTGTATCCGATACTCGGCAGAGCGAGCATGCGCTTCTAGCTGTTCCCCACGAGCCAAAGTAGACGCCACCTTACCGAGCGCACTCGCGCCGGCTTCTGAGCAATAAATAATGGAACTGCGCTTTTGAAAATCGTAAACACCCAATGGCGATGAAAAGCGCGCAGTGCCCGAGGTGGGCAACACGTGGTTTGGACCGGCGCAGTAGTCACCCAGCGCCTCGCTGGTATGCCGCCCCATAAATACGGCTCCCGCGTGTCGAATTTTAGGCAATGCTGCTTCCGGGTCTTCAATGGAAAGCTCTAAATGCTCAGGGGCTATGCGGTTGGCAATCTCAATGGCCTCGTCCAAGGTGCGTGTTTTGATCAGCGCGCCACGGTTTTTTAAGGATTGCGCGGCAATATCCTTGCGCGATAGGGTAGGCAATAATTTAACAAGACTTTGCGCCACCGCGGCTAGGTACTCGGCATCTGGGCAGAGCAAAATAGACTGAGCGTCCTCGTCGTGCTCGGCCTGTGAAAATAAATCCATGGCCACCCAATCTGGGTCGGTTTGACCGTCGCAGATCACCAATATTTCCGACGGCCCCGCAATCATATCGATGGCCACCTGACCAAACACCGCGCGCTTTGCAGTAGCCACATAAATATTGCCCGGCCCCACAATTTTATCTACCTTGGCGATGGACTCAGTACCATAGGCCAACGCCGCCACAGCTTGCGCCCCGCCAATGGTAATCACACGGTCCACACCCGCCACATGGGCCGCCGCCAGCACAATGTCCGTCATCTCACCATTCGGCGCAGGAGAGACCATCACAACCTCGCCCACACCAGCCACCTTGGCTGGGATGGCAGTCATCAGCACCGATGAAGGATAGGCCGCCTTGCCGCCGGGTACGTACATACCCACACGATCCATTGGGGTGATTTGTTGACCCAAAACCGTGCCGTCACCCTCGGTGTAGCGCCATGAAGATTGCTGCTGCTTTAAATGATATTGCTCAATCCTAGCGCCCGCTGTTTTCAGCGCAGCCAAGGTCTCCGGGCGAACACGAGAGGCGGCTTCGGCTAAAGCCTCAGCATCTACCACCAACTCGTCAAAGGCTTTCACGTTGCGCCCATCAAAACGGTTGGTCAGCTCGACCAGTGCCGCATCACCGCGTTGCTTCACCTCGGCCAAAATGCCGCTGACGGATGCCTCCACTTGGCTATTAGATTCAGGCTCCCAGGCCAACAATTCTGACAGCGCGGTGTCAAAGTCGGCTACAGCAGAATCCAGCTGTCGAATGATCGCCATACTCAGTTCACCACCTCGGCCACAGCCGTCTCCACCGAGTCTATCAGTGCTTCAATTTGATAGTGCTTCACCTTCATGGACGCCTTATTCACAATCAACCGCGAACTGATATTAGCAATCGCTTCACGCGGCTCCAATCCATTTGCGCGCAAGGTATTGCCGGTATCCACAATATCCACAATTTCATCTGCAAGATTGAGTACGGGGGCCAACTCCATGGCACCATAGAGTTTAATCACATCCACCTGGCGGCCTTGGGCCGCGTAAAAGCGCTTGGCCACATTCACATATTTGGTGGCAACTTTGATACGACCCGATTTAGGCTCAGCCCCCACCAAAGCGGCGGTCATCATACGACAACAAGCGATTTTCAGGTCTAACGGCTCGTAATACCCTTGCGCGCCGTGCTCCATCAAGGTGTCTTTACCCGCAATGCCCACATCTGCCGCACCAAACTCCACGTACGTGGGAACGTCCACCCCTCGTAAGATCAGCAACTTTACATCCGGAGAGGTGGTCTCAAAAGTGAGCTTGCGACTTTTTTCAATGTTTTCCACAGGCTCAATTCCCGCGGCAGCCAGTAGAGGTAAGGTCTCTTGTAGAATGCGCCCTTTGGTCAGGGCGATGGTCAGCTGTGACATAATTTGATTACCCTGGCACTCTTTGAATGTTAGCGCCCAATACATGTAGCTTTTCTTCGATACATTCGTAGCCGCGATCAATGTGGTAGATCCGGTCGATAACAGTATCACCATCGGCCACCATACCTGCAATCACCAAACTGGCCGATGCGCGCAAGTCACTGGCCATTACCGGAGCCCCCTTCAACCGAGCCACCCCTTCGATAATGGCGGTATTGCCCTCGAGCTTAATCTTTGCACCCATCCTGTTGAGTTCGTGCACCTGTATCAAACGGTTTTCGAATATGGTCTCGGTCACGGCGCCCGTACCTTCTGCCACGGCGTTCATGGCGGTAAACTGCGCTTGCATGTCAGTCGGAAACGCAGGGTAAGGGGCGGTTTTGAGGTTAACCGACTTCGGTCGCCGGCCTTGCATATCCAGTTCGATCCAGTCGACCCCAGAGCGGATTGTCGCGCCCGCCTCTTCGAGTTTAAGAAGCACAGCATCTAGGGTTTTTGGATCGGCGTCTTTCAATAAGATACGCCCACGCGTGGCTGCCGCCGCGGCCAGATAAGTTCCCGCCTCGATGCGATCTGCCATGACTCGGTATTCACACCCAGCCAGAGCGCTCACACCGTGAATGGTGAGCGAATCACTGCCAATACCTTCAATTTTGGCCCCCATGGCCACCAAGCAACGCGCTAAATCCACGATTTCTGGCTCGCGCGCGGCGTTTTCTAAGATGGTGGTCCCCTTTGCAAGTACCGCCGCCATCAACAAATTTTCGGTCCCACCCACTGTGACCGTATCCATAAAAAAGTGCGCGCCCTTTAAACCCTCGGGAGCCCGTGCGCGAATATAGCCGCCATCAATTTCGATTTCTGCACCCATAGCCTCAAGGCCGCGCAGGTGAATATCTACTGGACGCGAGCCAATGGCGCAGCCACCGGGAAAGGACACGTTGGCCTTCCCAAACCTTGCCAACAGCGGGCCTAACACTAAGATGGAGGCACGCATGGTTTTGACCAACTCATAGGGTGCTTCACAATCTATTGGACCCGAACCATCAATCTCTACACTCATGCGCTCATCAATGGTCACGCCCACTCCCATGCACCGCAACAAGGTCAGCATGGTGGTAATGTCATTGAGATGCGGCAAGTTGGAAATGTGCATGGGTGACTCGGCTAAGAGCGTCGCCGCCAAAATCGGTAGACCCGAATTTTTTGAGCCCGAAATACGTATCTCGCCGTTAAGCGGTGCGCAACCTTTAAGAATTAATTTATCCATGCTGGAGCCTTCATCGATGGGCGTGCCAGGGAGTAGCCCCTAATGCCAAGGAATGGGTTTTTACTTTAGGGCTGTTTCGCCCATTGATCTGGGGTGAAGGTCTTCATATGCACAGCATGGATCTCTCCACTGGCAATGGCCGGCTGCAGCGCAGCATAGACCAATTGCTGGCGTTTCACTGGCAACAACCCTGAGAACTGATCGCTAACAACGGTCAAATGCGCGTGATTGCCCTCAAGATGACAGGTCACCTGCGCCCCGCTGATGGCCTCGCATACCACTTTCTGAATGTCTTCTGGCTGCATATTGTCCTCTGTACTACGGAAAAGGGGCGCAATTCTAGTCCTATGACAGACTATGATCAATTGCCCTGCCGGGCTTTGACTAAGGGTTCGCGGTTATAGCCCCCCTTCAAGAGCTGGTGGCCACGCCCCAACCCGCCGTAACCTTATCCACGTCATTGTTATTTTTGCTCATTTCTGAGGCAAACTGACTACGGAAAGTCTCACGCAACTTAACACCGTCGAGCACCACATCCACCAACTTCCATTCTCCGGTTTTCGCACGCCCCATCCAGTAGGTAATGGTAATAGGGTCTTTTCCGCCCTCCACTTGCTGCTTCACGATCGCCACATTTTTCTTGGTGATCACATCCTCAGGCTTTACAACTAACTTCAGGTCCGTGTAGTTGGCCAAGCCTTTGCCTATGGTTTCTACCATGCTACGTTTAAAACGCTCGGCAAAAGCACTGCGCTGAGCCTGACTGGCCCCCCCCCAATAATCCCCCATGACAAATTTTGCGATGTAATTAAAGTGGACGGTTTTTTCCAGTATGGTCTCCAGTGATTCGAAATACTGATCGGGGTCATCCTTCAGCAATTGACTTTGCGCGTGAATCACAGACATCATCTCGTCGGAGACTTGCTGCACCACTTCACCAGGTCCCGGTACAGCTGCCACTGAAGGCTTAGACTCGGCCCAGGCAACCGCCACTGCCAACCCAGTGAACCCCAAAACACAAACGGCTTTGAAGACCGCTTTGACATAGACATGGACGTTGCTAACCACTTGCTTCCCCTTATTGAACGGTAATTGACGCCGCCTTCGGGCGACTCTGTTTTGTAAGACGCCAAAAACGCCACATAGTTTACATCAAGTGCGAGGCACTGGCGCAAACCAGATGCAATTGCGATCAACCCGCATCCGCTTTACCATGCGCGCTAATTCAACCCCCTCTCGGAGATCCAGATGCCAGACCTTTTATTACCCATCGTCGCAATATTGATGGGCTTTGGCGGGCTAATATGGAGCGCCGATCGCTTTGTCGAAGGCAGCGCTGCAATGGCAAAAGCTGCGGGCCTATCGCCCTTAATCATCGGCCTTACGGTGGTGTCTTTTGGCACCTCCGCACCCGAAATCTTAGTGTCCTTAAACGCGGCCCTCAGTGGCGCAGGAGAGCTTGCTATCGGCAATGCCATCGGCTCCAACCTGGCCAATGTGGGCCTGGTATTGGGGGTTACCGCGCTGGTGGCGGCTTTACCCATCCAAAAACATTTATTGACACAAGAGTGGCCCATTTTAATGGGGGTGACCTTGCTAGCTGGGTTATTCCTATTTGACGCCACTCTTACCAAGGTTGAGGGCATTATCTTGCTTGCCCTGCTACCACCGATCATCGTGTATTTGATCATCATAAAACAACGAACCTTTACCGCAGCTGAAATTCTCGCAGAAGAGGACATCCCCACCATGCCACCCAAAATCGCAGCAATGTGGTTTGTTGTGGGACTTGCACTGCTGATCATTGCTTCAAAAATCTTGGTTTGGGGCGCCACTGAAACCGCTGCGTTTTTCGGCGTAAGCCCATTAATTATTGGCTTGACGGTGGTGGCTGTTGGCACCAGCCTACCCGAGCTTGCCGCCTCAGTGGTGAGCGCGCTTAAAGGCCACCACGACATTGCCCTGGGCAATGTGATTGGGTCGAACCTGTTTAACCTGATGGCTGTCATGCCCCTGCCAACACTGTTTGCGCCGTTGATGATGGACACAGAGGTGTTCGCGCGCGATTTTATTGCCATGCTGGCCATCACTTCGGCACTGCTTGTACTGACCTTCATACAATTTAAACGCGGCAAGGGCCTCGGCAAGGTCACGGGGCTCTGCCTTTTGGCCATCTATGGTGCATACTACGTGTACTTGTTTTGAATTGAGGCCCTGCTTTGAACGATAACGATCTGATCGCTGCAGCCAAACACGCCATTCAAATTGAGTCTGACGCGATTCAAGCATTTGTCGCGCGCCTGGACGATAATTTTGCTCGGGCCTGCAACATCATCCTGAAATGCTCAGGGCGAGTGGTGGTCATTGGTGTGGGGAAGTCGGGCCATGTAGGCCGCAAAGTGGCTGCCACCCTAGCAAGCACCGGCACCCCTGCGTTTTATGTACACCCAGGCGAGGCGAGCCACGGAGACCTGGGTATGATTACCCGGCAAGACACAGTTTTGGCCCTGTCCAACTCGGGTAACACGCAAGAAATCATCACCCTACTACCGCTGCTGAAACGTTTAGGCCTGTCGTTAATCTCCATGACTGGCAACCCTCGCTCAGCACTTGCGCAAGCGTCAGATATTCATATCGATGTGAGCGTAATAAAAGAAGCCTGCCCACTCAACCTAGCCCCCACCGCCAGTACCACCGTGACCCTGGTTGCGGGAGACGCACTGGCGGTAACCCTATTAGAAGCGCGCGGCTTCACCGAAGACGACTTCGCGCTTTCCCACCCGGGCGGCACCCTGGGTAAGCGCCTGCTGCTGCGAACAGAAGACATCATGCACCGTGCCGAGCAAGTGCCTAGGGTATCACCCAGAACCTCTGTGTTTGACGCCTTAACTGAAATGTCGCGCAAAGGGTTTGGCTTTACCACCGTGGTGGATACGCAAGACCGCTTGCTGGGGCTTTTTACCGATGGTGATTTGCGCCGCGCGCTGGACAAAGAACTGGACGTGCACAACACACCCATTCAGTCGGTGATGACACAAAACCCCGTCACCATTAGCCGCCACACCCTAGCAGCTGAAGCACTGAACATGATGGAGACCCGTAAAATATCCGCCCTTGTGGTGGCTGAGGACCAAAAACCCATGGGCTTATTACATATGCACGACCTGTTGCGCGCCGGCATTATCTAAAATGAATCGAGAGTTTTTGAATGAATTCTAATACGTTGACACAGGCCGCCCAAAACATACGCTTATTGTTACTCGATGTGGATGGCGTGCTATCGGACGGCAAGCTTTACTACAGCGCCAGCGGTGATGAAATCAAAACCTTTCATACGCAAGATGGGCACGGTTTAAAGATGTTACGCCACTCCGGAATAAAGGTGGGCATCATTACCGGTAGAAACAGCCCTCTGGTGGAGCGCCGTGCACGCGAACTGGAAATTGATTTTTTGGTCCAAGGCCGCGAAGACAAATATGCGGCCCTGCAAAGCCTGCTTGCCGAGAACGCCTTTGAGCTGAGTGAAGTGGCGTTCATGGGGGACGACTGGCCCGATTTACAGGTGATGACCCGAGTGGGGTTGGCACTGTCTGTGGCCAATGCGCACCCCGCCGTCATCGCGCGCGCGCACTGGGTCGCCAAACGCGCTGGTGGCGAGGGCGCCGTGCGCGAGGCCTGCGACTGGATTATGCAATGCCAAGGCACCTATGACACTGCACTCGCGCCCTACCTTGGCTAATCCATGAAAAGTAATTGGGTTTACATTGCCTTAATCGCTGTGTTGATCGTCATTGCGACTCAATTTTGGGATACCACCCCAAAATTACTGGCGCCTGAGTCTGGCGAATCATCAGAGACCAAAATATTCCCCTATGCCATGATCGAAAACCCTCACTCGAAACATTTCGATACTGAAGGCAATCTGAGTTACGAGTTCGTCGCTAAAAAGCTGCGCCACTTCAGGGTCAAGCTAGACACCATCAGTCCTGGAGACTACACCCTGCTGGACGCCATTGAAGTGACTTTGCATACACCCAAAAGCACTTGGTTTGTGTCAGCCGATGAAGGCCGCCTGAGTGATGCAGGCAACGTGTTAACATTGAAGTCAAATGTGCGTATTTGGCGACCATTAGATGATGGTGGCACTACTGAACTGTTAACCACCGAACTTAAGATATTACCCAATGAAAAATGGGTCTCCACTGACGAGGCTGTATCACTGCGTGCACCACAAAGCCACTTGGAAGCTGTAGGAATGAAAGTCGACCTGAACACCAAACATATTCAATTACTCGACAATGTGCGAGGTTCCCATGAGCCCATTTAAAAGCGTGCTCTTATGGGGGCTGATACTCATCGGGTGCTGCGCCCCCCATGTGAACGGCTTAACCACAGACCGACTACAGGCCATTACCACCCACTCGGATGAAGCCGAACACGACGAGGCCCAAGGGACCTTTACTTACTCAGGAAATGTGGTGATGCAACAGGGCTCTATGCGAATCAACGCAGATAAGGTGGTCATTTACTACGAGAAAGACAAAGTCTCTAAAATTGTCGCAAAGGGCTCCCCCGCCCGATACGAGCAAAAACCCAACCAACGAGAAGGCCTGGTGGTGGCCAAAGCCAATACGTTGGAATACGACATCGGAGCCGAGACTTTACGTCTGATTGATGGCGCATCCTTGCAGCAAGAAGGCACCAGTTTATCTGGGAATTTCATCAATTATGATGTCAAAAAGTCGGTCGTAAAAGCTGGCGGAAGCGCGGACGACAGCGAGCGCGTGCGCATGGTTATTCCGGCAAATTCCCTCAACCAAGGTGATCGAGAATAATGGCAACACTGGAGGCCAAACACCTAGCTAAGAGTTACAAAAAACGGCAAGTGGTCATCGATGTGTCCATGTCAGTGGACAACAACCAGATCGTTGGCCTACTGGGACCCAACGGCGCAGGTAAAACCACATGCTTTTACATGATTGCAGGATTGATTGGGGCCGATAAGGGCGATGTGTTTATCGATGGTGTAAATGTGGGTCACTTACCCATTCATGGCCGTGCACGCGCAGGACTCTCCTACCTACCCCAAGAGGCGTCTGTGTTTCGCAAATTGAGTGTGTCACAAAATATTCTAGCCATACTGGAAACACGCAAAGACCTCAACCGAACTCAGCGCAAGCAAGAACTCGAACACTTGCTACAGGAGTTTCACATCACGCACATCAAAGACAGCCTCGGCATGGCGCTGTCTGGCGGCGAACGTCGCCGTGTCGAAATTGCCCGCGCCATCGCCACCAACCCCAAATTCATATTACTTGACGAACCCTTCGCCGGCGTTGACCCCATTTCTGTGAGCGATATCAAAAACATTGTTACCCACCTCAAAAACCGCGGCTTAGGGGTTTTGATTACCGATCACAACGTACGCGAAACCCTGGACATCTGCGAGAAAGCTTACATCGTGAGCGAAGGTTATATTATCGCCGAGGGGTCGCCAGGTGAGGTAATGGCCAATAGCAAGGTGCGCAAGGTCTATCTTGGTGAAAACTTCCAACTCTAGTAAGGTTCCACCAAATATAACCAAAACCCATTATCAAGGCTGCCCTGGCGGCAATTCAGTCTAGAAAACCCTCAATTAACACTTGACAACGGCCCGACAGGAATACCCATGGCCTAATACTTGCTTAAAAAAGCGCGAAAGGCGATTGCTTGTGCCGCTCATGATGACTAGAATTAGAAAAAGCCGTAGGCTCAACCCTACCACAAGAGACAAGGCACTCCCACTCTATGAAGCAATCTTTGCAACTGAAGCTGGGTCAACAGCTCACCATGACGCCACAACTGCAACAGGCGATTCGACTGCTGCAGCTCTCGACCCTGGATTTGCAAAACGAAATTCAAGAAGCGCTTGAGACCAACCCAATGCTCGACGTCTCTGAAGATGGAGACGACAGCTCCGGAAGCGATGCGCCAAACGGAGAGGACAATAAAGCCTCTGGGGACCAAAATAGCCAACAAGAACTCAAACCGTCTGACGAGAATGACCACAGCGAAAACCATTCTGAGCGAGAGCAAAATGAGTCGCGCGGGGAAAACGACAGCGAGAACGACTGGAATAACGATATCCCCACAGACCTCGCGGTGGATACCAGCTGGGATGACATCTACCAAAGCGCACCTTCTGGCTCTGGCCTGTCGCGCCCCGAAACGGACGATGCAGACTATGAATCGCGTCGCGGCACGTCCGAATCACTGCAAGACTACCTTCACTGGCAACTGAACCTCACGCCCATGTCGGAGGTGGATCGCGCCATTGCCGAGTCCATTATCGATGCCGTTGAGCCGAGCGGCATGCTGGGCCAAACCATCGACGACCTTTGCCAAGGCATTCAACGCGACTTTCCCGAGGAAGAAGTCGATGCTGAAGAAATCTTGGCGGTACTGCACCGTGTGCAACAATTCGACCCTCCCGGGGTGGCCAGCCAAGACGTGGCCGAATGCCTGCTCATACAACTCAAACAGCAGCCCATTGACTCACCAGCTTACAACGTGGCGCTCACCTTGGTTCAGCATCATTTAACATTGCTGGGCAGCCGAGACTTTAAACAACTCATGCGCAAACTCAAGGTCAAGGAGCCCGAGCTGCAAGAAGCCATTCGCATCATTCAAGGCCTTAACCCACGCCCAGGCGAAACCCTAGGCGAAGACACCACCGAATATGTCGTGCCCGACGTATTTGTGAAGAAAGAAAACGGCCGCTGGTCGGTGAACCTCAATCCCGATATTGCCCCAAGGCTTAGAATCAACTCGGACTATGCTTCGCTGGTCAAACGCGCAGACTCCAGCAGTGACAACACCTTCTTACGAGACAATTTGCAAGAGGCTCGCTGGTTTATCAAAAGCCTGCAAAGCCGCAATGAGACGCTGCTTAAGGTAGCCACCTGTATCGTAGAGCGGCAACAAGGGTTTCTCGAAATGGGCCCCGAAGCCATGAAGCCCATGGTATTGCATGACGTAGCTGAAATGGTGGAGATGCACGAATCCACCATTTCGAGAGTGACCACGCAAAAATACATGCACACGCCACAGGGTATTTTTGAGCTGAAATATTTTTTCTCTAGCCACGTAAGCACAGAATCCGGTGGAGAATGTTCTTCCACCGCCATCCGCGCTATTATTAAGAAGTTGGTTGCCGCAGAGAACCCGCGTAAACCCTTAAGTGATTCTAAAATTACCGCCTTACTTGAAGAGCAAGGCATTCAAGTGGCACGCAGAACCATTGCCAAATATCGCGAGTCACTGGGCATTGCGCCGTCCAACGAGCGTAAACGCCTCGTGTAGCCCTAACCACAAACTTGTTTTTGGGACAGTCCTGTCGGCCGAAGTGGCAAACAGCCTGAAGCATTTATATGCAAATACAGTCGTTATTGAGCCTTAAACGTACACTTTGCCATGCCTCGTGCACCAGTAAAAAACGCACGCTGGAAGTCCTGGCGGAACTGATTGCACAGGGCACCGAAGAAGTGGACGCGGAAAAGTTGTTTTCGCAGTTAATCAATCGCGAGCGTTTGGGGTCCACGGGCATAGGCCAAGGCATCGCCATTCCCCACTGTCGATTCCCAACTCAAGGGCGCACCATTGGCGCACTAATGACGTTGGAAACACCGGTAGAGTTTGATGCTGTCGACAACGCACCCGTGGATATCATTTTTGCCATGCTAGTGCCCGAAGATGCTGAGAGTGAACACCTACAAACCCTCGCACAATTGGCCGAACGCCTGCAAAGCCAACAATTTGTCGATGCCCTGCGCAAAGCAAAATCGGTGCAGGATTTATTTGACGCTGCCATGGTTTAACCTTCGGCAACGTCCACGGGAACGCCACCCATACATAAGGAACCTTCATGCATCTGGTTGTGATCAGCGGCCGTTCGGGGTCGGGTAAATCTTCTGCACTGCAACTGCTAGAAGACATCGGCTACAGCTGTGTCGACAACCTCCCCATTAGCCTGCTGCCATCACTGATCAGCCAAGTGGGGCAGGCGCCCCAATCACACTCACAACAGTTTGCCGTGGGCATTGATGCTAGAAACCTCGGTGGTGACCTGGATCGCTTCCCAGAAATTCTTGAGCATATTCAATCGGGAAACACCCTGTGCACAGTAGTCTACTTAGACGCTTCCGACGCAATGCTCATTAAGCGCTTTAGCGAGACTCGCCGCAAGCACCCACTCACCAACAAATCTGTGGGTCTCAAAGAAGCCATCAAAAACGAGTCCATAATACTGAAACCCATCGCAGAACGGGCAGATTGCACCATTGAAACCAGCACCCTCACGATTCATGAGCTGCGCCGAGTGGTGCGCAAGGCCATTACACAAGTCGACACCGAGGGTATGGCGTTAATGTTTGA
Source organism: Cellvibrionaceae bacterium (assembly GCA_050300015.1). Classification (GTDB taxonomy): domain Bacteria; phylum Pseudomonadota; class Gammaproteobacteria; order Pseudomonadales; family Cellvibrionaceae; genus CAYZQH01. The sequence continues at coordinate 65,678 of JBNKWZ010000020.1, read as the reverse complement.
ATCCTTTGGCTTTAAATACGGCAGCCCCATAGATGCCGATTTTATTTTTGATATGCGCTCGCTTCCCAACCCTCACTGGCGCGCAGACCTTCGTGATCACACAGGCCTAGAGGCACCCGTTGCCAACTTTTTACGCGAACAACCGGAAGTGAACGAAATGTGCGAAGACATTGCAAGCTTTTTACAAAAATGGATTCCGAGTTTTCAGAACAATAATCGCAGTTATTTGACCATCGCTATTGGCTGCACAGGTGGTCGACATCGCTCTGTTTACGTAACGGAACGTCTGGCACAATTTTTTACTGGGCAATTTGATAATGTGCAAACTCGTCACAGACAACTCATTCAAGCGGACGGAAAGTCTCACCTCCCCGCTGAACACGGATAAGAGACAATACAACCTATGGTTACTGCACACCTCGTTATCTGCAATAAGTTGGGCCTGCACGCACGGGCGGCCACTAAATTAGCCAACCTAGCCAATCAATTTGGCTGTAAGATAACGGTGTGCTGTAGCGGCAAAACCATTGACGCCAAAAGTATCATGTCGCTGATGCTTTTGGCCGCCTCAAAAGGAACCGAGATTGAAGTCACCGCAGACGGGCGTGACGAAGACAGCGCAATTGAAGCCATCGCACACTTGATCAACGACAAGTTTGAAGAAGGTGAATAGCCACCCACACTAAGGGGCTCGCATGTCGCAATTGCCCGAAACATCCGCAAAAGCACAAAGCCGGCTGGGTCAAATTTATGACCAACTGGAAACCGGCACCATCAAACAAGTGCGCCGCACGCTTAAAGCGCTTTCGCCAGCAGAAACCGCCCACTTGCTCGCCTCATCACCACCGCCCACACGGCATATTTTATGGGAGCTGATTGACAACAAGCACGCAGGTGAAGTGCTTGAAGAGTTGCCCGTTGATATTCAAAATCAGTTTTTAAGCCGCATGAACACGGAAGATGTGGTGGCCCTAACCGAGGGACTGGAGGCGGATGACATCGCCGATATTTTGCAGAGTCTGCCCGAACATGTGATGTCCGAAGTGTTGCAGGCCATGAGTGTACGGGATCGGGCACGCGTATCGGCGATCCTACCCTACGCAGAGGATTCCGCCGGCGGCCTCACCAACCCCGACACCATTACGGTGCGCCCTAGGCTTACCCTGGACGTGGTGTTACGCTATTTGCGTCGTCACGCAGAATTACCCCCGTCCACTGACAACCTGTATGTGGTGAATAAAAAAGACGAGTACTTAGGCACCTTGCCCATTGCAAAAGTCCTCACTACTGACCCAGCAGTTACCGTGCGCGAGGTGATGCTGACCGACCTACACGCCATTCCCGCCGATATGAATGAAGAGGATGTGGCCCGACTGTTCGAAAAAAATGACTGGGTGTCTGCACCCGTCATTGATGAGGCGGGTAAATTAATTGGGCGCATCACCATTGATGATGTGGTGGATGTGATTCGTGAAAATGCCGATCACTCGCTGATGAGTTTAGCCGGTCTCGATGAAGAAGCCGACACCTTCGCCACCGTATTGCGCACCACACCGCGCAGAGCCATTTGGCTGGGCATTAACTTGCTTACGGCATTGCTGGCCTCAAGCGTGATCAATTTGTTTCACGATGCCATAGATAAAGTGGTCGCGTTAGCAGTCCTAATGCCCATCGTTGCCAGTATGGGAGGGGTGGCCGGATCGCAAACTTTAACCGTGGTCATTCGCGGTATGGCACTCGGACAAATTGGTCGCAGTAACTTGCGCTGGTTGGTCTCGCGAGAATTAATTGTCGGTTTTATCAACGGCGCACTCTGGGCGCTGGTAATGGCCGGTATCGCTGCTTGGTGGTTCGATGACCTCACCATTGCCGTGATTATCGCCCTGGCGATGGTTATTAATCTTATTACCGCTGCAGTATCAGGGGCTTTGATCCCGGTGATACTAAAAAGCCTGAAGATCGACCCAGCACTGGCCGGCGGCGTGACTTTAACCACCGTCACAGATGTAGTAGGCTTTCTGGCTTTTTTGGGCCTTGCCACACTTTTTTACGCCTAACACGACCCGACGTAGACCACTATGACCGATGCACACCACGATGATCCGCAAGAAGATGAAGACCTTAGCGTTAGTAAATCCGAACGCAAGCGCCAAATGCATGCCCTCCAGGCACTTGGCGATAAAATTCTGACATTGAACGAAACACAACTGGCCAGCATTCCCCTAACAGCAGAATTGGAAAAAGCCATAGGTGAAGCCAAGCGCATTAAAAGTCGAGAAGGGCTGCGTCGACAAAAACAATACATTGGTAAGCTCATGCGCGTGACGGATCACGAAGCCATTGAGGCTGCTCTCGAGGCCATCAGTGACAAACAGAATCGACTGGCGCGGGCGTTCCATGTCATGGAACAATGGCGTGACGAACTGATTGAGGGTGACAATGCTGTGGTCGAGCGATTTATTAATGAGTTTCCAAATGTAGACATCCAGCAATTCCGTTCTGTGGTTCGCGCTGCCAAATCAGAAAAAACTAAAAACAAACCGCCCGCCAGTGCTCGAAAACTGTTTAAGCTGATTCGAGACCAAATGGCCGAGCAGTAAACCCGCTGTCACATTTCCACGGGGTGAAAATATGACAGCGCCTCCTAAGAATTTCACTTGGGTAAACACTGGGTCACCTTTGTAGGCTTTGACGCCACAAAATTCGTCTTGAGCCTCGCCTTTTTGATGGCATTGCGCAACCATCGCCAAGCTTCCTTGTGCAATCCTTGAAAGATAAACAAACTCGCCAGTATGCAACCGCCCCCAAACAGCGTGTGACGCGTCAGGGCCTCACCTTCGATCCAGACGCCCCACACAATCGCCAGCACCGGCGCAATTAACGTGATCAAAGAAACACTCACCACCGCGCAATGACGCAGAATATAAAAAAACAACGTGTGCCCTAACAAAGAACCGGCCAAAACCAAATAGGCAACGCCCACCCAAGATTTAACATCGACGTCCACAGGAAGGCGCCCGTCTATGATCCACCAAGTGGCGACAAATAATGGGGCGGCCACGGCCAAACTGCCTGCCCCCAAACGCAATGGATCTATGTCCTGCCCCAACCGCTTCACCCAAACCGATGACAGCCCCCAAAACACACAGACCATAACCATGGCCAACACGCCTAAAGCGGCCTGAGCGCCTAACTGCAGTTGCCCGGAGTGAATCACCATCAACCCGATTACCGCAATCAATACGGCGCAAAATTTCGCTGGGGTGAAGGCATTTTCTCGAAAAAAAATCCAAGTAAAGGCGCCCACAAAAAACGGGTACAGCCCCATGATCACCGACATCAAACCAGATGAAAGCGATTGTGCGGCCCAATAAACCAATAGCATATTGGGAAACAAACCAAAGGCCCCAATCGCAAATACACGCCACTCTCGACGATGCTCAACTAGGGGTTTGCGCAACACCCACAACGCGCAGTAACACACCAGTAGCGCCAAAACCATGCGCAAGGTGATGGCCGTAATAAAACTAAACCGGCTATTACTCCAATGAATGGCCAACGGCGTGGTCGACCAAACCAACACCACCATTGCATACGCGATGGATACTTTCATGGGACAATCCTCTGCTGGCCATGTATTGATGACTCAATACCAGAAGTGTTGCGACCCCAAAAACAAAAAAGGCCGCAGAATTCTGCGGCCTTTTTTGTAAAATAAATGTTCTACCTTTAAGACCGCAATGGCGACAAGCCACATAGCACTGCCGCCCACACCACAATTGCCCACGCTTTAGACATGCGCAAACCAACCGGCACAAGTGCGGCCATCGCTGCGGTCTGTTTAAAAAGTCGTGGCGACATGGGGGTTCATTCCAGTGCAATTTTAATTTGGCTTCTAGCTCTGCTACTGGTCTTACCAGCTTTGGCTATTGAGCCTGTATGGCGAGCCTTAAAGGTTCGGCGTGGTTTTTTCAAACCAGTTGCACTAAAGTGTGATTCATATTGGTCAATGCGTCAACAAGTGATGGAATTTTTTTTGGTCGGCGGAGCTGTTCGCGACGAGTTACTGCATCGCCCGGTGACAGAGCGAGACTGGGTTGTAGTTAACACCACCCCTGAAGCGCTGGTAAACCTGGGCTTCACACCGGTGGGAAAAGACTTCCCGGTATTTTTGCACCCCGACACCAAAGAAGAATATGCCCTCGCACGAACGGAGCGAAAATCCGCCCCAGGCTACAAAGGCTTTGTGGTTCACGCTGCACCCGACGTCACCTTAGAAATGGACTTGGCGCGCCGTGACTTTACCATTAACGCCATGGCGAAATCCCAAAACGGTGAATTGATAGACCCCTATGGTGGCCAAGAAGATCTCAAGCGGCGGCTATTGCGACACGTCTCGCCTGCCTTTAACGAAGACCCCGTCAGAATTTTACGCGCAGCCCGCTTTGCCGCCCGCTACGCTTATCTAGGGTTTCGCGTGAGTGATGAAACACTCGCATTAATGCGACAAATGGTCGAACAAGGTGAGGCCAATCATTTGGTGGCCGAGCGCGTATGGAAAGAGTTTGAGCGCGCGCTGGAAGAGCCCAATCCTGAAGTTTTTTTGCAAACACTGCATCGCTGCCAAGCACTCCAAGTGTTAATGCCGGAGCTCGCCTGCGCTTCACCCCACACCGACAACCACTGGCCAGCACTCGAGTCCGCCACTCAATTAACGGAATCAAAACGTGTACGTTTTGCGGCCCTAACGTTTGGCGTGAACGCCAGCAACCTTAAAACCCTATGTCAGCGGCTGCGTGCGCCCAACGACTTTTTAGCGCTGGCGCTAAAAACCGGGACGCATTATCAAGCGGTGAACAATGCACTCAACCTAAGCGCTGTTGAACTTGTATCACTGCTGCACGCCACCGACGCCTACCGCCGTGACGTCGCCTTTGCAGAATTGCTGCTTGCCGTGCAAGCCATCCATAGCCCGCCTACCATCAGTGGCCTGTATCACCCAGCCCGACTGTTAGACGCGGTGCGCCGTGCGACTTGTCACGTTTCCGCCGCACCTTTGGTGGCACAAGGGCTCCGAGGCCCGGCTATTGGCGAGCAACTGAACGAGATGCGCATCCATATTGCACAAACGGTTATTGACCAATGGCCGCAACCCCAAAGCGAGACCCCTTATGACGCCTGATTCAAAAGTGGCACTGATCACCGGAGGGGCCAAGCGTATTGGATACGCGTTGTGCGAGAACTTGCACCAACAAGGCTATGCCATTGTTTTACATTATCACCGCTCACACGAACACGCCGATGAACTCACCCGAAAACTGAATGGCATTCGCAACCATTCAGCCAAAGCTGTGCAAGCGGACTTGAATGATTTATCGCAGGTGCTTCGCCTCGCGCGAAAAGCCACCGAGGCCTTTGGGCGAATGGACGTACTGATCAACAACGCCTCTTCGTTTTACCCAACACCGCTTTCGGTCGCTACCGAATCCAATTGGAACGACCTTATGAACACCAACGCAAAGGCGCCGTATTTTTTAAGTCAGGCGCTGCATCCCGCGCTGCTTCACAGCCGCGGTTGCATTATCAATATGGTGGATATCTTCAGCGAGAAACCCATGCCCAATCACAGCCTGTACTCTATGGCCAAAGCGGCAAACCGAATGATGGTGATGGCACTTGCCGCCGAATGGGCACCCGAGGTCCGAGTCAACGGCATTGCGCCCGGCGCCATTCTTTGGCCAGAACTCGCCAGCGCCAACGAAATCACCAAAACCGAAAAACTGGCGCGAATACCGCTCGGCAAACTTGGCGGTGTCGCCCCCATCCAGCAAGCGGTAGACTACTTGATTCACCAAGCGCCCTTCACCACCGGTCAAATTTTAACCTTAGACGGCGGCCAGTCCCTGCGAATGTGTTAACCCGCTGTCGCGTGTGCAACACTCTCCCACCTTAACCCTCAAAGCGCGAAAGTGTGGAACGGTTCTATCTTTTCCATTCGGCTTACGTGATAACCTTGTATTGTATGACAATTTTGGCTCACGACTTGAACCCACCTAGGGTTTTGGCCGTAGGCTTAATTTGGCAGACACCGCCACCCTCACTCCAAGGGGTGGCAAGCAAGGTCCACTTTTATAGGTGGATGATCACGCGTCTTTATTACGATTAGGCCCCGCTAATTATTTAGCGGGGCATTTTTATATCTGCGACCCCTTACCCACATATAATAGCCTTTCACTTTGCCTGTCCACTGTCACGTGATTGTCATGTTGCATTGGTTAATTAGGGCCTGCAAACACGAATTCGACAATCACCATTGCGACTAAAAAATCGTCAATTCAGGTGCGAAGAGTGTTGTTTGATTGTTCCACATAAATAATGAGTAACGACGGTTGACGCTTTTTTAGCAGCAACCCGTAGGGCTTTTAAATGATTCAGCTCTTGCTGCCTCGCGGGCACGCTCTACTGAGGTTTGTACGCCCTTCCTGGGGTATTCTCTCCTCCCGACCCAGCAGTACCGCACGGGTAAGTCTCGTACAGCTTGATGCCATTCACTCTGTGGACGAGCGCTACTTGTCTTTTTCCATTGATATTTCCGTGTTGGCCGGTGGCAACTGGTGGGAAGGCTCTAAGACTACACACCGCGGATTGGGCACCAAACGTATTCCCCCCTTGAATTTAAACCACCCTAAATTAGACGCCTTAACTCAGCATCTGCAACCGGCCTACTTACGCGTGGGCGGCTCTGAAGCGGATAAAATTCATTACTTTCAATCCAGCGCTCCCTCCGACGATTTAGTCCTTAGTGAAGACCAATGGAATGCCTTACATGCTTTCGTAAAAAGGAATCAACTCAAATTTGCTTTTACGTTTAAGTACGGGTTATTCAAACGCAAATGGCATGGCCAGTGGCAAGCCAATGAAGTAGAGCGATTGCTTGACCATGCAAAAACACATCAACACTGTCTTGATGTGTGTGAATTGGGCAATGAACTCAATGCCTATTGGGCCTTTCACGGCATCGCCGCACAACCGCGCGCCAAACACCTGGCCACCGATTACCATGCCTTTGCACGAGCCATTGCAAAAAAACACCCCAACGCAAAAATTATTGGCCCCGGCAGTGCTTTTTGGCCCAAGCTCGGCGAGACCATTCGACCGCTATCCAACATCACTCAAAAGTTCTTGCGCCACTGTCAAGCACAAGGCACGCCACTGGATATTATCGATTGGCATTACTACCCATTTCAAAGTTTTCGTGCCCCGGTAAGAACCCGAACGGCGCGATTACGTTCGTTTTTAAAACCCAGTGCACTGAATGATTTCATGCGCTACGCCACTCATATACGGACATTACGTGATCGCTATTATCCCACCGCCAAGCTCTGGGTAGGGGAATCCGGTTCTGCACAATGCGGTGGAGAACCGGAGCTATCTGACCGTTTTGTTTCCTGCTTTTGGTGGGCAGATCAATTAGGATTGGGGGCGCGGGCACAACACCACGTAATGATTCGCCAAAGCCTCATTGGTGGAGACTACGGGTTGATTGATCGGCTAAAAATAAAACCCCGACCCGATTATTGGGTCAGCTGGCTGTGGAAACGTCTGATGGGACGCGCCGTATTTGAGGTGCAAAGCCCTCATCACATGCTAAGAGCCTATTGTCACAGCTCGGCCCAGGGCGTGGGCAAAACATTGCTACTTATTAACTTATCCGGCAAGCCCTTGACGATTCAAACCGAGGGCTTCGGCAGTGTGAAACAACAATATGCGCTCACCGCCAAGCACCTACAAAGTAAACGCATTCGCATCAACGGTATTCGCGCAAAATTTAAAAAAGGTGAGGTCAACCTACAAAGCTTCGAAACCCCCTTTGTACACACGTACATTCAGGGGCACAGCATTAATTTTTGGTGTTTAGAACCGTAACCGCCCCTATGATCGCCGGGACGGTCGTCGACACATAGGGTACTGGTACAACCCTATGCGCTTATACACAGGTGTACACCAACGCGGTTAGAAAAACCCCGACATGGCATAGGCTGTTTTCTGGAACATCTGGTCTTGAGCCTGCTCCAATTTTAAATTCACCTTATTTGCAGTGGTTACGATTCTCGTACGATATTCTTTTTGGTTAGACACTTCCGACACCGTTTGACGACTACTGCCGGCGTCAGAAACTTTGGTATCCACCTGAGTGTCTTTACGCACAATCGCACCGTGAGCCGTACGCTCCTTAATCTGAACATCCGCCACCAACATATAGGTCACGTCTTTAACCAAAGCACCAGAAATAAACTCTGCTGCTCCCAACGCCACGCCCCCCGTAGCGGCCCCTTTCCAAGCATCACCTCGACTGGAGGTCGCCGCACCAATCGCTGCACCCGCAGCTACAGAACCGCCTAAGTACCCGGTACTCAAAGCTGCCTGAGCGGCAGAAGGGCTGGCTTTTTCCAAATTTAAAACGTAGGCAACCATCGTAAATTGTGCTTTTGTTGGGTCATCGATAATACGATAGCCATTGTCATTCAATGCAAATTGCTCTTTTACAAAAGTTTTAAAGGCTCTGCGGTCAAACTCCATTACCCCACTTTTTACATCAAGGTAAATCGTACGTTTTTCAGGCGAAACCGGGTCAACGAAAACAGCCGTACTGGTTTTTGTTTGCACATCCAAATCTTTTTTCGTTAGCGCAACTTGCGTTGCAGCACAGCCAAACATCGCGCTTGCAATTAAGGCGAACGCACTGAGCTTCATCAAAGACAGAAGCGATTTTTTGATCATGATTGTAGTCCTTTTAGGCGGGTGAGATTCGAGTCATTAAACGTGTCACTGATGTGATCTTATTTTGGTGCTTGACGCGAGAGCGATCAAACCTTGTTCCTAACGCCAGTAATAGCCGTAATACCGACGGTAATAACGACAATTGCGGTAAGCCCTCCAACCGTAACTGTAAATATCTGCGCAAGTGTAACCTGGCTTCCAGTAATTGGGTGCGTTTTGCACTTCGGGTTTTAAATCTTTTTTCATGGCTTCTTTAACGTAGGCATCAATTTTGGCTTCGTCTTCCACCGAAAAGGGCTTTTCCATAACTTGCGCGTTCAACTGCCGTTGCATCGCCGCCATTTCTTCTTCGGATTGCGCAAAGCTCACGGAAGCAAAAACCACTAGAGAGAATACGAAGAGCGTTTTTAGTACCGTTGCCATTTTAATCTCCTTTTGAGGCACCCGTTACAGATACCAATGACCAACTCACAGAAACAATAATTATTAGAATAAAGCGTTATATATCCCATTTAACATTTAGGTACTGCGCACCCTGTGCATCACACCAAATGCTGCGGAGTATGGCACCAACACCAACAGGGGTAAATCTTTTTGTTGGTTTTGGCGCCAGCTCTGGACGAAATCTTGCGGTTTCTACAAATCTTTCGCACGCGACTCTAAAATTTGCACAGCAGGCAATGCTTTGCCCTCCACATACTCCAAAAACGCCCCACCCCCAGTAGAAATGTAAGAAATTTTATCCGCCAATTGATATTTATCGATGGCAGCCAAGGTATCGCCGCCACCAGCAATGGAGAAACCTTCGCTTTCGGCAATGGCATTGGCGATGACCTCGGTACCTTTGGCAAAAGCGTTGTACTCAAATACACCACAGGGGCCGTTCCACAAGATGGTTTTGGCCTCTTTTAAAATTTTTGCTACTTTGGCCGAGGTTTCAGGGCCGTAATCAATGATTTCCTCGTCTGCTGCAACCGCACTGGCAGCTTTCACTTCTACCTTCGAGCTATCGCTCCATTGGTCAAAGGGCTCTTTGGTTACGGTCACATCGTGTGCGAAGATCACTTCTGTCGCTTCGCGTAAACGTTTGGCTTCAGGGATTAAGTCCTCTTCGCATAAAGAGTTACCCACTTCATACCCGGCCGAAGCCACAAAGGTATTGGAAATACCACCACCGACCACCAGTATGTCGGCAATTTTTGACAGTGCATCCAATACGGTCAATTTAGTGGATACTTTGGAGCCACCAACCAATGCCACCATGGGCCGGGCAGGCTTTGCCAAGGCTTTGTCTAACGCGTCCAGTTCACCCGCAAGCAAAGGGCCTGCGCAAGCGATAGGCGCAAACCGTGCCACACCGTAGGTGGAGGACTGTGCGCGATGAGCCGTACCAAAAGCGTCCATCACAAAAATATCGCACAGATTAGCGTAGGCCTTAGCAAGCCCTTCGTCGTCAGATTTTTCGCCCAGGTTAAAGCGTACATTTTCCAGTAGCGCCAATTCACCATCGGCCATTTCGATGCCACTTTTCCAATCGCGAATCACCGGCACTTCTAGTCCAAGCAAGTCACCTAATGCAGACGCCACAGGTTTTAACGAGAATTTCTCTTCGTATTCGCCCTCAGTGGGTCGCCCCAAATGGGACATAACAATCACTTTGGCGCCAGCATCCAAAGCCATTTTGATTGTGGGCAGTGCGGCTTTAATGCGTACATCAGAAGTGATTTTGCCATCCATTATGGGCACGTTCAGGTCTTCACGGATCAACACGCGCTGACCTTTTAAATCCAACTTTGACATGAGTTTAACTTTCATGGGGTCCCCCAGGGTATATCAAAACAAGGAGCAACCAAAAAGCCGCCCTAAGGCGGCTTTTTGGTTAGCGAATTTAATCCAACAACTCTTTCACGGTGTTAACAACATTGTCCACCGTAAAACCAAAGTATTCCAATAGTTCGCCACCTGGAGCAGACTCTCCAAAGGTGGTCATGGCCACAGTGCGCCCATCAATGCCCACATACTTGGCCCAAAAATCTGCGTGCGCAGCCTCTACCGCCACGCGTGCCGTTACAGACAGAGGCAACACCTTCTCGCGGTACTCGGCATCTTGTGCATCGAAGATATTGGTACATGGCATGGACACCACTCGTGCTTTCACACCCTCTGCAATCAACGCTTCATAAGCTTTAACCGCCAAGGGCAACTCAGAGCCCGTGGCAATCAAGATGGCCTCAGGGGTGCCTTCACAGTCGCGCAAGATATAACCCCCACGACTAACATCCGCCAACTGCGCCGCATCGCGGGTGCACGGCTCCACGCCTTGTCGCGTTAACACCAATGCGGTAGGACCGTCTTGACGCATGACCGCAGATTTCCACGCGACTGCGGTTTCAACAGTGTCGCCAGGACGCCAGGTGTGCAGCTTAGGAGTGAGACGCAAGTTGGCCACTTGCTCAATGGGTTGGTGTGTAGGCCCATCTTCGCCTTGGCCGATGGAATCGTGGGTAAACACGTAGATGTTGTGAACCCCCATCAGTGACGCCATGCGCACGGCGTTACGTGCGTATTCCATAAACATTAAAAAGGTCGCGCCGTAATTCACAAATCCGCCGTGCAAGCCCAGCCCATTCATAATGCCGCACATGCCGAACTCACGTACACCGTAAAACAGATAATTACCAGAGGCATCATCCCCTGTAATGGGCTTGGACCCGGACCATTTGGTCAAGTTGGAGCCGGCCAAATCTGCCGACCCTCCAACCATTTCTGGCAACCACTGGCCAAAAGCTTCGATGGCATTTTGCGAAGCTTTGCGGGTGGCAATTTTCTCGTTTTTGTCTTGGCAGGCTTGAATAAATTCGTCTGCTTTTGCGGCAAAACCCTCGGGCAGCTTGCCTTCAATCACGCGGCGCTCAAACTCTGCAGCGAGCTCTGGATATTCAGCCTTATAGTTGTCAAATAAGGCATTCCACTGGGCTTCTTTTTCGCTGCCTTTGGCTTTAGCATCCCAGCCTTCATAGATATCAGCGGGAATCTCAAACGGCCCATGCTCCCATTTTAAAAACTCGCGCGCAGCAGCCACTTCAGAGTCCCCCAAAGGTGAACCGTGAGAATCGTGCGAACCACTTTTATTAGGGGAACCAAAACCAATCACAGTCTTACAGCAAATAAGCGTGGGCTTATCCGTAACCTGTCGCGCAGTAGTAATGGCCGCAGCCACCGCCTCGGCATCGTGTCCATCAACACCCGGAATAACATGCCAGCCGTAGGCTTCAAAGCGTTTGGGCGTGTCGTCGGTAAACCAACCTTCTACCTCACCGTCAATGGAGATGCCATTGTCGTCGTAAAACCCAATCAACTTCCCAAGCTTCCAGGTACCCGCTAAAGACGCCACCTCATGAGAAATGCCCTCCATCAAACAACCATCGCCCATAAAACAATAGGTGAAGTGATCCACCACATTGAAACCATCGCGGTTAAATTGTGCCGCCAACATTTTCTCAGCAATGGCCATACCCACAGCGTTACTAAACCCTTGCCCCAGAGGACCGGTAGTGGTTTCGACCCCAACGGTATAACCGTATTCTGGGTGACCTGGGGTTTTGGAGTGCAATTGACGGAATTGTTGCAGTTCACTCATGGGCAGGTCATAACCTGACAAATGCAGTAATGAGTAAATCAACATAGAACCATGACCGTTGGATAAGATAAAACGGTCGCGATCAACCCAGCTGGGGTTGGCGGGGCTGTGCTTTAAAAAATCGTTCCACAATACTTCGGAAATATCTGCCATGCCCATAGGTGCACCAGGGTGGCCACTATTGGCTTTTTGGACGGCATCCATACTCAAAACACGTATGGCATTGGCTAGTTGTTGACGGGAAGCCATGAATCACTCCTACTTTATTCTGTGTGTTTGTCCGAAGACTCAATTAGTTGCAACGGGATTTAAGCGATTGCTCGCCTTTTGACTTTCGAGAGTGTGCCCTCTCGTTGTGATTTTATTTTTCGTTATCTTCAAGTGCATTATCAAAGCATTCGCATTTCAATGCCTTGACGGTGCATGAATTGTTTGGCTTGAGGCACGGTGTACTCACCAAAATGGAAGATACTGGCCGCCAATACGGCATCGGCCCCGCCCTGAATAACGCCGTCCACTAAGTGTTGTAAATTGCCCACGCCACCCGAGGCGATCACGGGTACACTCACCGCATCGGAGATGGCCCGGGTCACGCCTAGGTCAAACCCATTCTTCGTGCCATCACGGTCCATACTGGTGAGCAATATTTCACCCGCGCCGTTTTCGACCATTTTAACGGCCCACTCTACCGCATCAATACCCGTAGGTTTGCGGCCACCGTGGGTAAAAATCTCCCAACGTGGCGCCTCCCCGTCACAACTCACGCACTTGGCATCAATGGCCACGACAATACACTGCGCACCAAAACGATCTGCTGCAGCCTTCACAAAATCGGGGTTTTTAACGGCTGCCGAATTAATGCCCACTTTGTCGGCCCCGGCATTGAGCATGGTGCGAATATCTTGAACTGTGCGAATGCCACCTCCGACCGTCAGGGGGATAAACACCTCTGAAGCCATAGCCTCCACCGTGTGCACCGTAGTGTCCCGAGCCTCGTGAGTGGCGGTGATATCCAAAAAGGTAATTTCATCCGCGCCCTGGGCATTGTACTGCTTGGCCACCTCGACTGGGTCACCTGCGTCACGAATGTCAACAAATTGCACACCCTTGACCACTCGACCATTGTCCACATCCAAACACGGAATGATGCGCTTCGCCAAAGCCATAATTACGCCGACGCCTCATCACAAAGTACCTGAGCTGCCTGTAAATCCAAGGTCCCTTCATAGATGGCACGCCCAGTAATGGCACCTTGAATACCCGCACCTTCACCGCTACTTGCCAACAGTGCACGGATGTCATCAAGGTTAGTGATGCCACCCGAGGCGATAATCGGTAGCGACGAGGCTTTGGCCATCTCTACCGTGGCCTCCACATTCACCCCTTGCATCATGCCATCGCGATCAATGTCGGTATAGACGATGGCACTTACGCCTGAGGCTTCAAATTGTTTGGCCAGGTCAGTGGCCTTTACTTCAGATACTTCCGCCCAACCGTCAGTGGCCACAAAACCCGATTTTGCATCCAAACCCACAATCACCGCCCCCGGGAAAGCCCGACACATATCTGAGACAAATTCAGGTTCTTTCACCGCTTTGGTCCCAATAATGACGTAGTTCACACCAGCCTTTAAATAGTGCTCTATGGTCTCGGGTGAACGAATGCCTCCACCAATTTGAATGGGTAATTTGGGGTAAGCTTTGGCAATGGCCGTAACCACCTCACCATTGACCGGCTCACCGGCAAAGGCGCCATTGAGGTCCACCAAGTGCAGGCGTCGCGCGCCCTGGTCCACCCATTGTTTGGCCACACTCACAGGGTCACTGGAAAAAACGGTGGAATCGCTCATGACTCCCTTGCGCAAACGAACGCACTGGCCATCTTTCAAATCAATTGCGGGGATTAATAGCATTAATTGAAGATCTCTTGAATTGGGTTTGTGTTGCTTCTATTTATCGTGAATCGGGCTCTATCCGCCTAGAGCTGGCCACGCCAGGATACAAAATTCTTTAACAATTGCAGGCCGTGGACGTGACTTTTCTCAGGGTGAAACTGGGAAGCAAACACATTACCGCTCGCGAGTGCCGCGGTAAAATCCACGCCGTAGTGACAGGTTCCTGCCACGTTGTCTTCAGCCTCGGCCTGCACACAATAACTGTGCACAAAATAAAAACGACTGCCCCCGGGAATATTGTGCCAAAGCGGATGCGCTAAGCGCTGTTGCACTTGGTTCCAACCCATATGGGGGACTTTTAGGTGCTCCCCACTGGGGGCCCCCTCATCGGTTCCCTTACGAAAATCGTCGTAACCGTCAAACGCTTTCACCTTGCCCGCAAAGTGCCCCAAGCACTCTACACCGCCGTTTTCCTCTGAAAAACGCATTAACGCCTGTAGCCCCACACAAATCGCCAATAACGGTTTGCCGGAAGCAATGGTTTGCGCCACCATGGTGTCCATACCACAAGCACGAATCTCTGCCATACAATCGCGAATGGCGCCCACCCCTGGAAATAACACACGATCGGCATCGTTCACCACTGCGGGGTCACGAGTGATAGAGACCTGTGCCCCCGGAGCCACATGCTTTAACGCACTCGCCACAGAGTGCAAATTGCCCATGCCGTAATCGAGGACGGCAATGCTTGTCGTCATAATATCTCTTTATTTTTGATGGCTTTGTTGTAATGGCCAATATTGGGCGAGTCCCGTTTTAAAACCGGCAAGACAAGCCCAAATGAACCTTCAAAGGGTTCCCTTGGTAGAGGGCATCGCCCCACCCAATCGCACATCCACTTCCAGCGCCATACGCACCGCACGGCCAAAAGCTTTGAACACTGTTTCAATCTGGTGGTGCGCATTGTGGCCACGCAGACAATCGATGTGCAGCGTGACGCCTGCGTGATTCACAAAACCCTGGAAAAACTCCCAAAATAACTCTGTGTCAAATTGACCAATGCGCTTTTGTGTAAAAGGTACGTTCATCACCAAGCCAGGGCGCCCCGAAAAGTCGATCACCACACGAGAAAGCGCCTCATCCAAGGGTACATAAGCGTGACCATAACGCCGAATGCCGCGCTTATCGCCAATGGCTTTGGCGAGGGCCTGACCGATGGTGATGCCGATATCCTCAACGCTGTGATGGTCATCTATATGGGTGTCGCCTTGGCAAGTCACCGCCAAGTCAATCATCCCATGACGCGCAATTTGGTCCATCATATGCTCAAGAAAAGGCACCCCAGTATCAAAGGTACCCTTGCCTTGACCATCCAAATTCACGGATACTGAGATTTGTGTCTCTAAGGTGTCACGCTGTACGGACGCAATGCGCTCGGCCATTGTCTTTGCCTATCCATTCGAAAAGCCGGCCATTATACCTGCACTGAACAGGAACAGCACCATTGACGATATCTGCTTGTCATACAAATAAAATTAAGGACCCCTTGGATGCGGCAAACCCCTTTTGGGACCACGGTGTAAGATGAACGCCGTCGCGCCAGTTATCGCCCAATCCCCTTTCGCGATTCGACCCTTACGCATCGCCTTGCTGGGCTACCGAAGCCACCCCCACGTGGGCGGCCAAGGCATTTATCTGCATCAGCTTTCAAAAGCGTTACTGGCCGCCGGACACCAGGTGGATGTCATTTCTGGCCCGCCCTATCCAACGCTTGTGCCTGGAGTTCGCTTAATTCGCATACCGAGTTTAAACCTCTACGACTACCCAGGGCACCACTGGCTGGCCTTGAGACCCAAACACTTTGCGGCTTGGGCAGACCTTTACGAGTGGTGGGCCATGGCCACGGGCGGCTTCGGCGAGCCCTACAGTTTTGGCCGGCGCGTGTATCAATACTTAAAGCGAACCGCTCACCAGTATGACATCATTCATGACAATCAAAGCTTGAGCTATGGTGCACTCAAACTCCAACAGCGCGGTTTACCCTTGGTCACCACAATTCACCACCCCATCACCCGCGACCGTGATTTGGCCATCCAAGCGGCCTCCACTCCCCGGGCGCGCGCCGGCGCCAAGCGCTGGTATGGGTTTGTACAAATGCAACTGGCCGTGGCCCGCCAGCTAAAGCACATCATCACCGTATCAGAGTGTTCCAAAAACGACATAGCCGAAGCCTTTGCCTGCGACCCAAACAACCTTACCGTAATACCCAATGGCGTTGATACGCAAGCGTTTCACCCCATTCATACCACTGCGCGTAAGCGCTTTCACTTAATCACCACGGCGTCGTCAGACCAGGCTCTCAAGGGATTTGATGTATTGTTAAAGGCCGTACATTTGGCCAAACAAACCTTGCCCGACATTCAACTGACGGTAATCGGTAAGCTCAATCCAAAGGGGGACAACCAGCGTCTAGTCAACCAGCTAAACCTTCAAAATTGCGTGCACTTCAAAAGTGGCATCAGCCAAGAGCAGCTGAATGAACAATACGCGCGCGCAGAAGTGGCAATTTGCCCCTCACTCTACGAAGGCTTTGGCTTACCGGCATTGGAGGCCATGGCCGCCGGTGTGCCGGTCATTTCTTCCGATGGCGGGGCACTGCCTGAAGTGGTCGGAAACGCTGGGCTGATGGTTCCCGCAGGCAATGTTGAGGCCCTATCATCCGCCATACTCGAAATGTTACAAAACGGGTGTTTGCGAGCAACGTTCACCGAGAAGGGCCTACAACGCAGTCACCAAGATTTCTGCTGGGCCGCCACCGCTAAAGCCGTAACCGAATACTATGAATGCGTACTGAAAAACCACCATGCTCACCGTAAAGCTTGATCGTTTGCCGCTTGACGGCAGCTGCCTAGTGCTGGACCTAGGCTGCGGCGCTGGGCGGCACAGTCACGGCATCAGTTTACTGACACCGTCTACCGTGATTGCGTTTGATATTGACCCCAATAATGTGGTCGATACTCAACAGTCTCTCGCACCTTTGGCCACCGCAGACCAAATAATGCGCTGTAATGGCGTGGCAGGCTCTGGTACCGCATTGCCTTTTGCCGACAACACTCTGGATGTGGTGATTTGCAGCGAAGTCCTAGAACACGTGCACGACTATCAAGCCGTGTTATCGGAAATCGTACGCGTGCTAAAACCCGGAGGAGATTTGGTCATTAGCGTACCGCGCTTTTGGCCGGAGTGGATTTGCTGGCGCCTATGCTCAGAGTACGCCAACACACCTGGTGGTCACATCCGCATCTTTCGTACAAAAACCCTACTGACTGAGTGCTTAAAACACCCCTTGACTCTGCAGGCTCGCCATTGGGCCCACGCATTGCACACACCTTATTGGTGGTTAAAATGTGCCTTCTGGGCGCATGGTGACGAATTCGGCCCAGTGAAAACCTACCACCGTTTTTTGGTGTGGGACCTTATTCAAAAACCCAAACTCACTCGTGTACTCGAAACTTTACTCAACCCGCTGATGGGCAAAAGTATTGCCTTGTACTTCAAAAAAATGATCAATCCCCCCAAGGACCCTTTGTGAATGACTGAGCTTCTCGCACCACAGGACGCTTCACTTGAACAATCGCGGCAAAAAACGGCAGAATTTATTCTGTCCCAACAAAAGCCCAGTGGCGCAATCCCTTGGTTTGAAGGTGGGCAACTTGATCCCTGGGATCATACCGAGGCCGCCATGGGACTGAGCATCGCGGGATATTGGCCAGAGGCCGAGCGCGCCTATCAATGGCTCGCAGACAATCAACTGCCCGATGGCAGCTGGAATGCCGAGTACTTTACCCAACAACCACCTCATCACCGTGAAACCAATTTTATCGCCTACGTGGCCACAGGGGTTTGGCACCATTTTTTGATCTCACAAAACCTTCCCTTCTTAATGCATCAGTTTCCGATGGTGGAGCGTGCCATCAATTGTGTTTTGCGTGCGCAATCTCAAACGGGCGAAATTGCATGGGCCATTTCAAACGACGGGCTCGCAGCCAATGATGCACTAATCACCGGGTGCGCCTCTATATTACGCAGTTTGGAATGCGCAATTGCAGCAGCTAAAGTACTGAAATTGGACTGTGAACACTGGATGCAAGCGGGCCGAAAATTAAAAACCGCGTTACTGTATAGACCCTATCGCTTTGACCGCCATTGGCCCAGTAAAAGTCACTATGCGATGGATTGGTATTACCCCATTCTTGCAGGCTTGTTCTCACCACTCGAAGCCAAAACACGTTTACATAAACAGTGGCCCGACTTCGTTCAAGAGGGGTTGGGTTGCCATTGTGTATTAGGAGAGCCCTGGGTCACCCTCGCAGAAACCAGCGAGCTGGCTATTGCTTGCGTCGCCGCAGGATTAGAAAACAACGCCAAAGCTCTGCTTACACCCCTTCAAAACTGGCGTACACACAAAGGCGCTTATTGGACAGGCTACGTGTATAAAGATGACACCATTTGGCCGGAAGAAACCACCACCTGGACTGCCGGTGCCGTATTGCTAGCAGGAGATGCTCTGTACCGCTGGAGCCCGGCTCATGATTTATTCACCAAACGCACGCCATTTTAGTAGTACTTTAATAAAAACCTGCAGTGCCATTAAAACTGGCCAGTGCCAACCTGGGTTGACAAAAAAATTTACCATCCTTTGTTTTAACCAGGCATAATAATCCAAGCGTTGATTCAGCCCGCATTCATGATTAGGCTTTTATAGTTGCTAGTTGAATGGGCTCAAATAAAGTTGGCGAGCCGGCCTTTGTTGTCCCAGCCAAAAGGTCCTGTTCATCGCACCGACGAATAAACCCATAAACCCTGTCGGGATATTACCCAAGCCACATACATCGCACCGACAATCAGCCTTACTGAGAAACACAGATCTGTTCAAAACTGATTATTAAACCGGGCACTCGACCCGGACATCAAAACCCTAAGGAGAACACTATGAGAACCTTTGTACCCCGTACACTAGCCGCAGCTACCGTTGCTTGTGCTTGCTCAGTTGCGAATGCTGGCGTAACGGTTAGCCCCATGGTAGGACAATTATTATTCGACAACGACATGTCGTTGGACAATGAATTCTACGGCTCCTTGGGGCTCGGCTACCAAACCGATGGACCATTGGGTTTTGAGTTGAGCTACTTGGCATCGCGCCCTGTACCCGAATTTGGCGACGAGGAAGTGGACATTACCATTGCCAGCCTTGATGTTCTCTACCATTTTAACCAGGGAGAATCTGTGCAACCTTACGTGTTGATTGGCGGCGGATTAATCAACTACAACCCAGGCATAACGGAAGACTTTGAAAGCAGCGTCTTTAACGCTGGCGCAGGCCTGAAAGCACAAATCTTCGGCGGTTTAAGTTTGCGTTCCGAATTCCGTCTCATTAATGATATGGATCTAGAACTCACCGATTACGCTATAGGTCTCGGCTTTCTATATGAATTTGGTAAAAAATCGAATGCCAAACCCGCTGCAGTGGTTACCCCTCCCCCACCGATGGATTCCGATGGTGACGGCGTGGTCGACAGTGCCGACTTATGCCCCGGCACGCCCGCCGGCAAAACCGTAGACGTCAATGGTTGTGTGATGGTTTTAGACGACGATATGGATGGCGTGGTAAATGGTGTCGACCAATGCCCCGATACTTCAGCAGGTGCGTCAGTAGATGAAATGGGCTGCTATATCGTCATCACCGAAACCAAAGAAGTTAACTTGTACGTGGTGTTTGCCAACAACTCCAACGAAGTACCATCGTCCAGCTACAACGAGATCAAAGAGATTGCCGACTTTATGACGCAATTCCCTTTGACCAAGGTTGAAATCGCAGGCCATACAGACTCTAGCGGTTCCGCTGCGTATAACCAAACGTTGTCACAAAAACGCGCAGAGGCTGTGGCCAAAGTTCTGATCAATGAATTTGGGGTTCCAGCCACACGCGTCAGTGCTGTCGGTTACGGCGAGTCACAACCCATTGTGGACAACGACACTGCTGCAAACCGTGCAAAAAATCGCCGGGTAACCGCCAGCGTATCGGCTAACGTTGAAACCATTCAGAAGTAACCTTCGTATAAAACGCCGCTGCCTTCTGCGTTAAAAAGCGCTGGCGGCGGCGCTCTTTTCGACATTTTTACCTAACGTATTTTCAACAAGACCTTTTCGGAGATTTTATATGGAAGAAAACATTCAAACCATGATGAACAAAGCACCAGAGTTCATCGCAACCTACGGATTAAAAATCGTATTGGCCATTTTGGTCTTTTACGTGGGGAAAGCCATCGCACGCGGCTTATCCAACTTCCTCGGCAAAACCATGAGTGGCCGTGGTGTCGACGCCACCGTTTCTAACTTTATCAAAAACTTGGCCTACTACGGCATGTTCACCATGGTGGTGGTTGCTGCACTCGGCCAACTGGGTGTACAAACTGCCTCTTTTGTGGCCATTATTGGTGCTGCAGGTTTGGCCGTTGGTTTTGCCTTGCAAGGCTCTCTGGCCAACTTTGCCGCAGGCGTGTTGCTGATTTTGTTCCGCCCCTTTAAGGCAGGGGATTACATCCAAGCGGGCGGCACTGCCGGTGTGGTAAAAGACGTCTCTATCTTTACTACCACGTTAATGTCCCCCGACAACATCACCATTATTGTTGCCAATGGCTCCATATTTAACGGCAATATCCACAATTTTTCCACGGCGCCAGAGCGCCGCGTGGACTTGGTGGTAGGTGTCAGTTATGGCGCAGACTTAGACTTGGTCAAGAAAGAGTTAAAAGCCCTTACGGACGCAGACGAGCGCATTTTAAAAGACAAAGACGTAACCATTGCAGTTTCCGAGCTGGCAGATTCTTCGGTAAACCTGGTGGTACGCCCTTGGGTTGCCTCGGCGGATTATTGGGGTGTTAAATTCGATTTAACTGAAAACATTAAAAAGCGATTCGACGAAGTGGGGATTGAAATTCCCTTCCCGCAAATGGATGTGCATTTAGACAAGACCGCTTAAGTGTCAACAATTAAGCTCTAACAAAAAAGCCGGCATCTGCCGGCTTTTTTTATGGGCGTGTTTTATTTTGCTAGCGCCCTATCATACCTTTTATGGCCGCAGGCAAATCTGCTGGCAACACCATAGTCTTGGCATTTTCTGAAGAAGCCAACTCTTGTAGTGCGAGGATGTATTTTTCGCCCAGCAAATAGACGACAGGCATAGGGTCTTGCCCAATGGCCTCCGTCACCATGGTAATGGCTTCTTTACTGCCCTGCGCCAACACCACTTGAGCCTTTGCGTCCCGCTTGGAAGCCTCCAAACGCCCTTCGGCCTCCAGAATTTGAGCTTCTTTTTCACCCGATGCGCGAGTGACCGTTGCTCTACGTGCGCGCTCGGCCGCGGCTTGCTCTTCCATGGCATGCTGCATGGTGCCCGAAGGGTTAATGTCTTGAATTTCTACCGTTTTTAAGGTGATGCCCCAATCGGCAATGTCATCCGAAATAGAGCTTTTTAACTTGGCCTTAATGATGTCTCGTGAAGACAAAGCGTCGTCCAAGTCCATCTCCCCCACAATAGAGCGCAAGGTCGTTTGCACTAAGGTTTGTATGGCGATACGGTAATTTTCAACACCGTATACCGCTTTTTCGGGTGACAAAATATTAATGTAGGCCACAGCATTGGCCACAATCACAGCGTTATCCCGCGTAATCACCTCTTGCGAGGGAATATCCAATACAATGTCTTTTGTGGTCACTTTATAAGCAACATGATCAACGTAAGGAATAATGATATTCAAACCCGGGTTTAAAGTACCATGATATTTCCCCAGGCGTTGCACCACCCATTTATAGCCTTGAGGGACTAAACGCACCCCCTTTGCGATGGTAATTAATACCAGTGCCACAAAGGCCAATGCCACATATAAGCCTGCATTCATAGTGATTACTCCTTATTCGACCGCTTCACGCGAACATTCGCCATCGCGGTTTATTGGGTTATTAGGATTGTTACACACAACGCCGTTAATCGAAGGCACTGCCTAATTGTGTTTGACGACGATCAAGGCGTTACCCGCCACATCTACCACACGTACGCGGTCGCCCTTGGCGAGCGTCTCTTCGCAAATAAATAACCACTCATCATCACCCAGAACAGGTGCCGGGAAGCGAAGCATGCCGCGCTCGTCCTCTAAGGGTAATCGCAGCACCTGCCCGACCTCACCCACGATGGCCTCACGCGATAGGCCCGCCTTGGTTTTATCCACCGATAAAGGCTTTAAGTACTTAAACCACGCCCACGCCATCACACCAGACAAAAATGCCCAAACCACCAGCTGTATGGACAACACCAGAGAAGGCAACAATAGCAACAGCACACCAACCACCACCGCAGCTGCGCCGAACCAAAGCACTGTAAAAGACATCAGAAAAATTTCTGCGAGTATCAGCACTATTCCAAACACAATCCAATGCCAATAGAGCGGGATAAATTCCATAGCCGGCCTCCTCGAGCCCATTATTATTCTGGCGCCCACCTTGCGCACGATGCCTACTATAACCTAAAAGTCAGGCCCTGCGAGGCTCTAAACAGGCCTTTTATGGCTTGCGGAAGCGCTATGTGGGTAATACACTAGGCGAGGGCTCTGGTTAGCGCGAATGCGCATTACCGTGACTCGCCTGACAGTGCTAGATGCGCTAGCGCAGAACTGGCGTATGAGCCTTACGAGTCAAATACCGTTAGTCCAACACTAAGAGCAACAAACTACCGGAAAGGAACTGCCCGGTGGGCAAACCATTGGAAACGCCCCTCGTCAAAGCCTAACAAGGAAGCTATGTTTAACCGCAAGACACTCATTGACCCCACCGGCAACCGCTTCAGGGTCATCAGCAAGGCACAGGGCAAGCCACCCAAAGGGCTGAAGCCACTGGCTTTTCGCACCTCGGCTGACGCCCGGCGTTTTTTGCAACGCTTCAATGCCCCTGCCGACTATTGGCGCCAACTGCTCACAGGCCTAAACCTCGATACCGGGCACACTTACCAAAAGCGTGATGACCTTCAGCGTGTCGCAGAGTATTTAACGCAAGGTCGCCTCAAACTCTACGGCGTTCCGCGCCCGAACGCTCAAACGAATCTTGATGACACAAGCACCGCGACCGTTAAAATCGGCAACGGTGCTTGGTTACAGTTTACACCGGCGATTAAAGCCATGGGCCCAATGAGTGGGCGCCAACAATCCTACGCCACAAAAAAGCAAGCGCGGACTTTTTTAAACAGTCTGAATTTATCGGACGAGCAACTGCAGGCCATCGCCAAACAAGCGGAGCTGCCCACGGTCTCGCCGGCCAAAACCACCGACGCACGGCTCGACCAACTGGCCAAGGCCTTAGTGGACGAAACCGTAGTGCTGTTTCGACAAACACCTTATACCAAACCGCCAGAGGCCCCTATTGCCGACCCCGTGGCCAGCGCGCCGGGTAACCGACCCGTGGACTTGGCACCCCCCCCCCTTAGAACCTGGGTGGAAATTCAATTGCTGGACGACCAAGGCAACCCGGTGACCGGGGAAGCCTATTGGATTATTTGCCCAGAAGGCCAAAAACATGAGGGCACCACCAATGGCGAAGGCAAAGCGCGCGTAGATGGCATTTTACAGGGCACCTGCCAAGTAGCCTTTCCCAATATTGAGGGCAGCGGCATCCACCAGTGTGCCGCCAATGTGGATTGCTGCACCCCTGCAGAAACTGACACCGATGCTGCCAATGACGAAGCCGCCGCGGTAACGACCACTGACGCAAAAGCTGCGACCACAAGTGAGCCTTTAGCGGCAACCGAGGCAACCGCCGAACCAGAGGCTCAACCCGAAAGTATTGCGGCACCAATTACCGAACCCGAAACGGAAACCGCGTGGGCGGAATTTCAACTGGAAGACAGCAATGGCAAACCCATTGCTGACCGAGACTATATCTTGGTGGACCCCGACGGCAATGAGCATCGCGGCAAAACCGACGCGAATGGCTCGGCAAGAGTAGAGGACTTAACACCCGGTGAGTGTGAAGTGCGGTTTTTGCCACTTGATACAAACACAACACCCGCACCCAGCAGTGCAAGTGCGGGCAGCAATACTGCCGTTCAAGCGCCTGCCGCTCAAACAGAGCCGGCAAATGATGCTCCTGCACCAACGCCTGCTCCTGCGCCAGCTCCTGCTGAAACTCCGGAAGAAGTGCCCGACAACTATGTGGATGTGGCTTACCAATATGCAGATGGAAGCGGTGTGGGCGGCGCGCGATACAGCGTTGTCGATACTGCCACAGGCTCGGAAGTGGCGAGCGGTACATTGCCTGCTTCCGGAGAGATACGCGTCGCCATCCCTGTCGAAGTCTCCAACGTTGAAGTCTTCTTTTTTGACGACCCTGAAGAGGTCGCCATCGTTAAAGAATCAAAACCCGAGGTCACCGAAGACGTACCCGATGGCTGGTTTGACCGCATGACTCAGGGGTTGCAGGACGGTGCTGATTGGACTTGGGAACTTTTACAAGGGGACTTTAATGAAAACCCAAGCGTAGGCCAAATCATCACCAACGCCATCATCACCATGATTCCCGTGGTCGACCAAGTAGCCGATGCTCGCGATTTGGTGGCCGCCATTAAACAATTGGCGTGGGACAAACGCTACGACGAAGCCGGCCCGTGGGTAAGCTTCTTTTTTACATTAATTGGCTTAGTGCCCTCAGTGGGCTCCGCCTTGAAAGGGGTTCTCAAACTGGTGTGGAAGGGCGCCAAATTAGACGCCGTTTTACAAATATTTAATTTCTTTATGAAGGGGAACGGCGTTAAGTGGTTAAAAGAGCTGCGCGCAGGCAACCTCGCCGAATACGCCAAACAAGCCGCTCGAATCGGCCACGATGTGTTAGATGTGGTCATCGATCAACTCAAAACATTAAAGAGCAAACTGCCGCAATGGTTTGACGATACTCACGCGCAAATACAAGACATTCTGAATTCATTGCAAGCTGTCAAAAATCGAATCAATGGGCAATTTGAATCTATCGCCAAACAGATGAACGAAAAGCTGGGCAAAGTGCTCAGCGATGCTGGCGAGAAAATCGGTATTCCTGGCTCGGCCAAGGGTAAGGTGGTGAAAACTCAAGCTTCCGCCGAACCGCCCCAAGAAGAAGCACATACGGTGACATTAAACGGAGCTTCAAAGACGAACCCAAAAGACATAAGGTCTGAAGCAGAAAGCTGGCCGCCAATTAAGAAGGCTAGATTTTCAGCTGCAGACGAATTTTACGCGGAAGTGGGCTACAAGGACTTTGACAATCACCTACGCGGCATTGATTTTGAACAACCTGTTGAAGTCATAACCATTAAAAAAGGAGAAAAGCTCTACCAATACTCATATTTAGACAGAAAAACAGGCCGCCCGAAAGTTGGCAGCTATTACTACCAAGGCAATGATGTTGATATTGAAAAGCTTGGTTTCGAGGTCGGAAACCGGAAAATGATCGAAGTCGAAGTATTAGAGGATGTCGAAGTGTTAAAATCTCAGGCAGCAGATATCGAAGACTGGAATGGCTCAGACAAAATTTTTTCAGGTGGAGAAACCCAGCTCTTCAATCCCAGTATTAAAACATCAACCCCAATTATTGTTAAATAACATGAAAGAATATCTGAATGAACTTAACCAACTAGTATCTGCCGCAGAAACTGATCCCGCCGACATTATCGTCCAAAAGGGAAAATTGGCTGAAGAAATTACTGACTCGGTAAAAAAATACCATTATCTCGGGAACGCTTTTTCGCATTTTATTGTATTTTCAGATTTCGGTTTGATCAACGAAATAAGCTTTACTTTAAAAAAACCGGAAATTTACGACAATGAACTTGTAGATTGTTTTGGTAATCCGAAAATCAATTATAGCTTTCGTGACAACTTGACAGAATTTAGATTCACACGCGTTAACAGACCAGTTGACTTGGTGCTACTGATGGACAACAAGATAGAACCGCAAGATGACAGATCTTTTTTAGAGACCAAACCAAAAGGTGAAACACTGTTACACAAACACCTGCCACTTGAATGTATCAGCTTAATCGTAAAAAATTAAAGTTAGAAATATGACTAGATTTTCTGCATCAGTTGGCTTGAATTTAAATAACAAAGGCCATATAGATCTTCTTGCCTATCAGCTTTTTAATGCTTTGATCTAACCTTGGCTTCTTCGATACTAGAGGAATACAGCTTTGTCTGAACTAGTAGCAAAAGAAAATAACGAACTCCGAAAACTGGTGGATCTGTCAAATCCAGACAGCAAACCAGTTAAAATTAAAACCGGCAAATATTATCGGTTTATAGCCAATGACTCAGCTGTACGCAATGTACAACTTGTAGGACTAATTTTTGATGCCAACAAAACATTTCTTCTTCCTTACGCATTACCGGGTATTAGGTCAATTGTTTCTATGCATAAAGCCCACCCCCACTCAAGCATCCTGATTATCGGCCATGATAGCAATAGCGAACAATTTGGTGGTGTCGAGATCGCCTGGTGCAGAGCTAAGGCGATTCAACAATATTTATCCAATGATGTAGACGCATGGACTTCTTGGTTTAAGGCAGACAAACCTGCTCACGTTCGATGGGGAACTCGTGAAGTTCAGCTGATGATGTCTGCCTTACCTGGGAAAGAGAAGCCATTTTACCTTGGCGTCGCATCAGGAGTGAGAGATGCCCAGACCAAGCAATCGGTCATAGCATTCCAGGAATTTTTTAATGGCCACAAGGGTGGCAATCTGAAGATTGACGGAAAGCCGGGCCCAAACACTCAAAGAGCATTAGTCCAAGCGTATATGGAACTAGAAGATACATCCTTAGACTCAAGCACTGAACTGATGTCTCACGGGTGCGAAGGCCAGTTTGAAGACGATTTGACTACACAAGGCCTTCAACCTGATGACCGAATACTAGAAGTGTTATTTTTTCATAATGGCATCGCACCAGCCCCATCAGGAAACACCTCAAGATCTGGTGCGCCAGAATACTTTGAGTGGAAAAAGCTCATCATCGAAACTCAAAGTTTTGAATTTCACGGAATCTACATACAAATTATTGATCGCAATCGGAAGCCGGTAAAAAACTGTAAAATAACACTCAAGGGCCCAACGGAAACCGAGACGCACACAGATAATCAGGGTTTCGCATTCTTTTCAGGTTTGATCGAGGGCCAATATAGTGTTCATGCCCATAAAATGGGAGTCGATATCGGCAATAAGACATTGCGTTATCCCACCTCAAAAACCATGACCAGAAAAGCAAACTGAGAGAAGCAAGACTATGTCTAGTGACGAGAACATGAGCTCCAACGAAGAGCAGAATTATTCAAGTGATCCGTCGACTGAGAACAATATGAGCTACTCTGACCAAGAACCCGAAAATAGCTCAAGTACAAGTGAGAATCCAAGCTCGAATTACTCTGAAGACGAAGCCATGTGCTCAGAACCACCACCCGAGCCAAACATGTCGATGGCTGACGGCTCTCAAGCATATGTCACACCAGATGGAACTGCACTCGCTTATTACGACTATACGGAATCTAGCAATCAAAGCTCGGCCAATATGAGTTACGACCCCACTGATAACTATTATGCCGGGCTTTGCAGCTCCGAACCTCATGACGCAACACAATACCCCATGAGCAGTTATATCACTGATTATCCAGTAAATCCGCATGTTGTTTTGGATTACGAAGGCAATGAAATACTTTCTTCGCTATCCCCACCTACATTGGATGTCATCGCCGTTGGATCTGATGGGGGACAAAGTAATGATCAATTAAATGTAGAACCAAGAAAAACAGGAAGAATTTATTGGTCTACACAAAACGCAACAAATATTCAGATTAATGGTGAAGACGTAGAGTTTGAGGGTTCGATGAGTGTACCTTATTCAATTGCTGATTCATCGAGCTTCGTACCCTATGAATTAGTTGCCTGGAATGAAACCTTGGATAATTCTACAACTCAACTAGTTAAAGCCAATATGCTTGAAGAAACTTTTATCTTCTTCGACATGGATGACAATGGAATTGTATCAACCACACCAGAGCAAGATTCATCATATATTGATAAAAACGTTGATTCCGTAGGCTACGGAATTTTGGTTGGTGGTATCTTGCTAAATATACCAGGTGTTGCAAAACCTATATTAATTCCCTATGACATGATGCAAGGAGGTGAAGGGAAAAAGGATACTCAAATACACTCTAGTCACAGCTTAGCAATAAAGGCTCTAGAATCCCAAGGGCTTGCGTGCTCCTATTTTATCACCGTTAACGGTTTGATCGCGCCCACAGTATTTACAGATTCCACTACGCCTCGTATTATGAGCATGGCGAATGCAGCTAGAAAACAATTAGCGGAAGAAGCTGCAGAGCTATTCAGAATGGAAGCATTTGGTCTGATTGGAGGTAAAGCATTTCAAATTGTATTAGGAAGAGTTTTCAGATGGTCAACTCATGGACGCAGCAAACCCAAAGTACCTCTTCCCGATATTCCCGACAACAATCCTACACCGAAATCCACCATAAAATCCTCTGAATCTGATGTTTACTTGGGGCGGGCCAGCAATAAAGACTTCCGCAAGGGGCTTGAAGATCGCTTGAACGATGCCATTGACAAGAACCCCAACCATCCTTTGAAATTTCTACTCAAAGGGAAAACCAGCACTAAAAAAGGTACTCTGATAACCCGAAGGCGCAAAGCCCCTAGCGAAGACTACTTAATGTCACTCGCTGATCAACCAGCTTACATTGAAGCTGGACACGTTGTCAGTCAAAAGGCCGGAGGCGATCGCACCGTCATACAATCAGGCTTTTATAATCAACTTGATTCCCATACTATTGAGGCACCCCGCAAGGGAGGGTATGTTGATTCTGGCACTGAAATTCTTGAAATTGAAGGCTTTGCAGTAGAAGGGCGAACTGCGCGTGCTTGGGGCGAAGATGGGCTATTACCCAAACCCACCGTCGACAACGCTCGTAGAATTGAAATTGATAATTAACTCTAGAAGTGATCGCTTTTCTTGGTCTTAACCGAGCGCATTTTTGCGATAAAGAAAGAATGTCTCCTGATCGAATATACCTAGTCCTCACGCTCCTCGCCTTCATTCTAAAACAAAACCTAGGTCCAAGATCTGAGTCACTCAACCCACTATAATGTGATCGCTAACACCCTGATTCAAGTATCAACCATAGGAATCCATAATGCATCGCGTGACCTCCCTGTTCGCCAGCGCCGCTTTAGCCATAATTTTAAGTGGGTGCGGCGCCCAACCTGACTCTGGCAGCAGCTCATCTAGCAGTACGTCGAGTAGCGGCTCTAGCACGTCTAGTAGTTCTAGTTCGTCTAGCAGCTCCAGCGGCACGGCCCTTGGGGCAATTGTGGCGGCCATTAATGTCGGGAGCAGCGCCAGTACTACCTATAACGGCGTGACTTATTCCGCGGACCAGCACAGCCTGGGTGGCGCGCAAAACCAAACCGCGGATACCATCAGCGGGGCAGCGGGTAGCGAGCTTTTTAACTCTGAGCGTTACGGCAGCTTTACGTACAACATTCCCGTACCCAACGGAAATTACCAAGTGACCTTACATTTGGCGGAACTCTACTGGGAGGCCCCCGGTGAACGCTCGATGAGCGCGGTGGTAGAAGATCAAGTCGCCCTCGAAGACTTTGATACCTACCAAACCGCCGGGCACGATACGGCCTACACCACAGAGCCCGTCACAGTCACCGTGAGTGACGGGCTACTCACTATTACCGCCTCGGCAACTTCAGACAATGCCGCATTAGCCGGCATT
Organism: Cellvibrionaceae bacterium; assembly: GCA_050300015.1. Classification (GTDB taxonomy): domain Bacteria; phylum Pseudomonadota; class Gammaproteobacteria; order Pseudomonadales; family Cellvibrionaceae; genus CAYZQH01. The sequence goes on along the minus strand of JBNKWZ010000020.1, from coordinate 35,484 downwards.
TTGGTGCGCGAGACAACTCAGACACCTGAAATAGAAGCTCCCGTCTACGACGGCAGCCCCATGTGGCTGGGCACCTGGGGAACGGCCCCCTATGTGGTGGATGCCAACAACAGCCCACCTACCCCAGGTCTTAAAGGCAATACCTTGCGACAAAATTTTAAAGTGTCAGTGGGTGGGCGCGAAGTGCGCATGCGCTTTACCAATATCTACAGCGACGACCCCATCACATTAAATGCCGTGCACCTGGCAAAGCAGTCCGCAAGCGGCGGCATTCAAACGCAAACCGACACACCACTCACCTTTGGTGGCAGTGGCTCGGTAACGATTCCTGCAGGTGAAGCCGTCTATTCGGACGCCGTCTCTTTTGACCTATCCGCGTTGGACATTTTGGCCGTTAGCATCCATTTTGGTGCCACGCCTCGGCAACTCACAGGACACGGGGCCTCGCGTACAACGTCTTATTTGGCCAACAATAACGTGGTGTCATCTGCTGACCTGAGTAACAGTACTCGCACCGACAGCTGGTACGTGATTGAACGCCTGGAAGTCCGTGCACCGAACACAGGCGGGGCGGTGGCAATCCTCGGGGACTCGATCACCGATGGCCGTGGCTCGGGCACCAGCCAACACAACCGCTGGCCGGATGAGCTGGCTAAGCGCCTGCAAGCGAGCCCCAATCATCGAGATGTGGGCATTTTAAATATGGGTATTGGTGCTAGCTGCTTGATTCGCGAAGGCTGCCCGAATGGCGAGCCCGGTATTGTGCGAGCGCGTCGCGATGTGTTTGACCAGCAAGGGCTTCGCTGGTTGATTGTTGCCATTGGCGTCAACGATATAGACGCAACCGGCACAGATGAAATTGCGGATAACGTGATTAATGGCTACAACCAACTCATTAATCGCGCACATGTTGAGGGCATTAAAGTACTCGGTGCCACCATCACGCCCATTAATGGGTCTTTTTATGATTCTGCTGGCAGCGAAGCGGCACGCACCAAAGTAAACAATTGGATTCGCAACAGCGGGCAATTTGATGGAGTTATCGATTTAGAACAAGCCATCAGTAACGGTAGCAGTCCCCCCAGAGTTCAAAACACCCTCCATGACGGCGACCTACTACACCCCAATGAAGAAGGCTATCGCATTATGGCAGGCGCAGTTGATCTCGGTTTATTTAACCACTAGCGCCCTTGGCTGGCGCATCAACTGGCCGATTTTCGGGCCCGAGACCTCACCTCGCGAGAGGTCTCGATTGGCTCACCGGCTCTGTTAGCCTTTTAACCAGATAGTGCACTCTGGTAGCCAATGTAAAGCCCACCTTCACAGCTTGTTATTCTTGCCGCGGCCACCGCATCCCAGCTGTCGACTTTTCTGACTCCCGCATCAGTCAACCCATCGAGCGTCTCACGTAATGACACGATATTCAACCGGCAGCCCCCATCCCCTGAACACCTATGAATATTTGGCATGCTTTTAGCTGGTTTTAATTCGCAATCGACATACATATTTATATGACATAGCAAACCCCATTCATTTCAAAGAGCGAGTTAAAAGGGATTCTCATGGACAACAGCAATATTTTGCATGAATACTGCGCCCGTTTTGGTATTACTCATGCCGCCAATGTGGCAAGCAAAGCCTTCACGCTGGCGATGGAAAAATATCAAACGATGACGCAGCGCGTGCCTACACAGGAAGAAGAAACATCCATCCAATTGATGATTGATGAATTATCCGACTGGAGTGCGCCAAAAGCTTATGTGATCTCCGCGGCGTAGCACTGAATAGGGCAAGCCATCGCGCTTGCCTTCACTCCGCTGGCCTCTCGCCCGCGCGCGAGTAAGGTTTAATGCGTAATGAACGCAAAAAACACCCTTAGGTACTGAGTGAACCATACCACCCAGGTCAGGCGGCAACCCGAGGCACTCTGGCCTGCTCGAATTAATTATGCTCGAATAAATATAGGGAGCGCTCCATTCAGAGCGTCATTCCATACAAAAAATACTCGACACCCAGAAAGGCCTTCCACTTAAAAAACCTTGAAAATAGCCTGCAACTATTAACTCGGCAATTTTTTATGTCGGGTTAATAGCAAGCACCACTTACGATCTGTTCAATGTGGGTATCGCTTACCACGAATGCCAAAATGGAGCGATAGAAACCTTGAAACCCCGTATCAGTGAGATAAAAACAAGACACTGGGCACCAAGATGTCATCTTAGCGCCCATCGATACTCTCAGCGGGAATGCTCGAACTGACAGCGCCATCATGAAAACCCACATAAAATACCGCTTCGACGAAAAAAATATAGCGATTCCCTTCCCGTACCAAACCGCTTATTTTGACGAGAACAAAGTAGGTGGCGTGCCTGCAGCCAAAGTTAGCTGATATGGTCAAGACATTAAAAAATAGTGCTGATGGCGATTCTACCACTTCAAAAAACGACCGCGTATGAATGTACGCAAGACTCACCCCCATAAGATGACGCTTAAACCAAACATTCTGCGATTTAGAGTTTTCATCCATTAAATGTTATTCATAAAACCATTAAGTTTTACCCAAACAAATAAAGTCTTACTTACGCATACAACATCTTCAACGTTGTATAGATTACACCAAAGCGTTGCACATGCTCTTTTCAACGTTTTCTGATAGACCAATGGATTTATACACGACTTTCAGTGCCCATTAGGAGAGGCGCTTCATTGTGAATCACCTGCAGCAATTGTCGAAAGTGATGTTTACCTCGGATGATAAAAATCTCAAAACCACACCTAAATTGTGACGACTGACAACTCGTAACAGAATATCTTCACTCGAAAATGCGTCAACAAACGCACCTTTCGCCAAACACATTTATTTGTCGCAAAAAACTACACTCACTGTTTAGTACTTGACTTACATGCACCATAGGCACACATTTGACCTTCGCGCCTTATTGGGTGGCGGTTAATAGCGGTTTATTAATTTCGGAAATCGGTTTTACGTTCGACATTCACAATATTGATAAAAAAGCGGCGCACTTTGTGACGCCCTTTATAAGCGATAAGGTTTTTCCTCCATGGATGTATCAGACCAGACGACAGGCTGGAGCTCGGCCATTGCCAGTGGACAAGGTGCCAACTGGCCTGCACTATTGTTAGCTGTGCTATTTATTACCGCAGCCATAAGGTCGGCGCAACATGTGATAAGTACATCACGAAATTCTGATGTGAATGTTCCGCAATTATGCATTGGGGCCTTCTTCGCCACAACAGGTTTACTTCTGGGTATTTATGCTCTCGCACCACGATTACATTTATCTTTTAATGCTTCGCAATTTATGCTTGGGCTGTTATTGCTATCAGGCATACTATTACCGCTTTGGATGATCACACTGCGAAAAAGCCAAACGACTACGTCCACAAAGACATCAACTGCGCTTCAACAACAGATTCATCTATTGCCCATCGGCATTCTCGCCATCAATCCCGCACACAAAATTATCGCAATCAATGACACCGCTGCTCAATTGTTTGGCTACAGCGTGGCCGACCTGATTAACCAACCACTGGAGATACTTCTGCTGGGTGCCACACAACAAATGCACGCGCGTGCCACCGAAGATTTTCTCGCCCACCCCATGCAGAACATTGGCATGGCCGCGCGCCGCTTGGTTAAGGGACGAGATAGCAAAGGTAATGCCGTCACAATTGAAGTTCGGTTATTTCACCAAATACTGGAGGGAGAAACCATCGGATTAGCACTGGTACAAAACGCCGGTGACTCACACGCGAAGCATGAGCACGCCACCATAAAGTATCAGCGCCTCAAGCGCGCCATGGACGCTTCCGAGGACGGTTTTTGGGAGTGGAACCCTCATACGGGAGCGGCGTGGTTTAATTCCGCCTTTTATAGATTAACCAACCAAAAGAACAATGCCACGCCCACCTGGCAGAACTGGCAGGTGCACATCCACCCCGATGATATCGATCACGTGAAGTCAGAGCTCAACCACCATTTAGATTCGGGTGGCCATTTTGATATCACCTATCGCGGTATGACCCACAATAAACGATGGCAGTGGCTGCGCATGCGCGGCGCAAAAACCTTTGACGAAAAAAATCACCCTCGTATGGGTGGCACGCTCACCAACATTGACGTTCAAAAGCGCAATGAACAATTGTTAGAGGAAAAGACGCAGTTTTTAGACAGCCTGCTCAACCAATCGCTGGCAGGCGTCTACATCTACAATTTTGAGCGAAACCGCAATACCTTTATTAACAAGCAGTATTCTGTCATTACCGGCTACTCTATGGACGACCTAAGCGCAATGACTGAATCGACCAATTTCGCTCAACTCGTACACGATGAAGACCTTACGCTCGTGCTGGAGCATATTCAAGCGGTCAAGAATTCCGAGGAAGGAGAAGCGATAACCTTAACCTATCGACTTAGGCACCGTAAGGGGCATTGGGTCTGGTGCCATTCCAAAGACTCCATCCTCTCAAGAGATGAGCAAGGTGACGCACGCGAGATGTTGGGGACTTTTTCCGATGTGACCAACCTCAAAGTCCAAGCCCAGGCACTAGAAGAATCCAATACTGCACTTGAGCGCTTTGCCTACTCGGCCAGTCACGATCTGCAAGAGCCTCTTCGCAAAATCAATGCCTTTGCGAGCGCACTTAATCGCAGATTAAAAGGGACTTTAGATGATGAAGAGGCGCTTTATGAACTGGATCGCGTGTCCGACGCAGCCAAACGTATGAGCGAAATGATCAGTAGCTTATTGTCGTTATCGCGCTACACGCCTCATAAGCTACAGAAGCATCGATTTAAATTTTCGCTACCTCTCAACAATGTCTTATCCGATCTGGATTTGCTGATTCAATCGTCTAAAGCACAAATCACACTGGAAAAGGGCTCTACGCTTTATGCGGATATGGGGGCGATATCTCACTTATTGCAGAATGTCATCACCAACAGTATTCGTTACGCCAAACCAGACGCTTCGCCCGTTATTACACTTTCCCACCATAAAACGTCGCAGGGCCATATCATCACCATTCGGGACAACGGGCGCGGTGTTGCCGCCAAACACATTGATCAAATTTTTGAACCCTTTTCACGATTTGTCGATAAATCCATTCCTGGAAGCGGAATGGGCCTGGCCATTTGCAAACAAGTGGTTAAATCCCATGGTGGCGACATACAAGCCAGTAGCCAGCCCGACCATGGCCTCACCATCAAGATTACGCTACCCAACGAGGTGCCACATGAGGGCATATGACACCAGCGTGCCACCCAACGACAATATCAGCCTACGCGTATTGTTAGCGGAAGACGACCCAGACGATATCTATTTGTTTCGTTCCGCACTTGAAAACGTGGCCCCCAGCGTACGTCTGGAACACTTTAAAGACGGCAACGACGCTTTGGACCACCTGCGCAAGGCCCTGATCCAACACGCCACCTTGCCGGATTTGATTTTTATCGACCTGTGCATGCCCAATCAAGATGGCAAATCGCTGCTCAGGCAAATTAAGGCCGCCCCCGGGCTAAGGTGTGTACCCGTGGTGATTCTCAGCACCTCACATGCCAAGTCGGATATCACCGACTGTTATGCCTTTGGTGCAAACAGCTATATTGTAAAACCCGATTGTTACGACAAAATGATAACTATTTTGCACAATATCACCCAGTATTGGTTCAAAACAGTACAACTTTCCCAAGATTAGTCACTACACTAATGGTAAATGCCCACACACCACAAAGGGCACGGAATCAAAGAGACAAGATCGATGGAAACGCTTAAAGAGGTGGACCTTGACACCCCCATAGCCAATGGGGCTGTTGAGGTGTTGATGGTAGAAGACGACCCAGACGACTTTTACCTTTTGAGCCGTATGCTGCAAACCGATAAAAAGCGTCGCTACAACATCACGCATGTTTGCAACCTAGAAGAATGCTTGGAAACCCTGAGGTCGAGCCAGTTTTCCATCATGCTACTGGACCTGTGCCTGATGGACTCTCAAGGCATGAACACCTTAAAGACAGTCATCAGCAGCGGCGTGTCGATTCCAATCATCGTTTTGACCGGCATAGACAACCAGGATCTCGGCGAGTATGCCATCAAGCTTGGCGCAGAAGACTACCTTCCCAAAAGTGAAGTCAGCCCGTTTATGATCTCTCGTTCAGTTAATTTCGCCATCGAACGCCACAGACTGTTAAGCAAGCTACGGCGGCAAGCCACCAAGGACCCCCTCACCAACCTATATAACCGCGCGGTATTGTTTGAAAAGCTGAATTTTCTTATCGATCATATGGAGCGCAACAACACCCATTTGGCCGCCGCCATGATTGACCTAGACGGCTTCAAAAAGATCAATGACAGCATGGGGCATCGCGTGGGTGACGACGTTATTATGCAAGCGGCCAATCGCTTGCGGCACGGCTTGCGCCGCTCCGACATTGCCGCCCGTTACGGCGGTGATGAATTTATTTTATTGCTAACCAACTACCATTCGCTAGAGAGCGTGATGGAGGTGTTGGATAAAAAACACAAAAACCTCTGTAAACCCATGACCGTCTACCACAAGGGTACTTACCAACGCGTAGAGGTCGGTGCAAGCATCGGCATCGCCGAATGGCACCATGGCATGACTGCAAGCGAGTTATTGTCACGCGCAGACCAAGCCATGTACAAAGGTAAAAATAACGGTAAAAACAGCATCCAATTCAGTCAATCCCTCGTGCGTAGCCTCTAAGGGCTAACTCGTGGGGCGACCCCAAACGCCCTGCATCAAGTACGCTGCCCGCTAGCCTCCTCTTATAGCGCCTGCTTATAAGCTTCTTCAACATGGTCGCTTCATAGTCACTTCTTACCGCCGCCATTAAGAGCCTCTGGGCTACACCACCTGTTCGAATCGGCCACCGCCCATTACAATGGCACGGCAAAAACCGCCAACCTAATCCGTGTGCGGTGAAACGTTAACTCTCAATTTAACTGTGATTCGGACTGTGTATGTGGGCTTTTTGTTTTGATGCACTTCTCAGCGTAACCAGCCTACGCAGGGGGAACCGCACTTTTTTCCAAACATGGTTCCTGTATGTGGGGTTGGCCCTATGCCTATTCACAATTTTGGCGCTACTGGCCAACACTTATCAGGCCGCACTTTATAATGCCTTGCTGAATTATCTGCTGCCAAAAAGCTGGCACACGATGGCGGGGCATCTCATTCCGTTTTTTTTCGAATCGCAAACCAAAATCGCACTGGCCAGTATGATCATCAGTGGCTCCCTGGTGGTCAGTAGCGCCCTGTTATTCCCCCTGAAGGAACGTTGCTCCCAGCGGTATGAAAAAATCATCGACCCCAAAAACGCCTCCCAAGAACTGCCACTGACCATACAAGCCTTGGAAGAAGGCAAGTTACTGATTTTCTACGGCGCGGCGCAATCCCTTATTCTGGGCCTTGGATATTACCCCTACACCATCACCCAAGTGTTAAGCAGCGGTTTAAGTTTGTTGTTTTTGTTTTTCGCCTTCGGCATTGATTTTATCGCTCCCACCCTGCAGCGGCATCAAATTCGCTATAGCACACTGATTAAATTACTGCTGAAACATTGGCCCACAACTCTATTGTTCGGTGCCCTGTATAGCACTCCGGTATTATTGATTGGACACTGGGTGCTCAAAGCAGCCAACTTAACGCTGCTGGAAATTGCAAGCCTGCTGTTTATTGCCAACATTTTTTTTATGGCCCTGGCAATTCCCGCAGGGACTTGGCTCGCCAAACAGATGCAACCGGCCGTGACTTCACTGCCAAAAGTGGCGCCAACGGCAAAAACATTGGCTTATGCCTGCGTGCTACTCACTTTTGCCGCCGGCGTAAGCTTTCACACCTTGGTGGGTGTCAGCTTTCATCACAAGAGCCAAATTCTGAAGTGCGAATACGACCTAAACTGGGGCAGTCTTAGCGCTCAATTCGCAGGGGTTCGCGAGGCTTTTTTAGGGGGGCAATCCACACGTTTGCATTTTGACCTAACTCTGCACAACCCCACTCCTTTTGATGTGCGCATTGAAAAAAGCCAGCTGCTTATCCAACAAAACGACCAACTGATCAGTCAGACTTCCATCAACCACTTGGAAGTGGCGTCTGGTCAAACCCAAACGCAACGCGTGGAAATCGAGGCGGCCATCAACCTTAAGCACCTATCCACCCTTGGCGGGCTTACCGAAGGCTGGCAAGTTTTTTTGATTTTTGATATTTTGCCGGGCATTCCGTTTGTGCTGGCGCTGACTTAGGGCTTGAACTATGCAGAAGTACGGACCCTATCGGTTACCAACCGAACACGCTTTTGACAAAGGGCACCGTTAACTTACGCTGCTGCTGCAAGGAGGCCTCATCCAACGTATCTAGGATTCGAAACAAACTGTGTGTATCCCTGTTGGCGCGATTTAAAATAAACTGCGCGACACCTTCACCCAACACCATGCCTCGCCCCGCGGCCCGAAACAACAAGCATTGCAACAGTGCCTCGTCGTCGGGTGCTGTCACGTGGTAGACCACGCTACCCATCACCCGAGATTTTAAATCCGGCAACTGCCAGCGCATGCCGTTTGGGTTACCGTGAAATGCCAGTACCAATGGCTTCCCCGACTCTTTCATGCGGTTGTAAAAATGAAAAAGCCCCTGCTCCCACGCTTGCTGTCCCACAATACAGTCAACATCATCAACACACACACCATCCAAATCCTCTAACCCCGCAAGAACTTCTTCGGGTGGATAGGCTTTAAAATCAAGCAAGGGTAAATATTGCGCAGTCGTTCTGTCAGCGGAGCCACACAGGCAACTCGCTTGGAGCAAATGGGTAATACCTGAGCCCTCCGCCCCCCAAACCGTCAGCAGCGGTTCGCCCGCGCCAGTCGACCACTGCTTCAGAGCCTCCACGGCCAATCGATTGTCTTGGGCAACCCAAAAGTTGTCAAACCGTGCGTCGTCGCGCAAAGACACGCGCAGGCTTAACTGCTTGGACCCAGTATTCAAACTCTAGCGCCCACCGCGCCAGTAGAGATGCAACGGCGTTACGTCCGACCCCACACTGGCCAAACGCCAGGGCGTGTCGTCAAACTCGTCCAAAAACTCTGTGGAAATTTTGCCATCCAAAGCCAGTGCATTGCGCATTTTTTCGAGGCTACCCGACAATTGAAGTGTCAAAACCACATTGCTGCCCTCAATTTTAGTCACACGATACCGCTGCACGATGGCTTGGTTATCCAAGTATTGCACCATTGCCGAATAATCTTCGTAAGAGTCAATATCGTGCATTTGGGTCACTAACGCTGACGCCCCTTCGGCATTGGGTGTCACCGCATAAAGTCCCGCCATGTAGTCGGCAAGAGGCGTGATCCCTTGCATGGCAACCTCCTCCAAAGTCTCGCCGCGCGCATCATACAATTGCGACTGACCACGATGGAGGTAATGCCAAGTGGTCAACCACAGGCCACTGGAGGTTTGTGTAATGCGCCCCACCAACACCGAAGGTGCGCCATAGCGAGCGGAAGCATTCAGTATGGCAGCTTCGTCCAGGCTCCATACCTGCTCAGCCTCTATCGCCAGTTGGTCTTCAAGGTCTAATAAAGGCACCACTAACGGCAGCCCTCGCATCCAAGCCGCCGACATGACTGCCGACATTTCCGGCCTGGCTTTGTCGTTTATCAAGTGTCGCCCTTGCTCTGCGTCGTCTAACACCAACCACACTAGGGTGTTGGGACGGTTGGTCGGCCAGTAAGGTAACCCCTTGCGTTCGAGCAGTTTCACCACCAGCGGCTCGGCAAAAGTCATATTCAATACGGCTTGACTATCACCGTCCGCATTTTTAACGGAGCCATAGTCAAACAGCTCCAAGTATCGGGCCGCTTGCGTGAGCTCTGTTAACACGCCTTCCGCGGCGGCGATATTGCCATCACCCGATACCCGAACCAGCACTTCCTTCAAACCGACACCGGCGGCGCGAGCGCGCTCGGCACTTTGCTGCGACGCCACCACCACTTGCGCCTTATAGTAATCCTCTGGTGTCAGTGCCATAGTCCAGGGCGCGATGCACAAAAGCCCAAGCAGGCCCCATTGGTAAATGTATTGCCCTAAAGTCTTCACAAACCTGTCTCTTCGATGTTGCGGTGCTGAAAGCTATGCCTTTCAACCCCTATTCTATTTGTCTTGCTGACACCCATTTCGTATAAAGCACCTTCGCTGACCGATGAATGCCCAGCCAACGGCGATTGTAGCAAGCTGCAGCATATAAAGGCACATGAGCCGCCTATTTGTTGAGACCCTCCCACTGTAAAGGATTCCATTCCAAACACCCCAAAGGCCAACTGATCAGAAAAGTATCGGTAGAATCCTGCGTTTTATCCTTCGCCAAACGCAGTGTGCCTGGTAGAATGCCGCCAGTTTTTCCCAGCGAAGGTTTACCCCATGAGCGACAGCGAACAACCGTCCTTAAGCTACAAAGATGCCGGCGTGGATATTGATGCTGGTAATCGACTGGTTGACAGTATCAAATCCGTTGCCACCCGCACGCGCAGACCCGAGGTGCTGGCAGGTCTCGGCGGGTTCGGCGCCCTATTTGAACTACCCAAGGGCTATCAAGAACCCGTTTTGGTCTCAGGAACCGATGGCGTGGGCACCAAACTTCGCTTGGCCATGCAAACGGGTAAACACGACACCATCGGCATCGACCTGGTAGCCATGTGCGTGAACGATCTTATCGTGGGTGGTGCCGAGCCCCTGTTCTTTTTAGATTATTACGCCACAGGCAAGTTGGACGTGGCCACCGCCACCGATGTGGTCAAAGGTATCGGCCAGGGATGCGAACTGTCCGGCTGCGCCTTGGTGGGAGGTGAAACCGCTGAAATGCCTGGCATGTATGAAGGCGAAGACTACGATTTGGCAGGCTTTTGCGTCGGCATTGTTGAAAAATCCAAAATCCTCGATGGCAGCCAAGTAGGCCCCGGCGACGTGCTGTTGGGTCTCGCCTCCAGTGGCCCACACTCCAATGGCTACTCTTTGATCCGTAAAATACTGGAGGTCTCCAAAGCCGACCTCGCAAGTCCCATGGGCAGAACTACGCTGGGCGAAGCCCTACTCGAACCCACTCGCATTTATGTGCGTTCGATACTCGAGCTATTAAAAACCCAAAACGTACACGCCCTATCTCACATTACCGGCGGCGGATTGCTGGAAAATTTACCCCGCGTGATGCCAGACCATACTTGCGCCGCCATCAAGCGCGACAGCTGGCAACTGCCAGAAGTCTTTCAGTGGCTCCAAGAGGCCGGCAATATCAACGAAACCGAAATGCTGCGAACGTTTAACTGCGGTATCGGCATGGTGGTTTGCGTACCCGCAAAAGAAGCGCGTGAGACGATCCAAAATTTAACCGCCAGTGGTGAAACCGTGTTTGAATTGGGCCTCATAGAGTCTTCAGAAGAACAGGCACCGAGTGTGCGCCTGATTTAACATGAAAAAAAACATTGTTGTACTGATTTCTGGGAGTGGAAGTAATTTACAGGCCATAATCGACGACTGCGCCAAGGCCGACCACCCTGGGGTGCTGAGTGCGGTCATCAGTAATCGACCTAACGCCTATGGTTTAGAGCGCGCCGCCGCTTCAGGCATCTCCACCCAAGTGCTCGACCATACTCAGTTCGACAGCCGCGAAGCATTCGATTGCGCTTTGCAAACCGCTATTGACGGGCATAAACCAGATTTAGTGGTACTCGCTGGTTTTATGCGAATATTAACGCCGGCCTTTGTGGAACATTACCTGGGCAGACTTATCAATATTCACCCTTCCCTGCTGCCCAAATATCCAGGCCTTCACACGCATCGCCGCGCCATTGCAGCGGGTGACACCCATCACGGCGCCACCGTGCACTTTGTAACAGCAGAGCTAGACGGAGGACCGGCAATCTTACAAGCAAGGGTACCCATTCACACTGGGGACGACGAAGACCGTTTAGCCAAACGCGTTCTCACTCAAGAGCACGTCATCTATCCACTCGCGGTCCGCTGGTGTATTGAGAACAAAGCAACCCTGCAAGAAGGCAAGGCCTGGTATTTAGGGGCGCCTTTACCCCCAGAGGGTCAGGCGTTGGAAGCCGTACTTTAAAGAGCCTTGACCTTACGCTTTTGGCATCGTGCGCACTCGTAAACGGTGACCAATTTACCCGCTTTGACATCAAACTGTTTTGCGGTGACCACCTCCCATTTATGGAAGCCATCGCGGCAGAGCGATTTGCCCTTGTGCTTCTCACTCGCCTTAGGGCGTTTAAACGTTACTACATTAGTCATTTGGGATAGTCATTCGTGTTCGTCATGCAGATTGGGTTTAGTCGTTTGATGTTCGCCCCGGCGTCATCATATCCTGATTGGGCAAGTGCAAATCACTCAAGTGGTTTAACCAATTCAAAAAACCTTGATAATGCAAAGGTTGCGTAAAATAATAACCTTGCATAAGGTGACAACCCAAGCGCTCCAACAATTCGACTTGCTCGGCGTTTTCCACTCCTTGCGCCACAACTTGCATGTCAAGCTCAGCACCAAACCGAAGGGCGGCTCGAACAAACGCTTGATGACGCTCGCTTTTGGCCAATGGCTTAACCACGCTGCGATGTAAATTGGCACTGTCCACGGTGATGTTGCGCCAATGATCCAGTGAAAAATTGCCCACGCCAAAATCGCCAAGGGAAAAATGCACGCCCAGCTGCCTTAGCTTTTTAATCACTCGGTTCACGCCCGTATTGTCGTTCAGTAAAATGTCGTCATTGATTTCCAGAGTTAAAAAATGCGGTGGCAAAGCAAACTCTTCAAGTGCACTGATAACCACATCGCCAATTGTCTCTGAACGAAAGTGCAAACTAGACAGGTTCACCGACATGGGCAAATGCACGCCGTATTGATTCCGCCACTGAGCGCAGGCCCGACAGGCTTCACGCAAAACAAAATGATCTATCTGCTGAATCACACCCGTTTCTTCAGCGCTGGCCAGGAAATCCGCCGGCTGCATAAAACCAAGCGATTGGTGATGCCAACGTAGAAACACCTCACAGCCCACCACCACTTTTAATAGAGTGTCCACTTGGGGTTGAAAGTGGAGCTCTAACTCATCTTTTTTTGCAGCCGTACGCAATTCATTTTGCAATAAAATTCTATGCTTGTCTTCGCTGGCCAATTGCTTATCAAACACCACCATTTGGTTTTTACCCAAATCTTTGGCGCGATACATGGCCACATCAGCACAGTGTTTGAGCTCGTCCAGAGTTACGCCGTGCTGCGGAAACATACTGGTACCGATACTCACACCGAGGCTTACCGGGCGATTGATAACCCAGATGTCTTGGCTAAATGCCGAAATCAAGGTTTTGCCTACGAAGTACAAGTTTTTCTCGCTTTCCACATCTTCCAGCAACACCACAAATTCGTCACCGCCCAACCGGCACACAATGTCTTCACCGCGTAGAGCACTGCGTATGCGTTGGGCCACTTGTTTCAGAAGATCATCCCCTGCCTCGTGACCAAATGTGTCATTAATGGTTTTGAAGTTATCCAAATCCAACAACAAAACCGAAAAGTGTTTGCCGACGCGATTGGCATGCGCCACCGCACGATTAAACTCCTCCAACAACAGTGCGCGATTGGGAAGCCCCGTAAGGGTATCGTGTAAAGCGCGATAGCGAAAATCCTCGGCCAATTTTTGCAACTCTCGAGTACGCTGGTTCACGCGTTTTTCCATCATTTGGTCACGCTGCTGGATGTGCGACAACATCTGATTAAAAGCTTTGGCAAGTTGACCTAATTCATCTGCACTTCGAATATCCGAGCGAACACTGTAATTGCCAGAGTCAACCACCAGGCGTGACAACTCAAATAGACTGAGTAAGGGTTTAGACACCACTCGCTGAACCCATTGAGCCACCACAAACGCAATGCCAATGGCCAGCACAAAGGCCAGTAAGGAGTAGCCTCCTAAGTAATACAATCGCGCCTCTACATCGGCATAACTGACCCATATCTTAAGCACCGCCAGAGGCTCGCCGTTAACCCAAATACGTTGCGTAATTTGCTGGTTCGGAAAAAACCACCCGCCCTGAGCGAGCTCGGTATTTTGGTAATCGATGCCCTTTGGGTAGACATCGCCGGCCTGAGTCTCGATCCAGGCCAGTAGCACGCCATGAGGCGTGACCACGCGTGCCATAATGTCACCGGCTTCCGCCCAATCTTTATTCATAACGGCACGGGCCACATTATCGGTTAAGGCAGACACTTGCGCCTCCACCTGTTCGGCTTTGATGCGCTGGACCAAACTAAAATCTTGAACAAAAAACGCCACAACGACGCACACTAGTGCCACGGCGCTGGTAGTGACGCATAAGAGGGTCAGCTTGGTGCTGATATGTGCATCTTTAAAGGAGACCATGCGCCTACCACTCATTTTGAGCGCGTATTGTATGAGGTTCGAATAGCCCCGAAATGACCGTGCTCACAACTTAGAAGGAATACGGCCCAATTCTAGAGCCCTAATTTCCTTCATTATGGTGATTGGAAATGAGGGCTGCCTTGGTTATTATTAAAGACAATAATAGAACAAAAAATGTCCCACAAGAATATTTTTTAATCTTTTTATGATGAGACTCGGATTTTTGCGCCAAGCTTGGGCAAAACTCTCTAAAACAGCTTTCAGCTCAGCAATACATCCGTTTTGGCGGCCAACCGAGCATCGTTACGATGCACCCCTTTGACCTTATGTGTCCACCAGGAGACCTCCACCCTGCCCCATTCCACCAGCAGCGCCGGGTGATGGTTATGGGTCTCCGCTAAATCGCCTACCTGCTGCGCAAAGGCCATGGCCCGAACGAAATCGGGAAAGTGAAACACACGGTGCAGCCGCTCAACACCTTCCACGGCTATTTTGCGCCACTCGGGCAGTTCGGGGGCCAGGGCTAGCCACTCTGCCTCGGTGAGCTGTGGCGCCCCTACTTGACAGGCTTCACACGCTTCCTGGGTTAGATCTGACATTTTCACCCGCTTTTGCTGATTATGAAACGCTCAGTGCATGCTCCTCGATTTTGGCCTTCCAAATTTGAGGGCCAATTTTATGAACCGATTCGCCCTTGCTGTCCACCGCAACGGTGACCGGCATATCCTTGACTTCAAACTCGTAAATGGCCTCCATGCCTAAGTCCTCAAACGCCAACACTTTGGCTTGAGTAATGGCCTTAGAGACCAAATAGGCCGCACCACCCACAGCCATCAAATAAACTGCTTGGTTGTCACGAATGGCTTCAATGGCCAGATCGCCACGCTCGGCCTTACCCACCATACCTATCAACCCCGTTTGCTCCAAAATCTGGCGGGTAAATTTGTCCATACGTGTGGCAGTCGTAGGCCCTGCCGGGCCCACAACTTCTTCTCTCACGGGATCCACTGGCCCCACGTAATAAATAAATCGATTGGTAAAGTCCACCGGCAATGGCTCACCTTGATTGATCATCTCAATAATGCGTTTATGCGCGGCGTCGCGACCGGTGAGTAGTTTGCCCGACAGCAACACGGTATCGCCCGGCGCCCAACTTTGTATGTCTTCTTTCGTGAGCGAATCGAGGTTAGCCTTGCGCACATTGCCTGCCACCTCCTGGGTGATCTCAGGCCAATCTTCAAGGCGCGGCGGAGTTTGGTAGGCCGGACCTTCGCCCTTCAAAGTAAAGTGTGCGTGCCGTGTCGCCGCGCAATTGGGAATAATGGCCACAGCTTTATTGGCCGCATGCGTAGGGTAATCTTTAATCTTGACATCTAAAACAGTGGTCAGCCCCCCTAGCCCTTGAGCACCAATCCCGAGGGCATTGACCTTCTCGTATAGCGACAAACGCAATGTCTCTGCGCGTGTTTGCGCCCCGCGATCTTTCAAATCTTGGATATCGATTGGGTCCAGCAAAGCCTCTTTTGCCAGTAACATGGCCTTTTCAGCAGTACCACCGATACCGATCCCCAACATACCGGGCGGACACCACCCTGCCCCCATCTGCGGTACCATTTTTAGCACCCAATCCACCACAGAATCCGATGGGTTTAACATGGCAAACTTGGATTTTGCCTCAGAGCCCCCCCCCTTGGCCGCCACGTGCACCTCGAGCGTATTGCCTGGCACCACTTTGTAGTGGATCACGGCAGGGGTGTTGTCACCCGTATTTTTACGCGCGCCATCGGGATCCGCCAAAATGGACGCTCTTAAAACGTTGTCGCTGTTGAGATAGGCGCGCCGCACGCCTTCATTAATCATTTCCTCAAGCGGTAAATCGCCCTCTATTTGCACGCCCATGCCGACATTGACAAATGCCGTGACAATACCGGTATCCTGACAGATGGGACGATGCCCCTCGGCACACATACGTGAGTTTATTAGAATCTGTGCGAGCGCATCTTTGGCCGCGGGATTCGCCTCTTTTTCATAGGCCTGAAACATCCCTTCGACAAAGTCCTTGGGGTGATAGTACGAAATAAACTGCAAAGCATCTTCGACGCTGGCAATAATGTCATCTTGACGGATCACTGTGGGCATTAGAAAACTCTCTGACTTGCGGAAGTAATAGATTGACGTTGAACGGAGGCAACGGGCCCTTTAAAAGCAGGTCCACTACCCCCCTTTTAACCGGATTAATTCGCGGTTGACCTGTACGCGAAAAGCATCAATAGCTTTAATGGCGTCTTCGTTTTCCCTTAGGCGTTTGCTCAAGTCCGACTCCAATCGATTCAGCCGGCTGCTAACGGCCTCAAGGGTTTGGTTTTGTGTGGCCATCCATTTATCGGCTCGAGTGATGACAGACTGCTGCCCCTGAGTCAGGTCATCCAGCACCTGCAATTCTACAGCCAAATCCTTTAGCGCCTGCTGGGATTTCGTATCTTTCGACGAGATGGCTTTATTAAGCTTCGCATACTTGTCATCCAGTGCAGCAATGGCCTTACGGTTGGTATCATGAGATACCCCCCATAGCTTACGGATTTCTGAGGCGTTTTCTTTGACCTTGGCTTGCACCACCGTCAGCGACTGCGTGGACTCGTCATCGGATAACGCCAAACGCTGCTCTAACTCTGTAATACGGGCTTTAGCTTGTGAGAGCTCCGTCTGGGTATTGGTATCAGGTTGAAGACTTTGCCAATACAAAAAGCCATTGCCCCCGAGACTGACCAAAGCCAAGATTAAGGCGAAAGGCCCCAGAGGTGAGCGCACAATCACGGGACGAGAGGACACCGGTACAGCCGTCCTGTCGCTGCTCGCTTTCGCCCTACTACTGGCGGGTATTTCTCGCGCTTTGGCAGGCGTTGTATCTGGCTCTCCCGATAGGGGCGAAATAGTAGGCTCACGGCGCTCGTTCATAGGGCTATACACTCAAGTCGTTCATCTTATTATTGAAATTCTACACTAACACTTCTGCACCAACACCGCCCGGTTATGCGTTGTGCAGGTTCAAAACGTAAAAAAGGAGGCAATGCCTCCTTTTTTACGTGAATCATCGCCTACGCGAAATTTTGATTCACAAAATCCCAATTGACCAAAGACCAAAAAGCCTCCATGTAATTAGGTCGTGAATTGCGGTAATCAATGTAGTAGGCATGCTCCCAAAGGTCCACTGTCAGTAGTGGTGTTACGCCTTCTTCTGTCAGAGGGGTAGCAGCGTTGCTAGTATTGGTAATCGCAATCGAGCCATCGGCCTTTTTGATCAACCAAGTCCAAGATGAGCCAAAATTGTTAATCGCAGAATTGGTAAACTCTTCTTTAAATGCGGCAAATGAGCCAAAGGTGGCGTCAATGAGCTCAGCTACAGCACCGGACGCATCGCCACCACCATTGGGGCTTAAGCAATTCCAGTAAAAACTGTGATTCCAAATTTGCGCGGCATTGTTAAATATACCACCGGTTGAAGTCTTGATGATTTCCTCAAGGGTTTTGCCTTCGAATTCAGTTCCAGGCACCAAACCATTCAGTTTGTCCACATAGGTTTTGTGATGTTTGCCGTAATGAAACTCTAAGGTTTCAGAGGAAATATGTGGGGCTAAAGCGTCTTTTTCGTAAGGTAAAGGAGGTAATTCGAAAGCCATAATGTTCCTTCCTATCATCGAGTAAATTCAGGCTCCAAGTATACGGGCCAGTAACGGTGAAGTCCAAAGACTTTGGCGTCACACAGGGCAATAGATTCAATCAATTTTAACAAGCACTGACTCAGACAAAAACGGCCCTAAAAGGGCCGTTTTTTAAAGGGTGCTAGCAGGACACAATTACATCATGCCGCCCATGCCACCCATACCGCCCATGCCGCCGTCTGGCATGGCAGGTGCAGGCTTGTCTTCAGGAAGATCGGCCACCATCGCTTCGGTGGTGATCATCAAGCCAGCAATTGAGGCCGCTGCTTGAAGCGCACTGCGGGTCACTTTGGCGGGATCAAGAATACCCATCTCCAGCATATCGCCGTATTCACCTGTAGCAGCGTTGTACCCAAAGTTACCTTCACCAGCACGAATCTTTTCAACCACAACGGAGGCTTCTTCACCAGCGTTGCTAACGATTTGGCGCAAAGGAGACTCCATGGCACGACGCGCAATGGCAATACCTGCGGTTTGCTCTTCGTTGTCGCCTTTCAGGTCCGCAATCGCCGTTAAAGCACGCAACAGAGCTGTACCACCACCAGGCACAACACCTTCTTCAACCGCAGCGCGAGTGGCATGCAATGCATCTTCTACGCGGGCTTTTTTCTCTTTCATTTCCATTTCAGTGGCCGCACCCACTTTGATGACTGCGACACCACCGGCTAATTTAGCCACACGCTCTTGCAGCTTTTCACGATCGTAATCCGAAGAAGTTTCTTCGATTTGCGCGCGAATTTGAGCAACACGACCTTCGATAGCCGTTGGGTCACCCGCACCGTCCACGATGGTGGTGTTTTCTTTGTTCATGGTAATGCGCTTCGCGGAACCTAAGTGCTCCAATGTCGCACTTTCAAGATCAAGGCCCACCTCTTCAGAGATCACGACCGCGTTGGTCAGCGTTGCAATGTCTTGCAACATGGCTTTGCGACGATCGCCGAAACCAGGTGCTTTACAAGCTGCAACCTTAACAATGCCACGCATATTATTCACAACCAATGTTGCCAGCGCTTCACCTTCAACATCCTCTGCCACAATCACCAAAGGCTTTCCAGATTTGGCAACGGCTTCAAGTACCGGTAGCAAATCACGAATGTTAGAGATTTTTTTGTCAACCAACAAAATGTGCGGGCTTTCGAGCTCAACACTCATATTGTCCTGATTGTTGATGAAGTATGGGGACAAGTAACCGCGGTCAAATTGCATACCTTCAACCACATCCAACTCATTCTCCAAACCACTGCCTTCTTCAACCGTGATCACACCTTCTTTGCCCACTTTGTCCATGGCCTCAGCAATGATGTCGCCGATAGAGCTGTCACTGTTGGCAGAGATGGTACCCACTTGTGCAATGGACTTGGAATCTTCACAAGGTGTCGCAAGCGTACGAATATGCGCCACAGCGGCGATGACGGCTTTATCGATACCGCGCTTTAAATCCATTGGATTCATGCCTGCGGCAACAGATTTCAAACCTTCGTTGACAATTGATTGCGCCAATACAGTTGCTGTGGTGGTGCCGTCACCGGCCTCGTCAGACGCTTGTGAAGCCACTTCCTTCACCATTTGTGCGCCCATGTTTTCGAACTTGTCTTTCAGTTCAATTTCTTTCGCGACAGAAACACCGTCTTTCGTTACGGTTGGGGCACCGAAAGATTTGTCTAATACCACGTTACGGCCTTTGGGGCCCAAAGTGGCTTTTACGGCGTCTGCCAATACGTTAACACCCGCCAACATTTTCTGACGGGCGCTATCACCAAATTTAACGACTTTAGCTGACATAATAATGATCCTTACCTAAATGTCTGTTGAGAGTAATTCAGCAGGTTCGAGGACACACCCCCTCCTGCTCTACCTAAAACGGGTTTATTCGATAACGGCTTTGATATCGCTTTCGCTCAGAATGATCAATTCTTCGCCTTCAATTTCTATGGTATCTGTGCCGGCATATTTGCCAAATACCACTTTGTCACCCACCTTCACGTCCACCGGACGCAGATCTCCGTTATCCAAGATTCGGCCGCCGCCGATGGCAACTACTTCACCTTGATTGGGCTTCTCCTTAGCCGAGCCAGGCAATACGATACCGCCAGGCGTTGTTTGCTCTTCTTCCTTGCGACGTACCACAACACGATCGTGTAAAGGACGAATTTTCATTGACGTTGTCTCCAATAGGTCACGTTGTACAGATTTTGGGGTGCAGAAGTTGCCTTCCAACCCGGGTTTGGACAGCCCCACAGCCTAAGCTGCAAGACATTTAATAAGTCTGTTGGCAAGATGGGAGCGTTTTTTGAGATTTCAACGGGGGGACATTAAAAAAATTGCGATTTTGCGGTTAATTCAATCTTCTCGGTCAAATTGCCCTTCAATAGTGTGTCCATCTTTGGATTCAGAGCCACTTACTGGGGTTTGCACAATACGCAGGCGCTTGATTAAGCCTGCCACCAAAAAATGCCGCAAGCCCGGTATTAAGCAACAAAAGCCCAACGCATCTGTGACGAACCCCGGGGTGAGCAACAAGGCGCCACCTACGGCCAAAAAAACACCTTCCACCAACTCTTTGGCGGGCAAGGTCCCCTCGGCCATTTTGCGCTGCGCGTCCTGCAAGGCTTTAACCCCCTGCCGCCGCAGCAACGCCAAGCCCAGCATGGCTGTAAGCACCACTAATATCACCGTATTCAAGGCGCCAATTTCGTCACCCACCTGGACAAGAACGAAAATTTCGATCAGTGGAACTGCAATGAAAAACAACAGGAATAGAGGCAAAACACAACCTTTGGCGTGAAGACTACCAGGCGTAGTTTACACCAACACGTACCGTGGTGTCTTCGCGCGAGGCATTGGGATCCAAGTCCTTGGCATAATTGATGTAATCCCATTTAACATTGAGGCTAGCTGAGATACCAAACCCAATCGGAAAGGCCAACCCGGTATCGAATTTCACTTTCCAGCGGTCTGAGTTTCCTGACTCGGCCCCCTTGATGGAACGGGTCATCTCGTTGGTATGTTGAATTTTCAATCCATTGGGAAACTCGAAGCGGTAAACACTCCCTAAACGCACAGAATTGTATCGCTCGGGCTCCTCTTCCAGAGGGTTGTTGCGCAGATAGGTACTGGAGTGCTCCATTCCCACATCCAACGACAAGGCGGTTTTCTGAGTTTCCCAAAACTGATGCCCCACACCGCTCGCCAAAGCGTACTCCTCTTGAATGTTACGGTTGTCGTCGCGCTCACCACTGATTTTGTTTGACCAATACCACCGCGGCAAAAAAAACCAATCCAGATTGTACACACCCATAAGATGGCGGTTAAAGGTAATGGCCACCGGCACGCCATTATCAACCACTTCTGTCTGCTGCCCATCGGACTGAATCGAAAAAACATGGCGTATATCACTATGCCGCAAGCTCACTCGGGAGGCCATCTCCCAATATTTTCCATTGGTATTGCCGCTTTGGCGCCAGCCAGAGGCTCGGATTTGCCCGGTAAAATCAAAATTGGCTTGTTCGTGGTTTTCAAAGCGCACCACATGCTTGACACTTAAAAAGGGAAAGCTTGGCTGCGTCTTATCCGCGCACCGAAAAATCAGTCGTTCATCTTCGGTGATGGCCAGCCAAACACAGGGAACGCTTTTACCGCGAAGCTTTAGTTCGGCGTCTGACTTCACCTGCTTAATGGTGCTTTTTTGAATTTTGAGCTCGCCCAAGGCTGAGGAACGCCAGAGCACAACATCCCCTTCAATACCGGCCAACTCACCGGCTAAGGTATCACCACTGGTTAAAGAAATTTGTCCGGCCCACGCCAGTGCGCCCCAAAGATAACTCAAAACAGCTATCAACGTTTTTAAAAACAAAATATACCTCAGTGCCAACAAAACATTGGGCTGCCCTGTCGCTCTGACTTTCGGACTTTAGACTGATAAGATACCGCAACTCACTGCCCATGAGACAGACCCTTGGCCAAATTTTCCCTTCAAAAAATAGCACCTTTTTACGATGCTCGAATCGCCAGCGTGTTTCTTTTGGGTATTTTAAGCGGCCTGCCCTGGTTAATGATTGGCTCCGCTTTAACCTTATGGTTAAAAGAGGCCAATATTTCGCGTACGGGCATTGGCTACGCGGGCCTCATTTTTGGCGTGTACGCCATTAACTTTTTGTGGTCCCCGGTGATTGACCGGTTTCAAACACAGCGCTTTAAGCGCTTAGGCCCACGCAGAGTCTGGGTACTGGGTGCGCAACTGATCATTGTGGGTGCCTGCCTGGGACTGTCGCTATTTACGCCCGCCGAAAGTGCGAAAATCATCGTCGCCATCGCTTTAGTGATCGCGATTGCTTCGGCCACACAAGATATGGCCATCGATGCCTTCCGCGTGGACGCCTTCGCGGTAGATGAAACCGAAAGCATCTCGGCTGCAGCTGCCGCTTCCACCGCAGGCTGGTGGACCGGATATGCTGGCCTAGGACTCATACCTTTATTCCTGTCAGACCACGGCTTCACTTGGCCGCAATTGTACCCCATCATGGGGTTGATGAGCGCTCTGGCCGCCATGGGAGTATTTGTGGGTCACGCCCCACTACCCCAACCCCAAGCAGCCTACGACAATCGCCGCATACAATACCTGGCGCGGGTATTGTCTATGGCGCCGCTGGTTAAACTGGTACTCTTTGGTCTTGTACTCGCCCCTCTCGCTTTGGCCATTTGGGCGGCCGCCGGCAGCCCGGGTTTAACACCCGCCGTCAGCCAGTACCCCCTTTATGTACCATTTTTGGTTGCACTTGCCATGACGCTGGTGGTGGGCACCATGGTATTTTTGGCCAAGGCCCCCTCTACCACAGCCGTGCAAAAGGCCACCTGGCTGGATGCCCTGCCCACCACACTGCTGGCCAACGTAATCGCCCCCCTGGAGGACTTTTTAAAACGCAACGGTTTAAAGCTCGGCTTAACCTTGTTAGCGTTTATAGTCATTTTCAAACTGGGCGAGTCCTTTCTCGGACGCATGTCGATATTGTTTTACAAAGAGGTAGGGTTCAGTAATTCTGAGATTGGGACCTACTCCAAGATGGTGACCTGGTGGGTCACTCTCGCTGCGGCCATACCTTTTGCACTGCTCAATGCTAGGCTTGGACTGGTGAGAGGACTGTTTATTGCGGGGGTCTGTATGGCAGCAAGCAACCTGCTATTTCTGGTCATTGCCGCCAAAGGGCCGGACTTAAATTGGTTTTTGATTACTGTCGTGGTCGATGGCATCACCCAAGCATGGAGTACCATCGCCTTTGTGGCGTTTATATCCGCATTATGTAGCCATACCTTCTCTGCAACACAATACGCTCTGATGGCATCGCTCGGGACGTTAGGGCGCTCTACCTTGGCAGCTTTTGGCGGGCAAATGGTGGACGCATTGGGTGGCAACTGGTCAATCTTCTTTATTCTTACCACAGTAATGGTGATTCCTGGGCTTTTGATGTTGTTGTGGCTGCGAAAACCGCTTAGAAACCATCTATCCAATGGCTAACAAGAACCACTGACAAGCCCGTGTTTTGCACGTGGGCTGCCGCCACAACCAATACCCACTACCGCCCAAACTCACGGCTTAGCCATCAAGGCTTTTTAACTGCCGCCCAATTTCGCGCCACATCTTGCGGTAGGCAATCGCGGCCCTGCCGGCACGCGCGTAGCTGGTGAGCGGCGCGCGCCGAACCCCCATTTGCTCCGCCGCCGAGTCCACCGGAATCCAGGTTTTTAGAACGGGTAGCGGCAATTTTCTCGCTTGCCGAATGGTATCTTTGTGCAAGCTTCGACGCAGGTCCACCTGATTAAAAAAGCCCACCAACTTCTTAGGCGCCGACTTTTTATTGTCGAAAAACTCTACCACCTGCTCCATGGCACGCAAAGATAAAGGGCTTGGAATCATGGGGATCAGTACTAGGTCAACCCCGCTCAATAGGTACTCAATACTGGGCGACAAGGTTGGCGGACAATCGAAAAACAAATAGGAGACGTTTTCACTTAAGGGCTGAACAAGTCGTCGAATTAACTTCTTGGCGCTGGCACTGCCCTCCAAGGCATTGTCCATTTTGCGCAGACTGAGGTCGGCGGGAATCACCGTTAGTCGCGGATAGGGCGTATTGACCTCCATTTTGCCCACGGGCTCGCCCTTGTTGATTAGGCGTATGGCTCTATTGCTACCTCCCCGGTCAACCCCACAGTACCAACTGGCCGCGGCTTGAGGGTCCCAATCCCAAAGCACGGTGCTTCTCTGGGTCTCGGCCGCTAAATAGGCCAGGTTCACTGCGGTGGTGGTTTTACCAACACCCCCTTTTAGGTTATACAGCGCAATGGTATACATCTGTTATGCCTCAATCCGGTTACCGTCTGGGGCTCGCCCCTGCTCTGATCCACTCGGACCGACCGCAAAGCGCATTCACGCTCTCTGATCAATGGTCATATCAGCTGAGTATAACGCAAATTGCCAAGCGTTATAGGCGAGCAGCAGGCTTAGACAAAACAGGGATTAAACCCCAAGAAGGGGGAAAGATTGGACTTACCGGAAGGAGATGCAGTTCGGGGTATGCTACGGGGGCATCCTTGCAAGTGAGGAGAACTGTATATTCATACAGCCTTCCGGCAAGTGACTTCATAATAAGACGAACACCCAGCGGACACAAGCATTTATTTTACTTAGTGCAAAACATTCTAATTCTGACGATTTTATAAGCTAGGAAAGGCGCCCCAGCGCTCTAAAAACCAGAGCGAACGCCCCATCCAACAACAGTAAATTCTTTTGTTTTTCAATGAGTTAAAAGAATGGACGCCGCAGACCTTTGACGCGGGCCGGCACCCCAACTACAGCCAAAGTGGGCCTGGACCAATCAATACCCAAAGGGCCAACAGCGCCACCCACAGCCACAGCGTGCGCCAGTACAAGCGTTTGATGGCATTGACTTCACGTTGGGTAACATCGCAGGATTCCATTAATTCATCATCCACCGACAACGCCCCGAGTACCGACTGCAGCAGTATTGCGGATGTGGGAGTCGACTGACAGACCAGAGTTTCGCGGCATCGGTTGATACACCCTACAAAATTACCGGTAATGGCAAAACTCGCCCCCAATACCCGCGCAGGCAACCATTCGAGCGCCCAAAGCCACTGCGCCGAAACGTCGCTTGGCTGGTCCCGGTGATACATAAAAGAAAGTCTGTACAACAGAGCACCCATGGGGCCCAACAACACAAACCAAAACAGCACCGCAAACAAACGCTCAAAACCTTGGTAGGCGGTGGCCTCTAACATTTTTTCGTGCAATGCCGACCATTGATTGAGAGGCACCGGGTCCACGTCCACCCCTTGACGGAAGGCCGACTTCGCGGCGCGTTCCCAATCACCCTCCGTGCAAGCACTATTGTATGGCGCCACCTCGTCGGCAAATTCACCGCGCCCCAAACCATACAGTAACACCACCGTTCCCACTAAAAAGGCAATCACGCCGGGCACCACCGTTAACAGGGCGCCAAGCAAAAAAACAGGCCCCCAGATCACTATGGCGCCCAAGGCGAAAGGGTTACTGCCGACCAAAGGTAGCCTTGCTACAACAGCCTGCCATCGTAAAACCCAAGCGTCGTGATGCAGGGGGTTACTGTCACTCCAAAGCTGGACCAACCCCAATGCCACCAAAATCTCCAGTAAGAACACGGTTGCCTCCTCAGCAGTTAGGGCCTATCGGCACTGGGTCGTGGTTGAATCGGTAATGAGCGCAAGATAGCGCGGCCAGTCAAAGGCCGGGCCTGGGTCTGTTTTGCGTCCCGGCGCAATATCACTGTGCCCCACAATACGGGCCGGCGTAATGCTAGGATAGCGCGCCATCAATTGATGGGTCAGCTCAGCCAGCGCCGCGTATTGCGCCGGCTCGAACGGGATGTGATCGGCACCCTCCAATTCCACTCCAATCGAAAAATCATTGCAGTTTTGATGACCTTCGAAAACGGAGGCACCGGCATGCCAGGCGCGATCGTCAAACGACACAAACTGCGTCACTTGCCCCTGACGGTCCACAAAACAATGCGCAGAGACTTGCATGTGGGCAATTTCGGAAAAGTAGGGGTGTGCATTGCAATCCAGACCATTACAAAAAAATTGCTTCACGTAATCACCCCCGAATTGGTTAGGGGGCAAACTGATATTGTGCACCACCAGCAAAGATACCTCGGCCCCCACTGGGCGGTCATTACAATTGGGAGAAGGAACTTTATGGGCGCGGTCTAACCACCCTTGCGCGTCTATGGCCTCTGTTTCGTGCACCAGGAACCCTCGTCTATAGCTCGTCGCGATCATAGCACGGTCGAAGGGGGAAGTCTGACGTACACGAATGAACAGCGGCGGACAGCCCACTACAAGCCTGCCGCTCATTGCCAACGACTGCTCGGTGCGACGTGGTTTGGGAGTAACCCGAATGAAGTGCCCCCAATAACGATTGTACTTGGCGGCCTTCGGGTTACTGCACTATAGCGCTAACGCTTATTCTCGGGAATCTCTGATCAAGCTCCAGCGCTTAAGCCAACTGACCCGGCGGCTTGCGGTATTGCTAAGCGAGACAATTCCCTTTATGGTGCCGCGAAACGTCTGTTCGTAGAACACTCATCTCAATCACATTGCCATTAGAGGTTAACGATTATGCCGCAAGCCGCCGCCCGCCATATCCTGGTGGATAACGAAGATACCTGCCTTAAATTGAAAAGCCAAATCGAAGCGGGTGAAGATTTTGCCAAACTGGCTCAGGAACACTCCACATGCCCCTCTGGTCGCAGCGGTGGCGAATTGGGCACCTTTGGCCCCGGACAGATGGTGCCGGAATTTGACAAGGTGGTCTTTAGCGCCCCGGTAAACGAAGTGCAAGGACCAGTAAAAACTCAGTTTGGTTATCATTTGCTCGAAGTGACCCAGCGCGACGACTGAGCCCTGCTGACACACCACGAAGATAATAAGGGCACGCATCAAAACGCCGCAGGCGGTGGGATCTACTGCTGATAGGCATACCGAAAGATGTGCATCGCTAAATGAGCCAAAAGTTTTCTTAACGTCCTGCGGTTTAGCGTCTGCCCTTGCTATCGTGCCTGCCCTACACCAAGAATCGTCATCCCTTGACGGACGAAAGAGGCCGAAGGCAAGTACCGATGTAGCCAAATTGATCGCCAAAAAGAATATTTTTTTATAGCGGTTAATTCTTACTGACCTTGTTGATTTCACACTTCATATAATTTTCACTCATGATTTGAGATCCCGGTTTATCCCTTTGCGTCAAACAACACCAGAAGTCTTTCGCCTCCCTTAACAGTTCATTTACGATACCAGACTGGTACTGCGTCGCGCGCAGCCCCTTATATCTCTAGACGACCACAATGAGCTGTTTAATATGGTAAAGACAGCTCTCGGTGGCTTTGGTATTTCCGGAATCCAAAGGATAGAGTCTGCCGACCAAAGCCGCCACCTCCCATACAGAGCCCTCTTCGAAGCCGGTTGAGTTATTTGATTAAGCGACGGGTTGTTAAATGGGTGTCCCGATTGTTCCCCTGTGGATTAGTGCTTTCGTTTACAAGGGCATAAAAATTCATAAAAAAGTTTCGCCTTGATGGCGAGTCAAGGAGTTTGCTTGCCGCAGGGCGTTTGGTTAGATTGCAGCGGCGGATGCACAAACACAAAAAATATATTTTCACCCAAAATGGGCGAGATACTTTTCTTATACGAGTAAGAAAAGTATCCAAAAGAATCACGCCCTGCACCAGGGTCGCTATGCGACTACCCTTATTCCCAAAGCGATTTGGCAGGTCGCGGTGAAGGTCCGTCCAGGACGTCCACCGTTCAGCCGCGCGTCCATGCGCGCCTGCCCTACCAAATCCCACTTCCATTCGGCCTGGTGACGGGGAGTTGAAGATCAAAATTACATGCAAAGCGCTAGCTACCCTAAGGGTAAAACACAACGATGTGGTGAATGACTATTGTTCAGGGCGCTTAAATTGTTAACTGTCAGTGTCCCGATCTTTCCTAAGCGCGAAGGGCGCGTAATGGTTATACCTGATGCGACTCTACTGCAATATTTTTCAATCCGCGAATAAGTAAAGCTAAATATAGTTTTTGATAAGTAAAACTGGCAAACAGCATGCCACCTGCAAAAAATAAGAGGCCGATGACGGTAGGAAACCCTAGGAAAAAGATCGGTAACGCTGCGACAAGAAAACCTAGAACAAAGCATACTACTACATACACTGCTGCTCAGCCAGCTAAGCGAAGGTTTACAAAAGCTTCGTAGCGTGCCTTTTCTATAGCGGCCACTTGTTCAGCTTCCGGCAGGTGGGAAATTTCGGATATTTTCCCTACATATCTTTTGCAATTCATATTGCTCCCTTTTTACATAACGCCCAGCACACGCGAAACTGGATTAGCGTGTTTTTTAGTTTATAATTGTAACGCCAGCGAAATGGAAACTAATAGCGCGACATCCCAGTTTTCGACGTGATGCCAGTCTTATTCAGGCACCCACTTTAACCCTTGATTTCCGAATTGAAAAGTTGTATTTATACAGAATTCGATAAAGGAGTATCGATATGTCTAAATCTAGATATCAATCCCTGTCTTTAGACGCGAGAGTAAGCCTTACTCAGACACCTACTTTAATGCTCTCCATGGAATATTTAAGAACGCCAGACTTATCGAACTGCAGGGCTGTATTCCATTAAATTTCGCCATCCAAAAAATGACGAGGTAGCTATAGACAATAGCCAGTTATCGCTTGCCATACACATTCGCAAAAGTAATTTTCGGTGCCATCGCACCCAGCAACCCAAAATCGATCCCGCATTTCAGCATAAAGTCAAAAACCTCCCCATTCAGATTCGTTACTGGGAACTCTTAAAGAAGGGAGCCTTGTTTATTCCAAGACTAACTAAACCAACCGTATAACATTTGAATAAATGGCGAGTGTCGAGGCGCAAATCCAGAGCACCAAATGCGCGATATTTAATACATTTGTTATACCTTGATACCCGCCCATTTGGTGCTAAATTTAATTATATTTACTGCGGATTTAGTGATATGAGTGTACATGACGAAATTGATAAAGCAATTGCTGCACACGGGCAGTGGAAAGTAAAGCTGCGAAATGCAATTGATACAGGGACATGTGAGTCAACGCCTGACAAAGTAAAAATGGACGACAATTGCTCCTTTGGGAAATGGTTGAACCACCGAATAGATAATAGCTATAAAAACACTAGTCTTTATAAGGAAGTTATTGATCTCCATGCAAACTTTCATAAAGAAGCTGGAACCATCCTAGAATTAGCACTTAATGGCAACAAGGACGAAGCCAACGAACTAATGAAAATTGGCGGTAAATTTACTTCTTACTCAGGTCAACTCACAAGAAAAATGAAAGAATGGCAATCCACGTTGTAGTGGTATAACGCCGCAAGCAACTGCAGCTGGAATGGAGCTTGTTTTTATGCGATGCTTTTCCCGCATAAGAACAAGCGGAGTGTAAGCTGTCAGATTGCCTTGCTTTGTTAGGCTTATAACTCCATTTTTCTAACAATTAGTCTTGTATTCCAACCAATGTATGGTATTGCCCATTAAAACAATACTACCCGACACAATTGCACTAGCGGATGCAACAATACCCGAAGCAAGAAGAATGACTTTAAGTTCATCTTCGCTCATGTGATTGTGGTCACGGTGATCATAACGCCTACCATTGTTATTTGACTGGCCTTTACCAGAATTTCCACCTCCAAGATACTTTGGCTCTAAAGTAAGCATACGCGTTGCCATACTGCAATTCTTTGCAAACCGCTGTTTATCTGAAGTTACCGGAATGAAAACACACGCGCTTAACATTGACGATAGTATAAAACCAAATACTACTTTCCGAGTCATAATAATTCCCTAATACTGCCCGTTGTGCTGATTGTTAGGGCTAGCCGGTTTGGATGAATTTGATAAGTACGAGTTTAACTGTATACCCCGGTTTTGCAACAACATAGGTCGGTAAACGCAGAGCCATTGTTCGTTGACAATGGACCACATGGAGTCAATGAACGCGACGGGTTGACGTAGGCTGAGTGCGAACATTTCGGATGGCGCTAAACCGATCACTGTGACTACCTCCCTGCTTTGCTGCTTATTGTTGTAACTTAGTTGGGGATGCTATTTGGTGGAGCTGGAGTGCCCTCACCCGAACTTAATGGGTGGTGCTTACCTGTCGGATTGCTCGTTTTAACCTTCTCGACAAAAAGCCCCTAGCGCCGCCATTTTCGGCAAATTTGGAATGGGCCGTTTTGTGGTAGCGTAGCGTTAAACCACAAAAAAGGACCATGGAAAATTTGTCCAGCGCTTGCGCAGCAAGCGCGAAGTAAGATGGCCTTGTTATGCGAAAATTTACCTTTTATTAATAATAGATTTTCCTTTAAAAGTAAACACACAGCTTTCCACTTTTTGGCTGATATCAACGGATTTAAACCTAACAACAAATTCTCCAATTTCAATTTTGGACTTGCTTTCATCAGTTTCATCGCTCGAAATACTGATATTACAATTTTCTAACTCTAAGAAATCTACATTTGTGGGTTTACCGTTCCACTCAATGGTATTCCAAGGCCCTTTAGCAGTGAACCCGATGTTCTTTATTTCATTTGCTTGAACTTGCCCAACACCAGCAAATATTAGAATCACAAAGCCTTTCATTATTTTCATTCTATTACTCCACATGCCTAATATTGCACTCCGCTACAGTTTTTGCCTAACGCCGCGCTCTGCGGCTATTTTGGAGGCGCAGAATGCGCCGGAAAAATTGTCCGCAGCGGCGCATTGTTAGGCTGGGCTTCTGGCTGGTTTGAGAAGTAGGTGGCTTTGACAAAGTCGTTCCAGCCCTGAAATATTTCTTCCATAGATTTGTCTGTCAGTACGGAAAAGTCCCCGTTTGATTTTATAAGCTCAATGAAAGCCTCCTCACCCCATGTCTCATCTATATACTGGCCTATCGTATAGCCAAGCTCATAAACCGCGCCAGTATCTCCCTTAGTAAAAAGCATTTGAGCTAGAGCCTCGAAACGACCTCGAATCATATCCGGCTGCTCTGCATATTTCCAAGAATCCTCGGACTTATATATCGCAATTGCCTCCCATAAATAGT
This sequence comes from Cellvibrionaceae bacterium, assembly GCA_050300015.1. Lineage (GTDB taxonomy): Bacteria > Pseudomonadota > Gammaproteobacteria > Pseudomonadales > Cellvibrionaceae > CAYZQH01. Next base: position 4,124 of record JBNKWZ010000020.1, on the reverse strand, counting down.
GCGGATTATTAGCGAACCAAGGATTGACCTCCAGGGTAACCACGTGAACAAATTCATGGAGCGCGGTTTCAGACAAATCTTGTCGCCCTGCAAACAATCTTACCTCACCCGCTTTTAACCCCTGTTTTAAGGTGACATAGCCGTGTGATCCAGGATATCTTTTGCCAATTGCGTTCTCCTGCTCAGACAAATAGGATTCTTCATTTCCCCACACTTTAACTGTAATTATTGGTACTGTTTTCAGATTGAAAGTCTTGAGCATCTTAGGCTTACTCTCCACAAGCTTCCGATGCGTACCCCCAATAATTGATTCTGGCAATCCATCGTAAATAATGTAACGGAACTCTCCCTTATCCAGCTCGTAACACCGATCGCAATGCTCGGTGCTCACAAGCGGGATAGCGATAGCGACAGTAGAAAAATATATTGAGGCTAGCCAGAATAGCCATTTTAGATTTTTTATCAAATCACTCTTAAGCATCAGCTTGTGCTCTTCCTATCCAGTGGAAGCACATCGCATAACGCCCCGCTAAACGGCGAGCGTTAGCGAGTCCGGTGGAGGCCACGCCTTTTGTGGCCGGAACGTATTTGAGCGATTTGTTACATGTTTTAGCCGAGACGCACATGCCTTGCCACCCTGGATTCCAACAGACGAATTAACTCCGGCTGCATCCGATCGTAATTATCAGGGATATCCAAACAAACTAACTTTTTACCTTTGAGTAAATCTTTGAATTTTTTGGACACCTTATTTCTATGACTCTTTTCCATAACCAGAATGACATCAGCCCATTCGATAAGATCACCACTTACTACAGTTTCTGCGTCAGAGTTAGTGCCTGCGCCAATAGCGCTTATTCCAGGGTATTTGGAAAACACCTCTTCTCCCGTGGGGCTTCTCAACCTATTTTCACTACAAACGAATAATAGATTCATCAGATTCCTGGCGACATGTAACGCTCGGCACACCAGCGGCCAAACCGGAGTGGCTTTTGTGTTAAAGTTGAGCACCGCGAAACCACAAAAGCCATGTAGGTTTGGGAGTCTGCGTGGTGTCGCTTGTTATGTGAAACATGCATATTTACTTTTTTCTTTGATTTTCGTAGTTTCTGACTGCATCTGTGAATTTTTTCGGAACTCTTCCAACTATTGCTCCCATGGATAATAAAATTAGTGCAATTATAAGTAATACCATGCTTGATACAGTGTGAATGTTTATTCCTTTCTCTAAATATTCAGCAGGATTAGTAATAGTGAGATAAACAGACTTCCAACCAAAAAAAGCTAATAAAGCCGCCATAATTCGCATGGGAACACCAAGCTCATTATCACCTTTTCTTATGCTATTTTCTTCTTCGCTCTTCATTTATTCTTCTTCACATAACGTTGCGTTCACTTGCGGATTGTAAGTAGCGCGTTGCGATAAACTTAGCGCAGCGATATTGCATAAGCGCTACTTACAATTCGCCAGGTGCCACGCCTTGTTATGTTATTTTTACAGTGGCTTAACTGGCAAGTACATTTCAACCGTATTTAATTCTTTGGGGTGCTGCTCAGGGTCATTCAAATGATTTATGTAATACGCGCCTTCACCCGGTTGATAACCGCTAGTTGGCAACCAAACATTAAATAAAGTATTCCAAGCTTCACCGCATTCTTCCATAGTGGCTTCAATTAAAGAAATGACCGCGTACTGCCCTGCAGGTATAATTCTCTTTCCAACTTCACCTTCAACCCCAATTTGTTTCTCAACACTAATAGCAACGTCAACGCTCAAATGGTCAGGAGCCGTTGTTTCAGGATGACCACTACTAAATATTGTCATTGCTTTCGTTAAGGGTGGATTAAACAGATCTCTAGGTGCAGCCCATGAGATAAGTTTAGAAAAAAGTGATTGAAATAACTTTTTATCAAGTGGATTGTACGCACCGTGATGACGAATATAGGCAATTGGCACTTCAGGCATAGAACGGACTTGAACATTTAATGTGTTTTGATTTTGCATTTTAATTCCCCAACTTGGTCTGTTTTTGGAGAAATCAATATACATTTCAGTTTCTTGTGGTTCTTTGCAGATATTGCGGTCAACTTTGCAAATCTTGCTTTGTTTTTCTTGACGCCACTGTGATGGAGTTAATTTAAAGTGAGCTTTGAATTCACGCGAGTAAACTGCAGGACTAGAAAATCCAGAGTCAAATGCGATTGATGTAATAGACAGACTTGGATTATACATTAGCATAAAAGCCGACTTTTCAACTTTCATTCTACCTACGCAGGAGTTTAGATTTTCACCCGTGACTGATTTGAATATCCTGTGGAAATAGAATTTTGAAAAATTTGCGATTGATGATAGCTTTTCGAGTGAAAGATCACCCTCCAAGTTTGACTTAATATAATCAATTACTCGATTGATTCGAGACAAGTAAATACTTTTCGATTCCTCGGAACTCAAAACTTCCAATTTAGATGACCTCAATAAAGTTCAATCATGCGAAAACATAACGCCAAGCACACCGGCCGAGCGAAGCGAGGTCCAGGCCACGAAGTGGTCGATGGTGCTGCGCCTTGTTAGGGCTAGCCGGTTTGGACGAATTTGATAAGTACGAGTTTAACCGCCTACCCCGGATTTGCAACGACATAGGTCGAGAAACGCCGGGCTGGCGTTCGTTGACGATGGAGCACATGGAGTTAACGGACGCGACGGGTTGACGTAGGCTGAGTGCGAACGTTTTGGATGGTGCTTGACCGATCACTGTGACTACCTCCCTGCTATGTTGCTTATTGTTGTAACTTAGTTGGGCGATGCTATTTAGTGGAGCTGCTTTTCACTGACACGAACTTGATGGGTGGTGCTTACCTGCCGGGTTGCTCGTTTCAATATTCTCGACAAAGTGCCCTAACGCCTTTGTATGGCGCCGGAGTGCAGTTGGCCTTTTTTGTGGCATTCGCCACCAAAAAGGCCAACGGAACGGAGGTCGCACATCACAAATTTGTTATGTATTTTCACAATTTATTACTCTAGAATTAATTCCATTTTTCAGTGCTACTAAACCAGATTTGCTTACTTTTCCGGATATACTCTGATAAGGTAGCCAACCCCACAAGTATTCTGTTATTTTTACTTTTTCACTATTGGATTTATCATTTATAAATAGCTTATACAGTCTAGAACCATCAACCATTCTGAATCCACTTTCTACTGCTATTATCTTGGCGACCTCTAGATTAATACACATAGAGCGGAATTGATCTCCATCCTGCCTATACACACAGAAATAATTAACACCATCAAGCTCGAAGTACTCTGACTGATAACTGCCAATAGCTATTGATAGAATATTTCTTTTATTTTTGGCGCTGACCAATTTCAATGATTTTAGACTCACATACTCTCCCTTACATAACGCCGAGTGCAGCGGCAGTTTGTGTAGTGGCTGTTTGTGCAAGCGTAGCGACCAGCACAAAAAGCCATGGAACAAACTGTCCGCTGGCACGACTTGTTACATTTTATGTATTTGCCGCCATTTCTACTAGATGCCAAAAGACAAAAAAGGCTCCACCCAATACAAGTGAATAGAATTGAGCTTCTCCGTAAATGTAAGTTTTTTTAGCCAAATTTTTCATTTCTTTTTCAACACGATTCTGCTCTTCCTTTTCTTCATTAGAATATTCGTAGTCTAAATCATCTTCAAATAGCTCGATTAGATGAGCGTTAACACGATACGTATCTAAATACTTACGTGAAAAAAGACACCCAGATACAAAGCTAAACGCCCATAAGCATACCGCTATCCCTAGTGGAATTTGTGAGCAAGAAAAACCTAGGCCATCTGTTTTCTGTATTGAAAATGCTATAGCTGCTGCTGAAACAGCCAATAAGTAGTAAGAGTGTTTAATCTGAACATCTCTATGATGTTTATGAAGCTCAAACTCTTGGTCTCGAAAGCTAGCCATAAACTAAATCCGCTCGATGTACCGAAATGTAACGCCCTGCTAAGCGGCCGGAGTGCAGTTGGTGATTTTTGTGGTGCCCACCACAAAAAGCGCCGACGGAACGGAGGTCAGCTTGAGCAGTTTGTTATACCTTTTGTAATTTTACTAAATACCAAGTTTGTCTTTCGTTT
>JBNKWZ010000019.1:0-18855 GCA_050300015.1 Cellvibrionaceae bacterium | reverse complement strand
GCGACCTCCGGCGTGACAGGCCGGCATTCTAACCAGCTGAACTACCGGTCCGCGAATGATGGTGGGTGGTACAGGGGTCGAACCTGTGACCTACGCCTTGTAAGGGCGCCGCTCTACCAACTGAGCTAACCACCCAGAGAGGCGCCGCATTCTACCCTAATTGCCTTCGGTGTCAAACATTTGTTGCAAAAAGCCTATAACGTACCTGTATGGATCACCGCACCAAAAGAAAATTCACGTTTGAATCTCATGGACGTTGGTCAAAAATGCGACAAGTGATACTATCTGTACTGCTTGCGTTCTGGAACCCTATATGCCTCAAACTCTAACCCGAATTGCCGTTGGCCTCTTGTTCCTAATGCCCAGCGCGCTTTTTGGCGCCAGCCTCGCTGAGCTATCGCAATTTTATGGCTTTCAATTGGCGTTGGCCATCATTTTTTTACAGAGTTTGGCTTTGGCCTTTCTAATCAAAAGACTGCGCTCGTTAAGGCACTCTTCTTTACCTGACCCCGCACTTCAAAAAACGAAATTCCATTTGCGCAGAGAAATTGCTCGGCACGAAGCCACTGAAGAATTATTACTAGAAACACGGGAATACCTCAACAGCATCATCAATTCTTTGCCCGCCATTGTGATTGGTGTTACCGAATATGGTGATGTCACCCACTGGAACATTGCCGCTGAAAACGCCACTCAGCTGCCCAAGGAGCATTGTCTGGGAAAAAAACTACCCTCGGTCCTTGCCAAACCCAAAGTGGAATTAAGTCAGATTCAGCGGACCATAAAAAGTGGCACCCCCTTCAAGCAGGAAGCCGTAGCCTTAGGTCATGGTGTGGACACACAGTATTGCGATTTAACCTTGCAACCACTGGTATCAGAACTAGGTGCGGGCGCGGTTGTGATTATTCAAGACGTAACGTTAAGAGTAAGGGTAGAACGCTCGATGATCCAAAACGAAAAAATGCTTAGCCTAGGTAAAATGGCAGCAGGCTTAGCACACGAAATCAACAACCCTTTAGCTGCTATTTTAAGCAATGCTCAAACCATAGAACGCAGACTTACCGAGCACCTTGCCACCAACTTAGACGCTGCCCAAGAAGCAAAACTGGATTTTAAAGCTTTGCAAAGCTATTTATACGCGCGCGACATTCCAGACAGGCTGAAGGACTTACAAAACGGTGGCGAGCGCGCGGCATTGATTGTAAACACCATGCTGGATTTCTCTCACGCTTATCAGGCCAAATTTGAATCGACAGACATGGGAGAGCTGATTGACAGGAGCCTGGAGCTGGCTGCCAACACCATTGGCCTAAAAAACGATAAAAATTTACGCATGCCGTTTGTGATCAGAGATTTCAGCGCCAGCACACCTCTGGTGTCCTGTTCGCAATCGGAGATTCAGCAAGTTTTATTAAATTTAATCCTAAATGCGGCGCAAGCCATTCACTATTCAGACAAAACCATAGACAACCCCACGATTATTGTGCGACTCACACACAATGCGCACAGTGTCATTATTGAGGTGCAAGATAACGGCCCCGGAATGGACTCCAATGTACAGAAACACATTTTCGAACCTTTTTTTACCACTAAAGACGTGGGCAGTGGCACTGGACTGGGGCTTTCGGTATCTTATTTTATCGTGAAGGAGCATCACCAAGGCGAGATTGAAGTGCACTCCAAACCCGGTTGCGGAACAAATTTCACCATCCGCCTGCCGTTCAATCCCGTGATTCGCTCGAGTTCAAACCAAGCGTCAATTGAATCCAAAATGCCACCTGCCAACGCTGAGCTTCACCTCTAGGGGATAAACATTTTAAAACAACCACCAGGGAGTGGCGCACCGTTTTCCAGCAGGATATAACCGCGACGATTCTTTTGTTTATGAAGGCCGGCAATTTCACTTGCAAAGTACAAACCCAGATGTGTTTTGCCTAAACTGACTGCTGCCTCATCTACCCGCAGTTGCGGAGCTTGTAACATATTCGGTGGGTAACCTGTGCCATCATCCGCCACCGCAATACACAGCATATCGTCTTCAATCGTGGCACGAACCATTAGCTGCTCTCGGGTATAGCGCGAACAATTAACAATGACGTTCTGCACCACGCTGCCCACAAGGTCGGCATCAAAAACCCATTCTAAATTATCATCGCACTCAAGCTTTAAGTGAATGTCGCTGTTTTCAAGTAATGCATGATTTCTAGCCAACTGGTCTTCTAGCACATCAATAACGTAATGCTGATCCATTCTTAAGGGCAAGTGATCGTTGTCCATACGATAGATGGTTAACAATTGCACAAGTTCAGCATTTATTCTTGAGGCTTCGTAATGCAGAGTGTTGAAATGCTTTTTTTGCGAATCTCCCTGGGCTGGATTTTCGTCAATGTAATTTTCCAGTGAGGCAATTAACATACCTATGGAATTTTTCATATCGTGAACGCTAGACGCTAATACCAAAGAAAAATCAACATTGGTTGGCGATTTTGTCATTATTATGTCCTACAGTTTTGAATGCTCGCCGATGCCATATCTTGCAGACGTACAAATCGGTTGTAATGTGGATGCTCCTCATTCACCAAGTTTGACACTTCCTGCAAAGCGTGCTGCGTATGGGCAACGGTATCCTCGGTTGTATCACCCTGTTTTAGCTTACCAATCAGAGCTTGTACGATATTGAGCTGAATACCAATATGCTTCGGAAATAAGCGTCGCGCTTTTTCAAAGCAATCCATCGCTTGGTCGTACTGGCCTGCATTATACAGATCAATGCCCTCTCGGTTAATGTTTGCGACCAAACTGCGATTGCTGTCACTCACAGGTTCTTCCAACAGCCAATCCAATCGTTGCAGTACTGCTTGGTCATAGGCATATTGTTCTAACATGTGCGCTATGAGCGCTTCTGCTTGCTCAAGCTCACCCAATGTTTGCAGCGCCTTAATTCTCTCTATGGCGGCATCAACACTTTCGTCGCCGTTCAGCACGGCCTCTTCTGCAGACGCAATTAGCGCTTCGCCTTCTGCGCGATTACCTGCCAAAACATGAGCACGCCCCTCCAGTAAGGCAGCACGCGCCAATTGATCCTGCGACATTGAAAATCGGTGACGCGCCTTGTCAAGTACATCAATAGCTTCACGCGTGAGCGGGTTTGCCGGCGCAATATTTTTTTCAACACTGGTCGCAGCCACCCGCGCAAAATTAAGATTGTCTTCAGCTGACGCCAAACAGGATAAATCCCCCAGGCGTACGGTGGAACGCAAAGCTTCTACCGCAGTATTGTAATCCCCGTTGCGCTCTGCCACTTCAGCCAAACGCTTTTGGCGTAAAATCGATTTCGGGGAAATGGACACCGTTTGCTGCACGGCTTTTTGCAAGGAAAGCGTCTCTCCCTTTGCCTCCAAATTATTGGCCAACTCATCGTAAGCTGGTAGATACAGGGGGTTGTCTCCCACTAGCTGCCCCAGAACTTGACCCGCGCCCTCGTGATCGCCTTTCAGTCGCTTCACCCGCGCAAGCCCAAGTCGTGCCCAGTCCACTTGGCGAAGCTCTAAAGCTTTGGTGTAAAGTTTCTCGGCTTTACTTAATTCGCTACGCGCGACAAACAATTCCCCTAACAATTTCTGCGCGCACAGGGCCTGGCGCCCTTCTGACAAGGAGAGATCGATCAAGAGGTGTACAGCCTTGTCAGAATCATCTCCTTCCAGCGCCTTGTATACAGGCATCAATGCTTTGCGCTGAGTGAGCAATCTCGCCATACGCTGGTGCAGCATCTTGGCGGTAATGGGCTTCATGAGATAGTCGTCCGGCTCACAGTCGTAGGCTGCCATCACCACGTCTTTACTGGCATCGGCAGACACCACGATAAAAACAGTCTTCGGGCCTATGATGCTGTTGTGGCGTAACTCCTCTAGTACTTGCTGGCCATTTTTACCGACACCAAGGTCATAATCACACAGAATAAGGTCGAAACTGGCGCGCTGACAGGTTTGGATAACGCTCGTACCGTTCGATGCTACATCGACTTTTCCTATGCCCAGTTTCGTCAGCATGGCCGTGACCGTTGTACGAAAGTTACTAAAATCGTCGGCCACCAACACTCGCAACTTACTGTATTGAACGTCGCTCACGCGCTATTTCACCTCACCCGGGATGCCACACTGGCCCCACACGCATTGAATAGGAACCTCACCAAACACTTTTAGTGTAGACAATACCCTGATCCCTGGTACGGGAATCCTAAAGATTGGGGGTGACCCTTTGAGCGGCTCATACCACTGCCGCTTCGCTTTGCGTAAAAACAGGGTTAGAATCATGCCGCACGTGTTGCCATCGAAGCACACAACGGCTCAACAATCGTTTATTGGCTTAACAGACTAACCTGCAGGCCGCTTGTAGCAGTCCAATGGCGTTCCGGTTTAGTGGGGTTAAAGATGCTCTGACTTTCAGCTTCACCGGCTCAAAAGCTCAGAAAGACACTTTGTTCAGAAGCTCAAAAAAACACTATGAAAACCCCCAAAGATACTCTATTTGCAGACCCCGTTGATCACATATCAGGCTTTCGGTTCGACCAGCAAGTGGTGTCCGTGTTTCCCGACATGATCAAGCGGTCCGTCCCAGGTTATGCCACGATTATCCACATGGTGGGGCAGCTTGCGGAGCGATATGCACGCCCCGATACCACCCTTTACGACCTGGGCTGCTCATTGGGCGCTGCCACCTTGTCCATGCGCCATAGAGTCCCATGTGCCGGTGTTAAAATTGTAGCGGTGGATAACTCGCCGGAGATGATCAAACAATGCAAGACCGTAATGGCGGCGGACAGTGGTGAAATCCCCGTTGAGGTGGTATGCACCAACGTGCAGGACATTGCCATTGAGCGAGCGTCTGTTTGCGTGTTGAACTTCACGCTCCAATTTATTCCGGTTCAAGAGCGCCTTGCACTGCTTTCCCAAATTCATAAGGGATTGGTACCAGGCGGGGTGCTAATCCTGTCTGAAAAAATTGCCTTTGAAGATGAAGCTTACAATCTGCTGCAAATTGACCTGCACCACCACTATAAGCGCGCCAATGGCTATTCGGACTTAGAGATCGCCCAAAAACGTGCAGCGTTAGAGAATGTATTGATACCTGAAACCTTAAGCGCCCATAAAGCGCGCTTAGCAACCTGCGGTTTCAAAGCGGCCGAGCCCTGGTTTCAATGCTTTAACTTTACTTCAATAATTGCCTTTAAATGATTGAATATAATGACTTTTTTAGCTCTATCTCCCCCACAAAATTGCGTGGCCTATGTAACGATTTACCCGCAGCCTGCGAAGCGGGATTGTCCGTACAGCGCTACGGTGACCTCCCCACCTGGTTAGACGCGCTTGCACGCTTGCCATCGGTGACGCCGTCGCGGGTTGATTTAACCACTGATGTCATCGTGGGCGAGCGCACAGACGTCACGCCAGAGGATCACCAACGGCTTGAATCTTCACTTCGCACCCTAATCCCTTGGCGCAAGGGGCCTTTTCGATTGTTCGACATTCACTTGGATACCGAGTGGCGAAGCGACTGGAAATGGGAGCGAGTTGCCCCTCATATAGCCCCTTTAGAAGGCCGTAGCGTCTTGGATGTGGGCTGCGGCAACGGTTATCATTGCCTTCGGATGGCAGGTTGCGGTGCCGAACGTGTGATCGGCATTGACCCATCACCCCGCTTTGTTGTGCAATTTTATATGTTAAAACACTTCCTTCCAACCGTGGCAGTAGACGTGTTACCGGTGGGCATCGAAGCACTTCCAAAAGGTCTAGAGGCCTTCGACACCACCTTCTCAATGGGTGTGCTGTATCACCGTCGTTCGCCCATGGACCACCTTAGGGAGCTCAAAGATACCCTTCGACCAGGAGGACAGTTGGTGCTGGAAACACTGGTGATTGACGGTGCCCTGGGGGACACTCTCGTACCAGAAGGACGCTATGCGATGATGAACAACGTTTGGTTTTTGCCCTCGTGTCTCACCTTAGAAAGCTGGCTCAGAAAATCCGGTTTTACCGACGTCAAAACCGTGGACATCACCACCACAAGCACAAAAGAGCAACGTGCCACGGAGTGGATGCAATTTCACTCACTGACAGACTTTTTGGCCCCTGATGACCCATCACTGACGGTTGAGGGGCATCCGGCACCCAAGCGCGCAGTGGTCATTGCCACAAAGTCTTAACACCTATAATACGGGTTAATCGTGATCCGAAGGGTATTTTTAACGCACGACAATTTCATCGCTCCAAAACTCAAAAAGGCCCCTTTCGGAGCCTTGTAACAAGCGAGGTTTACGGTGGCAATGGCGCAGCAACCTAACTAGAACTGCTCGCTATCCATTGCCATTATATTGCCAGCCCCAGATTTAATTGTAGCGGTGTGAACCTGTGTTCGAGGCAGCAATCTTTCGAAGTAAAATTTGGCGGTTAAAATCTTCGCCTCATAAAAGGCCTTTTCATTACTGCCGGCTTTCAAGGCTTGTTGTGCGGTGAGCGCGGCTCGCGCCCAAAAGTAGGCCAAACAAGCGTAACCGGAAAACATCAGGTAATCCACCGAGGCCGCTCCTACTTCATCGGGGTTTTCCATCCCCGCCAGCCCCACATGCATGGTCAACTCACCCCACTGGGCATTAATGGCTGTCAATGGCGCCACAAAAGGTTGCATTTGCGCATCGTCACCATTGGCCTGGCAAAACTTGTGAACGATTTTGGTAAAGCGTTTCAAGCTCTGACCTTCTGTCAATAAAATTTTACGTCCCAAAAGGTCAAGCGCTTGTACACCGGTGGTACCTTCATACAGCATGGCAATACGGCAATCACGCACATTTTGCTCCACGCCCCATTCTTTGATATAGCCGTGCCCGCCAAAGCACTGCATCGCCAAATTTGCGCATTCAAAACCAATTTCTGTGGAGAAAGCTTTTACGATGGGTGTGAGGAATCCCATTAACTCAGAAGCCACTTGTTTGGCATCTGGGTCTTCACTTTTATCCTCAATGTCCATTTGTAAAGATGTGAAATAGGCCAACATTCTCAAGCCTTCGCCAAAGGCCTTTTGGGTCAACAACATACGCCGCACATCGGGGTGCACGATAATGGGGTCCGCTGGCCCATCGGGGTTTTTAACACCAGAGAGCGAACGCATTTGAAGCCGGTCTTTGGCATAAGCCAAGGCCTTCTGATAGCCTAATTCGGTATGGCTCAACCCTTGAATACCCGTACCCAGACGTGCGCGGTTCATAAAGGTGAACATACAGTTCAAACCGCGGTTTTCAGGCCCAATTAAATAGCCCGTCGCACCGTCAAAGTTCATCACGCAAGTGGCGTTCCCGTGAATGCCCATTTTATGTTCCAGTGCCCCACAGCTCACTAGGTTTCGCTCTCCATTGGGCAACACCTTTGGCACGATAAACAGTGAAATCCCCTTGGTCCCCTCAGGCGCATCGGGCAATCTTGCCAACACGATATGCACGATATTATCTGTAAAATCGTGCTCACCCGCGGAGATAAAAATCTTAGTCCCGGATATGCAATAAGTACCATCCGCTTGCGGTTGTGCCTTGGTCTTAAGCAAACCCAAATCGGTACCACAGTGAGGCTCTGTTAAGCACATGGTGCCCGTCCATTCGCCCGACACCAACTTGGGGATGAAGGTTTGTTTTTGCTCTTCGGTGCCGTGTTCAAAGATGGTTCGCATAGCACCATGAGACAAGCCCGCATACATGCTCCAAGCCCAGTTCGACGAGCCCAAACATTCATTCATGATGGTGCCTAAGGATTCGGGTAAACCTTGCCCACCAAACTCTTCTTCATGCGTCATCGAGGGCCAGCCGGCCTCAATAAACTGCTGGTAAGCCTCTTTAAAGCCGGTGGGCGTTTTTACGCCGCCCTCCACCAACTGACAACCTTCGGTGTCGCCTATCGCGTTCAATGGCGCCACCACATTTTCACAAAACTTCGCCAATTCCTCGGCAATGGCATTAATGACATCCATGGAGGCTTCTTCACACCCAGGCAAAGCTTTAAAGTGCGAATCGATATCCAAAAGCTCGCCCATGACAAATGCTATTTCCCTAGTGGGCACTTTATAGTCAGTCATATTGACTCCCCAAAACTTAAATTGAGTTTCCATCCTTGAGTACGCAGGCACGAGGCATACCCGATGAGTGTTACACCTATTTAGCCACCCAGGTGAGAGGTGAAACCCGCACCAAAATGACGCAGATTGGTGTCAAGTATAGTTTATATTCCCTATAAGGGTATGTAGACAAGCGTGTTCATTCCAAGTCGTTTTTACGCAGTCGACTGAGTACCCACCCAATCAATGCGGCCAAACCAACAATTAACGCCAAAAACCCAAAGCAGATACCAAAAAACATAAACACGGTGGTAATCGGCAACCCCCAACCCCAAACCGCCAGAGCAATAATACAAGCGCCTGCCAGCATACTGGTGTTAAATCGGGCTCTTTTGTTGATCTTAAAACGCATGATAATTCCAGGGGCTTAGCCATTGTGCAGGGATAAAAATCGGTCAATAGCATAAGCAACGCCGTCCTCATCCACGGTTTTGGTCACGAAGCGCGCGGTGTTCTGGATCGCCCGAGACGCGTTGCCCATCGCAACGCCGTAACCTGCACGCTGCAAAAATATGGCATCTGAAGGCGAATCGCCAAAACTCATGACATTGCTGTCTTCTATCTGATATCTTGCAAGCAAGGCATCAAAAGCCCGGTGCTTACAGGCACGTTGATCCACCACACTCGCAAACTGCCAATGGGGAAACGCGGGAAATTGCGCATAGGCAAAATCCAACTGCCCAAACGCCACTTCCAATTCCGCCAGTGAATGGTCGCCCGCAGGCGCCGCCACCAAAAATTTGGTGACGCCTGTCTGTTGCATCCAAGCATTGGCTTCACCGACTGAGGGCTTCACCCTCAAGTGCTCTGAATGTACCTCGGTTAACTCTCGGAACAGAGAGTGATCCACACAGTAGCCTTCAAACCCATACACTTCGTAGTACACCTGCTTGGCGCGTGCAGCCTGTAAAAATGCTTGAGCCAGCGATTGGCGAATACATGCCTGCAGGAGTGTTTCACCTGAATCGGGCGAGAACACATAAGCTCCGGTACAAAACACACCAAAATCGCTAAGACCTGCTTGCTCCACCAAAAACTGCGTTGCAAAGTGAGGGCGCCCAGTAGCGGCGCCCACCATAACGCCTGCATTTTTCAACCGCTGTATTTGTGCGATCACCGGTTTAGACAAACTGCCATCCCCACGCAACAGCGTGCCATCCACATCAAAAAAGGCCGCTTTAATGGGCGCCAGGGGTACGTCTTGATCCGCCATTTCAACAAGGTTCATCATTAAAACAACCACCACCAAGGCCGGTTTAAGCTATCCTCACATTGTTTCAGCTGTGCTTTATACGTGCTCGCACGCTTGGCAACTTTTCGGGCATACTCTTTAACGTGTTTTCTGTTTTTGTAAGTGCCTCGATTATACCCACCGTGCCCTTCGTGGTAAGCGAGGTAAAGTTTGTAGGGGTCTCGGGTTGATATTTTACAACGCTTCGCGCTTTGCTTGTTGTACCAACCAATAAAGTCCACGGCATCTTCAAAGTCGTTGCGACTGGCAAACATCCCCCCTTCTTCGCGTTCGTACCAGTTCCAAGTATCGTCTTTCACTTGGGCATAACCATAGGCATCGCTCAAGCGGGGGCCAGGAATAAAACCCAATATTTTTCTTCGTGGCGGTTTGGCATTCGAGACAAACGCTGACTCCCGTCGTATAAACGCCATTAGGATACTAATGTCTGAATCCCATTTTTTTGCGGCCTTTTTGGCATCTTTATACCACCCCCCTTTCTCTTCGAAAATGTCACACAAGTTCTCAACATTTCTTGGTTGCGATGTGGCACACCCCATGGCCATCAGCATTACCATCACCACCAACCCAATTCGCATTAAGCCTTACCTACCAATGTTAAAAATTCCAATTCGTTTACAACACGTATGCCGAGCTCCTGGGCTTTTCGAAGTTTTGAGCCCGCCCCAGGGCCCGCCAACAAAACGTCCGTTTTGGCCGAAACAGACCCCGTCACTTTCGCGCCCTGAGCTTGCAGCATGCCCTTGGCTTCGTCTCGGCTCATACTGTCGAGCGTCCCCGTCAACACCCACACTTGGCCGCCTAAGGGTTGATCTTTCTCGTTTTTAGGGGTTACATCCGGCCAATGCACTCCGTGATTGATCAACGCCTCTATCACTGATTGATTTTGTGGGTTGCTAAAAAAATCCTGAATGCGTTCAGCCACCACCGGCCCCACATCAGGTACCGCCAATAGGGTTTCTTCATCGGCCGTAGCGATAGATGACAACTGGCCTAAGTGGTTCACCAGAGTGTGGGCCGTGGTTTGGCCCACATCGCGAATACCCAATGCAAATAAAAATTTCGGCAGTGTGGTTTGCTTACTGGCTTCAATCGCGTCCAGTAAGTTTTGTGCGGACTTGTTCCCCATACGTTCTAGTCCCGCCACGGGCTCAAGCGTGAGCGTATAAATATCCTCTAAACCCGTGACCAAACCCTGGTCCACCAATGCCTCTACCAATTTATCACCCAGGCCATCGATGTCCATGGCCTTGCGACTGGCAAAGTGTTTAATGGCCTCCTTACGTTGAGCTTCGCACACCAATCCGCCGGTGCAGCGAATGGCCGCCTCACCTTCCACTATCGCAACGGGCGAACCACATACGGGGCAAACATCAGGAAATTCAATAGGTGTGGCATTTTCAGGGCGTTGATCCGTCACCACAGATACCACTTGAGGAATCACATCACCAGCACGGCGAACCACCACCGTATCTCCCACCATAACCTCCAATCGGCGAATCTCATCTCGATTATGCAAAGTCGCATTGCTGACTGTCACACCACCAACAAAAACAGGCTCTAAGCGCGCCACCGGCGTAATAGTGCCCGTGCGCCCCACTTGGAATTCCACCGCATTTAAGTGTGTCATTTCCTCTTGTGCAGGAAACTTGTGCGCTATGGCCCATCGAGGAGCCTTGGCCACGAAACCCAGCTGATTTTGTAATTCAAAGCGATTGACCTTGAATACCACGCCATCAATGTCATAGGGCAATTCGTTTCGCTTTCTTGCAAGAGCCTGATAAAACGCCAAACAGCCATCGATGTTTTTCACACAAGCCACCTCTGGGCTCACATAAAAACCCAACGTTTGTATGGCTTCTAGCGTCTTTATATGGGAGTGTGCCAAGGCATCGCCCTCTATCACGGCAACACTGTAGGCGCACATTTTTAGCGGGCGTTTGGCCGTAATTTTGGGGTCCAGTTGGCGTAAACTGCCGGCCGCTGCGTTACGAGGATTGACGAAACCTTTGGTACCCTCACTTCGGGCCGTTTCATTCAACTTTGCAAAACCAGCTTTGGGCATGAACACCTCGCCTCGCACTTCAAGTACGGGCGCGACGCCCCCTTTAAGCTTAAGAGGCACCGAGGGAATGGTACGTACGTTCGCAGTGATGTCCTCACCGGTTTCGCCATCACCTCGTGTTGCCGCGCGAGTCAGCAGCCCGTTTTCATACAGTAGGCTTACCGCAATACCATCGTATTTGGGTTCGCAGACATACTCAATGTCGCCATCATGCTTTAAGCGTTCCTTCACGCGTTTATCAAAGGCTTTTAAACCTTCTTCGTCAAAAACATTGTCCAGCGACAACATGGGCGATAAGTGAGTAACCGACGTAAAGGCCTCAAGGGCTTGCCCTCCCACGCGCTGACTGGGTGAATCGGGTGTTACCCACCCGGGATTGTCTGATTCCAGTTTAAGAAGCGCTTGCATCATCCGATCATATTCAGCATCAGGCAGTTGCGGCGCATCAAGAACGTAGTACAAATGGTTGTGGTGGTGGAGATCCGTTTTAAGCGCTTCGTAGCGCTCGCGGTCTTCACTTCTCGAAAGGTTTGCGGAGATCATTCTGACAACTTCTTTCAGTGAGGGGCATGCATTGCTGGACTTGCAGCGGAGCACAGCGGGCTTGGAGTCGGCTAGGCCTTTGCCAAACGACGCTTTCTTTCGTACTCAATCACGCGCTGACGCTCGTGCTCAATGGTTTGTAATGTCATGACACTGCGATTCTCATCTTTTAACTCCCCACCCAAAGTTTTCGCCATGGCTTGTGCTGTCGTCGCCATTAAATTGTAGGCTTCTAGGCTGTCTGTTTTGATGGGCAGCGTTAAGAATAAGCTGATGCCAGGCGTCTCAAATGACTCCATGGCTTCTAGGTCAAAAGTACCGGGCTTGACCATATTCGCTAAGCTAAACAATACCGGCCCACTCCCAGTGGCACTTTCGTGGCGATGAAAAATGTCCATATCGCCAAACCTCAAACCATTATCTAACAAGGTTTGTAAAAGGGTATCGCCCAAAAACACCTCGCCTCTCTTTGCCATGATATTCATCACCAACACTTCATCGGGCATGGCGGGCGGGGTGGATTCTGATACAGGTTGTGGCTTTTTACCTTGTTGAGCGCGAGATTGCGCAGGTGCGTGCGGCACGGAGTCGCCCACGGAGCTATCGCGTCGAGTGGCGCGTGGCTTCGAAAGCTCGTCTTCAAACTCTAGCTCCGCATCCACCTCAAACTGCGTTGCTGGCGGTGCCGTTTGTTTGGATACGGGTACGAACTCTTCCTCTAGGGGCAATTTGTGTTCGACATCAGTACCCTCTGAGGCATCGGGTATTTCCTCAGCTGTTTTCCCAAATGGCAAAGGCGTGGACTCTTCATCTAGGTCGTCCAAATTACCCAGCGCAGGCTCATGGGAGGTCATAAAAGGCATGTTTTGGTCTTGCTCAGAATCGCTTTCGTCCTGACTCTGATGCATCAACGGCACAGGCGAATCCAGATTAAGCGCGGCCTGCTCGGGTGGTCGCTTGGGCGCACCACGAGTTTGCTTAGAGGCCACGTAATTGTCCTTCAAATGCTGATGAACATTTTCCAAATCGGTGACTTCACGGTAACCTGCCACACGAGCGCCGCCGCTCGGAAATTCGCTCCCGGTAAGGTCTTCATCCAGAAGCGGGTCGCCATCCGACATGTTTTTAGACAAGCGCAAGGTTTCACGACGGTGCGCTCGCATACGTCGAAAACCATCCACCAGGATGCCAATAATTAATACCACAATGATGATAGTTAACCATTCTCGCATGCCAATAGGGTCCTCAACTCGCTGCTAATTCAGCAGCCTCTTCTACGTCAACCGTAACAATACGTGAAACACCAGGCTCGTGCATTGTTACCCCCAGTAGTTGATGTGCCATTTCCATAGCAATCTTATTATGTGTGATATAGATAAACTGCACTTGGCTAGACATCTCTTCCACCATTCGAGCATAGCGCCCAACGTTGGCATCGTCCAATGGTGCGTCTACTTCGTCCAGCATACAAAACGGTGCCGGGTTCAACCGAAAAATTGAAAAAACCAAAGCGATGGCCGTTAAGGCCTTCTCGCCACCGGACAACAAATGGATAGTACTGTTCTTTTTACCAGGCGGGCGCGCCATAATAGCGATACCTGTATCCAACAGATCCTCCCCGGTCAATTCCAAATAAGCATGCCCACCGCCAAAGACTTTGGGGAACAATTCCTGGACGCCATTGTTCACTTGGTCAAAGGTTTCTTTGAAACGCGTGCGCGTTTCGCGATCAATTTTGCGAATCGCGTTTTCAAGTGTTTCGAGCGCTTCCTCCAGATCTGCATTTTGTTCATCTAAGTAATTTTTACGTTCAGACTCGGTTTTATATTCATCAATCGCAGCCAGGTTAATGGCCCCAAGGCGCTCGATTCGACGCGTCACTTCATCCAATTCTTGGCCAAGCACCTTGAGATCCAGATCGGGTTCAAGCGTGGCCAATACACTGTCCACTTCAAAGTCTTCTTCAATGAGCTGTTCTTTTAGGCCTTGAGCCTGAACATCCAGTGACTGCGCGTCCATCCGAGCGGCTTCCAGCTGGGTGCGCACCCCTTGCAGGTTTTGCTCCACCGAAACGCGCTGTTTCTCCGATTCGCGGATGATGTTCTCCACCTCTTCCACGGCTCTGCGCGCTTGTAAAAGTTCTTCCTCAATGGAGATACGCTTGGATAAATTGGCTTCCAATTCTTCCTTATAAGATTCAACCGGCTCTAGGCTGTTTTGCAGTCCCTCCTCTAACGTGGCTCGGCGCTCAGTAAGCCGCGTCATTTGCTCTTGCAAGCGGCTCAAACCCTGGTTCACTGCGCTTAACTGGGTTTTCACCGACTGATAGCGCATGGCAAGCTCGTGTGCCCGGTCTTTATCGTGACGCGCTTTTTGTCGGGCAGTATCCAGCTTTTCACGAATACTGTCGCGCTGGGTTAACAGGGCCTCACGCGTCGCGGTATCCTGCTCCATGCCATCAATGGCCGTCTGCAAGCGAGTACGCGCCTCAGCCAAATTTTCGGCCTCCAAATTCATTTGCTCTTTGGCTTCTTCGATTTCGCGATCGGCACGTTTTCGACCTTCCAAAGCCTGTTCTACTTTGGCGGTTAAACCTGCCAGGCGCGAGCGTGTGTCGCTCTGCTCTCGCACCAGTGCATCGATATTCGCACGTAAATCGTCGCGGTTTTGCTCCGACTCAACTAACTGCGCTCGGCTCTGCTCGAGCGCAGCGGCAAGCTCATCTATACGTTGAGCAAGGCTTTCAATGTGCTCACCCAGTGCCTCCAGTTCCTGTTGCCGAGCCAAAACCCCTGAACTGGCGTCTTTATCCTTGCTCACACGAATCCAGTTGGGACCTAACCACACACCATCGCGCGTAATAATAGACTCACCGGCACTCAGATTAGTACGACGCGCCAATGCCTCAGCTAAAGTCTCACAGCATTGCACCCCCCCTAACCAAGGGCTAAGGTCAATGCCAGCCGTGACCTTACTCGCAAGCTCATCAGCCGAATGGCTTTGGGCGTTCGCACTCGCACTTAGGTCCACCAAAGTCATTTCACCCTTGGTCAACTCTGTCAGTTTACTGGCAATGGCATCAAAGCTTGCCTCAACACACACGGCTTGTAGTGATTGGCCGAGTACCGTTTCAACCGCCGCATCCCAACCCGCTTCCACCGAAAGTTTTTCCGCCATGGGCGCGGCCTGGGTGAGCCCGGTGCTATCCAGCCATTGCGCTCGCGCACTGTCGCTTTGCCCCAGAGCCGCCTGCTGCAACGCTTCCAGCGACGCAAATCGACCTTTATCTTGTTGCAGTTGACTTTTTAACGTGTCCAGCTCGGAATTTTGCTGCTTTTCCGTTTCTTTTAGGGTTCGCACCTGATCACTGATGGATTCGACTTCCGCACGCTTGTCTTCAAAGCGCATCTCGCATTCAGCCAGAGTTTCCTCAAGCAATTGAATTTCTTCTTCCGACTCGCCAACCACCAACGTTTGCTTTTCTGCATCGAGTTTGCGAATTCGCTCCAGCAAACGCTGCTGGACCTGCTCTAGATGTTGTATGCGAGACTGCTGTACTTCTGCGTCTTGACGAGGCGCTGCGGCTTTTATGTTGAAGCTGTCCCATTCCTGCTGCCAGGTTTGCATGGCCTCTTCCGCTTCAACCAAAGAGGTATTTGAGCCCTCCTCGGTTTCCGTCAACAGCTCCATTTCAGGTTCCATTTCCAGAAGCTCGGCCTGCCAGCTTTCGGACTTGATTTGATCTTGCTGAAGGTGTTCCTCTGCAGCGCTGCAATCGCGCAAGGTTTGTTCAAGATCTGCCCGCAATTGGCGCTCGCGCTCTTGGGTATGCGCTATGGTTTGTTCAATCCGTGCTATATCGGTTCCTATGGCGTAAAACCGTCCTTGAACCTCATTGAAGTTATCCCCCAGCTCTGTACCTTTTGTACGCTGAATTTCTATGGTGGAGTCATGGTGGACTTGCT
This sequence comes from Cellvibrionaceae bacterium, assembly GCA_050300015.1. GTDB lineage: Bacteria > Pseudomonadota > Gammaproteobacteria > Pseudomonadales > Cellvibrionaceae > CAYZQH01. The sequence continues at coordinate 2,873 of JBNKWZ010000019.1, read as the reverse complement.
CAGTCACCAACGCTTCCACTTTTAATTCCAAATCGCGAATGGTTACGTGTTTTTGCTCGGATTGCTCCTTCAACGAACGGTAGCGTAACGCTTGAAGCTTTGCTTTAAGATCTCGCTCTACTGCCTTGTATTCTTTGTATTTTTCGGCTGATTGAGCTTGGCGTTCTAGACGACCCAACTGGCGCTCTAGCTCATCCCGGATATCGGTCAGCCGCTCCAGATTTTCGTGGGTGCGGCGCATGCGATTTTCAGTATCACGGCGTCGCTCTTTATATTTCGAGATCCCGGCTGCCTCCTCAATGTAAACGCGCAGCTCTTCGGGCTTTGCCTCAATCAGGCGAGAGATCATGCCCTGCTCAATGATCGCGTAACTGCGTGGCCCTAATCCGGTGCCGAGAAAGATGTCGGTAATATCGCGACGACGACACTTTGCCCCGTTGAGGTAGTATATATTTTGACCATCCCGAGTCACCTTACGGCGAACGGATATCTCATTATAATTGGCATATTCACCAACGATTTTGCCATCGGTGTTGTCAAATACGAGCTCAATAGACGCTTGCCCAACGGGTTTGCGTGTGTTGGAGCCATTAAAAATGACGTCGGTCATGGCCTCGCCACGCAGGTTTTTAGCCGACGACTCCCCCATCACCCAGCGCACAGCATCGATAATATTGGATTTTCCACATCCGTTTGGGCCCACTACTGCGCTTAAATTGCTCGGAAAATTCACAGTGGTTGGATCGACAAACGATTTAAAGCCGGCAAGCTTAATGCACTTCAATCGCATAATGTTTGGTCGCTTAATTCAGTATTTTTGTTGTCGTTATCTTGAGGCGCCCACGCACTAAGGCACGAATTCGTTAATGGTCAGGGGCACAGGCGCTGTGATCTCAGTCAGTGTGATGGGACCCATACTGGCTTGCCAGTCGCCACTTTTCGGCGCAGGCGTCCCACTCAAGGACACCCGTGCCACAAGCTCTAACTGATCAAATGCGCTGATTGTCATACCCGGTGCCATCGCCATGGATTCATCCAACCGAATGGATTTGGGTAAATCTGCCACAGTCAACCGTTGAATCGCCAGCGGGACTTTGGGACCTTGCCAAGCGCGTGCGTAAACAAATACGGTGGTAGCGGGGTCGACTTGTACCTTATCTCCAAGGCTTACCTCAACCGTAAAGCCGGGCGCCGCAGCATTCGTGTCGGCCACTTCAGGCTCATCCAGGCTTTCACCCGCTGCCAACAATGCCGCCTCAGCCTTTTGAATACCATTTAAATAACCCTTGGCTTCAGGAGAATTCGGCGCAAGCTGGCTCACTGCCCGCCGCCAATAGGCGATAGCAGCACGATAATCCCCTTGATTTTTAGCATCAATCCCCGCCAAACCCAGCATTTCTGGCAACATGGGTGCAAGCGCCAGAGCCTTTTGAGTGTAATCTCGCACCTCTGGTGTAACGGTATTTCCCGCTCGGTAGAACAACGCCTGCGCCAAGTTCGCGATGATTCTCGGGGACTCGGGGAATTCATCTAAAATGGCTCGATAATTGACGACCGCCTCGTCGTAGTCCTGAAGCGCCATGGAGCTTTGCGCCAATAAGTTACGCAAAGCAAAATTGTCTGGCGTATGGGTTAAGCGCGCTTGCGCCTCCAGTACCAAAACTCTCAGTTTCGCCTCGTAGTCCTCCCTCGACTCCGCTTTTGGCAAGGCTTGTAGTGTTTGGTAAATCTCCCAATCGGGCTTCCCACCCAGCTCCAAGTAGGCCAACACGCCCAGCATGGGCACCACTAGCGCCGCAACCAGAACCACGGTTTTTCCACTGCGAGACAACACCGTATCCGTAGTGGCCACTTCATCTTCTACCAACGCCTTTTGCAGCTCCACTTTAAGGGCATCGTACTGCGCGGCGTCAATGTCTCCTACAGCAAGCGATTTGTCTAAATCAGCCAAATGTTCGTAGTAGAGCGTTACTTGAGTTTCATCTTGACTGGCGCGTCGCTGCCAGCTCTTATGCAGAAATGGCAATTGCACGAGAGGCCACAGCACAAACAATGCTGCCAGACCACACAACAATAAGATTATTTGCCAATACACGGTGACCGCCTTTTTATTATGAGTTTGAATCTGTTGAAGAAGAAGCTTGGTCCCCTTTTTTCAGCAAACGTTCCAACGCGTGTTGCTCGGCCTCTGATAACCCAACCTTTTCACTGGCGAGTGCTTTGCGACGCCGCAAAATAATACCACCAATAATAAGACCACCCAGCCCAAGGAATACGCCCGGCGCCAACCAAAGCGCCAATGTGCTCGGCTGAACCCGAGGTCGATAGAGGACAAAATCACCATAACTCATCACCATAAAATCGATGATTTCTTCATCACTCTGCCCTTGCTCCAACATGGTGTGTAACTGCCGACGCAGGTCCACCGCAATCTTAGAGTTCGTCCCCGCCAAGTTATTATTCTTACACTTTGGGCAACGTAGCTCTTCCAAAAATTGCTGATATCGCTCGCGATACTCGTCTGAGGAAAATTCGTACACATCAATGGAAGCACGTGCCTCACAAGCAAAGGTTAAGCTTAAAAACAGGACGAGAAGGACTTTTGGCATAGGTACTCGGCGTTCTATTGGCATAAAGGCCTGATTATAACAGCGGAAATCCAACATGAACCATTTGTAACAAAATTTCACCCAGAGTATTGACGCGCATAACAATATCATTACAATACGCCGCTCTCTGGGTGGTTAGCTCAGTTGGTAGAGCGGCGCCCTTACAAGGCGTAGGTCACAGGTTCGACCCCTGTACCACCCACCATCATTCGCGGACCGGTAGTTCAGCTGGTTAGAATGCCGGCCTGTCACGCCGGAGGTCGC
>JBNKWZ010000018.1:0-17062 GCA_050300015.1 Cellvibrionaceae bacterium | reverse complement strand
GGCATCGTTGCTCATAGGTTAGCTGTTGGTATTGTCTCTTCACTGCTTCATCTCTTGCCGGAGAAAAAGGGGAAGAGCTTACCTTCAGCTAGCCCCTTCTTCTACAGGTTGAGGTGATGCACTTCGGATTTGAATCCGCGTCGTTATAAAGCACCTGAATTGAGCCATTACTGCTTATATCGACTAACGCTTTAATCTAAAAGAACCCCGCGCAACTCCATTTCGCTCTAAGTCCTGCGATGTTTATCACGAATAAACCTCAACACGACGGATAGGCACGAAATTCCAGTCATTGAACTGGGTATTCTATGCTAAGTTTTAGTTATGCGTGCCATTTGGCGCGTATTGTGGCCAGTCAATACGAGTTAAGTTTGATGAGCGAAACCAACGATAACGAAAAGGAAGCCTACGCAGAAAACCTAGCGAAAGTAAATGAAGTTTGCCATGTATTAGCGGCAAGCGATATTTGTAATGCGCAGGGCCAAATCTTGGCAAAAAAGGGGACACGCATTGACACCACCATGGTCGAGCGTATCACCCGCTTTAAGTTACTGAAACCCCTTGAAGACACCATCATGATTGAGAACGAGTTAACCGCTCAATCATTGGCAGAATGTTTTGAGGTGTACCTCACCTCAGACCCATCCACGCGATTTTTCTATGAGCGATACGCCGAACCTAAAGTTATGCTAAAGCTTTGTGAGTCGGTTTGTCAGCACCCTATCGTACGGCAAAAGCTCACGGCTATATCGCTGATTATGCCTGAAGTATTTGAGCAAGCCATGTTTTGTGCGTGGTTTGGCTGCCTGTTGGCGATTAAAACGGAGGGCAAACTGGTGAACCCTCTAGAGCTGTTTTTGGCGGGCATGTGCCATGACTTGGGTATGATCCACATTTCCCCTAGCATTTTAAATAAAGCCGATGAGCTCGAGCCACACGAATGGCGACAAATTCATGTGCACCCTGTGATTGCCTACAACATTTTGAAAGAAACCCCGGGCATCTCCAAAGCCGTGGCACGCGCAGTACTAGAGCACCATGAAAACCTCGACGGTACCGGTTACCCGCGCTCCAAACCCGGAGCACAATTGTCCCACGAAGGGCAACTGCTGAACCTTCTAGATATGGTCAATGCCATTTACAACAAACGGTGTAAAGACCACGACAGACCGTTATCCGATATTATTCCCATTATACAAATCAGTCGTCACAGTCGCTTTGGGCCCTTGTCTAAAAAGCTCATCGTACTGTTGCGCGAAATGCCCCACCACGCTAGAAGCGAGCTTCCCGAAGAGCATTTAGATAAGATTGTGGCGACGGTAAAGTCTCACGGGCAATATATCAACAGATGCATAGACATCGCCAAAGTGTTGATCAAGGATATCGATTTTCGTCACGACGATGAAAGCGTGGCATGCATACAAAATGCGATCATTCATATTTCCATGTCGGTTGTACAATCCGGCGTTATTAATGAAGCGTATATGCGCTGGCTGGATCAGGTCGCCATAGAAAAGCTGGAACACGCCTACAAGGAAATGGAAGACGCCTTTTTGATGATGCAAGAAATTATCTATCAAATAAACCGCTTGCGAACGCTGCTGGCATTGTATTTGGATAAACATCAAAATGCGAAAGGCGCAGAAGCCTTGTCAGAGAAAGCGCTACAATTAAGCGTGCAAACACAGCCGGCCATTGCGCCGCAGTTTGAAAACCTTTGGTTGTTTAGCGCATAAATCAGACTGATTAACCCAGCAAGATTGATTGCCGGGTTAACTGTTGGGTACGCGCGCCCTATCACTGACTACAAAACCTATGAAAGCCCTTAAAACACAAGGTGGCTCACACATCAGCGCCAGACTTTTTAGGGCGTGCCATAAAACAGATAGGGGCTCTATTTTATGACCAGGTTAATGGTCGCCGTTTAGGGCATCCAGCACGGCATCAGGGATATTGGCATTGGTGTAAACATTTTGCACATCGTCCAAATCCTCCAGCATATCCACCAACGCCATCACCTTTTCCGCGTCGTCTTTTTCTAAGGGGATCTCTGTAGCCGGAATCATGGCGACTTCTGACCGGGCTGGCTCCAACCCCGATTGCACAAACTGTTCTTTGACTGATTGGTAATTTTCGAAGGTGGTGAACACCTCGATGCTGCCATCTTCATGCGTTTTAATGTCCTCGGCACCGGCTTCAAGCGCGACTTCCATTATCGAGTCTTCATTCGCACCCGTTTCAAAGTCGATTTGACCGCACCGAGTAAAGAGATAGGCCACCGAACCATCTGTCCCTAAATTGCCGCCATGCTTGGCAAACGCGTGACGCACATCCGAAACGGTACGATTGCGATTATCTGTCATGCATTCCACCAATACTGCCACCCCGGCGACAGCATACCCTTCATAAGTCAGCTCTTCGTAGTTGTCACCCTCTCCTGCGCCCGCGCCACGAGCAATGGCTTTATCAATGGTATCGCGCTTCATATTGGCGCCCAGAGCTTTATCTACTGCCGTGCGCAACCTAGGATTGTCTTCAGGGTTAGGCCCTGCCTTAGCAGCCACAGTGAGTTCACGGATCATTTTGGTGAATACTTTACCGCGTTTCGCATCCTGCGCCGCTTTTCGATGTTTGATATTCGCCCATTTACTGTGACCCGCCATAGGAAACTCCGATAATGCACTCGATGCTGAATAAGGCCTTGCAATCGCCTAACGCGCTGCACGCCATTATTATTGAAAAGTATTTTGTTCGCGGCAAAAACCACCGCGCCAGTCGATCGACTGCCGGAAGAAAACCATTATCATTAACCCGGCAGGAATAATTGTCGAATGACTAAGACGTGGCCCCAGAAACTGCCAACAGGTTGCGATTAACACCGTTCGAACCCCGCAGTGTACGTCACCACATGATGACGTACACTGCGGAAAATCGGGCCAGTCACGCTTGTAAATCAAGCTTCGGCTTTTTTCTCCTTTAGATTTAATCGAATATGCAAATCCCTAAGCTGTTCAAAATCCACCGAACCGGGTGCATCCGTCATAACACAAGCTGCGGTCTGCGTTTTCGGAAACGCGATAACGTCACGAATAGATTCGGACCCAGTCATCAGCATAATCAGTCGATCTAAACCAAAGGCCAAGCCGCCATGTGGAGGCGCTCCATACTTGAGTGCATCCAACAAGAAACCAAATTTTTCCTGTTGTTCTTGCTCATTGATTCCTAAAATTTCGAACACCACATGCTGCATGTCCTGATCGTGAATACGGATAGACCCACCACCAAGCTCTGTACCGTTTAATACCATATCGTAAGCGCGGGAGAGGGCCTTTTCGGGATGGGCTTTTAGCGCTTCAGGCGTGCAGCTCGGTGCGGTAAAGGGATGATGCAGTGCCGTCAACGCCCCCGAGTCCGTTTCTTCAAACATGGGGAAGTCCACCACCCAAAGCGGCGCCCACTCACAGGTGTATAAATTGAGATCTTCACCCAATTTGCAGCGCAACGCGCCAAGCGCTTCGGAAACTACTTTTGCCGAATCCGCACCAAAGAAAACAATATCGCCATTGTCACAAGCCAAACGATCCAATAGGGCTTGACGTACATCATTCGGCAAAAATTTAACGATGGGGGATTGCAGCCCTTCCTCTAGATTGCTTTTGTCGTTGACTTTAATATAGGCCAGACCTTTTGCCCCATAAATGCTGACGAACTTGGTATAGTCGTCAATTTGTTTGCGCGTCAACTTCTCGCTGCCCCCAGGCACCTTCATAGCAGTAACACGGCCTTTGGGGTCCTTAGCGGGACCAGAAAACACTTTAAAGTCCACCGCGGCCATAAGGTCTTTCACTTCAACCAGCTCAAGGGGTATGCGCAAATCGGGCTTGTCCGACCCGTATTTTTCCATAGCCTCGCTAAAAGGCATGCGCGGAAAGGCCCCTAGGTCTACATTCAACAGATCTTTAAACAAGGTGCACGCCATGTCCTCTGTCACACCCATGATGTCTTCCTCGCTCATAAACGAGGTTTCGATGTCGATCTGAGTAAACTCCGGCTGCCGGTCCGCACGTAAATCCTCATCCCGGAAACACTTGGCGATTTGGTAGTAACGGTCGAACCCCGCCACCATTAACAATTGCTTAAACAACTGTGGCGACTGCGGCAAAGCAAAAAAGTGCCCCTCGTGCGTTCTGGAAGGCACCAAATAATCTCGCGCGCCCTCAGGAGTGGCCCGAGTTAGGATGGGCGTTTCGATGTCCAAGAAGCCTTTGTCATCTAAAAAGTTTCGGATGGCGTTGGTCACTTTCGAGCGAAAACGTAAGTTTTGCTGCATTTCTGAGCGGCGCAAATCTAAATAGCGGTAGCGCAAACGAACATCTTCTCCCACCGTGGCACGCTCGTTTAAAGGAAACGGTGGCGTCTCTGCTGTATTGAGAATAGACAGCTCCAGACCATACACTTCTACTTCCCCGGTCTGCATTGCGGGGTTCACCGTTTCGGGCGTACGTGCTCGCACGCGACCGGTCACTTGCAACACATATTCGCTGCGCACCTTGTCTGCCAGAGCGAAATGAGCGCTGTCTGGATCGAAGACCACTTGCACAATACCTTCTCGATCTCGCAAATCGATAAATATCACACCGCCGTGGTCACGACGTCGATCAACCCATCCACATAGGGTGATGGTTTCTTCAATGTTTGTGGTTCTAACTGCCCCACAGTATATATTGCGCATAGCTTTACCTATTGTTGTATCAATCGCCTGAGCCACTACTTTGTTGCGCTGCTGCTATTGGATGTAGTGCTCGCCTTTTCGGTTTTCTTTTCGGTCTTTTTGTCACCGGTACTGCTGTCTTTGGCCTTATCCGATGCCTGTGTACCTGTGTCTTTTTCACCCGCTAAGTTCTTTTTGTTGCCCGATTTAAAATCCGTTTCGTACCATCCGCCACCACTCAACCGAAAGCCCGCAGCCGATATTTTTTTCTTCAATTCGGGTTTACCACATTCCGGACAATCCACCAATGCTGCATCACTGATTTTTAACAACTTCTCAAACTCATGGCTACAGGCCTGACACTGATATTCATATATAGGCATACAGAGTACTCCAAAAATAGCCCTCACCCCGGGACGTGGGCCCAATAAAGAGGGCGGCATTATACAGTTGGGTTTGTACGAAAAACACCCTAAGCCGTCGGCTAACAGGTGCCGCCGACTGAGAATGGGGGCGAATTTGAGAAAAACACCTGTTTTTTAGCGGTTTTTTTGTTTAAACGGTTGCTGCGCTTACCCGAATATTCTATATATAGGATCAGGCGAGGGGGCTGAAGGTCCAAAGCCTTCAGAATTCCAGTCCTAACCCTGTTTCAATTTACTAACACCAGAAGTTACAACAATCATAAACACGAGGTTCACACATGGCCGCACGTAAAGCCACCGCCAAAAAAGCGCCTGCCAAAAAAGCAGCTGCTAAAAAAGCTCCAGCCAAAAAAGCCCCTGCTAGAAAAGTGGCCGCCAAGGCTGCGCCCGTCGCCGCTAAAGCCAAAGCGATCAAAGAGCGATACTCTAAAACTCAACTGGTCAATCACTTGGTGGAATCCACTGAATTGACGCGCAAGCAGGTCAGCGCTGTCTTAGATGAGCTGGGAATGGTGATTGAAGGCCATGTTACCAAACGCGGCTGTGGCGAGTTTGTGATGCCAGGCTTATTCAAAATCGTTACCGTGAAGAAACCTGCACGCAAAGCACGCAAGGGAATAAACCCCTTTACTGGCGAAGAAACCACCTTTGCGGCTAAACCTGCGAGCATTCAAGTTAAAATTCGCCCATTGAAGAAACTTAAGGAAATGGCCGAGTAAGCCCCCCGCCCAAAGGGCACACGCCCTTTGGGAACTCCCCCGCGCTTTTCACAAGACAGCCGCCACCAAAACCCCTAAAATACGCCCTTTGCGGTAAAGGCTCCACCTTTCGTGCCCCTAAGTATCCTGGCTGACAAGAAGCCGCACATCGTGCACGAGGACTTTTCTCCAAAAAACGTAAGCCATTGATTTTTAAAGGGATAAATACCAACCCTGGTTTATCTCGAAACCTTGAACTGACAGAGATGTCAATTCAGGATAAAAGCACACTGTCTGATTTATAAGGTTTTAAGCACTGATATGCGAGCCACTCAATACCTAATTGCCACCCAAAAAGAGACGCCAGCGGATGCTGTAGTGACCAGCCATCAATTAATGCTACGTGCCGGCATGATTCGAAAATCCGCTTCCGGGTTGTATTCTTGGCTGCCACTGGGCTTAAGAGTCCTGCGTAAAGTTGAACGGATCGTCAGAGAGGAGATGGACAAATCCGGCGCACAAGAAGTTCTAATGCCTGTGGTTCAACCCGCGGAACTATGGCAAGAATCCGGCCGTTGGGAACAGTTTGGTCCCGAACTCACGCGTTTTTCAGACCGACATCAAAATGCTTTTTGCCTGGGCCCAACGCATGAAGAGATCATCACCGATTTGGTCCGCAACGAGATCAGCAGTTACAAACAGCTGCCCGCCAATTTTTATCAGATTCAAACCAAGTTTCGCGACGAAGTTCGCCCGCGCTTTGGGGTGATGCGTGCCCGCGAATTTTTGATGAAAGATTCGTACTCCTTTCACCTCAGCCAAGCGTGCTTACAAAGTACTTACGACATCATGTACCGCACTTACTGCAATATTTTTGACCGCTTAGGTCTGCATTACCGCGCAGTATTGGCCGATACCGGCTCTATTGGGGGTACCGGCTCTCATGAGTTTCACGTATTGGCCGACAGTGGTGAGGATGACATTGTTTTCAGCACCGAAAGTGAATATGCCGCCAACATCGAAATGGCCGAAGCAGTAGCGCCCACACCACAAAACGACGCACCCAAAACCCTAGAAAAGGTGCCCACACCCACTCAAAAAACCATTGATGAGGTCTCGTCTTTATTGGGCCTACCCAGTAGCCAAACCGTCAAAACATTGATCGCATTGGGCGAACCCACCGACTCAGCCACACCGCCACTGGTAGCATTGGTACTGAGGGGGGACCACACGTTAAACGAAATCAAAGCCGCTAAAATACCCGGCGTTGGCAACCCCATCACTTTCGCCAGCGAAGAAAGAATTGCGGCAGAACTCGGCGCCGAGGTGGGTTCGCTTGGCCCCATAGGCCTTACCATCCCCATGGTGATCGATCGCGCAGCGAAGGCCTTAGTCAACTTTGCCTGCGGTGCTAATGAAACGGGCGTGCATTTTATCAATGCCAACTGGCCCACTGAAACCGGCTCTCACACCGTAGCAGATATTCGTAACATCCAAAGGGGAGACCCTAGCCCTTGCGGAACCGGGACTGTGGACATTAAGCGCGGCATTGAAGTCGGTCATATTTTTCAATTGGGCACCAAATATTCGGAGTCCATGAAGGCCAAGGTATTGAACGAACAAGGCAAAGACCAAACCATGATCATGGGCTGCTACGGTATTGGCGTGTCACGCGTAGTGGCTGCAGCGATCGAACAAAACTATGATGACACGGGCATTATATGGCCGGCGGCGATTGCTCCCTTCCAGGTAGCGTTGGTACCCATTAATATGGCCAAATCAGAAGCCGTTAGATCGGCTTGCGAAACGCTCTATCAAGGTTTAACCGACGCGGGGCTTGAAGTCCTGTTTATGGATGAGCCCAAAGCGCGTTTGGGTGCCATGCTGGCAGATGTCGAGCTGATCGGAATCCCACATCGAGTGGTCGTTGGCGATCGTGGCTTGCAAGAAGACCTGGTGGAATACAAAGGCCGATCAGACACGGATAGTCAAAACATTCCGCTCACCAATGTCCAAGCTTTTATTCAGTCCGTTGTTGCGGGTTAACTTGCGGTGAGGGAATTGCTCAAGGCGTTGACAGTGCTTTGGGGCCTGATGGGAGGGGCCCAGCAGGCCATAAGTGCCGCCCCGGATGAAGTGGACCCCGCCCTGCGCACCGCGTTAAAAAAGTCCATTTCTGAAGCCAGCAGTTTCAAGGACCGCTTCGATGCAGAAGTTTGGATGGTGTCCAAATCGCCATCATTAGAACGCTATGTAAAAGATGCGGATGAGCGCTTTCGAATTTTGCGACTGGTGCATCGCGAAGCTTCACGTGTCGGCTTACAACCCAATTTGGTATTGGCCGTGATTCAAATAGAAAGTGCTTTCAATCCCTACGCCATCTCATCAGTAGGTGCGCTTGGCATGATGCAAGTGATGCCCTTTTGGAAAAAAGAAATCGGTCGTGAGCAAGACAACCTAATCAATATGGAAACCAATCTGCAATATGGTTGCACCATATTAAAGTACTATCTCGACAAAGAAGAAGGCCGCTGGATGGAAGCCCTTGCACGCTACAATGGTAGTTACGGCAAAACCTGGTACCCCGAAAAAGTCCTCACCGCCTGGCAGAAGTACTGGCGTTAACCCCCCTAACGTTTACAACCCCCGAAATACGGCATAAAATGGCCGATTGGTCAGGCGGCGTATGCTGCCTGTTTTGTTTTTGGGCCACGGCTTTTTATTCAGCCTAATTGAAATGACTGCGTGGCCGGATGCGCACAATGGGTAGAGCTGAATGACAGCGCTTATGAATAATTACGGCAATCGCAATACATTGTTGGTCCGCGGCGAGGGCGTATACGTTTGGGACGACAAAGGCCAGCGCTACTTAGATGCCCTAAGTGGCATTGCAGTCTGCGGCCTTGGTCACGCGCACCCCGCCGTCACGGCAGCGATCCATGAACAGGCTCAAAAGCTTCTGCACGTTTCCAACTTGTACCTAATTGAGCCCCAAATTCAATTGGCCGAAACCCTCACGGCTATCTCGGGTATGGATAAAGTCTTTTTTTCCAACTCTGGAGCAGAGGCGAATGAAGCCGCGATTAAGATTGCGCGCAAGTGGGGCAACGACCACGGCATTGAAGCACCTGAAATTATCACTACCGTCAACAGCTTTCACGGCCGCACAATGGCAACCCTCACCGCCACCGGAAATCCAAAAGTCAAAACGGGGTTTACCCCACTGGTAGAAGGCTTTACTCATGTGCCCTTTGACGATATTCCCGCGATAAAAGCCGCAGCCGGCCCCAACACAGTGGCCGTCATGGTAGAACCCATTCAGGGGGAAGGCGGCATCCGCATCCCCTCGAGCACCTATTTGAAAGAGTTGAGGGCCTTGTGTGATCAACAGGGTTGGCTGCTAATACTGGACGAAATACAAACCGGCAATGGCCGCACCGGACAGTTTTTCCATTTTCAGCATTTTGGCATCACTCCAGATGTGGTGACTACGGCCAAGGGGCTGGGAAATGGGGTTCCCATTGGCGCTTGTTTGGCCAGCGGCAAAGCGGCTGACGTTTTTCAACCGGGTAATCATGGCTCCACGTTTGGTGGCAACCCTTTGGCGTGCAATGCTGCCTTGGCAGTAATCAAAACCATCGCCAACCAAAATTTACTGCAGCGCGCCGAAGAGTTAGGTAAGCGCATGCTAAACCAGTTTAATGAGGCGTTGTCATCCAACCCAAAAGTCGCGGACATTCGCGGCGCCGGACTGTTGCTTGGTATCGAGCTGACAGAAGAATGCGCACAGCTTGTCGATCGCGCTAAAGAAGAAGGCCTTCTGCTCAATGTCACTGCGGGAAATACCATCCGCTTGCTGCCACCATTGATTTTAACCAACGCACAGGCGGATGAGATCGTCCAGATTGTCGTAAGCCTAATTGAGGCTCTATAGCACGGGGAAAATGATGACCGTACGCCATTTTTTAACATTGAATGACCTCAACAGTACCGAGTTGGATTTTATCATTCAAAAAGCCATTGAACTCAAACAGTCCTGGCGCGCAGGCCGAATAGATGAGCCCCTGAAAAATAAAGTACTGGGAATGATTTTTGAAAAATCCTCCACGCGCACACGCGTCTCTTTTGAAGCCGGGATGACACAACTGGGAGGTGCCGCATTGTTTTTGTCTCCCAAGGATACCCAACTGGGCCGCGGCGAACCGATTGAAGACTCTGCACGCGTGCTGTCTAGAATGGTGGATATGGTTATGATCAGAACCTTTGACCACGCCAATGTTGAACGCTTTGCCCAATATTCCAAAGTCCCCGTCATCAATGCCTTAACCGACGACTATCATCCTTGCCAATTATTGGCCGACATCCAAACCTTTGTGGAGCAACGCGGCAGCCTTAAAGGTAAAACCGTCGCATGGATTGGAGACGGCAATAACATGTGCCATTCCTATATGAACGCTGCGGCCCTTTGCGGGTTTCAATTAAACATTGCCTGCCCAAAAGGCTTCGCCCCCAATGCCGAGCTGTTATCAGCGCGTAGCGATTGTGTTCGACTCACACTCAACCCGGTAGAGGCCGTCAAAAACGCCGATTGGGTGGTCACGGACGTTTGGGCCAGTATGGGGCAAGAAGAGGAACAACACACTCGACTGGAGCGGTTCCAGGGCTATCAAGTCAATCATGCATTGATGGAAAATGCCAACAGTGATGCCATATTTATGCACTGCCTGCCCGCCCATCGCGGCGAAGAAGTCAGCGCGGAACTCATTGAAGATGAATCCATCTCTGTGGTGTGGGAGGAAGCCGAAAACCGTCTCCACGCGCAAAAAGCCTTGATGCTATTCCTTGCGGGTGCTGCTCGCCCTTAATTTTTAGGTTCGACGCCACAGTATTCCCGGTGGGTTTGACCCAATAATTAATAAGCGGTCATTCGCAGGGCAGTTTGAGTGTCGCGCCCCTAACCTTTTAACCCGAGGCGACATTTGAACCATGCTGAATACAACCCCCAACATCCCCACGGCGCAAATTGGCACCACAGATATTCATGTATCTCAGCTGGGGTTTGGCGCAGCATCCCTTGGCAACCTTTACCATACCGTGGATACAGCCACCGCAATGCAAGCAGTAGAGGCCGCCTGGGACCAAGGCATACGGTATTTTGATACAGCGCCTATGTACGGCTTTGGCTTGAGTGAACGTCGACTGGGCGACGCCCTGCGACCTCATCTCAACGACTACATCCTCTCCACCAAGGTAGGACGCTTAAACAAGCCGGTAGAAAAAGCGCCGCAAAAGCATGAATTTTACTCTCCCATGCCCTTTGATCTTGAATACGACTACAGTTACGACGGTGTTATGCGCTCCTTTGAAGATAGCCTTCAACGGCTGGGGCTATCTCGGGTAGACATTTTATTCATGCATGATATCGGACGCTTGATCCACGGTGACCAAAATGACGCCCTGTTTGCCACCGCAATGGAGGGCGGCTTACGTGCCATGACAGAGCTGCGCGAACAAAAGCTGGTTAAAGCCATTGGCCTCGGCGTTAATGAAACCGAAGTGTGTGAAGCCGCCATGCAATATGGCGATTTAGACTGCTTCCTATTGGCGGGACGCTACACACTGTTGGAGCAAAACGCGCTACAAAGCTTTTTACCGAAATGCCAAGCCAAAAACATCTCTGTGATTGTCGGCGGGCCCTACAACTCAGGCATTCTGGCCACAGGCACGCGAACTAAACGCACACCCACCTACAACTACGCACCCGCGCCTCAGGCCATCATTGAGCGAGTACAAAAACTGGAATGCTTATGTGACGACTTTGGCGTTGCCTTGTCGGCGGCGGCACTACAATTTCCACTGGCACACCCCAGTATTGCTGCTGTCATTCCTGGCCTGAGTAGCGCCCAACGAGTAGACACCACCGTAGCGCAACTTTTTACCCCCATTCCACAAGCCTTTTGGCTCGCTTTAAGGCAAACCGGTCTAGTATCGGAAGCAGCGCCCTTACCCCTGGGCGCGTAACCCTTCAGCGGCATCCAAGCCTATTTTCGACGCCATAAACACTTCTAAAACGATTCAAATCACATTCACAGCAATTTTTTCCCTTAAAAACGTTTAATTCTTAGCAATTCTTGCGCTGGGTCAAAAACCCAACGATAATGCGAATTACTATTAATAACATTGGAGCGCGTATTGTGCGCCGGTGTTAATCAACGAGTAATGCGGTAGACCTATGCGACTTAATCAACTTTTAGAGGGCCAAAGTGGCCACATTCGCGAATTGGACAACAGTAATTCAGCTCTCTTGCGCCAGTGCAGTACTTTGGGGTTAATTCCCGGCGCAGACGTAGAGGTACTTCGCCGGAGCCGGGGCAAGGGCCCCATGCAAATTAAGTGCTCTGGCACTTTGTACGCCATTCGCGCTGATGAGGCCGCCAATATTCGCATAACCCTAGCTTAAACCGTGAAAGACATTGCGCTGATTGGCAGCCCAAACTGTGGCAAAACCACCCTTTTTAACCGTTTAACCGGAACACGTCAGCGTACCGGTAACTGGCCTGGCGTTACCGTTGAGCGCAAAGACGGACGCTTACTATTAGAAAACAAGCAACCGGTCCAGGTGGTTGACCTTCCGGGCATCTATTCCCTCCACGACGACATACAAGGCATTGAAGCACGCGTTGCCCATCAATATTTAACCGAGGGCAATCCCGCTTTAGTGGTAGTTGTACTCGACGCCACCCGCCTCCCGCGCCAATTGGCGCTACTGCCTGACATTCTCGCCGCCGGCAAGCCTGTTTTACTCGCCGTGAACATGCTCGACAGTGCCGAGGCAGAAGGAATCGAGGTTGATTTAAGAGCCCTCGCCCAGCACACCCAATTACCCGTGGTGGGTGTCATTGGTTCCACCGGTGAGGGAATTACAGAACTTAAAACCGCCATAGAGGGCCTTCTGCAATACTACCCAGCAGCCCCGGCCAAACTGGACCTGCCGGCCATTGTTCACGCCAGCTATCGCCCCACGGGCCAAAAGAGCCGCACAGAACGCATTGACCGATGGTTACTTCACCCCTTATTGGCACTTCCTACGTTCTTGATGGTGATGTACATGCTTTTCACCATAGCCGTGAACCTGGGTGCCGTGTTCATTGATTTTTTCGACATTGTACTCGGCGCAATCTTTGTGGACGGAACTCGAGCCCTTCTCACCCTGGCCCATGCACCAGAGTGGTCGAAAGTCATCATTGCGGATGGAATGGGCGGCGGCATACAGCTGGTGGGAACGTTCATCCCCGTGATTGGCTTTCTGTATTTGTGCATGTCGGTCTTAGAAGACTCGGGTTATTTATCCCGCGCAGCCTTTGTGATCGATCGCCTGATGGCAAAAATTGGCCTGCCAGGACAGGCCTTTATTCCACTGATTATCGGCTTTGGCTGTAACGTTCCAGCAGTCATGGCGTCAAGGGCTTTAGGCCAAGCCAGTGCGAGGCTCACCACCATTTTTATCGCGCCATTTATGTCCTGCGGTGCGCGCCTATCCGTTTATGTTTTTGTGGGCACAGCGTTTTTCCCCAGCCAGGCACAAAACGCTATTTTCGCCCTTTATTTACTGGGCATTGGTGTTGCCGTCCTGTCTGCCTGGATACTGCGACACCGCCTTTTTGGTAGCGTAGCAGGCGCTAATATTGCTGAAATGCCAGCCTACCACCGCCCCTTGCTGCGAAATGTATTAACCCAAACCTGGCACCGCTTATACTCGTTTATTTGGCGCGCCGGCAAGCGTATTTTGGTGGTGGTATTACTGCTTAATGTTTTTAACTCCCTGGGCACTGACGGCAGCTGGGGCAACCAAGACTCTGAAAACTCCGTTTTGTCTGCCACCGGTAAAGTTCTCACGCCTGTGTTCACCCCTATTGGCGTGGGAGAGAACAACTGGCCGGCCACGGTGGGCCTATTTACGGGCCTGTTTGCGAAAGAGGTAGTGGTCGGCACACTGGATGCGCTTTACACCTCAGCCAGTCCTGCCGAACAAGAAACCTCACCGAGTATTCCAGCGAAAATATGGGAAGGCATAGTGAGCATACAAGACAACGCTCACGGGTTGGTGGGCGCGCTTGGTGACCCACTGGGCATTGGTTCTGCACAAGCAGACGCGAACAATAATCTGCCCGATAGCTACCTCGCTATGCAAACTTTGTTTCCATCGGCCTGGGGAGCGTTTTGTTATCTTGTGTTCATCCTTCTGTATGCGCCTTGCGTCGCCACCATTGGCGTAATGCAGCGCGAAGCCGGACAAGTGTGGCTAGGTTTTTCCGTGGCCTGGAGCCTGCTGTTGTCCTACTGGTTAGCCTCCAACCTTTGGCACGCAAGCCTATTAACAACCACACCCATTTTCGCGAGCCTTTGGATTGTGCTGTCTACTTTAGGGCTCTACGCTTTGTATCGATGGATTTTGGCCTATATGAAACGCGGCATTAAAAACTATATTCCGGTAACCAATCTTTAGGGCACGGCACAGCGGGCGTGATTTGCTCACGCTCCGCGAGCAATCTGAAGCACAAAGCCACAACCCTCTATAAAACCACCGAGGCACATAACCGTACTCCGTATTCTCACGAACTTTCGTGTCACCTGGACCACTCTCAAACCAAAGACGTAAAAACCCAATCCGTAAGGACTACATTTTGGAACGGTTTGGAGGGTATTCCCCCCAATAAATAACAGGTCACCGCTCACTCCAAAGGAAGCCGAGGCACAAAGCCTTGGCTTATCAACTGCTCGGCCTTCGATTTAATTTCTATATAAAGTACTTGGGCTCGTTCAACAATGGGATATGTTGCGCCTGCGCGCAACATATCCTTATTTGTCATACTTTTTGTCACTAGAAGCAGGCTTTTTACCACTTAAAACAACTAGCGACGTAAACAAGCTAATTGTGAGAACTATAATTGGGAGGGATAGCATAGTAAGATAGTATTTAGATTCAGTAAATATCATCGCAACAACAGTTGGTAAAAGCGCTATTCCATGACCACCCATACCAACAGTTGGCGTATAAAACATAGCTCTCACAACAGCAAGCTGAATGCACTTGCCCCATGATTCTTTTTGCGGCGATATTAGCTTTATCACCACCAGCTTACCAATAGCAAATGACACTACGAAGCATCCTATGAAAATACCAATTAATAATTCCATCTTCTCGTTATTCAATTAAGGTCATGTAAAGATAGTCATGGTAGAACGCCACATCGCTGAAACACCCCCACACAGATCCGGACGTGCATTATTACTGCATCCGGCTCCTCAGTTATATTATTTACCGCGCAGCTAAAGCTTTTCTCGAAACCTCTTAATTTACGTGATCGCCTTTCACCCAACAATAAAATCAATCGACTTCAGCCCTACCTGAATGTAAGCCTCGCACTTTAGTTGTCATACAGTATCCAGCCCTACTTTGTCCAATGTATGTGTCCACTACGAATTAAATATAACCGCCAACCCCTTTGCCATGTAAACGGCTTTCCCGCTCTGGGACTACTACGAACTGGTCCGACTTCCAGAGCTTCGTCGTTGGTTGTGCCGAGAAAATTGCGCTTACTGTTTGAGCGTTTCCCCTAAAAACCACAATGTTGTTTTATTCGGCCAGCCAGAATTGTTGCATTATTTATCTTTAAGCACCAATAAGGATATCAAGAGTCGAATTACTTACTCCGCCACTATCAAACCGCTTAACGATGACGACATGGAGCGTTACATTGTGAAAGAGTTGGAGGCGGCCAAAATGGGCATCAATACCTTT
The DNA here is from genome assembly GCA_050300015.1 of Cellvibrionaceae bacterium. GTDB lineage: Bacteria > Pseudomonadota > Gammaproteobacteria > Pseudomonadales > Cellvibrionaceae > CAYZQH01. The sequence goes on along the minus strand of JBNKWZ010000018.1, from coordinate 1,426 downwards.
GACGAAGCTGCTATGGCGTTAATCATACGCTCTGCAGAAGGGAATCTGAGGTTATGTCGCAACCTTTACTATGCCAGCTTGATTGAGGCGGCTAGGGAAACCAAAAGGATCGCGACCATCACCCATGTGAATAATGTCCTCAGCAACCCCATTGGCGGTCACACGAGGAACTGATTAAGCAACAAGTGGCATAGAAGCATTGACCATGATGAAAACAATGCTTTTGCGCACACACTATACGCCCGAAGAAGCTTACAGCATGTTAATGTTACTCGACGAGCTGGCGATACTCTCAGGCAGAATTACCGCGACGACATTATCAATTATTGCCACCACAATCACAGCGATGAAGGTGGTGCTTGTATCGAGATCGAAAACGATGTCATCCCCTTCTAATGCTCGCTTCGAGCATTTAAACAAAAAATACAAAGGGGCGAAAGCCATTTTTTACGCCCTGTATAAATATAAAAGTTATCCACAAAGCCTACGATGACAATGTGGTAAAAACTACGATGTTAATTCGACGGACACCATTTTTGCTACGACAGAAATTCGGTAAAACTGTTTATATTTCAACAAATCCTACGATGAATAATTTGGCAAAAACTACGACAGTAAAAAGGTGCCCTACACCTTGGCGTGAAAAACCAAGGCTTTGTTTTTAGCGGTCATCAAGATGCATGACCATTGATTCGTTGACGTTTCTCTCCCTCTTTCCACAAAACAAGCCCGGGGCCAAAGAACATCCCTATAATTAGTAATGCGCCCAAGTTACTAACGAACTCTTTCTTTATCCGACTCAAGTATATTTTCCCTTCAGATTTAATAGATAAAACTGTATTACTGTATTTAGTTTTTGATATTAGCGCTATTTTACCTTCTTGCTGCTCAAACTCTCTAAAGTCAAAACAAGGGAAACCAAGAACAGTAAAGCTATGTGCATTTTTATCGCGAATAATGGAAAAGCTTAACTTATCAAGACGACCTTTTGTAACACAGCTAATATTAGAAAGCTGCCCCTCTAACTCTACAGCATTGAAAACCTGAACGGTTTGCCGAATAAATGAAGCAAATAAAATCAAAGCAATAATAAACAAAGGGATAGCAACTCTTTTATGCCAATTCATTACTGCATTTTCTCCTGATGCTGATACGCATTATTTCCAATCCAAAACATATCGATATAATTATCCACTTTACTTGCCATCAATCCTCCATCAAGTAAATGAAGTGAATTATATGCTTTTCGACCAGGATTAATTAATACAGTACCCGTATCAATAAGGCGCGGATTCAAATCCGAAGTGCATCACCCGTTTATTCAAGCCGCCATTTCCATCCACCGCTGGTTTGGCGTCTTGTAACTTAATGTTTTTCTTGGCCGAGTATTCAATCGCCTGACAGCTTTTCTCACTTCACATTGACT
>JBNKWZ010000017.1:0-13882 GCA_050300015.1 Cellvibrionaceae bacterium | reverse complement strand
CCTCGCCGTCCAACACTCGTTGAACCGCTATTTTGCGAAGCAGGTATTGCTCTTCAGTGCTTAAAGATCGTGCGTCATAATTCATAGGATAAATGATACATGAAAACACTTATGTATTCATTATTGTGACCCAATTAGTAATTTATTAACTCCGTTGAAGAAAGGCTTAGGTGGTTTTTGCATTCGCCGTTTATTGCCCCGAGCCAATCAAAAAATGGTGGAGCCAAGGGTTTTTTTTGACCCTATGGGGCCAGTGACTTTCGTGCTTGGCGAGGGTGTTAACGTTCGTCGTCACCCTCACGTTAATTTGGTGACGGTGACGTATTTATTTGAGGGTGACATTTTACATCGCAATTCATTGGGGTATGTAAAACCCATCGCACGGAGTGATATAAACTTGATGGTGGCAGGCAGTTTACGTTTGGAGGGTGCCGTCATCCCAAAACGTCATTTAGCGGTGGTGGATGCCCAGAAAGCAGATCATTTAAAAGCTGTCGAAGATGCGCACGTCGCTTTTATTGCCGGGTTAATAAAATCGTAAATTTTGTGTGGCGAACCCTATTGACTTGAATCAAGTGATGGATGTAGCAAGGGCTTTTATGTGGGGGTGTCTCCGTGGCTTTTGGATTTTCGGACGTTTTGCAGTGATTCTGGTATTCTGGCGGTATTGCCAAACAAGGAGGCATCAATGTCCGAAGAGGCTTTAAAATCGTTGTCTGATCTCGCGAGTGAGGCGCACGCCCAAATTCAACAGGCGCACGCAACCATGAATCCGGTAATTGGAGTGCGCCGAGGCATGCGCGACAGCGGCATTCCCGCAGATGCCATGACCATTGATTGTTTGCGTACCCAACGCCGTATTTTGATGGTATTGCACGATGATCAACCCGGCATATTGTTGTACCAGTTTACCAAGTTGGAGGACGAAATGAGCCGAGATTTTAAACAAACTTCGATTTCTAATTTAACTGCGCAAACGTTGTTTGATTGGATGGAATGTTATTTTTCCGAAGGTCAGCAAATATAAGGCTCATTCAAGATTCGGCCATTAGGCGTACTAAAAAGCCGAACAAAACGTTGTGATTTGGCTAATTTAGGTAAACCCTTCTACATTTGTAAGAGTTTCAGTTGATTTTGCTTGAGGTAAAAATGGACAACAGAAGAGAGCACTCTCGTATTCCTCTACGCATTGAAATCAAAATTTCTCACCCACAAATAGGTGAGAAAATAGTCGTGACGAAAAATTTCTCAGAAGGTGGGGTGTTTGTTTTGGTGGAGCCGTCAGCGCTACCGCCAGTGGGCGAGGTGGTTCAAGGTCAAGTTCAAGGCAGTAAGGAAGAGTGCCCTACTGTACCCATGAAAATAGTGTGGGCCGATGAAGACGGCCTGGGCTTGCAGTATATTGTTGAAGATCAATAGCGCGTACAAGACGCCTTTTTAACGCTCTCACCTAATGCCATAACAAAACCCCCAGTGGAAGCTGGGGGTTTTGAGTGTTTGCAATTATTTGCCACACGGCGCCTATTTGAAAATCATTCTGGCAAACGAATAAAAGCTTGGGTTCCAAACTCCCATATCGTGTCCGCCACCTGGGTACAGTTTCCAGAGGTGGTCCACATTGTTGCTGGTCAAGTGGTTGTGTAGGTTTTGGCTGCCACCTAATAAGCCGTCCGCGCTGCCACAGGAGACAAATATCGCTCTTAATCCACGCATCGCCTCAAAGTTTTGTGGGCTTGTATTTAAAAACGGCGCTGAAGAGAAGCCTGCAACCCAAGCAAAAGTATCCGTATTGCGCAAACCAAAATTGAGCGCTTGATACCCACCCATGGACAGGCCTGCTATGGCACGGTTTTCCTTGCCGGATAACACGGGGTAGTTGGATTCCACAAATGGGATAAGGTTATTTAGAAGCACACCTTCAAACGCTTCAAAACTGTCAAAAGTTTGAGCGTCACGTGCATTGCCGTCCGGCATCACGATGATCATGGGTGTTACGAGGCCTTGGTTATGCAGGTTGTCCGCAATATTGTTAAAGGCTGCACCAACGTGCCGTTGCCATTCCCATTGATCGCCGCCAATGCCGTGTAACAAGTAGAGTACCGGGTATTCTTGGTTGGGGTCGTAATCGGGTGGTGTATAAACCGTAATGCCCAGCTGACGGCCCACGTCTGCGGCGTTGTAGAAGTGCTCCGTCACATTACCACGTGCACCACCAGCGAATTGATCAAACCCTTGTGGCGCATCGTGGAAGACGGGGCCAACGGGTTCGGGTGGCTCTACAAACTCACCGCCATCACTAGAATAGACAGCAATACCACTGATGGTGGCATTATCAATGGTTGGATCCAGGGTAATCGTCAAGCTTTCATCATCCACGGATACATCCTCGACAACATACTCCATGGCGCCATCGTGGCCCACTTGGGTAAACAAATCCAATTGCGAAATTTCTTGCTTGCCTTCAACCGAAACGCTAAAGGAGCGAGTCGCCGCTGTGGTTTGATACATTTCTACGAAATGCAACTTCACACTGTAGGTGGCGTTGGTGACGGGGATTTCGTAGCTGAAATCACCATACCTTTCTGACTGGTACAGAGCGCCATTGCTGGCACCAGTGATAGGGTCGGAGGTGGTGTTTTGCGTGCCGCCAGTGGCGAAGCGGTCGCCTTTGTACTCGACGCCATCCAATGTGACCGGTGTGGCAGAGCCCGCATTTACCGTATAAACCAAAGCAGCGTTTGTGGGAATGGTGCCCGAGCTGGAAGAGCTGCTGCTCGATGAGGAGCTCGTTGAGGAGCTGCTAGAGCTAGAGTTGGATGAGCTACTGCTAGACGACGAGCTGGTGGAGGAAGTGCTAGAGCTGCTTGAAGAGCTGGTGTTATTTTGCCCTCCACACGCAGCAAGTGCCCCACACAGCAGGAAAATCAATGGCTTCGCTTTCATGGTAAAAATCCTTGGGTTTAGTGGTGGTTACTCGTTATTGTTGGTTTTCGTGCCAATGGATGGAGGTTTGTGTCTGTGTGTCCTCTTACTTGGTTCCAGAAAACTCTTTTATCTATTGACCGTTACGCACGGCCCATATGTACGGCATTTTTGAGAGCCAAACTTTGTTAGGGCTAACATTATTGAAGAAAAGGCCTAGGAAAGATTCAGATTTGTGCGGCACTTAATGTTTTTACGGGTGAAATGGGCGTGGTATTACACGCAGATTTTGCCTGTGGGCTCGGAGCGTTTGGGTTGACTGGGCGAGGCGGCTCATTGTGATGGGATCACAATTGTGAACTAAGGGTATGAGTATGGCGGGCGCAAGGTTGTGAATGTATTTTAAGGCGCTGTTAACGTGCGTATTTGCAGCACATTTAGGTAGGTGGGTATTTTAGTTCTTTTCATAATAAAAAAAGATCCACTTATGACTCGGTTCGATACTCAGGGCTTGTAAGGTAGGACAATGTCGGTGTTTTTAAGGTGCGTTAAATTAGGTTGCCAATAGGGTTGGAGGTTGTGTGAGATTTTGATGCAAGTGAGTATCATATTATTGCTATGAGCTTTTTTCATTGGGGTGTATTCAGGATTATTGAGTGTTCACCATTTTGAATTTAGCCGTTGTGAGGAGTTATTTGGCTTCGCTTCATAATAAATTACCTGTCACCTAATTTGCCGCAGGGGGATTGACCATCTTATGCAATGGATCGATTCTGTGGTTGCTCAACATATTCGGCGGCGTTGCTTTGTCTGACGCGTAAATGTAAGACGTGTAAATGATTGGCATGGCCGGTTGTCAGTCAGGAGGGCCGGTTTTAAGGTAAGTCAAGGCCTCAATATCGGTGGCTTATTTGTCTCAATGCCATTGATTGAAGCGTGCTTATCCATCGCAACCCGCACCAAAAACCTCCACAAATAATCGCTAGGGAGCCTCTGATGAAGTTTCAATGGCTTCTGGTCGTTCGTTTGTCTCGGCTAAATCCTGTCTATCGTGACGGTTAGGGTGTGCTGGTGGCCTGTCGAGAAGCGCTAACATGGAAATTGGGATGCTGTGAGAGTGTGCTCAGGAGAGGGGTTTGGGCACCCGAAATGCCGGGTGCGAAAGAAGTTACATGTGATTATTCCAAAATGTTACATGTAATTAATTTGAAAATCACATGTAAGGTGTTAGGATTGGCGTATGAAGGCAAAATCATCAGCGCATTACCAAAGAGAATATCGCCGAAGGCTGCGCGAGGCAGGCTTCGTTAAGAAAGAGGTGTGGATTCTCCCAGAAAACGCCAAGCTACTGTCTCGCTGTGAAAGAGCGTTGCGGTTAGCGAGTGAGGAGGCTGCATCCCAGATTGAGATCAACCTGAAAGGAGATACCGTGATGAGTGACCCAGAAAAATCCTGGACAACTGAAAGCCTGTTTGACGCGTTGGAGGCTGCAGAGCTCTTTAGTGCGGGTAGGGCTCAAATTGAGATGATTGACGGCATTGAGCCCGCAATTCACATTACCATGCGGGAATATGGAGATCTGCCCATATTTGTAACGGTTTCTGGCGAGCAAATTCTCGCCGAGGCTTTGTTGTGGCCGACCGACGACGTCAAAGATGTGGCCGCACTAAACGAAACAATTTTAAGAACCCATAAGTATTTTCCGCTTTCTACCATTTCGCTCGATTATGTGGGTAACGGCACTGATAATTACCATATGTTTGGCGCTTTAAGCTCAGCTTCAGTCCTCGCCAATGTGGTTTTTGAAATTGAAGTCTTGGCTTCGAACGTTATTCAGGCGACCGAAGCTTACAGTGACTATTTAAAAGTAACCAAACAGGCAACCGCCTAGGAGTTAATGATGAACGTATGGTCCAAAATGATCACTGCTCTAAAGGGCGGTGCGAACGAAGTCGGAGAGGTGATTGTGGATACTCAGGCGTTAAGGATTCTCGACCAAGAGGTTCGCGAAGCGTCGGCAGAGCTAAAACAATCCAAGGATTCATTGGCGGCCATTATGGCGCAGCATAAATTGGCCGAAGAAAAATGCGCACAAATAGAGAAGAGTGTTGCCGAAAACGAAAAATATGCCATGGCTGCACTCGAAAAAGGAGAGGAAGCCTTGGCGTTAGAGTTGGCCCAAAAAATTGCGGATCAAGAGGCGTTGCTCGGGTCGGAAAAAGAGCAGGCTGAGGGGTTTTTGAAAAACGTCGACAAGCTAAAATCGGCCATCAAATCAGCTGAACAAAATATTAAGCGATTAAAACAGCAAGTTGATACCGTCAAGGCAACGGAGAATGTTCAGCGGGCACAAGCGGCGGTCGCCCAAAGGCACAGCGGGTCGAATTCAAAAATGCAAACTGCTATGGAGTCACTAGAGCGCATTAAAGAAAAGCAAGCATTAAGATCTGCCCAGATGAAAGCGGCGGAGGAGCTGGCCAATGAGAGTATCACAAGTGACCTGGACGAAAAGTTGGTGAGCGCGGGCATTAAAAGTTCTCATGGTAACGCTGAGGATGTTCTGGTAAGGCTAAAGGGTAAGCAAAGCAAATAAGAGTCATTTGTACCGCAATTCAATAGATAGGAGGTCTACTGAATTGTTGGGTTAATAGTATAAGGAGCCAAGCATGTTTGCGATATTTTTCACCCCGCAAATGGATCGTTTCTATCAAATAGTGACCAGCTTCCCTACCGTTATTTTTAGTGCAGTATTGATATTTTGTGTATTTTACTGGGTGTTGGCCGTGCTGGGGCTCGTTGAGATAGATGTGCTCGACTTTGATATCCCGGACTTAGAAGGTGACGGTGTAGGGTTTGAAAATGACGCGCTCAGTAATCTCAATGTCATGTCGGGGTTACTGCTAAAGCTGGGTTTAAATGGGGTGCCCATAGCCATTGTTATCTCACTCATATCATTAATGGGTTGGGTGATGAGCTTTCTAATGGTTTATTTCATGTTCCCTATTGTGCCGGGTGTTATTTTGAAGTTTGGAGTTGGACTGGCAGCATTGGCACTGTCGTTATATGCCAGTGCATGGGCTACGGCGCGAATCATCAAGCCACTGCGTCCAGTATTTAAAGCAACTAACCAGGAGTACCAGACGCAAGTTTTGGGGCAGGTAGCCACAGTGCGCACCGGTGAAGTTACTCAGGTATTTGGTGAGGCTTTCCTGGAAGATGGTGGCGCGGGTCTCATTTTAAAAGTCCGGTCTTATCACGACCAAACGTTTAAACGCGGAGACCGAGTTGTTTTACTGGAATATGATAGAAGCAATAACAGTTTTAAAGTTATATCAGAGTCAGAATTTAAAAATTAATCGTTAAAAGGAGTTCGTTATGCCGGATCATCTTCCATTGTTTATGGTATTGATTATCGGAGTGGGTTTATTATTCCTGTTTGTTGTGGGAGTTATGGCGCTATTTAAGGCATTCTATGTCAAGGTTGAGCAAGGGGTCGCGTTGATAAAAAATGACCTCAAGCCGGTGCCGAAGGTTTTCTTCACTGGAACGTGGATCTTACCAGTGATCCACAAAAAAGAATTAATGCGCATATCGCTGATCACATTGGAGGTTGATCGGAGAGGTAAAGATGGGCTGATCTGCGCGGACAATATGCGTGCCGACATCACTGTTGCATTCTACTTGCGGGTGAACGAAACCCCAGAAGATGTGCTGAAGGTGGCAAAATCACTTGGAGCCACTCGCGCAAGCGATAAGGCAGCGGTAAATGAGCTTTTTAATGCCAAATTTTCAGAGGCACTTAAAACCGTCGGTAAACAAATTGATTTTGTAAGGCTGTTTGAAGATCGTCAGCAATTTAGAGACAAAATCATTCAGGTGATTGGCAATGATTTGAATGGATACGTTCTAGAAGACGTGGCCATCGACTATATTGAGCAAACACCAAAATCCTCGCTTGACCCCAGCAATATCCTTGATGCTGAAGGTATACGTAAAATCACAGAGCTCACTGCAGCTCAAAATATACGAACCAATATTTTTGAGCGAGACGAAGAGCTTGCGATCAAGAAGAAAAATGTAGAAACCGTTGAGGCTATGCTGGAGCTTGAGCGTCAACAAAAAGATGCCGAAGCCCGACAGGCACGTGAGATAGCAACGATTCAGGCTCGAGAAAGCGCAGAAACCGTTAAGGTCCAAGAGGAAGAACGGAAGAAGGCTGAACTTTCTACCATTATGGTTGAGCAAGATCTACAGGTTCAAACAGAGAATCAAAAGCGTGAAGTTGAAGTTGCTGAACAAAATAGAGCTCGAGCCGTCGTTATAGAAAAAGAGAAGGTGACTCGCGCGCGGGATTTAGAAATTGTATCTAGAGAAAGAGAAGTTGAGATACAGAAGATTGCCGCCGAGAAGGCGATTGAAGTCGAACGCAAAGAGATTGCCAACGTTATTCGTGAGCGCGTGGCAGTGGATAAAACAGTTGCCATAGAAGAGGAGAAAATTAAGGAAGTTAGAGAGGTCTCCGAAGCAGACCGCAAGAAACAAATACAAGTTCTGGATGCGGAAGCAAAAGCGGAAGAAGAAAAGGTTAAGCAAGTGAAGAGTGCAGAGGCTGAAGAGCTGTCTGCAAAACACAAGGCAGTGGAAATAACAACCTTAGCCCAGGCTAATCTAGAGGCATCGGCGAAAGAGGCGGACGCTAAGAAGAAGCTTGCCGAAGGTGTACAGGCTGAGCGTGCAGCACCCGGCCTGGCGGATGCGAAAATCAAAGAAGCGATGGCAGATGCCAGCGAGAAAGAAGGGCGTGCTGAGGCTGCCGTTATCAGTGCGAAAGGTGAAGCTGAGGCCTCTGTTGTGGCGCAAACAGGTACCGCTGAAGCGGATGTGATTGCCCTGCGCGGTACTTCTCAGGCAAAAGCTACGAGGGAAACCGGGCTTGCCGAGGCTGAAGTCATTCGTGAGAAATTTAAGGCCGAAGCAGATGGTTTGGTCGATAAGTTTACGGCGATGGGGAATATGACAGATCAAGCTCGATCACATGAGGAATTTAGGATGTCGTTGGAGACGGCATTGAAAGAGGCTATGGCATCGATCGATGCAGGTAAAGAGATTGCCAAAGAGAATGCAGAGGTTCTGGCTACGGCACTGGCGAAGGCTAAAATCGATATCGTGGGAGGGGAAGAACACTTCTTTGATAACTTTGCCAAGTCGTTATCCATAGGTAAAGCCGTAGATGGCCTAGCATCAAAAAGCAGTACCATATCCAATATATTGGAAGGTGTTTTGGCCTTGGCCAATAACAAAAAGCCAAAGGATCAAGAGTTACAGTAATGCATTGGCCCCCTGTGTGGGGCCGCTCTTCCCATTTGACGAGGTTTGGATAAGGACGGCGAAATGAGTGCCAATGACAGTGCTGATATTGTTGAGCAAGCGGTTGCAGAAGGCGGCGCCTACGACATTATAAAAAAGCGTTTGACTGATTATGGGCGGCTGCTTAAAGATCAGGTGGATGGTCTTAACGACTTGCGCCAAGAAGAATTTGGCGATTCTCAGCTCAAGGTTTCAGCGCGTTTTCGAGTGCGCACAGAGAATAACTGTATACCGCGAGATATTGTTCAAGTGGGCGACAATCTCGTTTTTGGTTACAACGTTTTTATTGGTCTTCGTAAAGAAACCCAAGTCGAAGATGTTTTTTCAGTTTTCAAGATTGCTGGGCGAGAAGGTGACCCTGAGGTCATTGAGCAAGACTTGTCTGCTACATTCCTAAAAGACCCGAAATTTGTAAATGATTTTAGCGAGCTATACCGATACTACAAAAACACAAAACTTTTGCAGCTGACGCTTCGAGACAGTAAGTTACTTGCCGCTTTTCAGATTGGCGAGCGCATAGAAGATAAACGAGTGTTTCGATGGGCGGTATCTTCAGATGGTCAAGATGTTCAGTATATCGATAATCGTGGAGAGCGAGATTTAGACCCACCGCCCGCGTATGATTTTGAGTGGCTGAAGGTCGGCCGTGATCAGGTGGTGAATGGAAAATATCCCCATATCAATATTCTTGATGAACTGTTTGTTGAAACCGTTGGTGGTGATCTAACCATCAAGATAGAAAACAATACCGATAGTGGCCTGGGTATTTATGATGAGCCAGTTGAAGTAGGTACCCAATCTATTGATGACGCCGAGTTTTTCTACGCGGCTATCGGTGATTTAATATTGCTTAAAATCCTTCCTTACCAAGAGTCGGATTGGCGTTATCTCATTTATAACCGCGTGACTGAGCAAGTCCAAAGAGTGGATGCGATAGGCACTTCGTGTGTTCAATTGCCAGAGGATCATGGTGTTGTGTTCCCAGGTGGTTACTATTTACAAGATGGGCAATATAAGACGTTTGATGATCAAGTGCAGGGTATGCACTTTTTAAAGAGTGTGCGTTCTCCCAATGGAGAGGACGTTCTGTATGTTTTCTATGAGCCTGTAAAAGGTATCGTAGGCCTGCTTGCATACAATTTAATCACACGCAAACTTCAAAACCCAATGTATGGTGACGGATTCGCGTTGGCGGATGATGGCACGATCATTATTTTTGTGGCGGTGGACGAGCCCACACGTGTGCATCCTATGCAAATGTGGGTTACGCCCTTCTATTCGGACGAACACGCTGCATCTACTCCAGAGAGTAAATCATATTTAGGTAAGATTGGTAATAGAGAGCTGGTGCGTGGAATATCTGATTTGTACTCTATCTGTACTGCGATTGATCGTCAGGGGATATCTGTAAGGCTTTATGAAGATCTGAGCAAGCAAGCGTTAAAAGTATTTGATGACCACTATTGGGTAGGCGAAGACGTCACCCAGGATATGCGTGCGCTATTGAGTGGGATCTCTGAAACTTCCGAGCTTGCAATAGATGAATTTGCTAAAGTCGAGAGTATTCGTCAACAGTCAAAATTACGCGTTCAGGAAATCAAGAGCCAATTTGAGGCCCTACAAAGTACAGTGCGAACCCAATCGTGGGAAAGTGCATCAGATTTTATTAATGTGCTTGATTCTATACGTCAGCAACGGGGCAAAATTCGCTCAGCAAAAGAGCAACGCTATATCGACACAGAGGCATTAGAATCCATTGATAAAAGCGTCATTGAATTGCAAGATGGCATCAATTACAAGACGGTAGAGTTTCTAAGTGGCGAACAGTCGCTGACGCCGTATCATCACACAGTAGAAACGTTACTGTCGGAAATTGAAAGTTCAAAAACGGTAGTTGAACTTGATCAATCACTGGAGAAAGTCGAGAACAACACCAAGGGCTTAGACTTGTTGTCTGAACTTCTTACCGGGATCCAGATTCAAGATTCGACCATACGAACCCGAATTGTTGATGATGTTTCAGAAATCTATGCGAAGTTGAATCAAGTCAAGGCAAAAGCCACACATCGCATTAGTGAGCTGTCTTCAAAAGAGTCTGTCGCCCAGTTCTCGGCACAGTTCAAATTTTTTACTCAAAGCGTTACCAATGCTTTGAGTCTTTGTCGTGAACCTGAAGACTGCGACGAGCAGCTTTCCAGATTATTGGTACAACTAGAGGATATCGAGGGGCAATTTTCCCATTTAGATCAATTTCTGAGTGACATACTGGCTAAGCGTGAAGAAATTCATGACGCGTTCGAGGGGCACAAGCAAAAATTACTAGAAGTTCGACATCGAAAGTCACAAAACTTGATGGATGCAGGGGGACGAATTCTAAAAAGTATAGAAAAGCGAACGTTGAAGTTTACTACGCAAGACGAACTTAATAGCTTCTACGCATCTGATGCACTCGTAAGTAAAGTACAAGACTTTTGTAATCAGTTGCGTGTTTTAGACAATGCGGTAAAGGCCGACGATCTAGAAGCCAAGTTGAAAGCCATACGCGACCAAGCTGTCAGAGCCCTGCGCGATAAAGTAGACTTATATGATGGCGACGGTGCCGTCATTAAATTGGGTCCGCGTCATCGTTTTAGCGTTAACCGGCAAGAGTTAGATTTGACGCTGATCCCGCGCAACGGGCATATGTACCTACATCTGACGGGAACTGATTTTTTCCAGGCTGCATCTGATGATCGTCTCCAGGCACTACAGGAATATTGGGATGTCTCCTATGAATCAGAAAGTGAAACGGTATATCGGGCAGAGTACCTTGCCGCATTAATACTGAATGGTGCAAAACAACAGCGAGATGGTTTGACATTAGATGCGCTTAAACAGGCGTTGCAGGACGAAGACCTACTGCTTCCGTTGATTCGGGAGTTTACAACGCCGAGATACAAGGAAGGTTATGAGAGGGGTATTCACGACCACGATGCCGCGCGGATTTTACAGGTATTGGTGCCGACGCTAGAAAGTGCGGATCTTTTGTATTTCGATCCGTTGAGTCGGGGGTTTGCTCAGGTGTTTTGGGCGAACATTGGTCAAATTGGGCAGCAGTTAAAAAAACTTAGAGTCAGCTATGAAACGTGGCAAGAAAGAGCTCAGTCTGCATTACAAATGCGGGGTGCTTTTGCAAGTACACAAGCTGCTGACCTATTGGCCAAAGAAGTCCTTTCTGCAATGGAAGAGTTCACGGAAATACACCCACTGGGTATCGAATCATTATATCTCGTGCGTGCAGCTGACTATCTAGTACAAGAGTTGGGGCGGGATCATCCCGCTTTTATCGTTAGTAAATATGGTCAAATCCTCGCAGATGAATTGCACCGCTCACTGGACGACAGCTCATGGCGACGCTTTAAAACCTCATTAGATAAAATGTTAGGCTGGCCATCTGAGCGTTGGCATCTGTCATACGCCTGGGTAGAGGCAATGATCAGAGAAAAATCCCTTGATCATTTGCATCGCTACATTCCAGAAGCCGTCGCACTGATTAACAGTGATGAAAGAATCGATCGCCGTTTTACGGAGACAGATTTAGAAGTCAAAATTGAGGGACTGCTTGGGCAGCATTCTTCAATCGTCAATCAAGCGCTGCAATTCTCGCTAGATGAATATCTTGAAAGAATCGAGCGACATAAAAACGTTTTTATACCTCATTTCCAAATGTTCCTTGACGTTAGGACGCAGGTGTTGAAATGCGAGAGGCAAAACTTGCGGTTACACGAATTTGTTGCTCGGCCACTAAGTTCATTTGTGCGTAATCGATTGATTAATGAGTACTATCTACCCATTATTGGCGATAACCTAGCAAAGCAAATGGGTACTGTGGGTGACGCCAAGCGATCAGATTTGATGGGCCTATTGATGATGATTTCACCTCCTGGCTACGGTAAAACCACACTTATGGAGTATGTGGCCAGTAAACTGGGCCTCATTTTTATGAAGATTAATTGCCCTTCATTAGGCCATGATGTCCATTCGTTAGACCCTGAACGCGCACCGAATGCCACTGCGAAACAGGAACTCAACAAATTAAACTTAGCATTCGAGATGGGAAGCAATGTGATGTTGTATTTGGATGATATACAGCATACACACCCCGAATTTCTTCAAAAATTTATTTCCTTATGTGATGGTACCCGACGGATAGAAGGCGTATGGAACGGTCAGACTAAAACTTATGATATGCGAGGTAAGAAGTTTTGTGTGGTCATGGCTGGAAACCCTTATACAGAGTCTGGCGAGGTTTTTAAAATTCCCGATATGCTAGCCAATCGCGCCGACATCTATAATTTAGGTGATGTTCTTGGTGGGTCTGAAGAGATTTTCGAGCTGAGCTATTTAGAGAATACTCTGACATCGAATTCAGTATTGGCACCTTTGGCGACGCGGGATATTGACGATTTTTATCGTTTTGTGAAAATAGCGAAGGGCGATAATATTCCGGCGACAGAGTTTAGCTACCAATACAGTGCGACGGAGGCTAATGAAGTGGTGGATATCCTGCGTAAGCTCTTCGTCGTGCGCGATACCATTTTAAAAGTCAACCGCCAGTACATTGCATCCTCTGCTCAGGCTGATCAATATCGCACTGAACCCCCCTTTAAATTACAAGGCAGTTACCGAAATATGAATAAGATGGCGGAGAAAGTTTCACCTATTATGAACGACGAGGAACTGAATCAGTTGATTAGCGATCACTATCAAGGAGAGGCGCAGCTTTTGACTCAAGGGGCTGAAGAGAACCTATTAAAACTGGCAGAGCTGCGTGGCATTCAAAGTGAGAGCCAGCGTCAGCGTTGGCAGGACATCAAAAAGGCTTATCAAAAGGCCCAGTCCACTGGTGGAGAGGACGCGTCAATCGGAGAAAAAATTGCCTCGCAACTCTATGAGTTGGTTGATGCCGTTAAAACTTTTAAAGTGACTCAGGATGCAGGCCTCGCCCCTTGTCAGGCTACGCCTATTGTGTCGAATACGACGGAAGTGATGCAGAAATCTATACAGAGCATTGAGCGCGTGTTAAAAAAATTGGCCACCCAAGCGCCACCCAATGTTCAGGTAGTCAATCAACCGGTTCCCGGTCTGGACCAGTTGCTCAAAACGTTAGTAGACGCGATAGAGCATAGTTTATTTCCTATTGTAAAAAGTATGGATAAAAAACTAGAGATCGATTTGAGAACCCATTACAAAATGAAGGAAGTATCGAAGCATTTGATGGATATAGAAGCCAAAATACAGCGGCAATTCGACGAAGAACAGGCGCTTGAAAACAGTGAGAGCTCTCGGCGGCGCAACGATTAAGACTAGCCTAGTATATTCGGCAGCCTTAGAAGCTATCTCCAAAATTGAGATTTTGTGCGAGCAAGCCCCGAGTGTATCGAGAAGCGCAGTTTACGGGTGTAAATCAGAATTTACTACCTAAGCCGCAGCGAAGGATACATTGGGTTCTCGAAAAAACGATCGTATGAGTGCTTTATTTGATTTGATTAATTCCAAATCATTTCGAGCTCGATCCTTTAATGACTCACCTTTCTTTAGTGGCTTTTTTGAT
>JBNKWZ010000016.1:0-189354 GCA_050300015.1 Cellvibrionaceae bacterium | reverse complement strand
CCCTGCTATATTGCTTATTGTTGTAACTTAGTTGGGCGATGCTATTTGGTGAAGCTGGACTGCACTGACTCGAACCTGATGGGTGGTGCTTACCTACCGGGTTGCTTGTTTTAACATTCTCGACAAAAGGCCCCTAACGCCTTGCTCAACCGCACAGCGGTTGGAGTGGCTGTTTGTGCAATAATGCACGCAGTGCATGCACAAACAGCCGCGGAGACCGCTGTGTCGGTTGCAGCAACTTGTTAAGTTTATATTTCATGTTCTTCTAGATACTCGCACTTAGAATTAGGGCCAAAAATAATTGTTTTTAGCCACGACCCTAGAAATCCTATACAGGCAAGTATTGCCATTCCAATACCAATTGTACCCGCGAAACTTGCTACCAGAAAAAATGTATCACTTAAGTAATCATTAAAATACACACCAAGAAGAGCCAAAACCGAAAAGTAAGCCATAAACTGGAGTACCCAACCAAATGCATACCGCACTCTTCTTAACTTGAAGTTGGAAAGCAATTTACCTTCAATTGGAAATGGGCCAAACCAACTAAATGCAATATACGTGATTATGTTTGGCTTCATAAGCTTCAATATCGCTAAGGATATAAAAACGGCCAAATAGAATATTGCGATTTTCTCGATCATAGAAACTTAACGCCAAGTTAACCGGCACAGTAACCGGGAGCGCAGTGTTGCGCTAAAATGCGCGAAGTGCATGCGCAGAAACGAAGCGGAGGTTACTGTGTCCGCGTTGAACTTTTTGTTAGGGCTAGCCCGCTTGGACGGTTTTGATAAGTACGAGTTTAACCGCCCGCCCCGAATTTGCAATGACATAGGTCGAGAAACGCAGGGCCGGTATTCATTGACGACGGACCACATGGAGTGAACGAACGCAACGGGCTGACGGAGACTGAGTGAGAAAATTTTGGACTGACTTTTAACGAACACTTGTGATACCTCCCTGCGACCTAAACCAATGTTGTTACTTAATTCGTTGGTGCTATTTTCGTGAAGCTGCAAGACACCAATTGAAATTTTAATGCTGGTGCAAACCTGCCGTATTGATCAATTTAATTCTCTCGACAAAAAGCCCCTAACGCCGTTGTCAGCGGAATATTTGGAATGGAGACTTTTGTGTTAGTAAACACAAAAGGCGTAATGGAAAATATTTCCGCTGGACAACATTGTTATGCACTTGTGTTTTAGACCCATTTATTCCCAATAAATAGTCCAATTACTCTCAATGAAAGCAAATATCCAATTGAAAATATGACAAATATCCAATCATTTTCAAAAATGCCTTTTATGGGGACGTAAAGCAATCCGAACGCTACAATACCTCCCATGTAAACCAATATTTCAACTTTTCTTGTTTTCATCTCTTCATATATTCGACTGCATGATGTTGATCTCATTTTGCATAACGCCCGGCTCACCAGCGACCAGACCGGAGAGCTTTTTGTGGTAAAGTGAGCGCAGCGAAACCCACAAAAAGAGCGTAGGTTTGTGCGTCTGCGTGGAGCCGATTGTTATGCTTGCGGTAACTGATACAACTTTCCCTCTATTATAGTAAATAGCTGCCTGTACTCATTATTTAGATATTCTTTGTATACATTAATATTTGGACTTATATGCTTGTTTTTTAGGCACTCATTTAATATAAGCAAAAAGTTCAGTAAAACTTTACTCTGATCAATCGCAATAGTCTCATCACCGGCTTCGGAGAATGGATATATTTCTCCATCTATCTCTATCCATTTTTTGCCATTTTTGGTAAAACTAGTTTCCCCATCTTGAATTTTCACGCAACCATCTTTTACGTAAGGTACGACATAGCTTGCTACCGACGTAGATTTGATCTGTGATATAAAACCTTGGTCCAATGCAAATATATGAGATGGACCAAGGTTATCTTCCGTTGGTTTAAACCAACCAGAAAAAGTTTCAAAAACGGAAGTGTTTGTTGAGTATGAAAATACCATTCCCAAAGGCGGAGTTGTAGATTTTGTTATAGCTAATACAGTATCAGCTGTTAGCTCCAAGATTGGGCCGGTCGGCGACACCCTAAATTCTTGCTTTATGTAATCTAGCTCGTGAACCGATCGAATATTTTCAATTGCTTCGCCAGTCTTTGCTGAATCTAGTTTGGTTTTGACCTCTATGATTGCATATACGAAATCCACAGGAAAAAACTTGGTGCTAGTGACGCCTAATATTTCAGGATAATTTGTGGCGTCATATATCACGACATCACACTGCTTACTTTGTTTACCATTACGGTCTACAACCACACCAGTCCCAATGCCATATTTCTTTGGAAGAAATTTAGAAAGCAAAGTCATTAAGATATTTTCGTTTCCCGCCCCCTTAACGCCTTGATGATCAAATAATCCATTTATATTTCGAACTTCTGCCTCCATGCTAGACGAAATCGCTTGATAGTAGCTTTTCAAAAGATCCATGATTCAACCTTGATTAGCATAACAGCAGTATTAGACGGAATTTTTCCCTGTTTCAAAAAGGGAAAAATTCCGTATTTCACGATTAACACTCGACGCCATTCTAAAAATACCCAACTTAGCGAAACACTCAGTTCGCGCTTTACACACGCTAATATCGTGTGACTGACTCTATTAAAGTCGCCTGTACCTACTCTGGATTTACACTGCTTGAAAAACTAAGGTGCTAGGACTGCAATCAAGAAGGTACGGGTAATTTGCTGTTATTTTTATAAAACCCCACCGCTTCACGGCTACCCTACTAATATAGCCCCCCAAAACCACCCCGTCACGGTAATAATCACACAAACTGGCGCGCAAATTTCCTTGCGTAGTTCTTGATCATAAGTCGTTAATACGCAATGGGTTGAGCTGTGAGATTGTTGAGAGGGAAGTAGCGCTATCAGTGTTGCATGCTCTGTTTTAAATGGTTTCGCCTTGAGGGCGAATCAAGGGGGTTGCTTACCGTCAGGCTTTTGAACTGATTGCATCAAGCTGAGAGTCAATAGGACAGAATAATTTTGAAAACACGGTTTCGCCTTGAAGGCGAGTCAAGGAGTTTGCTTGCCCAAACTCCTTGACAATCCTCAGGGCACCCTGCACCTCGACCTTCGGCTGCCCTCACTCTCACGCAATTTTTTAGGGTCGGCGTGAAGGTACGTCCTATACATGCACGCCTACCGCGCACGTCCTGTGCGCTATCCCCAAAAAAATCACGCTCCGCTCAGCGAAATGACGGGGAGTTTAGGGTCAAACCCCGAAGCGTTAATTGGAATTGTTTATCGAATATTTATTTTATCTTTTGACCCTAATAGTCCCGTCACCAGGCCGAATGGACGTGGGATTTGGTGGGTCCGGCGCGCATGGACGCGCGGCTGAGCGGTGGACGTCCTGGACGGACCATCACCGCGACCCGCCAAATCACGCTGGGAATGAGGGTAGTCGCATAGCGACCCTGGTGCAGGGTGCGCCTCTTTTGGGCACTTTTGCCAAAGTGCGCCCATGCACTTTGCCCTTCGGGGCATCTAAGATGCTCAAAACTGTTCCCGACAGTGTTGTCTTACTCACATGAGAAAAAATGCATGGAGCATTTTAATCGGCTTCACGCCGACCTGAAAGGCGAAGTAAAAGGATTTACTTCGTAAAAGTACCTCGCCCAATGGCGAAACCTTTCTCTCAGGGCTCTTTCGAACTCATAGATAAGCCACCCAGGTGCTAGAGGCCACTGAATAATTGGCTAATACCCATTGCCTTAAACCCCGACAACATCAACTGCCCACGCCATTTATGCACAATAAGCGAATTACTGATCGACACAATAAGCGAATTATGATACAACATAATAAGCGAATAATAGATACGCACGATAAGCGAGAAATACCCCATGGCGACCCCTTCCGAAAAACTGGCCGATGCCTTAGAAGCGCTTCACGACCTTCAGAAAAATGGCTCAGTTGCCATACGCTCTGCCGATCTCTCGCGCACTCATCGTGAACGCCTCGTTCAAAACGGTTTCCTTGAGGATGTTATCAAGGGCTGGTATGTACCAGCACGCCCCGATGAAACGCGCGGGGAAAGCACGGCTTGGTATGCGTCCTTTTGGCAGTTTTGTGCAGCCTACCTTAATCATCTAAAAGGCGAAGAATGGTGCTTGTCGCCTGAGCAATCTATCGCACTTCATACCGAGAATATGACTGTTCCCAAACAGCTATTGGTTCGAGCTACCAAGGCACGGAACAATGTAACAGCATTACCTCACGGCACATCACTATTAGATATTCGCGCTGCGCTCCCGGATCTCGCTCAGGTCACGACCAAAAACGGTCTGCGTCTCTATAGCCTTCCAGCTGCGTTGATTGCCTGTAGCAAACAGAGCTTTACGCAAAACCCAACCGATATGCGCGCGGCATTATCCATGACCAGTGATGCATCTGAAGTTTTGGCACAATTGCTAGAGGGTGGTCATAGCTCCATAGCAGGGCGTTTAGCGGGTGCATTCAGAAATATTGGCCGCACTCAAATTGCCGACGATATTATGGGCACAATGCGCGCGGCTGGGTATGAATTGCGCGAAACAGACCCGTTTGAGCAACCATCTAGCCTAAGCTTCTCGCGGCGCGAGCAATCCCCATACGTCAATCGTATTCGGCTTATGTGGCAGGATATGAGGAAAACAGTAATAGCGCACTTTCCTGCATCACCCTCGCAAACAGTCGATAAAACCGCATACCTGCAGCATGTTGAAGATGTGTACGTAACAGACGCCTACCACTCGCTTTCTATTGAGGGATATGGTGTCACGCCTGAGTTGATCAACCGCGTTCGCACTGGAGACTGGAACCCAGAACAAAATGCCGATGACAAAGAGCGACTGAATGCCTTGGCCGCCCGAGGCTATTGGCAAGCTTACCAAGCCGTGCGCAAAAGCTTAGAGCAAATACTCGATGGGCAAAATGCAGGGGAAGTCGTCGATAACAATCATCGCGTATGGTATCGCGAAATGTTTGCACCCGGAGTGACTGCGGGTATTCACAAGCCTGCTGATTTGGCGGGTTATCGGAATGCACCTGTTTTTATCCGTCGCTCCAAGCACACGCCGCCAAGCCGAGAGGCCGTGCGCGATGCTATGCCAGCATTTTTTGAGTTGCTACAAGCCGAAGAAAATGCTGCTGTACGTGTTGTGCTGGGGCATTTTATATTTGTTTATATTCACCCTTATATGGATGGCAATGGCCGCACAGGGCGTTTTTTAATGAATGCAATGCTTGCCAGTGGCGGCTACCCTTGGACGATTGTGCCACTGGAAAAGCGCAATAATTACATGGCTACACTTGAAGAGGCGAGTACAAACCAAAACATAGAGCCTTTCACGAAATTCTTGGGCGCACTTGTTCAAGCAGCACTGGACGGAAAAGTAGAGCCGTCGATTCAGCCCGGTGACGAGGATTGAAGGTCAAAGGCCAATACGGAAGATAAAGTTAGGAACGCACTCTCTAACTGAATACCGCTTGAACCCAAAACTGGATAAGAAGGTTTTTACTCTGACACAAAACTTGGACGCAAAATATTAAAAGTAAAGTTTCGCCTTTGGGCGAGGTACTTTTCTCATGTGCGTGAGAAAAGTACCCAAAAGAGGCGCACCCTGCACCAGGGTCGCTAAGCGACTACCCTCATTCCCAGCGTGATTTGGCAGGTCGCGGTGATGGTCCGTCCAGGACGTCCACCGCTCAGCCGCGCGTCCATGCGCGCCTCCCCCACCAAATCCCGCCTCCATTCGGCCCGGTGACGGGGATTGAAGGTCAAAAGCTAAGGAATAAAACAAGTCATCACTTAATGCTCGAGAAATAAATTTATTCATTTGGGTTTTTGTCAAAGTGGTTTTGTATCTCGAAATCCCGTCATCTCGCCGAGCGGAGCGTGATTTTTTTGGGGATAGCGCACAGGACGTGCGCGGTAGGCGTGCATGTATAGGACGTACCTTCACGCCGACCCGAAAAAATTGCGTGAGAGTGAGGGCAGCCGCAGGCCGAGGTGCAGGGCGCCATTCGGATTGTTAAGGGGGTTGGGCGAGCAACCCCCTTAACTCGCCGCCAAGGCGAAACCTTTTTCTCAAGGTTCTTTCGAACTCATCGATAATCCACCCAGGTGGTGGGCGCCATTGACGTAAAGGGATTTACTAATGCCGATGAGCGCATGAATGCGCATGAATCGGCCGGATCGTTAAGGCGAAACCTTATTTTGAAGTGTTTTAAATTGCACCTATAAATATTCCACGGAGGTGCAGGTCACTCTATGATTCGCTTCGTAACAGTGCCTAGCCCACTGGCGAAACCTCTAATGCAAGACACAAAAAAGCCCCGACTGGCGGGGCTTCGCGAGATGGTACTGCACAGTACCGAATGTTATACAGCGCCCAAGGCCGGAAAAATTTGACTGGATCAAATTTCGATCACCGAAGGTGGGCCCAAAGGGCCGAGCACAGGGATGTGCGAGTCACCTGAACGTTCAAGGCTGGCAACCCATGCACCTCGATTCGGAATGGTGTTAGCTCACGAGCAATATTCGTGACTTTTAAGATGGTGCCCAAGGCCGGACTTGAACCGGCACGGCTTACGCCACTACCCCCTCAAGATAGCGTGTCTACCAATTCCACCACTTGGGCAAATACTTTGCTTTTCTGGAAAAACTCCGTTGAAACGACTTAGGCGTTCGCTACGGCGTTTCCGCCTCTTGTTCTACTGTTGCGGCCTCAGGAACCTCGACCTCGAGCGCTGCTTCAGGCTCGGCCATAGGAACGTCGTCCATTACCTCGCTCCCTCCTTCCACTGACGGCACATCATCGCTTAAAGACTCTAACGTTCCCACGTCTTCTGTCAGGGACTCTAAGCCTGGAACTTCGATGGCATCCACGTCGCCAGTGTCTTTACTTAATATGGCCAACACTAGGCTGGTACAAAAAAACACCGCTACCAAAATGGCTGTTAGGCGGGAAAAGAAGTTGCCACTGCCTGCCGCACCAAACACGGTTTGCGAAGAACCTGCGCCAAAGGACGCCCCCATTTCCGCACCCTTACCTTGCTGGAGCATAATGAGGCCCACAATGGCCAAAGCTACAATGACATGAACTACCAGTAATACATTATCCATTGAACATAACTCTTAGCGCTATTCAGCCGCTCGACAAATTTGTAAAAAATCATTGGGCTTTAAGGACGCCCCGCCCACTAATGCACCATCAATATCTGGCTGTGCAAACAAGCCCGCAGCATTGATGGCGGTCACACTACCACCGTATACAATACGCGTATGCATCCCCACATCGCCGATCTGACTGCGAATAAAGTGATGCACCTGTTGTGCGTGCTCGGGGGTTGCCACGTTTCCTGTACCAATCGCCCAACCTGGCTCATACCCCACGATGGCACGCGCAAGCGATTGACGACCACAGCGCGACGCCACCGCGTCTAATTGCGCGCCCACCACGTCAAACGTACGGCCCGCTTGATAATCTTGGTCCGACTCACCGATGCACAACACCGGGAGCAAATGAGACTTAAGTGCAGCCTCAAATTTCTTGGCCACCAGCTCATCACTTTCCTGGTGGTATTTCCGCCTTTCAGAGTGGCCGACCAACGTATACTGACAGCCAATATCGTGCAGCATCTCACCTGAAATTTCACCGGTGTAAGCGCCCTCTTCAAAGGCGCTGATATCCTGTGCACCCAGCGCAATATTGGAGTAGGCGAGCTCCGTGGTGGCAAGGCCCATATGAACAAATGCGGGGCAAACCACCACCTCCGCTTGATGCACGCCAACCCAGCTACTGGTCAAAGCACGTAACAACGCTGTCACACTCGCTTGCGTACCGTGTAATTTCCAGTTACCTAAGACAATATTGCGTCGCATGCTTGCTCCAAGGCACGGCGTTAAAATTGCGCCCAGCGGCCCCCCTGGCAAAACGGGCGCCAATGGTATCGGAGAACGCGATTAAAGACAATGCCTGAACATAACCAATAACAAGGGTACTGATTAAGACAGCGCCTTGCCCACAGCACCCGCCAAATCCTTCGCCAAAGCTTCCACCAACTCGTGGTTTTGCCCTTCTACCATCACTCGTACCACCGGTTCGGTGCCGGAAGGTCGCAGCAGCACCCGGCCAGAACCATTGAGTTCTGCCTCGGTTTTCTCCACTGCCGCTTGCACATCCGGGTGGGTCGCCACATCCACTTTGTCGCGCATGGGCACATTGATCATAACTTGAGGCAGCTTTTGCATGGATTGTTTTAACTGATGCAGTGTTTTCCCCTCCGAAACGATGGCGCGCAACACCTGTAGTGCGGAAATGATGCCATCCCCGGTGGTCGTGGCATTCCCACAAACAATATGCCCAGAGGACTCGCCACCCAACACCCAATTGTTTTGCTTCATAGCCTCAATCACATAGCGATCGCCCACCTGCGCGCGAGCAAAGGGGATATTGAGGCGCTTCATTGCCAACTCAAACCCAAAATTGCTCATCAGTGTACCCACCGCACCTGCACAACCGCCTTCATGTTTTTGCTGATGCGCCGCGATAATAAACAGCAACTGATCCCCGTCCACCACCTCACCTTGGTGGTCTACAAACATCACGCGGTCGCCATCGCCATCAAACGCAATGCCGAGGTCCGCTTCCACTTCCAATACGCTTTGTTGCAACGCGTGCATTTTGGTGGAGCCGCAGTCTTTATTGATATTGAGACCATCCGGGCTAACCCCTATGGCTTTAACTTTTGCGCCCAATTCTGTAAAAACTTCGGGCGCCACGCGGTAGGTGGCACCATTGGCACAGTCCACCACAATACGCATCCCCTTAAGCGAAAACCCCCAGGGAATGGAGCCTTTACAAAATTCGATGTAACGACCTTCAGCATCGCCAATACGCTTGGCCTTGCCAAGGTGTTCAGCGGTGTGCATTGTCTTATCCAACTCCGCCTCAATGGCAAGCTCAATCTCATCGCTGAGTTTGGTGCCCTCCGTACTAAACAGCTTAATGCCGTTATCCCCAAAGGCATTGTGTGAAGCACTAATCACCATACCCGCCCTCGCTTGAAAGGTCCGCGTCAGGTAAGCAATGGCCGGAGTGGGCATGGGCCCAAGCAGCCCCACGTCCACGCCTGCGCTGATCAATCCCGCCTCTAGTGCCGATTCAAACATATAACCCGAGATGCGGGTGTCTTTACCAATCAGTACCATCCCGGAGGTGCCTTTATGACTATCAGCCAATACGCGACCCACTGCCCACCCCAAATGCAGAAAAAACTCCGGTGTGATGGGGTATTGCCCGACGGCACCGCGAATTCCGTCGGTGCCAAAATATTTGCGATTCATTTTTACTCCTAATGTTTAGGCCTAAGCGTGTTTAGGCCCAAGTGCTCATTGGACGACAGTACCGCTTAGGGCTGTGTCAATTGCCACATGCGAATGGCATCCGCCGTTTCGGCCACGTCGTGCACCCTCAATATGACTGCACCCTGCTCAACACCGCGCAGTGCTAGCGCCAAACTGCCCGCCAATCTTGCCTCAACCGAGCGCCCGAGCAAACGCCCGAAAAGCGACTTACGAGACACGCCCAGTACGATGGGCGCCAGTGTTCGCAACACGCCCAATTGCTTTAACAAATCTAAATTGTGATCATCGGTTTTACCAAAACCAATACCGGGGTCCACCAACAGTCGATCCTCGGAAACCCCCGCAGCCAAACAACTTTGGATACGCCGCTGTAAAAACGCAAACACCTCGGCCAGAGGGTCCTCATAGTGGGGCGCTTGCTGCATGGTTTGCGGCGCACCTTGCATATGCATCAAACAAATGGGCAATAACGTTTCCGCAGCTGCAGCCAAGGCGCCTTCACGCTGCAGTGCTCGCACATCATTAATAAGCCCAGCACCGAGCTTGGCAGACTCCCTCATCACTTGTGGTGTACTGGTGTCCACTGATACCACTACGTCGAACAAACTGGTGATCAGCTCCACCACAGGCAGCACTCGGTCGCACTCTTGCGTCTCGCTCACAACGGCCGCACCCGGGCGGGTGGACTCACCTCCAACATCAATGATGTCGACACCGTCGGCGACCATTTTGGCCACCTTTTTTTTCACCTGTTCGAGAGAGACATGGCCGTTGCGATAATACTGGCCACCATCGGAAAAGGAGTCCGGCGTGACGTTAAGCACCCCCATGATACGAGGCTGACTCAATGACAAAAACCGTGAACCAAACTGCATTCACACACCCCCAAAAACAAATGGGCCGGGGTAAACCGGCCCATTTCAAAAGTAAACTGTGTTGACTTACACCTCTTCGGCAGGCCCACCCACGGTACCGCGACCCGCATTCTCATCGTCAGAGGTGCCTGAGCTTGCGCCGCCGCTAAACCCTGAGTTACCCCAATCTTTGGGGGGCCGTATTTTGCGGCGATTCATTAGATCATCCACTTGTTCTGAGTCGATGGTCTCATACTCCATCAAGGCCTCTTTCATGCTTTCCAGAACATCAGCGTAATCGGTTAAAATTTGTTCGGCATTTTTGTAACACAGATCCGTGATTACCTTCACTTCTTCGTCGATCAGACGCGCCGTGTGGCTAGAAATTTTCTTGGAGCCGAAGGACTCATCGTCTTTGGCATCATAATCGAGTGCACCCAGCTTTTCAGACAAACCGTAATTGACCACCATAGCGCGTGCCACCGCAGTCGCCATTTTAATGTCTTGATAGGCGCCGGTACTGACACCTTCGGCACCGTATTTCATTTCCTCGGCAATACGTCCGCCGTAAGCCGTGGCAATATCCCCCAGCAGCTTACGTCGACTTTCACTGATGCGATCGCCCTCAGGTAAAAATTGAGTAACCCCTAAGGCACGCCCCCTGGGAATAATAGTCACCTTATGGATCGGATCATGCTCTTCCGACACATACCCCACTATGGCGTGGCCTGCCTCGTGGTATGCCGTACTTTCTTTTTCCTGCTCGGTCATCACCAAGGTTCGGCGCTCGGTACCCATAAGAATTTTATCGCGGGCTTTTTCAAATTCTTCATCCGTCACCACGCGCTTGTTTGCGCGTGCCGCCAACAAAGCAGCCTCATTCACTAGGTTGGCCAGATCCGCACCGGAGAAGCCCGGAGAGCCTCTAGCAATTACGCGAGGGTCCACACGCTCATCCAGCGGGACTTTGCGCATATGCACTTTAAGAATTTGCTCGCGTCCACGCACATCGGGGAGACCAACGTTCACTTGCCGGTCAAAACGACCGGGGCGCAACAGCGCACGGTCAAGTACATCCGGGCGGTTGGTGGCAGCAATCACAATAATGCCTTCATTGCCCTCAAACCCATCCATCTCCACCAACAATTGGTTGAGAGTTTGCTCACGCTCATCATTACCGCCACCATGGCCACCACCCCGATGGCGACCCACAGCGTCAATTTCATCGATAAAAATGATGCACGGTGCCTGCTTTTTGGCCTGATCAAACATGTCGCGAACACGCGATGCACCTACACCCACGAACATCTCCACGAAGTCAGACCCCGAAATGGAGAAAAAAGGCACTTTCGCCTCGCCCGCAATAGCCTTGGCAAGCAGGGTTTTACCCGTGCCTGGAGGACCCGCCATTAACACACCTCTGGGGATCTTACCGCCCAGGCGTTGAAATCGAGAGGGGTCGCGTAGGTACTCCACCAACTCCTGAACTTCTTCTTTAGCTTCGTCCACGCCAGCCACGTCTGCAAAAGTGGTTTTGACTTGGTCTTCACCCAGTAATCGGGCCTTACTTTTACCAAAGGCCATAGGCCCACCACGGCCGCTCGAGCCGCCTTGCATTTGGCGCATAAAAAACACAAACACCGCAATGAACAGCAAGATAGGGAAGCTTGCCACCAGCAGTTGCTCCCATAAACTGGGGCGATGGGGCAATTCACCTTTAACTTGCACATCGTGCTTGAGAAGGTCGTCCATCAGGTTCAAGTCCCAAAGCTGGGGACGCACCACCACAAAAGTGGAATTGTCGTTGCGCACACCGCGAATGTGGGTGTCGTCTATCACCACCTGCCGCACCTCATCTGACTGATACGCCGACACAAATTGCGAGTACGTCATCTCATCTTGAGGGTCATGCTCTTTAAAATTCTGGAATACGGTAAACAGTACCGCTGCAATCACCAGCCAAAGCACTAAATTTTTTGCCATATCGTTCAAGGCTGCTCTCCTACATATAAGCCCAAATAGGCCGTTTTTTCAGTATAGCGCCGATCGAGCCACAACTGAATGAATCGTGATGGTTACCCTTTAAAACCCGTGGCAACAAGATAAACCTCACGGGAACGGGCGCGTGAAGCATCCGGTTTGCGCGTTACGGCTCTCTCAAATAGCCCTTTGCAGTGGCGCATCCACTCGTCAAAACCTTCCCCGTGAAAAACTTTACACACAAAAGCCCCCCCGGGTTTCAATACCTTTTGCGCCATATCCAAGGCCAACTCTACCAAATACATGGCTTTGGGTTGATCAACATCTGTTATACCGCTCATATTGGGGGCCATATCAGAAATTACAACGTCAGCCCCTTCATCACCCAACGCACTGAGCAACTGCTGAAACACGCTGTCGTCCGTAAAATCGCCTAAAATGAACTCCACGTCGGCCAATGCATCCATTGGCAAAATGTCGGACGCAATCACGCGCCCAGAGGCCCCAACCACGTTGGCAACCACCTGTGACCACCCCCCAGGGGCTGCCCCAAGATCCACCACAGTCATGCCAGGTTTGAGCACTCGATCACGCTCGTTCAGCTCTAGCAGCTTGTAGCTTGCACGCGAGCGAAAACCTTCCTTCTGCGACTGTTTGACATAGGGATCATTGAAATGTTCTTGCAGCCACCGGCCGCTACTTTTTGAGCGAGACATATTATCTACAAGTTTGCTGACAAAAACCGATACAATAGCACTTTTGACCCCAGAATAAGTATTCTATGCCTATTACAAATGACACTAAAAAACGCTTTCGCACCATTGGCCATGGCCTAAAACCCATTGTGACTATCGCCGGCAACGGCCTGTCAGAGGGCGTTTTGAACGAACTGCACCGTGCACTGGAAGACCATGAGCTGATCAAAGTGAAGATCGCGGTGGAGGACAGGGCCGACCGCAAGGCCGTGACAGCTGCGCTCTGCTCAGCCACGGGGGCTGAACTGATCCAGTCCATCGGTAAAACGCTGTTAATCTTCCGGTCGGCTGAAAAACCCGATCCCAACAAGTCTAATGCCCGGTAGCATGAGCCAACCCTAAACCCAGAATCCGGTCACTTTTTGATCTTCGCTCCCGCAATTTTGCTTTTTTGACCCAACCAATGGTCGCACGCCCACCAATCGGCTCACATTTTAAGCATCCAGAGGCTTACAAGAAGGAGCTGTCATGACATAATCGGCGTGACAGCTCATGGTCCCCCTGGCCATGCCAACAACAAAATAGAAGCATTCGATGTTCATTATGAAATACCAGCAGAAGCACACTCGCCATTTGCCCGCGGCTCTGACCACTGCACTGTTTTTCAGTCTTGCAACCCTCTCCATTTCTGCCTCGGCCGCCAACTCGACCACCGCCGCGATTGAAGCCGCAGAACAAAAGCAAATGCGCTGGCAGCGTGAATTGGAGTTCACTCACGAAAAGCTTAACGAGGCCGCGCAAAAACTTGCGGATACCAAGCAAGAACTGGAAGCCCGTACCAAAAGCCTTAAAAACCTGGAAGCAAAACTTGGCGACACGCCAAGCGAATCCGCATTGGAACGACTTAAAACCGAGCGCCAACGAGTGGCCGTAGCAGAGTTGTCGGTGGAGTCACAGAGCTCCGTTTTAGAGCGGCTTGAACGCAAGCAAGCGGACTTGAAAGCACAACTGGGCCAATCCGAGCAAGACATCGAAAATATTCGTCGAAAAATCGCCGAGACCGCGAAAAAGGAAAAACGCAACGCCGCAGCCCAGGAAGCCGCCACACAAAGGGAAATAAGACTGCTTCGCGAAGAGAACGACAGCCTAAATACTGAATTGCTCAATGAGCGCCAACGACTGGTAACGGCAGAGCTACGGATTGAGGAGTTGGTGCGTATTACCGACCAGCAGGCAGCCACTATCGAAAAGCTCAATACCGAAATCTCTGCGATGATGCGATTGGAAGAGCAGCGACAACAAGCCCCCTCGCCGCAACCAGAGCATATTATGGATTTGAGTCAAACGGTACTAGAAGGCGAGGACCCCATTTATCAAGGCGATGACGGCCAGCAAATGATGATTCGCAGCCGCAGCCTAGACGCCCCCATCGAAATGACGCAAATCAGCCCTACACTGTTTCGCGCCGACATTAAAATTGAACCGGGTCGCACCTACTTTGATTTGAACCGTCGCCGATATCGCGGCACATTCCCGGCCAATGAGGAAGGTTACTACCGCTTTTATTACGATACCTCCCAGCAGGACGCGCCCGTGTTATCGGTGGACGTAATCGACGAGTCTAGCCAGATGATCACCAATACAGTGGGTGATTTTTAATCCCATTTTAACAAGGACGTTAGCCTTACAAGCCGGATAGCCATGTAATATTACTGCGTACCACGGCGCAAACCCGTACGCTATCGCTCCTTTACATTTTAATGTTTTTTATCGCGCTAAAGGAGCGTCGTCATGCCACCTGTTGTTCGTATTCTTACCTCCACCACACTCGGCATTTTACTGCTACCGTTACTTGCGCTTGCGCAAAGCGAAACGCCTCCCCTATCAACCGAAGCAGAAATTGAAGCGTATCAGGCCTGGGCTAAAGAGACTTTAGCGTCTCTCACACCAAAGACCGGGACCGTTGAACTACCCAACGGTGTTGCCACCTTGGACGTTCCAGACACTTTCTACTATCTCGACCCTGAAGATGCCGACACCGTCTTGACCGAAATTTGGGGGAACCCACCCAGCGAGCCGACCCAAGGCATGTTGTTTCCTGTCGGTAAAACCGCCTTTGACGACGACGCCTGGGGTGTCACCATCGAATATGTTGAAGAAGGCTACGTGGACGACAGCGACGCGGCCAATATTGACTACGATGATATGCTGAAGACCCTTCAAGAGGATGCCAAAGCCACCAACGAGTGGCGGCTGGAGCAGGGCTACCCCACCATTGCTGTCATCGGCTGGGCGAAACAACCTCATTACGACAGTGTTACCCAAAAGCTATACTGGGCCAAAGAATTGCAGTTTGACGACGACCCCAATCACACCCTGAACTATAATATTCGGGTTCTGGGACGCAAAGGTTTTTTACTGTTGAACTTTATTGCCTCAATGGAACAGCTCCCTGAAATCGAAGCAGAACTAGACCCCATTCTCGCCATGACCTCGTTTAAAGATGGCAACCGCTATGCGGACTTTAACCCCGATCTCGACAAGGTCGCGGCCTACGGAATTGGCGCACTGGTTGCCGGTAAAGTGATTGCGAAAACGGGTTTATTGGCTGCCTTGATACTGATAATCAAAAAGTTCGGTGTCGTTGCTGTGATCGCACTCGGTGGTGCCATTAAGTGGCTTTACGGGCGCGTACGAAACCGTCAGCCCTAGGCCCTTCCCGCCTCTAGAAGCGCCCGGTAGGGCGCTTGCCACTCGGTCCAAGTCAACGGAAGTGGTGTCACCCCCTTTAACTGCCCAGACTGCCACTGTTGCACAAACGTCAAAATGGCCTCGGCGGCGTGGCGCTCTGGCGCGCAATCAAACCTGTAGCGACACGATGAGTCAAACCACTCTGGGTAGGCCAAGGCATCTGGCACCAATGGGCGAGCCCCCGCCATAGCCGCTTCAATAACCGATAAACCTTGAAAGTCATGATGCGCCGTGGACAACACCACTTGGGCCTCGCTCAGAATCGCCCAGTAAGCATCGCGATCCAACACAAAGCCCCACTGCCCCAGCCAGCCTCGCGCCGTCAGCAGCGCGTAGATGTCGTTAAACTCGGTAGGCACTTTACGGAATGACTGCCCCAACACATGCACCGTTAACGGCAACGCTGTCGGTAATTGCTGTAATACCGCAAGCAGGATTTCAGGCCCTTTGTCATATTCCCAGCGATGATTCCAGACCAACTGAAAACGATCATTGCGTCTGCGTGAAGTCTCCGACCGATCGGGGGCTTGTAACGGCTTGGGTGTTACCGGCACGGGTAAAACACGCGATTTTTGTAATAGGACCGCGCCAAGGTTAGGAGAGATGCCATCAGGTAATTTTTTCGCCAATTGCACAACCCCGGCGATAAACGTCCTCTGGTTATACTCGCTATTGAAGACCACCGCGTCTGCCGCCAAAGCGCCGTAAAGCGTCACCATTTGTGCTTCAACCCGACTGGTTTCACGCTCAGAATCTGGATAGGCAAATTGATTTTCATGAAAATACACCAAGCATGGTGTAGTAGCTAGTGATGGCACCAAGCCCCTCAAGGCCGCAATGTCACACATGGAAGTACAGACGATGAGGTCATAGGGCGCCGTCACGACCTTTGTGTACTCGGTGGCCAATGTCAAAGCACTGCCTCGAATACGCCAGGCAAAATGTCGTGGCGGCAAGGTCAAGAGTGTCCACTGATACTCGGCCATGGCTGTCATCAGGCCTTCGCACCAATATTGGTGGCTGGCGGCGTGATACGCCGAAATCAGTAGGATACGCACCCGTACGCTCAGTCTCGGAAATTTTGATACTGCAGTGGTTGACCGAAATCTTGCTGTTTGAGCTCGGCAATAACCGCTTGTAAATCATCGCGCTTTTTACCCGTCACACGGACTTGATCACCCTGAATAGCGGCTTGCACTTTGAGTTTTCGATCTTTGATGAATTTAACCATTTTCTTCGCCATTAAGTTGTCAATGCCTTCTTTAAAGCTCACGGTTTGACTTACGGTTTTACCCGACGGCTCTGGGTCAGACACTTCCATGGTATCCACATCAATACCGCGTTTGATCAACTTATTCCGCAAAATATCCACCATTTGCAACAGCTGAAAATCGGCTTCGGCCGTAAGCTTCGCCGTTTTATCGACCCATTCAAAACTGGCGCTGACCCCTCTAAAATCAAAGCGGGTTGCTAATTCTCGCTCAGAATTTTCTACGGCATTTCGAGCCTCTTGAATATTGACCTCAGACACTACGTCAAAGGAAGGCATAACACACTCCTAAAATTGAGATTCTACTTTCATGACAAATTGAAAATTGTCCACCAGGTCGCGGTCAACCAAAGGCACGGCAAAATCCAAATGTGCAACATGATCGAGCTTGGCTTTGCTAGAGCTAAACCGTAAACCAAAACCAACGTTCGCGAGTATTTTGGGGGGTTTATCTCCAGCACCCCAGGCTTCTCCTGCATCCACAAAACCAACCGCCCCAACGCGAAACAGGTTAAATATATGCCAAGGGGTGATGTAGCGGTTTTCCAACGTGACCAACAGTCGTTTGTCCCCCCGGTGATAGTCCAAGGGATAGCCGCGTAGCCCATACTTCCCCCCCGCGGTTAATTGTTCATGCTGCGACAAATTATGACCCTGGTGATACTGCACGTGCGCGAAATACCGATGATGCTCACCATCCAACAAGTAATAGCGCAAGCCTCCACCCCAAACAGAGTGGCTGTA
This sequence comes from Cellvibrionaceae bacterium, assembly GCA_050300015.1. Lineage (GTDB taxonomy): Bacteria > Pseudomonadota > Gammaproteobacteria > Pseudomonadales > Cellvibrionaceae > CAYZQH01. Next base: position 171,672 of record JBNKWZ010000016.1, on the reverse strand, counting down.
ATTGCTGTCACTAGGGCTATCATAGCCCTCTGCAAGCGATTCCCACTTTAATATATGGCGCTCACCTATGCCCAGAATATCATCGTACCGGAACCGAAATCGCATAACGTCAACATCGTTACCTTGCATTTCGCCGCCGTAACCTAACATCAACACCACATCCGCTCCGAGCTGCACATCTTCTACCCGGTGAAGCGAATCGAGGCTTTTGTAGACCCCAAATCGATTTTGAAGATATCGATACTGAATCCAAGGGTATATAAAATTGGAGTTTAAAGGCACGCCCATTTGGGTGGACTCTGTGGCCTCATAGACGTCTCGGTCTTGATTCATACCCACCGTGACGCGATGGACATCTTTCAAATGAACACCACCCCCTATAAAAATTTGATGGCGCTCTCGCTGATGCTTGTAGGCGTTAATTTGCTCATCGGCGAGCAGGATTTTTTCCACTTGCGTGGCATCCACATTAGATAGCCCCGTGGCCCAGCGGCTATCTAAGGAATAAAAGGGACGTGACACAGAAAATGCGGTTTCCTGCCCATCACTGTTGTCGGCAAAACCGATATGCATACGAAACCGGCTGCCAAACAAGTGTGGACTTTTGAAATCATACTGCGTGCGGCTGCGCTCATTGGTTTTGTCGTACAACAATGAAATAGAAGCACCACGCCCTAGCAGGTTTCCTTCTTTAAACCCAATGCCCCGCTCGGTGTCCCCACCTTCTCTGCTCACATTGAATAATGGCTCTGTGGTCCATACATCCCGCGTTACCACCAGCAGTGTCACGCCGTCTTCGCAAATTTCAGTTAAATGGATGGCGGCAAAGCTTAAATAGGGCAACGAGCGCAACAACCGTGCAGATTCTGCCACGGTTTCCACATTTAAACGGTCACCCTCTTGAAACAACAATTGGCCACGCACGACGCTTTCTTTGGTATTGATGTGCAGCCGATTCATAAAGCGGTATAGGGCGTTATTCTCATCGGGGTTATTAGGGTTAAAAACCTCAACGCCTTTAAATTGAATCCGGGCAATCGCATACCCGCCATAGGACTCATAAGACCCCGAGGGCTCATTAAGCGCTTTTAAGGGAATTGATTCACAGGCCTGGGGCTGTGTATTTGGACGCGCTTGTGTACTGTGTTGCGTCGGGAGGGTATCCTCTGCGCGCAGCTCAACACTCCACAAGCCAAAGCAGACCCAAAACATCGGGATCCATTTGACTATTGCGCCGCTTCTTAGATAATGCATCATTTGGGTGGTGGGCTTTCCTATGGCATCTTCGCGCATACTGAACACTGTGGAGCGATTTGGCAATCGCTTACCGAACCCCACCTATTTGTTTATTGTACTGTGCGGCGTGGTACTCATTGCCTCTGGGCTCGCCGCCCTGGCACAACTTACCGCAGTACACCCCACCACTGGCAAGACGTTACACGCCGTCAACCTGTTAAGCACTTACGGCTTGCACCAAATTTTAGCTCATACCGTCAGCAACTTTGTGCAATTTGCGCCAGTGGGCACCGTACTGGTTGCCGTGATGGGCATAGCGATCGCGGAGCACTCTGGGCTCATTGGCGCGGCGTTAAAAGTGAGCCTGCTAAATGCCCCACCCAAGCTCATGACCTTTGTGGTGGTGCTTGCAGGAGTGCTTTCCAGCCTTGCCGCCGATACCGGCTACGTGGTTTTAATCCCGTTGGCCGGCATTTTGTTTCACCATGCCGGACGCAACCCTTTACTGGGCATTTTGGCCACTTTTGCCGGCGTCTCCGGTGGATTTAGCGCCAATTTAATGATTGGTCCAGTGGATGCAGCACTCGCAGGCATCTCGACAGAAGCCGCCCACTTGATCGCCCCTGACTACAGCGTGGATGCCACCGGCAATTACTTTTTCATTGTAGCGTCTACGCTGTTAATTGCCCTTGTTGGCACATGGGTTAGCGAGGCCATTATCGCCAAGCGCCTCCCCCCTGCTACGGCATCTGCGCCACCGCCAAGCACGTCACTAACCGTCAAAGAGCGTGTAGCGCTCAAGGTGACGGCCGCACTTGCTATCGCGCTGATTGCCCTATTGCTGCTGGGGCTAATACCCGAAACGGGTGTATTGCGAGACCAAGCAACCCACAGCATTGTCAAATCGCCTTTTATTCAAGGCGTGGTCACGTTAGTGGCCGCATTTGCGGCGATTTGCGGTATTACCTATGGTCGCCTAGCAGGCCAATATCAAAAGGTTAGCGATTGTATTGAGGGGATGGAGCAACACATGGCATTAATGGCCGGCTACCTTGTACTGATGTTTTTTGCCGCTCAATTTGTCAACTATTTTGCCTGGAGCAACCTCGGTGCCATACTCGCTATTCAAGGTGCTGCCATACTCAAAACTTTCGCCTTACCGGATGCAATACTCCTCACTGGGTTTATTGCTTTGGCGGCACTGATCAACCTGTTTGTGGGCAGCGCCTCTGCCAAATGGGCCCTGATTGCACCAATATTTGTGCCTATGCTGATGCTTTCGGGCATTTCGCCCGAAGCCACTCAAATGGCCTACCGCATTGGTGATAGCAGCACCAACATCATCACTCCACTGATGCCTTACTTTGGCGTTGTGGTGGCATTTGCGCAAAAGTATCAAAAGAATATCGGCATCGGCTCTATTATGGCCAATATGCTGCCCTACTCGTTTGCCTTCCTGTGCGGATGGACCTTACTGTTTATCGTGTGGAGCCTTTTAGGCTTGCCGCTTGGGCCTGGAGCCTATTTGAGTTTAGGGCGCCTCTGATTAAGTCTAAACGGCTTCTGGCTTACTGAGCTTTTCGAGAGTAAAGCAGTGTATTGAAGGCATACTGGCAGCCTGCCAAAAGACACTAACGAAGCCATCGGAAAGCCCTGCAAGCCCCTTCTGGTGCGGCCTCAAATCTCACCTACCGTTGTTGCATTGCGTGTTAAGGACTAAGGCCATTGTCGGCGCAATGCGCCTAGACAGCTAAGATTTGAGAGCGCACGCATAAGCCTTTTGGGCTTAACCCAAGGCCCCCTATTGACCCCGCCATTGGCCATTCCGGCACGTCCTTGTACCGCATTAACCCGACATAAAGACTGCCGGGTTAATAGGTCCGCAAACCTCAAAAACTCAATGGCTCTACACCTGGCAAGACGCGAGCGGGCAACGGACTGGAACTCGAAGAGTCGTCGAAGGTTATCGCCGCCGTAGCACACCACCCTTCGCCCACGGGCAAATAGTCTGGCGCAGACAGGGAGGCAAAATACGCTGGCCACTCAAGTTTGGGCAATAAATGGTCCATGATAATCTGAGCGCGGTTTTGAATTTCCGGCCTAGCAAACCGGTTGCGCATGCCCCATGCCACCTTGTAATCATCACATACAGGCCCCTCCGATTTAGAGGGCACATAAACAAAGGCCACGTCGCGATCCGTATGGAAGTGATAGTGCATCATCACCGCCTCAAATAGCATGGCGGCATCTTCAAACTGGTGAAGAAACGCGTAGTCATCATTGGCCGGATGTAAGTCAAACATCGCCCCCATTTCCTGGGCGTTGCGGCTAAGCTCTTCCACGGTGTACATCCCCTCTTGCTGATACATCACCTCGGCCAAATGTCGCAGCGGCTCCGAATGTAAGGGCAAGGCCTCATACAAAGCATCAGAGGCACGAAATCCAATTTGTCGACCGGCCAACTCATAGACTGTCCCCTCACTGCCGCTGGCGGCTCGCACCCGCTCTGACGGAAAAAAATCATTCGCATGCGCCAGCTCATGAAACAACAAGGCTGCCAAGGGCAATAAAACATCGTCGATGGAACGTTCACTGCCATCAAACGCCGAATACTCAGATACCACCGCTTGACCGTTTTTAACGTAGCGAGACCATGACCGAAAACGCAAGGTTTGGCCGCTGCCGAAGGCCTGGCTTTGATCCACAAACCATTGAAAAACAGCTTTTTCTTCAACAGTTTGCCAAAGCAACTGAGGGTCAAGGTAGATGGCACCAGTGGAAGTACTGAAATAAGAAGGCCGAATGTCGTCGGCAATTACTATCGCGGTGACCGACCGAAACAGTTGCAGGATATCGGCCGGCAGATAATGTAAGGCTTCGAAAAATCGTTCTCCCATCCAACGGTGGGAAACCACCACCCGAGACATCACATCTTCAATACTGGGGTGATTAGTGTGACTAACCAAGAACGGCAGCGTCCCCAGCGCACAAGAGTCACTCGCCTGTGTAATGGTCACACAGGGAACCAGAACAGAAGCGTACTCGGCATCCAGGTAAAAAGGCTCTGCGTGATCTAGGCCTACATACTCCGCAGTGTCAGTGGCCCCACCCAAGGTGTGTGCGCCCAGTAATACAGCGGGTGCGCTGGCCATTGCAACACTTTGCGTATTAGATTTTGGTTGCGGCTTTGGTTGAGACTTTGTACCGGAACCATTACACGCGGCAAGCGCCAACAGTACAAGGCTCAGAAGAATCAGAGAATGACGAACCTTGTCCAAAACAGTGATGTCCCTTTTACGAAATTTTTCAGAGCGCGTTGAGCGCTATGGTAATGATTGACGCACAGACGCCGGAAAACGAATTGTATGCTAAGTCGCCGGGCGCGTAAATTGCCTTTATGATTTGAGTCATTCACGACAGACGCCGGTACATTCGGAGCGTTTTATTTCAACGCTCCAACCCGTCGACATTTTTTACAAATTGCAATTAAATCTAGACACCACTAATCGACGAGTGGCGTTCAGTTGAAAAAGAAAATCCCTTACAATGCCGCATACCAGACCGCTGAACGACCGGGAACCATTTGTGCTGCAGTGATTATTTGACGAATGGCATTAAACTGCAATACTCAACAATAGTCCGTTTTAAAAATATCGCCGAATGAAATCTTTATTGAATATGGAAGCGCTCCCAATCAGCGCAGCTTTTTTAATGTGCTCGGATTTCACATTTGGCCCCTCTACCCCCCAAAATTTTTACCCCCCTACTCTGCACGCTTTTGACTTAAAGGTTTCTGCTTATGTCTAGCCACGCTAAAGACGTATCGGTTATTGCTATTTCGAAAATCATCCGGCTAATGGAGGAAAAAGGCGTTGCAACCACTAATGATTTGGTGGGCGTCTCTGAGCAAGAAATCCAAGTACTTGAAGAATATTTTCAATTGGCTTTCCCAAAATCCTACCGTCAATTTTTAACGGCCTTTGGTCGTTCTGCCGGCTTTTTGTCGCCGTGGGTGGCAATTTATTACGACGACCTGAAAGAGATTCGAGACACCTTTGATTTATATTTAGCGCAAGGGTTGGAGTATCAACTGCCTGATGGCGCACTGATTATTGCCAACATCGAAAACACTTTTGACTTTATACAATGCAAAGGTGACCATGATCCCAGTGTTTATCGTGTGGACTTTCGCGATGAACCGCCACTGTCGAAGCGTCTCTCTGTGAGTTTTTCAGATTATCTTGAGCACCTGGTCAATACCTCTGACGCGAGGGCTCTGCCTCAAGACTTTTTTGACGATGACATGGATGATAATGTCAACGATTTAATAAACTACTATTAAACCGGCAGGAGCACCCTATCATTGAGCACAATGCCAATGAACGCCGTAACAGACAAAATCATTCACACACCCGCGTCAGCATTTGGGGCATGCCACAAAAATAGATAAGAGGTCTATTTTATTGTCAAGTTAATAAAGACGCCTCGGACCAACCGCCGCCGAGCTATAAATCCTCCTCTTCAATCGCCGCCAACACACCAGCGCCGGCCTGTACCTTTTGGCTGAGCCAATGACACCGACCCAATTCTGTTTGCATATAAAATTGCGCAGTTTTAATTTTACTTTGTTCGATTTGCTGGTTTTTCTCGGAGGCTGCTACCGCCATTTTCAACCACATGTAGCCAAACGACACGCATCCCAATAGGTGCAAATAATCCACTGCAACCGCGCCCGCAGCCAGTGGATCCTGCTGTGCTTTGCCAAGCACCGATTGGGTAGCATTCTCTAACTCAGCAATGGCCTCGTACATAGGCTTTGCCAACCCCAAAGCGTCCAACGTCGCTTGGTTCTGCTCGATAAAGGCCTGTATCTCACTCACAAAGGGGGCCAGTAACTCGCCCTTGCACGCCAGGGTTTTACGCCCCATTAAATCCATCGCCTGAATACCATTGGTGCCCTCATAAATTTGGGTAATGCGTGTATCGCGCACCAACTGCTCTTGCCCCCACTCCCGAATATATCCGTGCCCACCCAAGACTTGCTGGCCAAGCACGGTGGACTCAAATGCCTCATCCGTTAAAAATGCTTTGGCCACGGGGGTAAGCAAATCAACCTTATCCCTGGCGGCCGCTTGCTCGCGCTCATTTTGCGAAAATTTGGCTGTATCGAGTGCCATTGCCACATACACATAAAACGCTCGACTCGCCTCGGTTTTAGCCTTCATTTTCATCAGCATGCGGCTTACATCCGGGTGCCCCCAAATCGGGTCGGCCTCTTTGTTTGGACGTAAAGGCTCTCCCGGCGACCGACTTTGCAATCGCTCTTTTGCATAAGCTTTGGCATTTTGGTGCGAAGCCTGGGCAGCACCCACTGCCTGAATTCCCACTACCAAGCGCTCGTAATTCATCATGGTAAACATGGCTGCAAGCCCCTTGTGGGGCTCGCCCACCATCCATCCAGTGGCGCCATCAAAGTTCATCACACAGGTTGCCGAAGCCTTAATACCCATTTTCTTTTCTAAAGAACCACAGCTCACCGCATTTCGCGCACCTAGGGTGCCGTCGTCATTGGGAACAAATTTAGGCACCAAGAACATGGAAATTCCCTTCGAACCGGGTGGTGCATCCGGCAATTTGGCCAACACCAAATGCACAATATTTTCAGCCATATCATGCTCACCCCAGGTGATAAAAATTTTGGTGCCGGTAATGGCATATTGGTCACCGCCCACGGGTTCCGCACGCGTGCGAATGAGCCCCAGATCTGTCCCCGCGTGCGGTTCGGTCAAATCCATCGCACCCGACCATTGACCACTGTAGAGCTTTGGCAAATAGCGCTGCTTTAAGGCCACACTGCCGTGAGCATCAAGTGCCAAGCAAGCACCTGCAGTGAGCATTGGCGCCAAACCAAAGGACATGCAGGCCCCTTGAATCATCTCTTCCACCAGAGAGGCCAGGGTTTTGGGCATGCCTAAACCATCGTATTCAGGATTGCCGCCAAGCCCTATCCAGCCCCCCTCACAAAGGGTGTCATAGGCAGCCTTGAACCCCGCAGGCGTGGTCACTTGCCCTTCGGACCATGTACACCCTTGCTCATCGGCCTCTCGGTTGAGAGGCCCAATCACGCCTTCACATAACTTGGCGGCCTCCTCTAAAATCGCCTCTGCCGTATCGGCATCCACTTCGGCGAGGCCAGCCAACGATTGCCAAAACTGTGGCAAATCAAACACGTGGTTCATTAAAAACCGCATATCTTCAACGGGGGCGCGATAGTCCACAAGGGTCTCCTCAGGTTGGGGATGGGCGAGCACGACCGTAAGGCCTGCCCACCGCTGTCTGGAAAGTTCTAGGGGCACTGCTTAAAAATAGCTGAACTTTTTTGAATAAGGCAGTGTAGGCAAGCGCTGTAGATAAAACTCAGTTCATTTACGCCATTTGGTTAATAGATGCGCCAACCACCGGTGATTGAGAATAGCTGTAAATGGTTTGAACGGCCTTGACACCAAAAGGTTGAATGGCCGCATAGGGGCTATCGTCGGCGGCTCTAGAGGGATCGCGTCGAGATGTGGTATCTTGAGTTTGGCTGGGTTCAGCCGCATCCGCTGCAGTGTGATTGTCGTCGGATTGAGCCGCTTCGCGCTGCTTGGCTTCCTCCTGGACCTCACGCTGCCGGGCGAGAGCAATGTCTTTTCTGGCTTGAGCCTCCATTCTAGTGGCCTCGGCCGCCACTTGCCGGTCGGTGGCGGATGGCTCCGCAGGGGCCAATGCCGCACGACGAACAACCTGAGCTTTCTGTAATGTTTGTTCCGGCGTTGCGGCTTTACCGGTGCTGATAGGCACCTCTCCGCCTACCGCGTAATTCACCCCATTCGGGCCTCGTTCATAGGTGTAGCTGGCGGAGCCAGCATATTGTCCGCCAACGGCCATATGAGCCTGCTCATGGGCACGCACTTCTCGATCTCGAGCGGCCAACGCCTTGATTGTTTGCTGATCCAGCACCGCTTGTCTTTCCTGCTGCGCTTTTTCAGTCTGCTTCTGACTCTGGGTTTTCGATTCATCGCCATTTTGACCACCACTACTGCTCGACTTTGGAGGTTGTTGAGACGGGTCGCCCGAACGCTCGCCTTCAGGCGCTGAGTCGACGGGTTTCACCACATCGTGCAAATGATCTGGCTGGACGGCCACATCGCGCACAGAAGACAAGGCCTGCGGAGGCGATAACGGGTATGAAGGCGCTGTAGAATGACCTATTTGCATCGGAATAACCCCGCGCGATCGTCACAAGCGTTGGCCCTTAAGACAAGTCGTCTATCAATGTACCCAGGGTTTCGCTCGCAGTTTTCACTACACTGGCAGAGGCATCGAATAACAATTGCTGCCTTTTTTGCTCAATAAGCGGTTCGACAATATCGCCTTGAGACGCGCTGTAGCCGCCCGTGGAGCGATCTGCTCGACCGTTGGCCTCAACCGCTTGGTTAGCTGCCACATCATTGGTAGCGGCACCGGCATCAGTGACTGGCGTAGCGCCGGTACTGGAGGGGTTTAAGCTCGCTTGATCACGTGGCAAACCTGCACGCACAATGTCCTGCGCCGCTTGAAGCATCTTCTTTTGGCTTTGCTGCATCCCAGTAAAGCCTTCGTTTAATACGGTATTTAACACGCTACCACCACCTTGCCAAATGACAAACATTTGACCTAATACGAGGGTTCACCCCACTAGTGTATGCGTTCTGTGGGCAATTTCCGCGTCAACCGTCGGCTAACGCGGAAACTTTAAGACCATTTGGTTCTAGGGAACTCTTCTTTATACCCCAGGCCAAATCATTCAGGCATTTTAGGGGCAGATAGGCCCGGCCTTAAGTTTTATCAAATGCCTCCGTGACACTTTTAGCGAGGTACCAGGTGAACGACTGGGTGACCATGGCGCCACGTTTTCACCCAACACTGCCCTTGCCGCCCTTCAAAAAATACCTTGCTCGAACGATGAGACTTCCAGTGTATGCGAGGCACCCAAGCGTGGCCTGGACGATAGTGACGACTATGATGATTGCAGTATTACCCGTCACGGTACTGGGACCTTGCCGCGTGAAACCCTTTATGAGAGTGATGGAGGACAGCGACGCCGCGTTTTGGAGTCTGGTTTTGTTGATGGGCCCAAGCCGTACTCGTACAAAACAACCACGCAGTCATGATCAAAGGAAGTAATTTCATAGCGGTGTCCTATTTACAGTTAAAACAATATCAGCTCAATTACGAATTTCGCAGTTGGGAGAAATCAGCGTAAACACACCGAACTGAATACTGACTTAAATTCAACGTTTGGTTTTGAGGCTGCAACTTTTAATCGGTCTTTCACGCCGCAGGTGAACGGTCAATGAACCAAGCATCGCCTGGGTTGCAAAGTGATGAAACCGAACCGTCATAAACTGAAAAGGCTATTAACCCGGCAATCTTTTATGTCAGGTTAATGCGGTACAAGGCCGTGCCGCCATTGGCCGAAATGGCCAATGGCGGGTTAATAGCAACTTCAAACTTCAGGCACTCAACCCAGGCCACCTTATGAATGCGTTAACTATTTTAAGACTTTTCTGAAATGAACTGGCAATGTACTTCTGGGTAAACCTGTCGTGCAGCCTAGCCCACCACGTTAGTAAGCCCTACCTTACTTGCGACAGAGATGGATTTTGGCTTACACAAATACAATCCAGTCTATACTGAGGCTATACAAACCCATAACGATGAAACCAGTGCTAATACCTCACCCGATTGTCAAACTGATCGCAAAGGGTTTGCGTAAACCAACGCTAATGGCATGCGCAATGTTTGGTGCGCTGACCTGTGTCTGCTCCACTTCTACTGCTTATGATTTTCGTTTTGAGCGCCGTACCGTAGATACGTCGCGCGATGACGATTTCAGTTCAATTTTAACCCTTGCTCAAGACTCCAATGGCTACATTTGGATAGGAACAGAATATGGGCTAGCGCGCTACGATGGCCAGCGCACCACGCGTTATCCTTTGGGCCAACAATCCGACGGCACTTATGTGAATGATTTGCTGATGGATAACGAATCCAACCTTTGGGTAGCCACAGAACGCGGCGTCGGTAGGTACATGGAAACAGAAGACCGTTTCGAAATGATTCGCCCCTTCCCCCATTCGGCGTCAATGAATCGTATCGCAGCCATTGCCGTCGACCACCAAAACATCATCGTTATGGCCCGCCCCAATGGCATCAGTTTATTTGACCCCAAGCGCCGTATATTTCGACACTACGATTTGCCAGGCGACCTCAATGTGGATGTGGGCGAAGTACACGTAGACCAAAACAACAACATTTGGCTCGGCACCTTCGGCGAGGGTGCGGCGCTTTTTGACCAACGCTCAAATCGTTTCACTTTTTATCAGAACGACCCTGACGACCCCAACTCGATTGGCGACAACCATATTACTCGCATCACAGAGGACAACTTGGGGCGGTTGTGGTTTGGCACCAAAACCGCTGGCATCAGCCGCCTAACACCGGGACAGAGAACATTTGTTCAGTTTAAAGAAGACCCCAACAATGATAAGTCACTGGGACACAATTATATCCGTGATATTTTCGTAGATTCAGAAGGCTACCTTTGGGTTGCCACGGACCATGGTGGGCTCTCTCGGTTTGACGACGCCACTGGTCACTTTACACATTTCAAACACAATGCCTTCGACAACCATTCACTTGCTTCAAATCAAGTGCGAAAAATTTTGGAAGATCGCGAAGGCGATTTATGGGTGGCCACGTATCCCTCGGGACTCAATTATTTCAATCGTAAAGCCACGCAATTTAAAAATTATTCGCACCACCCGGACGACCCCACCAGCCTTTCAAACAGTGCCATATTAAGCTTTTTGGAAGACCGAAAAGGTCGCCTATGGGTCGGTACAGAAAATGGCCTCAACCAGTATCTACCACAAACCGACAGTTTTAAACGATTTGAGCCCCACCCAACAGCCGACAATGCTCTGCGTGCAGGTGCCGTTATTACCATGGTAGAAGACCATAAAGACAATATTTGGTTGGGCACCTGGTCTGGCGGACTGCACCGCTTCAACCCCGAATCCAATACCATTGTCAATTACTTACCTTCGCAAAAACACAACGCCATTCCCAGTGCATTTATTTGGGCTCTGGTGTTTGACCGCCATAATCAATTGTGGGTAGGAACCGAGGGTGAAGGGTTGCTGTTGTATAGAGAAGAAACTAACGACTTTAAGCAGTTTAAAAAAAATAACAGTGGCAATTCCATCAACCACAATTACATTTGGTCCATGCTGGAAGATCATACCGGTCAAATATGGATTGGCACCACAGCAGGGTTAAACCGCTTTGACCCCGAGACCGAAACCTTTTTTAACTTCCCTCGAGAACCTGGCAATGCATCAACGGTGGACGCAGAACGTATTAGGGCTTTGTTTCAAGACAGTCAAAACCGCATTTGGGTAGGCACTCAGGAAGCGGGGCTGTTTATTTACGATTACACCACACAAAAATTTACACGGCTCACACCGGACGATGGTCTTCCCGCCTACTTTGTTACAGGGTTCGTGGAAGACGATGAGGGTTACGTTTGGGTCAGCACCGTCAATGGTGCCGTTCGAGTACACCCCACTTCACTGGAAATGACTTTGTTTAACGAAAATCATGGTTTAGCGGGTGACAATCTGTACCGTTCCGCGGCCTTAAAATTAAAGAACGGGGAGATTTTGCTTGGCGGTACCGATGGCTTCAGCGCTTTTAACCCACGCCAAGTTTCACAGTATCCAGCGGACGATACCGTTTTCTTCACTCATATTGAAACCCCCTACAGTTCACAAGGCGGTCACTCAGTATCAAAACCCAAACTACAAATCGTGGAGGGCAAGCACACCCTAGCCTTAGAGTACTTTCACTCAGTGATGCACCTTGAGTTTTCTGCGTTGAACTATCGCGGCGGTAACAACCTTCGTTACAACTACAAACTTAAAGGGTTTGACGAACGTTGGATAGAACTCAACCACGCCAACAGCGTCACTTACACCAATTTAAGCCCTGGGCACTATACCTTTCTCGTTCGCTCTGGCACTCTGGCAGGCTGGAGCCCTAGAATCAGCACGCTGGATATTCATATTGCCCCGCCTCCCTGGCGCACGTGGTGGGCCTACACTTTATACAGCCTAGCCGCACTCAGCTTTTTTGGTTTTATCCTTCAATCAAAGGCAAAGCAATTACAGCTAAAAGGTGAGCGTGAGGTCAACTCACAGTTGCGCAATTTAAATGCCATGAAAGATGCATTCCTGGCCAACACTTCTCACGAATTGCGCACCCCCTTAAATGGCATCATCGGAATCGCCGAGTGTTTAAAAGATCGCGAGACCAATCGTGACGGCTACACTCAGCGCAACCTTGAGTTGATTATTTCCAGTGGAAAGCGATTATCTGCACTCATTAACGATATTTTGGATTACTCCAAGCTTGCCAACCATAAGTTAGTACTCAACCCAAAACCCGTGGACGTTTACCACCTGGTGCAAAACGTCTTAATTTTATTAGACCCAATCGCAAAATCGAACGATATTGAATTAGTCAACGACGTAAAACACCTGGCGCCCTTCGTTTTTGGGGATGAGAATCGCCTTCAGCAAATTCTCATTAACTTGGTGGGCAATAGCATTAAGTACACGGCTAAAGGCAGTGTGAGAGTTAGCTTTAAACTGGACAATGAGCGTGGTTACATCACCGTCAAAGATACAGGCATTGGCATCAGCAAAGATAAACAGAGTTCGATCTTCGACGCGTTTAACCAAGCGGAGGGGGATACCGCACGCCACTACGATGGCACCGGCCTCGGGCTTGCCATTACCAAGTTGTTGGTGGAATTACACGAGGGCCACATTTGGGTGGAAAGCACACCGGGGCACGGATCCACCTTTACATTTACCATTCCGGCAGCCGAAGAAAAAGACTCTAAACCCCGCCCCATTCCTAGAGACCTACGTGCACCAAAAGCTTTGACGCCCTCTGCACCAGAAATAGAACCTGAACAAGTCGCTCCAGGCAGTCAAATACCGCGAAATGCTAAGTATCACACGCTGCTGGTGGTGGATGACGACAGCGTCAATCGACTGGTATTGAGCGGCATGCTGGCACAGCACGAATACAATATCATTGAGGCTCGATCTGGCGCTGACGCCATTGAAATTGTTCGTAACCAAAGCATTGATCTGGTGGTGATGGATGTGATGATGCCCGCTATGACAGGCTACGAAGCCTGCCGAATCATCCGTAAATTGTTTGATTTACATGAGCTTCCGGTGATATTTCTCACCGCCAAAACGGGTGAGGATGAAATAGCCGCTTGTTTCGACGCAGGTGGTAGCGACTATTTACCCAAGCCCGTGAGCAAACATGCCTTACTGGCACGCATTGCCAATCATTTACGTATTTTGGCCGCGGTCCGAAAACTTCAAATGGGCTTACGGTCGGACACGTCACACGAACAATAGCGCTTTACGTGCGACGCTCACAATGATGTGAACGCGCGCCCTTAAGCCTGAGACTGATACGCCCGCCATCCTCCTAAATGGCTAATATTGTCGGCCTCCTTGACGGCTTCACCTTCACAGATAAAACCCGCACACCATGTGCCGTCCGCCAATTCTACTTTGCCAATCCCAAGCGGTGCCGGAATGTTCGCAACAAAACTTCCGAACTCAACAATGGGTAGGGTCCACACTTCCACTTCAATGGCTGTGGCACAATCGGCGTCGCGAACCAATGCCGGGCGCGGTACCGGGCCACCCGGGAGGGCGTAGAGGGCGTACCGAGCACTGGTTTGGGTTTTGGATTTCAAGTGTGCGCCGCGCTCGGTTAATTGCCAATTTAAGGGGAAGCCGGCCAAATGCGCACCGCATACCACCACGTCCACCGTATCAGTGGGTAACAAAGTATTTGAGTCACCTTGCACGGTCAACACACCGGATTCACCCGGAGCAAGTTTAAAAAGATTTTGCCAGTGGGCGGCAATACTTAAAAGTTTTTTGTCTTCAAAGGCATTGGCAAACAAGGTCACTCCAAACCCCACACCGGTTTGGCGCAAAGCCGTGGGCAAGGCCACGGCGGCACAATCCAATAAATTCATAAAGTTGGTGTAATAGCCTAAATGTGTATTGCGCACAATGGGCGCTTCTAGCAGTTCATCCACTGAGTATAAAGGACCGTAGGTGGGCGTGAGCATGGCGTCCACCTGTGCCAAAACAGATTGGGCCTTTTGATGACAGGCTTGCAAAGCGTATTGCGCTTTAAATGCATCCGTGGCTTTGGGTTTAATACCACCACCGACAATGGTGTGAATCACGGGTAATAAAGCTTCAGGATGGGTTTCGATTAAGGATTCTGTCGCCACGTAACGCTCGGCTACCCAAGGCCCTTGGTAAAGCAATTCTGCCGCGGATTGGAAGGCTGAAAAGTCCACCGTTTTAATCGTCACACCCGCTTGCTGGAGGGTTTCAAGCGCTTTTAAAAAAAGCGCTTCAGATTCTTGATCACCAAAAAAGGCCAATTGATCTTCTTGTGGTACACCTATGGTCAGCGCACCCTGACGTTCGCGATAATATCGCGGCCCATTGGCAAAAGTATTTGCCCTTGCATACGCGTCTTCAGGGTCGAACACGGCCATCACATCCAATACGGTATTGGCGTCATCCGTATTTTGCGCAAAAATACTCACGCAATCCAAACTGCGACAGGCCGGCACCACGCCTCGCGTACTGATCAAGCCTTTGCTGGGTTTTAAACCTACCAGGTTATTGAGTGCCGCCGGCACTCGACCAGAGCCTGCGGTATCGGTTCCCAGCGAAAAACTGACCCAGTGTTTGGCCACGGCCACGGCAGACCCAGAACTTGATCCACCACTGATGTATTCGGGGTTTAAAGCATTTCGACACAGACCATAGGGCGAACGCACGCCCACAAGGCCCGTGGCAAATTGGTCAAGATTGGTTTTGCCTAGGGGGATTGCACCCGCGTTTAAACATTGTTTTACAGCAAAAGCACTCTCTGAAGGGGTGTAAGCAAAAGCCGGACAAGCCGCCGTTGTGGGTACATTTTCCAAATCGATATTGTCTTTGATCGCAAAGGGCACACCCCACAAGGGGGTCGTGTCAAAATCCAGGGTTTTGAGGCGCTCGAAGTACGGCGTGAACGCCGTCAAGTCGAGGCGCTCTATCCAGACAGTATTGTCCGCTTGTGCATCAAAGGCATCCATTTGTTCGAGCAGATGAGCCACCAATGCCTCAGGTGTAAAATCTTTATTTTGATAATGTCGACGCAACCCCGACAGAGATAAGTCCAACTGTTGCCACTGCATAATTACCCTCGTTTGATCGTCACTGGCACCAAACCAATTTGTTTATCTTCTGAAACATCCACCGGACTGTTTCGCTAGGTCGAATTTAAAAACCTATTTCAATTCGAAGCGATTAACGGGTTTTCACCACTGCCAGGGTTTGCCCTGCCTGAATGGATTGACCTTGGCCACGCGCTAGACTTTGCACAACCCCTGCACAGGGCGCAGTGACTTCTATTTCCATTTTCATGGATTCCAACACACAAACCACATCACCTGCATTGACCGTTTGACCCGCAGTCGCCAGCCATTGCCATACACTGCCTGAAACAGGACTTTCAATGGCACAGCAATCCGCCGGCAGGCCTGCCTCTTCCAAAGCAGTCTCGACCTCTTCCACATCCTCATAATGAAATTGACCACTGGCTCGCCAACTGTCTAACTCTGCTTGGAAGGCTTTGTTCCGCTGGCTCACAAAACTCTGAATACTGGTTTGGTTGTCCTGCAAAAAACGTTCGTATTCCAACAAAGAAAACGTGGTGTCTTCTATACGAATAGGGTACTGCCCCAAGGGAAATTGTTTACGAAAGGTCTGAAGCTCTTCAGCCTCGACTTCGTAAAATCGAATTTGATCAAAAAAACGTAAGAGCCAGGGTTGTGTGAAGGCTTCAGTTTGGCGGTAACGGTTCCACATTTGCACAGTGCGCCCAACAAATTGATAACCGCCAGGACCTTCCATCCCATAAATACACATATAGGAACCGCCAATACCCACAGAATTTTCTGCCGTCCAGGTACGTGCGGGATTGTACTTGGTGGTGACCAGACGATGGCGAGGGTCTAAGGGTGTGGCCACCGGCGCCCCGAGATACACATCGCCCAAACCCAACACCACATAAGACGCGTTCAACACTATGTCTTTCACTGCTTCGACGGAATTTAGGCCATTGATTCGCCGAATAAATTCAATGTTATCGGGACACCAGGGGGCCTCTTTACGGACCGATTGCATGTACTTTTGCACAGCCAACCGACATTGTTGATCGTCCCAACTTAAAGGCAAGTGCACAATTCGCGAAGGCACGGTTAAATTGTCTTCATTATCTTGTGCCTGCTCCGCCTCGGTGAGCAACGCCAGAAGTTCTGCCATCGAACACTCTAGCGGATCAAAATGCACTTGTACTGAACGCACACCAGGAGTGATATCAATAATAGCCTGTTGCCACTTAGGTTCTCGCGCTTGACGTGCTTGCAACCATAACATCAAGCCGTGCGCACGAAAACGCGTGCGAATGTCGAGCGCCATGAGGCCAAATTCCACCAATAGATTTTGGTCCCCTTGAAGCCGGTAGCTCACCTCACAGTGAGCCCCTTGTGACTCGGAGTGACGAACAATAGGGTTACTCAAAGGCACGGGGTTGAGCTGCATGGGCTCAGTGCTTTTTTGCGAAAACCCCTGAGATTGAAGACGCCAGGCCTCTACCGCCTGCTCTAGTGATACCGGAATAAATTCTACCGTGTCACCGGGCGAGAGCTGACCCAACTTCCAATGGTCAGCGCTGATCACGGTTACCGGGCAGACAAAACCTCCGAGAGATGGCCCATCGGGGCCTAAGATCACAGGCATGTCACCGGTAAAATCCACCGCGCCGATGGCATAGGCATTATCATGAATATTGGATGGGTGTAACCCAGCTTCGCCACCATCCGAACGCGCCCATTTGGGCTTTGGTCCAATTAGGCGAATGCCCGTCCGACTGGAGTTGTAGTGAATTTTCCAGCGCGCTTCAAAAAATTGTGCGATATCGTCTTCGGTGAAAAAATCCGGTGCTCCGTGTGGGCCATACATTACATGCAATTGCCAATGATGGCTCATACTCGGTATTGGTATTTGACACTTTGGCAACGGCCTGGCTTGAGCACTGGCCATACCAATAAAATCGCCAACTTTTAAGGCACGGCCACAAACACCGCCAAATTGGCCCAAAGTAAACGTGGCCGCAGAGTTCAAATAAGGCGCAACGTTCAACCCACCTTGAAACAATAAATAACTGCGTGCACCGGCACCCGACACTTGACCAATTGTGAGAACCTGGTTGGGTTCAACCGTAAACGGTTGATTCAACGTAATGGCCTCGTCATCCAACTGGGCGACTATTTGGGCCCCCGTCAAAACTAAGGTTTGCGCTTGATAAAATTTGAGCGTGGGTCCATTAACGGTAATTTCCAATCCGGCGGCCGATTCCTCATTGCCCAAGATAGCGTTTCCCAAACGAAAAGCATAAGCATCAAATGGCCCAGACGGTGGCACCCCCACATGCCAATATCCAATCCGCCCGGGGTAATCTTGAATGGTCGTCATAGTGCCAGCCTGTAACACCTCAAATGCATTGGGTGCAAATTCAAAGGCACTTAAATACCGCGTGGTCATTTGCGCATTGGTGAAAACATCGCTGCGTAAAATGGCCTCACAGTATTCTTTGTTGGTGACAATACCCTGTAACACAATGTTTTCTAGGGCCTTCTGTAAAGCCTTAATGGCCGAGTCGCGATCCTCTTGATAGGCAATCACCTTACCCAGCATGGGATCGTAAAAAGCGGTAATCTCACTGCCAGTATCCACCCAATGGTCAAACCGTAAACCTTCACCTTCTGGCCATTGCACAGACGTCAATATGCCGGTGGATGGCTGAAAGTTCTTAGCGGGGTTTTCGGCATAAAGCCGGGCTTGAATCGCATGACCTTTGGGGCTTAAATTTGCTTCGATGGACGCAAGCGTGGGTAGAGTGCCTGCCGCACATTGCACCATCCACTGCACTAAGTCCACTTGGTACACACTCTCGGTGACACCGTGCTCAACCTGTAGACGAGTATTCACCTCCAGAAAATAAAATTCATCCGTGGCTTGGTTGTAAATAAATTCTACGGTACCGGCGTTGCGATATTGAACGGCCTCCGTTAAACGCTTGGAAACTTCATGCAGCGCTTTTCGAATGTCATCCGGAATATTGGGGGCAGGCGCTTCTTCCAATACCTTTTGGTGGCGTCGTTGACTGGAGCAATCGCGGTCACCCAGCACCAACACCTGGCCTTCGCCATCACCAAACACCTGAACCTCAATATGACGTGCAAACTCAATATACTTTTCTAAAAACACCCCTCCGTTTGAGAAATTATTTTCGCTTAGGCGTTTAATACTTTCCCAATGATGACGCAGGGCGCCTTCATCAGAACAAATTTGCATGCCGATGCCACCGCCGCCTGCAGTACTTTTCAGCATTACGGGATAACCAATGGATTGTGCAGAACCCACCGCTTCATCAATACTGGATAACAAACCGGTACCAGGCAGCAAAGGTACTTGATGCTGTAATGCCAGCGCGCGCGCTTCGTGCTTTAAGCCAAATGCACGCATTTGCGCGGGGCGTGGACCAATAAAAGCAATGCCCTTAGCCTCTACCGCTTCGCAAAAATCAGCGTTTTCACTGAGAAACCCGTAACCGGGGTGTACCGCCTGCGCGCCACTTTTCTCAATAATCTCAAATAAGCTGGCCTGATTGAGATAGGTTTCGCTGGCCCTTCCCTCGCCTAAAAACCAAGCCTCATCAGCCATGGCCACATGAGGGGCACTGGCGTCGGCCTCGGAATAAACCGCGATCGATTTAATACCCATTGCCTTCAAAGACCGGATAATACGAACGGCAATGGCGCCGCGATTGGCAATCAAAACAGACTGAATCATATGAACCTTGAGGGGACGTCCCCAATGGATGTCGTGTTGGGCGCGCGTTGCAGCCAACCAATACCGAGGGCCGTCCCCCAGCAAAAGTTAATGATAAAATTTAAGCGTCCCACACCAACACCTGAATGGGTGTGGGATTGTAACCATTGCAAGGGTTGTTCAATTGAGGGCAATTGGAAATCAGTACCAATGTATCCATGTGTGCCACCATCTCCACATATTTTCCCGGTGCGGATATGCCATCCTCAAATGTCAAACCGCCTTGCATCGTAATGGGTACGTTCATAAAGAAATTGATATTGTGGGCAATATCACGCTTACTCAGCCCCCACTCGGGCTGCTCAGCAATGGCCAGCATCCAACTGTCACGACAGGCATGCATACAACGTTTTTCAAGCGCATAGCGTACCGTATTACTTTCTGTGGCGCAGGCGCCTCCCAAAGTGTCATGCCGTCCACACGTATCCGCAGTAATCGTGAGTAAGGGATTTCCATAGTTGGACATCAACTCGCTGCCTGCCGTTAAGTAAACATTGCCCTGCGCACGAATAGTATCGGTAGCACTGTAGCGCTCAGAAACATCATTGGCATTGTAAAATAAGGTGTCCGCTGCCTGGTTGCCTTCCAGGTCCACAATACGTATCGTTTGCCCCGCCTTGATGGCTTTTAACCAATAGTCACCTGCATCGACCACTTCATCCAACACGGCCAGTGCAGGTTTAAATTGACTTTCCACAATCATGACAACACTCCCAAATGATACAGTCGGTTATTTTCAAACCCGCGTTGATTTTCCGCACAAAGGTTTTTACAAAAATCATCCTCTTGTACAGGATCAGCATCGAACAGTGTCACATCAACGGGCGCTTGCGGGTACTGCTCTGCCCGCGACAGGGGATGCGGACAGGCGTGCATCACCACCAAAGTATCCATTTCAAAGCGCAAAATCACGCTTGCACCAGGTGCGTTTTCTGCCACGAGTTGCATACTGCCTTTGTCATTCACTAGCACCTGACTGAACCAATTAACATTAGCCGCCATATCGGGTGCACCCAGTCCGTATTTCGCCAACTCCACCAAAAAGCTGTCGTAACCATTTTGATGCCACGCATTCCGTTGTGATTGGTAGTGTCGGACGCCAAACTGTGCAGTGATAATGTCTGCAGTACTGTTGCCACTGACCGTTTCATGCCAACCACAATCATCTTCAACAATAGAGCAGAATATACGGCCCATATCGGAATACAAACAGTGGCCCTTGGTCAGCTTAAAGGTGTGCTGGCACTTTAAGGTATCGGGAGCGTTGTAGCGCTCTGTTAAATCACTGGGGTTATAAAAAAGCATGCCAAGATTGGCCAATCCAGTAACATCGGTCAGCTTTAACGCCAAACCTTTTTGCACTCGCAACGACCAATGTCCGCCAGCTGGCAGTTGATATTGGTACAGTGCCGGTTTATCTAGGTCTTTCACTTTTAAGCCTCATGCTGTTTCTGCGGTTGAAGGCTCTGGCATGCCTTCAACGATGGTTTCTAAAACATTAGGGTCCACTTTACCCACGGGCAAATCATAAGTAATGGTTGCACCATAGGCGTTGGCCGCATGCGGATCATGACGGGTTTTGTCGAATACCCACAAACGCGTGCCCAAGTAAAACCCCTCTTTAATATCGTGGGTGATCATAAAAATGGTGAGCTTGTACTCGCGCCACAATGACAACACCAACTTGTGCATATCCGCACGGATGCCCGGATCCAAAGCGCCAAAAGGTTCGTCGAGCAATAAAATTCTGGGCTTTTTGATTAATGACTGAGCGATGGAAAGACGCTGCTGCATACCACCCGATAATTCACTGGGATATTTATCAATCGCATGACCGAGCCCCACCGCCTCCAACATTTCAACGGCGCGCGCACGCGCGGCTTTTCTTTTCGCACCCCATAAACGCCCCCCAAAAGGACTCTTAGCAAATTCTTCCGCCAATATCACATTTTGTAGAACTGACAAATGTGGGAACACCGAATAGCGTTGAAACACGATACCGCGCTCGGGCCCAGGCTCTGCAGCCATGGGCTTTCCATCCAGTAATATTTGCCCTCTCGAAGGGCCTTCGGTGCCAAGCATCATATTTAAAAATGTGGTTTTGCCGCAGCCTGAGGCACCAACGATGGTGACGAATTCACCCTCGTTCACGGTGTTACGTAACCCCTCCAGCACCACTTGCGAACCGTATTCTTTCCAAACATTTTGAAACTGAATCATTTGCTGCCCCCCTAGTGAGATTTGGAATGAAACCAAGGGTAAAGCGCATAAGAGGCTTTACGCAGGGCGTAATCTAATAAAAATGCTAGAAAGGTAATCCAAGCCACGTAAGGCATGATCACGTCCATCGCCAAATAACGACGCACTAAAAATATCCGGTAACCCAACCCGTCCGTGGAGGCAATGGCTTCCGCCGCGATGAGAAACAACCAAGCCGCACCCAGAGACAACCGTACCGAGGCAATCAAGTGCGGCATCACTTGCGGTGTGATCACACGTACAATCATTTGCCAGCTATTGCCACCTAAGGTTTGTGCTTTAATTAATTGCTCTTTGGGCAAAGCCAGTACGCGCTGCTGAGTATCTCGAATGAGGAACGGCGCAATACCAATGATAATCAACATTACTTTTGCCAATTCACCTAAACCAAACACGATAAATAAAATTGGCAAAATTGCCATGGGTGGCACCAATGAAATGGCCGTAATTACTGGCGACAAATTGGCCCCGATATAGGGTATTGCACCGGTTGCGATACCCAACAACAGTGCAATCATTGCGCTAATGCCTACCCCGATACCCAGTCGAATCAAACTGCTTTTGGTATCCACCCAAAATAGATATTCGCCCGAGCGCTTATCGGGCGTAAAAGCCATGCGGTCTATGGCTTGCCCAAAACTGCCAAACGACGGCAACAACTTGTCATTTTCATTTTCTGAAAGCCTAGCCTTCGAAGCACTACCATAAATAAAAACAATCAATAAGAAGGGCAACAAGCCCAACATAATCCGCACCGACAGGCTCGGTGTTTGGTTAATCAATTTTTTCATAATGCCCCCCAAGATACTCAGAAAAGGACGTTGAACCCTTCCATGGCCTCAACATTTTTTGGCGATTGAGTTTTAACTCACAGTGCTTTAACTGGGATGTCAAAGCATTGCATGAAGAACGTGTTGTTTTCCCACCGATTAGAGCTTGCCGTCTGCAGCCATTTGCATGTAAGTGGGATCGAAACGCAACTGAACGTTTTTGGCGCTACCGTAAACACCTGATGGTGTTTCAATACCAATAAAGGTGGCGTCAGATGCGCCTTCTCCTAGCAAGCCGTGGTCAAACGAAAACTCAGCAACATATTGCATGGTAGTTTTCAACTTTGCGCTTTCGACAAATTTCACCGCTTCTGCTGGCTCAAAAAACATTTTGGTGGAGGCCAATTGCGCGTCGTAACCGGCTAAGTCGGTACCGGAGGCTTTACCCATGACCGTGCGCGCTTCAACACCCGGCTTGTCGGACGAGCTCACCAAACCCATGATTTCATACCAAGCGCCCACCAAAGCTTTACCCAATTTGGGGTTGTTTTTTAGGGTTTCGGTATTGACGACCATAAGGTCGATAATTTCGCCAGGGATGTCTGAGGAATCAAACACCAGGTTGCTATTTGGCATGGACAGGATTTCAGACAACAGTGGATTCCATGTGACCACTGAAGTCACGTCTTTGGTATTGTAAGCAGCAACCATATCCGCATCGGAGGTATTGACGACCTTAAGATCACGTTCAGCCAACCCCACCGATTCTAAACCACGCGCCAACAAGTAATGCGATACGCTAAGCTCTACCAAATTGACGTCTTGACCTTTGATGTCTTTGAGGGATTTTTTGCCCTTCAAAATGACACCATCGTTACCGTTGGAGAAATCGCCGACGATCAAGGCCGTGGTATCCACGCCACTGGCAGAAGGAATGGTCAAGGCGTCCATATTGGTCATGGTGCAGCCGTCGTACTTGCCGGCCGTGTATTGATTGATAGATTCGATGTAATCGTTAATTTGCACCACATCAATGGTAATGCCGTATTTATCGGCCCACTTTTTAACGATTTTTTGTTCTGCGCCATAACCCCATGGCATCCAGCCTACATAGATAGACCAACAAACACTGAAGCTTTTACGTGCATCAGCGTGGGAATAGACAGGCAAAAAGGAAGCCGCGAGGGCGAGAATAACGGTAGAACGAAGAGCAAAATGGCGAAACATGGATTAACCTCCCAGGGGTTACACGTAAAAAACAGAGGACTCAATGGCTGCACAAGCACTGCCTGCAACAACCTGAACCTCCCGGGCTTTTATCCCGCCGTGTAACCTTCTTGCAAATCGCTTTGCTGGAAGGTCGACAGCTCTCGGACCAGTCACCCCAAGAATTTCACTCTCAGAGCCGGAACCCTAGCCGTCTATTGCTTGCAAATTTTAACCGAGTCGTTCCAATGGCTGCAACCACTGCCCTCTGTTAACTGATCAGCAGTCGTTGTTAACACCGGGATTGAAAGGCGTATTTCAACAAATACCGACTGCATGGTACTGACACGAATCATGTCGAAGTCATGCGATAATTGTTTAGCAATTGTGGTGCCAGGCCTTTAAACTATGGCTTTTGGAGGGATTCCCGACACAAAGCGCCCTAATCAAGGCTTTTTGTACGCTCCGCCCGCACCACTATCATCCAAGTATGTTTAAATGCACCAACAAGGGTCAACAACCCCTCCCTCATTCACACAACTCAAGCCAAAGAGGTGACGCATGGCAGCCGTAGACGCCATCTGGCAATCCATTGTCGAAGAGACCCAAGCCGAAGCGAATTTAGAGCCCGCTTTGGCCAGTTTTTTACATGCCACCATTTTGAACCATGACAGTCTTGAGGCCGCGCTGAGCTTCCACCTTGCGCAAAAACTCGCCTGCTCATCCATTAGCGTATTGCAAGTTCGGGAAATCATTGAGCAAGCCTTATCCAGTGAGCCGCAGATTGGCATGGCGGTGCGAGCTGATATTAAGGCCATTTTTGACCGCGACTCTGCCTGCGAACAATACTGCCTGCCATTTCTGTATTTTAAAGGTTTTCACGCACTACAAAGTTATCGCGTGGCTCACTGGCTGTGGTGCCAAAACCGCAAAAATTTGGCCTATTTCTTTCAAAGCCATATTGCGCTGACGTTCGGCGTCGACATTCACCCAGCCGCACAAATTGGTCGCGGTATTATGCTGGACCACGCCACCGGCATTGTCATCGGTGAAACCACTGTGGTGGAGGATGATGTCTCCATCATGCAGGAAGTCACCCTTGGAGGGACAGGTAAAGAAAACGGAGATCGCCACCCCAAAGTTCGAAAGGGTGTATTGATCAGCGCTGGCGCCAAAATATTGGGCAATATCCAGATTGGCTGTGGTGCAAAAGTGGGGGCCGGCAGTGTGGTATTAAAATCTGTCGAGCCACACACTACCGTCGCCGGCGTGCCCGCGGTGGTAGTAGGTACACCGCAATCCGACTCACCAGCACTGGATATGAACCACGAGATCAGTTAGTTTTAGACCTCAGGTTAACCGTTGGCGAAGGGCATCACGCGGGCGATGTCTGGCTCACCGGTCAACACCATCATTAAGCGGTCCACCCCAAGCGCCACACCCGCGCAAGGGGGCAGGCCGACATCCATGGCGGCCATAAAAGCTTCGTCTATGGCGGGCTCGCACAAGCCCATTTGTCGGCGCACACGTAAATCTTGCTCAAAGCGCGCGCGCAGGACATCGGCATCGGTCAGCTCCCAATAACCATTGGCGAGCTCAACACCTCCGCCAAACACCTCAAATCGCCTGGCCACCGGCACCCCCTGGGCGTTAGGCTCCACTCGGGCCAGCGCACACTGCTCGGCAGGGTACTCGGTCACCAGCCAAAACCCCGTATCCAAGGTAGGCTCAACACAATGACTGAACAATAGATCCAACCAGGCTGACTTACCCCCAAGGTCAACATCAAACTTTATCTTTTTGCGCGCGATATTGTGTAACTGGTCGCTTGTCGCTCGATAGGGACACACGCCCAGTACCGATTGGAAGACTTCACCATAAGCAATCACCTGACAATCATGGCTGGGCGCCAGCTGTTTCAGTAAATCGACCATTTGCGCAATCAAAGTATGATCGTCCTCACCGCGCAAATACCACTCCACCAGGGTAAATTCCGACCGATGACGACGGCCTCGCTCGTCGTCGCGAAAGGCTTTCCCCAAGTAGTAGATCGAGGGCGCCCCAGCGGCCAATAGCCGCTTCATATAATATTCGGGGGAGGTCTGCAGGAAGTCGCCCGCAGACGTGGTGATGGCGGCAATGAAGGGGTCTGTGACGGTGTTGCGTCCAAGCACCGGCACATCGACCTCGACAATGCCACGCGCCTGAAAAAAGCCGCGCAAATCCGCTAATAACTGTGCCCGCCGGCGTATGGCGTCCCAGGACGCGGAAGGCCAGTGATCATCACCCCTCACCGGAGGAACGCAAACCATCACAGATTGTATAAACAGCCATTATTTGTTGGCGCGACCCAGGTATTCACCCGTGCGGGTATCAACACGTACCACATCCCCAATGGCCACAAACAAGGGCACCTTCACCACGGCACCGGTACTCAGTGTCGCAGGCTTTGTACCTCCCTGCGCGGTGTCGCCTTTCATGCCGGGGTCGGTTTCAGTCACTTCCAACTCTACATGGTTGGGGGCGGCCACAGCCAATGGCGCGCCGTTGTAAAGGGTCACCACCACGGTATCTTGCTCGCACAACCATTTCGCAGTATCGCCCACAGTGTTAGCGTCAGCTTGGACCTGTTCGAAGGTTTCTGGCTCCATAAAGTGCCAAAATTCACCGTCGTTATAAAGATACTGGTAGTCTTTGTCCATGACATCCGCCGCCTCAAGAGACTCACCAGACTTGAAGGTGCGCTCCCAAACACGACCGGATTTCAGGTTTTTCAGCTTCACACGGTTAAAAGCCTGGCCTTTACCCGGTTTTACAAATTCGTTTTCCACAACGGAACAAGGGTCTCCATCCAACATAACCTTCAAACCGCCACGAAATTCATTGGTAGAATAGCTCGCCATTTTATCCTCAGAGTAAGATTGACCTATTAGGTATGAAAAAAGCGCACATGATACCTCGAAGTGAGCTCAGTTGGCAGGTCACCTGGCAACAAGAGTTGCAACAACTGTTTACCCACCCACAAACCTTGCTTGCTGAAGTCGGACTGGACGACAGCTGGCTGCCCATGGCCCAGAAAGCGGCTGCACTGTTTCCTCTTCGGGCGACCCGACCTTTTGTGTCACGCATTGAAAAAGGCAACCCGCATGATCCACTGCTGCGGCAAATTTTACCGCTGGGGGACGAGCTTGACTCACCACCACACTTTCAAACAGACCCCCTACAGGAGGCACACTTTAACCCAGTACCTGGCATCATCCACAAGTACAAGCACCGTGTTTTGCTGCTCGCATCAAGCCAATGCGCTATCCACTGTCGATATTGTTTTCGCCGATCGTTTCCCTACGAGAACAATCGCCTAACCCAAAAGCATTGGCAAGCGGCACTGGACTACATTGCCAAAACTCCAGCACTGAACGAAGTCATTTTAAGCGGTGGCGACCCGCTCAGCCTGGGCGACTCTCAACTTAACACGTTAGTAAAAGCTCTCGCTGAAATCCCACACCTAAAGCGGGTTCGAATTCACACTCGATTGCCAATCATGGTCCCAAGCCGCATTACCCAAGCATGCATTGAAAGCTTTGCACAAACTCGGTTAAAACCGATCATGGTGATTCATTGCAATCACGCCAATGAGCTCGACAGTAACGTTAAACAGGCGCTACGGGTTATGCATTCGACAGGCGTGACATTGCTTAACCAAACGGTTTTACTGCGAGGGGTAAATGATACCGTCGAACAATTAATCACTTTAAGTGAAAGCTTATTTGAATCCAGTGTTCTGCCCTACTACTTGCACTTGCTGGACCCAGTCAGCGGTGCCGCACATTTTGATGTCAGTGAAGAGGAAGCCCAATGTCTGATGCGGACCATCATGGCGAAACTTCCTGGCTTTTTGGTGCCCAAATTGGTCCGTGAAATCCCCGATAGGCCGAGTAAGACCCCTATTTGCGTAATAACAAACCCTGGGCAGTAGCGACCCAAAATCGGGATTGCGGGATGACCGCTTAGCGTGATGTGCTATAACTTTAAACGAGAATATCTTGTTATTTATAAGATGTGCCCATATATTGCATTAAATGTGCTCATATTGTACTAAAGTCACCAGTGACAACTTACCCATCAGAAAGCTGGGCGGGTAAAGAGGCGCCAATGCCGTACCCTTTCAGGGTTGATGTCGATGTTGACGAGTAGTGCTCAATAATAAAATCGCACGGAAGGCAATAGGTCTGGATCATGAATACTCTTTTTGAACCCGCAGCGGTGTTATCGCAACTGAAACTGCCGCCACAAGATATCGAATTGTTGACTTTTTGCACCAGCAACAAGGCAGTCAAAGTATCGCAGTGGGCCAGTGAGTTAAAGCTCACTCAAGTGAAAGTCACCAGCGTTGCGCTTTACGAAGCCCTGCCCGAAATTAATCGTTTAAAAACCGATGCCAAAAATCGCTTCGAAATGTTGGAGGCCCTTTGGCCGGTGGCGCAACAATGCTGCCAGGGGTTGGCCCGAGACTTTTTACAACAACCACTTATTCTACCGCCCAAAGCGCAAAAAACGGCCATATTAGCGCAAGCTCTGCAAAAGCATTTTATTGATGGCTACAGCCTGTGTTTGCGTGAGCTCACATCCCTCAAGCGCCTCAAGGCGCCACAGCGTGACATGCTGACTCAAGCCATATACCGAGCGCTCACCGGCATCAATTTAATGTTTTTTAGGTGCTACCAACTGTATGCACAGGCACCCGTAAAATTGTGGCAGCACTTTCACGGGCTTTATCAAATTGCCGAGTACTACGAAGTGCTCACAGAGCGGGTACCGCAAAGCTTCACCGAAGAGCTTAAAGTTTTTACGATCGGCGACGCCTATCTTTACGGTCTGGCATTCGCCAGTATCCGCCCCAACCAACTCTCGCAAAACGACATCACCGCAGCGTCTAATGCCATCGGCCAATGGGTTCACCTACTGGAACTTGCGAATGGCAACAAAGATTCGGATCCCCTATTTTTGGTAAACCTCTCTACCGACCAAGGACCGGCTCACAAAACGCGCTTTCATTGTGAACAATACGATCGAGTACTTGAAATTCAATTTGATAAAGCAATTGCTTTACTCAACAAGCAATCATCCAACGGTGACGAGAGCGCCTCATTGGTGGCTCATGATGCCCCCAACCTTCCTGTTACCTTACAAATACACTTTATCGAGTGCTGGAGCAGCAACCCTGAGCGATTGCGAGAACGTAAACGCGTGGACTTGGAAGCGCGGGTATGCGTGGGCCTGATCGATTGCCACCGTCAACTTTGCGGCGATGTTGCTTTTGACCAGTTTTTGAACCCCAGCGACGAGCTCGATGAAGCCGAGGAATCCTTTCTGTCGACGGACTTCAACAGCTTGGTCAACAGCATGACCAAAAAAAAGGATATCGATAGCGAAAAGCCCTCTAAGCAAAGTATTGCGAATGTCGTCATTCAAAACCTTAGTGCTGGCGGGTATTGCCTATTGTGGCAAGGAATTCTCGGCAATCGCGTGGAAGCGGGGGAGCTGATAGCCGTACGTGAGGAGGGCCGGCGATCCTGGAGTTTGGGCGTCATCCGCTGGATACGGAAACTCAAGGCTGGTTCTCAACTTGGCGTTCAACTGCTAACGACCCAACCCGTGCCTTATGGGGCCTCTTTTATGTACGATATGGGCGGCTACTCTGATTTCATGAGGGCTGTACACATTCCCGCCCCCACTTCACCAGACTACCCTCCTGGCCTTCTAACGGCCTCCGTGCCCTTTCAAGAAAACAGCCGTGTTCGACTCAAACAGGAGGACACGGAGCTCGAAGTTCGGCTCACTCGCTGCGTACTCGCCACCAGTAAAATCCGACTATTTGCCTTTGAAACCCTGAGCACAGAAACCTAGGGAGTCTCTGATCAACCCCCAATAGCCGCTGGCCTTTCCATCACCCTTGGCGATCTAGGGACCTCTGATCAAGTCCAGACGACTTCTGGCCCACAGAGCTTTCGAGTTCAAGGCAGTGCTTTACAGGCATACTGGCGGTCTGTCAAAAAGCATTAACGAAGAAATCGGAAAGCTCTGTGGACCCCAAAGGGCACGGCCTCAAGGCCCACTTGGCAGAGTTACTTTGTTTGTTAAGGACTATGGCCATTAACTTCGCCTTGAGGGCCCGCGCACGAATGCAGGAGGTAGAGCGGCGCAGGAAGCTCAAGCAGAGAAACCATTTCGACTTGATCAAAGGCTCCCTAGACATACTGCTGACCTGTCGAGAAGCACTAAAGCAGAAATCGAAAAACTTTGAAAGCCTCATTGGGCGCGATATTAAAGCCCTCTTACCAAAGCCCACCTGCCGTTTTGACTTTGCTTGTTAGGGCTACGGTTATTAACGAGTAAATCGCTCTGGCAAATAGACGCAGGGGGCACCACACAATGGCATGGATGCCAGAGGCATGACTACACAGAAGGTCAAAACCGAAAAACCATTGAGGCTGAATTAGGTTCCCTAACACTCACGCTCAAACCAACTACACTAAGAGAATCCCGGCCTTTCGAGTAGAGCCTTGCCGAGGCCTGGTGTAAACTCGACCGACCAACCTAAACCGCGTTCTCACCTCTGGACTAGGCCAACGCGCGAGATTTCAGTACACTGAACCCAGCATCAGGCAATAACAGCCATTTTCAGAGCAAATTATAAGGGTAGGTTCCCAAAACAAGGTATGACTTCCAACCCCACTATTCGTTTACTCATATTGAATGATTCGCGTAGCGAAGCAGAGCGCCTTATCAGCATGCTTCAAAACTCGGGACATCCTGCGCGCGCGCAACATGTGGAAAGCGAGGAAGCGCTAGTGAAATTACTGCAAGAGCAACCCTGGGATTTGCTCATTGGCTTAGACAGTACTCAAAACCTTCCCGCGCCCACCGCCGTTAAGCACATTCGCAGGCTCAGCAAGGATATCCCTGTCATTTTGCTCACAGACAGCGATGGTTCCCACGCCATCGTAGAAGGCATGAAACAGGGTGCCACCGACGTAGTCAAATTGGATGAAGACCAACACTTGTTGATGGTCATCACCCGCGAGCTTAGGAACCGCGAAAATCGCGGCGAACAACGTCTCGCCGAGCGCCGATTTAAAGAGATTGAACGCCGCAACCAACAATTGCTGGACA
Organism: Cellvibrionaceae bacterium; assembly: GCA_050300015.1. Taxonomy (GTDB): domain Bacteria; phylum Pseudomonadota; class Gammaproteobacteria; order Pseudomonadales; family Cellvibrionaceae; genus CAYZQH01. The sequence continues at coordinate 140,882 of JBNKWZ010000016.1, read as the reverse complement.
GTTCTAAAGATGGCATAGCCTTCATACAAGATGGCATGTTTCTATACACCAACCAGTCATTTGCCGATGCCCTCGGCTACAAAAGTGCCGATGACCTAGAGTGCATGCCCGCCATTGACGTCATAGCAACCTCCGATCAGGAACAAGTTAAAGAATTTTTAAAGGATTTTGTGATTCGCGGCAGCGATATCGACACCAACAAAATGACCATCAACATGGTCAGCGAAGACGGCGGTACTCGCGCCATTCAAGCGGAAATTCGCAAAGCTCAATATGAAGAGGAGGTTTGCATTCAGTGGGTGGTGAAATCGACCACCAATGCGAATAGCGAACAACTGGAAGCCCAACTGCAACAAATTCGTCATCAAGACCTGGCCACCGGTCTCTACAATAAGAATCATCTGATTGAATCACTCGAGCATACGGTGGATAACGCCGTTGCCAACAACGCCATGGCCGCGCTTTTGTGTATTCAGATTCAAGACTTTATGGAGATTGTGCAAGACAAAATCGGCTTGGCCTCTGCCGATATCGTGCTCGGCACCATCGCCGAGCACATCAAATCCCTACTGGCCGAAAACGAGCTATTGTGTCGCTTTAGCGAAGACAATTTCATGCTGCTGCTGAATGATGTCTCTCCCGACGACGCACAAACCCGAGCAGAGAAACTTGCCAACCAGTTAAACAAAAACATTATTGACATCGACGGCGCCACCCTACAATTTTTGTATTTTATCGGCGTGGCGCTGGTCAACGAAACCACCAGTAAATCTGACATTCCCATCACTAACGCCATGAAGGCAGTCGAACTGGTGAGCCAGAAACATACTCTAGACCAGAAAACATTAGCGCTCACGTTCGAGGAACCTACGGTGGACGCCGAAGGCAAGCGCACCACCAAAGAGGTGGCGCGTATGGTGCAAAAAGCACTGGATGACGGACGCTTTAGGCTACTGTTTCAACCCATTCTGAGCCTGCGCGGCTCCGACAAAGAGCACTACGAAGTGCTGCTGCGCATCATTGATGAAGAGGGTAATGGCATATCGCCGGATGAATTTTTAAGCGTGGCCGCCCAAAATGACATGACCACAAAGATTGACCGCTGGGTGATATTGGAGGCCATCAAGGTACTTGCTAAGCACCGCACACAGGGCAATAACACTCGTTTGATCGTAAACTTGAGCCGCGAGTCTATAAAAGACACCACTTTGCCACCTTGGCTCGGGGTCGCCTTTAAAGCTGCAAAATTACCGCCGGAAGCCATTATATTTCAATTAACTGAGGCGGTGGCGAATGATCACATCAACCTCGCCAAATCTTTTACCGAGCAGGTCACAGCACTCGGCTGCGAATGCTGCGTCAGTCACTTTGGCTGCGCACTAAACCCCTTCAACGCCCTACAACACGTGACCGCACAGTACATTAAAGTGGATGGTTCGTTCACCCACGAGCTACAAAATGCCAGCGGCGAGCCCGCCGCTCTCAACGATTTGGTAAGGCAGCTCCACGAACACGAAAAAATTACCATTGTGCCCTTTGTAGAAAACGCAGGCGTCTTATCTAAGCTTTGGCAATCCGGCGTGCATTACATTCAAGGCTATTATTTACAAGGCCCTGCCGAATCTATGGATTATGACTTCGACACGGAGAGCTAATCCCGCCAACAATCTTTCAATAGATTTGACGCAATTCACGCCAAAAGCCCCCGCCTCTAGATTAGAACAAGAAAATAAGCTACCGTTTTACACTCCGTAAGCGACAGTTTGCTCGCTCTTTTTTCAAGACTTTTGGCGCTGGGTTCACTCATGGCTATACGCACCGTTTTTTGCTTTGCCCTAGCATGTCTGCTGGCTAGCTGTAAGTCAGATACACCCCCCCTCTCCAGAACAGAAACACCTGCACCTGCACCTGCAGCCAAACCGTTGGACCTCGACCCAGACGAACTGCGCGTTGCCTTTATCTCACATACTTATTATGTTAACCGCTACGCAGACCTTAAGCAGATGGTTATTGATGACATCAATCAATACCAACCTAAATATGTCTTTGCGCTAGGCGATGTGGTCTTGCTCAACCGAGATAACCTGTGGCAAGAAACCCTCTCATTTTTCTCGAAGATGAACGCTCCGGTTTATTTTGGGGCAGGGAACCACGATATATTTAATTTTGATATCGTAGAAGGGCTATCCACCGATCGACACTACCCCCAATGGCGTCAACAGTATGTTGATCGAATCGGCTACGCCCACAAATGGGTTCAAGACCCTAAAGCTGATTTTATTATCATCAATTCAAACGATCCGTTTTTTAAAATTCAGCCCTTTTTAGACGATGCATTAAGCAAAGCCAACCCAGAATCTCCCACGCTACTGCTGACACATCACCAAATCTGGCTAGAACGGCGACAAAACAACTGGGTACACTGGTATTGGAAAAGTGCATCAAAAGAAGACTTTTCATCCTACATCCCTAAATTTGATCAAATTGTCGTCGGCGACGTCTGGGGGAAACTAGAACACCGCTCAATTAACGGTACACCAACAACAATGGTAGGCATGGGTAACAATGATAAGCCTGCGTTCTGGGTACTCGCGACGCTCAAAGACAACGGCCAATTCAGTTTTGAACAAAAAACAATCGAATTGCCTGCCACCCACCCCTATAACCACTAACATTCTGAGGCACTATATATGATCACCACATATTGGCTGAGAGTACTGATGGGGCTGGGTTTGTACGGCAGCGCATTTGCCTCCGCCCCCCTCATTGAAACGCTGCAACAAAACACCTGGCACATGACACGCCAAACCGGTATCGGTAAAGTTGAAACGTCCCTGACTTTTCTTAGTGACAGTGCAGGGGAGTCCAACCAAAAAGTTACAAAAAGCGGGCAAACCACCGAGTATCACTATACGTTTACCTACACGGTGCAATCCAATCGAGTGATCCTCCAAGAGGAAATTGATCCAGAGTGGGAGGGCCATTTTGGTGTAACACGATGGACCCTGATCGATGGGAACCTGATACACGATGTCAATTTTAGGAATGAGGTCATCACTCTAATCCCTCAACCACGATAACCTTTTTAACAAACCATAACACAACAAAGAAGTCTAAACATGTCTAGTTTCAATTTTAGCGATACGTTAATGACCGATGAATTTTCCTTAGTGGGAACACTACTGCAATTGGTACTGGCCTTTGCAATGGCATCCATCCTCCGAGTGGTGTATATCAGATATGGCACCTCCATCTCCAACAGAAAAGCGTTCTCGGTCAACTTTTTCCTTTTGGCAATGACCATTACCTTTATTATTAGTATTGTAAAGTCGTCCCTCGCACTCTCGTTAGGCCTGGTAGGGGCGCTGTCAATTGTTCGCTTCCGCTCTGCCATAAAAGAACCCGAAGAGCTCGCCTATCTCTTTATAACAATCGCAATTGGCATAGGGTTAGGTGCAAGCCAATTAGCGTTAACTGCCATCGCTTTTATACTCATCGTGGTAGCAATTATTGTTTCAAGCAGGTTTAGAAAAGACAACCAATACAGCAATAATGCTAATTTATCGTTACAGTTCAACAACTCGGAAAAACTGCCGGAACTAGACGCAGTATTGGCGGCACTTAAGCCGCATTGCAATAAATACATTGTCCGCCGTTACCAAAAACATCTCGATCACTTCGATTTGGGCGTATTGATCGAGCCCTCATCCGAGTCCTCCATCGAGGCCATACGAGTCGAAATGGTGAAGCTCGATGAAAAAGTGGACGTTCAATTTGTGAACCCTCAAAGTCTCGCGATGTAAACACCTCAACATGATGCAATTATTATCTTCAACGCATGCCAGGTTCCGGCACAAGACCATAGAAGCTTTGGTTGTCTTATGCTCGATTTGTTTCTGCGCCCCTCTCACCTTAGCGGACATCGCAAACCCGTTCTCGGGCTCCAAATACCAGGATTTTAACGATATCCAGGTACCACACTTGCATCTCCAAATGGAACCTGACGCACTCGCTCAGCTTATCGGCAAACGCAATCAAGCACTGGAGCAAAACATCCTAGAAAGTTCGGGTGATGACTATGTTTCCGGCAAGATCATCTATAATGACAAAAAGGTAAAAGTTAAACTGCGCTTAAAGGGAGACTACGTAGAGCATCTCAAAGAAGACAAGTGGAGCTTTAGAGTCAAAGTACGCGGCGATAACGCACTGTTCGGGATGAAAGTTTTTTCGCTCCAACACCCTAAAATGCGCCTATTCACCCACGAATGGACGATTTTGCAAGCGCTAAAACAGGAAGGCTTGATTAGCCTTAGATACGACTACGTCAAACTGTCCATTAATGACCAATACCTTGGACTATTCAATATAGAAGAACATTTTGAGAAACGCCTCGTAGAAAACAACCAACGCCGCGAGGGCCCGGTGTTTAAATTTGATGAAACGGAATTGTTTCGCCTAATCAATCAAGATATTTATGATGGAGGCAAACACGATAACAATCTATTCTATAGCGCAGCCATATTATCATTTCAAAAATCCAAGACGGAAGAAAACCCACTTCTTGCGGAGCAATTTCTAAAAGCCAAATACCTGCTTGAGGCCTTTCGCAATGGCCAGGCACGAGTAGCAGATGTGTTCAATATCGAGCAGCTCGCCAAGTACTATGCAATATCGGATGTATTTATGGGCAAGCATGGCAACCGATGGCATAACCAACGATTTTACTTCAACCCCATTGATTCCCGAATTGAACCCATAGGGTTCGATTTTAATGACGACAAACCAGGATTAGACCCTCTAGCAAGAATCAACAATCATCGAGGTCTATTTTATGGCACCAACTGGGCGTTTGATGTTTTTTCTAGAATGATTTTTAGTGATCCGGCGTTTTTCAAGGAGTACCAAAAGCAAGCGGAAAGAATCACCCGCCCGGAATACCTAACGGCCTTTTTTGAAAAAATTGAGCCCGAAGCAAAGGCCCATGAAGCCATCTTGATGAAAGAATTTGACACCGACGAATTTAGAAAATATGTTCAATTTAATGAAAATTTCAAACAAACCTATTTCGACAATCAAAAATATGTGAGGAATTCCCTTAAGAAAACGATGACGCTTAAGGCCCACCTAAAAAATCTGGGTAATGACTTTTTTGAAATTGTATTGAATAATCGTGGCCAACATCCCTTAGAAATCGTGGGCTACCAATTAAATAATAGAATGGTTGACTTTGAAACTCCTATTATTCTTAACACATTTCGGTATGGTCATAAATACAAGGGCAGTACTTACAACCTATACAATCTAAAGGTCAAAACACCCGCCGACCCTCATGGCGCAAGCATTCTTATTCGCTATCGCACTCTGGGCCTTTCCAATTTGGCCACCACACCCATCATTGACAACGAGCCGGCGCCTTCTGCACCCCCGCCCTATATCCTGCCCAAGACCATAGATGCTGGGCACCCCATGCGAAGACACGCTAACGCAGAGAGTTTTCATTTCATTAAAAGACAGGGCAATACCCTTGAATTTTTACCCGGTTCCTGGACAGTCAATAGAACCCTCATCATTCCTCCTGGCGTCATCGCGAAAATTTCGGCAGGCACCACTTTAAATCTCATTGACAATGCAAGCCTCATCTCTCGATCCCCCCTCAACGCCCTCGGCACCAGTGAAAACCCTATTGTTTTCACTAGCAGTGATGCATCTGGTGGCGGAATTTTTGTTGCGAATGCAGGTAACAAATCCACCTGGAAACATGTTTCCATCGATCATCTAGCGCCCCCCTCCTATCGTGAATGGCGCCCCACTGGCGCCGTCACCTTCTATAAATCGCCAATATCGCTAAAAAATGTCGCATTTAAATCGAATTCTGCTGAGGACAGTTTGAATGTAATTAATACAGATTTTTCAATTGAAGAGGCCTATTTTTATGGCTCAACTTCCGACGCCTTCGACTCAGATTTTTGCACAGGGATATTGAAAGACAGCATCTTCGAAAACATTGGCAATGATGCCGTCGATGTTTCAGGTACAACATTGCAAATTTATGGCTTAACCGTCAATCGAGCTGGGGACAAAGGTATCAGCGCAGGAGAACGGAGCACAGTCAGCGCCCAAGACGTCAGAGTTTCTAATGCAACGACCGGTGCGGCATCTAAAGACCAGTCCGAACTCAAGATCACTCGGGGGCGTTTCAACGATAACACCATTGGCCTTGTTGTCTATCAGAAGAAGCCAGAATACGGGCCTTCTACTATTCGGACAAAAGGGATTTCAATGCATGCGACAGACTTAACGACCCTCATCGAGCCCGGCTCGTCTATTTTTATCGACAACATAAAAGTTCAAGACTTGCCGAGAAAAAAGCAAAAAATCATATTTGACAGTTTAAAAGATGGCCGAAACCTTAATTAATCCTATAGAAAAGTCTGCTTACCGGTACGAACGCAAATTCATCGCACCGACGGACGACTATTTCGTCATTCGTAACCAGGTACTCTCACTGCCTGGCCATTTTAAGCGTCTATACCCCTCGCGCAGGATCAATAACATTTACTTTGATACAGACGAACTCCACGATTATATGTCCACAATTAATGGGGAGAAGGATCGCCACAAAGTACGCTTAAGATGGTATGGGGAGACAGATGCCGCAAACACCGCCCAACTCGAGATTAAAATTAAGTCTGACCAAGCCAATACAAAGCGATTGGCGCACGTCCCAGGAAACAACAGCACACCAATCTCACAATGGTTACAGCTAGTGAAGCAGGCCCCAGACGTGCCAATTGACATGCGCTCCGCTCTAAGTGTTCGTCACCCGACGTTAATCAACTCTTACTACCGCCATTATTTTGGTTCTAGCGATCGATTATTCAGGTTAACTGTCGACGAACGCGTCAGCTATCAAGCCATCTCGCAGAATGGACACCCTCGAGGAAAACCAATCGTGGACGAGAGCAGGAGTATCATAGAAGTGAAATATGACATTGCAGATCACTTAGGGCTCAATCGAATCACGGAGCATCTACATCTACGGATGTCACGAAATTCTAAATACTGCAATGGCATTAACACATTAAGGGAATGCGGCTACCTCTAAACGAAGCCCTAATGAGCTTCCCGATAGGCCGTCGCCGCAGTGGTAAGTAGTGCTTGGGCCGCACCAGGGCCACCAAAACCTTGAAACGTCATTTTTCCAACCCCCTTATAATTTATGAACCACGTTTTGAGAATGCCCGATACGCCCGGAAACTGTTCATCCAACTCCATTAAGGACTTTACGTGGGCAAATGCGGTTCCAGGCATCACCGCAATTAATTTATCATCCTGCTCGCCATCATCGGTTAACTTGAGCACACCAACGAGTCTGCCCGCAACAACTTTGCCCCGCTTGACTGGCTGACCAATCAATACCACATCCAGTGGATCGCCATCGCCACCTTTTGCTTTTGGCAGTAATGTTTGCGGGACAAACCCGTAGTTTCCTGGATAACCCAGGTAGGCCACCACGCGAGGCTTGCCATCAACCGACTCCAACAGCAGCTGTCCGGTTGATTTATCCGCCTCCCATTTTTCATTGGTGCCTGCAGGAATTTCCACAACCACATTCACCAAGTCACCAATCCTTGGAGAATAGTCGTCAACCAAGTGCGGGCCGGCCACAGCCATAGATACTTGAAAAAGCCCTAAGGCGAGCCATGCGCACCCGAACAGACCTTCGCTACACCGAGCAAAATTGCTGCGTTGCCTCAATCGAAAACACACGAAAAAAAATGGATTCAGCTTCATCGATACACCCAAAATTTGTTCACCAAATAGCTGTAGGCGGGAATAAAAAGCACCACCACAAGGAACTCCACGCGATGGCCCAGTGTCGCAACGGATTGTAGAACCCACAGCAACAATTCGCTCAAACCCAGTGCGCTCAGCGACGCCACCAAAAATGTGATCGCACGCTTTAGGCTCAAGGCCTTTTTAAAAGTAATCATAGAGTGGCCGAAAAACGAGACGAACACGGCGCAGCAATAGGCCACAATATTGGCCCAATACACCGACAACGCCACAGACTCCACCATCAAAAGGGCGACAACATAATGCGTGACCGTTGCAGTCACGCCCACCCCTGCAAAAATGACGGCCTCTAATAGGTGTTTACGCAATGCTCTGCTCTCACTGAGGCTCAAAGCCCTTTGCTTCTTCCACCACATAAATGGGACGCGCTTTGACTTCCTTGTAAATTCGGCCAATGTATTCTCCAAGCAGCCCCAAAAAGAATAACTGTATACCGCCCAAAAAAAGCACGACCACCAATAAAGACGCATAACCGGGTACATCCACACCCGTAACAAGCGTTTTGATCACCACAAACACGCCATACAAAAAAGCGAAGGCTGAGACCACCAACCCAAAGTAAACGCCCATGCGAATGGGTAAACTGCTGAAAGACGTGATGCCGTTGAGGGCAAAGTTCCAAAGCTTCCAATAATTGAACTTGGTATCCCCCACCTCGCGCTCCACACGCTCAAACTCCACGGTGGTACTGTTAAACCCCGGCCAACAAAAAAGCCCTTTCATAAAGCGGTCTTTTTCCGGTAACCGCTTTATGGCTTCCACCACCCGACGACTCATCAATCGATAGTCGCCCACATTTTCTGGAATGGGCATTTCACTGAGGTAGTTGAAAAATTTATAAAACAAGCCGGCCGTATTGCGCTTAACAAAGGTATCCGCATCACGTGATACACGTTTTGCAAATACCACATCAAACCCTTCCTGCCATTTATTGACCATCTCTTTGATTAATTCCGGTGGATCTTGAAGGTCTGAGTCAATCGGAATAACCGCATCCCCCTGTGCGTAATCGAGCCCTGCTGTCATCGCCGCTTCCTTCCCGAAATTACGTGAAAAAAACACCGCTTTGACTTTGCTATCCTCACTTGCCTTTGCACGCAATAGCGATCGGGTTTGGTCTTTCGATCCATCGTCAACGCATATAATTTCGTAATCCAAAGGTACGTTCTGCAGTACCGCACCCAGACGCTCAAATAAAGAAGTAAAGGCTGCTTCTTCGTTATACATTGGGACGATGATCGACAGCAGCTGTGTTTTGCTCATGATATGCCCTCTTCAGGTGGAAGACGCCTATAACGGCGGCGAAGCCCTTCAATTTGGGCCATTAAATTGGGTTGGCTCGCGGGTGCGCGCAATTGCCCTTTAGCCGCCCCTACCAACAATACAATTTGCGCAACTAAAAGCCCCTCCAAGGGTTTGCGATAGCGGCCTTCATTAATACAGATCGGCAACAGCACTTGCACTACAAACCAAACACCGATCATGGCCATCAACATGCTGTTGCCACGCAATTTTTTACGTTGCACGAGACTCGCAATCATGACGGCCAAAAACAACGGGCACCAAACCCAACGCAGTATACCCCCCACCACATCTACCACGCGGGAAAAATTATTGTCCGGCCACGAATTGGCAAAGAAGATAAAAATCAGACTCTCCTTGGTAATCCACAGGTATCGCTTAAAATCAAAATCCAAATTGGCTTTTGCCGCGGCCCAATCTCGAGTGCCTGCTGACAAATCCACATCGACCGTAACAACGCCTTTCCGCTGCGTATGCCAATCACTGATGGGCGTAAAGGGCTTTGCACCCGTCGAAGGTGAACCAAAGATGTGCCACCACTGTGCATTGTTTAAAGTGGAGTGAATTTTGATTTCCTTCTTACCCGACATGGCGTATATCACATTTAGGTGGCCCATGCCGTGCGGCGCAAAATGTCCCACAATTTGATATGAGCGATAGGTCAACGGTCCCATCAGCAATAGCAACGCAACGAGACTGAACAGGGCTTTTTTCACTTTAATGTCCTGCGCAAGCCACAGCCAAGTGCACGCCACCGCAGCGAGGGGTATGGCGATGCCGCGGGTTAACCCCGCCACCATCCACAGCACCACCATCAACACGAAGCTGCGCACATCCGCTTTTCTTCGGCAACGCCAGGTGGCCCATAGGGAAGCCCCCAACAGGGGAAGCATCAAAGTTTCTTGCATAAAATAGCCGTAAATGGCTGTCCAGGAGGGCAGTAAACTGCAAACGGCCCAACCCAACAAAGCTGCCGTCTTGTTCGCCTGCAACTCCCGTAAAAATTTATACCAAACCCAAGTATTCAGCACCGCAAGCAGGCTTGTGAAATACGCTACCAACACCGGGTTTTTCAGCGACAATTTCCCCAAGACCGCAATGTACACTTGATAGCCCACAGGATCCGTTAACGACATAAGGTCGGTGCGCAGTATGTCAATTCCCTGTGACCAATGTCGTTCTGGGTCGCTCCATATATGATCCACGGGATTGTAGGTAAAGATGTACCAAACCTGGACAACATTACCAAACAGGATCAGCAAGTAGGCCGCTCGGTGCCAAGCTGGCACTTTAAAGGCGGAACTCAATAACCAGAGCGGCAGAGCGATCATCAATACCCACAACGCCTTGAGGATTAAGGTGGGGATATCCCACCACGCGGGATTCAAGCTCAAACCGAAGTTGCCGCCAAAATCGCGCACCGTCACCTCAACGGTGTTGGCTCCACGCTCTAGGGCTTCAGACAAACTCAACGCAAAGCCCTGTTTCACATCACGACGCGAGGATTCTGGCACCTTATCGAGATTGATGTTCTGTCCGTTGACCACCACTGACTCTATCCGATCATCGCCTATTATTTGAATCCGAGACGGGCTGAACCAACCGCGCACCAACTGGCCTGAAAAACGGTACTCATTTGGACCATTACCCACCGATACATAGGGTAATACCACCTTTCGAGTCTCCTCTCGGCTACTCGTCCATTGAAAATCGCTGGCCACGTGTTGATAACCCAACGACAAAATCGAAAGCACTAGGGCGGTACCCACCCAGACCAGCAAAAAATAACGGTACTGAACCAACCACGACGCCATTAAAGATCGTCCTTATTATAAAAATTCGGATGTATTAGAAAGAAAAAGCATACTACTAAAGTCACGGCATAATAAAAGGCATTGGCCGAACGGGTTGATAACCACTTAACACATATTCCCAACGTCATCGCACCCCATTGTTTGTACAGGTTTCAGTGTAGCCAAGTTGGCGCCTCGACACGCAATATTAACATTTCTTTATATAAGAATATTTTGATACCAAGAGCATTCGCTGCTAGACTTCTCCCATGAATCTTGATGTGATGCCTCACACCTCCGTCAGTGACATTGCCGCGCTTTGTAAAGCGCTGGGTGACCCGATGCGCGCGGAAATTATCCGCGTTCTGGCGCAAAACTCTTACGGTGTGCTCGAACTCGCCGAGATTTTCGAGGCCACCCAACCCAGAATCAGTCACCATCTGAAAATATTATCCGCGGCGGGCCTGGTCAGTACCCGCCGCGAAGGCAGCGCGATATTCTATCGTCGCGCCCCCCTAGACCCAGGCGACACCTTAGCGCCTTTAAAGCAAAGGACTTATCAATGCCTTGACCAATGCAACTTGTCTGCTGCTTTACGGGCAAGCCTCGAACAGGTGCATGTGGCTCGAGCAGCAGTTTCCTCGCGGTTTTTTGTGGACAACGCAGAGAAGTTTAGGGCGCAGCAAGACTTGATCGCCAGTTATCCCATCTATTCTGAGGCAATCACAGAATTGCTTGATGCCAGCCCAGTGCATAGCCAAGATTCGGCTCTGGAAATCGGTCCTGGCGATGGAGAGTTTCTAGCGCCACTGGCTAAACGCTTTATGTACGTAACCGGTGTGGATACAAGCGCGCAGATGCTTAATCAAGCACGTGCGCTCTGCGACAAAAACGATTTGGGGAATGTGACATTGATATTAGGGGAGGCATCAGACCTACCCTCAATCCCCCAATTTGATTGCGCAGCGATGAATATGGTTCTGCACCACACCCCAGCTCCGGCAGACCTATTTCGCGATATTGCCAAGAGGCTCAAGCCCAAAGGTGTTGTATTGATCACAGAGTTATGTAGCCACGACCAAAGTTGGGCACGCGAAGCCTGCGGCGACATTTGGCTCGGCTTTGAATCCACCGACATCGACCGTTGGGCACTCGACGCCGGCTTTCAAGTCGGCCAGAGTCAGTTTTTGGCGTTGCGCAATGGTTTTCAAATTCAACTGAAGCAATTTAGCAAGCCTTAACAAGGAGCCTAATATGGCAGAGTATTCCGTATTCACTTCTGAGTCGGTCTCAGAGGGTCACCCCGACAAAATGGCAGATCAGATCTCTGATGCTGTATTGGATGCCATTCTCACCGAAGACCAAAACGCCCGGGTGGCGGTGGAAACATTGGTAAAAACCGGTATGGCCATTATTGCCGGTGAGGTACGCACTTCCACGTATATCGACCTGGAAGACCTGGTTCGCCAAGTGATTTTAGACATTGGCTACAATAGCAGTGACGTGGGTTTTGATGGTGCAAGTTGTGCGGTTTTAAATGCCATTGGTAAGCAGTCTTCTGATATCGCCATGGGCGTTGACGAAGCTACCGATAAAGACCTTGGGGCAGGTGACCAAGGCTTGATGTTTGGTTATGCCACCAACGAAACCGACGTACTGATGCCCGCCCCCATTTACTACGCGCATCGCTTGGTGGAAAAGCAAGCCGAACTGCGCAAAAACGGCACCTTTGATTGGCTTCGCCCCGATGCCAAAAGCCAAGTGACCTTAAGGTACGAAAACGGTCAGCCCGTCGCCATTGACGCGGTGGTTCTGTCGACTCAGCACAACCCGGATGTTTCACAAGCCAAAATTCACGAAGCGGTCATGGAAGATATCGTCAAAAAAGTGTTGCCGCCAGAGTGGCTACACAGTACGACGCAATATCACATCAACCCCACGGGTCAATTTATTATTGGTGGCCCCGTAGGTGACTGTGGCTTAACCGGGCGTAAAATTATTGTGGATACCTACGGGGGAATGGCACGCCACGGCGGTGGAGCCTTCAGCGGTAAGGACCCGTCTAAGGTGGATCGCTCTGCCGCCTACGCCGGCCGCTATGTGGCCAAAAACATTGTTGCCGCAGGCCTTGCCGACAAGTGTGAAATTCAAGTGAGTTATGCCATTGGTGTGGCAGAGCCCACTTCCATTTCTATCAACACCTTTGGCACCGGCAAAGTCAGTGATACACAAATTGCAGCACTGGTACGGGAACACTTTGATCTGCGACCACGCGGTCTGATCGAGATGCTGGATTTATTACGTCCCATCTATCGCGCCACGGCTTCCTATGGTCATTTTGGGCGTGAACTTGATGCTTTCAGTTGGGAAAAAACCGACAAGGCCGAAGCCCTGAAGGCCGCACTTTAGCCCCTCCAACATTTACCGGCCGTCTGTGCGGCCTAATGGTTTTAATAAGCTTGATGAACCCGCAAGCCCAATAAGGATTGATTATGACAAATTCTGAATTCAATGATTACAAGGTTGCCGACATGTCCCTGGCCGACTGGGGCCGCAAAGAAATCTCCATTGCCGAGGGCGAGATGCCGGCGCTAATGGCCCTGCGCGAAAAGTATCGCGATGAGCAGCCTCTAAAAAACGCCAAAATTATGGGCTGCATCCACATGACCATTCAAACCGCGGTGCTGATCGAAACCTTGGTGGACTTAGGCGCCGAGGTGCGCTGGTCAAGCTGTAATATTTTTTCCACGCAGGACCACGCCGCAGCCGCTATTGCCGCCGCAGGCATCCCCGTATTCGCTTGGAAAGGTGAAACCGAAGAGGAATTTTGGTGGTGCATTGAGCAAACGCTATTAAAAGATGGCCAACTCTGGGACGCCAATATGATATTGGACGATGGCGGCGATCTCACACAGCTCGCCCATGAAAAATATCCAGACATACTGAACAACATCCACGGCATTTCGGAAGAAACCACCACCGGCGTACACCGTTTATTAGAAATGCTAGAAGCAGGCACATTAAAAGTCCCCGCCATTAATGTGAACGATGCGGTCACAAAATCCAAAAATGACAACAAATACGGCTGTCGTCACAGTTTGAATGACGCCATCAAGCGCGGTACCGACCACTTGCTGTCTGGCAAAAAAGCCTTAGTGATTGGATACGGCGATGTGGGTAAAGGTTCTGCTGCATCCCTTCGTCAAGAAGGCATGATCGTCAAGATTACCGAAATTGACCCCATCTGCGCCATGCAAGCCTGCATGGATGGTTTTGAGGTGGTGTCCCCTTATTTAAATGGTGTGAATACCGGCACTCTAGAAGGTATCGACCGAGGGTTACTGGCCAACACCGATTTGGTGGTAACCACCACGGGCAATATCAACGTATGCGACGCGCCCATGTTGCAAGCCCTTAAAAATGGCGCTGTAGTATGTAACATTGGCCATTTCGACAATGAGATTGATACGGCTTTTATGCGTAAAAATTGGGAATGGGAGGAAATCAAACCCCAAGTACATAAAATATACCGCGACAAAGCCATCAACAATCATTTAATTTTATTGTCTGAGGGCCGCTTGGTAAACCTAGGCAATGCCACTGGGCATCCCTCACGCATTATGGATGGTTCTTTCGCCAACCAGGTACTTGCGCAAATGTATTTATACGAGCGTAAATTTGCCGACTTGTCTCAAGAACAAAAGGCCGACAACCTCTACGTTAAAGTACTGCCTAAAAAATTGGACGAAGAAGTGGCCGCAGAAATGGTGCGCGGCTTTGGCGGCGTGTTAACACAGCTCACCGAAGGCCAAGCCAAGTATATTAATGTGAAAGTGGACGGCCCATACAAGCCAGATGCCTATAAATACTAAATACGAGCGCACGCACCTGCTGGCCGATGAGAATCCAGCCAACAGGTGCGTGCGCCCTCGTGTGACTTAGGAACGTTTTATGTCAGAGTCAACAACACCTCGTTTAAGCTTCGAGTTTTTCCCCCCAAAAACCGAAGCGGGACGAGAAAAATTGGTGGCCGTGCGCCAAGCGCTTAATCAATATGCCCCCGAGTTTTTTTCGGTCACCTATGGTGCCGGTGGGTCCACGCGCGACAACACCCGCAACATAGTCGCGCAAATGAAACAAGAAGGGCTCAACGTGGCACCTCATCTGTCCTTTGGTGGCGATGAAGAAGCGACCATGTTAACCCTTTTACAGGACTACCAAGCCCTCGGCATAAACCGTATTGTGGCCTTGCGAGGTGACCGCCCAAGCGGCATGGGCGGTGCTTACAATATGGTTTACGCCAACGAATTGGTGGCCTTTATTCGGGAGCATTTTGGTGAGGCCTTTCATTTAGAGGTCGCCGCCTACCCAGAGATTCACCCAGAAGCCAAAAACTACCTGCAAGACATCACCTACTTAAAAGGGAAGTTTGACGCGGGCGCAAACTCGGGCATTACGCAATACTTTTTTAACCCTGATGCCTATTTTTACTTTATGGAACAATGTTTGGCTTTGGGTATTACGCAACCCATTTACCCCGGCATCATGCCCATTACTAATTTCACCAATCTATCGCGCTTTAGCGACGCTTGTGGTGCCGAAATTCCACGCTGGGTGCGCAAGCGCTTAGAGGCCTTTGGCGACGACAGCGACAGCATTAAAGCCTTTGGTTTGGACTTGGTGACCGAGCTGTGCGATACCCTGCTGGAAAACGGCGCACCCGGCTTACACTTTTACACCATGAATCAAGTGGAGCCCACAGCGACATTGGTGGCCAATTTGGGACTAGATACAAACACGTGAGAATTCCGAGAGTCTATATCGAAACGCCCCTGGTCGCAGGGCAAGACGTTACACTCAACACGCAAACAAGCCATTACTTGTGCAACGTTCTGCGCCTTAGCGAGGGCCGGCCGCTGATCGCATTTTGCAACGATGGTGCTGAATACAGCGCAGAGTTGCAACACGCCCATAAGAAGAGCGCTGTCATTCATGTTCAAGAGAAACATGACATTACTCGTGAGTCTCCATTGGCCGCCCATTTGGCCATTGGCTTATCGCGCGGCGAGCGGTTTGAGTGGGTTTTACAAAAGGCCACAGAACTTGGTATCACACAGATCACCCCACTGATCACCGAACGTACTGAAGTGAAACTACAAGGCGAACGATTGGCCAAAAAAACGGGACACTGGCAGAGCTTGTTGGCGAGCGCCTGCGAGCAATGTCAGCGCAATCGCTTACCGCAACTCAACCCCCTAACCCCGCTTTCAAGCTTTATCCAAAACGATACTTCATCCCTCAAGTTTGTGCTGCACCACCGCAGCGAGCGCCCCCTGAGTCAAGGCCTTACCCCCAAAAGCGTAACGTTACTGATAGGGCCGGAAGGCGGATTATCAGAAGGTGAGATAGCGCATGCCCTGGACGCCCAATATCAGCCCCTGACTCTGGGCCCGCGCGTGTTGCGCACCGAAACCGCCCCCATTGCGGCCATCAGCCTAGTACAATGGCTGTGGGGTGATTTGGGCGTTGCTTTAAAATAAACCCTATCCTGACCGTGTTCATTTAAGTTTTGCAGGCGAACCGGATTCAGCCCCATTGGCTTCTACCCATGCTCGGAAAATGGCACAGCACCCGAGCTTCCTGACCATTCATTTTGAGCACAACACCCTTCCTGGTAAGGTATTCACACCAAACGGCCACATCGATATAACAATCCATTGGCGGCCATAGACACCAGACACATCACAATGAATGCTGGAGTATTGAGGCAGTCAACCCTCTGGTATTGCCGGTTCATTTGAGTCAAAATGGGGAAAAACCACAGCACAAGGATGTGTTATGAGCCTCTCTACCGTTTTTACCCGCGCCCTATTGGGCATTGATGCGCCACTGGTCACCGTGGAGACACACCTTGCCGGTGGACTGCCCGGCTTTACTGTGGTGGGCCTACCTGAAACCGCAGTGAAGGAAGCCAAGGACCGAGTACGCAGTGCACTGCTTAACAGCCATTTTGAATTCCCTCAAAAACGCATTACCGTCAACCTAGCGCCCGCTGATTTACCCAAAGAGGGAGGGCGCTATGACTTGGCCATTGCTTTAGGCATATTGGCGGCCTCGGACCAAATCCCAAAAGATGCCCTAAAGGATTACGAATTTTTAGGGGAACTTGCCTTATCGGGGGCCATCCGCCCCGTGCGAGGCGCCTTGTCCACCGCCGTTGCCTGTGGTCGCGACCATCGTACCTTGATTGCGCCTCACGGCAACGCCAAGGCCTTAGGTTTATGTACCGATGTCAATATGCACATAGCAGAGCACCTACTCAACGTATGCGCCCACTTACATCAACAAGACACCTTGCCTCGCCCACCAAACGTCGCCGTTGATACCGACCAACATTTTGGCGATTTTGCTGACGTCAAAGGCCAACTTCAGGTCAAGCGCGCCTTAGAAGTGGCTGCAGCCGGTGGCCATAATATCTTGCTATTCGGTCCACCCGGTACGGGCAAATCCATGCTCGCGCAACGGCTTGGGTCGATCATGCCCCCTTTAACCAACGCCGAGCTTTTGGAAATTGCCTGTATTCAGTCATTGCTGCAGACCGAAGTGGTCACATCTTTCACGCGCCCCCATCGCAGCCCTCATCACACCGCCTCGGCCGTTGCCATGGTCGGCGGTGGCTCTAACCCCAAGCCCGGTGAAATCTCTTTAGCTCATTGCGGCACTCTCTTTTTAGATGAACTGCCAGAATACCCTCGCCACGTGATTGAGGTTTTGCGCGAGCCCATGGAAAGCGGCGTGATACATCTTTCACGGGCCAGTGCACAGGTGACTTACCCGGCCAAATTTCAGCTGGTGGCAGCCATGAACCCCTGCCCCTGTGGTTACTACGGCGACATCAGTGGCCGCTGCCACTGTGCCCCTGGCGCCATTGCGCGCTATCGTCAAAAAATTTCGGGTCCTTTATTGGACCGTATTGATTTGCATGTAGGGGTTAACCCGCTGCCGCTTTCAGAGTTACAACGCCAACCCACAGGCGAGGCCAGTGCCACCATTCGCGCGCGCGTTTGCGACGCCAAAGCACGGCAACTGGCGCGCCAGGGCTACTCCAACGCAACCCTGAAAAGCCAAGATCTCAATCGGTATTGCGCCCTGGATCCGGCCTCGAAGCAATTGCTGGAGACGGCCATCAAAAAGTTAAACTTATCGGCCCGCGCCTATGATCGCGTGTTACGGGTGGCGCGCACACTAGCGGATTTGAATGATTGCGATGCCCTAGGGGTAGCGCACATCAGCGAAGCCTTGGGCTACCGTGTACTGGACCGCGGCGCATAAAAAAACCGGCGCTGGGCCGGCCTTTTTGGATGATGTGGCTGTGCGAACTTTAGGCGCCACTGCGCTCTTTGCGGATTTTTTCAATCAGGAAGTCCACCACCTCAAGCATTTTCTTATGGCTACCAGCCTTTGACGACGACACCAAATAATAGCCACCGACGACCAGCTCCGGTGTGCCGGAAATTCTATAAGTTTTTTGACGGGCCATGGCTTGCTGTACTTGTGAATTCACGGCAAAGGAATCCATGGTTTTGACGAACAAATCACCGTCGACGCCATGTTTGGACACCACCTTGGAGATCTCTTCAGGCTGTATCAGTGTCACGCCTGGATTGTGGGACTTCTTCAAAGTGTCGAAGAAAACAGGGTGGAGCGTCTCGTACACACCCAGGGACTTTGCGGTGTAATAGAGCTTGGCGTGTACCGCCATGGCGTCCCGCCAAATGGCAGGTGAGCCTGAAAACTTTACATCTTCTGGCATATTTTTTTGCCAAGCCTGAATCAAAGGCTCAAATGCGTAGCAATGCCCGCACCCATACCAAAATAATTCTTCCACCATAATCTTGCCAGATTTCTTGGCGGGCTCTGGTTGACCGGCGATAACCGTGTAATGTTCGCCTTCTTTAAACTGGGCAGTGTCTTCTGCACAGGCCAAAAGCGGTAAAACCAATGCAAAGACCATTGCAATGTAACGCATGCAAATCTCCTTATGAGTTATTCGAGGGGTTGGAGTTCTCGCACAGAGAAGAGTTCCCCGTGTGACCCGCTGCTGCCGAGCGGGTCACACGCAAGGGTTACTTCAAACCGGCAATGTAGTTGGAAACAGAAAGAATCTCAGCGTCAGACATATGCTCGGCCACTTTACGCATTGTTTTGGCCTCATCACCATCGTTGGCTCGATTGCCTGCACGAAAATCGCGCAGCTGTTTTTCAATGTATTGAGCGCGCTGACCGCTCAAGCGTGGGTATCCAGCGGGCTCGTTGCCCAAGCCGCGTGGCGAGTGACAACCGCTACAGGCCGGAACGCCAGTCTCCAAATTCCCGCCGCGGTAGAGTTTTTCGCCCAGTACCAAGCCGTCCACCTGCTCGGAAGAGTTCAGTTGAACCGTGAGGGGTTTAGCGCCAGTCAATTGCAGGGGCTTGCTATCGAAAAACGCCGCGATGTTAGCGAGGTCGTCTGCCGAAAGGCTATTCAACAACCCGGTCATTTCCACAACTTTGCGTTTGCCCGATTGAATATCGTTCAATTGCTTCAATAAATACTTTTCGCCGAGCCCCGCCAAAGAAGGGAAATTGGGTGCGGCGCTATTGCCATCGGCGCCGTGGCACGCCGCACAGACACCCACCAGAGCCTCGCCCTTGGCAGCATCACCCGCGAATGCCCACGACGTTGCCATGCTGAGCCCCAATGCCATCAACAATTTACAAAATTGGTTTTTCATGGATTGTCCTAATGTTGTCACAGTGTTTGATTCGTTGCGCAACCCGGGCGTGGGACACCTTCTGTAGGGATGATTAGCCAGGGCGATAATGGGCTGGCATTATATACGCTCACGGTGGATAACTCACCCTTTGAAAAGAAACCCAAGCGGATATGTCAACAACAATCAACTTTCGTCAAGCACACTTTTTAACCAGCGCCCCCAGTCTACGCGAATGCCCCGCCGAAAACGGCTTAGAAGTGGCCTTTGCGGGGCGCTCTAATGCAGGTAAGAGCAGCGCCATCAACTGCCTCACTCAAAACAGCAAGCTCGCGCGCACCAGTAAAACCCCTGGCCGCACACAATTGATTAATTATTTTACTTTGGGCAGAGAAGATATGCGCCTAGTGGACTTACCCGGTTACGGCTACGCCAAAGTCCCCATGGCCACCAAGTTACAGTGGCAAGCCAACCTTTCCGAGTACCTGCAAGAACGCCAAAGTTTAGTAGGCCTGGTGTTACTCATGGACATTCGCCACCCTCTACAGGAATTCGACACCATGATGCTCGGCTGGTGTATCAGTGTAGCCATGCCGGTTCACATTTTGCTCACCAAGGGCGACAAACTCAAACGTGGCCCTGCCAAAACCACGTTGTTTCAAGTGCAAAAGCAGCTCGACACTCTGGGCCTCAACCACAACGTCAGTATTCAAGTGTTTTCCTCGTTAAAAGGCGATGGCCTCAAAACACTCGAACAAACCCTAACAGACTGGTTAAGCCCTCCGAATGACGACACCCCTCTTGATACTGTAGCCCCTTAAGGGCTGCCTCCTGGGTTTACCTGGGTCGCATAGCCCTCTTTAAAACTGGGGTAACGCAACTGAAACCCTGTGGCCAACAAACGTTGATTACTCACTCGTTTGTTGGCCCCACGCCCACCCTCTCGAGGCGTGAGTTGTGTCACCCCCATTTGATCAGCCAGCCATTGGCGCACCTCGTTGGAGGGTACCGGAGCACTGTCGCACACATTGTAAAACCGGTGCCCCCAAACGCCTTTTTTATCGCTTTGAATCAAGTTTGCGGCGAATGCTGCTGCGTCCTCCACGTGAATACGATTGGTATAGGCAGCATCCCCCCCATTACCCGCGCGGACTTGACGGATGAGAAAATCACGCCCAGGCCCGTAAATGCCAGCCAGCCTTAGCACCGTATGTGGCACGCCACTTTGAGCCAGCAGCGCCTCGGCGCGCAGAAGGCTTTGCCCGGCATAGTGCGTGGGTGCACACTTGCTGGTCTCATCCACCCACTCACCTTGGTTTTGTCCATAGACACCCGTACTGCTAACCCAAATCACATGACCTGGAGGCTTTTTTTGCCACGCCTGGACCAACACCTTGAGAGGCGTTTCATAGCCGGCCTCATAGCCCGCGGCGTCGCGCGCTTTCGGTGTTAAAGAGACAAAAACGGTTTCCACGGTTGCCTCAGTAAACCGCTTTAGCAGCTCGGAGGAGTCGGCCTCTGCGACGAGCATCGGCATTAATGCCGATGCCTTAATCTTTGGAGAGCGTGTGACGGCCAGGGATTGAGTTTGAGTTGGCTCCGGGAGGTACTGCCAAACACGGCGAGCCAAATCACCAAACCCTACAAAAAACATGTTCATTTGATTCAAAATCCCGTAATCTTTTAACTAAGAGTAATGAGCCTTCAAGGACGAATAAGTTTAACCATGACACTTACCGAACTGCGCTATATTGTCACACTGGCTCAGGAACAGCACTTTGGACGCGCGGCAGACCGCAGCCATGTGTCGCAGCCCACACTGAGCATCGCCGTGAAAAAGCTCGAAGAAGAGCTGAACGTGATCATCTTTGAACGATCCAAAACGCGGGTGTCTCCCACGCCGCTTGGCGAACAAATTGTCAGACAAGCCCAGCTAGTACTGGAACAGGCCGCAGCCATTAAAGACATCGCCACCTCGGGTAAAGACCAACTGTCGAGTCCCTTACACGTGGGTGCCATTTTCACCATTGGGCCCTATTTGTTGCCATACGTAATACCCCACCTACAGCACTTGGCGCCGGCCATGCCACTGTATATTGAGGAGAGTTTTACCGCCACTTTGCGCCGCCGCATTCGCCAGGGTGAGCTGGATGCCATTATCGTGGCTTTACCCTTTAACGAGGCTGATGTGGTAACTCAACCTCTTTACGAGGAAGCCTTTGTGGTCGTGATGGACAAAAATCACTCGCTGTGTAAGCACAAGCACCTAACACCCGACCAACTGAGTGGTCACAACTTACTGCTATTAGGAGAAGGGCACTGTTTTCGCGACCAGGTCATCGAAGCCTGCCCCAATTTAAAGCCCTCCATTGACGACCCCAATGGCCGCGTTCGCACCGCACGCGAAGGCAGCTCACTTGAAACCTTGAAACATATGGTGGCCTCTGGCCTCGGCATTACCATTTTGCCCGAGAGCGCCGCCCGGGCCTCACACTATGCTGCCGACGCGCTGGCGGTACGCCCTTTTAAAGGCACGCCCCCCAAGCGAACCGTTGCACTGGCCTGGCGGGCGAGTTTCCCTCGTCATAACGCCATTGATGTACTGCGCGATGCCATTTTGGCCAGCCGCAATGACAGTGACAACAGCAACCACTGAGACTGCCGCGCTAACCCAACTGCCAGGCGTGGGTCCCGCCTTGGCGGCGGTACTGGCAAAGCTTAACCTCTGCAGTGTTCAGGACCTGTTGTTCCACCTGCCACTTCGCTACCTCGACCGCACACGGCTCACCGCCATTGGCGGTGCCGCTTTACACACTACGATTGCCATTGAGGGTACCGTGCAATCAACGCGCGTGGTCATGGGCAAACGTCGCAGCCTAGTGGTGCAATTGCAGGACGACTCAGGGGTAATAGCCCTGCGTTTTTATCACTTCAGTGCCGCACAAAAAAATCGCTTCGCCGAAGGCGCTCGTATTCGCTGTTTTGGTGATACACGCTTGGGGCAAAGTGGTCTTGAGCTGTATCACCCCGAAACCCAAGTCATTGACCCTCAAAACCCCACCCCCCTAGACAATACCTTAACGCCCATTTACCCGCTGACAGAGGGCATCGGTCAGCCACGCATGCGTAAACTGGTACTGAGTGCCATCAACGCCTTAGACGCCCACCCTCCAGAAGAATTACTGCCCATCGAATTTAACCAGCGCTTTGGCGTCAGCAGTTTAGCCGAAGCACTTCAATTTGTTCACTGCCCTCCCGTAGGTGCACCCGTTGCCATGCTGCAAGCCGGCACTCACCCCTGCCAACAACGTTTGGCCTTTGAAGAGCTATTGGCTCACCACCTGGCACTACAAAAAAGTCGCGCCGCCATCAATGCCCTGCACGCGCCTCGCCTAGCACTGGCCCCGAAGCTGAGTCAGCAGTTTTACCAAAGCTTGCCCTTTTCTCTCACCCGTGCGCAAACCCGCGTGATAGCAGACATCCAACAAGACCTACAACGCAACCACCCCATGTTGCGCCTGGTACAAGGCGATGTGGGTAGCGGCAAAACCGTAGTGGCGGCAGCAACCGCCTTGGCGGCATTATCCAGTGGCCAACAAGTGGCGCTGGCCGCACCAACCGAAATTTTGGCAGAGCAACACCTTCACAATTTTGAACAATGGCTTAAGCCTTTGGGTTATCAAGTAGCTTGGTTAGTGGGCAAACTCACCAAGACGCAACGCCAGAAAGCCCTTAATGCCATAGCCACGGGAGAAGCGCAGTTAGTGGTAGGCACCCATGCGTTGTTTCAAGAAGATGTGCAATTTAAGCAATTGGGGTTGGTGATTATCGACGAGCAGCACCGCTTTGGTGTGCACCAACGCTTGAGCCTACACCTAAAAAGCGATGGTTTACGGCCCCATCAACTGGTGATGACTGCTACGCCCATTCCTCGAACCTTGGCGATGACGGCCTACGCGGATTTAGATCTTTCGGTGATCGACGAACTCCCCCCCGGACGCACGCCAGTGAATACCGTATTGGTCAGTCAAAAACGCAAAGATGAGGTGGTCGCTAGGGTCAAAAACGCCTGCACTGAAGGCCGCCAGGTCTACTGGGTATGCACCCTGGTGGAGGACTCCGAAACCCTGAGCGCTGCCGCCGCGGAGCAAACCGCCGAAGCCTTGCGCACAACACTTCCAGAGCTCAGCGTCGGGCTGGTGCATGGCCGCTTAAAACCCAAAGACAAAGCGCAAGCCATGGCGGCGTTTAAAAACGGAGAGACCCAGTTATTGGTGGCCACCACTGTGATTGAAGTGGGTGTGGATGTGCCCAACGCCAGTGTGATGGTGATTGAAAACCCAGAACGCTTGGGCCTTGCCCAGCTTCACCAGTTGCGCGGACGGGTGGGTCGTGGCCCAACCGCCAGCTTTTGCTTGCTACTGTACGGCGAGCCCTTGTCACAAATGGGCAGGCGTCGACTACAAGTACTGCGTGACAGCAACGATGGCTTTGCCATTGCCGAGCACGACCTCAGCATTCGCGGCCCAGGTGAACTCCTAGGTGCACGCCAAACCGGCACCCTCAATTTCAGAATTGCCGACCTGGAGCGAGACGCCGAGTTACTCTCATCCCTCGATGCTACCGCCAACCAGATAGCGCGCCTTCCACCTCACATCGGCGCCAAAATCATCAATAGGTGGTTTGCCAATCACGAGGCCTACTTACAAGGCTAAGCAGCTCAACGGAACAAGAGCACCGCGCCCCCAGTAAGTGATTCATCGGAATTCGCCTAGCAAAACTCACGGCGACAGCTATATTGAAAGGAGAGCCTAGGGAACCTCTGATTAAGTCCTTTCAGCCTCAGGCTGTCAGGGATTTTTGCTGGCAAGACGCGCGATCGAGTTGGCCTGGTTGCCCGGCGAATGGTCAGCAAGAACGCCTGAAAGCCCCTAACGGCGCTGCCTGGCGCGGACATTTTTCGCGTTGGCCGTCTTGCTAAGGGCTACTACCTTAACGGCGATTACCGCCTTGCGACTGCTCCACGCCAGATTGCGCAGAGGTCACAGGGGCTTAATCAGAGTTTCCCTAGAGGTGATTTGGGCACTTTTTTGCCCTATCGACATTGTGGAGGATTACCCGTGCCAGTACCGGCGAGTGTTATTCAAGCCCTCGAGACCAGCAACATTGCCTACCAGTTGAAATCAACAGAGCGTCTCGTGAACTCCGCACATGCTGCAGCGTCCGGCGTTCCGGCCTCGGCGTGTGAGGTGAAATCCCTGTTGCTGCAAGACAGTGACGGTAAACTGCAAATTCTGCTGCCAAGGGACCATTTGATTGACTTAAATGCCCTCAAAATGCAATTCGGCCGCGACTTGGCACCCTTACCACGCCTGGAAATGAATGCGCTATTGGAGGAACACCAACTCAAAACCATCCCCGCATTACCTGAATGGCAAAACTACAGCACCATTGTGGATGCCTCGTTACTGCGTCACCAAGTGCTGTTACTGGACAGTGGTGACGACGACCATTCGGTACAACTGAAGTTATCCGACTTTCAGGCCATGATCCATAACACCAATATTGGTGAACTGGCCGTGCTGGCCCCTTCCCTGCCAGATTCTGCGGTTATGGATCGCGAACAAATTATCGACTCGCTGAAAAATTTCACCCAATTGCGTATTAAGCAGCGATTAGAAGACACGCTGGAAATGCCGCCCCTACCCGATACGGCACAGCGCATCATCAAGTTGCGGGCAGACCCTGATGCCGACATTAGCGATTTATCTGACATTGTAGAGCTTGACCCTGCGCTTGCGGCACAGGTGGTCAGTTGGGCGGCGTCTCCCTATTATTCGGCCCCCGGTAAAATCAAGTCCGTGCACGATGCCATCGTGCGTGTTTTGGGCTTTGATATGGTGCTGAATTTATCTTTGGGTTTGGCACTTGGCAATGCCATGCATGTGAACGTAATGACACCCAATCAGATTACCCAATATTGGCAGCAAGCCGTGTGCACTGCGGCCACCGTGGAAGCACTGGTCACCAGTATCCCACGTGAACATCGCCCAGGCTTTGGCATGGCCTACTTATCGGGACTGCTCAACAATTTTGGTTATTTTGTGCTTGCTGAGGTATTTCCACCTTATTTCTCCAATTTGAATCGCCATTTTGAGGTGAACACCCACTTGCCAGTGGCCACCATTGAGCAACACCTTTTGGGTGTCTCTAGCTGTCAAATGGCCAGTTGGTTGATGGAGGTTTGGAACATGCCTGAAGAAGTGATCACCGCCTTAAGACACCAAAACAACCCCAATTACGAGGGGGAGCATGCGGTTTACGCCAAACTCGTCTATTTGGCTAAGCAGCTGTTGGCCAACAATGGTGTTGGACGGGGGTCCTATCAACTAATCGATGACGCTCTGTTTGAGTCACTCAACCTCGACAAAACCACTGCAGAAGTTTCGGTTGCCAATATCGTAGAATCCGCCGATGACCTCTACGAGATTGCCGAAAAGATGCGCGGGTAATGCGTGCTAGGCGTGCCTAGATAACGTTCCGCAAACCGTCAAAAACAAAAAAGGCCTTTGCACTGCAAAGGCCTTTTTAATGGGCCAAGTAAAGGGTGGCTTTAAGGCGAAGTACTTGCCTTATGCTTTGCGTTTGCAAAATCTCCCGCCTTTAACAACGACAAATCTTCAAACCGTAGTGTTTGCTTAATAACGGCATTCACTTGTTCAACAGTGAGCGCACGAATCGCTGATTCAAAAGCCTCCCACCATAGGAGGTCGCGATCCAAATACAGGGCTGCGTTCAAAAATCCGGCCATAGTATGTGCTTGTGTGCGGTCCACGCGCTTGCCTTGCAAATACCCCTTCTTCGCTTCCTCCAACTCTTCTGAAGTAAAACCATCCTCGACCACTTGGTCAATCACCTCACGCAGGGCCAGCTCCACCGCACCGAGGTTTTGCGGGGCGAATATGGCATAGGCACCAATGGTGCCACGGCTGGTTTCGCCACTTAAAGACACCCAAGCACCAGCGCCATAACTCAAGCCTTCTTGCTGGCGCAGGCGTGTGGCGATGCGGCTGTTTAAGAACCCCCCACCCAACATGTACAGCCCCATTTCCAATGCAGCTGCTTGCGGGTCGTTTTCTCCTACGGGAATCAGCATTTTGGCCAACAGAATGGCATTTTCCTTGTCGGGGGTCTCAAAGGTTTTAACAACGGGTTCAAAGCTTTGATAGGTAGCATAAATAGGTGCGTAGTCCGGTTTAGAGCGCCAACCGCCCAATGTGCGCTCCAGTGTCTTAACAACCGCCTCCGAATCAAAATCCCCCACGACGGCCACTTGCATATGGCTGGCACCATAAAAGGTTTGATACAGGGATTTAACATCTGTAAGTGCAACTGCTTTGATCTCCTCAATACGCGCCTCAAGCGCCGGCACATAAAGTGGATGGTCGCGTTCAAAGTCATTGAACAAACGTGCGGACTCGCGCGAAACAATGGCGTTGGGGTCCTGCCGGCCCGCCTCTAGCTGAGCGACATTACGCGACTTCAAAAGATCAAACTCTTTGGCATCGAATGCTGGCTCAGTCAATACATGGGCCAGCAACTCAAGCGCGGGCTGAACATGAGCCCGATCCGTAGTGAGTGAACCGTGCAGCGAGTTCACATCACCGCTGATATTCACCACGGTTTTGATCTTATCAAATGCCGTGACCAGTTCACTGCGGCTGTAGTCTTTTGTACCCAGCATAAACATGGCAGGCAAGAGTTCCGCGGCCACACGCTCACCTTTCAGGTTATTGGCGTTACCAAATTGAAACGCAAATTGCACCACCACTTCTTGACCGCGAGACTTTTTCTCCAACAACGCCACTTTGGCACCGGAACTTAGTGTTTTAACCTCGGTACGTGCGGCAATATTGGAAAAACTGGGATCAAATGCCTCACCGAATGCCTGCGTAGCCTTGCCCTCATAGCCTTTCAATTGCTCTGCCACGCTGGGCGCCGCCGGTATTGCGATGCGCTCTGGATTCTCGGTAGGCACAAACACTCCGTCCGTACGGTTGTTGCGGGTTAAATACTGCTTGGCTACTCGCTGTACGTCCTCTACCGTCAGAGACTCCACACGATCTCGGGTCAGAAACAACAACCGCCAATCGCCCATACCAATATATTCACTCAGCATCACGGCAATTTTTTCGGGTGAGTTATACGCCTGCTCAAACTGTTTCATCCAACTCAACTTGGCGGTTTCTAATTCCTCGTCCGTTATCGGGCTTTGTGCGATGCCTTCAATGGTGGTAATCATAGCGGCTTGCGTAGCGGCCAAATCGGTCTGTAAATCAGCCTGTGCCGCAAAAAACATAAGACCTGGGTCTTCCAACTGAAAGGGAAACGCGAAGCTGCTCACGGCCAATTTTTGCTCCGTAACACTTCGGTGTAATCGGCCTCGCGGAGTATCTCCTAAAATAAGAGTCAAAGCCTCCAGCGCTGGATAGTCCGGGTGGGTACCTGCAGGGATACGATAGGCAGAAGCATACAGCTGCACATCGCCAACTCGGCGTATGGTCACGCGGGTTTCACCATCCGCCGGTGGTTCTTCGGTATACATTGAGGGCAGCGCCCGCTTGGGCTTTTTGATTTTACCAAAGGTTTTTTGTATTTTTTTCAACAAGTCAGCTTCATTAAACTTACCCGCCACCACCAGTACGGCATTGTCCGGCTGATAGTACTTGCGGTAGAACGCCTGCAATCGGTCAATAGACACATTTTCGATATCGGAACGTGCGCCGATAGTGGGTTTGCCATTGTTGTGCCAATCGTAAGCGGCCTGCATCACCGAGCTCATCAGCACTCTAAAAGGGCTGTTTTCGCCGCTTTCAAATTCATTGCGCACCACGGTCATTTCACTGTCGAGGTCTTTCCTTGCGATAAAAGAGTTAACCATACGATCAGATTCTAAACTTAAGGCCCAGTCGATGTTCTCTTCTGTGGCTGCAAACGTTTCGAAATAGTTGGTGCGATCTATCCAAGTAGTGCCGTTGGGACGCGCGCCGTGAGCGCTTAATTCCGCCGGAATGTCTTTGTGTTTTTTACTGCCTTTGAACATCAAGTGTTCCAGCAGATGCGCCATCCCGGTTTCACCATAGTTTTCATGCTTGGACCCCACTTTGTAGGTCACATTGACGGTGACAGTTTCCTTGGTAGGATCAGGAAACAATAAAACCTGCAAACCGTTTTTCAGACGATACTCACTGATGCCCTCCACATAATGGATTTTTTCCGGTGCTTTGGCATGGGCCAAAACACTTAACCCAACCAATAACACGCCATAAAGCCACTGTTTCAGCATGAGACATTCCTTTCGTTTTATTTCAGATTAGACGTACGAACGAAGAACAAAAATTGACCCGCTCACCCCGGTTGCGTTGCACAGTTTACACAATGCCCCGATCGAATGAGACCCAAAAAAACGCGTGAAGTTGCCAATATGTTTTATTCCAAATCAACGTCCCTACTGCCGCAAATACGTTAAAATGCATGCTCACCAATGAATTGACCACAACATGCGCCCCTTAATCTGGTTTTACGTGCTCGCCTTTTGCGCTTTTTACACCGTGATAGGGCTGTGGCCTGGAAGCGCGTTATCTCTAGCGATGGAGTTTGGGCTCTTTTTTGCGCTGGGTCTGCTGGGTGCTTTGGTGGCCAATTCCACCGGTGCTGGCGGCGGTGTGATTTTTATCCCATTTTTCACCGTTCTTGGCTTAACGGCCAACGAATCGGTAGCCACCAGCATGGCCATTCAATGCTGTGGCATGACCGCTGGAGCCATCGCCTGGCTCACCCAATACAAAGTACAGCCGGCAAGCTTTCACTGCACGCCTGGGGTATTGAAACAACTGATTGTCTTGGCCGGCATCAGTACCATCATTGGCGTATTACTGGCGCAGTACGGATTACCGCCGCTGAACCTCGGCATCGAGCCCTTGTTTCGATGGTTCTCACTGTTTTTTGGCGTAGTGCTGTTTGTGTACACCCTGGCCACTCGCAACGTCCAGCGTCACGAACAAACCCGGCTCTCACTCATGGCCGCAGGCAGTATCGTGGTGACAGGCCTATTGGGTGGCATGGTGACGGCTTGGTTGTCGGTGGGCGTGGGGGAATGTCTCGCTCTGCTACTGTTTTTTTTAGGCTTTAATGCCAAACTTGCGGTTGCTGTGGGTGTCATCGCCTCTTCCATCTCTGTACTCACCGGCGTTGTACACCATATTGTGGTCACCGAAGCCGTGCGCTGGGAAGTCTTTTTATTCGCCGGTCAAGCAGCGCTTATCGGCGGTTATCTCGCTCGCCACATTACCCTGTGGTTGGGTGGCCATAAATTAAAATTATTCTTCGCCGTATGGATATTTCTCTCTGGAGTCTTCATCGGCTAACCATCACTTTGTTCTCCTGCCCCCAGAGCTTTAACAATGGCCGCCACTACGTGTGATTTTAATCGATTTAAGGTATCTTCAAGCTCTTCCGCCACATTGTCGGCATTTTGATCAATGGCATAGATGGCCAGCGGACACTCTGAATAATAAACCAATAAAAAATAGGTATTGTTAAAAACAGGGTACGCCTTCAACCATTCGGCCAACGCGCCCTCGACGGTGCTAGCGTTGAGCAACACAAATTGGTTGGGTTTAAGTGTTAGGTCATTTAGTCTATCAGCTTCAATGGCTTTGATAGGCGCCTCTTCACTGGTATCTTGCCCACTGTGGTTAATCCGTACCACAGGTTGGTATCGGCTTCGGTTTTCATCCAACCGCCAAAGGGTCGCAGCCTGCCCGCCAGTGACGGTTAACATTTGCTTAGACACCTCCGCCATGATTTCCCGAATCGCTCCGGGTTGATTAATGGCTTTTAATATGGCTTCCATTACGTCCAACCCCAGCAGTTGCGCTCGGTTCTTGGTCTCGGTCCGCTCAACTTGCATAACCAATTTTTGGTTGGTTTTGGCAGCCGCAATATGCCGCAGTATTCGCGTCAACAGTTGGTGTTTTTCAACCGGTTTAAATAAATAACTATTGCCACCAGACACAAACCCTCTAATCAAATCATCCCCAACACTTCTTGCGGTTAAAAATAAAACCGGCAAGCGCTCAATAGGAAAATTGACGCGAATGCGCATGCATACTTCAAAGCCCGACATTTTTGGCATCATGACATCGAGAATGACCAGATCGATTTTTTCGCCAGATTCCATTAACTTGAGGGCCGCTGGGCCATCCTCCGCTTCTAATACATTGTAATTGTGTTGAGACAACATACTTTTAATCACAAATCGATTCACACTGTCGTCATCCACCACCAAAATCGTCTCTCCACTGCGTTTTTGCTGAGACGCTGTCGCATCAAGGTCATGGATTTCGTTATCGCGTAAAGAGGGGGGCGCGATCTCGGCTGTGGCGTTTAACAGATTGAGCGCATCGTCTGCAATGGTTGTTTTTTCCGCCACTGGTAAGGTAATGATAAATTCAGAACCTTCGCCCAGGTTGGAGTGGACATCAATGGTCCCCCCATGCAACTCCACCAATTGTTTGGTGATTGCCAGGCCCAACCCCGTCCCACCTTGTTCGCGAGTTTCCAGATGATCCACTTGAGTAAAGGCGGAGAACACTCGCTCTATATCATCTGCACCGATGCCCACTCCCGTATCACGTACTGAAATGGCCCAAAAATGCCCTTCTCGATTCGCCGTAACGGTCACCTCACCACGGACTGTGAACTTAATGGCATTCCCAACCAAATTGTGCAACATCTGCTGGAGGCGGTTTTCATCCGCCAACACTCTGGCTTCCACTGGCACTTTGTTGACCAAGCATATGGCTTTTTTATTGGCCAACGGCCCACTCAGATCAAGCACCACGGACGTTATCAAATGTAAGTCAATCGACGACAAGCGTAGCGTCAATTTTTGTTCGTTGAGTTTTGCGTGATCCAATATATCGTTAATCAATTTGGACAACCGACGACCACTGATAACGATGACTTTTAAACTGTGTTTAACCGAATCGCTTACTTCCCCCATGGCGCCATCTAAAATAGACTCCGCCAAGCCAATAATGCCATTCAACGGTGTGCGCAACTCATGTGAGGTATTGGCCAAAAAGGCATCTTTAATTCGGTCCAGTTTAACCAATTGATCGTTGACTTTTTGCTGATGGCGTAAGGCAATGCGTTTACGTTGGTCTTGAATGACAAACGCGACCACCCCGATCACTAACAAGATATATAGTGTATAAGCCCAAGGTGTGGCCCAGGGGGGTGACTCAACAATAATCGCGAGCGATACGCCGTCCTCGTTCCAAACACCATCGCTGTTGGCAGCACGTACTTTAAAAATGTATTCACCCGGGTCAATATTGGTAAAAGTTGCGGTGTTTTTGTTATCAATGTAGTTCCAGTCTTTATCGAAACCTTCAAGTTTATAGGCATAGGTATTTTGGTGACTGGACCGATAGCTCAGCGCGAAAAATGTAAAGGCAAACATGGCATGCTTATGAGATAACCGGATCGAATCGGTCTCACTGATGCTCGCTGTTAACAGCCCCGTCTTATCACCGGCCAATACAGGTTCATTGAAGACACGCAGCTCCGACAATACCACCGGTGCTGGTGGACTAGGTTCAAACGCGCGGTTGGCTTGGGTAATACTAAACCCTTCGCTCGAGCCTAAAAAAAGTTGACCTGTCTTTTTTTTTTTCAATACGGCGTAGCGATTAAAGTGGTTCGACACCAATCCATCTTTTGCATAATAGGGTTTAATCACCAGTGTTTTAAGGTCGATCACCGCCACACCATTGGCCGTGGTTACCCAGAGTTGATGCTGATTGTCCTCGACCATTCCACCAATATTGTTCGACGGTAATCCTTCGGCAAGACCCATGCGCAGGATCTCCCCGGTTTCGATATTCAGCCGATTTAACCCACCATCGAAGGTTCCCACCCAGAGATGGTTATTGGAATCCTGGAACAATGCAATCACACGATTGCTACTCAAGCTGTTAGGGTTTGACGGATCGTGAAAATATTGACTAAAAGAGGCACGCTCGCCATCAAAGCTGTCCATCCGATTTAAACCGTTGATAGTGCCAACCCAAAGGTGCCCTTGATGATCTTCCAATAAAGCGCGTACATTTCGCCCAGACAGCGCGTTGGGTTGATTGTCCTCAGGGTGAAAACGTTGGAAGTCATCGGTCTTGGGTCGATACAACGCAAGCCCCGAGGTTTCCGTACCCAACCATAAACGCCCTTGGCTATCTGACAACAGCGACCAAATGTAATTGTCGCCCAACTGGCGGGGGTTATTGGGCCGCGCAGTATAGGCCTTAAACACACCACGGGTCTTATCAAATCGGTAGGCGCCGCCAGACCAAGTCCCCACCCAGAGCGACCCGTCCACGTGTTCGGTAATGGCCAAAACAGAATCTGCTTGAAGAGCGCCCTTTTGCCCCGGTTTCGCTCGGTACTGAGTGAAAGTCTGCGTTTCGGGGTGAAATTCATTTAATCCCGACTCTGTGCCCACCCAAATACGCGATTGGGAATCTTCACAGAAAGCCAAAATGGCGCCGTCCGACAAACTTTCGTCACCTGCGTCTGCTTTAAAATTGATAAATGGCGAACTGGCACGATTAAAGACATCGACTGTTCCAGAAAATGAGCCTATCCAAATATCGCCCACTCGATCCTCATGGATGGTCAGCACTTTGTTCGAACTAATACTGGTGGAGCTAAAAGGTAAATGCTCAATGACTTGAAAATCTTGTGTTTTGGGACGATAGACGGCGATGCCGCCGGGGTTTAACGCAAGCCACATTTCACCTTTGCGTGTAAAGCTGATATTCCAAATCGCCCCCGCGGGCAAGCTATGGGGTTGCCCCTGCTGGCTTTGAAAGCGACTAAAGGTGCCATCAGGCGCAATACGGTTGAGCCCTTCCGACATAGTGCCTACCCAAATGGCGCCATCTGGCCCCTCGTGAAGTGCCGTGATGTAATTGTCGACCAAACCCTCATTGCTCTGCGTGTCGTGTACCCAGTGTGTTAACGTCTCAGAGGGAACGTGGTAGCGGTAAAGACCATTGTCCAAGGTCCCTATCCACAGGTTTTCGCGCTGATCAAATACCAAGCTTTTTGCATGCAGACCGGTCAACGCGGGTATGCGCAAAAAACGATCGCGCTTGGCATTGAATTGAACCACGCCTTCATCAAACCCCAACCAAAGCGCATCGTTAGCATCGAGCGCCATTGATTCCAACAACGGATCAGTGATGTGCCCCGTGACGTCATCATCATCGCTCAAGAAGCGATTGTTAAAACGGGTAAAGGCATTGCGTGCGGGGTCGTACCGATTAAGACCATTCACGGAGGCGACCCAGAGGGCGCCCTCCCTGTCTATGAGTAAATCGCTCACATAACTGTTGGAAAGTGAATGAGGATCGCTGGGTAGATGGCGGAAAATATCGAAATACAGCCCATTGAAGCGCGCCAGGCCGTTTTCTCCGCTAACCCAGAGGTACCCTTGATGATCTTGCAAAATATCGGTAAGCGCGCCAATGCTGATCGGCTGACCTACCTTGTCCACCAGTTCAATGTGCTTGAATCGTAAATTTTGTGGCAATTCTGCCACGACTTGCATGGCAAAAAGTGACAACACCACGGCCCACACACCCCACAGGCAGGTTCTTAGGACTCGGAATATTGCTGGTTTGGCGCGGTCTGGCATCGTGACTTTTAATCCTTTATGGTCAAGTATAGGATCAAGTCGGGCATTCGCACAGATTTGACAACCAGAATAGGTCAAGGGAAAGTAAGAGAATCCGCCGATGAGGCGTCATCCAGAACGAGAGGGATATTCGACAAAAGGGATGGCATACCGTGCACGGTATGCCGAAGGCCCTTTAGGTATTGTTTAGAGAGG
The DNA here is from genome assembly GCA_050300015.1 of Cellvibrionaceae bacterium. Lineage (GTDB taxonomy): Bacteria > Pseudomonadota > Gammaproteobacteria > Pseudomonadales > Cellvibrionaceae > CAYZQH01. Next base: position 106,221 of record JBNKWZ010000016.1, on the reverse strand, counting down.
AGACAAATTCCAGCAGCTCGGACAACTGTTTGAGCTTTCGAGGGCCAATTTTATCGGCAAACGCACCGTATTTTTTTGCCAACTGCGGTTGCACGCGGTTGTGAAGTCGCTTGCCTGCCGTACTGAGCTTAATGGTTAACTCGCGTAAATCTCCCTCTGAGGCCTTCCGTACCAGCACCCCATCACTTTCTAGACGATTGAGTATTCGGGACAAACTGGGGCCTAGAATCGCGCTTTTTTCAGCCAACTCTTGTGCATTTAAATCGCCGTGCTCATAGGCCGCGCGAATCACACGCCATTGCTGTTCGGTTAAGCCAAAACCAGCCAAGGTATCGCGCATGTCCGCTACCGAAGCTTCTCGCGCCTTTTGCAGTAATACAGGCAAAGTCTCCATAATCACTTCTTTATCTATCACGTTAAAAGTCAATGTGTTGGCTAATGATAACTAACATGTTGATTATCGCGCCACAATTTCATGCCTGATGTCACAAAAAAGTCTAAAAACTGCGCTTCTTATTGCAATTTACAGGTTAATTAACCTATTTTTAGCGACGATCACGGTTAAATATTAACTTATTCAAGATTAGACCAAGCCACCTCAAAACGGCCAACTTTCAATCAAAATAAGTGACCACTCACACATTTAGCAGCAAAATCTGTTTGCTATTTAACCGTAAACCGTTGAATTAACGGGGTTTTGGCACCAAAAACGCCTGAGGCATTAGCTGTCAAACCCCTAGTGGCAGAGGCAGCCGACCAGCGGCCCCCGCATCAACGTTCAGACGCGTTACACAATGGGCGCAAAAGCCGTGAGCCGATCAATGGAAGCTGCGCCGCCTAGACCATGACTCAAACCCTTGTCCGTGAACAGTTGCGCAAATTGCCCCTGTTCACCATGCAATGCCATGTAGTTGAGCATCACCGTTTGTACCAACTGATTAACATTGTTCGCTGCAGGACTCGATGAGGTTTCCACATCCCCACTGGGGCGCATATAGCCGAGCTGTTGGTGGTATTCCGGCTGGTCACCCGCGGCATCGCCCACAAACAGCTGCGGACGCGCACCGGGGTTGTAGACCAAAAAGAACGACGCAGCAGTTTGTTGGTTATCGCCCGTCCAAACCCCTTTGCCGCGCCCTTCAATGGAGTTGTCGATCATGCCGTTGCTGAACACAGAACCGTCACTGTAGACGTACATCATCAGCGGGCGGCCTTTGCGAGCGGCATATTCCAGGCAAGCGCCCATGCAGCGCCCAGCCCGTAAATCGCGCATTTCACCAGTGGCACGGTCTCCCGTGTGATAGTCATAGCCACCCATGGTAATGGTGCCAGCCCCGGCGTAGCCTTCAATCACCAACTTCATTACCGAGGCGGTTTTACTGAATTCGCGATCGTCCATTTCGGCACTGGTAAAAATCCCGGCCGGACCCACAATATCGGGGTCGGCCAGCGGATCTAAGGCAGCTGGATCAGAATAGCGCTCGGCAAGGCCCGCACTCTCTAAATATTTACAGGGTACCGCTTGTTGAATGGCAGAGGTGGTCGGCGTGCGCTCCATTTTGGCCTTGCTGAGCCGGTACATGGATTCCATCACCGCCACCACTTCATCTTCACTCAACAGGCCCACCAAATCGCCCACATCCACAAGGCCCGTGACATCCGAGGGTCTATCCACTTTGGTGGGTCGCACTTCGTTGTTGATCAGCATCGCCGGCGCCATGGAATTACCACCGGATTCACTGCTGCGCGACCCACACAAGGCCAAGAGAGACCCTCGTGCACCACACAAATTGATACCATACATGGGGTTGTGGGGGTTGTTTCCCGTGTCATTTTCAGAGCGTGCGGCAATGACGGCGCCGTTAATCAAGTCGCGCGTGGTTTGCGCGGTGCGCTCTTGAATACCTCGCAAAAAGCCGCTGTCGCTATGAAACGCTAAGCCCAGCTCCGTGTTAATAAAATTGTTGTTCGGCGCCATGGGGTTAGGCGCATTGGGCGTCATACCTGAGGGCAACCCTTGCTTGGCATACCCACCAGTGTCTAAAAAGTCCAATTGGCCACCGCGCCCGCCCACCAGTACGTTGCTGCCCGCAATGTTGGCACCACCCGCTAAATCAAAACAAATAAACGGAATCTTACCCGCACCATCAAAGCGAATACCGCAGTTGGCCACCGCAGTATCAAGCGATGGCGACAGCGAGAAGGCTTTGGAACTAAAACCATTGAGGCCAATAAAGCTGGTGCCAATCACGCTTGCCAACCCCGCCTGAAACCCTTGAGAGATAAATTCTCTGCGGGTTTTGGGGCGTGCATGGTCGCTGTGTGCGAGCGGTTCGTTCAGTCCAAAATGACGTCTTCTGGCCATGGTTCACCTCTATTGAATAAGCATCACGGCACTGCCCATAGCGGCGGCGCACACAGCAGTAACGGTGTTACGAGTGACGGTGGTGGAGCAATTACTGCCACAGCTGGCCGTCATGGTATCGATCAGGTTATTGAGGTGCGTCTCGGTATCAGCCACCAATGGCTGATTGGACAATTGCCCCTCGTTGGGTATGGCGTGTGAGAGCATGGCAGTCATGAGTGGATCGATGATCGCCATGCGTCCCAAGGTATCAAAACTGCCAGAAAAATTTGGGAAAAACGCCGCCATGCGCGCATCATCACTGGCGAGAGTATTGCAATACTTCACCGACAGCTGAGTGATGCCCATTTGGTGCGCAACCAAAAAACCAGTGACATCTTCCGTTGAAGGCATTTGTTGCTGTACGGCTTCATAGGTGGCGGCCACGCCACTTTCGGTAACGGGGATGCCTGTCATGGCTGCGAGCGCGGCATTGATTTCGGTAAATTTGCGAATGCCGATTTCAGGCTGTGCCGGCAAGTCTTGTGGTTCGGCAGCCGGAGGTACTGTGGGCGCAACACGCGTATAACTGTCGCTACCAATACGGTCAAAGGTCAAAAAGAACTGGTCTTGCCCGGCCCCCTTCTCAGAGGGAATTACCGTACCCAAGGTGGAGAGCGGAACGCCCGCGGCATCAAAATTGTTGCTATTGATGGTGATATTCAGGTTGGCGTAGGCTTGGCCCACGTTTGCCTCGCGACCATTCACACCAATGCGCATACCCTCGATGACCACATCGCTCGAGGGTATTTCACTGAAACTGAAAAAGTAGGGTTCGTTAAACAGGTAACTGTAGTCATCAAACTGCTCAACTTGAAACACCACGTAGGCATCGCTCATGGACGGAATGTGCTCGGCTACCGAAAACGCCAGTAAGATTTTTTGGCCCACGCCCACATCGTAGTTGGTAGCCGCCTGCTCTTGAGTGAGCGCACGATTGTGAATGGCCAGAAACCGAATGGTTCCACGCCAAGGGTATTCTCCCGAGGTTTCGTTACCCAGCACGAATGCAAAGGTCTCATCCCAATCATTAAAATTACCCACGGGGGTATCATCTTCCATGCCCACATCTTCTCCGTTGACGTAAAGCTTACGCCCCTCCAGTGGGTGGTAGCTCGCCACCACGTGCTGCAAGGTGGCTTGCAAAACCTCCTCTGCATCGGGGGTATTTAACGTGGGGGCTCCATTGGCATCCGTGGTACTGGCACGGTTAAAAAAGTTGTAGTTATACAGCGTTTGCCCCAATGTGAAGTTACGCTCAGCATTACTACCGGAATAACTCACAATTCGAGCGGGCCCGTCTTGGGTCACATTGGCCGGCACCACCCAAGCTTCAATGCTGTATTCACCCGTTTGGGTAATATAGCGGTGCATTTTTTCACTGAGCGACACCGGAGATTGCGCGCGACCGCCATCCAAGCGGATGCCCCAGTTACTCACCCAGCTCACGTCGCCCGATAACGTTAAATCGGCACCTGGTGGAAACCGGTCAAAGGCGTAGTCGGTGGCGATACTACCCTTACCGGCTTTAAAAGGGTAAATGGCAATAGCATTGGTCTCCACACGCCCCCCTTGACTGATGGCCGTGCCATCGCCGATGCGCATCGCTTTACTCACCACCAAACTGTCGTCCACGCCACTGAAGGTCAGTGTTGCGGCAAAATCCTCCAAGGCGGATTCCATCGCATTGGCGGCGGTAACACAGTTATTGTCCCAGCAGTTGTGAGCCTCATCGCGCAGTCGCACCACCAAGCGCGAGCGCGAAGCATCAATGATGTAAGACCCATTGGGGTTTTCCGTAACGTTAAACAACATTTTGGTTTGCGCCGCCACATAAGCACGAGCCACGTCGGTACTGGCAAAATAAGGCTGAACAGGGGCTTGGGGCGCGTCGCCACGATGGCAATCCGCACAATAATCTGTCAGCAGCGGGTACACATGCTGCGCAAACGCATCGGGCGTATCGCTATACGTCAGACTGGCGCTCACCTCTTGAATATCGGGTTCACGTAAAGCGGTTTCAGTAAGCTCTACACCTGACTGGGAAGCCCAGTTGGAAATCCATTCAATGAATTTTTCTTCACAAACTTCCAAGTTGGTGGTCCAACAACCGTGACCGGTGGCCACCTTCTCCACAAAACGAGAACTGGCAGGGTCTTGCAAATTCACCAGGGTGTTCGCTGCCGTATAGGCGTCGTTAATATTGTCACTGCGTGCAAATTGCGGGCTCTGTTCGCCCTCCACGTGGCACGCGCCACACCGAGTATCCATGGCCACGTTGTCCCAAAGGCTTTGCTTGAAGTTTAAAACGTCTTCCGTGGAAGCACTGGGACCGTTATAGATGACTTGTAACACATCGCCCGATTGAACATCGGGTGCGGGGTTGGTTCGCCCCTGCTGGCCACTGCCACTGGAACAACCAACAATAAGCATCGATGCCAGCAAAAGCGAAAGTGTTGTATGACAATGAACGGGTTTACCGTTAATAAAATTCATGGTTACGGCCCCTTACAATAATCTGCAGCTTCGGCAAATACCGTTTTCATTCGGTAGTTACTGGCAGCAAAGCGACCCACCATGGCCGTTAATTGATTACGGTCTGCAGTGTCTTGTGGCTCACGCAAACACACGGCTTTAAAAACCTTCCTCACTTGGCATTCGGCAAAGGCCTCGCTGTGCGCCATTTCTTGCAACATGCTGCGCGCGCCATGACCAAAACCGTCTAAACTCGTATCCCAACCGAGCTGGGCATTTACGCCCTCGCGCCAATAGTTATCCCAGCGATCATCGGGCGTGACATAACCATAAGGAAACGTGGCGCTATTGATATGATATTTGGCTTTCACGCGCGTGCCGGTCTCGGGGTCGATTTCGCCGGTGGCGTTGTAATCTATTTGTCCGTTCTCGCCCGTTAAATCGGTTTCGGCATCGTAAATGTAATCGTAATAGGCAAACGCCTGGGTCATAGGGTCCATACCACTGTGGCAACCAATACAATTATTTAAAAATACACGCGCATCACCACCGGGGGAACGCGAAACATCCTGACGGATACGATCAGGCACACGTGTGGTATCGTGAACTTGCTCGAGGTCTCGACACAAATGGTTCATCAACGTAAATCGAAATTGCGCGCGATTGGTGCCATCAATAAAAAAGGCCTTGGCCGCTGCGCGACTGGTGACCACCCCTGCGGTGGCGTCATTCGGCAAGCCCGTGACAGAGGACTGTAAGCGTTGCTGCAACACCTCTGTCAATACATAAGGCTCACCGCCACTGGTGCCTTCTTCCAGTGCCTCGTAATGGGCATTGCTGTTATTCGCATAAGCTGGCGTGACACCATTACCCACGTAAATAATGTCATCGTACAAAACACGCCTGAAATCCAACTCATCGCGCACCACCCCCATCACCGTGGCAATATAGTCATTCAGGGGAACAAATTGGGTTTGCTCTTCGTTGGTCCAAGGTGCCACCCAATTTTTAAGTGTCACGCGGTAAAAGGCATCGTTTTCCATGGCCATTTCTGCGGCCTCCAAGCCATTGCCAGTATCATCAATGCTTTGCTTCATCGCCAACAAGATGGCCTCTGACGGGGGAATACCAGCAATGCGATCGTGAATTTGTTTGGCCTGCTCCAGGCTACCGGCCATACACCCCAAGGGGGGCATCGCCAGAGCGCCAACAACGAAGCCAAAGAACAAAAAGTGTTGATGCAGTGTTTTGAATACAGTCATAGCAAAATCCGCTGGACTTTAATTACAGGGCAACCCTATGCTTTCTACCAAAATGCATAAATGCGCGAAAAAAGGCACTCATGCCAACTAAACTCAATAGATCGTTCATTATGAACGCTGATATCACTCGCTGCAGTGCAGGTGGGCTCTCAGTTAAGCCGCTCGTCGACCGGTGACGGCTTAATTGCCCTGCAAACTTTAATCAGTACCAAAATGAACGTCATGCACGTCCATATTGGGCAGCTCTTAGCTAAGAGCAGGTTTTATTCCAAGCATTGTGAAATGTTTTTTTTCAGGCAAAAAATTTGACACACCACTGATTTTTGAACATTACATGTTTTAAAACCCGTATGGGCTTAAAAACTGCTTTGAGAAAAATGTGTAGGCTCATGGTTCCAGGCCGCATGATTATTATGAAAATTTCGTAAAAAAAGTCGCAAAAAGCACAAAATGGAACCTGCTTACCCCCAAGCGAAGTGCCATAAAGCTCGGTAATTATTATGTTTTTGAATATGCAGCAAAAATTGATTTCGATTCGAAATAAAACATTGGATGCCTTATTGACGCAACTCACCCTTCGGCTTGCATACCGAAAACGCCTGAAGAATGCCAAACTTCAAATGTCAGTGACTTATTTGGGCAGTTATTCGCGCAAATTGGCAACACATTGCACAAAAAAAATCACGCAGTCTTTTGCTGGCTTCTTTTCTTTTTTATCACCCGCGCAACAATCGCGGCATTCAGTGGGTAATGTTATGGCTTGTATTAATCATCCACCAACACTTCGCCGGCTTCACTCTTCAGCTTGCAAACTCGTGTTGGCCCTGCTGTGTTCGTGCTCATTCAGTGGCTGCGATGTGAGTGATGGCAGCCAACCTGGAAAGGTGGTCACGGTGGATGGCACGTTAATTCAAGACTTCCCCATCGCCTACGTGGAGCGCCCTTTACCTGTAGACGAAGATGGCGAAGCGATAGTTGATGAGGTGCTAGACCCCACCGCTTTTAACCCCGGAGCACGTTTGGTGCTTAAGGACCGTGCCATCGCCTCCGCACCTGAAACCATCATCACCGAGGGGGTTTTTCCCGCGGTGGATGCGGATGGCACAGAGCCCTTATATGATGTGAAAGACTTATCCGTCTCTGCCGATGGCCGGCGTTTATTGTTCGCCATGCGCGCCCCAGAGATAGAAGACGCCGATGACGACGAACAACCCACTTGGAACATCTGGGAGTACGACCTAGACGATGGTGATTTACGGCGCATTGTGTCGTCAGACACAGTGGCCGAACAGGGCCAGGACGTTGCACCACAGTACACCGACGACGGCAAAATAGTCTTCAGCTCCACCCGGCAACGGCGCACCCGCGCATTGTTACTGGATGAACAAAAACCGCAGTACGCGGGCCTTGATGATGACGGCGATAACGAAGCCTTAGTGTTGCATGTGATGGATGCCGACGGCACCGACATTGAGCAAATCAGTTTTAACATGAGCCACGACCTGGACCCCACTTTACTGTCCACTGGCGAACTGGTGTACTTGCGTTGGGACGCGATATCCAACCGCGATGTCATGAGCCTTTATAAAATGAACCCCGATGGCACCGAAGCCCAGGCGTATTTTGGGTATCACACTCAAAATACTGGCACCAACGGTGCCGAAGTTGTGCTCACTCGCACCCAACAGATGGAAGACGGCCGCTTAGTGGCATTGTTGCGCCCGCGCGAGACCGCTCGTTTGGGCGGCAATATCGTGGCCATCGACCCCACACAGTTTTTCAACGCCAGCACGCCGCTACCCAACGGTGCGGGCATCACGGGGCAGGAGGACTTAAGTGCTTTGGCAGTGGATACCGAAGAGCTTGCACCCTCCACTGGCGGCACTTACAGCTCGGTTTATCCGCTTTACGACAACACCAACCGTTTGTTGGTGAGCTGGAGCCAGTGTCGTCTAATCGACCCCATTACCGATGAAATCACCCCTTGCACAGACTTTCTGCTCAGTCAGAACGCAGCAGAAGCACCACTGCTATACGGGCTTTGGATTTTCGACCCCGAATCACAAACGCAGCTGCCCGTTAAAGTCCCCAGCGAAGGGACCCTATACACCGACGCGGTGGCGCTGGCCCCCAGAACCCCCTCCGAATTTTACTTTCCGCCGACACTTGATGAAGACTGGGTGAATGAGGAAGTGGGGGTGGTCCACATTCGCAGTGTCTATGATGTAGACGGCATCGATGTCACGGATGCGGGCATTGTGGCCACTCGAAACCCATTACTCACCCCGGTGGATTCGCTTGAAGCCAGGTTTATTCGTATTGTGAAGGGCGTTGCGATTCCCGACGACGAAGTATTGGATTTTGACAATGCCGCCTTTGGGATTAATCGCGGTCAATCCATGAAGGATATATTGGGCTACGTGCCCATCGAACCCGATGGTAGTGCCCAATTTAAAATTCCCGCAGATGTCTCTGTGATGCTCGACGTTGTGGATGCACAAGGTATGCGCATCCATGACCGGCACTACAATTGGTTTAGCGTACGCTCGGGCGAGGTGCGTGAGTGTACCAGTTGTCACGAGCGCAACAGTGGTATTCCCCATGGCCGCATGGACGCCGAACCGGCGAGCGCCAACCCGGGCGCTGTGGGCGGGGTAGCCTTTGCCAACACCCAACTGAGAGATGCCTTTGGCGCACCAGAGGTTCCGCCCTCGACGGAGGAAACCATGGCAGAGTATCGTGCTCGCGTGCTAGGGCCGCGCACGCCCAGTATGGACCTCATCTACAGTGACGAATGGACGAACCCGACCGCCGCCACTCCCGGCGGCGATATCAGCGTGCGCTATATCGACATTCTCACCCAACACACCGAACCCTTGGCGGACAGCGAAGCGCGCAAAAGTAAAAACCCAGCAGACTTTAACTGTGCGCCACTCGCCAACGAACCTCCACTTTGGCAAGCACCGACCAACTGCCTAGCGGCGGGCAGCTGGACCAGTAAATGCCGAACCACCATTAACTACCTCACCAGCATTCACCCTTTGTGGGAAGCAGACAGACGGACCTGCGATGCAGGCGGTAACATTACCATAGATACCACTTGTACCAGTTGCCACAGCAAGGGGCCCGCGGATATGATCGTAGTGCCTGCGGGGCAATTAGACTTAACAGGTGAAACATCCATTGATCGCAATGACTACATTACTTCCTACGTGGAACTGTTGGCCCAAGACATTGCGCAAACCGTGGAGGACAATTCACTGGTAAATTTGGTGCGTCTGATCCCAACTGGGGAGTTCGAAACCGATGCCAATGGCGATTTGATTTTGGATGTGGATGGTAACCCTATTGAAATTATCCTGCGCGAACCCGTAACCTTACCTGTACCCATGTCCACCAATGGCGCACGGGATAGCAGCCGGTTTTTTAGTCGATTTGCCTCAGGCGGCACACATGAGGGCTACCTCACAGAGCACGAATTAAAATTGATCGCCGAGTGGCTGGACCTCGGAGGTCAATACTACAATAATCCATTTGATGCGCCTGTAAACTAATGGCATAAGGGGTAAACTCTCCATTACCCCTCAATTTGAGTCTAAACTTAAGCCTAAGCGGCTGTGAGGAGAACTTTTGGTCACGCGCCTACAACAATGCCCCGCTCCGCGCGGACGACATTCTCTGGCCATGCCTGCCGACATAAAGCCCAGCGGTCACCCTTTGCCTAAAGAACCCTGCAACTATGCCCTATAAAGCCGTTTTACTCCTTTTTTGCAGCATGGCCATTTGCCTGGCTGCACAGGCAAAGGACCCAGCGGTGGAGGTCATCGTCGGCGCCCCCTTTGTGGAGCTGCAACTGTTTCCTGGGCGCGGTTACCCCAAATTTCACGCAGTTGAAAAACACCAAACCCTTACCCTCATCAAAAGGCGCGCAGGTTGGTACCATGTAGCGACCAAAGACGGCATAGAAGGCTGGGTACACCGGCGCGATCTGCACACGTTATATGCGACCGATGGCACACCACTGGATTTTTCTGTCCCCGAGTGGTTTGAGGCCAAAAATCCCTGGCAGCTGGGTTTGGCCGGCGGCACCTTCGATGGCGATGGCGCCTACAATGTCATGCTGGGGTACCGGTTTACATCACATTTATCCACTGAATTGCGATACACCCAAGCCTACGGTAACTACTATAACGTTAAACTCGCCAATGTGGTCTTAATGCACCAAGCCTTCCCAGAATGGCGTTACTCCCCTTATTTTGCCCTGGGCGCGGGCGTACTCAAAACCTTCCCAGATGCCGTCACGGTTGAAGCAGAAGATCTTGAAGATTCGGTGTTAACCGTAGGTACAGGTTTGTTGATTTACCTTAACCATAAAGTGATTGCGCGGTTGGAATACAGCAAACATACCGTCCTAACCACGCAAGACACCAACGACGAGGTTGAAGAATGGAAAGCCGGCTTGAGCGTCATGTTTTGATCCGGGAATTGTGCGCCAGATCCCATTTTTGGCGGCAAGTCACCCTGCTGTTGATGCTGGTATCAACAAGTTTACTGTCGTCGCTGTCATACGCGCAGAATGACGACAAAAAACTGCTGGATGACATTGTCAGCCCAGATATTGAACGCCGAGACATAGACGAGAGCAAAATTGACTCGGAAAACATTGAAGTCGGCTTTTATGCTGGTGTATTGAGCGTTGAAGATTTTGGCTCCAACGATGTCTACGGCGGGCGCATTGCGCTGCACATTACCGAAGATGTTTTTGTGGAAGCCAATGTGGGTCTTTCAACCCTACAAGAGACTACCTATGAATTGTTTAGTGGGGACGCCCAATTTTTAGAAGAAGACGAGCGTGAATTGACCTATTACAGCTTATCTCTGGGGTATAATTTGTTCCCCGGCGAGATATATATCGGTCACTGGGCGTTTAACTCTAATTTTTATGTGGTCGGCGGAGCGGGCAGTACCTTGTTTGCAGACAACGAGTACTTCACCTACCACTTCGGTGGCGGGTTGCGTGTATTCTTAACCGACTGGGTCGCCCTGCGCACAGATTTTAGAAACCACGTTCTGACGCATGCCGTTTTTGGCGACGACAAAGAAATTCAAAACCTAGAAATGCTCATTGGAGCAACCATTTACTTTTAATAGCAGTGTGGAGAAAACAATGAAACAGTTCATAACCGCCGCGATATTGGCCTTCCTCAGCTTCAGCGTTAGCGCTAAGGATTTATCCGGCAAGGCGCCCGAGTTTTCGGCAAAAACCTTAACAGGCGAAACAGTTAAGTTGTCTGACTACAAAGGCAAAGTGGTAATGATCAACTTTTGGGCATCATGGTGTGGCCCTTGCCGTCAGGAAATGCCTCTACTTGAAGAAATGAGCAAAGAGATGGAAAAGGCAGGCTTTGTGTTACTGGGCTTAAACATCGACGAAGAAGTTGGTGATGCAAAAGATTTTCTGAAAACCAGCCCTGTCACATTCCCAGTTTTGTTAGACCCTGAAGGCAAGGTCGCAGAGCTCTATCAAGTGCAAACCATGCCCTCCAGCTTTTTTATTGACCGCAAAGGCAACCTTTCTCACCTACATTCAGGCTACAAACCTGGCGAAGAAGACGACTACCGCAAAGTCATCAAAAAATTGTTGGCGCAATAAGTGGAGCGACGCGTTTTACTCGACCATACTTGTTGGGTAAAACGCTTTCAGCCTCTACTTTCATGAAAATACTCGTAATACTGACAATTTTTATCGCCCTCGCTGGCTGTGCAAAGGTTAAGCCTTGGGTTAAGCCCTATGAGCGCGGTAACTTCGCCGACCCGATCATGGCCTTTGAGCGCGACCCCGCCTCTGCCAAGTATATGGGCCACGTCTATGAAGCTCGTGAAGCCATTCGCGGCGCCGAAGGCAGTGCCGGAGGCGGCTGTGGGTGTAACTAGGGTCCTCGCACTAACCTTAAGCCTACTTGCCGCCACCTCGGCGCTTGCGGCGACAGCCCCAGAGGAGCGCACCGATGTGCTCTACCACGCCTACAGTGGCGGTGGAGTCACCATCAGTGGCCCCTCCATTTTGGTGCGTAAAGGTGTCGTGGAGAACGTCTCGGTTTATGCAAACTACTACGCGGATTATGTATCGAGCGCATCAATCGACGTGGTGACCCAAGGCAGCAAATACAACGAGCAGCGCACCGAATACAGCGTAGGCGTCGACTATCTACACAAAAAGACCACCTTGAGCGTGGGCATGGGCAATTCCACAGAAGATGACTACGAATCCGACTCCGCTCATGTGGGTATTAGCCAATCGTTTTTTGGCGATATGACCACTCTGACCATGGGCTATGCGCACGCCGACAATCTGGTGATGCGCAACGGGTCAAGCACCGACTCGGACAACACCTTCGCAGAAGAGGCTCAGCAACGTCGGTTTAACCTGGGCCTGTCTCAAATACTGACCCGCAACTGGATGCTAGCACTCAATACCGAAACCATTGTCGACGAAGGTTACCTCAATAACCCCTACCGCTCCGTGCGCTACTTAAACCCCGATGGCAGTGTGGGGCGACAACCGGAGGTTTACCCGCAAACACGTAACAGCGATGCCATTGCCGTACGCAGCATGGTGTTCCTGCCCTATCGCGCCTCGCTTAGATTTGAAGCGCGTCATTTTAGCGACAGCTGGGGAATAGAGGCGCAAAATGTCGAAGCACGATACGTTCACCCCTATCGCGACCGCGTGATTTTTGAACTCAAGGCCCGCTATTACCAGCAAACGGGTGCGGACTTCTTCCAAGATTTATTTGCCTATCAAGATCCCTTGAATGGCACGCCGGAGGCTGAATTTCGTGCCAGCGACAAAGAATTGAGCCCTTTCACCTCGATCAACCTCGGCGCTGGCGCCACCTATGACTTACAAAAACAATGGCGCTTTCTTAAACGCCAGACTGTAAGCGTGTTTTTTGACGCACTGCAATTTGACTACGAGGCGTTTCGCGATGGGCGCTTGAGCACCGGCACCGATGCTCCTTTCGCCCCTGGGGAAGAGCCTACCTATAGCCTCAATGCCACTGTTCTGCGCCTATTCTATTCCGCGTATTATTGATGGTGCAGCGCCACCTTTTTACTTACGGTTCACTGATGTTCGCGCCCGTTTGGGGGCGCCTAGCGCAAGGGGACTACGCGTCTACACGGGCTTGGCTCAAGGGCTTTAAGCGAACACAAATCTGCAACGATAACTACCCCGTGATCGTTCCCAGCCCCAATCACTCGCCATTCGCGGGCATTGTCTACCGAGGGGTGGGGTTATCCGACCTAAAGCGTTTAGATGCCTTTGAAGGCAAGATTTACATCCGCACCCGGGTTCGCATTTGGGTGGCCAACAAACCTTTGGCTGCGCACACCTATGTGCTAAAGCGCCGCTTCTACTACCTCGCGGGCCGCAAACTTTGGCACCCGCAATCCTTCGAGTACTGTTTGCTGCCCGCCTTTATTAAGGCTCATTTAAGTAAGCGCGACTAGAATGACAAGGGGTTCAAAGCAACCTTCTGGCACCACTACCGGATTCCTTCAGAATAAACACCCCGATGGGCTTGGATCGACCGCCAAGTGCCTGAAAGCTGTCTATACTGAAAGTCACACATTGCCCGGCAGCGGGCCCAGGCCGTTACATTTTACGAGAACCCTTCATGCGAGAAAACTCTCCACAGCTAACACAGCTAACACCACAGGACGTGGCTCGGTATTGCGGGGTATCGACGCAGACGGTGGACGACTGGCTTAAAAAAGGCCGCCTCGAAGGCCATGATGAGGGCGGCGTGCGCTGCGTAGCGGCTGCCACCTTGATCGACTTTATGGACGAAAACAACTTGGCCATCCCCACAGACCTGACCGTGCTTTCAACCCATGCCGTTAACGATGCCCCTTTTACCTCCGCGCCAGAATATCACGAAAGCTTCAGCGCGATTGTGGTCGACAGTGACAATCAAATCTCAACGGCGATTGAAGACATATTGAAGGACCTTGGTTTGGCGACAGTGCGAGTGGCCAATGCGTTAGATGCTGGAGCCAAGTACAAATACTCTCAGCCAAAACTGATTACGTTAGAACTCGAAGCAGGTGATCTGTCGGGCATTGAATTGATCGAAAATATTCAGATGAGCCAGGCAGGCACTAAAATATTGGTGGTGTCCAACCAGATGCCCAGTACGCTAGTGAAAGCCAAAAGTGCAGGGGCTGATGCCATTATCACCAAGCCCTTTGATAACGACACTTTAAAACGCACCGTAAAAATTTTGCTGAACCTTTAACACCCCCATTCTGGCAACGTCCTCACCTTAGTCATTCGATTCCGTCTCAAACCACTAGTGCACGGGGTACAGCCCTTGCTCTCGCTCACTTTTGGCAATCACCACTGCGCAGCAACTGTCACTGAATACGTTCACAGCAGTTCTCATCATATCCAGTATTCGGTCTGTCACCAAAAGCATACCTATCCCCTCTAAAGGCAGACCCATCGCCGTCAAAATCACACTGATGGCCACCAGGCTCGCCGCGGGAATGCCTGCCACACCCACTGACGTCAGCAGTGCCACCAGCACCACCAAAAACTGCTGGGCAATTGGCAAGTCCATGCCGTAGGCTTGTGCGATAAACAAAGCCGCCACACACTCATACAAGGCTGTGCCATCCATATTAATGGTGGCCCCCAAAGGTAAAACAAACGAAGAAGTTTTGCTCGATACGCCTGCATTTTTTTCGATACACTCAATGGTGACCGGTAAGGTCGCCGAGGAGCTGGCCGTGGAGAACGCCGTGAGCATGGCAGGAAACATGGCTTTGTAATGTAACTGCGGTTTGACCTTCGCCATCCATTTCAAGAGCAACGCCATGGTAATAAACATATGAAAGGCCAATGCGGCCACCACCGTTAAAAAGAATATTAGCAACGGTTGAAACGCGGCAAAGCCAGTGGCCATGATGGTTTTGGCCACCAAACAAAACACCCCTACCGGCGCAAACTTCATCACAAACATTGTCATGCGCATCATGGTGTCGAAGACACCTTGCCAAAAACCGATCACCACTTCGGCCTCTTTCTTGCCAATTTGCGTGAGAAAAAAACCAAACAGCAATGCAAAAACAATAAGCCCTAACATCTCGCCATTGGCCGCCGCCGCAATCACATTGGTGGGCACCATTCGCAAAAACACATCGGCAATGTCTGACCCACCGCGACCTTCAATGGCTTGCAAACTGGCAGAGAGCTCCTCTTTGGGTGAGAGGTTTAAACGTTCACCTGCTGGCTCACCCGAAATGATGCCAGGGGTGGTGATGTTGACGAACGCCAGACCGATAAGAATGGCCAGCAAACTTGAGAGCATGTAAAAGCCCACCGTTTTTCCACCCATTCGGCCAATGTTTCCTTCCGTACCAATGCTCGCCACGCCACTGATAATAGAGGCCACAATCAACGGGACCACAATCATCTTTAAGGCGTTCAAAAAGAGCGTGCCGCCAAACGCCATTACAGCGTAAAAGGAAATGCCAAAAACATTTGCTGTTTGAGGGGTCAACAGCCCCAGTCCAATGGCAGCCGCCATGGCAATTAATATTTGCCAATGTAGTTTCATTCCACCTTCCTTAAATTCGCGAAAACACTGATTAATACCCAAGGGCAAGATGCCAGTTTGAGCGCATCGGATTTAAAGCACACATTTATCATGGCCTACTGTATTCAATTCTCTGGGCGCGGCCCCAAGATTTCGGGCGATAATGGCTCAAATATTGACAGCTTCCTTCAAGGCTTTGCCCGCTTTGAAGGTAGGCTGACTGCTCGCAGCGATGGTGATGGCCTCACCACTATTGGGGTTACGCCCCAAACGTTCTGCTCGTTGTTTGGTCGCAAAGGCGCCAAACCCCACAAGATTCACGGTCTCGCCTCGTGCCAGCGCATTGGTGATTTGCTCAAATATGGCCGATACCACATCATCTGCCTTTGACGAGGGCAGGTCGGCTCGATCTACGACTTCGGCAACGAGATCACTTTTCTTCATAATATTCCTCTAGGTGGATGACTGTTATTATTGTCTGATATTGTTACCCGATAACAATACCTGTCGTCTGTTCGATGCTCCAATTTGGTACCGCCCCAGGTACGTTACCCCATTAGACCAAGGGGATCGCTTCGCGTAAACCCCTCAGGCTGTGACGCTGCCCGCGCTGGGTTTTCACCCCACTTTTTCTGAACCCTTAACCCGTGTATGCTCTCGGCTTGGTAAAAAGTGACGATCGACATGCTCAAAACCACATCAAAACTCGACGCCTTTGTGCGTTTAACGCGCTTGAACCGCCCCATCGGCATCTATTTGGTCCTGTGGCCCGCCATGTGGTCTCTTTGGATTGCCTCCGATGGCATCCCCAGCGTCAAATTGCTTGTTATTTTTATCTTGGGCAGTATTTGTATGCGTTCGGCAGGGTGTGTGATTAACGATTATGCCGACCGCCACATTGATGGCATGGTGCAACGCACCAAAATGCGCCCTCTGATCACCGGAGAAGTGCAGGCCAACGAAGCTTTGGCGCTGTTTGTCATCTTGTGTTTACTGGCTTTTATTCTCGTACTGTTCACCAACGGCTTAACCGTGGGCTTGGCCGTGGGCGCTGCCGTGTTGGCAGGCATTTACCCCTTTATGAAACGCATCACCAATCTTCCTCAGGTAGTACTGGGTACGGCTTTTGCGTTCTCTGTGCCCATGGCCTTTGCCGCACAGCTGGGCAACATACCTCAAGGAGCTTGGGTTGTGTTCACCGCGGTGATTCTGTGGACTGCCTGCTACGACACCTTTTATGCCATGGTGGACCGGCCCGACGACATACAGGCAGGCATTAAGTCCACCGCCGTACTGCTCGGCGATATGGATCGCCCCATGACCGCGTGTTTGCAGGCCAGCACGGTGCTGGCCTTGCTCTTGGCGGGGGCCCAATTTGAGCTGGGTATCGTCTACTTTATAGGGGTCCTTGCGGCGGCAGCCCTATTTGGATACCAACAATACCTCATCCGCGAACGCGATCGCAAAGCCTGTTTTAGTGCCTTCATGAACAACAACTGGGTTGGCATCGTTGTTTTTGCAGGTATCGTCGCAGATCGACTGCTAGGGAACCTCTGATAAAGTCCCAATAGCTTCTGGTCTTCAGAGCTTTCGAGGTCAAGGCAGTGTTTTGGCCGTTTGTATGCCCCGGCAAAAACGGCATTTCCGCCATTCATGGCGGTCAAGACATACTGCTGGTCTGCTGAAAAACACTAACGAAGATATCGGAAAGTACCTAGCTAAATGGGCTTTGAAGACACACGCAGAAGCCATTGGGACTTTATCAGAGGTTCCTCAGCCCAACCACTGTCATAAAACGGAAACATTTGCCTCTTTAAATGGCGTCTGACCGTACATGATGTTGCGGCGACACAAGATAGGTTAAATGATGGTTGATAAAACAATACTGATCGTGGACGACGAGGCGCCCATTCGAGACATGCTGCGCGTGGCTCTAGAAATGGCTGAATACAATTGCTTAGAAGCGGACAGCGCGCAAACCGCCCACAGTCTCATCGTAGACAAACATCCCGATTTGATACTCTTAGACTGGATGCTACCAGGCACCTCGGGCATAGAGCTTGCCCGGCGCCTGAAAAAAAATGAAGTCACCGCGACCATTCCCATCATTATGCTCACAGCCAAAGGCGAGGAAGATAATAAAATTCAAGGGCTGGAAGTGGGGGCGGACGACTACATCACCAAACCTTTTTCCCCTCGCGAGCTAGTAGCACGATTGAAGGCTGTACTCAGACGCACCGAGACCTTCAGTGCTGTTGACCCTATCATGGTGGCAGGCCTATTGTTAGACCCCAGCAGCCATCGCGTTACCGTGAACAACAAACCCGTACAAATGGGCCCCACTGAATACCGACTTCTTGAGTTTTTTCTGACACACCAGGAACGCGTTTACACTCGCAACCAACTGCTGGACCACGTCTGGGGTGGCAACGTCTACGTGGAAGAACGCACCGTGGACGTACACATTCGGCGCCTTCGTAAAGCGCTTAACATAGACGGGCACGACCGTTTAATACAAACGGTACGCGGGACTGGCTATCGTTTTTCGCCTAAGATGGAATCCAGCGCATAAAATCTCAGCCTTCCCCAGCAAAGAACCTCTGGTCAACTTTGTCTCATTGCATTAAGGTTGCTTGCCACCGTGCACCGCGAGCGACGGAAAGACAGGACTTTACATGTTTGGCAACGGCTTAAAAGCTGAGATTTGGCGCCTCATAGTGTTAACGGGTATCGCCCTGGTTACGGGCCTACTGATCGGTTTCCCCAGCCTGTGCCTTGCTGGGGGGCTATTGGGCTATGCCGTCTGGCTACTGGTGCGCGTGCGCCGCCTGGAAGATTGGGTCAACCAGGCTCGCAGGGGCACTTTGCCAGCAAAGGAAGACCTTAAAGGTGTTTGGTCTGACATTGCCTATGACATTCAGTTGATGATCACCAAGCACGAAAAGGAAAAACAACGCCTGCAAACCGTTGTGCAGCGTGTACAAGACATGACCACGGCCTTGACCGACGGGGTCATTTTAATCAACCGTCGCGGTGATATGGACTGGTGGAACCGAGCGGCAGAAGAGCTGTTTGCCTTTCGTGAAGTCGACCGAGGCCACCGTCTCACCAACTTAATTCGGCACCCTAAATTTATCCAATATTTTGAAACGCGCAAGTACGACACCCCCATTGCCATCGAGCTATGGCGTCAGGATCTCCACCTAGAGTTTCAAGTGCACACCTTTGGCGAAGGCGAGCGTTTGGTTATAGCCCGCGACATTACGCGCCTGTTCAAGCTCGAACAAATGCGCAAAGATTTTGTGGCTAATGTGTCACACGAGCTACGCACACCATTGACCGTTATTCTGGGCTATGTGGAGACCTTGGGTGACGCCCCCAATGTACCTTCCCCCCTGGCCAAAGCCCTCGACCAAATGAAAACCCAGTGCAACCGAATGACACTACTGATCAATGATTTGCTCGCACTGACCAAACTGGAAACAGAAAACAAAGAAAGCCATCGCACCATGGTGCCCACTCAAACCTTACTGGAAAGCATCGCCGCAGACGCCCGCTCCTTAACCCAAGACAAGGCGCTGCACATATCCATAGAGGGCGACAGCACCGCCAACGTCTTCGGCAGCGAACCAGAATTGCGCAGTGCCATCTCCAACCTGGTCGTTAATGCCATTAATTATTCTCCCAAACAAGCCAATGTGATCATCAGCGTGCGAGCCCTGCCAAACGAAACCATCATTAGTGTCAAAGACCAGGGAATAGGCATAGATCCCAAGCACATACCCAGGCTCACCGAACGCTTTTACCGTGTGGACCAAGGCCGCTCTGTCGCCTCAGGCGGCACGGGGTTGGGCCTCGCCATCGTCAAACACGTACTGCTTCGCCACAACGCAGAACTCAAAATACAAAGCCAACCCGGCAAAGGCAGTGTTTTTTCTTGCCATTTCCCTGTGGTGACACAGTCACTGCAAGCATAACCATCGCCGTTATAGCATTGCACTGAAGGATCACGCACAATGGCGCTCAAGCCCGCACATTGAACGAAGCCCTATGGCCTTTGCATTGCAATCACTTGCAGACATCAATGCCGACCAATGGAATGCCCTCTGGCAAAGTGACTACCCCTTTGTTCAGCACGCCTATTTACTGGCCTTAGAACGCAGCCAATGCACGCATACACACACGGGGTGGCAGCCCGCGCATGCCACATTGCATGAAAACGGTCGTCTGGTTGCAGTACTCATCGGGTATATCAAAGCACACTCCTATGGCGAATACGTTTTCGATTGGGCTTGGGCCAATGCTTACGACAACGCCGGTTTACATTATTACCCCAAGTGGATCAGTGCCATCCCCTTTACCCCTTGTACCGGCCCGCGCTTAGCCGCCACCACTGCAGCGTCTGCTGAATCCCTTTTAATCAAACTCGGCGAAAGCCTAACGCCTTTTTCAAACCACCACATTTTGTTCCCAAGTACCGACACTGCGCGTCACTTAGATTCGGGTACTTATTTTCAACGCTTGGGTTGCCAGTTTCATTGGTTTAATCAAAATTTCGCAACCTTTGAAGCCTTTGTGGGCAGCTTTGCCTCCCGCAAGCGTAAAAATGTTTTAAAAGAACGCAATAAAGTTCATACGCAAGGCGTCACGTTACAGCAAACGTTGGGCATTGATCTCAACACGGAAGACTGGGCGTTTTTTCATACGCTTTATGCGCAAACTTACCTCAAGCGCAGCGGCCATGCCGGTTATTTAAATGCCGACTTTTTCCAACAGGTTGGTCGCTGCATGGCTAACCAAATAATGATGGTAAAGGCATTTCATGAAGGCCGATGGGTTGCTGCGGCTTTGTATTTTTATGACCACCATACGCTTTACGGTCGCTACTGGGGAACCCTTTACGAACTGGATAGCCTGCACTACGAGTGCTGCTATTACCAGGGCATTGAATTTGCGATTGCCAACGGCCTTCAACACTTTGACGCCGGCGCCCAAGGTGAACATAAAATTCAGAGAGGATTTACGCCCGTCCTGACTCAATCTTTCCACCATTTACAAGACTCGCGTTTTCATCGCGCCATACAACAAGCTATCGCAGTGGAAAACCAACACACACAGGACTACTGCCGTGACGCCAGAACCTACTTGCCGTTTAAATCTGACCACCCCATTCCTACGGACAACGGTCTGATTCTATCAACATAACCCCGATGATCTGTCACCTATGAAGCGACCCGTATGATCCAACAAACACTCGAAGTCCTTGCTGATTGTTACAACCCCATCATACTATTCGCTGTTGTTGTATTGATTGGGTTACGAGCGCTTCACGCACACAACAAACTCTCCACGATTTCCCAATACGCGGCCATGTTAGGTTTTTTGATGTGTTGGGTTTTCGGCGGCTATTGGCTCGACAACTCTTTGGCTTTATGGGCGCAGTTGAATAGCGACTACAGCACTCACACGGCTTTTGCCGCTGCGGTCACTTATGTTTTGTGGCTATTGGCAAGGCGCTCGCAGATTCCTTGGCTCGCCATGCTGGTGGGCTATTGTTTGTTAATGCGTTATCTCGGCTATCACACCGTATTTGATATGGTTTCAACGCTGCTTTATACCGGCCTTGGTATTGTACTGGCGTGGGCGATACTGCCACTGCCTAAAAAACAACAAATGTTTTAAAAGCGATACTCCAACGCCCAAGCCAGCCCCACGGTGGTGGCATAATCTAAGCGGGTGTCATCAAGCATGATACTGAGCTCACCCACCGGCATTAGCCAACCGAGCGCCAGGGCACCCGTGGTAACCTCCACAGACACTTTTGCCCCCCAACCACTGGGGCGTACATATCGATATTGCAAGCGATGAAAGTCCTTCATCGAATATCGATCATACCCATAAGCCCAACGGTGCACACCCCGGCGGTAATCTAAAAACAATCGCTCATGACGCGAGAGTTTTTGCACATAATCACCCCAGTCTTCCACACCGTCAAAACTTGGGGTTGCAATCAATGCGCCGTCATCATCAAACTCGAACATATCGCCTGAGGCATCCGCCACGGTGTGCGGCACATCACGCCAATCCAGCTGACCATAAAGGTCATCTACTTGTAGGCTCAAGGTTAAATCCAGACGAATGCGCCACTCAAAACCCAAATCAAAGGAAAACCCATTAGCAGTGGGCTCATCCACTTCGCGCATAAAAAAAGGATCGTCGGTATAATATAAATCCGTGTGAAGGTTGCCATCAAGCACTCTGCGGACCTGTCCGCCCACTTCTCTTAAGGTGTAGGCAACACTACCCCCTTCCCCTTCTGGATTTTTACCCAAGTAACCTGAGACAATTTCAGTCCCCACTAACGCAGAGCCTGCCGCACGCATTTTTAGAGTTTCAGTCAAGGCCCAGGTATAGGCCAATTTCACTCCCGATGCCTGATATTGGTTACCCCACACATCCACATCGTAATATTCATCATAAGGAATGGATAAATTGTTTTTATTGCGGTAAGCAAACTCGCGTGCACCATCTGAAAACTCAATGGTTTGGTCATTGCGATGAATAAATGACACTTCAAAGTTATCCATTCCAAAACCCACTTCGAAGGTATTGCGTGTAAACGCATGGTTACCATCATCCGGAGGCGGGCCTACCAACAACTTAAAATAAGCGGTCACGGGGTTGGCAGCGCTGTAACTAAAACTCTCTGCGCGATTAAACACATAGCGGTGCGTTGATGAGGTTCCGTCAGCCGCTGCGAAAACACCTGCCGGCAAACCGCTTGCGGCCATCAATAGTCCACTGGATAAAACTTTAAATAAACGGTTCAATGTCATCATCTCTATAAGGAGTCAAAACTGCCATCACTATAAGTAAACTTTAACCACTCCCCCATATCCAACATATCCACCATTTCACTGCCTGATTGATTTCGGACAAACCCTTCTCGATCCCCGTCCTCAGACACAATATGGACTTTGGCGCCATCAAAGTTCACGCCGTCTAAGGTCATAATACCGCCGGCATTGTTAAAGGTACCTTTCAACGAAATACCCCGATCGTTGCCCATCGAACGTAGGTTGTCCACAGAATTACGCGTGGGCGATATTCTTTCCCCTAAGATTGCCATGGTGGCATTGTCGGTATTCGTGTAAGCACTCGAAGATCCCAAAAGCGTTATCGCCAATTGCAAAAATTGATCGCCGTCCTCACCGCCAAATGTGCTCCCATCTGCAGTTGCCGAACACTGGCCTTCATCATATAGGGCCCCAGGACATTGATATAATGTTTCGGTGGTCAGACTGAGCCCACTGTCAAACAACCCTCCGGCTTGTTTGACGTTTAAGACAAAGGCCTTGTCCTCTGACGCTGTCAATTGCTCTTTAAGGGAAAGCCCAAACATAAGATTGTAGGCCTGCGTTAGATTAAACACAGTTGTTTCGAGGTGATAGAAAAAACCTTCCTGTTGATCAACGGCGGTATTGGTTTCATAAATAAAATCCAACACGGTTGCCTCTAACACTAAATCTGCCGATAGCACCTTGTCGGGTTCTTGCGATACCGAGGGGTAAAAATCAAAAGGCAGTGAAACCGTCAAACCCCTCCCCCAAAAATTGACTTTTGATATTTGGGTATTAGAGGCATCGGCATACTCGATTCGCGTGGTCAACTCAACAACATCCAGCAACGCGCCCTCTTGCATCACCAAAAATTGCTCGCCCTGTTGCAGCGAACCTGACAACTGAATTTCACCACCAAATTGAAAGGTATTGTTACCTGTGCTACCACCGATCACGCTCACCAGCACACGAACGATCATATCAACATTCGCGTCGCACTCGCTCGCCGCTCCCTCACAGAGGGTAAGGGTTTGATCAAAACGGAAGACGAACTCATCCTCCCCTACAGGCACGTCGTTGATGTCAACATCCACAGTGATGCCATCAACCTCGCTGGGAATAGCGTCACCACCATAGTGCGCACTCACAACCGACAGTATGGCAGGTGTTAATCGCCCCAAGACATCCACCAATTGTGTCAGCCCACTCAGGTCGTTGTTTTCGGTCAGCTGTAGCCCAAACACTTCAGAGACTTTGAAGATTTTATCAATCGACAAATCCTCGAAGTTTTGCAGCGACAACAGTGAGGCAAAATCCAAAGTATTGGCCACCTGCCGCACATCTTGGACTACATTTTTGGCCTGTTGAAGAGGGCTTGCTAGCAACCCCACATAACCCAGTGAGTCTCGAATAAAAGGCGTTTCGTTTCGCTGTTTGAAGTAGGCCAACTCGGAAGTCAGCAAACTGGTGACCCGTGCAACCGAAATCGCATTCAAGTTCATGCTGGATGCCAAATCCAAGGCGGCGCGATAAACACCGGCTACCCCCAAGGTCGGTAAGGGCATTTGTCCTACGGCTCCACCACCCAATACATCGACGGGCGCTCGCGCCACCGCCTCGGCGATACTCAAACCGGGGTTTGCCATCAATACGGCGTCCAGTAACGCTGAATTGATCAAAGCCTGTCGCACGCTTAAAAGCGGAGCATCGGCTAACGCAATAGGATCAGTGAGGTCCACCGATTCGATGGCTTCTAGCCGCTGCGTTAACCCCAAGGCCATACCAACCGTATTATTGGCTTGATAAAACCGCTCGGCGACACTGGTTGCGGGTAATATTTGCTGCAGCCGATAGGCCAATGTGGTAACCAAACTGACGTTTGCAGGTGTTTGCTCTGTGGCCTCTTGCACCAAAGCACTCAGCTTAAAAGTTGAGTCTGGAGCCAAAGTGGCAACCTCTCCAAAGGCGACACCTTCACACCCAAAAGCCACATCACAACGCATGGTGGCTAATTGCTCTAGGCCAACCTCAACAATTAAAGGAGAACGATACAGGGTGGCCGGCAATGCCAATTGATAGCGCCCGACTTCGTCGGTAACTGAGGAGGCCACAGCCATGGCACTGCCCGGCTGAAAAACACGCACTGTGGCGCCACTGAGCCCTCCCTGTTGCACAGTGCCAGAGAGCGTAAAAGCTTGCTCCGGCAGTGCTACAGGGTCGTTTTGACGAATGTGCTCGCGACCACCCCCGCTACTACAAGCGGCAAGTACCAATAGCCAAGTTAACAAAATACATCGATACACGGTTACCACACTTCTTATTGTAATAATGGGATTTCTAATTATTTCATTATGGCTGACAAATGATGAGTCGAGTTTGAACCCGCTCTTGAGAGCTCTTGCATTACCCTTTATTCACATATTCACAGAATTCGGGACGACCAGCCTAACTTAATAATTCATTGCCATCCGAGAATCACTCTCCCCTTGGGGTATTCACTCTTCGACACTTTTGAGCCATTGAAGGTTTAAATTCCACCGATAAAAAAGGGGGGCCTAAGCCCCCCTTGTTCGCCATAATCGCAAGTGCTTAGAGGTTTGCAGTGGTTCCATCGGTAAAGGTCACAACCAATACGCCGCCAACCTCTGCAATGGTGCCCACCTGGGTGCCGCCATCGGTCACCGTACCGGAGCTTACGCCGTTGGATTCGGTCACGGCAATTTTTACACCGCCTTCGCTGGTGGCATCCAATGCAGTGATCTTACCATCGCCATTCAGAGAAACACTGGCCACATTGTAAGTCGTACCACTCATCACCATTTTCAACCCGGTATAGCTAACTGAGTCGTCTGGGCCACGCGTGGCATTTAAGTCCAGGTCATAAGCACTGCCTGCAGCGAACGTAGATGCGAAGCCAAAGTCGAAATTCGCGCTCATATAGTCGGTACTGGTTTCTTCGAGCGAGATATTCGAGTCGCCGTCAATAATCAGGGTTAAAGCCTCGCTACCTTCCTTCTGTGCGGAACCATTTTCGATAGCAAGTGCAATGTCGTTAGAGGCACCATCAGTCAGAGCCACATCAGCAGACAAGGGGTTTAACTTTAAGTCATCAATGACCAAGTGGATTTCGTCCTTGGCTGCACCCGCATTAAGCTGAGCGTCGGCTACCATGACCAGCTCTGCTTTAATTACCGCACTGGCATCAACGCCGTCAGCACCTTCAAGGGTCAATGGAATGTTTAGCTTGATAGGCTGCAGCACAATTTCCTGGGTAATCGGATTTTCAGCGCCAGTGGTGACGACGGCGCCTAAAATATCTGAGGCAAAATCACCAGGCGTTGCGAACGTAACTAACGCTTCCAACAGAGAAATATCTATGTGTGAGCCTGCATCTGCAGCATTGAAAGTCAGAGTCACTTCACCGTTGGTGAAAGTGCCTTCAACGATATCAATCTGATGTCTGTACAACTGAACTTTACCCGCCGTGTTCGCCGTAAAAACACCATTGTTAGTGGTATCGATGGTCAACTTCATACTTGTATCCACACTACACAGCGCGCCACAAGTTCCAGCATTAACAATTTCATCGACCGTCATTTCATACACGCCAGCATTTTCAGCATAAGTCAGGCTGGTAATAGAGTCGGGCAAGGGAAGCGAGGTAATGCCATTAAGCGCAGTACTGTTGGCATACTGAATAACGGCGGCCGTTACAGCGTCACCTGCAGCTTTAATAATTGGGGCTAAACCATCACCTTGGATATCCGCACCGTTCACATCACGTCTAAAGGTGTTGTACTCAGCCTTGGTTTGGTCATCCATAGTACCCGCAAGCGCCATAAAAGGGTCGTCTAACAAGGTGTCAATTTTTAACGCACTCGTAATATCAGACACCACACCGGTGTAGTCTTTCGCATCACTTAGCTCAGGGTTACCGGAGGAAGAGCTGCTTGAAGTAGACGACGTAGAAGAGCTAGAAGTCGATGAACTAGAGGTCGATGAGCTAGAAGTTGACGAACTAGAGGTCGATGAGCTAGAAGTTGACGAACTAGAAGTCGATGAGCTAGAAGTTGACGAACTAGAAGTCGATGAACTAGAAGTTGACGAACTAGAGGAGCTACTGCTAGATGTAGAGCTACTGGAACTGCTTGAGGATGAGCTGGAGCTAGGCTGTGGATCAGGGTCGCTGCCTCCAGGGCTACATCCTTGCAAAATAAGCAGTGACGCAGTAAGACCGGCTAAGGCGATATTTTTCATACTTATAAATCCTTAAGTGGGGTAATAACTGGGCCATTACGTACGTTGTAATCCAAAATAGAACACACCTAATAGCCATTGCGAATGACGGTGGGGAACAATAATACACGTTTTTAATTTGAGAAAAATGGCATATGGTCGTTTTTTAACCGCCTTCAGTCAAAAATTTGCACCAGTCCCCAAAATAAAAAGGGGGCTTTCGCCCCCTTATGGTCCTTTTTAACGTTCACCGCACTTTTAGAACGCTACAGTAGTGCCATCGTTATAAGTGATTACGCCATTTTCGATCGTACCCACTTGCTCACCACCATCAGTGATCGTGCCCATTCCATTGGTGACCGAAATCTCTACATCGCCATCCACAGCGGAGAAATTGACCACATTACCATCATTGTCTACATCAAAGGTAACGTCGGAGTAGGTCACGCCTGACATCACAACAGACACACCGGTGTAGCGAGTCAAATCATCGGAAACACGCTCAGAGGTATAACCCATGTCGAAGGCTGTGCCACTAACAAAAGTAGACTTCACATTGGCACCGTAACCCAGGGTTAGGTAGGCCGCTGCTTCAGAGACACTTAAGCCGTTTTCATTGTCAACAACAATGTGAATGGCCTCATCACCAGACTTACCGAGCGCTAACCCAGCCAAACTGAAGTTCAGCATGTCTGCACCCACTGTACTATTGAGGCTCAAGTCAATGCTTCCCGCAACGCTGTTCACGCTAACCTCTGTCGGCGCGGTATCGGTTGCAAGTGTTACGTCCGCACCCAGTGCGAGGTTACCGACAATGGCAACGTCTGCTTCAACGCCGTCATTACTGACCAATGTCGCTGGGATGTCTAACTCAATGGGTAATATCTCGATCTCTCCAGTGGCCCCATTGACATAACCCGTCAACAATTCGGCCCCTACAAGGTCTGAGCTGAAATTACCCGGCTCAGAGAAGATCACGGTTGCCGTTAAAGCGGTGATGTAGATATGACCTGTATCCCCACTGGCTGGTGAGAAAGTAATGCTGACATCATCGTTCGCGGCAGTACCACTGACAATATTGATGGTGTGGCGATATAGCTCCACCGTTCCCGCAGTATTTGCAGTAAAGTTGCCAGCTGCATCAATCTCAACATCGAAATCCACATCTACCGTACAGTCGGAGTTACAAGGGCTCATATCCATTTCGCCTTGTACGTTGAACGTATATTTGCCACCGCCCGCATTGGCAAAGTTGGCACCACCAATGGCCACGACGGTTGCAGGCACCTCTTGCTCACCACCATCAATCGTTCCTAAGGCCGTATTATTGGCGTAATCAATCAGCACAGCCAGCAATACGTCAGTGACCGCCGCGGTTACAGGATCCAAGTCACCATTTTGGATAGATGAGGCTTCCAAAGTACCCATCAACGCATCAAATGCAGCACGAGTTTCCGTATCCAGAGCGTTACCAATACCTGCATCAATCTCTTTCTCTGTACCCAGAATTGCACTCAATGTATTAGCACCCGTACCACCCACACCAGAAGCGATATTCAGTACGGTTTCGCTGTACTCACGCGTGGTAACAGTGGCTGTTGCGCCAGAGCTGGTATTACCCGAGCTAGACGTTGAGCTGCTTGAACTTGAAGAGCTACTTGAACTAGACGTTGAGCTGCTTGAACTTGAAGAGCTACTTGAACTAGACGTTGAGCTGCTTGAGCTTGAAGAGCTACTTGAACTAGACGTTGAGCTGCTTGAGCTTGAAGAGCTACCTGAACTAGACGTTGAGCTGCTTGAGCTTGAGCTCGAACTCATACCAGATGAACTTGAAGACGAGCTGGAACCCATGCCGGATGAACTTGAAGAGGAACTGGAGCCCATACCAGACGAGCTGCTTGAACTCGAAGACGAGCTGCTTGAACCATTGCCGCCACCAAAATCACAATTGCCCGGGCTTGTGCCGCTTGGCAATTCAATGAAATCAATGTTACCTAAACCAGACGATTCAAGTGCCACCAACTCCACACGGTTTTGGCCTGTGTTCAAATCGACTGAGAGCGTAGCATTTTCCCAAACCTGCCAGCTGCCCGTGGTTTCAAAGGAGAAGTTACCTTGACTAACGCCATTGATTACAATTTCTGCAGGGCGCATCGCGGCTTGGTTGGCCACCCGCAACATCAAATCGTAGGAGCCATCGCTTTCAGCGCGTACATCCCACACATAATTGGCACCCGTGTAGTTATCGGCATTAAGAAATCCTTCGCCAGTCCAATTGTCATAGCCATCATCAATCGCGGCTTGGCTCAAATCGGCACAAAAGCCACCACCAGATTCTTCCGTCAATGCGTTATCAGGTACTTCCGGCAATGAACCACTCGATGAGGAAGAGCTGCTTGAACTTGAGGAGCCAGAAGAACTTGAGGAGGAAGAAGAGCTGCCTGAACTTGATGAAGAACTGGAGCTACCATTCCCTGAACTTGAAGAACTCGCCATACCAGAACTAGAACTACTCATATCTCCGGAAGAGCTGGAGCTGGAGTTGGAGCTGGAACTGGTATTTCCAGAAGAACTGGAAGAGCTACTAGAACTGGAACTGGATGAACTGCTGCTGGACGAAGGCTTTTCATCGCCAGAAGAGCTACTAGAGCTTGAAGAGCTCGAGCTGCTGTTCCCAGGCGGCAACTGAATGGGACCAGGACCGCCGTTACTACACCCTTGCAATGCAAAGGCGCCGGTCGCCAGTAGGATAAGGGCAAGATTTTTCAAGGTAAGTCTCCTGTAATATCTTATAATTTTAAAAAATTGTCTTCATTTTTGTTTGCCAAGTTAAGTTGACCGGACACAACATAAAATGCATTTGATGAGGTGCTGTGACTGCAACGTCTTGCTCACACCAGTCTCACAAATCTGAGCAAAAGCACCCACAGGCGCATCACCACCCCATACAATTTTTCGACGATTGCATCTTAAACGCCCCCCCCGCGAGAGACAGTGACACACGACCGCAATCATTGTGACAGGGTTTGCATCTATTGAGGAGGGGGTTTAAGAAGCTCAAAAAAAATCGCCCCCATTAGCACAACCCTACAAATACCGTGACCCACATCACAGAAAAAAGACAACCAAAACAAAGAATGACTCGGGCCTAATCGACAAAAATCGGGTTATTTTCAACCAGACAGGCAACCGTTCAACCAGGCTATAAACGATGAATTCGCCTATTGCGCAGTGAAGTTGGGCATAAATCATCACGACTCATTCTCATAAACGATAAGATTCAGCCCAGGAGATGAAGTAATCAAAGGGGGTTGCAAGCCCTAGCTCCACTAAATACCCTCCAAACCCTGCAGGGATTTTCAGGGCCAAATCCTTCGATAAGGGTAATTCGTAATCGACAGGGTCTTCGCCAAAGCTCGGGAAAGTGAAGTGCCCTTTTATTCACCACTGCGTATTATACATCTGACCCATTTTGGTGGTTAAGGCCTCCATCACGAAGCGGTTTTTGAAATTGTTAAGCCCAGTATATTTTTGTTCCATCATTATGGTGCCATCACTAAAAATATAGCCGCGCGTATTCAGTGAGCGCCGACTAGACTCTACATCCATACCAAACTTACTGTTGAGAAAACTGCCATCTTGAGTAGATAGCCGCGTAATAGGCTTTTTTTGCACCTGACGCTCATAAATGATTTTTTTAAATGCTGCGACAACCTCCATGACCACAATGGAGGATTGATAGCACCTTAAGTTCGCGGCATACAATTGACCGTGCCCTTCAAAAAAATGCCGCAACATTGATACAACGGCTATTTGTTTTTCATCGTCGTCATTGCCACGCTTCGGTTGCGCACCCTGCACGTTAAGCGCTTCTGGGCGCCCCGACCAAGAGAGCGACTGATTCAAGCCAAAGGTACTGCCGCCCCACCAGGGGTTATCAAATAAAGCTTTGATAAAGCTGTTTTCAGCGAGGGTAAGCTCTCGCACTTGCTTTATCTTTTCAGCAAGCTGAAACACCGTCTCTTGCAATAACAGTAACGCTTTCAAGTCTCGCTGCTCGGCCACGCGCGCGAAAGTCCACAGCGCCGCCTGCTCCGTACTCAATGCCCCTGGCAACTGGTAATCATGGAGGGAGGGTACCGGCATAAAAACTCCTTGGTCTATCCTTGGACGAAAAGGCACGATATAGCCATCTTAACCGCCGCCATGACCATCGCTGATAGCGGCGATACTGAAAACAGCAACCTACAACATTCGACCAAGGACTGCCAGCACCCGTTGATTACCACTACTGGACGGAAAAATGGGGCCAGCCCTGCAGATTGCGGCTACTAAAGCGTCATTTGTCGTTGCTCGTCGCTTATTCGGAAGAACCAAACCACATTCCTCACACCTCACACCTAGATTGACGTTTTTTGGGTCACAACAGTGATCGTCGAACACGTACTCTCTGGCCCTAGGACAGCACCCGTAAATTCAGTACACTGCCGGCCTACAGTACCCAGCTTAAATTCCTTCAAATGTACTGAACAACGCAAAAGGACTCACTGTGCTTACTTCCATTCAAAGGCTCGGTTTTTTGGCCACCCTTGCACTGCTTACCC
This sequence comes from Cellvibrionaceae bacterium, assembly GCA_050300015.1. GTDB lineage: Bacteria > Pseudomonadota > Gammaproteobacteria > Pseudomonadales > Cellvibrionaceae > CAYZQH01. The sequence continues at coordinate 74,799 of JBNKWZ010000016.1, read as the reverse complement.
TCGGTTGCGAAGGGGGAAAGCCCAAGCCACGTCTCAATTGCGGCGAAGGTCAGTACGAGGAAAAAGGACAATGCAAAGGCAACACGCCCAGCTGTAAAGACGGTGAAGCCTTGGTCAACGGCGTATGTATAGCTCCGAACACCTGCACTTCCGGATCGCAATGGAATGGCCAGCAATGCATAACCAGTGTACTGTCGCTAGAAGTGATGTCTCAAAGTGCCTGCTATCTACCCAACAACGGCGCCACACGGCTGATTCTGCAATTTGTCGCTCGCGATGAGAATGGCTTTGCCGTTGACCCCGTAGTAGATGCCAACAATGTTCCCACCGCACTCAATAGTGCGCTTACCGTCAATGGTGACAGCATTGATATCGAGTCTCTTATTGACCAGGATTCAGAGTTATTGCGTACCAACTTGGCTATGACGTTACTGCTGGACAGTAGCCGCTCCATGCTGCTGCATACCCCACCTGCATTCACTCCCATGAAGGCAGCAGCCGTCAGTGTTTTGAACAACACGCAAACCACCTGGGCGCAAAACCAAGCCCAATTTCACTGGGGTGTGGCGTGGTTTAACGAATATCTATACCAACCCAAGCCAAACAACGCTGGGGAAGCTTGGACCATCGACGATGTTGCCAACATTCCAGAACCCGTCGACCGCGATTTTACCGGGTTACTTAAAGCCGTGGATTATATGATTGGTATTCACGAACAATGGTACGCTGACGGCATTGCCGCAGCCGCCCGAGACCAGCACGTTCTGGTGGTATTTTCCGACGGTAAAGACAACCACAGTTGGTTTGATAACGCCACCCAAACCGGGGAAGACAACCTCCAACAAATGCTTTTTTGGGACGAACTCGGACTGGCACCCGTACCCACCGTGTCAGACATTCGCGATCCCTCCAGTACCGTTCCCAACTTGCGCATTCACGTGATGGGCATGGGTTCGGCGGTGGATGAAAATGAACTAAAGGCCATCGCAGAACTAGGACAAGGCCAATACTTTTTTGGCAGTAACAGCGACGCTTTAGGTGACCTCTTTAATCAAGTGCAACGAGAATTGGTCACCCAGCAAACCTTAGGGGTCCAAACGCCCCTCGCTGCAGGCGACTATACCTTTACGTTAACGACGCAAAGGGTCAGCGATGGCGCCCTAGCGAGCCACACCTGGACGCAACCCGCCGGCAGTGCGTTACCCACCTGTGCCGACGCGCCATGAAATCCTGCCCCTGCTGTTCAGGTAGAGATTATGGCCACTGCTGCGAGCCCGCCCACAGTGGCTCTCAACCCCCTACCACACCCGAAGCTCTGATGCGCGCCCGATACAGCGCGTTTGCATTGGGCAATATTGCGTTCCTGCTGGAGACCATCGCCACAACCCATACTGAACCCAGTGATCACGAGACAATCACAAAAACCCTTGAAAGCACCGAGTGGTGCGGTTTACACGTGATCTCGGCAAGCCAAGAGGAAGCCTTAGGCGAAGTGGAGTTTGTGGCGTTTTTTAAGCATAGAGACACTGCACGCCAAGGCATACAACAATTGCACGAACGCTCACACTTTGTGCACACTCACCAATGGTTCTACACCACAGGCGAACAGCTGCCCAACATCAAATGGCAACGCAACCAGCTGTGCTTTTGCGGGAGCGGGCAGAAATACAAAAGATGCTGTGCCGGCTAACCGTCTTTCATTAAGCAGGCTTGATGGGCGCACCACGCACCTCCCCGTAATTATGCTTACGCACCAGGTCGATACAGGCATTGGCATCTTCACGGGGGTACCCCAAAGCGCACAACACGTGTCCGCTCAACTGAAGACTGGCCTCAAAAGTCTCTGGTACCACTATGTTGGCTCCCACGCGCGTTAGCTCGTCGGCATGAACTGCATCTTTTGAGCGTACCAATATAGGGAGGTTAGGCCAGCCCCTACGTACGGCCTCCACCGCCCCCTTGGCAGCATCGGCATTATCCATGGTCACCAAAACGGCAGCCGCTCGCGCCACCCCAGCACGCTCTAATATATCGGCTTTTGAAGCATCGCCCACAAACACCGGCTCATTTCGGTCGTGATAGACTTTTACATCTTTAGCATTAGTATCCAATGCCACATAGGGAATCGCCTGTGCCTTCAACACCCCAGCCACGGCACGCCCCACACGTCCAAACCCAGCAATAATGACATGCCCACTGGATTGGCCGTGATCCTCTCCGCCAAGCTCTGGTCCCTTCTTACCCTGATCGAAACGGTTGTCTACCCAGCCACCCAATACCGCAAGCAATGGTGTCAGCACCATGGAAATACCGGCCACCACCACCATGAACTGCCCCACTTGCTCGTCCATCAACTGATAACTGACGCTAGCCTTACCAATCACCACAAATGCAAATTCACCTGCCTCCGACAATACCAACCCACTGCGGAGCGCTTGCGGCCAGGGCAGGCCAAACATGCGGGCCCAAACGCTGGTAATCATGGTTTTCAAACCAATAAGCCCAATAACGGCCAACACCACCCAGATGCCACGCTCAAAGGCCATACCAAAATCCAAGCTCATGCCCACACTCATAAAAAACAAACCCAACAGCAAACCCTTAAAAGGTTCTATTTCGCTCTCCACTTGATGCCTAAATTCGGTCTCCGCCAGCAACAACCCTGCAAGAAACGCCCCCAGCGCCATGGAAAGGCCTGCAATCTCGGTGGCTAGGGAGGTCGCTAAAATAGTGAGTAACATCATCGCGGTAAATACATCGACACTGTGGGTAGCAGAGGCCGTTCGAAACAAATAGCGCAAGGCAAACCGCCCGATCACCACAATCAACGCCACCGTGACCACGGCTTTGAGCAGTGAAATGCCTACACTTAACCACACGCTGTTCTCACCCTCGCCCCCCAAAACGGTGAGCAAAATCAGTATGGGGACCACCGCCAAATCTTGAAACAACAACACTGCAAACGCCGCTCGCCCATGAGCTGACGCTAACTCCCCCCGCTCTCCCAGTATCTGCATCACCATAGCCGTGGAAGACAGCGCAAGGCACAACCCAATAATAATGGCAGCCGCCAAAGAGTTGCCCCAGGCATAGGCAATGCCGCCAATCACCAGAGCGGAGGTCACCACTTGCGCCAGCCCCAATCCAAAAATCCATTTGGTAAACGCTCGCAACCGCTCAAAAGACAACTCCAAACCTATGGTGAACAGTAAAAAGATCACACCAAGCTCAGCCACCGCGCGCACACCGTCAATATCATGCACTATCGCCAAGCTGTAGGGCCCAATCAGCGCACCCACAGCCAAATACCCCAAAATTGGGCTGACTTTGATACGCTTAAAAATGGGGACCACCACCACGACGGTAAGTAAAAAAGCCACAACCTCGTGCAAATAGGGGATACCGGTGTGCAAATTCCTACTCCTTCAGTGGAAGATCAGTAAACGGATGGTGCCGCTTATCAGGTGAACCACCCGTTTTATCAGGTGACCCAGTTTGACAAGAAAATGTGACAGACCGCAAATTTCCACGTAAAATCAGGCCTGGGCGCCAGTGTAAAGCCTTCCAGCACCCCGTTTTAATTTGAGCAATTTGGGGTTTGCCTCCCAAATTACTTGTACAAAACATCGGCCTTACATAAAATTGCGTAATATAACTACAGGTAAGCCGTGAGCCATATCACAAACCTGTTACTAAAAAGAAGCATGCAAGGTAACGCCATTGAACCCGATCATTGTTAGCAAATGGATCAATCCGGACGCTCACGCACGGCCCAATTACGCGTGCTCGTATATCATCCGGCAGCGTCGAGATGAGCTCTTCCGAGTGGACCTACACATGGAGCATGGCTTTTTCGAGATGTCCGAGTTTGCCACCCCAAGCGGCAAGCACAATTTTATGCTCGAACAAATCAGCCAGGTGGGCAAAGTCCGCATTAACATCTTTGACAAAGCCACAGGCGATCCCTTGGCCATGATGTGCGACAACCTGTTTAAAGATGAAAACGAGCAGCACTTGTTCGACCTGCGCTATGCCGATGACGTGCAACCTGAGCGCCTCAAGAACCTGAAGATACGCTTGCAGCCTGGCGACTTTATTGGCATTACCCCTGAGGGAAAAGTCGCTACAGTAATGGTCAATTTACCCAAATCCGGCTCACGCCAACCTGGCTTTCTATCCAAGGTGAGCAGTTGGGCAAAATCCATGGGCGATGCCCCCAAAGACGTACTGGAAATTCATCTACCCGGCAACTCGGCTCACCCCATTCGACCACTGTGTGCCTTAGGTGTAATTGCGCATGCTCGTAGGGGGCTGCAATTGCCCACTATGTGGCAAGACGCGGTACGCAAAAGCGGCTAACCCACCCATAACAGACAATTTAACCCACACCCTCAATAACCCTCACCGCAAGCCATAGCAACACATCACTTCGATACAATTTAACCTTATTGAGTTGTTACCGTTACGCCAACAGATTTAAACCCAGGTGTTCGGCTCTTAGGGTCCACATGGTTGGGCACCAAAACATTTGCCTCTGGATAATAAGTCAGCACACTGCCTTCGCGCACGTCAAACGGACGAACTTTAAGGCCAGATAACGCTCCCACGGAGGAACGCACGGTCACCACCTGGTTGGCCACCCAACCCCGCTTGGCCATATCTCTCGGATGCATCAACAATACCTGTCGATCAGTTTGACCTCGATACGTATCGTACTGGTGATAGACAATCGAGTTAAATTGCCCCTCGCTTCGAATACTCGAAAGGGTAAACGGGTAATCGCTTTTCTCCGGCAACGCGCACGCCACAAACTGGGCTTTGCCATTGGGCGTATGAAACGTTGGCGAGTGCAATAGACGACCGTCAATATGAAATTCTTGTTTACTGCTATCGATACCTGCAATGTTCTGGTAACCGGGTATCGTCTCAGCTATCCAGCGACGGATGGTGCTGTGATCGCTAAATACTGAAAAATCAAACAGTGATTTAGGGATTACTTGCTCACCAATCGCGCCAATCAAATTCACTTCCGACCAAAGATGTTCAAATCGTGAAATACCACCGTTGCTCAAACGGACAAAATTGAACATAGACTCCTGCGTGGTTGAAGACTTTTCTTCATCGCGCGCGCGCGCCGGCAGGATAACCACTTCCTCATCGACACCCTGCACATGCCCCATATTGATAGTGGTGCTTAAAAAACACTTAAACCCCACTTTGTTCAGGGCCTTTCGGGCAAAGGCGGTATCGGGATTGGATGCCAACAAGTTTCCGCCCAGCAAAAATGCCACATCCATTTCGCCCGCATCTGCCGCGTGCATACAGGCCATAGTGTCCTTGCCCGGCATATCCGGCAAACGTTGGCCACATTGTTTTTCCAGCGCCGTTAACACGGCGGCTTTTAGCGAGGGTGTAAACCCCATGGAGCCAGTACCCTGAATATTGCTGTGCCCACGCAGAGGCAACAATCCTGCACCAGGCTTACCTATCATGCCGCGCATAAGCGCCAGTGCCACCAACGTTTGAATGTTTTGCACACCAAAGGTGTGATGCGTCAAACCCATACTCCAGCAAAAAATCGTTTTTTGACTGCCAGCATAGATTTCGGCAACACGTTCCATTTGAGTTTGCGTTACGCCTGAAGCCGACTCTAACGTAGCCCATGACAGTTTTTGCAGGCTTTGCTCGAAGCCGTCAAAACCTTCGGTATATTCAGCGATAAAGGCCTTATCCAACGCCCCCAGATCCAGCAACCCTTTTGCCACGCCTTGCATAAATGCCATATCGCCACCCAAATGCGGCTGCACATATTCCGACGCGATTTTCTCGCCGCCTTTAAGCATGGAACGCCAATCACTAGGCGAGGCAAACCTAACCATGCCAGGCTCTTTGGCCGGGTTCACCACAATCACATTCCCACCTCTACGGCGCAGATGGATCAACGTTTTGACAAAGCGAGGGTGATTGGACGCCGGATTGGCCCCAAAAACAAAAATAGTGTCGCACTGCTCGATGTCTTGATACTCGATAGTGGCCGTTGAAGTGCCAATGGTTTCCCCCAGAGCCACACCTGAGGCCTGGTGGCAATAATAACTACAATTATTCACGTTATTGGTGCCGTATAAGCGCGCCATTAACTGCAATAAAAAGGCAGCTTCATTGGAGGAGCGGCCAGAAGCATAAAAAAACGTTCGATCCGGCGCGGCTTTTTGCAGACGAAAGATGACTTTTTGCAGAGCAGTCTCGTAGGAGACTGGAGAGTAATGGCGGTCACCCGGTTTTTTGTACAAGGGCGTGGTGAGCCTGCCCATGGCCTCCAGCGCTTGTCCACTTTTTTGGGCTAATTCATCGATGGGGGTTTCAAAAAATACCGTATTGGCAATCCCTGGGCGAATATCGCTTAAATGCGCTTGTATATTTTTATTACACAGCTCTATACCCTGGCCGGTTTCATTGCGCCAACCCCCATTTTGACCACCGGTGCCAAAGGCACAGGCTTTACAGGCATTGTTGGAGCGCACCGTTTGCCAAAGCGCCCGCGGCCCAATCTGCAGCGCATACCGAACCACACTTTTAATCGCCTTAAACCCGCCACCGACCATAAGCCACCCGTCAATTGAACTTGCGTAAACACTCTAGAGGGTGATGCCTCGCAATTCAATACGGCAATTGACGCATACGCGGGCGCCATAACCAAGGATCCAAGGCAATAGCACAATACGCGAACACCAGGAAGCGAACGGAACCAAGGAAACCTCTGATCAAGCCCAAACGGTTTCTGGCCTACAGCGCTTTTCGAGATCAAGGCGGTGTTATAACCTTTTTTGCTCCTGCAAAAAAAGGCCTTTCCACCATCCATGGCGGTCACAGCGTACTGGCGGTCTGTCAAAAAACACTCCGAGAGATCGAAAGGCTCTGTAGGCCGCGCCAATTGAGCCTAGAAGGCCGGCGCACGACTGCACGGATACAGAGCGACGCAGGAAGTCCAAGCCGAGAAACCATTTGGACTTAATCCGAGGTACCCTAGACAACAGATTCCGGTAGTCGCTCTACGGCAAGCTCGTCATACAATGCTTCAAATTGCTCGGTTAACCGATGCTTTTTAGCAAAATACACCAAGGGTTTGCACACATGGTGCGACTCTTTCATCTTCACCGAGGAGGTTAAATACGTACCCAATACGGGCAGATTATCTGCTTTTAGCTCATCGATCAGCGTCTTCGGCAACTTTGCCTGCGCATTGAATTGATTGATCACAATCCCTTCCACTCGCAACTTAGGATTATGGTCCTGCTTAATTTCCACCAAATTATTCAGCAGATGATCTAGAGCGTTGCGCGAAAAACGGTCGCAATCATAAGGGATTAACACCGAGTCCGAAGCCATCAATGCCGTCTTGCTGTAAAAATTAAAATTGGGTGGCGTATCGATAAAAATCTGCTCGTACTCTGGCTCAAGCTCCAGCAAAGCATCCCGTAATTTATAAATTTTGTAGCGCGACTCCAGTTCATTACTGATCTGAGTTAATAAGGGGCTGGAACACAATAAGTCTAAATGTGGATACTCGGTTGCGCGAACAAACTCAGTTGCAGGCCGCGAAGGGGTAAACCAGGTTGCCGCCGCCTGCTTTAAAAGATGCGCCACGGTCGCCTCTGGACGCGGCATATCATAGCGATGTGTATCCACCCCCAGATAAGCACTGGCATTCCCTTGGACATCTAAATCCACAACCAAGGTACGCCGTCCACGAGAGGCCGCAATGGCCGCCAAGTTACAGGTAATGCTGGATTTGCCAACACCACCTTTTTGATTGAACACAACACGCCGCATGAACACTCTCCCAGGGGTTTTATCAAACGCCCTCGTATAACCCTGTTAGACCCTCCATTGCCATAACCAGGGTGAGCACCAAGCTAGGCTCTATAACGCTCCATAGCCAAGCGTTGAAAACCGATAGTTACATGAATTACCGAGGAAGACAATGCACGCTACCCGCTTTAACACTCACCGCCCGAAAACCCAGCCAGCGTCATAACTCAAACTTTTTAAACGCTGACATTCTCATTCAGTTTGCACCTAAACCACTAATGAACTCGTTAATTTTAAGCGCGTTTCTGGCAAAGCCCTCTATCAGAAACGCGCCTCTGGAAGAAACGTTCGGGCCTTGCTCGTACAAAAAGTCTCTATTTTTGAGATGACTTCTGATTATTGGCCCCAGCTGAAAAATGACGCCTCAGAAACGCGTCCCCACAATGACTTAAGCGAAGAACAACGCAGCTTTACAGAGCCTCAATGGACTCCTTGAAAGGTTGAAGCTCAAACTGCTTTAACCGTCGGCCCAGTAGCGTTAGCGTGCCGCTATAGCGCTGGTCGCCCCGAGTCGCAAACTCAAACGCGTACCGCCTTTCAAGCGCAAACCCGGTATGGCTTTGCAACCGAAAGCGTACGCCAACCAACACCACGGTTTGATCCAGCAACAAAACGCCTTGTTTTTGTGTATGAGCTTTCGCAAGCAGGCAGGCACGATGTCCTATTTGTATGTGCCGCCAAAACAGTCCCCCCAGTAGTACTGCGACGAATATGGCCGCCACCCCCGCTAGGTCCACGCTACCTCCTGAATTCGCTCAAATGCATAATCTGTCAGTTAATTTTACAAGCCAACCCACTAAGCTAACTCGGCCGACTCACTAAACAACTGATTTCAATTGACTTTTTTATTTTGGAGCAATTATTGCTTTGCGATCAATAATTGTGCAGCACTTTATTTGTTGGAGATGTAAACCATGCAAAATCGACGCGGTGAAGAGCCTCGGACTTACTTCAGAACGGATCGGCTTTACACCATCGGTAACAACTGGTACGTAGCTACTCGAGAGGGCAACAACATCGGTCCGTTTACAACACGTGAAACCGCCCAGAAGTCCATCAGTCAGTATGTATCGGGTGTGCAAGCCCGCAAGAATTCACGCGTGCAAGCACGCTCCCTGTCTGCTTCTCAAGACCCTTGGGCAAACACCAACGGTCTTTAACCCTCGCTTAAGTCCCTGCCCGCAGCGCAAAACTGCGGGCGACTGAGGTTCTTCAAGCCTCTCCTCGCTCTGCTATATGCAACAGCCCTTCCTTGTAGGCCTCCAAACTTTTATCCTTCTCACCCAGTTGCGCCAGCAATCTTGCCAGCTCCACATAGGTTTCTGCCAGCGGCGAAAGCTCCAAACTGCGTAAAAAATGCCCTTTGGCTTTACCCCAAAGCTCCGAGCGCAAACACACACGCCCTAAAGCCCGCTCCAATTCACTGTCATCCGCATGCGTTTCTCGCCAATGCTCAAGTTGATTCAGTTGACGCTTAGCGTCCACGTGCTGTAGTGCGCCGTATAGCGCCACCAGCTTGGAGTGCCACCCGTCCTTGAGTACTGTGCGAATCAAGGCCTCCACTTCCGTTTCTGCACCAAGCAATACCAACAAGTGGCAATAGCGTTCCACAAAGTGTGGGGATTGCTTCACAGGCTTGGGCAGAGACTGCCAACAGGCATCAATAGCCGGGCGAACATCACTGCGTTTGGTAGGTTCGGTGTTATCGAGTTCCACCCCAAATACACCCAGTCGCTTATAGGCCACATCCTCTTTTAGGCTGACAAGCTCTGTCGAGGAAAGCACTTTAGATTTTTCCAGCTCGGGCAAAAGGGTTTCCAAGGCATGCCAGTCGCCCATTGATTGGTACACTCGCATCAAGCGCAATAACACCGCAGTACTTTTAGGGGCCAAGGATTTGGCATTGTTTAAAAACACCAGGCTTGCCTCAAATTGGTTTTGCGCAATGGCCACATCCGCTTTTAACAGCACCAAGGTTAGAGCATCGGCTTCCCCAGTACTTTCTAGCTTTTCGATGTGCAAAAGGGTTTGATCCAAATAGCCATCAGCCAAAGCACAGTATGCCGCCGCAAGTTGGTGCCAGGAATCCCCTTTGGACAACTTGGCCGCTCGTAAAAACTGCTTTTGCGCGCTGGCATGGTCTTGCTGAATCAACAGATGCAAGCCCTCCAATGCGGCGCTGTCTAAGCGGTTTTGACGGCGTTTCACTCGATGAGACACCATCGACTGCACACTACCCCAAAGTAACTTGAACCCTTTTAACCCAAATACCCAGGCTACGCCCAACAACAAAAAAATAAAGACGGCGAACCCTAGCCGCATTTCAATGGCCCGCTCGCCTGCCACAATTAAAACGTAGCCGCTGTCGTATTGTAAAAAACGCAAAATGGCAGCACCACACAATAGCGCCAAAGCGCTGTAGACCAATATTTTTTTCATAAAATTGATTACCCATCCATCTTGTGCAGTTTTTTGATGTAGGCATTGAGCAGTTTCAACGAGTTAGAAATATCGGGTAATTCAGGAGCGATAGATACCGCGTTAAAGCGCGTCACCTCTGCCAAAAACTGCGTACGCAGAGGGCTTAGGACAAACCGTTCAGTGACTGTTTGCTCCAAGGTTTTCAAACTGAGCGCGTAAAGTTCTGGCTCTTCTTTTAGCAAAGCCAATTGAGCCTGCTGTATCAAAAGTTGCACATTGGCCACCATCAGCCCCGCTTCATCATCGGACAACACTGGGGTAATATCGCCATTAAATTCGGTAATACGCACATATTGGTCCAAAAACCCAAGTGAATCTTTGAGCATTTTCCAAAGGCTCTCACCATCGGTATCACTGTCGGGCACCGGCATCACGTCAACCCTCTCGGCATCACGCAGCCCATGGGAGGGCAACCGAGGCAGCTTCACCACTGCCTCGGCTAAGGCACCCAATTGTAAATAGGTACCCTCTGTGTCCACATCGGTCACCAGTTTTAACGCGGTCATTTCTCGCCCCAGGGATTGACGAATAGCAAACAACTCACTGTCACCCAAGCCATCAGCCACGTCTTTGATTAGGCGATCGGCGGTACCCAACAGTGCTATGGCATTTTGCGGGTTGTGCTCCAGCAACACGCGCTGGTTAGCCAAACGCAACAGATATTCTGCCTCCGCCAACAGCCAATCCTCCCGACTGGTGGTAGACAAAGTGTTAATGCGCTTTTGCTGGCCATCCAGCCGCGCGCCCATTTGCACCAAGGTGGTATTGTGTTTCTTGAGTAAATCTTCCGTCTTTTGCTGAAGCGATGCCATCGCCGCTTGCAGTTGAGATGCCATTTTTTGCTCGGATTGCAAGGCACTATCCAATGATGCTTCCAGCGCCTGAATCTTGCCGGCTTTTGCGCTGATCTGCGCCTGTTGAGCTGCAACAGCGGCCTTGACCGCCTCCAATTGTTGCCAACCGGTGTAACCGGCGAATCCCACAACCCCCAACAACACCAGCCAAGCCACAGTCAGCGCCAGCCCTACCGAGCGTTTGGCGCCACCTTGGGATGTGGGCACTGCGCTTGGCTCATGAGCTGTGGGCTTGACAGCCTCCGTACCAGAGGTATCTTCGGACTCGGTTTGCGGTGCGGATGTTGACTCGCTCGCTTGATCTGACGTCTGCTCAAGTACATTGGGCTGCGAAGCGTCTGACTTTGATGGATCTAACGTTGATGGATCTGACATAGGCGATTCGCCCTTATTGTTCAATGGAGTTTTGTGCACCGAATGAGAAAAGGGGGCATCCCCTTAGCCGTAGCGCAATGTTAAAGCGTCGAGCATGGCCAAGTCGGTGGCATTTTGCGCACAAAGAATTTCGCCGAACCCTGCCTCGCGCGCAAGCTCGGCTACACGCTCCCCAGGTACCAATACAGTGACGGCTTTTGGGTCAATAGAAGCCTCCGTCAAGACTGCCTTCGCCGACACCAAGGTTTCACCACTGAAGGCACTGACCACCAAAGCGTTCGTGTCTGCCGCCTCGCCAATGGTGGTCACCTCCGAGGGCTGAAGCTCCGTGCGAATACGCTGATACAGTTCGCAGTAATAAACGCTGGCCCCTTGTGCTTCAAGCGCCTGCCCTAGGGTCGGCAACCCCCCCACGCCTCGAAAGATCAGAATACTTTTACTTTTGGGGTTTTGTAGTTCAGGCAGTGCCAGCACCGCGGCGGAATCCATTTTCCCCTCGGGAGACACCACATTTGGAGCAAATTGCGCCAATCGAGCTGCGGTTTTTTGACCGATGGCAATACACGTTTGTTCAACCGGCCACTGCGGCCAGTAGGTATCGATCCAATCGCAAGCCGCGTCCACTGCATTCTGGCTTATAAAAATCAGTATCGCATAACGGTCGAGCTCTAGTATCTGCGCCTTGATTCGCGCCTGCTGAGCAGCCTCCGCTACAGGCGCAATGCGCATCAACGGAGCCTCTATCACGCCGTAATTGGCGCGCCGAAGCAATCCTACCCAAGGACCATTTTGGGCCGCGGGTCTGGTGGCCCACACCGTGGGCTTAGGCGTTGTCATACACCTGCTTTAAAATAGCGTCTGCACCAGCAGCCAAAAGCGATTCCGCCAGTTGATTACCCAGAGTTTCAGCCTCGCCTATGCCCCCCCGAACCTCTTGCTTAAGCACGGTACTGCCATCGGGTGACGCCACCAAACCGCGCAACCAGAGCTGCTGATCTTCGAGTAAGGCGTAGGCGCCGATGGGAACCTGACACCCCCCTTCCAAGCGGTGGTTCATGGCGCGTTCCGCGGTCACCACCGCGGCCGTCGCTTCATGATGCAGCGGTCTCAGCAATGCCAGTACGCCATCGTCTGCCAAGCGACATTCAATGCCCACTGCACCTTGCCCACCCGCGGGCAAACAAAACTCGGGGGCAATACGCTCCCGAATGCGGCTCTCCATCTCTAAGCGTACCAAGCCTGCAGACGCCAGGATAATCCCATCGTATTCACCGGCGTCCAATTTTGCCAAGCGTGTTTGTACGTTGCCACGCAAAAATTTGACCTGCAAGTCGCCGCGCCAAGCCAACACCTGGCTTTGCCGGCGTAGACTTGAAGTGCCCACAATGGCCCCTTCGGGTAAATCCGCAAGCGTCGCGTATCGATTAGACACCCAAGCATCCCTAGGATCTTCGCGCTCACAAATAACGGCCAACCCCAATCCTTCCGGAAATTCCATCGGCACATCCTTCATGGAGTGCACAGCAATATCGGCTTCATTATTTAAAAGCGCGTGCTCCAGTTCTTTCACAAACAATCCTTTGCCTCCCACTTTGGCCAGTGGAACATCCAAAATAACATCCCCTCGACTGGTGAGCGGCACCAATTCTACGGTAAGACCCTCGTGGTAACGCTCTAATTCCGCTTTGACATATTCAGCTTGCCAGAGCGCCAAAGGGCTCTTACGTGTGGCAATACGAAGGGTTTTATATGTGGACATGACTCTCCCAAAGATCTGCAGACGGTTTGGACAAGTATCATAACAAAGAACCACCACTGGCTGTGGTGCGAGACGCGCCAGGCGTGCAGGCCTAGCGACCTTGCCTTTGACGGAAAGACCGGATCATTCTCCGTTCTGACCCTCCTGCTCAGTAGACTCCGCACTCAAGGGGATATCTTCCATAGCATCATCCAGTGTCTCTTCGGGGGATTCATCCATGCCTTCGTCACCGGCGGCATCATCAGGCCCCACGTCTTCCGTGGCAGCCTCCTCCAGGGTGGATTGATAGCCTATGTGATAGGCCGCATAGCCCGGCAACATCACTTGGTTGATGGCCATGCCGATAACACGTCCCTGAATCGGGGAGAGCACATCCGTCATTTGGTTGGTAATGGGGTCGGTTAACACGCCTAAGACCTCGCCCTCTTGTACGCGCTCGCCCAATAAAATTTCGCTCATCAGAATGCCACCTTTGGGGGAGCGCACCCACAAGGATTTATAGAAAACCGGCTCTGTTTTACGCGCCCACAAACCGCGCTGTGGATACATGCCACGTTTTTGCATCAGCGTGTCAATGCTTTTAACACCTTCGTTGACAGCCTCTTTTTGCACACTGTGTGGCTCACCCGCCTCAATGGTCACCGCCGGCACTCCGTGCTCCACCGCAGCTCGCCGCAAGGACCCTGCCGCACCATGACTCTGCAACACCACAATCGCACCCATGTGCTCCACCAACTTAGCCACTTCTGGGTGACGCAAGTCGGCCCGCAATTGCGGCAGGTTGGTGCGCCTAAAGGAACCTGTGTGTAAATCCACCAGCAAATCGCATCGCAGTATCACCTCGTGAAAAAAGGAATAGGCAATGCGCGATGCCGCACTGCCATCTTCTATGCCGGGGAAGTAGCGATTGAGATCCCGTCTATCTGGAAGGTATCGAGAAGCTCGCCGAAACCCCTGTAAATTAACAATGGGCACGCCAATCACCGTACCTGAAAGCTTATTGGGGTCCAGCTCGTACATGACCCGGCGTACAATTTCTATACCGTTTAATTCGTCTCCGTGCACGGCGCCGGTCAGGCACAATTTGGGCCCTGGTCGCACACCGTGCACCACCAGCACAGGCGTGGGGGCGGCTATTCCCGCAAAAGATTCCGCAGGTGACCAGGCCAGCCGCGTTGACGTGGCGGCAGGCACCTTGGCCCCCAGTAAAACCAACGGTTCGTTGGCATCAGGCTCGACTTCAGGCGCACCGCCGGAAGACGCATCGCCTTCTGTGACAGTGCTGACCGATAGGGTTTCAGGCTCCGGCGGGGGAATAACGTCGCTTAAATCGATGCTCTCCGCAGTGGGTAAAGTTGCGTCTGTGATTTCTGGCGCGGAGGACGCCACTACGTCCTTGGTATTGAGCTCATTTAGCGCTTTCCGGTGAATTTCTTCGCCAACCGTCACACTGCGCTCATCCCCGGCCCAAGACTCAGAGGCGATGGAGAGAATACTCAAGCAGAGAATGGCTCGACCCCAAAACATTCGCTTTTGCGTCATGTTTGGTATTTTTCAACCGGAGGCGCCACGCGCAAGACCTCTTCCACCGTAGTCAACCCCGACGCCACTTTCTGCGCACCGGATAAACGCAAAGTTCTCATGCCCTCGCGCATGGCATGGCGCCGTACCTCGTTGAGGTCACTGTCCTCGTGAATATGGTTTTGCAAACTCTCGGTCATGGGCATAATTTCGTAAATGCCTTGGCGGCCCATATAGCCGGTATTGCGGCACTCTAAACAACCACCGGCGGCGTAGATTTTAGAAGGTTTGGATGCCTTCCAGGGGCGCACCAAGCTTTCCCAATCTTGATCATCGATTTCGGTCTCCACGCGACAACTTTTACAGAGCGTTCTCACCAATCGTTGCGCCATGATGCCCACCACCGTAGCCTTAATTAAATAGGCCGGCACGCCTAAGTCCACTAAGCGAGACACAGACGTCGGGGCATCATTGGTGTGCAATGTGGAAATCACCAAATGGCCTGTAAGTGCTGCCTGTACGGCCATCTGTGCGGTTTCAAGGTCGCGAACCTCTCCCACCATGATAATGTCCGGGTCTTGCCGCATTAGGGTACGAATACCCGCAGCAAAATCCAACCCGATATTGTGTTGGACCTGGGTTTGGTTGAAGGCCTCTTCCACCATCTCGATGGGGTCCTCCACGGTGCTCACATTCACCTCGTCGGTGGCGAGGGACTTTAAACTTGAGTAGAGGGTGGTGGTTTTACCAGAGCCCGTAGGCCCCGTAACCAATAAGATGCCATGCGGTGCGTGCAGCATGGTTTGCCAGCGCTTGTAATCCTCACCCACCAAGCCTAAATCATCAAAACTCCGCAATAAGACTTCCGGGTCAAATACCCGCATCACCAGTTTTTCGCCAAAGGCAGTGGGCATGGTGGACAGACGCAGTTCGGCTTCCATACCGTCTGGGTTTTTGGTTTTTAAACGGCCATCCTGGGGCTTACGCTTTTCCGCCACGTTCATGCGGCCCAAAATCTTGATACGGCTGATGATTGCGGTGGCAATATTAGCGGGAAATTCGTAAATGGCGTGCAGCACGCCATCAATGCGAAATCGCATGCGGGCAATTTCACGTCTCGGCTCTATGTGAATATCACTGGCGCGCTGATCAAAGGCGTATTGTAATAACCAATCTACAATATTGACGATGTGCGCATCGTTGGCCTCTGGGTCCTTGGCGCTACCAAGCTCCAGCAGTTGCTCGAAATTGGCCACCCCGGTGGAGCGCGCTTGACCTCCGGCAGCACCTGAGATGGATTTTGCCAGAGAATAAAACTCCACTCGGTAGCGCTCGATGTCTGAGGGCGGAGCCACCACCCGAACCACCCGCCGCCGCGTGATTTGTTGCAGCTGCTCCTCCCAGCCCCTCATATACGGCTGGCCCACCGCTACTGTTAGCTCCTCTCCCGTAATTTTGACGCACAAAAGATCGTGACGCTTGGCAAAAGCATAAGACATGACATCCGCCAAGTCGGCCACTTGCATCTTCATGGGGTCAATATGAAACAGAGGTAACTCGCAAGTATCACTGAGCCAGGCCGTCAAGGCCAACTCATCTAGCACCTTGTCGCCACGGGTTTTGTCGTGAAGCTGCTGAGTTGCCAAGTACGTCAGTGGGTGCATACTGGTTTCTTCGCGGTTTCGCGAGGTACCCAATACGCGGTTTACGTCATCTTGCGTAATACGACCCGAGCGTTGTAGCTCAGTCAATGCGTTACGTAAATCCAAGGTGCGCTCAACCATAATTGTGTGTTACTCCACTGAAAACCATTTAACCCTTACGAGAAAGCGTGCTGTAATACTGCGATTTTGCAAACGAGGAAAGACAATGGAACTGCCCTTCTATCAAGTGGATGCGTTTACGGACATCGCGTTTTGCGGCAACCCTGCCGTCGTGTGTCCTTTAAATTATTGGCTTGATGACGCACTAATGCAAAAAATTGCCGAGGAAAATAATGTGTCCGAGACGGCCTTCTTTGTGCGCGAGGGTGAAGGGTACCGCATTCGGTGGTTTACCCCCAAGTACGAGGTACCGCTGTGCGGTCACGCGACCATCGCTGCCGCCCACGTACTGTGGTTTGAGCATAGTCTCGACGCGGACACCCTGCTTTTCGAATCGTTAAGTGGCACACTCACAGTAACGCGCGAAAAAGGTTTGATCGCTTTAAATTTTCCTTCGCGCCCCATTACCGAACCGCTTAAAGCACCAGAGCTTTTTGCGGCTTTGGGTGAGGCCACCCCTCTATGGGCCGGCATCAGCGGTGACCGCGTGCTAATTGAATATGCCAACGAAAGCACTGTTGTTGCACTCGCCCCTCAATTTTCAGCACTGGGCGCTTTGCCCTACTCAATAGTGTATGCCACGTCGAGAGGCGAGGACTATGATTTTGTCGCGCGCGTGTTCGCCCCGGCGATTGGCATCAATGAAGACCCGGTCACTGGCTCGGCCTACACCGCCCTAACGCCCTACTGGAGTCAAAAGCTTGGCACTCAGCCCTTCCTGGCCCGCCAGGTATCCGCACGCGGTGGCGACGTGTTTACAGAGCTGAAAAATGACAGGGTCATGATCGCCGGGCACGCGGTGAGCGTGCTCAGTGGCACCCTGCGGTTGCCTTAATTCAATGAATATCCCCTTGTGAAGCATCCTTTATGACACACAAACGTCTTATAAACCAACTGGCCCAACTGGTGGCAAGCCCTTCTGTCAGTTGCTCCAGCCCCCAATGGGATATGAGCAATGAGGGGGTTATTCACCTCCTGGCCAATTGGCTGGAGCCCTTAGGCTTTCAATGCGATATTCAAGCCGTGGACCACTGGCCGGGGAAATATAACCTTGTTGCCAGCAAAGGCCAGGGGCCGGGTGGATTAGTACTCGCGGGCCACACTGACACGGTACCCTGCAACCCCGACAGCTGGCAGCAGGACCCATTTAAACTGCGCCAACACGATGGCAAACTCTTTGGCCTGGGCGCCACTGATATGAAGGGGTTTTTCCCGGTGGTGCTCGCCGCGCTTGAACGCTTTCGCGACGTACCTTTTGCACAGCCCGTGGTGATACTGGCCACCGCCGATGAGGAATCCTCCATGTGTGGTGCACGCGCCATCGCACGCGCAGGCGCGCCACTGGGGCGCTATGCAGTAATCGGGGAGCCCACCGGTATGCGCCCCATCCGCATGCACAAGGGCATTATGATGGAGGCGTTAAAAGTGGAGGGGCTCGCCGGCCACTCCTCTAACCCCGCATTGGGTAAGAATGCGCTAGAAGTGATGAACGCTCTGATCAACGAATTGCTTTGCTTTCGAGCCGAACTGCAAGCCCAACATCAAAATCCCTTGTTCAATGTGCAAGTACCAACCTTGAATCTTGGGTGCATTCACGGTGGCGACAACCCCAACCGCATTTGTCAGCGCTGCGAATTGCATTTTGATTTGCGCCCACTGCCGGGCATGAGCAACGACGACTTACGCCACACCATACTGAAACGGTTAACGCCCATTGCCGAGGCCGCAGCGGTGCAATTGGATATGCACTCGTTATTTTGCGGCATCGACCCCTACGAGCAAGGTGCGGATTCTAAAATTGTGCAATTGAGTGAAGCGCTCACAGGACACAGCGCTGAGGCGGTGGCCTTTGCCACCGAGGCACCTTTTTTAAAAAGCATGGGAATGGAAACCATCGTTATGGGACCCGGCTCGATTGATCAAGCCCATCAACCCAACGAATTTATTGACACGGCACATATTCAGCCAGCCATTCAAATTATTGAACAACTGGTGGCACAATTGGCGGTCACGCGGACTTAGCGCGCTACAGACGCTCAACCAAGCGCGCGTAACCACTGCGACTGACGGCGAGCTGTTTGCCGCCTTTGATGTTGGCAAACCGCGTATCCTTGCCTTCGGTTTCAATGCTTTCAAGACAGTCTAAATTGATAATACTGGAGCGATGAATACGGCAAAACTGTTGTGGGTTCAACTCCGCCTCAAAGCGCGCCAAGCGATCTTGCTTAATAAACTGTTGTGTTAACGTATGGATGACCACATAGTCGTCGGCAGCTTCAATCGCGATCACATCGTCCACCGGAATCACCGTGACGTCACCTTTTTCACGAATCAAAATACGTGTCATCGGGCCCACCGCCTCCACTTTTAAATGAGAGGCCGTTTGCAAACCCCGCGCAGGTGATGTTCTTTGCTCAAACCGCTCGATCAAACGCTGCACGGTTTTTGCCAAGCGCGCTTCACATACGGGCTTGAGCAAATAGTCCACCGCATTGTTTTCAAAAGCTTTTACGGCAAATTCATCATAAGCGGTGACAAATACCACCCAGGGGGCTTCATTCCCCAATAGCTCCAACACGTCAAAGCCATCTAATTTTGGCATCTGCACATCTAAAAACACCACATCGGGTTGCTGCTCGTGAATGAGTTTTACCGCCTCTATGCCATTTTCCGCACAACCCAGTATATCGATCTCATCATAAACTTTTAGGCATTGTTGTAATGCGGTTAATGCGTGGCTTTCGTCGTCCACCAGCAGCGCCCTTATGGTCACGCGTCACCTCTACTTGGATCACTTTCCATGGGCACCAAAAGTGTCACGCGAAACAACCCTTGAGTATGATGCGTTCGCAAAGTCGCGGTTTGACCAAAGCGCGCCTGCAATCGTTTTTGCACATGCAACAGCCCCTGCTGGGTACCTTCGGGTTTTTTACCCAATTCATCCATCGAATTTTCCACCTCAATCCTCACAAAATAACCATTGCTCGTGATTCGCGTGTCAATATAACCAGGCTCGGTACTACTGTTAACGCCATGTTTGATGCTGTTTTCATAGAGCGGAAACAACAATAATGGAAATACCTCAGTCAACAAGGCCTTTTCGTCGATGCTTTCTCTCACAATCAAATGCTGACCAAAACGCGCCTTTTCAATATTTAAATAATGATGCACATGCTCTAACTCGTCCGCCAATGTCACCCGTGTTTGCTGGCCGTAACTGATGCTATAGCGTAAAAACTGAGACAGCGCCACACACAAACTGCGAATGGATTCGGGTGATGTGACCGAAAGATTGGCCAACATATTCAAACTGTTGAATAAAAAATGTGGGTGCACGGTGGCCTTAATGGCCTGCAACTCTATTTCATTGACTAATAACCGCTGGGTAAGCGCATCACTTTGAGCCTGTTGAGGCGACACCAAGATAGATACTGTCATGTGCAGCAGTTGCCAAAATCCGTAAAGCACCACGCCCAATATCAATGCCGGCGACTGCACCGATGTGACCAGCGCAGAGAAATCCCCTGACTCAAAACCGTCTAGGCCCCAAGCCCAAAATTGCCCCATCAAAAACCACAACGCCAGTGCTGCTAAACCCGAGGCTAAATGCCACAGCATGGTCTGACTCCAAAGACCACCACCTAAGGGCATTCGCTGAAACACAAAAAAACTGGACAGCCCAACCGGCAACAAAAACATAAACCAAGGCCAAAGCATTGCCATCGTAAAAAACCATGACATCAAGGCGTAGCCGGGTAAAGTGACAACGAGCAATACCGAGCACAATGCGGCAATCAATGCCCAAATCACAATCACACCCACCAGTCCTTTGGTGCTGGAAAAAACGGGATGCATAAGGCGCTAGTTCTTCACTTCCAAGCCACCCATACAGGCAATCCCAGTAATCACCAAATGCTTTTTGGGAACACCCATTTTATCGGCCAGACAAACAGATTTGTTGGACACCCCTCCTAAAAAGGGAATCGCCTTCACCGACACTTGCCAATGTGGTGGCACGCGCAATTCCGCTCCGCCCATAAATGCAATCAGGTCGATCTCCATCGAAGCGTTCTTCATATCGGCGTCACGTAAATCGATCTCAGCGCCCCCCATCACACAGATAACATTGCCTTCTAGCAGTGTATTGGAGCGCGTAACATAATTACCACCACCCAATATGGCAAATACGTCAATTTTATCGTCCTCGATAGTGGTTTTTTCACGCCTTTTACAATGCGAAGAACACTCGTCAAACTCTGTCTCGGCGGCATCTTCAGCAAGGTCAGCACTGTCTTTTAATTCGTCGTCCACAGGCTCATACTCTAGTTGAACATTGTCTTTAGACTTTGCATCCAAACCGTGACTTTTGTTAAACAGATACAAACCCACGAGCAGCAAAATAGCAGGCCCGATCACTGCCCCCAGATGGAAATGAAATAGTCCGTATCGACCCGAGGCAGCAAGCAACCCAACGACGAGCAACATCACCGGCAACATGCCCGCCTTTCGATACTGGTGGAATTTGCCTTCCGAGCGTGCCACCAACAAGTATCCACCCGCGGCAATCATAATTAATGGCCAATGGCTGAAAAGCGCACCCACCAAACGAAACCCCACGTTGTTTAAAAACAACAGTACCGCCAAAATAATCAATCCCATACCCAATAATGAGGTAGGCTTCATATTCCCGTTTTGATCTTTCATACTTAATCTCGCTGTAGTTTCAGTCGGGCTGCTTCATTATCCGTTAGATGTCGGTTTTTGATGACCATCTGATGCATCACTTGCCGCGTCATCACTCGCGGCTTCTTCGTCCATCGCTTGTGCGCTTACAGCCTCATGCGGTGTTGACGATTCGGCTTTTGCAGTTTTGGCATCGGTTGCGGATGACGATGCTGGCTTTACATCACCGTCGTCGGGATTGTTTGCTCCATCAGGCATCAATCCCCCCTCATCAGGCCAGTCCGCAAACGGAAAAGGTCTGGTTTCTGTGTTGTAAGACACATACATCAGCGCCTGCTCGACAAACTGTGCCAGTGAACGGCCAAAGCGACGCAGTTGAACATTATCTTTGCCCGATGTGATCACAAATAAAAACTGGAGTGCGGCGAGCGCCCACATCACCGCGCCAGCAAGATTGAGCAAAAGACCAAATATCAGCATGTAAACCAAGCGCGACCAATGTTTGTTTTTGTTCGAATGTGGCTTTGAACCACCGTGACTACAAGCCTTTACGCTCATAATAATCTCCTTCTATTGAGTTCGGATAGCCTTATCCTAGCAATCCGCTTAAGCCATCGATGCGCAAATCGGTCAATTGTGGCTGTCTATCGGTGAATAGCAACCTAAGGGGTTTGCTTGCAGGAGCTTCGGCCATTAACCTCGCAGAGCGCCTAGCCTGTTGAGCTTTGAGACCCACGCATAAGCCACTGTGACTGGATCAGAAGTTCCCTTGCATCAAAAGATACTTTAGGGTTCAATCTCCGAGTGCTAGGCCACAGGGTGTCGAAGTAGCGACGCCATCTTGGATAAAGATCTACTCTTATTGATAGGGGCCCCACCATGCAACCCAACCGCCCTTTCTCACAAGCGGCAGACAATAACAAACACCCTATTTTAGCTGTTTTGCAAAGGGCATTCGCCGATCGTCGCTGCGTGCTGGAGGTGGGCAGCGGCACTGGCCAGCATGCTATCCACTTTGCTGAACACCTGCCGTATCTACAGTGGCAACCAAGTGATGTTGAGCTCAACCGTAAGGCATGGTACTACGAAACAGGACTTAAGAATTTAAGGCCGCCTGTGGCCTGGGATGTACGAGATCCTGTTCCCGAGGCGATCCGGCTGTTAAATATTGACGCCATTTACAGTGCCAATACGGCACACATCATGGCATGGGAAACCGCTCAAACTTTTATTCGACAAGCTGGCAACCTGCTGCCATTAGAGGGGGTATTTGCACTGTATGGGCCATTCAACCGCGAGGGGCAATACACCAGCGAGAGTAACGCCGCCTTTGATCAACACTTGAAACACAACGCACCACACCAAGGCATTCGGGACATGGAAAAAGTGATCGCCGTGGGCGCGAAGGCTAACCTTACCTTGCGTGAGGTTAACCCAATGCCTGCCAATAATTTTCTGATGGTTTGGCAAAAAGTTTAATAAGCTAGAAGGCCCTCTAGTCGAGGGGCATTTAGAAGGCCATCCCAAATTTTAGGAGCTCAACATCAACAATCGTTTCGGCATCATCGTGCTCAGCTGAAATGCCGTTGGTTTCTCGAAATTGATCCGACTCTCCTACCAGGTAACGCCCCAAACTCAAACTGGCACCCCAGTAAATACCAGAACGAGAAATGATCCGATAACCAATACCAAATCCAACACCCAATTTAAACTCACTACCATTTTTGATGACCGAGTAGTCATCATTCTGAAGCACACCATCCAAATGCGTTGCCCGCGCAAACCCACTGATATAAAATCCATTTAGGGTATCGCCCAAATACTTTCGATAGTGCGCATCAATCGTAAGGGTATTCAGTCGTTTACCGTCAGCTGCGTCGCCAACCCCCCAGTAATTGTCATGCTCAGCGGAGGACCACATCACCGGAAAGGCATATTCGACCTTGCGCTCCGCATCAAAGTATGAGAACCCACCTGATAGGGTTCTTTCATCGCCACCCCACATTAACGGCCTTATCAAATTAAACTCAACACCGTACCGACGCTCCCCCAATGGCTCATCTCGGAGCGTTTCGCGCGCGAGCCGAGTGTTCTCTTCGATCACATCGATTTTACCTTCAATGCGATCCATAGACGCTTTCAGTGTTTCGGTTTCAGAAGCATGGGCGTCGCTTGCCTCCTCAGCAGAAGCCAATGGGGACAAAGCACTTAAAACAAGCAAGGTCACTGAAAAGATAAAGCGTCCTAACATAAACATCTCCTTATGGATGAGGGGTTCTTATAATTGAGGTTTAAAACTGACATCTGCGGCCATTCTAAGAAGAACAAAAGCCCTCCCGTAACTCGCGGACGACGACAATAACATAAAATACTTTAATAGAGCATCAAGGTCACCACCAAAATACGCTCAATATACAGGCATCAACTTGAGGCTTAGACCATTCACAAGCCCCAAAAACGTGATGCGCGCCACAAACATTCAATGGTTAGATTAAGGACAGGGAAAAGGGGTGCAACTGGGAGTAATGCCAGACTACAAACCACACCTGTTGCTCTCAGCATGGGATACCTGACCTTTCGCAAATAGAGCCCGTTGATAGGTCAGTATTTTTGTGATCTCTGGGAATGCTCAATGTGATGACGCAGCACTTTCAACCTTACGGTCAAGTGGCCTATATCGGCTCACGAGATAAAATTGTAGCGAAGGCGATGTCGCCATTTAAGCATCGACAGTTGTCAAACCTGTTACACCCAAAAGCGACTGTTGAATAAAAACAAAATCGAAATTCATTTAAGCCAAAGCGCTGCCAGCTCAACACCGGCAACACTTTGGCTAACCACCCCACCTCATTACAAATTAAGCAATTTCTATCCGTCGAGGTGTTGGCGTTTCATGTGTAACTTTGGGTGCCGTGAGTTTAAGCACGCCATTATCGAACGATGCCGTAATATCACCTTCGTGCACTTGCTTGCCTAAATCAAAACTGCGTACAAATTTACCGTAACGTCGTTCTTGGCGAATGATGCGTCCATTTTTCTCTTCGGTGTCTTCCTGGCGGGATTCCGCCTCAATGGTCAGCACACCGTCATTCAGGTGAACATGAACATCTTCTTTTTTAACACCTGGCAATTCGGCACTGATCTCATAAGCACCTTCGGTATCGCGCACGTCTACTCTTGGCGCCAAGGCACTGGCCGCTTGATTGCGCGCCACAGGCGCTTGAAACGACGACCAAGAATCATCAAAAAAACGATCCAAATCAAACAAACTGCTTCTGGGTATAAGGCTCATAATAGACCTCCTTGGGTTGGCTGAATATTGTTGGCCGGCTTAGTACTTATGTAAGGCCGACATGGCTTTTTTCAAGCTTTATTTTTTGCTTTAGATCAAATATTTCAGTCGCACCTTAAGCGCTTCTATAATGCCCTTCAACCTATTAACCCAACAGAAAGAGTTGTCGCCTGAACAGATGGAGCATCCGCGCCCCTTCATTGGCTGAAAAACCAATAAATGGCCTTAAAATACAGGATGACTCACACGCCAACGCCAGTATTTTTAGGTCGCAAAATAAAACAGATAGGAAATCTATTTTATTGCCAGACTAATCGGTGCTCGCTGATATTTCACGTTCGGCCTCACATCACCCCATCGGCATATTTTTTAGCACTTTCAACCCTCAATGCACCCCAGTACAATGGTGGGCAGTCAACCGACTGCTCTATAGGACTTTTAATTGACAAACCTTCCTGAAATACCAATCACCGACGTAACCGGTCAGCGCCAGCAAATACCATTTGCATTGAGGCGAATAATCTGTGTGGCACGTAATTTTAGCGAACACGCCATTGAAATGGGCCACACCCCCAATACAGATCCTCCATTTTATTTTTTTAAACCGCTCACCGCCTTAAATTTAACATCAGATTTTTGGCTGCCAAGCTTTTCGCAAAATGTGCACCCTGAATTGGAGTTGGTCATTGCATTACAACAGCCCCCAACGTCTCCAACCCCCGAAAACCTACACACCGCCATAGGGGCTTTTGGCCTCGGGTTAGATATGACGGCACGCGATATCCAACAGCAAGCCAAAGCTGCGGGACGCCCCTGGGACCTAGCCAAAGGCTTTGACGGAGCGGCCAAGGTTAGTACGCTGGTGGCAGGCGGCTTAAACGAAATTTCACAGTGCGGCGCCATGACGCTAACCTGTAACGGCACCTTGCGCCAGCAAGGCCACTGGCGGGATATGACTCACAACATTCCGTCATTGCTTCAGCACATTGGTCGAGACCTTTCACTCGGCCCAGGTGACCTCATCTATACCGGCACCCCGGCAGGCGTCGCAGCCGTTCAGGCGCAAGACCAATTAACGGCCACCATGGTGGGGTTTCCCCATTCACTTTGTGTCACCGTTAAGGCGCCCAATCGCTAACACCTGGCGTATAAAACGCAATAGCAGCAGGGCCTCGCGGCGACTGGGCGCCCCAACAATCAAACCAAATCATTCTGGCCGACATCTGCTGGTGTTCGACGGGCCAAGCCACTACAATCGCGACTCCTTCAGAGGTAGTTGTGAACGATTTAAACCCCCGTCAGAGAGAAGCCGCGCGTTACATTGACGGCCCCTGCTTAGTGCTTGCGGGTGCCGGCAGTGGTAAAACCAGCGTCATCACCCGCAAGATCGCGTACCTAGTCGATGAGTGTGGTTACACCGCACGTAATGTGGCAGCCGTAACCTTTACCAATAAAGCCGCACGCGAAATGAAAGCGCGCGTAGGCAAGTTGTTAAAGGGCAAGGCCTCCCACGGGCTCATTGTGAGCACCTTTCACAACCTTGGCCTCAATATCATTCGGCGCGAGCACAAAGCGCTGGGCATCAAAAGTAACTTCACCCTATTTGATGCCGAAGACGCCAAAAGCCTCATTAAAGACATACTGATTCGCGACGGCGACGGCAATACCGACTTCCTCGACAAACTCACGCATCAAATTTCTCACTGGAAAAGCGCCCTAACCTCACCCGAGCACGCTTTAAGCCAGGCGCAAAGCGCAGGGGAAGAGGCCTGGGCACTGCTCTACCAGCGCTATAGCCAAGCGTTAAAGGCTTACAACGCGGTGGACTTTGACGATTTAATTCGTATTCCCGCCGAGCTGTTTCATCAAAACCCGGAAGTATTGGCGCGCTGGCAAAGTCGTATCCGTTACTTATTGGTGGATGAATATCAAGACACCAATACCAGCCAATATGCGCTGGTGAGGCTACTGGTGGGCGACCGAGGTGGATTAACCGTGGTGGGCGACGACGACCAAAGTATTTACGCCTGGCGCGGTGCGCGCCCAGAGAACCTTGCGCAACTGCAGGTGGACTTCCCCAATTTGCATATCGTAAAACTGGAACAGAATTACCGTTCCACCGCACGGATATTGCGTGTGGCCAATGAGGTGATTCGCAATAACCCGCACGTTTTCACCAAAGAGCTTTGGAGTGACTTTGGCTTAGGTGAACCGTTAAAAATTGTGAGGCTCCCCAACGAAGATGCTGAAGCCGAACGCGTGGCCAACGAAATACTAAACCAACGCATGCGCCGTCAAGCACAATTCAAAGATTTTGCCGTCTTGTATCGCGGCAACCACCAAGCACGCTTGCTGGAACTTAAATTTCAGCTCTACCAAATACCCTACAACTTAAGTGGTGGCACCAGCTTTTTTGCGCGCGCCGAAATCAAAGACACCATGGCCTATTTGCGCCTACTGGTAAACCCAGATGACGACAATGCTTTTTTGCGCATCGTTAACACGCCGCGCCGCGCCATTGGCACCAGCACACTGGAGGCCCTCGGGCTCTACGCCAGCGATCGTGGCGTCAGCATGCTGAGCGCCTGTAACGAAATTGGATTACAAACCGTGGTACCGGCCAAAGGCCTTGAAAGACTGCAACAGTTCAGCCAATGGCTAAGCCATGTGAGGCGAAATTGTCACCAGCAGGACCCTATTGTCGCCATTCGAGAAATGCTAAACGACATCGACTACGAAGGTTGGTTGCACCAAAATGCCAGCAGCCCCACAGTAGCCGAAAAACGGATGGGCAATGTGTTCTACCTGGTTGACGCCATCCAGAAATTACTACAGAAGAATGAAGATGAAGCTCAAGATAACGAGGCGCAACTCAATGCCGCCATCGCCAAATTAGTGTTAATGGACTTACTGGACCGCCAAGAGGAAGCCGACGAGACCGACCGCGTACAAATGATGACCCTCCACGCATCTAAGGGACTGGAGTTTCCCTACGTATTCTTGGTGGGCCTCGAAGAGGAGCTGCTCCCGCACCGAAATAGCATCGAAGAAGGTAACATTGAGGAGGAGCGTCGCTTGATGTACGTGGGCATTACCCGCGCCAAACGCGCGCTGACCATGAGCCTCGCAGGCTCACGCAAGCAATTTGGTGAAAAAATCGAAACCTCTCCCAGCCGTTTTATTGAAGAAATGCCAATAGACGACCTAGAATTTGAAGGTTTTGGCACCGCCAGCAAGGCGCAAATTGAGCAAAAAGGTAAAGAAACCCTCTCCAACCTTAGAAACTTATTTGACTGACCGCACACTCCCACCCCGACGACTCACGTTAACGCCCCATTCAACTTGTCACAATGGAAAAACTTCTGCCATTCTTAATACTTGCCTTGCAAAGGGCAACTCGTGAATACTTACGTGCACCCACCAGAGTTATCGCCCATGGGTGCGCTAAGGCAACTCCAAGACTCAAGGTTTTGGCAAAAACACGCTCCAACCGACCGTTTTTTGAGTAAAATGTATTATTAGCTCCAAGATCACAACCCAATATAGAGGCGCACGGCATGCTCCACTCCACTTTGAAATGGCTCACATTGATCACCTTGCCTCTGTCGCTTGGTGCCTGTTTTTTCGATGATGGCGACGCCACCTTGGAAGGATTGCGCCCCTACCGCAATAATGCCCCCTACGCCAACGTATTGGTGGATTGCATTCAAGCCACCCAAAGTAACCAATCTTGCATACTGGACACCCTCCCCACGATTGGTATGGAGCACGAGTCCCCTTCCATTGATGACATTATGAACCGAGTGGTGGTATCTGACGACTGGATGGGAGAGAACTTCGAGGCATTATTAAACGAGTTGCCCTCAGACATTATCTACCTGATGAAAGGGGTTACCGCCGTTGTCATCGGCCGCGACATTCGACCCTCGTATTACTGGAACTTAACCGGTGCCATTTACTTGGACCCCATGGGCCTTTGGCTAACCCATGAGCAGCTCGAGGTCATCAGCACCGAACCGGACTACCGAGATGCGTATGCCGACCCCATGGCCTTTCGCTCTTTCTGGCGCTGGGTGGCGGGCGATAATGGCTGGCCTTCTGAAGGGGTGGACAGTACAGGCCGACGGCCAGTGACCGATATTGTCTATGGTATGTCGTCGCTGTTATTTCATGAGCTGGCCCACGCCAATGACCTGCTCCCACCCAGTCTCTACGACCAAGTGGATACCAGCACCACCGTTTACAGTGCGTCCAACCAATTGTCCAGCCAATACCCCTCTTCCATCCTTAAAGATCAGCAGCCACTGCAATCTCAGCAGATGTTTCATATGGCCAGCATCCTATACCGTGGGTTTGTGCCTTCCGATGAAGATAAAGCCATCACTGCCGAGCAAGTGGGCAGTTTTTTTGAGCCAGACCTGGCCAGCGACGATTATGCCTACACCTCACAATACGAAGATTTGGCCATGCTGTTTGAAGAGGCCATGATGAAGCTGCACTTTGATGTAAGCCGAGATGTCGCCTTTGTGACGCCTACAACACCAGAGGGCCAAAACCCTTTGTGTAACGACTTTATCGTGGATTGGGGTTTACGAAGTCGCATTGGTGATTTGGCAGTACTGCCCAGAGCACAGTTCGTCATTGAGTCGCTGCTACCCCACCAAGACTACAGTGAGGCATTGGCCGACCTGCCTCTACCCACGAGCCTACCACTCAATACAGGGTGGTGTGACTCTTATACGCTCACGCCTTTACGTGAAAAATCCACCATCTTGCCGCAAACGGCGCCGCCCTTACTTCCTGAATACTACTCACGGCCCTACCGTTTGATGCAGTAGTCTTAATCCTTCTTATTGACTTGACGACATTGAGGTTGAACGCTGTTTTCGTTGCCCGTCGACAACGGTCTCACCGAGAAAGTCTAACGGGCGTTTGGATTATTCCTTCGGTAAACCTTGCCTCCACACTTACGCCCCTTTAACCTACCGATGCTTGCCGGTTAAACCCTTGCGGCTCTTTTTTTGATTGCACTTATTATTCGCTTTCAGCTCAAACGCTCACCCACCACGCAAGCATCAATGCACTCAACGGATATGAAATGGAATGCTGGGAACGACTCACAAGACTCACTTGCTGTCGTATACCATCACTCCAAAGCTCGACCTTTTAAGGCCCCATTGCCCTGTGAGTTATCACGCTAACATCGCAAGGCAACACTATCGTTTCAGGCGCCCACAGCATTAAGAGTAAGGCCTCCATGCGTTACAACTCGATCCTAGAAACCATTGGCAATACACCTTGTGTAAAGCTCAACGTTCTCGCCCCAGAACACGTTAACCTTTACGTTAAACTGGAGACCTTTAACCCCATGTCATCGGTCAAAGATCGCATGGCGCTTGGCATTATTGAAGCGGCCGAGGCCTCAGGCGCACTACAACCTGGGCAAACCGTGGTGGAAGCCACCAGTGGCAATGCTGGCATTGGGCTTGCCATGGTATGTGCTCAAAAAGGTTACCCCTTTGTTGCCGTAATACCCGAAAATTTTAGCGTCGAGCGACGTAGCATTATGCGTTTTTTAGGTGCCAAAGTTGTTTTAACGCCTGCAGAATACAGAGGTCTTGGCGCCGTGCAAAAGGCCCGAGAATTGGCCGAGCGCCACCACTGGTTTTTAGGGCAACAATTTGAAAACGACCACAATGCCAGCGCACATGCCAAAACCACAGCACAAGAAATTTTACGCGACTTTAAGGATCTGCCATTGGATTACTGGATCACCGGGTACGGCACCGGTGGCACCTTAAAAGGCGTGGCCTCGGTATTGAAAACACAAAGTCTACGCACCAAGGTGGTGGTGTGCGAGCCCAACAATTCACAACTACTGGCAAGTGCCAATCGTCAAGCGCGCAACAACGATGGCACCGCCAGTATGAGCCACCCGGATTATCGGCCCCACATTATGCAAGGTTGGTCACCAGACTTTATCTCCCAATTAACCGACCAGGCGCAAGCCGAGCATTTGATTGATATGGTCTTGGCCGTTGATGGCAACGAAGCCTTACACTTAACTCGACAACTGGCCACAAAGGAGGGTATTTTTACCGGCATCAGCGGCGGCGCCACCTTGGCTGCAGCCCTCAAAGTGGCCAAGGTGGCTGAGCCTGGCAGCACGCTTCTATGCATGCTGCCCGACACCGGTGAACGCTATTTATCGACCCCTATGTTTGAGAACATAGCCAAAGGCATGAGCGAAGAAGAAGCCGCCCTTTCCGAGTCTACACCCAATTTTCGCTTCGATACTCTGCCCTCCCCCTTGCCAATGATGGAGGTGGAAGAACAGGAGCTCCTTGTCAGTGACATGACCCAAAAGCTGCTACAACAGCTGATTTACAACCCCAACAAACCTTTGGTGATGTTTGGTTTTGCTTGGTGTGAGTTCTGCTGGTCGGTGCGCAAACTGTTTAACAGTTTATCCATCCCTTTTACCACCGTCGACTTCGATACCTTCTCTTACCGCGGAGGCGATATGGGCGATAAACTCAAAGCCACTTTGGTGGCCCAAACCGGGTGCAACACCTTGCCCCAGGTTTTTATTGAGGGGGAATTTATTGGCAGTTGTACAGAAGTGTTTGATGCCACTATTAGCCGTAAATTATTTCAAAAGTTATCCGCGGCCAAAGTTCCTTACAACCAAGTGTTGGACATCGACCCTTACACATTATTGCCCGGTTGGATACAGTCGCGCCCGCGCGAAGAACCCCGCACAACTCAACCTCAGCCCACACCCGAACACGCGGTATGATGCCATTTTCACTGGGCATAACCGCCCAGTGGTTAAAATTTTTTGTGAGAGACATCACGCGGTTCAAGGTTAGTCTATACTTCTATCAGTACCGGCCATCGTCGGTATTGATACCCACTTACATATTTATGGTTAGGGTTAGGCTGTCGCCCCCCTGTAAGCGGATGACTTAACCCGTGTGCTAAAGGCACCGAGGAGCTGTCACATGGCGTTTTCAGATTGTGATCGTATCGCACAGTTATGCAACGCGCTCGATAGCAGCGCCAGCTTTTATACTGAGGCACAAAGCGCTGCCCACACCCCTACCAACGCAGCCATTTTTGGGCGCATCGCCAAGGCGCGCAGCACCATCATCAATCACCTGCACCCTTTCACTCTTCATGACTACAGTACACCACGCTTTTATGCCTTTGGCAGTGCACTCCAAAAAGTTTACCCGGACATGTTTTTAGGCCTAGAACACCGCAGCGACCCCGCACTCGTAGCCATCAGCCAACAAACCGAAAACGAGCTGTGTGATTTATTAAAAGATACATTGAACAACGTGCAATCGCCCTCGCTGCATGACTTGTTGCTCGATTTATTCCCCGAGCTAAACGGCACACATCCGTTGTGTATTTTGGAGCAAGTTAGCTAACAGGTGAGGAGTATATTGGCCGTGCGGCCGATCGGCCTTTCTTCTCTCGCGCGAAAGAAGCGTCACCCAAAGCGCCCATTTATGCGACTGAATGGAATATATAGAAGCACACGACTAGACATTTAAAAACGCAGTTTCGCCTTGAAGGCGACTCGGCCGCAAGGCGAAAAAGGCTATTTCAACTCACGAGCCAATCGAGAAACGCACAAACACCTACAACCCCACATATTAATGAAAATCCCTCGACCGCAAAGCCATCGTTTCATCCAACTGCTCAGATAAATCCATCAACTGCCCCGCCACCACATGCACCACGGGTACCGAGCCCTCGGCCTGCTCACTGATTTCCACCACGCCTTTAACCAATAACAAACGCGCCGACAACAGTGCTTGACGAAAATGATCTTGGGTGGACTTCCACACCACCACATTAATATTGCCGGTTTCATCCTCTAAGGTTAAAAACACGGTGCCTTTGGCGGTGCCAGGGCGCTGGCGTCCGGTGACCAAACCAACCACACGCACAAATTGCCCATGACGTAGGCCTGCCAATTCAACTTGACGTTTACAACGGTTAAATGGCGCGGCGGCGCGCAGTAACGATAGGGGATGTGCCCGTAGAGTTAAGCCCAGCGCGTTGTAATCATCCACCACATCTTTTTGCACTTTGGGGGCGGCCATGCGTAAGGGTTCATCGTTGGTCTCACTGCCCTGCAAAAGGGGCGTTTGCGCCTGTAATGCAGAGGCATGCCAGTGGGCTTGATGACGGTCACCACTTAAAGATCGAAGTGCGTCGGCCGCGGCCAAGTGTTTGACCGCGGCCGAATCAAGCCCCGCGCGCTTTGCAAGGTCTTCCAAACTGGTAAAAGGTTTTTGCCCACGGCGTGTGGCAATCGCTCGTGCCTTTTGAGTATTTAAGGATTTCACTCGACAAAACCCTAAACGAATGGCCAAAGTATGGCCTGCTAAAACCTCCAATTGATTGTCGTAGTCACTGACATTAATATCAACAGGTAACACAGTCACCTCGTGGCGGCGGGCATCCTGCACCAATTGTGACGGCGAATAAAACCCCATGGGCTGACTGTTTAATAACGCACAATAAAAGGCCGCCGGGTGGTGACACTTCAACCATGAAGAGGCATAACACAACAGTGCAAAACTCGCCGAGTGCGACTCTGGAAAACCATAACCCCCAAAGCCTTTGATTTGCTCAAATAATCGTGTGGCATAATCTATGCTGTAGCCGTTATCCAGCATGCCTTGCTTAAATTTCTGCTCAAACTGTAACAGGTTACCGTTTTTACCCCAGCTCGCCATGGCGCGACGTAAGCGGTCGGCCTCACCACCACTAAATCCGGCGGCCACCATGGCCAAACGAATGGCCTGTTCTTGAAAAATAGGCACGCCTAAGGTGGGCGCCAATACAGCTTCGAGGGCTTCACTCTCGTATTGCACAGGCTCCTGACCATCACGGCGACGTAAATAGGGGTGCACCATATCACCTTGAATCGGACCCGGCCGCACGATGGCAATTTCGATCACCAAATCGTAAAAACACCGCGGTCGCAGGCGTGGCAACATGGACATTTGCGCACGTGATTCCACTTGAAACACCCCCACCGTATCACCAGTGCTTAACATACGATAGGTAGCGGCGTCCTCTCGTGGAATATCTTGCAAGCGCGCCACACCAGGCTCATAAGTACTGACCATCTGCAATGCTTTACGCAAGGCGGTCAGCATGCCCAGGGCCAAAACATCGACTTTTAATAAGCTCAGGCTTTCTATGTCTTCTTTATCCCATTGAATCACCGTGCGGTCGGGCATACTGGCGTTTTCCAGCGGAACCAAATCACTAATTTTGCCTTGTGTAATCACAAAGCCACCCACATGCTGCGACAAATGCCGCGGAAACCCCAACAGCTGCTGAACCAAGTGAAATAAGCGCCACAGCGGCTGATCGTTATGGGTATCACTGATGCGTTTTTGTAACGCCCGGTTGCGGTCCCACCAGGATAAATCCTTGGCTAAATGTTCAATTAAGGTAGGCGCAAGCCCCAAGGCTTTGCCCACATCGCGAATGGCGCTGCGGGCACGGTAGGTGATCACGGTGGCCGCTAAAGCGGCACGTTCGCGCCCGTATTTTTGGTAAATATATTGAATCACTTCTTCGCGACGCTCGTGTTCAAAATCCACATCAATATCTGGTGGTTCGTCACGCTCCTTGGAAATAAACCGCTCAAATAACACGTTAATTTGCCCCGGCGCGATTTCCGTAATGTGCAGGCAATAACACACCACCGAGTTGGCCGCCGAGCCACGACCCTGACACAAAATATTGCGGCTACGTGCAAACCGCACGATGTCGTAAACCGTTAAAAAATAATATTCGTATTGCAGCTCGTGAATCAGTGTCAATTCTTTTTGCAGCAACTGCTCCACCTCAACCGGTGCACCCTCGGGGTAGCGCTGTTGTTTACCCGCATGCACCAGCTGATGCAAATACACATCCGGCGTTAAATGCGCTGGCACCACTTCTTCAGGGTATTGGTAGCGCAGCTCCTCCAGCGAGAAGGTGCAGGTCTCGGCAAGGGTTATCGTCGCTTGCAGCAGCGCTTTCGGGTAGCGCTGGCAGAGCTCCGCCAAAGGCTTTAAGTAGGCCTCGGCATTACTGTGCAATTGACTGCCACACTCGGCCACCGGGACACGGATTTTAATGGCAGTTAATACGTCCTGTAGCGGTTTGCGTTGGCGTTCATGCATCAATACATGCCCACAGGCCACAAGAGGAATCCCGTGCACCTCTGCCAGATGAACCCAGGCTTGCAAGCGCTCAGCGTCGCCACCTCGAGACTGGCTGTTATCCACGCCCAACCACAACCGCTGTTTGAACGCTTGTTTTAACGCCACGGCCAACTCCGCAGAGCAATGGCTGGTGCTTTCGGCCAACCACAGTACCCAGCAACGCTGCAAACGAAAGCGCAAATCCGTCATGCGCGCCTCATAGGTACCTTTTTTGGCACGCCGACGCGCCAAGGTAATCATGCCAGACAGCTCCGCATAAGCGGTACGGTCCGGCGCTATGACAATCAAGGTCAGACCGTTTTGCAACACAAAGCGGCTGCCAATCAACAGCTTTAAGCCACAGGCTTTAGCGGCATTGTGCGCCTTGACCACACCAGCTAAAGAGCACTCGTCGGTAATGGCCAAGGCGCGGTACCCCAAAGCATGGGCACGCCATACCAGCTCCTCCGGGCTAGAGGCGCCGGTTAAAAAGGTGTAATGCGTTGTGGTATTTAAATGCGCGTAATGCATGGCTACGCAAACACACCATGCACAAACCAACGCTGGCTGTGTAAATCGCAAAATATCCACACCCGCAGGCCATCATCCCGTTGCGCCACATAATAATCCCGCGCCACAGGTGCTGCCCACCACTGGGTTTGAATACGCTCGGGCCCCGCACTTACGCTTAGCACGCCCTCCC
This sequence comes from Cellvibrionaceae bacterium, assembly GCA_050300015.1. Lineage (GTDB taxonomy): Bacteria > Pseudomonadota > Gammaproteobacteria > Pseudomonadales > Cellvibrionaceae > CAYZQH01. The sequence goes on along the minus strand of JBNKWZ010000016.1, from coordinate 39,216 downwards.
AATACAACCCCTCTGCACGTTCGCCAATGGGCTTGGGGGCCGCAAATAACCATCGCGGACGCAACGCCAGCCGCTGACAATGGGGCAATGTTTGCTCGGCTTGTTCTGCCACTGGCACGCACTGATTGGTGTCTTCCGGCACATGTGTATCGCGGTAACTGACTTTAAAAACGGCGGCCTCGCCCAGCAGGGCTTTTAATTTTGCGGTGGTAATGGCCAGGCTTTGCGGATTGCCCTGATGGCGGCCCGATAACGGCAAAGTGCCGTCGCGCTTTTGCAACGGCATGGGGTTGGGGCAGTGCAACTCAAGGCTGTCTACCTCAAAGGGCAGGGTGTAATGCTCCAGGCGAATACGGGTGAGCGTGAGCAGTAAATCCGTTTGAGTTTGCGCCTGGTCACTGTGCACGGACACCGTATCCACATTGCCGTAGATATCCAATAAGTGCCAACAAAGGCTTTGGCACTGCAACTGGCGCTTGCGTAAATAGTGCCCCAACCGCTGTAACAACTGTTCCAACGCGGGCATCAGGGCGGCCACTTGTGCCGCGGGGTATTCCAAATCCACCTCGGCGATAAACTGGGCCTTGGGGGTAAAGCTTGCCACCGCTGGTACGGTCAAGGGCAATTGCCCCCAACGCTGATCCATCGCAAAAATGTCACAAAACATCTGCGCAAAGGCTGTACCGTAACGCCGCTTAATACTGCTAATACCGTCTTGCTGCACCTGCTTGGCCACATCGCCCAAGGATACGAACCCGGTTTTGTGCAAGGCCTCCACAGCCCTTGTGTGTGCGGTTAGGCGGCTTAGAGGGACTTCTTGCAAACGTGTCATAAACTGCTCGCGGTCGCACACCGTGGCATCGGCCTCGGACGCCGTAGGTTGGCTACCCGCCTCCCAACTTAACAGCCAGGCACCTTCTGCGGTATGTGCCACGCCTTCGGCAAAGTCGAGCCCTTCTTTTTGCACGCATCGAATAATGGCAACTCTTAATGGCTCAAACCCGCCAAACAGCTTCAGGCAGCGCGACAACTCCAATACCATGCCGGGCACACTGTCGGTGGTGTGCAATCGAATATAAGGGGTGTAGGCATATAAGGCCTCCGCCAATTGCGTCAGAATCTGTGACTCAAGGGCGGGATTGCGCACCAAGGCTTGGCAGTTACTTAAAACACTCGCGGTGGTACCATCCATCCCCACTCGCACGCCACACTGCTGCGCCTGCGCATTTAAATGGCTGACGCGATTGCGTTCTAGTACGACCACGGGCATAGCTTTGTCGTCCGCAACATGCGTCCTGGTTGCACCTCCTTTCGCAGCATCCTCTCTCGCAATCCCCTCTTTCGCGACATTCTCTCCCGCCGTATGCTCCAGCACATAGAACGGCAACCCCCACAGGCGCAAGGCCAACCACAGAGGCTCTGCACGACGCGTATTCATTCACCGGTACGAAACGACAACACCTGTGCGGATGCCCGCCCAGGCGTGTAAAAATCTTGTTTGTCCCATACTGGCGCGGCCAAAGGCGGTACGGCCAACGACACCACCTCGTGACTTTTCAGTAGCGTGCCTTTTTGCTTCATCACCCGCAATTGCAACTGTTCTGGTTGCCAGCGCACCCACAACCGCAAGGCCGCAGGGGAGCTGTTTTTTAACGCTGACGCGGGCCGAAAAAGCACCGACAAATGCTGACCCTCACTACAAGCCAAGGCGCATTTACGCAGCTGGGTATAACTCAAGGACGCTCTTGGCTGCCAAGCCATTAGCACGTCACACACCTCTGTTCGCGCCAACTCCACAAAGCTTTGGATAAAAGCCTTTAACGCCTGAGCTTGCACCACCAATACCCGATTCAGGTCTAGGCCGGCCTGTATCATCCCCTGCGCGAAAGGCAACGCCGGCGGGTTGAGCAACACCACATACCCGCCCACTTGCTGCAACACCGGCAAGAGCAACTGCCATTCACAACCGCCCTCGGCATGCTGTTGGCACACCTCGGTTAAACACCCCTGCGGCCAGCCCGCCTCTGCCAGCGCAGCATTCAGCACGGGGTAACCCGTATCCACATGCGCCCCTCGAGCCCGAGGCACCGACGCACCACGCCACACATCCGCGCGTTTTAACAACGTACTTAGAGAGGGATGCGGGTTAAATTCACTGTGCTGTGTCATAGACTCAAAGGGAAAAACCCCAACCTATACTGTGCATACATACAGTATAGGTTGGGGTTGGGCTTTCGGCAAGCCACCCACAGCAATAATGCCCACAAGATAAAGAGAAGGCTGCGCCCGCTTCTATGGGTTTTTAGAGGTGATTCTTTTAGGGACTATTGGCTCGCCCAACAACCAAGTTTAGCGGCACGTGCAATTGGAATACACGGTATCACCCGGCTGCACATAAGCCCCCTTTATTCGGCACTATTTCACAAGCTGGCGGGTATTATTTCACTGTATTCAATCGCTGAAACGACCATCATGGTCTGACAAGGAGGCCGCACGGATGATCGCGTTGACCATGTAAGGTCAATGGATGCGCTGCCCTTAATGCCATAGTGAAAAGGCTTATTGAGATGGGCCTGCAGTATCTTCCATCGCTTTATAAAGATAATTGGCATAACTGACATTATAGAAAGTTGAAAACACCTCTGCGGGCAGATTAATCACGCAGAATAGCTGACATGCACTGCACTTTCACCGCCCCACTGAATACTCACCAAGCATGTGCGTGCTCAAAAAAAACAGTGAGAACGCACTCCCTACTGTATTGCCTTCATTTCTCTGATTCACTCCCTTTTAATCAACAAAAGCCTGAGATCATCTTAACCACGCCGCATCCAGCGCTTAAACAAAACACCGTTCTGCGTCAAAATCTAATCTCGCACTAAGTAGGAACACCCAATGAACAACGTGGAGAACAAAACCTTTAATCTCGACCACTACACTGGTCTGAAGGTCAAAAAAGCGCGCATATCTGGCATCAACCCTCCTGAGCAACGCAGTGCCAAGCACTCATGCTGAGCACATGGACAGCCATATTGTATTTTGCGCGGGTAATTGACCCGAGCCAGCAAATATCCGGGCATAAAAAAGGCCATCAGTTGATGGCCTCTTAAGCAAACATCCAAACTCACAGCACAAGGCTATTCGTCTAAAAACCCACGCAAGTGGTCAGATCGACTGGGATGGCGCAGTTTACGCAACGCCTTGGCTTCAATTTGACGAATCCGCTCGCGCGTCACATCGAATTGTTTGCCCACCTCTTCTAAGGTGTGATCCGTATTCATATCAATACCAAAACGCATACGCAGTACTTTCGCCTCACGCGCTGTAAGCCCCGCCAACACTTCACGGGTAGATTCCATCAACCCTTGAGTGGTGGCCGATTCCACCGGCGAGGTGATAGTCACATCTTCAATAAAGTCGCCCAAATGAGAATCTTCATCGTCGCCAATGGGCGTCTCCATAGAGATGGGCTCTTTGGCAATTTTCAACACTTTTCGAATTTTGTCTTCGGGCATTTCCATACGCTCGCCCAACTCTTCCGGTGTGGGCTCGCGTCCCATCTCTTGCAACATCTGCCGGGAAATACGATTGAGCTTATTGATAGTCTCAATCATATGCACCGGAATACGAATGGTGCGCGCCTGATCCGCAATAGAACGTGTAATGGCCTGACGAATCCACCAGGTGGCATAGGTGGAAAACTTATAACCACGACGGTATTCAAATTTGTCCACAGCCTTCATCAAACCAATATTGCCTTCTTGAATTAAATCTAAGAACTGCAAACCACGATTGGTGTATTTTTTGGCAATGGAAATCACCAGGCGTAAATTGGCCTCGACCATTTCTTTTTTGGCACGGCGAGCACGGGCTTCACCAATCGACATGCGGCGATTAATTTCTTTAATGTCGCTCAGTACGATACCCGCTTCTTCCTCTACCCCCGCAAGCTTACGCTGTACCCGCAAGATATCATCGGTCAAAGCACGCAACGAATCCGAATAATCTCGTTTTTTCTTAACGATGGAAGGCACCCAATCTTCATTGGTCTCATTGCCAGGAAACTCTTTAATAAAGGTCTTTCGCGGCATATTACCCTTGCGAACACACAGAGCCATGATCTCGCGCTCACATTCACGTACCCGCTGCAACACCGTGCGCGCACCGCTATACAAGGGGTCAAATTGGCGCGGCGGTAATTTAAAATATTTGAAGACCTCACCCAGCGCATCCATGGATTTACCCGCTGACTTGCTGCTTCTTCCATAACGCTTAAGGGCAGCGTTGGTTTTTTTCAGTTGCGCCCGCAACTCTTCAAAACGCTCACGCGCCACTTCCGGATCAATGCCGTTGTTATTGTCATCTTCGTCATCGTCCGAATCGTCATCATCTGAATTTTCATCTTTTGCGGGTTGCGCTTCGGGCGGCGTAGGGGTTTGATCGTAAGGGTCCAACCACCCACTGATCACATCCGGTAGACGACGCTCACCAGCCTCAACCAGATCGTACTCGTTCATCACCGCTTCAACCGTACCTGGCCAATAAGCGATGGAGTGCATCAGCTCACGCAAACCTTCCTCAATACGCTTGGCAATAGCAATCTCGCCTTCGCGGGTCAGCAGCTCCACGGTACCCATTTCACGCATATACATACGCACGGGGTCGGTGGTGCGACCGGCCTCTGTTTCCACAGCTGCCAGTGCCGCAGCTGCCTCGGCAGCTGCAATTTCATCGGTATTTTCACTGTCATTCATCAACAGCTCATCGGCATCCGGTGTCACTTCATACACACGAATTCCCATGTCGTTGATCATCTGAATGATGTCTTCAACCTGATCTGGATCGGATATATCGTCAGGTAGGTGATCATTAACCTCATCGTAGGTTAAGTACCCTTGCTCACGGCCACGATTGATCAATTCTTTGATTCGAGACTGATTTTGGTCGCTCATTCAGAACCTTTATTAACGCTGGATGTGTCGAGAAAAGCGGGCGATTATAGCGGTTAATGGCTACTCATTCCATTAATTCAAGGAAAGAGACCTGCCATTTATCAAATTAATGAGGCGCCTGCCGCGCTTTGGTTTTTAATTGAAGCAATTCTTTCATGCGGTTTTTTTGCTCATCCGTGAGTACGCCCGCTGAAAGCAGAGCCTTCAGCTCTTGTTCGTGCATTTTTAACTCAATTTGACGATCTATTCGCCAGAGCGCATCCTGCAACTCCTTGTCTGGATCAAAAGGCGATACTCGCTTCACCGCACCCAGAAACTGATTGGCCACTAAGGCCGTCAGTTGCTGTTGCGCTTGCAGCCCGTAGCGCCCGCCCCAATAACCCAAAATACTGTGAAACGAAGCGTCCGGTCGACCTTTGAGAAAAGCCATCAGCGCCACCAACTGTTGAAGCTCAGCCGCCATATCGGAGCTTTCGGGCACCACGATGGGCGACCAATCCGTCGCAGCGTTCACCACACTGGGACATTCCAGCAACAGCGCCGTAGCGAGCTTTACCGGAGACATCGCCAGCGCTTTATGGCCGTGACTGGCCGATACCGGCGGCACCTTGGGCAAGCTCAATTGCGCCCCATCAAACGCCTCCGCTGGCGGCGGTTCCGGGTTGTACTGCTGCTCATCAAAGATCGGTTGAGACGACACAGGTTCGGGTACATCAACCTTGGGCAGCTCCACCAACTCGCGCAATACCGCCATACTCAAGCCAGTCCGTTTGGCCAATAAATCAAACATGAGTTCCCGATACACGCCCGCAGGTAACCGGTGCAGCAAAGGGGCGGCACGCTTACTCATACTCGCCCGCCCCTCCATGGTACGCACGTCCAACCCTTCGGCGATCGATTCGAAGAAAAACGTCTCAAGAGGTACCGCCACCTCAATTTGCGAGGCAAACCGCTCGGGGCCAATATGGCGCACTAAGCTATCAGGGTCCTGTCCTTCCGGTAAAAATAAAAACTTAATTTGACGCCCATCTGTCATCGCCGGCAGTGCATTTTCAAGCGCACGCTTGGCGGCTTTGCGCCCGGCGTTGTCACCATCAAAACAAAACACCACTTGCTGGGTAAACCGAAACGCCAATTTCAAATGGTCCTCGCCGCAGGCTGTACCGAGCGTGGCCACTGCATTACGAATGCCAAATTGCGCCAACGCGATCACATCCATATAGCCTTCCACCACCAATAAGTGGGGGATTTGACCCGCCTGTTGTCGCGCCTGATACAGCCCGTACAGCTCCTTGCCTTTGTGAAAAATGGGTGTTTCTGGTGAATTTAAATACTTGGGGCCCTTTTCGTCCGCACTTAATACGCGCCCACCAAAACCAATCACGCGCCCGCGGATATCCCAAATGGGAAACATAATGCGATTGCGAAAGCGGTCGTAAGACGAGTGGTTTTCTTCATTCACCACCAATAAACCGCCCTCTAACAACAGCTCGCGGTCGAGCTCGGTGAGCCCCAGCTTGACCTGTAGGTTATCCCACCCAGGTGGCGCAAAACCGATACCAAACTCTTTGCATATGGCCCCGGTTAGCCCGCGATTTTGCAAGTACTGCACCGCCACTTGGCGCGCCGGATGCTCACGCAAATGCGCCTGATAAACTTCACCGGCTTTTTGCATCACGCTATAGAGCGTTTTATGGCTTTTAGCCGGTGCCTGCACCTTCGATTCTCGCGGCACCTGCAGCCCAGCATGCCGCGCCAGGGTTTCAACCGCGTCCACAAAACCCAAATGCTCGTACTGCAATAAAAACGTAATGGCGGTGCCACTGGCGCCACAACCAAAGCAATAGTAAAACTGCTTATCAGGGCTCACGCTGAACGAAGGGGATTTTTCTTTGTGGAAAGGGCAGCAAGCCAGGTAGTTCTTACCCGCTTTTTTAAGCTTCACCCGACTGTCGATGATTTCAACAATATCGACGCGGTCGAGCAAATCATCAATAAAGGGTTGGGGTATCACGCATGCACCGGCAAAAAGGTATCGAATTTGTCAAAAGCACTGTGAGCGGGAGTGACGCCCATAGAGCACTTGAATACTCAAATCCATCCGTAGACCTTAGCGGATGTACGGGGAAGAAGACACAACCACTTGATTTTTTGGCCTGACGAGGCGTGCTGCGCTGTTTATTTCGGTGCGAGCGCCGCTTTCACCCGCTGGCTAACTTGGCCCATATCGGCACGCCCCTGAACCTTAGGCTTCACTACGGCCATGACCTTACCCATGTCCGCCATGGTGCTTGCACCGCACGCGGCAACGGCATCAGTCACTATGGCATCCAACGCTTCAGCGTCTAAAGGTTGGGGCATAAACGCTTGAATCACGCCAATTTCGAAAGTTTCTTGTTCGGCGAGCTCTGGACGACCGTTTTCGGCAAATTGCTTAGCAGAATCTCGGCGCTGCTTCACCATTTTGTCCAACACCGCCAATACACGGGTGTCATCCAATTCGATGCGCTCATCCACTTCGATTCGCTTAAATTCCGCCATCACCAAACGCAAAACGCCAAGACGATCTTTCGCCTTGGCTCTCATCGCGTCTTTCACTGCGGCACTGATTGTGGCTTGCAGTTCGCTGACCATATCTTAACTAGCCCCTCTGCAGTTGCAGAGATTGGCGCTTAGTACAAACGCTGAAATTTACGGTTTTCGCGCGAAACTTTTTTGGCGTAACGCTTTACAGCCGCGGCTGCTTTGCGCTTGCGAACGGACGTGGGCTTCTCGTAGAACTCACGACGACGCACTTCGGCCAAAATGCCGGCTTTTTCACAAGAGCGCTTGAAGCGGCGCAATGCCACATCGAATGGCTCATTTTCTTTCAGTTTTACTGAAGGCATAGGAAATCCTGTTGTGAACGCTTCTATTCTTTAAGTAGACTATTCTTTAAATGGTCTTTCAACGATGAACTTGTATACAGCGGCTAGCAGACCTAACCACTTGTCACCTCACCCCAAAAAGCTTTGATCCAGACCACCTCACACGGTGGGGTGCCTCAGGGGGGGCGAATTTTATACGGATGGCGCCGTGCCCGCAAGGCTGAAATCACTAGCATAGTGGTTTTTTTTCAATTTGCCGCGATTTGGCCCTCGAAACGGCATTCAGATGAGCAATTCCCTCAAAGCGCGGTAAACTACCCCTCTTTCCAACAGGCCAACAGGATCATGACAGCCAATGTTGATTTTGGGCATCGAGACCTCCTGCGACGAAACGGGCGTCGCTCTCTATGACACCGAGCGCGGCCTCCTGGCCCACACACTGTACAGTCAAATAGCACTGCACAGCGAATATGGTGGCGTGGTACCAGAGCTCGCCTCGCGCGACCATATACGCAAACTGCTTCCCCTTATAGAGGAAGTACTCCAAAGCGCCTACTGCACCGCCAAAGATGTCCAAGGTATTGCTTACACCGCAGGCCCCGGATTGATCGGCGCACTACTGGTAGGAAGCTGTGTTGCACAAGGGCTGGCGATGGCCTGGAACGTACCCGCTATTGACGTTCACCACATGGAGGGCCACCTGCTCGCCCCTTTACTAGAAGATTCACCGCCAGAATTTCCCTTCGTGGCGCTGTTGGTCTCGGGGGGGCATACGCAACTGGTGGACGTAGAAGGCATAGGGCAATATCAGGTGCTTGGCGAGTCTCTCGATGATGCGGCCGGTGAAGCCTTTGATAAGGCCGCCAAAATGCTGGATTTGGACTACCCTGGCGGGCCTAATATAGCTCGCCTGGCCCAAAAAGGGACGCCTGGGCGCTTTCGCTTCCCTCGCCCAATGACCGATCGACCAGGCTTGGATTTCAGTTTCAGCGGTCTAAAAACCTTCACGCTCAATACCATTACCCAACACGCATTGGACAACGGTCTGCCCGATGATCAGACCTCAGCGGATATTGCCTACGCTTTCCAAGAGGCGGTTGTGGATACCTTAGTCATCAAATGTCGCAGAGCGCTCGAGCAAACCGGCAAAAAAACCTTAGTGATGGCCGGCGGCGTCTCGGCCAACACGGCCCTGCGCGAAAAGCTAACCCGAGCACTGGCCAAGTGCAACGGCAAAGTGTTTTACGCCCGCCAGGCGTTTTGCACGGACAACGGCGCCATGATCGCCTTTGCCGGCGCACAACGGTTGCTGGCTGGCCAATCGGCCCCACCGACGGTCAATGTGCACCCCCGCTGGGACCTACAATCCCTTCCGCCCCTCCAAACAACACAGTAGCCCCATGGACACCGTATTTATTAACGACTTACGCATTAACACCATCATTGGCATTTACGACTGGGAAAGACAAGTGCGCCAAACCGTAAGCTTTGATATTGAAATGGCGCACAACAATCGCACTGCAGCCACCACCGACAACATCGAACACGCCTTAAACTACAAGGCAGTGGCCAAGCGCACCATTGCCCTTGTGGAAGCCAGTGAGTGTTTACTGGTGGAATCCTTGGCTGAAAAAGTCGCCGAGATGATTCGTACAGAGTTCCAAGTTCCTTGGTTGCGCCTCACACTCAAAAAACCCGGCGCCCTGCGCGGCGCGAAGGATGTTGGCGTGACCATTGAGCGCGGGAGCCTAGCCTAATGGCGCAAGTGTACCTGGGGCTTGGCAGCAATCGCACGCCGCATGAGTATCTGCAAAATGCACTGAATGCCTTGCAGCATTTGTTTGGGCATTGCGCGTGCTCACCGGTATACGAGAGCAAAGCAGTGGGCTTTGAAGGCGAAAATTTCTTAAATATGGTGGTGGCCATCAACACCTCAATGCCCTTGGCCGAGCTGTCCTCCACATTAAAAAACATTGAAAATCAAAACGGTCGCGATCGCAGTGCGCCACGTTTTAGCGGCAGAACACTGGACATCGACATTCTCACTTATGACCAATTATTGGGTGAGTTCGATCATGTGCAATTGCCGCGCGACGAAATATTCAAACACGCCTTTGTGCTAAAGCCGCTTTCGGACCTCGCACCTGATCTTGTCATTCCTGGCACACGAACAACCGCGCGGGCACTGTGGCAAACATTTGAACTGGGTGACCAGGCCCTTTGGCAAACAGCTTTTACTTGGCAGCCTCCCACAGACTAAACCTTATTGTACGCCCAATATCATCTGCCAAAGTTTGGCTGCGGCCTCACCACTGCGCCTATGACTGGAATTAAACGCCACATGCGCGTGCATATCCGCATTGGGGTCTAAGGTAATCCCCCATAATGCGCGAATTTCATTTGGCACCAATGAATAACGAATATCCACCAATCGATTGGGGTCTTCTGAATCTTGTGCAATAAAACCTTGCGAAAACCATCGGAAGCGCTCGATATCTTGCGCTTGTTGAGATTGTAAATTCAGCCAGGGGTAAAGCGCTTGAACATTCGGCTTACTCGCCCGCGTGCCCGACCATACCGTTGCGGCACCCCAGCCAGGTCGTACTGCATCTACATAATAGGCATCAGGTAATTCATATATCACTTTCCAAACAATTAAATTGGCAAAGCTGGGTTTGGCTTCCAAGCGAAGTGGTTGGTGGCCGCGTGAGGCGGCTAGCTGTTGACCCAGCGCTAACGCTCGTTGATGCTGAATGGCACCCACGCTTAAATAAGCCAATCCCCAAAGTATCGCCACACCACATAAGGTTTTATTGTGAAGGCGTGCCGCCAGCAATAACGCTAGCAACGCGGGTAGAGTGAACAACGGATCGATCACAGAGACGATATCAATACTAAAGCGAGACCTTGAAAACGGCCACAACAATTGTGTGCCGTAACTGGTACAGCCATCAAGCAGCCCGTGCGTGGCATACCCAACAATGCTCCAAAAGGTCACCAACTGAAAACGCAGCTCCTTTTTTTTGGCAAACCCAAAATAAAAGACCACGGCACACAACAACCCACCCAAAGGAATAAAAAACAGAGAATGGGTAAAATGACGGTGATATTCCAATGCCAATAAAGGGTCATGACTCGAGCGAATGAGAATATCCAGGTCGGCGGCCATACCCGCCAAGCCACCGCAAAGCGCCGCCCACGCCATGTGTGACTTTTTGGCAACCGCTTGTCCGGCCGCCGCGCCCACTACCCCTTGTGTCACTGGGTCCATTATTACCTCACGTTTCGACCTATAGCCGCGTCACACTATTTGTGTGAACTCGACCGACCATTTTTGACAGCCAATATAAATAAAGTGACGAAATTTGTCAGGCCAGTGTCGAAAAATTGGCCGCCTGAAAAAATCACAAGACTTTGCCACTTGCCAAAGCGCCGTTCTAACAACTAAATGGGGCTAGCAGAACCCATTCACATTCCCAAAAACGCTAAAAATGTGTAATACCGGTCAAAATAGGAAAAGCAGCGCAATAAATCCGAAGTTGGCAACACCTTTGCATTACCTCTGGAAAGCGTTTTCAAGTCCGAATTCAAGTGTTATCGAGGTGTGAAATGTTATATTCATCGGATAGATCTCTCGGCTACTTAGACCGCAGTCAAGCCAAACCGCAGGAAGCTTCAAAAAACTCGGTGGTTGTGCCGCATCGAACATTAACACGCTGGCATGTGCAACCGGCCACGCCTCCTGGCACCAAACCTTTTTCAAATGATTTTTGGACGGAAGCCAAAAAACGACATTGTGACGCGCGTGACCATTGGCGCTCGCTGCTCAATAAACATCTGCTGCCTAGCGGGCATTAATTAAAGCGTATCTCTTTGCTGACACGAGCTGCTTACTACACGAGTACCATCGGCCGATTGAGTTCGGCCACTGCCCACTGCATTTAGGGGTTGTTTCACGCCGCGGTTCGCGCGACGGATACAACTTAACGTTTCTCTTTTTGTTTTACTTGTTTTGCGCTGATTCAATCACACTCCCATCAAAATGGGCTGCGCAACACAATGGTTTCGACTCGATCGGGCCCCGTCGAAATAATATCGACCGGCGCGCCGATTAATTCTTCAAGGCGACGAATATAGGTTAAGGCATTCGCCGGTAACTGTTCGAGGGACGTGGCACCGACGGTGCTTTCACTCCAACCCGGTAATGTTTCAAAGACCGGTTTCACGCAATTCCAGCCTTCCGCATCACAGGGTATTCCAACCTTTACACCATCCGCATCTTGGTAGCCCACACACACTTTAACTTCGGGTAAGCCGTCCAAAACATCAAGTTTGGTTAAACAAATACCGCTGATGCTGTTAATACGCACCGCATGACGCAAAGCCACCGCATCAAACCAGCCCGTGCGGCGCTTTCGTCCAGTGGTTGCGCCAAATTCGTGACCTTTAACACCCAAGTGTTCGCCCACTTCGCAACTAAGCTCTGTTGGAAAAGGGCCCGACCCCACGCGCGTGGTATAAGCTTTGGTAATCCCCAGCACGTAATCCAAATAAAGCGGGCCAAATCCAGACCCTGTTGCTGTGCCACCCGCAGTGGTATTGGAGGATGTCACGAAAGGATAAGTACCATGGTCGATATCCAGCAGGGAACCTTGTGCTCCTTCGAACAGAATATGCTCACCCTGTTCGCGCGCGTTGTGTAAAACATCGGTGACATCCGCAATCAATGGCTTGAGTTCTTCGCCTATGGTCATGGCTTTTTCCAGCTGCGCCTCATAACTAACTGGTTCAGCTTTGTAAAAGTGTTCAAGCACAAAATTATGATAGGTCATAATGTCTTTGAGCTTTGCGGCAAAGCTCACCGGGTTCAATAAGTCACCCAAGCGTAAACCGCGTCGCGACACTTTGTCTTCATAGGCGGGACCAATACCACGGCCCGTCGTACCAATTTTGGCATCCCCTTTGGCCGTTTCTCGCGCTTGGTCTAGCGCCACGTGGTAATCCAGAATTAACGGACAAGCTGGAGATAAGCGTAATCGCTCTCTCACGGGGACATTTTGCGCTTCAAGCTCGGCCATCTCTTTCATCAAAGCATCGGGGGACAATACCACCCCGTTACCAATCAAACAGTGAACGCCCTCGTGCAATATGCCGGAGGGTATTAAATGCAGCACTGTTTTTTTACCCTCGATCACGAGTGTATGACCCGCGTTGTGTCCACCCTGAAAGCGCGCCACGTAACGCACTTGCTCAGTGAGCAAGTCAACAATTTTGCCTTTGCCTTCATCACCCCATTGGGTGCCCAGCACTACAACATTTTTCCCCATTTGCTCTAACTCTTTCATGCAATGATTTACAGTGGCAGAACCACGAATTGACCGTCGCGCTCTAGCAGCTGACGGTCGCAATTTTGATGAGCCAATGGCTCAGTTTGATCCGCCATGGCACAGATCACCCTCTCGCCATCGGCGCGCAATTGAGAAATGGTTGGCCACCACGCGGGTGAATCTGAATTGAGCGCAAAAATAGCGGCCGGTTGTAACGCCGCCTGCCCACTCAATCGACTCATGGCAACAAGATCGGCCGTAAAACCAATGGCCGATCGCGCACGCCCAAATACTTCTCCAATGTGATCGTAACGCCCTCCGCGCACAATGGCGCTACCAACTCCAGGCACAAATGCCGCAAACACCAAGCCCGTTTGGTAGTGATATCCACTCAATTCGCTGAGATCAAAATACAAATTCACACTGGGATAGCGCTCTACAATCACTGACGCCACGGTTTGCAATTCATCCAAAGCCGCAAGCACCTCATCGGGGGCGCCGTCGAATTGCGTACGTGCGGCATCAAGAATGGGTAACGCGCCAGACAAACGCGGCAAGGCTTTTAACCATTCGGCCACCTTGGGCACCGAAACATGCTCGTCAACAAAGCGCTGTATGTCCGAATGGGCTTTGGCTTGCAATAGCGTGAAAAGCTCGGCTTCTTGCTCAGATGTCAATTCGGACACTTCGATAATCGCACGATAGATACCCACATGACCAAGGTCCAAACACACATCGGTCACCGCGGCGTGCTTCAAAGCCTCAAGCAGCATCGAAACCACTTCCACCTCAGCGTCAAGCCCAGGCTCTCCAAATAATTCTGCGCCCACTTGAATGGGGCTTCTGATTTCCAACGCATTTTGCGTGTGGGTTTTCAAAACATGACCGGAATAACACAACCGGTTAACCCCATGACGATTGAGACTGTGGGCATCCATGCGCGCCACCTGCGGGGTCATATCGGCACGAATGCCCATACTACGACCCGAGAGCTGATCGGTGACTTTGAACGTTTGCAAGTCCACATCTTTGCCCAAGCCCACCAATAAAGAGTCGGTAAACTCCATCATCGGCGGGATGGTCAACTCGTAACCCCAGCGGCCAAAAACATCCAGCACACTGCGGCGCAAGGCATCTATTTTGCTAGCCTCAGGCGGCAGTATTTCTTCGATGCCATCAGGCAACATCCAGCGTTCGACAGGTGTTTGGGTCATGATTGGTCGCTTCTAGAATTCAGTCGCTTTTCGGATTGAGTTACTCGTTAAGCCCGTTGTTCAGGTCACTGGGCTTTAAATCACCTTGTTTTAAGTCGCTATGAGCAGGCAACAGAGTCCCACCAACATGCTCGCCAACCCCATGATCCTGAGTTTGCGATCACTGGTGGCAGCCAAAGTAATCACCAGTTGACGCCAGCGGCTGGGGTACAAAAAAGGCACCATACCTTCCAAGATAAACACCAAACACAGCGCGGTGATAATAGAGTCCCACATAGCGACACTTACGTCCGACATAAAAAAACCGGGCGCTGCCCGGTTGCAGAATTCTACCACCGTTTAGCGACGGCGAGAACGGTTATAAGGGGCCGCTGGTCAAAAAAGCGTCCACCTACTTTGAATTCCTCAAGCGATATAGGCTGTCCTCACCGCCACGGGCAGTGAGCTCGCCACAACCACACCCACCAGGGGCTAGCGCTTATCGCGACCTTCAAGTGAGCCAAAGAACTGGAAGAAGTCACTGTCTGGCGACATAAGCAGCACATCCTCTTTGCCAGCGAAGGACGCCCTGTAAGCATTCAAGCTGCGCACAAAAGCATAGAACTCAGGGTCTTTACCGTAGGCACTGGAGTAAATGGCAGCCGCTTTGGCATCCCCCTCACCGCGAATTTTTTCTGAATCTCGGTAGGCGTTGGCTTCAATAACGGTCACTTCCCGATCGGCTTCTGCCTTGGTGATTTCTGCCTGCTCACGACCGATGGCCAAATGCTCCTTGGCTTCGCGCTCTCGCTCAGCGCGCATACGGTTGAACACCGGCTCACTCACTTCTTCGGGTAAATCAATGCGCTTGACCCGCACGTCCACCACATGCACGCCCATGGAGTCTTCCATAAAACTGTTGAGCTGCTCCAACAAGTTGATCATCAACTGATCACGCTCGCCACTGACCACTTCTTGCAAGGATCGCGTGGCAAATTCATTGCGCAGCCCTTCATTGATGCGTTGTGACAATAATCGTTCTGCGGTCACTTGGTCACCACTGGTGGCAGTGTAATAGCGCGAAACATCCACGATACGCCATTTAGCGAAGGAGTCCACCTGCATGCTCTTTTTCTCCACGGTTAAAAACCGCTCGGCACTGGCATCCAGTGTTAACACTCGCGCATCGAACCGACGGATTTCATCCATAAACGGCACTTTAATATGGAGCCCGGTGGGCACATCGGGATCGTGAACTTTACCAAAGCGCAATAACACCGCGCGTTCGATCTCAGTAATAATGTAAACAGACTGCGCACCCACCAAAAACACCAACAGTGCCGCGGTGGCATAAACAAAAGCTCTAGGAGACATTAGCGACCCTCCCTTCGACGACTGTTGCGGGCTTCGGCTTCCTTAATCACGCGTTCAGCAACACGCGACGCCAGCTCGTCCATATTGTCCATCGAGCTTAGGTTGCGCCTAGCGGACGACTTTTCGCCCGCTTCAATAATCTTGTCCATGGGGAGGTACATCATGTTGTTACCATTTTCGATATCCATCACGATTTTGGAGCTGTTTTCCAAAACGCTTTGCATGGTTTCAATATACAAGCGACGACGCGTTACCTCGGGCGCCCGCTGATACTCGCCCAACAGTAAGCTGAAACGTTCAGCCTCACCTTCGGCCTTGGCTATCACTTCTTCACGATAGGCCATGGCTTCTTCCACCATCCGCTGAGCCTTACCTCGGGCATTCGGGATGCGCTCGTTTGCGTAAGCTTGTGCTTCATTTTTGAAACGCTCTTCGTCTTCACGTGCTCGAATCACATCATCAAAGGCGCGCTGTACCTGGGAGGGCGGGTTGGTATCTTCCACGTTGACTTTTTCAATCAAAATACCCGTGGTGTAACTGGACAAGTACTCTTGCAGCCTTGCCTGCACGTCTACGGCAAGACGACTACGGCCTTCTGTGAGCACCTCGTGCATCACCGTGGACCCCACCACATGGCGAAGGGCGCTATTGGCTGCTTGATGCAAGCTTTGTTCAGGGCTTTTGACGTTCAGAACGAAATCTTTCGGGGCATCAATGACATACTGTACTGACAGTTTAATGTCGACAATATTAAGGTCTTTGGTCAGCATTTGCTCCTTGGTGGTCCAAGTTCGCACGCGGGTGACATTTTCTGTAAAAACCTTGTCAATATAGGGCGGATTCCAACGAATCCCTGGGCCTTTGACCTCGCTGAACTTACCAAAGCGTAAAATCACGGCACGCTCCTGCTCGTTGACCACGCCAAGACCGAGAAAGACGTAATACAATACGGCCGCCACCAACACCAAAGGCAGTAACCACGAGGGCACACCACCTGCACTGCTGCCGCCACCACCGGTGCCGCCGCCCTTCCCCCCTTTGAACAATTTGCCAAACGTATTTTTTAAAATATCGTCTAGATCTGGCGGCCCCTCTTGCTGGCCACGCTTGCGATCCCCCCAGGGGTCGTTGTTCTTATTACCCGGTTCATTCCAGGCCATCATTTCGCTCCAATTGGTTACTATTCGCTCCTATCCCTTTCATTGTTTAACCCTGACTGCAGTCAAACCGGTGAAAGAGATCAGTAAGCGCGACATTCTAGGACAACTGCGCGATGAAAAACACCGTCGCCCCAAGAACAGGTGCATGAAACATGCTTGTATGAGTGTGATACGGACAAACTCTTCGGCGGTTTTATTAGGGCCACTGTTTTTATGAAATTGTTGCCTGACGCTAAGCGGCGTTGCTGTCCCAAGTTAAATCGTCGCGATTAACGGCCTCGGCAGCCAAAATGCGGTTCAAATCCGCCTCCGGCAATCGCAGCTCCAACTCACAAGTACCGTCTTCCAGGTAATGCTCATCCACCACCGCATTGGCATTGTGCAGCCGCGCACGCAGACGCCCAAGGTGACTACCTAAGCGCACTCGCCCCAGAAACACACGCTCACATAAGAGCTCAGCAATGGCCTGATGCAATAGGTCCAGCCCCTTTCGCTTTTGCGCAGAGAGCCACACCGCCACGGGTTTGCCCTGATCATTGCGATCTAACCTGGGAGGCATATCCCCAAGCAAATCGGTTTTGTTGTACACCATCAGCGTCGGTATTTGATGCGCATCGATTTCTTCGAGCACCTCGTTCACCTGGTCGATATTGCGATGGCGTTCTTCGGCATAGGCATCTACCACATGCAGCAACAGATCAGCACTGGCGGCTTCTTCCAGTGTCGCCCTAAAGGCTTCCACCAAACGGTGCGGAAGGTGGCTGATAAAACCCACGGTATCGGCCAGTACCGCGGCCCCCACTTGATCCAACTCGATACGGCGCATGGTTGGGTCCAATGTCGCAAACAGCTGATCCTCCACGTAGACGTCGGATTCGGTCACGGCATTGAACAATGTGGATTTGCCAGCGTTGGTGTAACCCACCAACGACACGGTGGGAATGTCTGCTCGACTTCGAGAGCGACGACCTTGTTCGCGTTGCTTGCGCACTTTTTCAAGACGACGACGCAAGGTACTGATACGTGCGCGCAGCAATCGACGGTCCGTCTCCAACTGCGTTTCACCCGGCCCACGTAAGCCAATACCCCCTTTTTGGCGCTCCAAATGCGTCCAGCCGCGGATCAGGCGGGTGGACATATGGTGCAATTGGGCGAGCTCTACCTGCAACTTGCCCTCATGGGTTCTGGCACGCTGCGCAAATATATCGAGAATCAACCCCGTTCTGTCGAGCACCCGACACTTGAGCTCATGCTCAAGGTTGCGCTCCTGGCTGGGGGAAAGCGTGTGATTAAAGATAACGAGCTCGGCATCGTGCTCATCCACGAGTGCTCTCAATTCATCGAGTTTACCGGTACCCACAAAAAACCGGGCGTTCGGTGCCGCACGTGCGCCGTTCAAAGTGGCGACTGGATCACCACCTGCGGATAACACCAGCTCTTCAAACTCTCGCGGATCTTCTTTATGTTCGGCAGCGGATAACTCCAAGTGAACCAAAACCGCAAGCTCACCGGAGTCTGGGCGATCAAAAAACAAGTAAAACTAATCCTCGGCTTCGCCTTCTTCGCCAGTCGCATCAGGATTTAACATCGGGACGCGCACGGGTCGAGAAGGTACAACGGTTGAGATAGCGTGCTTGTACACCATTTGACTCACGGTATTTTTTAACAACACCACAAACTGATCAAACGATTCCACTTGACCCTGCAATTTAATGCCATTGACCAAATAGATGGATACAGGAATGCGTTCTTTGCGCAACACGTTAAGGTAAGGGTCTTGTAGACTGTGCCCTTTTGACATGAGAATTCTCCTTATTAGGATGTTAGTATCAAGGGTTGCTTGTTGAGACAACAAGCCTAAGCGTGCGTAACAGACAAAACAGGCCAGATGCAACATTGCTTGGCCAAAGCCATTATAGGGTTGTTTCACCAATAATATTCAAGGCTTTCGCTAAAATTTCATCAGATTTAAGCAACCGGCCTTTTTCGTCCAGCGTGTTTACCCAGCTCAAATCATGCCAACCCCTCAACCACGTCAATTGCCGTTTAGCCAATTGCCGAGTTGCGGCGATGCCTTTGTCGCGCATTTCATCATAACCGATCTCACCAGCAAGGTATTCCCACGCCTGCCGGTAACCCACTGACTTCATGGCGGGCAACCCGAGGTGCAAGTCTTCTCGCTCAAAAAGCGGCCTTACCTCTTCAATAAAGCCGCTTTCTAGCATTTTGTCGAATCGAAGGGCGATTCTTTGGTGCAAAATACTGCGCTGCTGTGGTGCAACAGCCAACTGAAGCCATCGAAATTCTGTTAATAAGCCATCCGTTTTTTGCGCTTGCCAATGGCTCAATGGCCGGCCACTGGCCCGATAAACCTCCAAGGCCCGACAAATACGTTGCGAATGATTTGGGTGCAATCGCGCCGCAGTCTCAGGGTCTACCGCTTCAAGTTCCGCGTGTAAAGCAGGCCAACCTTTATTTAAAGCCTCCGCCTCAATCGTCTCACGCAGACCTTTGGGCACTTTTGGCATCGGTGAAAGCCCTTCCAATAGCGCCTTAAAGTACAGCATAGTGCCGCCCACCACCAATGGTATTTTGCCCATCGCCGCAATGGCCTGAATTTCACCTCGGGCGTCGCGTGCAAAATCGGCGGCACTGTAGGATTCTGAGGGGTCCCGAATATCAATCAGACGGTGAGGCGCGCGCGTCTGTTCTTCCAAAGTCGGTTTGGCCGTGCCGACATCCATACCGCGGTATACCAACGCTGAATCGGCACTGATCAGCTCAGCGCCCAGAGCCTCATGTAAACCGATGGCCAACTCGGTTTTCCCCGAGGCCGTAGGGCCCATAACCGCAATAGCCAGGGGCAAACGGTCGCTCAAGTTACTGTCCTCGCATAAACAGGCCGTCTAGCTCCGCCACAGTCACCTGGGCCCAGGTGGGACGCCCGTGGTTACACTGACCGCTGCGCTCAGTCACTTCCATATCGCGCAGCAAGGCGTTCATCTCTGGAAGGGTGAGCTTACGGTTGGCACGCACACTGCCATGACAGGCCATGGTGCCCAAAATGTCATTGATATGATTTTTGATTCGCGTACTCACACCATATTCAATAAGATCCGACAGCACATCTCGCACCAGCGTTTCCACATCGGCTTTATTCAACGCCACAGGAACCTGTCGAATCACTAAGGACTCAGGGCCGGCACGCTCAATCACAAAGCCCAACTGGCTAAACACCTCTGGATTCTGTTCAGCAAAACTCGCTTCTTTCTCACTGACGGCGATACTGTGGGGGACCAACAGCGGTTGCGACTGAATGGCGCTGGCTTCAAATTGTAATTTCATACGCTCGTAGGTAATGCGCTCGTGCGCTGCATGCATATCCACCACAACCAAGCCTTTGTCGTTCTCGGCGAGAATAAACACCCCTTTAAGCTGAGCAACCGCAAATCCCAAAGGTGGAACCACAGAGTCTGACGTCGCCGTGTCGGCATCTCCCGCTGCAAAGGAAGCACTAGGTTCATGCCCTAGGGTCGCGTATTGGCGCACTTGTTCGGCCACTTGGCCCGCACCAAATACGGGCCTGTCGGACAACCCGCGTGGCGTGTGGAAATTCATCGGTGATTGGGTGGGTGCGGTAGCCTCGAAAGCTTGCTGCCGATCCGGAGCAAATGCAGGGGTTGGGTCTTGCTGCACCTCACTGGGGCGAACGTCCGCCAGTGCGCGATGCAAACTGCTGAACAAAAAATCGTGCACCAAGCGCGAATCGCGAAAACGCACTTCATGCTTGGTGGGGTGAACATTCACGTCCACCGTGGCCGGGTCTAATTCTAAATACAAGACGTACGCGGGATGCCGACCGTGATACAGCACATCTTGATAGGCCTGGCGCACCGCGTGGGTCACCAACTTATCTTTGATCGCCCGGTGGTTCACGTAAAAATGTTGCAGGTCTGCCTGGCTGCGCGAGAAGGTCGGCAATGCAACCCAACCCCAAAGTTTGAGCCCCGAACGCTCAAAATCCACGTAAACGCTGTTATCCATAAAAGCCGGGCCGCACACTTGGGCCACGCGCCGCGCCTGCTCCGCCTGCGACTGCGCTGGACGCCAAGCATGTATCACGCGACCGTTGTTTTTAAACGACAGGCCAACGCCAAAGTTCGACAGAGCCAGGCGCTTGAATATCTCTTCGATACGGTTGGTCTCGGTGTTTTCCGTTCGCAAAAATTTGCGCCGTGCGGGCGTATTGAAAAACAAATCTCGCACCTCCACCGAGGTACCAATCGGGTGCGCTGCCGGCTTGATTTCGGTGTGCATATCACGCCCCTCTGCACTCACCGAGGCCGCGCACGCCTGACCTTCAGTATGACTCACCAGGGTGAGGCGTGAGACGGAGCTGATACTGGCCAAAGCCTCACCGCGAAACCCCAAAGTGGCCACGGCTTCCAAGTCGTCCAATATAGTGATTTTACTGGTGGCATGACGTGAAAGCGCCAGGCTCAAGTCGTCCTTGCCGATACCGCAACCATTGTCACGCACGCGCATCAGCTTGATACCGCCGTTTTCTATTTCGACATCCACTTGCGTGGCACCAGCATCAATGGCGTTTTCCAAAAGTTCTTTAATCACCGACGCGGGGCGCTCTACCACCTCGCCGGCGGCAATTTGGTTGGCCAGACGCGGGCTTAACAATTGTATTTGAGGCATGACAACTCAGTAGGGTTGGCGCGGACGTTAATACGTTGGAATCACCAACCGCTGGCCCACGCGAATAACGGTTGAAGCACGCAAGTTATTGTGCTCTAACAGGGTTTTTAAACTCACATTGTAACGCTTGGCAATGGCCGACAGGGTGTCCCCAGAGGCGATCACATGCTCTTGCTCCGTGGCCTTCACTTGTTTGCGCCAAGCCACCCAGGAGCCGGCCGGTGGCGTGTTATAAAAGTAGTATTTCACACCTTTAAAAATGGCTTGCGCTAACTTGCTTCGGTGCGCTGAAGAACCTAAATTTTTGGCTTCAGTAGGGTTGGAGATAAAACCCGTTTCCACCAAAATAGACGGCACATCCGGCGATTTGAGCACTGCAAAACCCGCTTGCTCCACCTGCTTTTTGTGTAACCGGGTAATACTGCCCATCTCGTTCAGTACCCTCGCGCCCACATCCAAGCTATTGGATAAAGTGGCCGTCATGGAAAGATCCACCAGCACGCCGGCCAAGACCTTGTCCACTTCTTTGATATCCACACCATCCTTCACCCCGCCAATCAGATCCGCCTCATTTTCCTTGGAGGCCAAAAAGCGTGCCGTTTCACTGGTAGCGCCGCGCTGAGATAGGGCAAACACCGAGGCCCCGCGAGCACGTGCATCTTTAAACGCATCGGCATGAATGGAGATAAACAGATCCGCACGCAACTGCCTGGCCTTGTCACGCCGCTCCTTGAGTGGAATATAGTAATCGCCCGTACGCACCGAGTAGGCCTGATAGCCAGGCTCTTTGTTAATCAGGTCCACCAAACGTTTGGCAATGGACAGTACCACGTCTTTTTCACGCAGGCGGTGAGGCCCAATGGCACCGGGGTCTTCGCCACCATGCCCCGCATCCACAGCAATCACAATGTTGCGTTTGTCCGGCACCATGTCTGCTAAGGCTTGGATTTTAGCCGACGGCTTAGCGGCATTGTGATCAATTAAATCAATCACCAAGCGGTCGGGCTTATCACCATGCTTACTCAACTGAAAGTGCTTGATCTCCACCGGCGCAGTTAAATCGAGCACGAAGCGCAAGCCATGCTCACCGCGCTTGGCGTAGCGTAACGCCCGAATGGGGGTATCATTGGTAGCAACGTCACTTAAGGGCGCGCGCATGGTGGCGCGCTCAATATCCACCACCACACGATCGGGACCGTGGAGCGAAAATACATTGTGTTCTACAGGGGCAGTGAGATCCAGTACTATCCGCGTACTGTCTGGGGAACGCCAAAGGCGAACACCATCCACATCGGCTGCATTTGCCATTGGGCCAGAAAGTGACACCAAAAGCAGTGCACACCAACCCCAAAACTTACTCACTGACTCACTCCTCGTTTGCACGCAAACGGTCTAACACCTCTCGCCCTAATGGCGTAGAGGCACCAATGAGAGCCTCGCGTCCATGGCCCGCCACCGTTATTGTTATGGTTATATCCGCCTCAGGCAAGACCCCCTTGCCTCGCGTGGGCCATTCGACAATGGCGATACTGCTGTTAGAAAAATAGTCCCGAATGCCCATGTATTCCAATTCTTCTGGGTCGCCGAGGCGGTAGAGGTCGAAGTGATAAACGTCCCCATGGGGAAACTCATAAACCTCCACCAAGGTATAGGTGGGGCTTTTGACCGCGCCGGCGTGCCCCCATGCGCACAAAATACCGCGCGTGAGCGTAGTTTTGCCTGCTCCAAGCGTTCCCTCAAGATAGATCACCGCTCCTGGCCTAAGGGTTTGTGCCAATTGTCGCCCCAAGGCCAAAGTGGCAGTTTCATCTTCCAGCTTTGAAACCCACTTGCTCAATCCTGTAACTCCCGGATGTAGGGCAACAGGTCACTGGCCAGCAACCCAGCCACGCCCAGATCCTCTACGGCTAGATCTGCCGCAGCACCGTGTAAACACACTGCCGTTTGCGTAGCGTCCAATGCCGATAAGCCCTGTGCCAACAAGGCCCCAATCAGCCCCGCCAGTACATCGCCCGAGCCTCCCGTGGCCAAGCCTGGGTTGCCAACATTGGCCAATAGACAGCGATGTCCGTCGGTAATCCAAGTACCTGCACCTTTAAGTACGACCACGCCACCATAGGATTGTTGCAAGCGCTTCACTGCCTGCAACCGATCAATTTCTATATCCTCGACGGTGCACCCCAAAAGCCGTGCGGCCTCCCCGGGGTGGGGCGTCATGATGTGGGGTATTGATGCGGGTTGCGTGAGTCTAATACGCCCTTGCGCCAATATGTTGAGCGCATCTGCATCCAGCACCAAGGGCTTTTGCGCACTCACAGCCTGTTGCAACATTTGTTCAGACCAAGGCGTTTGCCCAAGCCCAGGCCCCACCACCAAAACCGTCGGTTTAGCCAGAAAGGGCTCTAACTCTTGCCCAGATGGCACACCGACACTCATGACTTCCGGCCGGCGCACCAGTGCCGCAGTCACATGTTCAGACTGGGTCGCCAACCCCACCAATCCGGCACCGCTGTAACTCGCCGACTCAGCGGCCAAGATCGCTGCCCCCCCAAAGCCACGGTCGCCGCCAATCACCAATACATGGCCAAAATCCCCTTTGTGCGCATCCGCCGCACGCGCGGGCACTCGACAGTCTACATTCGCGTAGTCCACGCGCTCGGCCACTGGCACTGCCTTGGCGTAAGTCTCAACGGGTACACCTAAGTCATGAAACACCACCTGACCCGAGACCCCAGGGCCGCGACCGGTGAACAAACCGACCTTCAGACCGATAAACGTAACAGTCAAATGGGCATGCACACAGGCCCCCATAAATGCACCCGTATCCGCGCACAAACCTGAAGCAATATCGGCAGCTACCACGGGAGCGGGTTGCTGGTTAATCCATTCAATCGCCGCAATATAGGCCTCCCGAACGCCCCCTTGTAGGCCCGTGCCCAACAAGGCATCAATCACAACGGTGGTGTCCTGCACGCGATTCTGCGCTTCCACGCCATTAAACGGCATGATTTCCACGCCCTCTTGCAAGGCAAAGTAATAAGCACTTTTGGCATCACCCGTTAACTGTGTCGGGTCCACCAAGGAAAACACCACCACCGAATGTTTTTTTAAGGCCGCCAATGCGGCGACAATATAGCCATCCCCCCCATTATTGCCGCCGCCACACAAGACAACCCAATGCCGAGTTGCCGGCCAGCGAGCGAGTGCGGTGTCCACGATGGCACGCCCGGCACGCTTCATCAGTGCCGCGCCAGGAATGCCAAGCTCTTCAATCGCCACTTGATCGAGTTGGCGGGTTTGTTCAGCGGTGTAAAGGGCGTTAGGTAAAGTCTGATTCATGCGATGGCCATTCTTTATCTGATTGAGGCCAATTATACTGGGTTTATGACAATGACCAACGATGCAAACTGGCAGAACTTCAAACTCAACATCCAAAGCTGGGCCAATGCGCTTGGGTTTGACCAAATGGGTATCGCCAATACCGACCTCACCCATGTCGGCAGCGGCCTTACATCCTGGCGAGAGCAAGGCCTTCACGGCACCATGTCCTGGTTTGAACGCAATGAAGATAAACGCCTCAATCCCGAATTGTTGCACCCAGGCACCCTACGCGTATTGTCTTTCCGAATGCTGTATTTGCCCGCCCAAAGCGCGCACATCGAAACCTTAAAAGACCCCAACCACGCCTATATTGCGCGCTATGCCCTTGGGCGGGACTATCACAAACTGATGCGCAAACGTCTGGCTCAGTTAGCCGACCAAATTTTTGAGGCCGCCAAACCGATGATTGCCGATCAGCGCGCCTTTGTGGACAGCGCCCCGGTATTAGAGCGTCCCCTGGCAGAAAAGGCGGGCCTCGGCTGGGTGGGCAAACACACCTTGCTGCTGCATCGCGATGTGGGCAGTTGGTTTTTTTTGGGAGAGATTTTCACTAACCTGCCATTACCGGTTGACGACCGACCTGTGGCTAACGAGTGTGGCGAGTGCACCGCCTGTTTAAAAGTTTGCCCCACGGATGCCTTTCCCAAACCTTACGTATTGGATGCGCGGCGCTGCATCTCGTACCTCACCATCGAGCACAAGGGCCCCATACCAGAGGCGTTTCGCGAACCCATGGGCAACCGCGTGTTTGGGTGCGACGATTGCCAAGCCATATGCCCGTGGAACAAATTGGCCAAGCCCACAGACGAAAAGGACTTTAAACCTCGCCACCAGTTGGACAATAGTGCATTGTTGGATTTATTTTTATGGGACGAAGCCACCTTTTTAAAACGCACCGAAGGCTCCCCCATACGAAGAATTGGCTACGAATTATGGCAACGAAATTTGGCCGTAGGGCTTGGCAATGCCCCACCAAGTGAGGCCATCCGGGCGGCACTTGCCGCTCGCCTAGCGCAGGCCACCCCTCTGGTGCAAGCACACATCAGCTGGGCGTTAGAAGCCCAGAGCCAGCCTCAAAAGCGCAGGCAAAGGAAAATCAAAAACCCCGAAAAGCCTCTGCTTTGGCGCTAACCATAATTTGGCGCCCTTAGTGCCCGCCGCCACAGGTTAGGCTGTTGGCTGAGGTGACGGCTTAAATGACAATAACAGCAAGCCCTGGGCACCGATCAGTACCACGGCCAGCCCCACAAACAAGGTCACCAAAGACAACCCAGCATCGATACAGGCTCCGGCCAAAATAGGAGATAAAGCCGTGGAAAACACCACTAAGCTGCTGGTGGTGGAACGAATGGCGCCTAGCGCCTGGGGCCCATACACCTCAGCCCACATGGCGTTGGTCACCACACCACTCGCACCAATGGTCACGCCCAGCAGCACCATCATCAGCAGGGCAACCCCATCACCGGGTAGCCAAGCCACCAACAGCAATGCCAGAATCAAAGGCCATACATACCAACGCAGCAGGTGGGTGCCACTGTAGCGGTCCACCAAAACCCCGTACAACATGCCCGCCGCCCAGTGCACAACCCCGTACACCACAAAAGCTTGCGCCAGAACACCCGGCGCCCACTGTTTTTGCGCCATTAAAAAGTCTTGATGAATAAACAGAGCCGTTAACACAAAAGGGGCCGCCAATAACGTGGGCAGAGCGAACCAAAAGCGTGAATCACGCAATAGTGGAAAGCGCTCGCTCGCGGCGTTACGGGTGGGATTAGCCGTGTGCGCTACTGGCGTTGACAGCCCACCTTTTAGCAACCCAAGCACGGAGGGAACAAACACCAAGGGCACACTCACCGCAATGAGCCACCAGCTGGTGGCCCAACCCACCTGAGCCAGCAAAACCACAGCGAGCGCAGGCAGTAGCATTTCGCCCACAGGGACACCACTGCCGGCGAGGCTAATGGCTTTACCTCGATGCGCGTCAAAATGCCGAGCCATGGTGGTGATGCCCGTATGAGGGAGCAGTGCTTGACCAAACAAACGCAGGCCGAAAAACCCCACGGCCAACACCACCACCGATTGCGCATAGGCCATGATGACACAGGCAACACTGAGCCCTGCGGCCACCATCAAGGCATAGCGCCTGAGGGACCAGCGATCAATCCACGCCCCCACCCACAGCACCACTGCAGCACTACACAAGGTCGCCACGGAATAGATCGCACCGTAGGTTTTGGCGCTGATGTTGAGATTGTGCTTAATGGCCTCACCGTACCAGCCCAAAAAAAATGACTGACCAAAATTGCCCCAGAACACACACAGAAACCCAAAAAACAAAAGCATCCAGTTGCGCCGAACAAACACCGCATAGTCGCGCATAACACCTCAAAAAATCGAATCCGTTTTTTTGCCAACACTATTAACCCGGCAGCCTTTTAGGTTGGGTAAATACAGTACAAGGACGTGCCGCCATTGGCCGGAATGACCAATGGCGGGTTAATCGCTGCCAACACAAGTCGTGTATTGGCCCCGGGGCTTTAAAAACCCAATGCTTACTCGCTGCGAATAAACGTAGCGCGATAGTGCTTGAGCTCGGCGATGGAATCTAAAATATCGTCCAGAGCAAGGTGAGAGCCCTTTTTCTTTACCCCTTGGCTTACGCTGGGTGCCCAGCGCTTCGCCAACTCTTTCAAGGTAGACACATCCAAATTACGATAATGGAAATAGTCTTCAAGCCGTGGCATGGAGCGCGCCAAAAAGCGACGATCCTGACAGATGGAGTTACCACACATGGGTGAGCATCCCGTAGGTACCCACTGGCTCAAAAAGGCCAGGGTTTGATCTTCCGCATCCCGAGTGCTCACCGAGCTCGACAGCACCCGCTCCGTGAGCCCCGATTGACCATGCTGGCGGGTATTCCAATCATCCATTGCATTCATCACCTGCAAAGGTTGAGCAATCGCAAGAGAAGGACCCGTGGCAAGTACTGTTAAGTCAACATCCGTGACCACCGTGGCAATCTCAATAATCACATCTCGCTCGGGCGACAGGCCAGTCATCTCCAAGTCAATCCAAATTAAACGGGTATCGTCTAGTGCCATGGGTCTACCTTAATGGGCTGAGTATCGAACGCTCATAATAGCAGGGACGTGCAAAAGCTTCGCCCAGCCACGGCAACATCCGGTAAACTGAGAGCTTTATTTTTACAGCGATCATAAATTGGCCAAACGTCGACTCAGTAAACAACAGGTTCAACGCATTCGCGAACGCCGTGCGGCAAAAATGCAACCGACAACCCGCGAGGACATTGAGGGCGCGCTCGGCGAACGCCAAGAAGGCCTGGTGATGTCACATTACGGCACCCAAGCCGAGGTGGAAGGCTCGGGAGGTCATCGTCAACGCTGCCATCTGCGCGCCAACCTCGGGGATATTGCCGCCGGTGATAAAGTTACCTGGCGTGCGGGCGAATCCCTGGGGGTAATTGAGGCCATCGCCCCGCGCGGAAGCTCATTGATGCGCCCGGATGCTTTTGGCAAACTCAAGGTGGTGGCCGCCAACATCACTCAGGCGGTGATCACGCTAGCACCGGAGCCCGAGGCCCACGCCAATTTGATTGACCGCTATTTGGTCGTAGCCGAGACCTTAAATATTGCCCCGCTGCTGCTGCTCAACAAATGCGATCTATTAGCCGCTGACCACCCACTATTCACGTTGTTGCAACACTATCAGGATTTGCAGTATCCCGTGCTCAAGGTTTCGGCAAAGCTTGGCGAAGGCATTGCGGCGCTTAAAACCGCGCTACTCGATCAAACCAGCATTTTTGTCGGCCAAAGTGGCGTGGGAAAGTCATCTCTCGTTCAATCGTTACTGCCCCACGAGACGCTCAAAATTGGCGCCTTATCGAATGGCGTGAAAAAAGGCCGTCATACCACCACCCAAGCGACTTTATACCATTTTGATTTCGGCGGCGATTGTATTGACTCACCTGGCATCCGAGAATTTGGCCTGTGGCATTTGACGCCGGAAGACGTAGCCTATGGGTTTGTTGAATTCAGAGAACACGTTAATCAATGCCGTTTTCGCGACTGCCACCATGAATCTGAACCCGGTTGTGGACTGCGCCACGCACTACAAACCGGTTTGATTTCTGCCGAGCGCTTTGCCAGCTATAAACAAATTCTCGAGTCGCTGGATGCGGTCAACATTCAAACCCCTCAACCATGAGCCTAAGCACCATTACACCTAGCCTATGAAAGACACCTTATTTATTGCCCTACAACGTCTATTGCCCCATCACTTGGTCTCACGCTTGATCGGCCAATTGGCGGCCAGCGAAACACCTTTTATTAAACAGCAGTTCATTACGCGGTTTGCCAAGCACTACGGTGTCAACATGTCTGAGGCGGCCATTGAGGCGTTATCCCAGTACCGCAGCTTTAATGATTTTTTTACCCGCGCATTAAAAGCGGATGCGCGGCCACTATGCAATGAGCCACATGCGATTGTGAGCCCAGCGGATGGCGCCATCAGTCAAATGGGGCGTATTGAATCGGGTCGGATATTTCAGGCCAAGGGACAACACTTTAGTGTGGCGGAATTAACCGCTTGCGACCGGTCCGCCAAGACCTTTGCCAACGGGCAATTTATGACAGTGTATTTGTCACCCAAGGATTATCATCGTGTGCACATGCCACTTGCAGGCACTTTACGCAAAATGACGTTTGTCCCAGGCAAATTGTTTTCGGTGAACCAAACCACCGCAGAGCATGTCCCCAAGCTCTTTGCGCGTAATGAGCGCGTGGTGTGTGAATTTGAAACCGAGGCCGGGCCCATGGTGGTGGTTTTAGTGGGCGCGATGATTGTCGCGAGCATTCAAACCGTTTGGGCTGGTACTGTCGCGCCGTTACAGTCGCGCATCCACACCACGCATTACCCCGGCACCGCCCCCACCCTGGAGAAGGGCGCAGAGATGGGGCGTTTTTTATTGGGCTCTACGGCAGTGGTTTTATTGCCCGAGGGCGCGGCCGATTGGACCCCCGATTTGACCGCAGGCAGCCCCGTGCAGATGGGGCAAAAGATTGGCCGGTTGCGCACATAGCCGAACGTTGGCAGTTTGGCTCGGCACCAAGCGTCGCCACAAAAAAAGCGATGCACCTGAGAGGTGCATCGCTTTCTGAACGTACTTTTTGCCGCAAGATTACGCTTTATTGTGCACTAACGTGCAAACAACGATACCAATTTATTGTGCCCTTTAAAGAAGGAGCGCACCTTATTACTGCTCAAACGCTCAAGATAATCGTCCAACACTTCAGCGATGTTCACGTTATAAGCACCAGGCTCTAAATCTTGCACAATTTCAATCATTTCCACATCGTTGGGGTGTACCTTGCCTGCGTCCACCTTGGCCTGTTTGGCCTTTTCATCTTCAGACAAATCCATAAACACGGGCTCGTCCAATAGGTTTTTGTAGGCATCCATGACAATCATGACGCGAGGCTTTAAACGGCGGCGAAAGTTTTGTTCCACCACCACTGCGACTTCACCCGTATTCAGCTCAATCAACGTGCCAGTGGGGTACAAACCAATGGCGCGAATAAACTCCACCACCAAATCCGATTGAAATTCGGTGTCGCGCAATTCATAAAGTTTGGCAACCGCTCTTGAGGGTGACAAGGGGTGCGCCCCACGTGGATTGGTGGTCTCGTCGTAAAAAGTGACTATGCCCGCCACTTTACCCAACAGCGGGATGGCATCGCCACGCAGCCGCTCCGGAAAACCACTGCCGTTTACCCTTTCACAGTGGGTTTTCACCACTGCAGTCACACGTGGCTTGATGTCAGGCAGCTTACGCAAAATTTCAACGCTATAAAGTACGAACTGCTGATAGGCCTCGTTTTCGGTACGTGTTCTGTCTTTTTTCTCGAGCAACGCTCTGGGCAAACGGGTTTTACCGATGTCTTTCAGCAATACACCCAAAGCCAATACGTCTAGGTCATCCTTACGCAAACCGATATGACGGCCAAATAAAATCGCCAGCACGGCTGAACGCACGGCATGATTGTAGGTGTATTCATCTTTGTCGCGCACTCGACTCAGCCACGTAAAGGCATCAGGGCTGCGTAAGATGCTATCCACCATGGCGCCAGCCACGCGCTTGGTTTCATGGATGGGAATATTTTGTTGCTCAGTTTCAAGCTGTTCAATCACTGAGCGCAGGGCACCGTGCACAGAACGGTGTAGGTCACGTGCCTCATCCAGCTCTTTTTGTAAGGGCACCACTTCGCTCGGATACACACCGTGACGCACTCGCAAAGGCGCCACATCCACCGCCCGCGCAGTTTTGGGTGCTGCTCGACCGTTCACCCCTTTGGGCGCAGCCCTGCCGGACATCGTTCGCAATTTGGTTTTTAGGGGGCCTGCGCCCTTAATTACGTCGATATACACGTGGTGACAATGGGCCTTCAGCTCACGTATTTCATCGAGATCGCGAACATAAAACCCTTGTAGCGGGAAGGGCGTTTGCGTCCATGGACGGTCCAGCCCAGACACAAACATGCCAACGGTCACTTCGTTGACGTCAACTTTAATCTGTTTAATGCCCAATTCCGTTACCTCTTAATGCGTTCAAACGCCTGCAGGGCTCTACAATTATTCAAAATCATACAGTTACCAGTGATTATAAACTAGTCAGCAGGAAGATGATAAGCGCAATCCGGGTAAGTTTTGCGCATTGCAAACTGGCGCAAGCCATAACTGTGACTTACAACTTGCTTATTCACAATAAGAATAGACGGTATTACGAAGAATGATAATTTTCTGAGAATTTTTGCACTGCGGTTATAAAGGCACCGGCATTTTCGGGAGGGACGTCCGGCGTAATACCATGTCCCAAATTAAATACATGGCCGCTGCCCGAGCCATAGGCACTGAGGATTTTTTGCACTTCTGCACGAATACGATCAGGCGAAGTGCGCAATATGGCAGGGTCCATATTGCCCTGTAAGGCCACCTTATCACCCACGCGTTTGCGCGCCTCGCCGATATCAGTGGTCCAGTCCAAACCGAGACAGGTGGCACCAATGTCGGCCATGGCTTCCAGCCATTGTCCGCCACCTTTGGTAAACACAATCACCGGCACCGGACGCCCTTCGTGCTCTTTGATCAGCCCATCGACAATTTTCTTCATGGGGTTCAAGGAGAAAGACAGGTAAGCATCGTGAGACAGCACACCACCCCAGGTATCAAAGATTTGCACCGCTTGGGCGCCGGCCAGTATTTGCGCATTTAAATAATCGGTTACTGAGGCCACCAGCACGTCAAGCAGTTGATGCATGGCATCACTGTTACTGTAAGCCAGGTTTTTTACTTTGGCGAAATCTCTGGAGGAGCGACCCTCGACCATATAAGTAGCCAGAGTCCAGGGGCTGCCAGAAAATCCGATCAACGGTACTTGGCCCGCCAAGGCACTGCGAATGGTTTTGACTGCATTCAACACATAAGGGAGGTCGCGCTCAGTATTGATGGCGCGGAGGTTGGCAATGTCTTGCTCGGTGACAATGGGTTTTTGGAAACGCGGGCCTTCACCCTCTTCGAAATACAAGCCCAGGCCCAGCGCATCCGGCACCGTTAAAATATCGGAAAACAAAATGGCAGCATCCAACGGGTAACGCGCCAGAGGCTGTAGAGTCACCTCGCAAGCAAAGTCTGCATTTTTGCAAAGATCCAGAAAACTGCCCGCATGCGCGCGTGATGCACGATACTCTGGTAAATAACGCCCGGCTTGACGCATCATCCATACGGGTGTGCGATCCACCGGTTGCTTTGCAAGCGCACGCAAAAAACGGTCGTTGGCGAGATCTGTCATGTTAAGCCTTAAGGATTACACATCCAGGTAGTCAAGAATACCTTCCGCAGCTTGCCGACCTTCCCAAATGGCGGTGACCACTAGGTCAGAACCACGCACCATATCGCCGCCAGCAAACACTTTCGGATTTGAAGTTTGAAATTTATAGTTTTGTTCTTCGGGCGCTTCCACTCCACCCCAGTCGTTAACTTTAACCCCGTTTTCTTCAAACCAAGGTTCGGGACTCGGTCTAAAGCCAAACGCAATCAGTACCACATCAGCGGGCAGCACTTCTTCACTGCCAGGAATGGGCTCAGGTCGTCGGCGGCCACGCTCATCAGGTTCACCCAATTGGGTGGTCACCACTTTAACACCTTCGACTTTGCTGTCACCCACAATGGCAATCGGCTGACGATTATACAAAAATTCCACACCCTCTTCGCGGGCATTGGCCACTTCTCGACGCGAACCCGGCATGTTGGCCTCGTCACGACGATAGGCACAGGATACCTGCGCAGCACCTTGACGGATAGACGTTCGGTTACAATCCATGGCCGTATCGCCACCACCCAACACCACCACGCGCTGGCCCCGCACACTGATAAAATCCGCTTCGGACTTTTCAAAACCCAAGTTGCGATTCACGTTGGAAATCAAAAATGGCAGTGCATCGTATACACCAGGCAAGTCTTCTCCAGGGAAGCCACCCTTCATATAAGTATAGGTACCCATACCCATAAACACGGCATCATACTCCGCTAGAAGCTCCGCCATGGAAACATCCTTACCGATTTCCGTGCTTAAGCGAAACTCAACGCCCATTTCTTGAAACACTTCGCGTCGGCGGCTCATAACGGATTTTTCTAATTTAAATTCCGGGATACCAAAGGTAAGTAGGCCGCCAATCTCTGGATAGCGGTCAAACACCACCGGTTTCACCCCGTTGCGCACCAATACATCGGCACAGCCCAAACCAGCAGGCCCAGCACCAATCACCGCTACTTTTTTATCGGTCCAAACCACCTTGGACATATCTGGACGCCAGCCCATGGCAAAAGCCGTATCGGTGATATATTTTTCAGCGTTACCAATGGTCACCGCCCCGAAACCGTCATTGAGTGTACAGGCGCCCTCACACAAACGGTCTTGTGGACAAACGCGACCGCAGACCTCGGGCAAACTGTTGGTCTCGTGCGAGAGGTCTGCCGCGGCCATAATGTTGCCTTCAGAAATCAACTTTAACCAGTTGGGAATAAAATTATGAACTGGGCATTTCCACTCGCAATAGGGGTTACCGCAAGACAAGCAGCGGTGCGATTGCCCCTGTACTTGGCTTTTATCAAACGGCTCGTAAATTTCCACAAACTGGTGTTTACGCACCTCGATATTTTTTTTGTTGGGGTCTTGGCGCCCAACATCCAAAAATTGAAAGTCGTTATGTAAACGGTCTGCCATAGTGCTATCTCAACTCGATAAAAGGGGGCACCCTTTCTTTAACTGCTAAATTACTCACCACGAACCCGAAAATTGGTTAACAGACTGCCTAAACTGGCAGCCTTCGGTTTTACCAACCAGAACTGGCCAATGTAATGGTCAAACCGGTCCAACAGCTCTTGCGCCCAAGCGCTTTCGGTCTCTTCAAAAAATTCGGCAATCACACTGCGCAAGTGGTTGCGATGTGCTTCCAATTGCTCGGTATTAATGCGTGTAATATCCACCAACTCGTGGTTGTATTTGTCCACAAAGCGATTGTTTCGATCCAATACATAGGCAAAACCACCGGTCATGCCCGCACCGAAATTCACACCGGTTTCACCCAGCACCGTGACCACACCGCCGGTCATATATTCGCAACAGTGGTCGCCCGCGCCCTCTACCACCACATGCGCACCGGAGTTACGCACACCGCAACGCTCACCGGCACGCCCTGCAGCAAACAATTTGCCGCCGGTGGCGCCGTATAAACAGGTATTGCCCATAATACTGGTGTCTTGACTGGCAAAGTGTGAATGGCGCGGTGGGCGCAATACAATTTTACCTCCGGCCATGCCTTTGCCTACGTAGTCGTTGGCATCACCCTCAAGATAAAGCTCCAGCCCACCGGCATTCCAAACACCAAAGCTTTGCCCGGCAACACCGATGAAATTTAAGCGCAGAGGCGCTTCAGCCATACCGTCGTTGCCGTAGCGCTTGGCAATTTCGCCACTGACGCGCGCACCAATAGAACGATCACAGTTGGTAATATTAAAATCAAAAGCGCCGCCACTTTTGGCTTCAATAGTGGGCAACACGGTCTCAACAATTTTTTCAGCCAACAAGCCTTTGTCAAAGGGATGATTGCGCTCCACCATACAGTGCGACGGTTTGCTCTTGAGCAAATCATCTGTATACAGGATGGGTGAAAAATCGAGCTTGCTTTGGCGAGGGGTATTGCCCTCAATGGCTTCTAATAGGTCAACCCGGCCAATCAGCTCTTGCAAACTGCGCACACCCAGCAGTGCCATCCACTCGCGAGTTTCTTGCGCCACAAAGCGGAAGAAGTTTTTCACCATTTCCACCGTGCCGATATAGTGGTCTTGACGCAGCTTATCCTGTTGAGTCGCCACGCCGGTAGCGCAGTTATTCAAGTGACAGATTCTGAGGTATTTACAGCCGAGTGCCACCATAGGCGCCGTACCAAAACCAAAGCTTTCTGCGCCCAGAATGGCCGCTTTGATCACATCCAGCCCCGTTTTGAGGCCACCATCGGTTTGCACGCGAACCTTATCGCGCAGGTCATTGGCTGCCAGCATTTGATGGGTTTCAGACAGCCCCAACTCCCAAGGAGAGCCCGCGTAACGAATGGACGTTAAGGGACTCGCTGCAGTACCGCCATCGTAACCTGAGATGGTAATCAGGTCTGCATAGGCCTTGGCTACGCCCGCAGCAATAGTGCCCACACCGGGGCGCGACACCAACTTCACCGAGACCAAAGCATCGGGGTTCACTTGCTTAAGGTCAAAGATTAACTGTGCCAAATCCTCAATCGAATAGATGTCATGGTGTGGCGGCGGTGAAATTAATGTCACGCCGGGCACCGCATAGCGCAACCGTGCGATCAAGGCGTTGACCTTGGCACCGGGTAGCTGACCACCTTCACCTGGTTTTGCGCCCTGCGCCACTTTGATCTGCAGGACTTCTGCATTGACCAGGTAAGCAGGTGTGACGCCAAATCGGCCAGAGGCCACCTGTTTGATCTTGGACATTTTGATGGTGCCGTAACGCGCAGGGTCCTCTCCCCCTTCACCGCTGTTCGAGCGCCCGCCGAGGCTATTCATAGCTTCAGCCAAGGCTTCGTGGGCCTCCGGCGATAAGGCACCGAGCGACATACCCGCCGAATCGAAGGCCTTAAACAGGTTTTCAACCGGCTCCACTTCGTCAATTGAAATCGGAGACTCGGGTAGCTTCAGCTTCAATAAATCTCGCAATGTGGCCACGGGCCGGTCATTAACCAACCCTGCATAATCGCGCCAGGCGCTGTAATCGCCACTTTGTACAGCGCGATGGAGGGTTTGCACCACATCGGGATTGTAAGCGTGGTATTCCTGGCCGTGCACATATTTGAATAGCCCACCAAACTGTAGAGGTTTGCGTGCTTTAACGGCGTGGCTGGCCAGCATTTTTTGATCAGATTCGAGATCCACAAAGCCTGCACCCTGAATACGACTGGGCGTACCAGCAAAGCATTTATCAACCACTTCGCTCGACAAACCAATGGCCTCAAACAGTTGAGCCCCACGGTAGGAGGCCACCGTAGAGATCCCCATCTTCGATAGAATTTTTAACAGGCCTTTTTGAATGCCTTTGACATAATTTTTGTAGCCCGTATCGATATCCACCACAATATCGCCTGAGGCCACCAATTGGTTGATGATGTAATAGCTCAAATAGGGGTATACCGCTGTGGCTCCAAAGCCGATCAAAGTGGCCACATGATGCGGGTCGCGAGCTGTCGCAGTTTCCACCACGATATTGGCATCGCATCGCAAACCATCAACGGTTAATTTGTGATGTACGGCGCCGGTGGCCAAAAGGGCATGAATTGGCAGCAATCCTTCTTTAAAACCACTATCGCTCAACACCACAATCACCTGGCCAGCTTTGACACCGGCCACAACGTCGGCGACCAAGTCATCAATGGCCTGTGACAGAGACTTCTCTTCGGGGTTATACAACAAACTGTATTGCGCGGCCTTGTAGCGATCCTGCTGCACCTCCAGCAATGCTCGGTATTTCGCAGGAGATAACACGGGGCTGGATAAAATAATCCGTTCAGCATGCTCCTCCGTTTCGGTAAACACCGAAAGCTCTTTGCCAAGACAAGTTTCCAACGACATGACAATGGCTTCGCGCAACGGGTCAATGGGGGGGTTGGTCACCTGCGCGAACTGCTGGCGAAAATAATCGTATAGTGAACGCTGTTTTTGCGACAGTACCGCCATGGGCGTGTCATCACCCATGGAGCCAACAGCTTCTTGGCCGGCCTCTGCCAAAGGTCGCACCACCTGGTCGCACTCTTCAAAAGTGGCCTGGTACATTTTCATGTAGGTTTTGACGTCTTCAGCACTGAGGCCGTTTTCGGCCACATCTACCGCCAAACTAGACTCCACGCGACGCGCGCGCGCCTTCAGCCACTGGGCGTAGGGCTGCGTTTTTTGTAATTGCGCGTCGATATCTGCGGTGTGTAATAGCTCACCCGTCAAGGTATCCACAGACAATATTTGGCCGGGCCCTAAACGCCCCTTGGCCACCACATCGCCGGGCTCATATTGGTAGACACCCACTTCAGATGCCACCGTAATGATGTCATCTTTGGTGATCACCCAACGCGAAGGCCGCAGACCATTGCGATCCAGCGTGCACACAGCGTAACGACCGTCTGTAATCACCAAGCCTGCGGGGCCATCCCAAGGCTCTATGTGCATCGAGTTGTATTCATAAAACGCCTTGAGATCTTCATTCATGGTCTCTACGTTCTGCCAAGCCGGCGGCACCAACATCCGTACGGCGCGATACAGCTCCATACCACCAGTGATTAACACTTCTAACATGTTATCCAGGCTGGAAGAATCCGACCCCGTGCGGTTCACTAAAGGTGTAATGTCTTCAAGGCTCGGCAGCAGATCAGATTGAAACTTAGACGTGCGCGCCACGGACCAATTGCGGTTGCCCATAACCGTATTGATTTCACCATTGTGCGCTAACATTCTAAAAGGCTGTGCCAAAGGCCAACGTGGCATAGTATTGGTGGAAAACCGCTGATGAAAGACACAAATGGCCGTTTCCATACGCGGGTCAGCCAGGTCTAAATAAAACTTGGGCAAGTCCACGGGCATCATCAGGCCTTTGTAGGACACCACACTGGCAGAAAGACTTGCCACATAAAAAGCGTCATCCCCGCTGAGACGTTTCTCCATTTTTCGCCGCGCAATAAACAATTTGGCATTCAGCGCTTTTTCATCTTGATCCGTACTATTAACAAACAAGTGAAACATCAACGGCAGGCTGTCTTTGGCTATTGGCCCCAAACAGGCGTTATCCGTGGGCAACTCACGCCAAGTAGCGTCATTCAGCCCCTGTCGGGCCAATTCTTCTAAAACAACGGCCTTCGCCGCTTCTGCTTGCTCAGCTTTGGGGTTGAGCATCATGGCGCCCACGCCATATTGCTCAGAGAGCGTTAAACCCAACTCAGCTTTGGCCACCTCCCGAAAAAAACTGTCCGGCTTTTGGATTAACAGCCCACAGCCGTCACCCGTTTTACCGTCGGCTGCAATCCCGCCTCGATGCGTCATGCAGGTTAACGCCTCAATGCCGGTTTTCAGCAATTTATGGCTAGGCGTACCCTTGAGATGGGCAATTAAACCAAACCCGCAGTTATCTTTAAATTCATCTAGCCGGTATAAACCAGTACTCATAGGCTGATTCACTTCAATTAAATTAAACTTTGCACACCGCTTGAAACCCGAAGTTACCGAGTGAACAAGCAGATTTAATAGCGGTTTCTAACCCCTGAACGATAATACCTTCGGGAATTTTGAAATCCGCACCATCCCAATGTCGATCACAGAGTGACACCATCTACGCTCAAAAAACATTCTGTTAGCGTAAGTCTTGCGATTCGCTCCTAAATTAGAAGGCGCATTCGATGCAGGCTCAAGGTCTGTTTAGTCGAACGATTTTACGTACATTTCAGACAAAAAAGCCCCTTAGCGAAGGGGCTTGCCTATTTATTGGGCGCTGAATGTTAACTGCTCACAGGCCACTTGGCAAGCGCATCGGATCACAACACGCGGATTGTTAATACCTTTTCTTGAATTAAAAAGCGCCGATAATTACCGAATTTCGGCTATATCCCGCTTTATTAGCGCAATTT
>JBNKWZ010000015.1:0-238527 GCA_050300015.1 Cellvibrionaceae bacterium | reverse complement strand
CCCTGTACCACCCACCATCATTCGCGGACCGGTAGTTCAGCTGGTTAGAATGCCGGCCTGTCACGCCGGAGGTCGCGGGTTCGAGTCCCGTCCGGTCCGCCATTTTCAAAAAAAAAGCCCCTCTCGCAGGGGCTTTTTTTTTTGAACATTGGTTGAGCCGGGCGGGCTGCCGCTCACCGGCTCCTGCGCTCCGCGGCATAAATACTTCCCTGTATAAAAGAACCCGCGCGGTTCGGCCAGTTTGTCAGGAACAAACTGGGGTGGTGTTGGCCACCCCGAAAAGGCAACTCCGCCGATTCTTCAGTACACGAATACCTTTCCTGGACCCCCGACCCAAATAAACAGCGTTAATTAGGCGCCTATATCTCCGTAGGTTCTGAGGGTTTGTGCTTTTGAACCAAAGCACGAATTTTGTATCTATAATGAAGTCTGCCCACTTTGTAAACAATTTGTCATCCAAGGTGGGTAGGATAACCAACACAAAAACGAATTAAGGATAATCCTATGCATGATTATGTTGAAGAACTACTGGAGGCGTCACTCATAGAAGACGCTGACCAGGATGAAACCATTGATGAGTGCGCCGACGTTTAGCGTTGGTGCACATTCTCTCTTTCCACAACCTGACTTTCCCTCCCTAACTTACGTCTCATCTTTCGTAAAATAATAATGAATTACGCGCCAAATTTGCGCTCCAGTCCTTATTTGCTGGCAGGTTGGGCAAATGGCTGCCAATCTTATTGATGTCAAACCTGGTTAACCTGATTACCGATTCGGCATGGATGGCCAAGATGAGCGATCACGCGGATATGAGGCTCAAGACTCAGACTTAGATTGGCCAGGGTGCAAGACATTTGAGGTTGGCTGCCAGTGGCCGCCAACGAGGCATCTTGAAATGCAATGTTTGATGGTCAGCATGAAGTTGGCAATCGTTTCGTCTCAAGGTATTGTTCGTTGCTAGGAACAGGCATAGTGAATTAATCGATGGCACTAACCGAAAATGACAAGTCGCAAGCAGTCATGTTTATTGGCAAAGAAGGGGTTGTCAAAGAGCTGCTTTATCCCGAGTTTCAAGCCGTTTTAGATGGTTTTGTCCCGATGGAAGAATGGGCAAACCGAACAGCCAAAGCCGTGTATTTGGAGTTTAACAGCGAGTTCTGTGTGACTGCTGCGGTGTTCTTCACCTTGAGTTTTGAGCCAGACGGCATGGTGGAGCGCTCCTGGAATTTACCACTTTTAGATCTCGCTCGGACGTCGGCCAAGGGGCCTGACATGGGGGCAGGGCCCATTCATTTGGTATGTGCTTCACAGTGCCCGGTGGCACTGTTTAAAGATTTTATGTGGGATCCCGACTTGAAGCCGCAGTCAAGTCATTTGATACAAATTAAAAAGAGCCTCAAACGCAACAAAATGGGGATTCACTTTAAGCCGGTGGATCAATCCACTCAGGGGTTTGGCGAGTTGCCCGCTGATGTCGCCAAGAAGATGCAGCAATTAAGTAAAAGTATGGGAGAGCAATACCAAAAGGAGCTGCGAGATCAAGTTGCACAAATGATTAAAGATCAACGTTTGCAAACGGCAACCATGTCCTCCGAGAAAGAAAAGGCAGTCAATGCCGTGCGGCTTGAATTCATCAAAAAAATAGAAGCCCTGCAACAGCAACTAGAAACTCGAAGTCAGGAATTGCTTGATGCCAAAAAACGCAATAGCGAATTAAAAGAGACCATTGAAGGGCAGGTACAAAAAATTGAGGGGTTGCGTGAGTATTTCGAGAAGAAATTAGAGCGTACCCAAGCGGGCGATGAGGCTCAAGCTCGCGCGGCTCAACAGTTTAGCGAGGAAGAAGTTAGCAGCAAAGTCGAGGAGGCTGTTCGCGAGACGAAAGAATTACTTAAAATGAAAGAAGTAGAACTCATCTATCACACCGAGCATGAAGAGGCCCTGCAGGTGGAGTTAGAGCTGCTTCGAGAGGAAAAACAAGAGCTTCTCGAGAATGGTGGAGATCACTTATTGGAAAAATTAAGCCGTAAAGGTGTTAATTTCGTGACCTACCAACCGGGTGCGGGGCATATTACCATTCCGCTTTCTCAGATCTCCTTGTTTCTGGATAGCCCTGTGGTTTTTACTGCAGATTATTGCGGCGTCAGTGAAAAGCACTACAGTGCCTGGTTACAGCACTACCAAGCACCCGTGTGTATGGCGGAAACCGCAAACGGAGAGTTGTGTGGGGCGAACTTAGATCGCGTTGCCAGCCCGACGGAGTTTGTGGACGGTGAAAGTAATTTTTGCCTAAGCCACAACCAATTGAAGAATGCAGGTGCTGTTGAACGTTAGCTTCTAGTTGAATAAATCCCCATGACTTATTTACTACCGAATGACTGGCTCAGGCTGTCCACTGAGGCCATAGCGAGTCTGGCGCCGGTGCAGCGGCTCCATTGGTCCACGGCGCAAAATGCGGGTGTCGAAATCGTAGTTAAGCGAGAAGACCTGTTACATCCCTATTTGGGTGGCAATAAATTCTACAAATTAATTTTACACCTCAATCGCTGGCAGCAAAGCGCTGATGTGCCATTGTTGACCTTTGGTGGTGCCTATTCGAATCATATTTGTGCGGTTGCGGCAGTTGGGTATCAACTTCAACGACCTACCATAGGGGTGATTCGTGGCGAAATGCCGCGGGCGCTTAGCGTTACTCTCAAGCGTGCTATGCGCCATGGTATGCACTTACATTTTGTCAGTCGAGAAGCGTATCGAAATAAAATGACGGAAGCTTTTATAGCGACGCTTCATAAACGCTTTGGCGCGTTTTATCTGGTGCCTGAAGGCGGTGCTGATGATTTAGGGGTCTTGGGCTGTCAGCAATGGGTGCGCACGGCTGTGGCCATGAGCCCATGGGAGCCGACGCAGCTTTGGCTGGCAAGTGGCACCGGAGGAACCCTCGCCGGTGCATTGTCGGCAGTATGCCGGCCCATATCTGTTCACGGAGTTTTGGCATTAAAAGGGACTGCATCTGAATTGGATGACTTTAAAGCCAATGTTTTGACTTTGGCGCAAGCCAGCGTGCCAATCAGTGAACGGTTTAACGCCTTATTTCCTTTGTGGTCATTGGAAACCGACTATCATTGTGGAGGGTATGCAAAGAACCCGGCAGCACTTAAAGAATTTATTGCCCAGTTTGAGGCCGAAACGGGCTTACCTTTAGATCATGTCTATACGGCGAAATTGTTCTGGGCACTGGCCGATTATTTGCAAAAAGGTCTTATACCCGCGAATGAAAAATTGTTGATACTGCACACAGGTGGGATGCAGTCTGTGTGTGAGTCAGTCGATAACTGAGGTTCGAATGAACGCTGAACTTGCTAAAAATATAGATTTTCTGGGTGAGACCTACAAAATCGCACAGACCTTAGTACCATTAAGCTCCATGAAAAGAGGCTTTTTGGAATATCTTCTGAAAAATGCGAAGATGCAGTTTCTTTGTGCGGGTGACACGTTGTTCAAGAAAGGCGATGTGGAGCGTAAGCACTTCTATTTGTTGAGTGGTCACCTGAAAACAAAGTACGCCTCGGGCTATATTGAGCTAATTCGTGCGGGTGATGGCGATGCGAATCCTATTGGAGAAGAATTGCCTAGGCAAAGTACTTGTGTTGCCAAAACAGATGCTACGGTTCTGGAAATAGACTCTGCCGAACTTGATAGGATTTTAAGTTGGAGTCAGATTTCTGAATACCTGCTGAGTATTCTGAGTGTACAGAGAGATTTTGATGAGGATATGGATTGGATTGGAACCGTTCTCAATTCAAATTTGTTTTATAAGGTACCCCCGATCAATGCCCAAAAAATACTGGCTAAAATGACGCCCGTCGAAGTGGAGGCGGGCGAAGTGATTATTCGAGAAGGCGAGATTGGAGATTGCTGTTACTTCATTAAGGAAGGGGACGCCGAAGTAACCCATAACGATACTGATGATGACACGATTGTCATTGCTGACATTGGTCCAGGTCGCTGTTTTGGAGAGGATGCATTGGTGTACGAGACGGTACGTAATGCCACCGTGACAATGAAATCGTACGGCGTTTTAATGCGTTTGAATTTAAATGATTTTAAAACGTTACTGCAAGAGCCCAAGATTGAAGAAATTACCGAAGAAGATATGGCTCGGTTCAGTGACATGCCTGTTCTGATCGATGTACGCACCCAAGAAGAATACGAGAGCGGCCATCTTTCTATGGCGGTCAATATTCCCTTACATTTATTAGGCTTGAAGCAGCGTTTACTCCGACCTTCAACCACCTATGTTGTGTATTGTGATACCGGGCGGCGTAGCAAGGCCGCGGCGTTTTTGTTAGCTGAACAAGGTTTTCAGGCTGTGACCTTACGTGATGGCATCGTGGGTGCGGGTATGCAGTATCAACTGGTCAACGACTTCAATTACGTTTTGGCTGATGGACAGGTTGTTCGAGAATAAAATGTAAAGCTGCGGCGGTTTTAATCCGACGGTCTTTCTTAACCGGCAGCCGTAGGAGAGACAGCCCCATTTTATCGAGATTCAGTAGTGCCCCCATTCGTTGCTTGTTCACCTGGCCAATGGTTGGGCACCACCATAATACGCACAGGGTTTACAGAATGAGTGGCCGCGAG
Source organism: Cellvibrionaceae bacterium (assembly GCA_050300015.1). GTDB lineage: Bacteria > Pseudomonadota > Gammaproteobacteria > Pseudomonadales > Cellvibrionaceae > CAYZQH01. Next base: position 233,886 of record JBNKWZ010000015.1, on the reverse strand, counting down.
CATAAAAGGGTGTTGTGGTAGGTCGGTCAGTGGTGCCGTGGCGCTTATAGTCCCAATACTACCTAGACCGCTTAGCCAATGCCTTTTGGCCAAAAGCGAAAATCGAGATTTGTGGTTGCGCGCCAAGAAATCTGCAAGTTGCGCTTGTTTTAACCAAAAGTGACTGGCAACCTCTGGGTTGACGAAATCGGGTAAGGGCGCGGGTGCGGCTTGCCAGGGTTGAAACAGTGCGCCTTTTACCCAAAATTGACGACGCAAAGGGTTGGGGTGGGGGGTGAGCTTTTCCGATATTGGCAGCTGGTGGCAGGCAAGACGTTGGACTTTGGTCTCTAGACTGTCGTGGCTGTTGGGACCGAGCCATTGCCACCCGTTGGGGCCATTGTAGGCCATATAGAATTTTACAGCCACTTCAAGGTGGAAATGGTGCGTCACGTTGCGGTAGGTAAAATCCAATTCGCCCAAGGTCACACGGCCTTTGGGCCGGTCTTCATAGATTGGAACGTTTCGCCGTAACGCTTTAAAGTCCTCTGGGTGGAACGTGTGCATTTTTCGACAATAAAGCTCGACCAAGTTTTCGAATAGGTGCCCAATGCGGTGGCTTTTGGGGAGAGGGAGTAAGGCTTGTTGTTCGATGCTCTGAACGCTTAATTCGGCTAACCACCGCTTGAAGGGGGCGCTCGAAGACAGTGGAAAGCGCTCATAAGGGGGAATCGAGGTGACCATGTCCGTGCTTGGGTCTATCAGCCAATGTAAGTCCTGGAGGGTATCTTGCGGCAGTACACGGTCAGGGTTTTTGAACATGAGTGCACTATACCACCGCGGCCGGATTTGCTGTTAGGGTGATGATTCAACGATAATGGGCTTTTCAACCACGGGGCTTCCCTATGAGTCAATTTGCGCGCATTGGTTTGCTTGGGCGTATTGGTAGTGAATCCGCTTATTATTCACTACAACGTTTGATTCTCTTCTTGCAAAAGCAGGGGGTTGAAATCTATTTAGACCAAGAAACCACCGCTGCCATGCCGAACCCGCACCGTCTACCCGTACTAACACGAGATGAAATGGCGGAGCAGTCTGATCTTGCCATTGTGGTGGGGGGGGACGGTAGCCTTTTGAGCAGTGCTCGTGCCATGTGTGAAAAAGGTGTACCGCTTTTGGGTATTAACCGAGGTCGGCTGGGCTTTTTAACGGATATATCACCCGAAGAGATTGAGCGAAAAGTGGGCCCCGTATTGGCGGGCCACTACTTGTCGGAATATCGATTTCTATTGGAAATGAAGGTGATGCGCGACGGGTGCCAAGAGGGGGAAGGGAGTGCGTTAAACGACGTGGTGTTACACCCGGGCCAGCATATCCGCATGATTGAGTTCGAGCTCTACATCAACGATGAATTTGTGTACCGCCAGCGCTCCGACGGCTTGATTATTTCAACGCCGACAGGCTCCACAGCTTATGCCTTGAGTGTTGGCGGTCCCATTATGCACCCCGATTTGGACGCCATTGCCTTGGTGCCACTTAATCCACACACCTTGAGTAGTCGTCCGATAGTGGTTCATGGAGCATCTGAAATCAAGGTTTTGGTGGGCGACCAGCGCGAGATCAACCCACATGTGACTTGCGATGGCCAAACACATTTGGAAACCCAGCCGGGTGATGAAATTATTGTCAAGAAAAAGCCAGAGGCTGTGCGGCTTATCCATCCGGAAGATCACGATTTTTACGAGGTTTGTCGCTCAAAGTTGGGTTGGGCATCTCATATGGGGGGACACCTGTTGTAGCGGCAGTGAATAAGGTGTACGAAGAAAACCTAGCATCCCCCGCAGGTTACGACATTATCGGTGATATCCATGGCTGCGCCGAGACCTTAGCCAAGCTGTTGGAGCGTTTGGGGTACCGCTTAGAGTCTAATGTGTATCGGCATCCCAGTCGACACGCGCTTTTTCTGGGGGATGTGGTCGATAGAGGCCCCCATATTCGCGAAGCACTGCATATTGTGAAAAACATGACGGATGCCGGCGTTGCAATCTGCTTGATGGGTAATCACGAGTACAACGCCATTGGGTACACCACCCGTACGGAGGGCAAAGGTTCGCCCTATCTGCGCGAACATACCCCGCGACACAACCGTTTAATTGCCGAAACTTTGGAACAGTTCGCGAGCTTTCCAGAGGAGTGGCGCATGTTTCTTGAGTGGTTCAAAACCTTGCCTCTATTTGTGGAGTTGACCGGTTTCCGAGCGGTACATGCGTGTTGGGATCAGGCACTTATAGAGCGTTTTAAGGTGGAGTATGGGCGTAACACTGTAGATGAATCCTTTATCATCGCCTCTCGCGACAAACAATCGTTTGCTGGCCAGTTTATGGATCGTTTAACCAGGGGAACCGATCTGAGCCTACCCGAAGGGGTTACCTTAACCAGTAAAGATGGTTACAAGCGAGAAGTGTTCCGAACGAAGTTTTGGTCAAAAGGCCCTAAATGCTATCGTGATGTGGTGTTTCAACCGGATCCTCTACCAGAAGAAATTGCTCGCCTACCTTTATCTGACGCTGAGCACGAGCAACTGTTGCACTATCCAACGGAGGCTCCGCCGGTATTTGTCGGGCATTATTGGCTGCAGGGTAAACCTAGGCCATTGCGTAATAATTTAGCCTGTTTGGACTACAGCGCGGTAAAATATGGGCGCTTGGTGGCTTACCAATACGATGGCGAAACTCAATTAAGTGAAGAGAAATTTGTATGGGTTTATGTGGATCCAGAATAACAAACGCGTGGGCAACAATTATCGAAAACCCACAATGGGTGGCTGGATTGAAAAATGACCAGTGATTATATAGAAGTGGCGTCCTTCACAGACGGCTATAATCTGGCACCTTTGTTAGTGCACTTTACCGAGCACGGCATCAGTTATCGAATAGAGCGCTCAGAGGATGGGCAGGCCCTTTGGGTCGCCGAAGCTCAGGCGGATAAAGTCAGGCGGTTCTTGGCAAAGCTACATGGTGACGAGCACGACGGAGAAGAGGTAGACCCCATCTGGGTCCGGATGAAAAGCTGGCCGGTTACCATGGCCATTATTGGCCTGGGTGTGGTGGGGTATCTCATTGCCCGGTTTGACCCTGGCCTAGAGGTCATTCGGTTTTTAAGCTACGTAGAATATGATGTGAGCGGTAATGGTGTAGTGCCGCATTCATTTGAAAACAGTGTGATTCTCAGTGGTCAGTGGTGGCGATTGGTCACACCAGCCTTTTTGCATTTTAGTGCTATTCATATCATTTTTACGAGCCTGGCTATTTGGGAGCTCGGGCGTCGACTGGAATTGTTTTTTGGGAAAGTGGCGTACCTTTTTTTGTTTGTGCTTATCGTTCAAGTATCCAATTTTATTGAATATTGGTATTCAAAATCAGCATTATTTGGAGGTCTGTCTGGTGCGGCATTTGGCTTTTTGGGGTTGTTGGGCGTGCTTTCCTGGCGCACCAAGAGTCCAGTGCTAAAAATGCCTGTGGCGATCTATGTGATTACTGGAATATGGGCGTTAATTAGCATGACTGATATTGTCAATAAATTATTTGGTGTGCAGATGACCAATGGTGCGCATATAGGCGGTTTTGTCGTAGGTATCCTGATCGGATATCTTCTGCCTGTGAAGAGGAAAACCTCATGAACACTCTAGATCCAATACTGGCAAACATCACCCCTGAGATCGTCCAAAAATTTAAGACTGCCATTGAGTTGAGAAAATGGCCTGATGGCAGGTTACTGACATCTCAACAGCTGGAAACTTGTCTACAGGCCGTGATCGCTTACGAGCATCAGAACCTCCCCGAACACGAAAGAACAGGGTATGTACCGCCGAAAACCACGGCTTGTGAACCGCCCGAACAAGAACCGACCACTCCCATCAAGTGGCAATAACGCTTATCAACGCAACGCCTAAGTGCTGTGCACTTCGAGGACGCAATGAATACAGAAACTCCACAAGCCATTCACCTGAAAGATTATCGTCCCCCGAATTTTAAACTCCCTAAAACGCATCTCAAATTCCAACTGTTTGAAGACCATACATTGGTTCACTCGGTAATCAATGTTGAGCGTAATGGTCATCACAGCGAACCCCTAGTGCTTGATGGCTGTGAGTTAGAGTTAAAATCGATTGCGATAAATGGTATTGCGCTGGAGCCTTCGTGTTATTGCGAAGGCCCAGAGTGTTTAACTTTATTTGATGTGCCCGATCAGTTCAGTTTAGAGGTGGTCACAAAAATATACCCTCAATCGAATACGTCCTTGGAGGGGCTGTATCGGTCTCGTACGATGTACTGTACGCAGTGTGAGGCAGAAGGGTTTCGAAAAATTACCTATTTTTTGGATCGGCCCGATGTGTTGAGTGTTTATACGGTTTCGATTGAGGCGGATAGCAGTACTTTTCCGGTTTTACTTTCCAATGGTAACTGCATGGATCGCATTCAATTGGACGAAGGGCGCCACAGGGCTATTTGGTATGACCCTTTTCCAAAGCCCAGTTATTTGTTTGCTTTGGTGGCAGGTAATCTTGCTTGTGTTGAGGGAGAGTTTGTCACGCAATCTAATCGCAAGGTAGCCATCGAAATCTATGTTGAAGAAAAGGATGTGAATAAATGCGAACACGCAATGAATTCTCTCAAGGAAGCCATGCGTTGGGATGAAGAAACATACGGGCGTGAATATGATTTAGACATCTATATGATCGTAGCTGTGGATGACTTCAATATGGGGGCTATGGAAAACAAAGGCCTCAATATTTTTAATACGTCCTGTGTATTGGCCAGCCCGGAAACCACAACGGATGACGGTTATCAGCGTGTGGAAGGGGTTATTGCACACGAATATTTTCACAATTGGTCGGGTAACCGCGTCACCTGTCGAGATTGGTTCCAGCTGAGTCTGAAAGAAGGCTTTACCGTATTTCGCGATGAGGAATTCTCAGCGGATATGGGCTCACGTACGGTTAAACGTGTCGAGGACGTGCAATTACTGCGGTCATTGCAGTTCGCTGAGGATGCAGGCCCCATGGCACACCCCGTGAGACCTGAAAGTTACATTGAAATATCCAATTTCTACACTTTGACCGTTTACGAAAAAGGTGCAGAAGTGGTGCGTATGATACGCACACTGATTGGCGATGAAGCTTTTCGTAAAGGCAGCGACCTCTATTTTGAGAAAAACGACGGCCGTGCAGCAACGATTGAAGATTTTATTGACGCCATGACCGAGGTATCCGCTTACGACTTTACGCCATTTATGACGTGGTATCGTCAGGCCGGTACCCCCCTTTTATCGGTGACTGGCCTCTTTGACGAGGCTGCACAGACCTATACGCTCAACTTCAAACAAACCTGTGCTTCTACGCCAGAGATGAGCGCTACAGATAAGTTGCCATTTGTTATTCCTGTGGTGATGGGTCTGGTGGGACAACAGGCAAATTTAACGTTGCACAGTAACGCGCCAGAGTTTCAATCCAGGGGGGCAACTGAAGGCGTGGTGACGCTGCATTCAGCTGAACATTCGGTGGTGTTCAGCGGCGTATCAGAGCGACCCGTGCCCGCGCTTTTACGAGGTTTCTCTGCGCCAGTGAAGTTGGATGTTCAGTATACAGAAGCCGATTTACTGCGCCTGCTAAGTACTGAAGAGGACGGCTTTTGCAAGTGGGACGCCAGTGAAAAATTGGCGATACACAGTATTGGTCAGATTCGAGAAGGCATGCCTGTTGATGCGCATTTGCCATTGATTCAAGGGTTTAAGAATCTCTTAAGCCAATCCCAAGTTGACCCTGCTATGATCGCTCTAATTTTACAGCTGCCGGGCGAAAATTATTTGTCAGACAACTTGGCAGTGGCAGATGTGGACGGTGTACACGCGGCGAGGAAGGCATTACGTGGACAAATAGCCTTGGCACTGCGTCCTATGTTGTGGAGTACCTACACGTCACTGAGTGAGGCTTTGCAGTCCATGACGGGTTTTACGGCTCGTGTTATTGCTATGCGCAGCTTAAAAAATGTGTGCCTGGATTATCTCATGTTGTTGGATGATGCAGAGATTATAAAAGCCTGCTGGCACCAATTTGAGAGCAGCAAGGTTATGAGTGACGTTCATGTGGCGTTTAGATGCTTGGTGCACTCAGAGAACTCAACCATCAGTGGATTAAGAGAAGAGGCGATTAGTCGATTTTATCAACAATGGAGTGCCGAACCTCTAGTTATGAACCAGTGGTTTGGTGTTCAGGCATCGTGTCCAACAGCGTCAGCGCTGAATGAGGTTGAAAAATTGTTGCAGCACCCCGCATACGATGGCAATAACCCGAATAAGATCCGCAGTGTGGTGGGTGTATTTTGCAATCAAAATCCGGTTAATTTTCATCGTATCGATGGCAAAGGCTACGATTTTTTGAAGCAACAAATTATTGGATTAAATGATAAGAACCCTCAAATTGCAGCACGCTTGGTTACACCTCTGTCACGATGGAAACGCTTTGATAAGCGACGTCAAGACATGATGCATGCGGCATTAACCGAAATTTTGGCACACCCAGGCTTGTCAAAAGATGTATTTGAAATGGCTTCAAAAAGCTTAAAAAGTGCAGACTAAGAGAGCAAACCCCATGATTCCAGCAAAATATCCCTTCGCTATGAAATTTCTGCATTGGTTTATGGCAATGGTTGTCGTCCTATTGTTTTGTCTAGGGCTTTGGATGAGCGATTTAGACTACTATCACGAATGGTACCGAAAAGCGCCTACATTACATGTGAGTGTTGGGTTGATGTTTTTATTCGCGCTACTGGTACGGGTGATGATTCGACTTGTGAAAGGTGTGCCAGCACCGATTGAGAATCAGCGAAGCATTGAAAAGAAACTAGCAAAGGTCGTACATGGTTTGCTTTATGTGCTCATGTTTTTAATGGCGACTTCGGGTTATTTGCTTGCCAGTCTCGAGGAGGTTGGTGTGACCTTTTTCAATTGGTTTTACTTACCTTCCATTCCAACGGGTGGCGCTGGCATTGAAGATGCTGTGGAAGAAATTCACGAAATTTGTGCCTTTACACTGATTGGTTTGGCGGTTGTTCATATGTTGGCCGGGCTGAAACATCATTTCATTGATCGAGATGGTACCCTTAAGCGTATGATTTAGAGTTTTTTTTAAGGGCTTCTTCCAATGCATTTGAAGTTAATGGTTTGGATACGAAATCATTCATACCGGAAGACAGTGCCAAATTCTTATGTTCTTCAAGTGCATGGGCTGTGAGGGCAATAATGACGATAGGGTTTAAACCTTGCTGATGTTCAAAGTCCCTTATTTTACTTGTACTTTCTATACCGTCCATGACCGGCATTTCACAGTCCATCAAAATTAGGTCATAATCCTGATTGGCTTTGTATTTATCCAATGCTTGCTGTCCATTTTCTACAAGGTCGGCTTCAATTTCGAACTTCTTAAGTAGTCCACAAACCACCAGTTGATTGACGGTATTATCTTCTGCCACCAGAACCTTGTGAATGTGCTGGATATGACGTTGATGTTGATCTATCGGATCGGTAACGCTCGTAATTTTCTCTTCTTGGTTTTCAAGCCTTGAAATTTCTTGGAAGAGATCTTTGGGTGTTAAAGGTTCCCGTAGAATACGTTGCCATTTAAATGGGGTCAGTCGACTCATTTCATCATTCGAATCAATAAACGCTAAGGGCAGGGCTTGGCAGTCTGCAGAGTTTATTTTGGCCAAGGCCTCTATGTGCGCCTGTGTGGGAAGGGCTTTAACGTCTGCAATGACCCAGCTGTATGTCAAATTTTTAGCTTGCGCAAATATTTCTTCTATCGATTGGTCGTCGGGATTAACCGGCTGTGTTGTGATGGGGTACGTATCGCGAAAATGATTGATAAACTCGCAATAGGGCGTGCTCCGATGTAAAAACAGGACATTGCCGTTAATTTCAGTGTGTTGAGCAGGGGCATCTTCGATTTCGAGATTCGCGGAGAACCAAAAGGTTGAACCAATGCGATTACTGGTTACACCAATCTCACCACCCATCATTTGTGCAAGCAATTTGGATATGTTGAGCCCTAGACCGGTGCCGCCATGTTTACGAGTGGTTGAACTGTCCGCTTGGGTGAAGGGTGTAAACAGTTTGGCAGCATGCTCTGGATCGACCCCAATACCAGAGTCGCTGACCGAGAAGCGCATGAGGCATTGATTGTCCTCATAGCGGTCCTCCATGCGTACGCGTAAAATGATGTGGCCCGACTCTGTAAATTTAAAGGCATTGCCCAGTAAATTGATCAATATTTGGCGTATGCGAGTGGGATCACCCTTAAATTGGGTGGGCGTGTTGGGTAGCAAGCCCCCAGAAAAGGCTATGGACTTTTTGTTCGCTTCAGTTGCAAATAAGTGCAGACAATCTGAGACCAAGTTCTCAAGATTAAAGGGTGTGTGCTCAAGTTCCATTTTATGAGCTTCGATTTTGGAATAATCCAGAATGTCGTTAATCAAAGTGATCAATGACTCACCTGAACGTTTGATGATGTTGAGTTGAGTGCGTTGCTCTTCGTTGAGTTCTGAATGGCTCAGCAGTTCAACCATACCGATAACGCCGTTCATCGGCGTGCGTATTTCATGGCTCATGGTAGAGAGAAACTGGCTTTTGGAGCGATAGGCTTCTTCTGCATCTTTTTGCCTTTCCTCGCTAATGGCCTTGGCCACGGATTCTCTTTCCAATGCGGCTTCTGTTTGTTTGCGTTTGGCGATGTCCTCCAATAGACTCAACCGCATCTGATTGAAGCCATTGACCACGTTGTCTAGCTCATCGGGTCGAGCTTTGGGTTTACGCTGAAGGCTTAAAGGCTGCTCCAACGTGTTGAGTGAACTTTGTCTAACATAAGATGCTATGTGCTCCAGGTGGCGGGTGATTAGTTGACGGACAAACCATAGTAGGATAAAGGAGATGGCAATGGTTATACTGCCTTGCTGGAGGCCTATTATCACGGCTTGTTCTTTAAGTCTCTGGTGCACGCCTTCAAGTGAGGCAACCACCTCAACGTTGCCGAGCTGTTGTAGCTTATTGCTGCCTTGATTTTGGTGTTCTAAGGGAAAGATCTTGGATAATGTTTTGGTTTGGGTTCGAATCCATTCGGGCGATTGATTATCTCTGCTGATCACCCGGGTGTGTTCCGATTGATCCCATTCCTTCCAGGTGATTTTAACAAGTATAATGTCTTTGAGTTTAAGCAGGCCCGCAATTTGCAGCTCGAGTTGTGACATATCATAGGCCCACAAACTTTTGCTGATGCTGGGGATCGTAGAAGCTTGAATTTGATTCATACGCTTGTTGAGATCATCCATGTCTTGTTCAAAATGGCTATAAAGCTGGATGCAAGTAGCAACAAGTGTAATAAGGGTGCTGCTGAATAAGACATACGCAAGCAGCTTTGTCGCGATGGGATTGCTGGTGGTGCAGCGTTTTATTCGAAGCACAGTTTTGGCGTCGCCAATTCAATTTATTAGTGGTTACTATGATTATAGGTGGCGATTGGCATGCTACCTTGATTTTTGCAGATAATATCGATTTTTTACGACTATCATCCATTCAACAAAAAGGGGTATATATGAATATTTGGAAGCAGACTTTATTGGGTTCCGCTTTATGGTGTGCAGCGGTCACGGTTCAAGCCGCAGATTACGATGTGGATACCACTGGTGCCCATGCTTTTGTTCAGTTCCGCGTTAAGCACTTGGGTTACAGTTGGTTGTATGGGCGGTTCAACCAGTTTGAGGGACAGTTCACTTTCGATGAAAAAGACCCAAAGAAAAACAAAATCGCCATGACGGTGGATTTAACCAGCTTAGATAGCAACCACGAGAAACGCGATCTTCATCTTAGAAGCGGTGATTTTTTACATGTCGAGGAATACCCAAAAGCCACCTTCGTCAGTACTGCTTACAAAGTTACCGGTGATTCGACCGCTGATGTGACAGGAAATCTGACCTTTCACGGGGTCACCAAGCCGATCACAGTGAAAGTAGATGAAATTGGTCATGGCAAGGATCCCTGGGGTGGATATCGCGCTGGATTTCAAGGTAGTGTCGTAATAGAGCCCAGTGAGTGGGGCATTCCTATGGCTAAGAAGCTTGGGCCCGATTCCGCCAAAGTGGAATTGATGATTAGTATTGAAGGAATTCGAAAAGCGAAGTAATTTTGATCGCGCTGCCCCGCCAGTATTTGAAATGAAAGCGTGTGGCGATACAAGAGAGTGTGGTGATAAAAGCAGGGTGCTGCTTTAATTGTCAAAATCGAACAAGGGCGCAACAGCGCCCTTGTTCTGTAACCTTCTTTATTAACCCTGCAATAAAATAGATCTCCTGTCTATTGAATTGCGCGCCCATAAAATACTGGCGATGTATCTTAAGGGCTTGCATTAGTGGCCATTTCGGCCAATGGTGGCACGTCCTTGTGCCGTATTAACCCGACATAAAAGATTGCCGGGTTAATAGTAACGTTGCAACAAGAATGGCTTGTGCGCTAACGCGCCACGGTCACCATCTGTAATGTGGTTAAATCCAGCGCGTTGACCGTGTCGGTCAAATCATTAATCATTAAAACGTAACCCAAGGCCGAAAAGTTTGTCATCGCCTTTACACCTGATAAAAGAGGGTGTTCCAAGAGCACACTTCTTTCACCTGTGCTCAAATCGACGGCGATAAGAGATTTTTGGGCCGTATCCACCACCAGGGCTCGATTGTTTGCTGTGTCCAAGGCCAGCGCACGAGGCTGTTGTAGTTGTGTGTTACTGTTTGGGATGCCTGGTCCACTTAAAATAGTACGCGCACCGTTAGCGATACTCACAGCATACAACGTGTTTTTCCCCGAGTCGGTCGCCAGCAAACGGTTATTTTGCTCGTCATAGGTCAGGCTGGTCACTGTTCCGAACTGGTTTTTATCATTAGGTATTGATATGGCGGATAAAGTCGTGATCTTTCCATAATTGTTTGTAGACAAATCTACTTTGCGAATAAAGTCACTTTGGGGCGCTCGAAAGGAGAAGTCTTCACTGGTTATTAGTGCCGTCTCTGATGGCACATACACTAAGTCTTTCAACTTAATACTAAAATTATTTTGAGATGCCACATTGCTGACAGATCGCGTTTGTAGGTCTACTTGATACACTTTAGGTGCCGAAGATACTCGATTAATTCCGGGCACCTGATTGAAATTATCCAGCACATAGAGTGTTTTCTCATTAGTGGACACAATTGCCAGGGGGTAAGCCACGCTGGTGTCAGGTACTTTGTCGTCATCAGCGTCTTCACGCTTGATAACAATGGATTTTTCACCGGTGCTCAGTTCAATTTGATAAATCGCGCCTTGGGTGCTGTCGGTTACAAAAACACGAGCGGTTTGTTCGTTGAGGGTGATATCCGTAGGCGATTTAAAACTTTCAAAACTTGTGATGTTGGGGGCTCCTGTACCCGACAAATGCTCGCGTGCGCCAGTCGTGGCGTCCACCGTCAGCACATGATCGTAACCATCGCTTAGCGTAAATACTTGGCTAGCATCATTGTTCAGTGAAATATCGTTTGTCAGATGCAGGCTGTAATCTCCGTTCTCAGGAACAGATGAAGACGATGCGATAGTCCCTTCAAGCGTCGAAAGGTCAACTCGGACTAATTGGCCTGCGTCCATTAACCAAAGTTCAGAGCCATCATTTGAGAGCTTCATTGAGGTGATAAGAAGGGGGATGTACTTATCTTCATCAATGGCGCCGTCTTCTTTTATGACTGGAAGCAATCGAGTACGTACACCATCGGTTTTATTGACCTGCAACACCTGGTAAATCGTGGTGTTATTCGGGCCGGCGCTGGCGTTGGCTGTGTAGACGTAGTCGCTGTTGGGACTGGTGGCGACAGCGGTAACGGGTTGTAATACTGGGGTCGCGCTTGGTGCGTCAAATTGAGATAGGGGTTCTTTGTTGCCGGTGCTGGGCTCGTACCAATACAGTAAATGTTGCACAGCAGAGGCTACAGCACCTTCTTCGTTTGGTGTTCTATCACCCGACTGATCAAGATAAACCGTTTCTGTACCGGCAACCACATAGCGCCCGTTACCGCTATAAGCGAGATCTGTCACCGGCAAATTGAAGGCTACATTCGCGAGCTCGTTATTTGGAGCAACGGATTCCTCGCCCGTATCTAACGCTACCGTGATAAAAGCGTCATCGGCCTGTTGATACACTAAGGCTTGGTTGGTGTCCGGTGATATGTCAAAAGTTTTGGGGAAGACGAGTGCGGAGGAGGTCGAGAGAAAGTTGCGTGCGCCGGATACTGTATCGACGGTAATCAATCGATTTTGCGCCACATCCAGTACCAAGAGCCTTCCGTGGGCGTCATCGGTTACCATGACCTTCGGGGTGACAAGCGCAGGAGCACGCGTGACGGTTAAGCTCGCAGCGAGTGTGTCCGCGCCGCCTTCTCCGTTGTATCTGACTTCGAGGGTGTTTTCACCGGCGGTGAGCGGCACCTCAACTTGCCATTGGCTTAAACCGTTGCTGTCATCCACGCCAATACCACCCACACTGAGGTCGGTCACATTGGTCGTATCACCAACCGTTCCTCGAACCGTAATGCTGTCGAGTTCAGTGGTGACGACTTGAGGCGGAAAGTGCACTTGCACATTGTTGAGCGTGAAACCACCGCTAGAACTGCTATTGCCGCTAGAGCTGCTGCTGGAGCTGCTGCTAGAGCTGGAGCCGTCGTCTTTGCCCGAGTGGCTATCACAGGCGGATAGGCCCAGAGCGAATACTACGGCGGCGATCAAAGTCAATACATTCAATTTGGGGCCTGACATTCAAAAAGTACCTTAGTGTTTCTCACCGCAGGGTTGCGATCGATCTCTTAATCTTAAGTTGTTCAACGCCGGATTTGGGCGACGTCTACCCGCACCGGCTGGCATTGTAAGGGCCATTGGGCCGAGTTACCACTCACGCTTTAGCATCGCTGGGATACAAAGGCTGTAAGCTGTGTGGAGAAGACGTTTTAACCTTCGAAAATTTGGCCAGCACTGTCACGGACTGCTTAATGGCCTGGTTATCCCACTCACGTGGTGTTGGGGCGTACAGGGCGTCGTTTAAAGCCAAAATGGCGGTGCGATCATTTTCTTCGGGGCAGGCAAGCGCAATCTGCTGAAGACTGGGTAGTGTGCTCAAGTTTTGACGCAATTGCCACCAACGAGGCAGTGCATCCCGGCATGCCTTAGCATCTCTCAAGTTAATGGCTCGCATAAGCGTTTGGTAGGCTTTGCGTACCTGAGGCGGGTCTGTGACCGTTGCCGTGTCAGTTGATTGTTTGGGCGCGTTAAGCCAAAGAAAAGCCAGTAAGCCATTGCCCAGCAGGGAAAGCCCCAGAAGGCCAAAGAGCCACCAGGGTGTAGTGGTATTTGTGGTGGCGGTGGTCAGGGGGACATCGCCAGTGACTTCGGTAACGCCAGGTGAAGGTTTCTGCTGGCTTGGTGCTGTGCCCTTAACCACAATGGTCCGTTCAGGCAGGGATGCTACCTTTAGGGTATCGTCGTCTGTATCCCACCAGGTCAATTCTACCGCCGGCAGGGTGATGGTTCCCGTTTGACTTGCCACGATGGCAACCGATTCAATTCGTACACTGCTAACCGTATCAGCCTCTAGCGTGGTTTCATGAGACGGTTGATCGGGATATATTTTAAAGCCGTCGGGTGATAGCCCTTCCAAAAGCGGGGGTAACTGTTCGGAAGTCACTCCCAGCCCTTTAATCGTCAGCGTCCAGGTCACGGGTTCACCAAGGGGAATGGCGTTAACATCACTGTTCCACTTTTCCTCAATGGTGATATCGGATGCGGGTAACCAGGTGCTGTTGGCTGGGAAGGTGTCTGGTTTGGCTTTAACTTCAACATCAATGGCTTCGGTTTGCGGGCGATATCGCTTCACGTTGCCCCGACCGAAGGTGAATCGGCCTGCATTGGGCATGTCGGTGGTGTGTACCGTCCAGCGTTGTGCGTCAATGTGAATGGGGCTGGCGACCTCAGGAAACACCAAATAACGAAATTCGGCTACACCATAACGCTGACCGCCGACAGTCTTTTGATAATCCACCCGTTTCAATTCCTGTAGGCGGGCATTGGGGATGTCCAGCTCAGGCTTGTCCAGCCCTTCTACCGTTTGATTGAAATGCAGTGCAAAGGTCACCATAAAAGGCGCGTTGATCCACACGGAATTTTTGTCCACTCGCGTTTCTAAAAACACGGGGGCTTGCCCTGGTTGTGTATTTTGCGCGGCGCTTGCGACCTGGATATTAATGGGTCGACTTGACAGCCCCTCTACTTGAAACGGTGGGATCAACACTTGCCCGGCGTCTTTAGGTGCCAACAGTAAGGTCCACTGGGTTGAAACCGAAACAGAGCCATTAATGACCGAATGCTGTGAGGATTGCTGGTTCGATAAAACATCGAAGTGTGTTTGCAGGCCCGAAAAATCAGGTGACACTTGTGACTGTTTGCCGTCTAGCGTCACAGTAAGTGTCAACGTTTCGTTGAGGCTAATTTTAGAGCGATCCACGGAGGCGTCTAAAGTGGCTGCATGGGAGGGAACTGCTAGCCACAAAACACAGAGAATAAAGAAGTTAATACTGTTTTTTAGCATGGGGTTACCAACGATTTTCGGCATCTTTGTTTTTGAAGCTTTGTGTGGGGTCATACTGACGTTGTTGATACTGATAGCGAAATTTTTCTCTTAGTAGCCCGCCTGGGTCATCTGGCACTTTACGTAACATCATTTCTAATTGCTGTTGCTCTTCAGAAAGGTTGGCTTCGCTCGATCCAGTTAACGCCATTGCTTGCTGTTCGGCTTCATTGCCGCTGGCTTCTTCTTGCAAACCTTGACTTTGTACCTGTTCTTGCTCGCCGGCAGATTGCTCTTCCGGGTCGACGTTTGCGTAGGGGTTTTCCTCTGGGGTTTGCTTGCCGTCACCGGATTGTTCTGCGGCGGCGGTATCGTTTTGACCCGCTTGTTCCTCTTCAGCACTTTGCTCGGTGGCTGCCTGATCTTGTTGTTGGTTTTGTTGAGATTGGCCCTCGCCAGAGGTTTGTTGGCCATTATCGGAAGGCTGCTGCGAATCTTGGTTTTGATTCCCTTCCTGGCTTTGCGAGTCTTGACCGTCTTGTTGCTGCGAGTCGCCTTGTTGGTTCTCTGAATCGGAGCCTTCTTGGTTTTGTTTTTGTTGCTGCGGTTGCTGTTGTAACGCAGCGAGCGATTCTGCAATGGATTTGCCTTTGGCCGCTTTGCTAAAGTCTGGGTCTATACTCAGAGCCTGATCAAAGGCCTGAACGGCTTGCTCATACTCGCCCGCGTGGGTCAGTGCCGCACCTTTACTGTATAAGCTTTCAACGTCCTCGAGTTGGCTGAAGGCCTCAGACGCATTTTGATAATCTTGCTGCTCATAATAAGCTGCTCCGCGCCTGGAAGGGGTGGTAAATTCGGCTGCGGCATTTGGATCGCCAGCCTCTAGTTTAGTTTGTGCTTGCTGATCGCGATTTTTCCACAAACCTTGCCAGCTTAAGGCTTGTGCCGTGGGGCTTTGGCCAAACAGGCTCACGCAAAACACCAACCCGAACACCCACCCGCGCCGAAACAGTAGCAGGGCAAAAGGTAAGCAGAGAAATACCAGGTACTGGCCGTGCTCAAACCACTGGTCGAAGGTTCTCTGGGATTCTTGCGTGTGTTTTTTGTCGGGCATTAATAAGGTGGATACTGTTTTCACATCTTGATCAGAAGGTGCCATGGGAACATAAAACGCTCCCAGCTGTTTGGCGAAATCCTGCAGTTGTTGTTCTTCTAATTTTGCAATCACCATATTGCCAGAGTTGTCTTTCAGAAACCCTCCACTGGGTAATGGAATTGGAGCCCCTTCTTTTGAACCCACACCCCAGAGCGTGACCTGGTAAGGCTCCGATTGAGAAGCTTGAATCATCGTCTCAAAGGCGGAAGGGGCGATACCATCGGTCACAAAGACAATGTGTCCGTCGGTCGCCCCCGCGTCTTTTAGCAATTGTTTGGCGTTGTCGTACGCCATCTCGGGGTTGCTACCAACAGTCGGTAAGTAAGTGGGCGATAAGGCTGGGAGCAAATTAATGAGGGTTTGGGTGTCGTCCGTTAGAGGTGTGACGTTATAGGCCTCGCCTGAGTAGGCGATCAACGCAAACAATCCTTCATCGCGAGCATTGAGAAGATCAATAATTTTGAGACGCGCGCGCTCAAGGCGCGAAGGTTTGATATCTTGGGCGAGCATTGACGGCGACAAGTCCCAACAGATCACTAATGCTTGGGTGTTTTGTTGGACGGGTTGAGGGATTTCTTTCCAGGCAGGGCCTGCCAAGGCTAAGATGGCGATTGACCACAATACCAGAGCCCCCCAAATGGGCCATTTGCGACTTTGGACCTGATTTTGATCCAACAAATGTTGCAATAAGTGCGGCGCCACAAACGATGTCCAGCCACTGGCAGCAGACGTTTGTTTGAGAAGCCAAACAACAGTGAGGATCGCCGGGATCATGGCCAGCAACCAAAAAGGGCGAATAAAATGGAATGCACCGATGATCTCTGCCATTTTAAAGACTAACCCTCGAGCTGTTAATGAAAGCGAATATGAGGCTCAACAAAAATGCGATCGCAAGGGGCCAATAATACAGAGCTGCAATGGGACGGAAAGTTTCGGCGTCTTGCTCTATGGGCTCCAATTCATCCAGGACTGAATAAATTTCGGCTAACTCCTTCGGGCTGCGGGCGCGAAAATATTGGCCTCCTGTGGTCTCTGCGATGTACTTTAACGACGTTTCATCCAGGTCAATCGAGGGGTTGACTCGACGGGACCCCAGGAAGGTTTGTTGGATCATTTCGTCGGCGCCAACGCCGATGGTATAAATTTTAATTCCGGCCGTTTTCGCAAGGTCCGCGGCTTGCCTAGGGTCAATCTCTCCAGCCGTATTGGCTCCGTCTGTCAGCAAGATTAAGACTCGACTGCTTTGTGGACGATCACGCAGCCGTTTTATGGCTAAGCCAATGGCGTCGCCGATGGCTGTTTTTGGCCCGGCAAATCCCAACTGGGCTTCTTGAAGTAGGGTGTTGACCGTTACCCGGTCAAAAGTGAGTGGTGCTTGTAGATAAGCGCGTGTGCCAAAAAGGATTAAACCCAATCGATCACTTTCTCGTCGGCGTACAAACTCACCCACGACGAATTTAACCGCGGCAATTCGTTCATAGCGCCGGTTGTCGATGACCATGTCGAGCTCATCCATACTGCCCGAAATATCCACCGCGAGAAGCAGGTCTCGGCCGCTTGCGGGTAAGTGTACCGGCTCACCTACCCACTGGGGTTTGGCGGAGGCAGCAATCAACAAAAGCCAGACGCTGGCCGCGAGCAGTTTCAAAACTGCAGAATGTGAGCGACCGAAACTGTGCCCATCCGTTAGGCTTTCAATACGATCAAAAAAGGGGACTACCAATGCGGTGGACTGCCGTTGCATCTTAGGTGCGAACCAATAGACCAGCAGTGGCAGCGGTGCGAGCAGCCATAACCAAGGCCAGGCAAACTCAAACATCTGCGGCCTCCGGTAGTTGTTTCGGGTGTGAGCGAATCCAGCGTGCCACAGTGCCTTTCAATGCTTTGGGATCAAAAGCAATATTGGGTTGATAGGGTGCGACCGCAAGCGCGGTGGCTGCGTTCGTATCCAGGGGGCAGCGCGAGTTCAACTTTAAAAAATTTACCCAATGTTCACCATAGGCGCGAATGATTTCAGTTTTTCGCTGGGGGTAGGCACACAAGCACACTTGTTTGAGTAGGCCATTCATGTGGGTCGCAAATCGTTCACTTTGCGACACTTCGATATTTTGTAACAACTTCAGGGCTTGGCGTTTGTATGCCGTTCGGATTCGACGTTTAACAACCCATAAAACTAAACACGTTATGGTCATCACTACAACAGCCAATACAACCCACCAGCCAGGTGCCAGTGGCCACCAACTCACCGGTGGTGGTGTTGCAATGGGAGGCAGCTGTGACAGTAATGCCTCCACTTGTGGATTGGCGGGTGGGTTCACGCGATTCTCCTTCGGTTAAAACTGCCATGCTTGCGGTCGAAGACATCTCGAACAAAAGTGTCGATGTCTTGATTCAAGCAAGCATCCACATATTGAATGCCAAAGCCAAGAAGCGTGTTTTTTAATTCTTGTTGTTGAATGTCAAACTCAGTTTGATAAGAGGGCCCCAGTTCTCGCGCGTCCACCATGAGCTTGGTGCGTGAGTTGGACATGGCCAATAAACCTTTGGAGGGCAGGGCCTTTTCAAGAGGGTCGTAAACATGAACAGCCAGCACATCACTGTGTTTGCCGATGTGAGAAAGGGGCTGGCGGCATTCATCAGACATGCCAGCAAAGTCAGAAATAATCACAACCATGGCGCCAGGTTTTGCCACACGTGCAGTGTCTTGTAGCATGTTTTCAAGGCTGTGATCGGCAATGCTACTTGGCAATTTCAGTGTGTGGTTAATTTGAACGGTTTGGTGAATCAAATCAAGTACAGCGTGTTTGCCGCGTCTTGGCCTGATGTCGTGCTGTTGGTTTTCACCAAACACCAAGGCGCCTACGCGGTCATTATTGGTTTGCGCAATCCAGGCCACAGTTGCGGCCAGTTGTGCGGCGAACACGGATTTAAATACCGTTTGCGAACCAAAAAACATGGCTGGTCGTTGGTCCACCAGCAAAAACACAGGGCGTTCATGCTCTTCTTGAAACAGCTTGGTGTAGGGCGCTTGCATACGCGCGGTGACACGCCAATCGATAGTGCGAATGTCGTCACCCGGTTGATACGGTCGCACTTCAGCGAATTCCATTCCCCGGCCGCGGTAGCGGGTTTTGACATTGCCATCGGCAATGGCTCGGCTGTCTTTTCGCGCACGCAAGGCAAGCCCCTGCGCCAATTGGCGCAGCTGCAATAATTCTTGTACGTTGGTGTAGACGCCCGTTAAATCTCTGGTGTTTTTCATTTTGAGTCGATGACGAGTTAGGCTACGGGCACGCGCTCAAGCAAGCTTGCGATAACGCTGTCGGCGTTCTGACCATTGGCTTCCGCCTCAAAGCTCAGTAGCAGCCGGTGACGATAGACGTCAAATAAAACGGCTTGCACGTCGTCGGGACTCACAAAATCTTGTCCGTTTAGCCAAGCGTGTGCACGGGCACATCGATCTAAACTGATGGTCGCCCTTGGGCTCACGCCAAATTCGATCCAGCGGGCCAAATCATCTCCATAGGCTTTGGGGTCTCGAGTGGCGTTTGTGAGCTGCACGATATAAGACTCGACGGCAGGTGCCATGTGGATACTGAGCGCTTCTTGCCGCGCTTGAAAGAGCGTGTGTTGAGAAATGGGTGTAGCTGGCGCGTTTGCGTCGGCCTTCGTAGAGGCTTCTTCACGCGTTAAACGTAATATATTCAATTCCGCTTCAACATCGGGGTAACCGACCTTCACATGCATCAAAAACCGATCGAGTTGGGCCTCGGGTAAGGGGTAAGTGCCTTCTTGTTCAATGGGGTTTTGCGTGGCCATGACCAAAAACAACTCAGGCAGCGGATAAGTATGCTTACCCACGCTGATCTGTCGCTCCGCCATGGCTTCTAGTAGTGCCGACTGAACCTTGGCAGGGGCTCGGTTGATTTCGTCTGCGAGGACCAAGTTGTGAAATATGGGGCCCTTTTGAAATTCAAAGACACCGGTTTCCGGTCGATAAATGTCGGTACCGGTGACGTCAGAAGGTAATAAGTCCGGTGTAAATTGGATGCGGTGAAAATCCCCTTCGAGCCCGTCAGACAGTGTTTTAATGGCTTTGGTCTTGGCGAGCCCCGGAGCGCCCTCAACAAGCAAATGACCATCGGCGATAAGGGCGATTAATATTCGATCAATTAATTGCGGTTGCCCCACAATCTGGCTGTTGAGCCAGGATTTAACGTGTTGCAAAGCGGCAATGGCGTCTGACATAGGTTCTATCCAGTTTCTATTGGTTAAAGTTTGAACGGTATCTGATGGCTTACGGCCAAGGTAGACTCGAAACCCGCCTTTTTGTTCCGTTACAGTCAGCTATGCTTATGTGAGGGCGGAATAACCATTTATCAATACCTGTAAATCGAGGCATTTTACATGAAGAAGCACTCTTCGCACGGACAAGCCAAAGAGCACCTGATGACTCAAGTACAAACCCGAATCTTTGAGCTCTTTGGCAATGCGTGCTCTGATACCAAAAAACAGCTTGTTGAAGTATTCGGTGCGCAGTTGTCGCTGGAAGATTGGCAGGATAAGGAGGTGGATGATATTGCGGGGTGTTGCGAATCCTTGTGGCTACTGATGCAAGAGGCCTTGCCGATACCTCGTGTCCAAGTGTTTAACCCCTCAATGGAGGAGCACGGCTGGACATGTAGCGGCACGGTAATCATGATCCGTCAACTTGACATGCCTTTTTTGGTCGATTCCATACGCTTGGAATTGAATAGAAGAGGGAGTCGCATCCATTTGATTAAAAGCACACTGCTCAGCGTGTTACGCAATGACCAGGGTACGGCGGAATCCATTGTGGCGCCGCACCCCAATACGCCTACAGCGCCACCTTGGCAGCAAGAGGCCCTTATGGTGATTGAAGTGGGTGTTATGTCAGACCCACTTGAGCGCAGTGCTCTAAGAGATGCGCTGAAAGATGTGCTCGAGAATGTCAGCTATGTGGTGAGTGATTATCACAGCATTCTGGGGGCGTCAGAGCAGTTGCGCAACAATTTACAGGCGCTCGGGGGCGAAACATTTGCAGAGGTGTGTGCGTTTCTCAAGTGGTTAGAAGAATCCCATTTTACGTATCTGGGCTTTCGTGAGTTCGATTGTATACGCAATGAATCTGGCGAAATTACGGGCTTAAAGGAAAATCTTGATGCGCAGCTTGGCCTGTTTAAAAAATATAGTAAGGACAGTTCCGAAGTGGATTTTGGGGAGGGCAGTCAAAGTTTCTATGCCAGTCAAGAACAGATTTCTATTTCCAAGTCGAGTACACGGTCAAGTGTTCATCGGTCCGTTTATCCCGATTACATTGTTATTAAGAAATTTGATAGTCAGGGAAGCGTTGTCGGCGAGGCAAGAATTTTAGGCCTATTCACTTACTCTGTTTATACCTTAAATACACAAGAGATTCCCATTATTCGCCAGAAAGTGGCACGTTTAGTGGCGTGCTCGCAATTATTGCCACAAAGCCATGATGGTAAAAACTTACAGCGTGTGATTGAAACTTACCCGCGTGATGAATTGTTTCAAGCGGATTTCGATTCCCTTTATACCGATATTATGCGCGCGGCATCCGTAAATGAAAAAGGTGCGGTCTGTTTGATTATGCGCACAGATGCATTCCAAAAGTTTGTTAATGTGATTGTTTACGTCCCGCGAGATTCCTACAGCACTCAAGTACGAAAAAAGATAGAGACCTTAATTGGTGCAGTCATTGATTCGAAAGCACTGGATTCAACCACGTATTTCTCAGAGTCTATTCTTGCGCGCGCCTACATGGTGTTTCAGCTGTCTGAAGGGGCGCAAGTTCAATATGATGTATCTTCGCTTGAGTCAAGTATTCATGATATAGCGAGGGGTTGGGATGCTCGTTTAAATGCAGTGCTGGTCGATCATTTTGGAGATCGAGAGGGAGAAGTCCTATATCAGAGATATAAAGCGGCATTTAGCTTAGGATATCAAGAGCACTTCGATACTCGAACGGCAGTATCTGATATTCGTTTGTTGGAAAGTCTTTCCGATGATCAACCTATTGCGATGCATTTTTTTCAGCCGGTTCACGGTGATCAACAGCAGATGCGCTTTAAAGTTTTACACCGTGAGACAGCATTAGAGCTTTCTGAAGTGATACCCATTTTAGAACACTTGGGACTACGTGTGTTAACAGAGCATCCTTATCAGTTGAATCCGGGCGATGGCAATGCAGTCTGGTTGCACGACTTCTGCTTGCGGTTCGGCTTGGAGTGCCAGTTGGATGTGGGTACTGTGAGTAAATTGTTTGAAAGTGCATTTTCCGCCATTTGGATGGGCAAAGCTGACAGTGACAGTTTTAATCGATTGGTTTTGGGTGCCAGGCTTGATTGGCGAGAGGTTGCGATGCTGCGAGGTTATGCAGCCTACATGAAGCAAACCACCTTTGCGTTTAGTCAAGACTATATTGCCGATACGTTGGTGGCGCAGTCAGATATTACACGTAATTTGGTAGCTTTATTTAAGACCACTTTTGACCCCAGGCTAAATACCCATTCGGACAGTGCGGAGGCCAGAATTGAGCGCCTGGAAGAAAAAATCGTCAATGCGTTGGATGCGGTTGAGAACCTTAACGAAGATCGTATTTTAAGGCGCTATTTAGAAGTGCTGCGAGCAACGTTGCGCACTAATTTTTATCAGGTGGATGAGCTCGCAAATGGTAAGCCGTATATGGCATTCAAGTTTAGCCCGAAGCAATTGGTAGACATCCCTGACCCGAAGCCCGAATTTGAAGTATATGTGTATTCCCCACGTATGGAAGGCGTGCATTTAAGGGGCGGGAAAGTGGCGCGAGGCGGCATACGTTGGTCGGATCGACAGCAGGATTTTCGCACTGAGGTCCTAGGTTTGGTGAAAGCCCAGCAGGTTAAAAATGCCGTCATTGTGCCCACAGGGGCAAAAGGTGGTTTTATTTGCAAGCGGCAACATCTATTGAGTGATCGTGAGTCTGTTTTGCACGAGGGTGTTGAGTGTTACAAGATGCTCATGCGTGGTCTATTGGATATGACGGACAATATTATCGAGGGAGAAGTGGTGCCTCCAAACCAAGTTGTTGCGCGCGATGAGCCCGACCCCTACTTGGTTGTGGCCGCAGACAAAGGCACCGCCACATTTTCGGATATAGCAAACACTGTTTCACTAGAGTACCAACATTGGTTGGGCGATGCGTTTGCGTCAGGTGGTAGCCAAGGCTATGACCATAAAAAAATGGGGATTACCGCGAAAGGTGCTTGGGTCTCGGTGCAACGCCATTTTCGCGAACTGGGAAAAGATATTCAGACGGAGCCCTTTACCGTGATAGGTATTGGGGATATGGCCGGTGACGTATTCGGGAATGGGATGTTGTTGTCGGAATCTATTCAGTTGGTAGCTGCGTTTAACCACGCTCATATTTTCATTGACCCTAACCCAAATTGTGCGAAGAGTTATGAAGAGCGCAAGCGGCTGTTCGACTTGCCTCGTAGTAGCTGGGAAGACTATAACCGGGACTGTCTATCTGAAGGTGGTGGTATTTTTTCTCGCTCCGCCAAAGTGGTTACCATTACACCCCAAATGCAAGCGTGTTTTGGTATCGACGAAGCACAGCTTTCGCCCAATGAATTCATCAGGCGATTGCTCAGTGCGCCAGTGGATTTGATTTGGAATGGCGGTATCGGCACCTATGTAAAACATTCTCTTCAGTCTCATATGGAGGTTGGAGATAAAGCCAACGACGTTTTACGCGTGAATGGCAAAGACCTTCGTTGTAAAGTTTTCGGCGAAGGTGGAAATCTTGGCATGACACAGTTGGGGCGCGTTGAGTTTTGCTTAAACGGTGGTGCTTGCAACACAGATTTTATCGACAATGCCGCGGGTGTAGATTGCTCCGACCACGAAGTGAATATTAAAATTCTCTTGCAAGCGGTTATGACGGCGGGAGATTTGACAGTAAAACAGCGTAATCAACTGTTGGAATCTATGACCTCGCGCGTAGCCAGTTTGGTGCTGCATAATAATTATCGTCAAACATTGGCGTTGAGTTTGGCGCAGTTTCAAGCGAATAGCCGGTTTGGCGAGATGAAACGGTTTATTCGTGATCTGGAAAAACGTGGTCGTTTAAATCGCGAGCTGGAATATCTTCCCAGTGAAGAAGTCTTGCTGGATAGAGAGCGGCATAACCAACCTTTTAGTCGGCCGGAGATGGCGGTGCTGTTGTCTTATGCCAAAGTGGAGTTGAAAGAGTGGTTGAGTTCTGAGGCGTCTCTCAGTGAATCTATTTTTACCCAGTATCTCTATTCGGCATTTCCCGAGGTCATATCGGAAAAATTTAAGGATGCGCTCCATCAGCACCCTCTGTCAAAAGAGATTATTGCCACACAATTGGCGAACGATATGGTGCATATACTCGGAATTACGGCAGCGCATCGTTTGGCGAATTCGACGGGTAGTGAAATTAAATCGGTGGCGGTGGCTTTTGTGATGGCGAAATCTATCTATAAGATGGATGCGTTTATCGAGGATATGCGGGAGCAAGACAATATTATTCCAGCGGGAGTGCAATACGATCTCATTGCCAATATGGCGCGACGCGTACGGCGTGCAACCCGATGGTTCCTCAAGAATCGTCGTGGAGAATTTCAGCCGGAGCAAGAGATTGCGCTATTTGACGAAGGTATTTCGAAAATGAACGCTTCGGTAGAATCTGCACTCAGTGGTGATCTAAAAGCCAACTGGGATCAACGGGTTTCTGAGTTGAATGCAGCCGGTGTCCCAGAGCGTTGGGTGCCTCAGTTGGCTGTTCCGCATTATTTGTTTTCAGGTATAAGTGCTGTGGAGGCGGCCAGCCTGTTTCAGGTTCCGCCCGAGTTATCGGGGTTCGCGTTATTTCGCTGTTACCAGTTGTTTGAGCTTGACTGGTTAGCCAAAGAGCTGAGCTTTATGGCTTTAAACAATGCTTGGCAAGCCAAGGCTCGCGAAACTTATCTGGATGAAATTGACAACCAGCTTAGAAAAATGGTTGCCAAAATATTTTCTAACATTGAGTCGCCCACTTCAGATAATGTAACGCTTTGGCTGACCCAAAATAGCCATTTAGTGGACTATTGGCATGAGCTTATTGAGAGTGTGAAACAGGAAGACCAGCTAGACTTTGCGGTATTTTCGGTGATGATCGGCGAGCTGGTCGATATTGTCGGTAATAGGATGATTGGTAATGACGGCTAGATTGCTAAGCCGGCTTGGTATGTGAGCCCAATTACATCATGCAAAAAGTTATTGTGGCCTTGCGAATCTCGTCCGAAGAGTATCTGAAGGTTTACCGCGGCACGGGAAAGGTTGTCAGAACTCAAGATACTCAAGGGCGTTATGTTCAATTTCCTGTCAATATCCTACAACCTTTTTTAACCCACGAGGGAGTATCGGGTATTTTTGAAATCACCTTTTCGCAGGCAGGTAAATACCACTCCATAATGAGGCTGTAGTGTCCTTCTCTTGAATTGAGTCTCGAACCCAGTTCAGGTATGCTGCGCGCCAATCTGCTGTTAGAGTTTGGGGGCCACCCGTGTATTCCTTATTGCGCGCTATTTTATTTCGTCTTCCGCCAGAATTAAGTCACGAGCTGGCACTTGATTGGTTAGGTGCTGCCGAGCGCCTGCGGGTATTGCCATTGTTTTATGCTCAACCGGTGGACCCCGTGGAGGTGATGGGCATTCGTTTTCCCAATGCGGTTGGTCTGGCTGCGGGGCTGGATAAAAATGCTGACTATTATCAAGCAATGTTCGCATTGGGCTTTGGCTTCGTGGAGGTGGGTACGGTGACACCCAAGGCGCAATCAGGGAATCCCAAGCCAAGATTGTTTCGGTTGCCAGAAGCCAATGCGATCATCAATCGTATGGGGTTCAATAATAAAGGTCTTGCACATTTAGTGTCTCGAGTTGAAAAACGCAAGACTGGTCAAGTGCTGGGCATCAATATCGGTAAAAACAAAGTCACGCCCGAAGACCAGGCCCTAAATGACTATTTACAGTGTATGAATGCGGTATATCCTTATGCCGATTATATTACTGTGAATATATCCTCTCCGAATACACCTGGGTTACGTAATTTACAATTTGGCGACACGCTCAATCGATTGCTCAATGGAATAAAAGAGCAACAGCTAAAGCTGGCATCCGACTACCATAAAAAAGTTCCTGTAGTCGTAAAGATTGCACCCGATATGGCAGAGACAGAGACGCTTGAAATGGCCAAGGCATTGTTGGCGCATGAGATGGATGGTGTCATTGCTACCAATACTACCATCGGGCGCGAGGGCGTTGAGAGTCATCCTTTGTCGGGTGAAAGCGGGGGGCTCAGCGGGTTGCCGGTACAATCAAAATCCACCAAGACGATTAAACTACTGGCTTCTGCATTGGGTGGGCAGTTACCGATCATTGGCGTGGGCGGTATTTTAAAAGGGCAAGATGCCAAACAAAAAGTCGCAGCGGGCGCCTCTTTGGTTCAAATTTACACTGGCTTTATTTATCGCGGGCCAGAGTTGATAAAAGAGTCGGTCGAGGCTATTAAAACACTGCGCTAAGACAAACGTCCGACACACAATGAAGCCTCGACCTAGTTGCTGCAAGGCAGCGCGCCGTTCTTTACAACGGCTGTGAGTATCGGCAGGTGTTACTGCCGGTGGTTTGCCCATGTTGTGAGGAGGCGGGCAAAATCGGTTATAGAAACCAGTGATATCTGTATTCGGGACTCCCTAACCCATAGAAATTTGCGACACAATCCCTGTGTCGGTGTGTTTGGGGCCCTAAATATTGCTCAACTTTTGTGCTTGAGCGAATGAGTTAAAGCCATTCCATTGATCCTGCCTTCCTTCACGCCAGCCATTCATCCATAGCTGCTTTGCCTTGTTGCCTTCAAATGGGCAAGCACTCCACGATCGACCTGCGATGGCGGCCTGATACCCTTTTGAAAATGCGCGTTCACTGTGGCTGCGTTTTTGGCTCTTCATATAAAATGCACCTCCTGGAGTACAAATTTATAATGGGTTGAGTGTTTTTGTTCGTCAACCTGTTGGACATTAGCGATACAATGGGCCCATTCGCAACGTATGTATGCGCAAGGGGCCCAACGGACCGCTTGGGACAACAAGCCCAGAAACCCTGTCTGGGCTGGGCTTGTTGCCAGAACCTAAATGTACGAACTGCACCACAACGCAAAGTTGGGAGAGACGCTGCGGCTCGTCATTTAAGGGGCTCTTTTAGGGAGCCGGACATACAGTTAAACAAAATCTGAATGGCTTGTGAACGAATTATTGCTTCTAGCACAGGCTCTTTATATGGCCATATATCATTAAAAAGCAGGTGTTATGGGTACAATTTTTTCATATGTGGTCACGTGCCCTAAGGGTGTTGAGGATCTTTTAGAGGCGGAACTCAAGGCCTTAGGCATCACGGAGTTGAAAATGGGATCGGCCGCCATTGCTCTACAGGGCCCGATGGCGCTCGCTTACCGGGTGTGTTTGTGGTCTAGGGTTGCCAACCGAGTGCTGTGCGTACTGGCTGAGGGCGACGTTGAGGGTGAGTCGAGTGATGAACAGTTGTATCACTTGGTCTCCAGCATCCCGTGGGAGGCTCACATCTCACCAGAGGCGACCTTTGCCATCGATTTTGTGGGCACTAACCGGTTTATTAACAATACACAGTATGGTGCAGTGAGGGTAAAGGACGCCATTGCGGACCGTTTTAGTGCCAGTATGGGAAAACGGCCCAGCGTGGATAAGCAATCACCCGATTGTCGCATCAATGTAAGGCTTCACAAGGGTAAGCTTGCAGTGGCCCTAGATTTGTCTGGCGAAAGCCTGCACAAACGAGGCTACCGTGTGGCTACTGGCATTGCGCCGCT
This sequence comes from Cellvibrionaceae bacterium, assembly GCA_050300015.1. GTDB lineage: Bacteria > Pseudomonadota > Gammaproteobacteria > Pseudomonadales > Cellvibrionaceae > CAYZQH01. Next base: position 206,137 of record JBNKWZ010000015.1, on the reverse strand, counting down.
CAAAGAAAACCTCGCCGCAGCGCTGTTATTGAGGTGTGGGTGGCCAGCCCTTGCCGCAAGCGGGGCAAGTTTGGTGGACCCCATGTGTGGTTCTGGGACTTTCTTGATCGAAGCGGCTTGGATGGCGGCCAATAAGGCCCCAGGGTTGTATCGTGCCTTTGGTTTTGAGCGTTGGTTAGGCCACGATCCCATACTGTGGTCTGAGATTAAACAAGAAGCACTGCTTGCCGCCGAGAAGGGCGAGAATTCAACCGATGTTCGCATTTGGGGGTTTGACAGTGACCCGCGGGTTCTCAAGGCCGCCACTGCCAATATCAAGAATGCCGAGTGCAGTGCGTGGGTAACCCTATCCGTGGCAGACGTGCAATCACTCGAATGCCCGGAGGGTGCCAATGGAGGGCTTTTGATTTGTAATCCGCCTTACGGTGAGCGGCTCGGCGAGCGCGAAGCGCTGGGCGCGCTGTATTTGGATTTGGTCCAAACGGCCAAACGCGCCTTTGCGGGCTGGCAACTAGGTGTTTTTACCGGGAATGTAGAGGCTGCGCAGAATATGCGCTTAAGGGTCAAAAAGCGCAATAAACTCTACAATGGGCCCATTGCCAGTGAGCTGTTGCAATTTGAGCTTATGGCGAATGATTCCGCGAAACTTAGAATGGATGCGCAAACGGAAAATGAGCTATCCGAAGGCGCAAAAATGATACTCAATCGGCTACGCAAAAATCAAAGGCGCTTGTCGCCTTGGATAAAAGGGCAGGCGGTGGAGTGTTACCGACTGTACGATGCGGATATGCCAGAGTATTGTGCGGCGGTGGATATCTACGCGGGTAAGGTACATCTTCAAGAGTACGCGGCACCCAAAACGGTGGATAAATCTGCGGCGGCAAAACGGTTGCGAGAATTGGTATCTGCCGTGAGCATTCATACGGGTGTCCCCAAACAAGACATCAGTCTCAAAACCCGTAAACGTAACCGGGGGCAAGTGCAGTACGAAGCCAATACACATAAGGTTGATAAAGCTTTTGTGGTGCGCGAGGGTAAGGCGCAGTTTTGGGTGAATTTGCACGATTACTTGGATACAGGCCTATTTTTAGACCATCGCCCTTTGCGGCTTAAAATCGCTCAAGAGGTGCTGGGTAAACGTTTTTTGAATTTATTTTGTTATACCGCGACGGCTACCGTGCATGCGGCGTTGGGTGGGGCAAAGCAATCGGTGAGTGTGGATATGTCCAACACCTACTTGAAATGGGCGGAGCGTAATTTTAGTTTAAACCGAATCGACCCTCGCGCCCATCAACGGGTTCAGGCCGATTGTTTACAATGGTTACAACAAGCGCGGCAGGGCTTTGATATTATTTTGCTGGACCCTCCCACGTTTTCTAACTCTAAACGTATGGAAAATGTTTTGGATGTGCAGCGCGATCACGTCCAGTTGGTCCAAAGATGTATGGAGCTTCTCAATCCCCAGGGTGTTTTGTATTTTTCAAACAACTTACAAAGTTTTCGGCTCGATCGGCAAGCGCTAGCGGCATTTGATGTAGTCGATATCGGTGCGCAGACCCTCGATCAGGATTTTTTGCGCCATTCCAAAATTCATCATTGTTATAGTATTCGTCATCATGAATAACGCGTTTCAAGTGGTCAGTGCCTATGAGCCGGCTGGCGATCAGCCCACTGCCATCAGGGCTCTGGTAGATGGCTTAAATGCGGGGCTAGCCCATCAAACGCTGTTGGGTGTCACCGGGTCCGGCAAAACCTTTTCCATCGCCAATGTGATTGCCGAGGTACAACGTCCAACCTTGGTAATGGCACACAATAAAACATTGGCGGCTCAGTTATACGGCGAATTCAAGGACTTTTTCCCCAATAATGCTGTGGAATATTTCGTGTCCTATTACGACTACTACCAGCCGGAAGCCTATGTCCCCTCATCGGATACCTTTATTGAAAAGGACGCCTCCATCAATGAACATATTGAACAAATGCGGTTGTCGGCCACCAAGGCACTAATGGAGCGTAAAGATGCCATTATTGTCGCCACAGTATCTGCAATTTACGGTTTAGGAGATCCCGAAGCGTATTTGAAAATGGTCTTGCATTTGGTGCGCGGGGATGTAATTGATCAACGAGCGATATTGCGTCGACTGGCAGAGCTACAATATACGCGAAACGATGTGGATTTTTTTCGCGCTAATTATCGTGTACGCGGTGATGTCATCGATATTTTTCCTGCAGATTCTGAGTCCGAAGCGGTGAGAGTGGAATTGTTTGATGACCAGATCGAACAAATCTCCTTGTTCGACCCTTTGACTGGAGAAGTCCGATCAAAGGTGCCACGCTTTACCATCTACCCAAAATCTCATTACGTGACACCACGAAATCGCATATTGGAGTCCGTTGATTCGATCAAGGAAGAGTTGCGTGAGCGTCTTCAATATTTGAGAGAAAACGACAAGTTGGTGGAGGCTCAGCGCCTAGAGCAGCGCGTAAAATACGACGTAGAAATGATGCAGGAGCTGGGGTACTGTTCCGGAATAGAAAACTACTCGCGTTATTTATCTGGGCGCGATCCCGGTATGCCGCCACCTACGTTGTTCGACTACTTACCGCGTGACGCGCTGTTGGTTATTGATGAGTCTCACGTATCTGTGCCGCAAATTGGCGGTATGTATAAAGGCGACCGTTCGCGTAAAGAGACCCTAGTTGAATATGGTTTTCGTTTACCCTCAGCGTTAGATAACCGGCCATTGAGATTTGATGAGTGGGAGAAACTCGCGCCTCAAATGATATTTGTCTCCGCCACACCGGGAAACTATGAAGGTGAGCATGCCTCTGCCGTGGTGGAACAAGTGGTGCGGCCCACAGGGTTGGTCGACCCTGAAGTGGAAGTGCGACCGGCGATGCACCAAGTGGATGATTGCCTATCGGAAATTCATAAAACCGTCACGGCGGGCGATCGCGTGCTGATTACGGTATTAACCAAGCGTATGGCAGAAGACCTAACGGAATACCTTCAAGAGCATGGTGTGCGCGTACGCTATTTGCATTCGGATATTGATACCGTAGAGCGTGTAGAAATTATTCGAGATTTGCGTGTTGGTGAGTTTGACGTTCTGGTGGGCATTAATTTACTTAGGGAAGGGTTGGATATGCCGGAAGTGTCCCTTGTGGCCATTTTGGATGCAGATAAAGAAGGCTTTTTACGGTCGGACCGATCATTGATTCAGACCATCGGCCGCGCCGCTCGCAATGTCAATGGTCATGCCATTCTTTATGCCGACAAAATAACCGGCTCTATGCAACGCGCAATAGATGAGACCGAAAGACGACGTATCAAGCAGGTTGCCTTTAATCAGGAACATGGCATAACCCCGATGGGTATCAAGAAAAGTGTTGCCGACATTATGGAAGGTGCACGGGTGCCCGGGTCGAAAGTGGGTAAGAAGCGCAAGGCGGAGATGGCGGCGCGTGACCAATGGATGCCAGAGCCCTCAGCCAATAAGTGGCAACATATACAGCAGTTGGAAAAAACCATGTTGGAAGCGGCACAAAATTTAGAGTTTGAAAAAGCTGCGGATATTCGAGATACCATTGCACGTTTAAAAGTAGAAGAAGCTTAGGGAGCCTCTAAACAAACCTAAACGGCTTCTGGCCACAGCGCTTTTCGAGATTAAGGGTGTTTTGACCGTTTTTTGCTTCTGCAAAAAAGCGGCATTTCCGCCACCCATGGCGGTCAGGGCATACTGATGGTCTGTCAATAAATACTCAGATGAGATCGGAAAGCTCTGCCGGCCCTGAAAGGCGCGGCCTCAAGGCTCACTTGACCGTGTTGTTTTGCTTGTTAAGGACAACGGCCATTCACTTTACGATGCGCCTTGCCAATTGAGCTTTGAGGGCTTGCGCACGACGCCATGGAAGCAGGAGGTGGAGCGATGCAGGAGGCCCAAACCGAGTAACCATTTGAACTTGATCAGAGATTTCCAGAATGCGGCCCAGTGCTTATCAATCAGACGAAACCATTAAACCCAATTGGCGTGTTTTGGCGACTCTCGCGCCTTATTTTTTGGAGTTCAGGGGGCGTGTGCTGGTTGCGATGGTTTTGTTGGTGGGGGCCAAGTTGGCAAGTGTGTCTTTGCCTTGGGTGCTTAAGCACATTGTTGATGGTCTGGATTTGTCCGGCAGTGCTGTATTGGTGGTGCCTTCGGTCTTGCTGTTGGGGTATGGCGCTTTGCGGTTTGCCAGTGTCTTCCTAGGGGAGATGCGCGATGCTGTGTTTGCGCGCGTAACAGAGCGCGCCATGCGTCGAGCAGCATTGGGGGTATTCAAGCACTTGCACCAACTCGATTTGAACTTTCATCTTTCCCGAAAAACGGGGGGGCTTGCCCGTGATATTGAGCGTGGTACTTCCGGTATCAGCTTTCTCATGCGGTTTTTGGCCTTTAATATTGTGCCAACTTTATTTGAAATACTGCTGGTCGCGCTCATTCTATACAGTCAGTTTTCCATAGGTTTTCTATTGGGTATCGTGGTGTCTGTCGCCGCTTACATCGGTTTTTCAGTGGTGGTAACCGAGTGGCGCACGCAATTCGTGAGAGAAGCGAACGAGAAGGATAATAAGTCTAACACTCGTGCGGTAGACAGTTTGCTCAACTACGAGACAGTCAAATACTTTAACAACGAGCGCCATGAGATTCGTGAATATGACGAAAATCTTGCACAGTGGGAACAATCGCGTTTGAAAAATCGATTGTCGTTGTCTTTTTTGAATTCAGGTCAGGCATTGATTATCGCAAGTTCTGTTACGGTGATGATGTTTATTGCCGCCAAGGGCGTTGTAAAAGGGGATATGACGTTAGGTGATTTTGTCATGGTGAACGCCTATATGATTCAATTGTTCATTCCGTTGAACTTTTTGGGCTTTGTGTATAGAGAAATTCGGCAAGCTCTGATCAATATTGAAAATATGTTTCAGTTGATGGCAGTAAAGCCAAAAGTGGTTGATGCGGAATCTGTTGCTGACTTTGAATTGCGCGATGGATTAAGTCCTGCGTTAGCATTCAAAAATGTCTCATTCAGTTATGATGGTGTACGGCCTGTATTGAAATCCGTCAACTTTTCCATTGAGTCAGGCCAGAAAGTTGCGATTGTGGGTGCCACCGGATCCGGAAAATCCACAATTGCAAAATTATTGTTTGGTTTTTATCGGCCCACTGAAGGTGAAATATCGATTAGTGGCAAGACCGTTACTCAGTATTCTTTAAGCAGTTTGCGCAAGTTAATGGGTGTCGTTCCTCAGGATACCGTATTATTTAATGAATCCATTTATTACAATATTGCCTATGGCCAACCTGAGGCTGGCTACGATGCGGTGGTGGATGCTGCGAGACGTGCACATTTGATGCCGTTTATTGAGTCATTGCCGGATGGGTTTGACACGCGAGTGGGTGAGCGAGGACTTAAGGTCTCTGGCGGTGAAAAGCAACGCATCGCCATTGCCAGAGTGCTATTAAAAAACGCGCCAGTGTTAATATTTGACGAGGCTACGTCCGCCTTAGATACTCACACCGAGCGGATGATCACCAATGAGCTTAAGGAAGCCGCTTTTGAACATTCTGCGGTGATCATCGCGCACCGCTTGTCCACCATTATGGATGTGGATAAAATTATTGTTTTAGATAAGGGTGTAATCGTCGAGCAGGGACGTCACACTCAGTTGCTGGCGCAACAGGGCCAATATGCGCGGCTTTGGCGGCAACAGCAGAAGGCGGCGTCTAAAACTCTGGGTTAGGGCTTAGCGATGAACCTTACGCAACGTGTAGCTCGCGATTACGCCTGATAAAAACCCGAAAAAATGGCTCTCAAATGAAACGTTGGGTTGTGTGGGAAGTACCCCCAAAATCATACTACCGTAAAAAAAGATGACACCCACGGCAATCACGAAGTTAAGCAGCCGTTTTTTGTAATAGGCATTGGCGATGGTGACGCCAAACAACCCGAAGATCCAACCGCTGGCACCAATATGATAGCTGTGTCTAGCAAAGCACCACACCAATATGCCACCCAAGGTTACGATAATGCAGCTGCTATAGATAAAGTGGCGCTGACCTTGTAGTAAACACAGTAGCGAAAAAGTCCAAAGTCCTATCAAATTGTTCACTAAATGCGACCAATTTCCGTGAATCCAGGGGGCGGTAAAGATGTGGGGTAGGGTAGGCAGTGATCTTGGTAAAATGCCCAACTGTTGAGTCGCAACCATATCAAAGTGACCCACTAGTTGAACCGCGATCATCAGCAGTGATATGCCTGATACTAGCAGCAGATTGTCGTAACCGTTTTTGAGTTTCATGATGAGGCTAAGTCGTGTCTTTGAGTATGTTTGAATATTTTAGAGGCATGATACTCTTGATCCTGTTGCCTGAGCCACATAATCGAAATCTGTAAGGGCGTTCAAAGCACTCTTGCAGGCGTTCAAATACCACATTTAATCGATGGGGAGCGAAGTAATGAAGGTGTTTTGCTTTAGTACAAAACCTTACGATGAAGCATTTTTGAGTAGGGCTTTGACGGACCACCCCAATATTGAGATGATTTTTTTGCCTGTCAAACTTACGCCTGAGACTGTTCCGCTTGCGGCGGGTGGTGATGCCGTTTGTTGCTTTGTGAATGACCAACTGTCAGAACCGGTGTTAGAACAGTTGGTGAGCTCGGGGGTTCGCTTATTGGCCTTGCGTTGCGCAGGTTTTAATAATGTCGATATGAGTTGTGCCAGGCGCTTGGGGCTTACCGTATGCCGCGTGCCAGAGTATTCACCCTATGCCGTGGCCGAGCATGCGGTGGCCTTAATATTGGATCTAAACCGAAATATACACCGCGCGCACAATCGTATTCGTGAAAATGACTATTCTCTGGATGGGTTGATGGGCTTTGATCTACATCAGAAACGTGTGGGTATTATTGGCTATGGAAAAATTGGCAAGGCCTTTGCGAAAATTATGCAAGGGTTCGGCTGTGATTTGAAAATAGTGGACCCAATAGCGACCGAAGAAGCTGTAAAGGGGGTTGGGCAGCTGTGTGACTTGGCAACCCTATTCGAATCTTCTGATGTGGTTTCTTTACACTGCCCGCTGACACCGGAAACACACCATATTGTGGATGATCAGGCGATTGCCAAGATGAAAAATGGGGTCATGTTGGTCAATACCAGTCGTGGTGGACTGATTGATACGCCCGCTGTGATCCGCGGACTCAAAACCAAGAAGATTGGCTATTTGGGTATAGATGTATACGAGGAAGAGGGCGATATTTTCTTCGAAGATTTATCCAATGTTGCTATAGATGATGATGTTTTTGCGCGTTTGCAAACATTTCCCAATGTCACCATAACCGGTCATCAGGCTTTTTTCACGCGCGAAGCGCTTGCCCAAATTGCGAAAATCACATTGGGTAATATTGCCCATTTTGGGCAGGGTAAGCTAGATGCCATGTGTCTTGTCGATTAAACCGCTATCAACAAGGGCGCACGCACGGTGGCGATACTGATGGGTTTATGACTCTTGCTTGTCACTGTTGCTATTGATGTTCTGTGTTTTTGTTGGGCGGTCAAAATCTTTCCCCGCTATCTACATAAGGTTTCTGATTGGCGTGAAGGGTAATGCACAGGCCTGATCAGCGGCTCCCTAAATCTGTTTCATAATACTTCTTGCCCAGCTGGCTGCCTCGGCATAAAAAGCATTCAGCATAGATTCTGTGATTTTATTCAGCGGCGGCTCGGCAATCAATTTATCTACCGCCTGCCAGTTGGCGCTTTCGTACATCTTAGTCAGGTGTAAAATTCTACCGTTGACGCCGGCAGTGGAACTTAGCCCCTCGATCAAATTTTTTGATAAAGGCAGTTTTTTTAAAAGCTCTGGCATGGGTAAATCTAAAAAGGCATCAAAAGTGGATAGCACTCCTGTTGTGAAGCACATTTCACCTAGTGATTTATCGTCTATTGCACACCCGATTTGCTCGCCAAACTTCGCGCGCGTCATACTGAGTAAGCCAAGCTCTACGGGTTTATCATCGCTGCCTGCGATTATCAATAACATGGCCCAGTTGCGAATCTGATTGATGCCCAGTAATGATGCTGCTTGGGTCAGCGAGTGCACGCTGTTGGCAGTTTTAATGGCGGTGGAATTGACAATTTTCAGAATACGCAGACTTAAGCGAGGGTCTGAAGCAATAACATCAGCTATGGTTTTGATATCAACTGTAGGTTCGGTGAGCGTGGCCAACAGTCGCAGTACAGATTTTTTGCTGGCTTCTATTTTAAGGCCTGTTACCAGGGTGGGTTTGGATAAAAAATAACCTTGAAACAGATCAAAACCTAGAGCTTTGCATTGCTCGAACATCTGGTAAGTTTCGATTTTCTCTGCCAGAAGCGTCAGCTTTAAGGGGTGCAGATGGTCTACATAGGCTTTAAGTTGAGTGGGCGTTAATGCGAGTACATCAACCTTGATGATGTCGGCGTAAGCGAGCAGTTGCCGAGTCTCCTTGGTTAAGAAGAAATCATCTAAGGCAATTTTGTAACCTTGGGCTCTGAGGTTTGCAAGCCCCTGTAGAACCTGCTCGTCAGGTGTGACATCTTCTAATACTTCGATTACCAAACGGTCAGGGGGCAGAGGTGGCGGAAATACCAAGAGGTTTCGCGTAAAGTTGATATAGGCAGGCGCGCGACCGATGATATCTTCAATTTTGTGCTGACCAAAAGCGTAAAGTATGACGTGGGAGGTGGCGTGATCGCCATCAACCACATCTGCGTGATTTTGGGTTCCACTCCGGAATAAGATTTCATAGGCTGAAACCGTGAGGTTCGCGTCAAAAATAGGCTGCTTGGCAAATAGTACATGGGTATTTGCCATGATGTTTACCGTCTCGAAGGTGAAGTGCCAGTGCAGCTAAAAGAGTTCAATTTCGTCGCCGTCTTCGTCGGGGTTGCTGTCCCCCTCATCGAAGTGATGGCGATACACCTCTAGCGCTTCCTTCACACTGCCGCCGCGCATAATGTATTCGAACATGAGGTGTTCGGCTTCCATTGTGTAGCTGGCTTTGATGGCCTCTTGAATCTCCTTCCAGGCCGCAGGGTTATTGAGCTGGTCGTTATCGGCCATTACCAAGGTCACTTTCTCTAGGCTTCTGGAAACATGATCCAATCGCTGACAGACGCGGTCGTAAAATTGAAAGGCGCGCACTGAGGCTTTGATATTTTCGTTCATCTCAGCGGCAGTATTCACAACGTCGACTTTAAACGCGTCAAGTTCCTCAGCTTTGGTAAGCTTCTGGATTTGTTTGCTGACACCGTTGGTATGTTCTGCTAACTGGGTGAAGGAGGAGGTTAAGGTATCCACTGATGTGTTGCTGTCCGCCATAGTGGTTTCTATCTGGCAAACCGCCAAATAGAGCATATTGATGGTCTCCATGACGTGGGACCATTGCTCGCTGCCTGATTGAATCCTGACATCGCTCATTAATGTGTCCTATAGGTCGTTTATTCGAATTTTGGGCTTGAGTCTAAAGCCGGTGTTCAGTTTCAATTTTGGCGACTGTGTCATATGGTTTGCGAGTGCACCTGCCTTTGTGTGTCACCAAAGGGTTGGTGCTGACAAGACAATCAAATTAAGCATAGCTCAGAGGAATTGATTTGCTTCATCGGTTGAAACAAAAGTTGTGGGTTGTCCCAAGCGATAACCGTAAATGACGGAGAAACACAATACGTTTTGCACGTAGTGGCGCGTTTCACTGAATGGGATCGTCTCAATCCACACATCGTAAGGCCGCTCTTTACCTTCGGCGCTGAGCCATCGGTTTACACGATGTGGGCCCGCGTTATAAGCCGCTGCAGCCAATATCCTGTTACCTTCAAAGCGATCCAATAGATAGCTTAAATAATGTCCGCCTAACAACATATTATGTTCGGCTTTTAATAGTGATTGGCTGTTGTTGTGCAGGACGCCTGCTTTCTTGGCGGTATATCGCGCGGTTTTGGGCATCAATTGCATTAACCCCATGGCGCCTACTGGAGAGCGGGCCTGTTCGTCAAAAGCACTTTCTTGGCGGGCAATTGCGTAGAGTAGTGTGGGTTCAACTTGGGTGTCAGTGGCGGTTTTGTAAAACTGTTCACGGTAAACAATGGGGAAGCGTACGGTGAGCTGGTTCCATAGGTTACCCGTGATCATTGCTTGAATACCGGTGTTATACCAGCCCCAATCCCGCGCCAACTGCCCTGCAGCCAGTAATTGGTCTGGCGTGAAGGTGGCAGAACTGTGCACCCACTCTGCGCGTGCTTCTGTGTTATTTCCGGTAAACCACAGTTCGTGAATACGGCGCATTGCCTCCATATTCGAAACTTCAGTGAGTGCCTCCGAGGGTAATTGAATGGATTGGTCCACCAAGGAGTAGCCTTGGCTCAGTTTATCTGAGGATAAAAAACCATAGAAGCTGCGGTTTTTGGCCAGGGTGTGATAGACCAAAGTAGAAGGGACGAACCCTTCAAAAGCGCTATTGAGCTCATCTTGCGCGCGTGCGCGCCAGTACATCCACCTTTCTTCTCTTTGGGTTCTGGCGTCGAGCAGCAATATGGCTTCATTCACTCGTGGCCAGTCCATCGCGGCCAGAGCCTCACGGATGACTTCTTCCACTAGGGTCTGCTCTCGCAGTTGGTGGGAATAGCTCAATAAACGTTGAGCCTCTTGAGCGTGGCCATTTCGGATAAGCCGTTTGACCACTTCAAGTTTGGTTTCCTTGCGAAGGTCGTCTGGGAAGAGCTGCTGTGCTTCAAAAAGCTCCCAATGGTAAAGCGCATCCAAGGGCGCTTTGCGAGACAACCGCTGAATACCGTAAGCAATAATGTGTTGTGTAGGCAGGTCGTGTTCTGTGAGGCTCTTAGTGCGTGTCACCAATTCGGGGTTGCGCCGTATGGCAAGCAGGAGGTCGGCTTTGTCTTGGTTGTGCTTCAAATGGGATTTTAGATAACGGGCTAGGCTGGTTTTTCCTGCGCGCACGGATTTGTAAAACCGGCTCCAAATAAGGTGCTCTGGGATTAAGTTCGCTTTTAGCAGTGCTGAAAACAAAGGGTCGCAGGCCTTGGGCTGAGACCGTCCCACATCCCAAACTTCTGCGATCTGTGCTTCTGTTAGCGGCTGATCGAGTTCACGCTGTGCCGTTAAGGCGTAGCATTTCAGTGATGTGGAAGGTGATGTTGGTGGATAATATTTTAGATACGCTTGCCACTGGCGCTCTTTGGCCAGAACATTTAATAGATTAACCTTAAGGCGGCTTTCTAAGAAGGTGCCTTCATAGCGCGCGATAAATGCATCTATCTTCGCATAGGGTAGTGTGTTGAGCACCTGGCGAATTTGAGTGAATTCAAGATATTGTTTTAGGGGGTAATCCCCTAGGGCGTTATAATGCTCCTGGTATTTTTCGGTGTTGCCCTCTGCCAACGCAAGTTTGGCTTTTTGGTAATGAAAACGCTGGCTATCCAGCTGGGCGTCACTACCACCGATGGCGGCGTGAACGGCACCAGCAGAGAAAACCACAAAAAGACAGATAGAACGTATTACAATGCGTCCGCTCATTGTGTGTCGAATCACCTCTTGAAGCAACAGGTCATGCCTGCCATAGGTTATAAAACAATCAAACTTATAAGCAAACTACATGAAAAACGGTTGCTAAGTGACTGTAAGGCTTTAACTAATTGTTGCTGATCTTTACGGATTCCGCCAGTGTCGATTGCCTCTAAGGATCCATTTTTTATACTCAAGGCGCGTAAATTCACCGCTGTTATTTGAATTATTTCCCTATGCCCATTCTTAAGCTCGAATCGCTCTCGTTACACTTCGGTGAGCAAATTATTTTAGACAACGCCGAGTTTCAACTCGAAAAAGGTGATCGACTGTGTATTGTTGGCCGCAATGGCACAGGAAAATCGACCTTATTGAAGTTGGTTCAAGGCCTTCAAACTCCAGATGACGGGGCCGTTTGGCTGGAGCATGGCGTTAAAATTGCCTCGCTTTCACAGGAGTTGCCCACGCCGGAAGCCATTTCTTTGAGACATTTTGTAGCACGGGGGCTGGGGCCTGTGGGAGAGTTACTGTTGCAGTATGAAGCCTTGGCCGAGGTGCCAAACGAGCAGTCGCTTGCCGAAATGGAAGTTATTCAAGCTGAAATAGAGCGTTTGGATGGATGGCGTCAGCGCAATGCCATTGAAACGGTGCTGACACGCCTAAAACTGCCGGGTGAACTCTCACTTCAGGATCTGTCGGGTGGTTGGCGCAGGCGCGCCGCATTGGCGCAGGCTTTGGTGTGTGACCCGGACATTCTGCTGTTAGATGAGCCTACCAACCACTTGGATGTGGTAGCCATAGAATGGTTAGAGGGGGTTTTACAACAGTTTGCAGGTGCTGTGATTTTTATTACCCATGACCGGGCGTTTTTACGTCGGGTAGCCAATCGAATCGGGGAGCTTGATCGGGGGCAATTGGTGCTTTGGGAGGGTGACTACGAGGGTTTCTTGGCGTTTCGCGAGCAGCGCCTGGCCGATGAAGAAAAACACAACGCCTTGTTTGATAAGCGCCTCGCAGAAGAAGAGCGCTGGATTCGCCAAGGTATTAAAGCCAGACGTACCCGCAATGAAGGACGTGTGCGTGCGCTAAAAAAAATGCGTGCAGAGCGCGCGCAACGTATTCAAGTTCAGGGTAATGCCAAAATGGCGCTGACGCGTAGCCAAGGGTCAGGCAAGCTCGTTGCAGTGTGTGAGGCAATGCAGTTCTCTTGGACGGATGGGACGCAGGTGATTCGGCCTTTTGATTGCACCATTGTTCGAGGCGATAAAATTGGCCTCATTGGGCCAAATGGCATCGGTAAAAGTACGTTTTTGAAATTGGTGCTCGGAGAGTTGTCGCCCACCAGCGGTAAGGTGACTTTAGGGACACAATTGAAAGTGGCTTATTTTGATCAATTGCGAGCGGCACTGGATCTCAACAAGAGTGCTGTAGATAACGTCTCTGAAGGTCGTGATTTTATCGAGATCAACGGCGCACAAAAGCACGTGATTGGGTATCTGGGGGAGTTTCTATTTACCGGGGAGCGTGCGCGAACGCCGTTACGGGTGCTGTCGGGCGGGGAGCGCAATCGTGTTTTATTAGCCATGCTGTTTAGTAAGCCATTTAATTTCTTGGTGATGGACGAACCTACAAACGATTTGGACGCAGAAACTTTAGAGCTTTTAGAAGATTTGTTGGCCGCATTTGATGGCACTCTGGTGATTGTAAGCCATGACCGAGCGTTTTTAGACAACGTGGTCACCAGCACCATCGCCTTTGAAGGCGATGGTGTGTTACGGGAATATGTGGGAGGCTATGAAGATTGGCTGCGTCAGGGCGGGCGTTGGCCCGATCAGGCGCTACGGGCAGAGGCTCTGAGCGAATCGACCGCGGCTCAAGCTTCGGTAATTGACGCCGAAGTAGCCAATACGGAGCCCGCTGAAGGGGCGAGTAAGCCTGCTGTAAAAAAGCTCAGTTACAAGTTGCAACGCGAGTTAGACAGGCTGCCGGGTGAAATCGAAGTTTTAGAAGCGGCAATCGAGCAGCGGCACGTTGAAATGACCCGCCCTGAGTTTTACCAGCAGTCACCTGAAGTGGTGGCGACGCACACACGAGAAGTGGCCGAGCAAGAAGCCAGGTTACAAAAATTGTACGCCCGCTGGGAAGAGCTAGATAGTCTTTGAAAGGCTACTGTCAGTAAGAGCGTTAGTGACCTCACGCTTGGCGTCAAAATCGATAGCGGTGCGGCAGTGGTTTTGGGTATTAAACCCTCACTGTTAGTACATCGCACTCGGCACCGTGGACGACGTCGGTGGCGGTAGATCCTAGTAGTAGGGCTAAGCCATGACGACCATGGCTGCCAACCACGATAAGGTCAACGGCCTGGGTCTTCGCGAATTCTTTTAGCTCCACCGCAGTGGGGCCTAACAGCGTGTGGGTGTTCTCCGGCGCCAGCCCATTTTTAGCGGCAAACTCACCGAGTTGCGCTGCTGCTCGATCTTCGATGGCCTTTTGGGTGTTGGTAAAATCAATGGGGACTTCACCGGCATAAGCAAAAACCAATGGTTCCACCACGTGTGCAACACTGAGCTTGGCGCTGTAGAGAGCGGCTAGGCTGCTGGCTTTGTCAAAAACAGTGTTGGCTTCATCTGGTGTTAAATCAAGACCCACCAGTATATGTTGGTAGTGCGCCATTGCTAACTCCTTAATAGGCTTAGAACCCTATGTGTGGTGTATGGGTGGCGAAAAAATGCGCGGATACCGTTCTCGCTGAGTTGAAGTGTAACAGAGGTCACCGACAAATCTTTGATGCGTGTCAATCGAAATTGTTCACGTACTTTGTTTTAGGCGCAAAAATTAATGAGAGACAGCGTATGAATTTAATGCCTTGGCTGATTGTAGGTCTGGTGGTTTGCATGGCCTTGGGGCCCGTCATGTTAATGCAGCCTTCCAAACGGCAAGGGCAGCTGGCACGACTTCGTTCGAGGGCGGCGCAGCTAAATGTAAGTGTGCGATTAAGTGAATGGGAGGGGGACTCAGTGGCCACTTACAGTGTTCCGTGGCCTGCGGACAACCGACGTCGATTCGATGGACCGAAAGGCGTTGCGATGCGCAAGAGTTACCAGCATCCTTCCCACCTATTGGATTATTGGGAGCTTCCGAAGTGCTTTAAAACCGGCCCCGTAAACACTTGGATATCCGATTTAGTGTCAAAGCAGCCTCAATCCGTGGTGGGTATTCAGGTAAATGAAGCGGGTGTGGGTGTGTACTGGCTTGAGCGAGGCACACAGACAGACCTTGACACCATAGTCGAAGTCTTAAAAGCCGCCGCGCAATCGGGCTGGTTGCTTCTGTCTTCAGAGAAAAGTCCAGCCAGTTGATTGAAAGCACGGACGAGCTCGGCTAAGGTCCATACAAAAGTGGCTGTATGTAAGGTGGCAATGCCTTTCCATAAGTAGGGTGATGCCCCTAAGTGCGTTAGGTTATGCAAAAGCCCCATTGGACTTTATGGATAGCTCCAGGCTAGGAGTTTGCGGCCATGCTGTCGCTATTAGGGTTGGCGCTGCCTGATGCCGTTGCTGCATCATTTGGCAGTTTCATGACGTTTTTTTCTGGGTTGAAGTCGCTTTCCGGCATTAATTCTAGGCTTAGAGCAACACGTTTGTTACTGAGTATTTCGCCAATTTCACGAATAAAACGATGCCGTCTCTGTTCGTCGATGTTGCCATTAATGAGCATATTCTGTGCTTTACGGTAAAAGGAATATGCCACGACGTTGTCTCCACGGGTAACGGCTTTGTGCCCATGGCCAACGTGAGATATCACGCCCACCATGAGGTGTGCCCAAGACAATTCGCGAATAAAGGCTTCAAGCTCTGAGTGTTGAATGATGCCATGGGCATTGAGTTTGCGCATCACCTTGGCTGCTTCAATAATATAGAATTTACTTTTGGCGATGGCCGCGTCACTCGACATAAGCCGATAAAGGGGTTGAGTTCTTCTGTCGTTTGACAGTTCGCGTGCTAAGTTTTGGGCTTGATCGAGGTGCAGGTCCAGGTAAGTGGTAGAGGGGTCTAGCTGCCTTACTGCTTGAATAAGGTGAATCACTTCGTCGTTGATAAGCTTGGGTATCATCACCGTTTCAAGTAGGGGCTCTACTGCCGCGCAGAGTTCTTCCAAATCACTGATTTTTCGGCGCAGGCTTTCCACTCGATGCCGAAGCAAGCGATTGCGCGATTGAAACTGGTTGATTAGGCTCACTGTAAGCACGGATAGGAGCATCAATGCCAGGCAAGCTGTCAGAATCGAAACTGAGCTCGTCATAAAGCGTATGCCAAAGCGTGCCTCTGAGGTTCATTCTAAACCTCAAGGCGCGGGGTTTAAGTATGCAGTCTCCTAAATGCCTGCTATTACTTAATAAATTAGTTCATTGGTCGCAAAGCGCAACTTTGGTGGCGCGACAAATCTTGTTTAAATGGACGTCGTGTTTGCCAAAGGCTTTACTTTTATGGCACAGTGCGGGGTGCATATTTTTAATGTTATTTCTAGATAAATTATATAACTCATTGATTTGTATGTTATAAAAAACATATGGGTAGATGGGCTGGGATGCGCGATCCTAACGGTAAGGTCGTAGCGTCTAACCAGTTATTGCTTGACCTAGCCTGTTTGAGGTCTTATATATGCGCACCGAACGGCCGTTTGGCCTCTTTCATCCTTTATAAAGACAAACTTGAGTAGGGCACAATGGGGAAGTCACTCGTAATTGTGGAGTCGCCAGCAAAGGCGAAAACAATTAACAAATACCTCGGCAGCAACTTCGTCGTAAAGTCCAGTGTTGGTCATATTCGAGATTTGCCCACCAGCGGTTCCAGTGCGCCTGTGGACCCAAAGGCTCGTGCTCAGCAAGCCGCCAAAACGCGCAAAATGTCGCCTGACGAAAAGAAAGTCTACAAAGAAAAGAAGGCCAAAGAGCAGCTAATCAAGCGCATGGGGATAGATCCCTACCAGAATTGGGAGGCGCACTATGAAATTCTTCCCGGCAAAGAGAAGGTGGTTGAGGAGCTTAGGCGCTTGGCCGAAAACGCCGATGAAATCTATCTGGCAACGGATTTGGATCGCGAAGGAGAAGCCATTGCATGGCATCTACGTGAAGCGATTGGTGGCGATGAAAGTCGATATCGCCGCGTGGTTTTTAACGAGATTACCAAAACGGCTATCCAAGAAGCCTTTAAGAACCCTGGTCGTTTAGATTTAGATCGTGTTAATGCGCAGCAAGCCAGGCGCTTTTTGGATCGTATCGTAGGCTATATGTTGTCGCCCTTACTCTGGGAAAAAATTGCGCGGGGCTTGTCTGCCGGTCGAGTACAGTCCGTTGCGGTGCGCCTAATTACCGAGCGAGAGAAAGAAATTCGCGCATTTGTTCCTGAGGAATATTGGA
This sequence comes from Cellvibrionaceae bacterium, assembly GCA_050300015.1. Lineage (GTDB taxonomy): Bacteria > Pseudomonadota > Gammaproteobacteria > Pseudomonadales > Cellvibrionaceae > CAYZQH01. The sequence continues at coordinate 189,118 of JBNKWZ010000015.1, read as the reverse complement.
ATGTGTTCGCGGATCTGTCCACAAAAGACAGTGAGAAAGCCGCTTACGAAGTTAAAAAGTATCAGGGTAAAAATTTCGAGCCCAAAACAAAAAGTGACGCAGACTCTGCGGTTGCGGTACTGGAGAAAGCTGAATATACAGTGGTGGCGCGGGAAGATAAGCCCACCAAAACCAAGCCCACGGCGCCATTTATTACCTCAACCCTACAGCAGGCAGCCAGCACACGTTTAGGGTTTGGTGTTAAGAAAACGATGATGATGGCGCAGCGCTTGTATGAGGCCGGCTATATCACCTATATGCGTACGGACTCCACCAACCTTAGCGCCGAGGCTGTAGAAAATTGCCGAGCGTACATCGAAGACAATTACGGCAAACGCTATTTACCTGAAGAGCCTAATCGTTATAGTAGTAAAGAGGGCGCACAGGAGGCGCACGAAGCCATTCGTCCTTCCAGTGTTGAGACGCAACCTGCTCAACTGGTTGGTATGGAGCGCGATGCGGAACGTTTGTACACCTTAATTTGGAAGCAGTTTGTGGCTTGTCAGATGACGCCTGCGGAGTTTACCAGTACCAATGTGACCGTTGCGGCAGACGATTATCAGTTAAAGGCTAAGGGCAGAGTGGTGCGCTTCGATGGTTTTCAGCGTGTTATGCCGCCTATGTCCAAAAAGGAAGACGAAGGATTATTGCCCGATGTTAAAGTCGGGGATGTTTTGAATTTATTAAAGCTCAACCCGTCTCAACATTTTACCAAGCCACCCGCACGCTACAGTGAGGCCTCTTTGGTAAAAGAGCTGGAAAAACGCGGCATTGGTCGCCCATCGACTTACGCCTCCATTATTTCCACCATTCAAGATCGCGGCTATGTCCACGTACAAAGTCGGCGCTTTTACGCAGACAAGATGGGTGATATCGTCAGTGAGCGTTTAACCGAGAGTTTTTCCGACTTAATGGACTACGGGTTTACTGCCAATATGGAGCAAACCTTGGATGCTGTTGCGGAAGGCAAGCGAGACTGGATTGGTTTGCTCAATGAATTTTATGAGGACTTTTCGTCGAAGCTGAGCAAGGCACAAGGTCAAGAGTTTGGGATGCGTGGCAATACACCCACCAATACCGATATCACCTGTGACAAATGTGGTCGTTCTATGCAAATCCGGACGGCCAGTACTGGTGTGTTTTTGGGGTGCTCTGGTTATGCGCTGCCACCCAAGGAGCGTTGCAAGAACACCATGAACTTGGTGTCTGGCGATGAAGTTGTGGATGTGGATGGCGACGATGATGCGGAGACCAAACAACTGCGCAGTAAGCGTCGCTGTAGCCTTTGCAATGCCGCGATGGACCCTTATTTGTTAGATGAGCATCGCAAAGTCCATATTTGTGGGAATAACCCTGATTGTGCAGGCTATGAAATTGAAGAAGGTGTCTTCAAAATTAAGGGGTATGAAGGGCCAACGCTGGAGTGTGATAAGTGCGGCGCCGAGATGCAGTTAAAGACGGGGCGATTTGGGAAATATTTTGGATGTACGGCGGAGACATGTAAAAACACGCGTAAATTATTAAGAAACGGTGAAGCCGCACCACCCAAAATGGACCCTGTACCCATGCCAGAGCTACAGTGCCAAAATGTGGATGACCATTATGTATTGCGCGATGGCGCTTCGGGTTTATTTTTGGCAGCCAGTCAATTTCCGAAAAACCGTGAAACACGAGCGCCGTTGGTGAGCGAGTTGTTACCTCATAAGGCAGAAATTGATCCTAAGTATGAGTTTTTGTTCAGTGCACCAGTTAAGGATTCGAGTGGCAACCCAACTGTAGTGCGTTACAGTCGAAAATCGAAAGAGCAATACGTTCAATCAGAAATTGAAGGTAAGCCCAGTGGTTGGCGTGCAACGTACGAGAGTGGTCGATGGGTGGTGTCAGAGTCAAAACCCAAGGCCAAAGCCAAAAAGAGCACGAAGAAATCAGCGGCTAGCTAGTGATGTGGGCAGCTTATGCTAAGGGTGTAGATCAATTAGTTGAATCCGCTGAACTCGTAGCCGGGATGCCCGTAAAGGCCGAGGCGACCGTGGTTTTAACGGGTTTGCTCGTTGTTGAGCGGGCCCTCATTCTGCATATGCGTGAATTGCAAGCTCGCCACCTCCACGAAACACCCAAGCACGAGCCATTAACACATACTCATTTACATGCGCAATTGGATGCATTCCAGTCGCTGGGGTTGGCATGTGAATGTCAGGTGCTGCTGGATGACCCTAGCAGTTGGTTGTGCGAGTTGATTACCCATTGTGATCAATCCAGTTGCATCACACCGCCTGCATCCATAAAAGGGTCTTTTTTCCAAAGTGATTTAGAGCGCCCGGAAGTCAGCAGCTCACTGATTGTTTCTAGTGCTGGTAGTCGGTTCTTGAGTCTTGCTGAGTTTAAAGCGTTGCTAAATCAATTTATTGCGTTGGTTCAACGTCAGCGTCTGGAAAGTGAAGAATATTAGCGAATGCTACCTCGTTGCAGGTTAGCCATGTGGAAGCAGTTATGACAAAAGAAGCCTCAATGTATGAGATTGTTGAGCTAGAGGATGGTGAATTTGCACTTTCACGCGTGGATGGCGTAGGCGAGCCCTTGGTGAGTATTAAATTCTCTCAGGAGTCTATTCATTATTTAAAAAACGTACAGGCAGATGTGGTCAAGGTGATGATCGAAGCCGGTTTGGATGTGGTGTCTGAACTCACAGAAGAGGGTGTCCTCACTGAGGAAGAACCAGTACTGCATTAATTTAAGTACATTTTTTAACGCACTCTGAAAGGGGTTGGCATTAAGTGCATTTAATCAGTGAGAGCTCTCCGTAAAGGTCATGCAGCGAATCTAAAAGACCCGGTCCCAAGCAAGTGGTTCATTCTGGTATTGCTAGCGATTGCGAATTAACAGTCCAGTACAAGCCCCAACACTTGCAGCGTGTTCTAGCTGTACAACCCGAGTGTCTGCCAGTTTACCGAGGTGTGCCACGACGGTATGGCTATTGCCTTCAGCCAACGCCTCCCAAAAATACCAAAGTTGCTGCTCGTGATCACGGGTGTGTATCAAGCGCACATTGGGTAAGTGGAAGTGAAAGGCTTGCAAGGTTTGCTTGGTAACGCCCTTGGGTGGAAACCATGTTAACCAGCGGTTTTGCGTTTGCTGGCTGAGGTGTGCGAGTGTGGGCAAAACCAGGTGGAGGTGGTCTGCGTCAGGTAGCACCACTTCGGTAATACCACTTTGGGTGCGGGCGTGAGGCTGAGGAAGATCTTGTTTTAACATGGCTTAGCTCCTGCGAATAACGCCCACACAAAGCCCTTCAATGGCGAAACTTTTGTCTCTCAAATCCACGTTGATGACATTAAATTCAGGGTTTTCTGGCAGCAGTTCCACAACCGCGTTGTTGCGCTCGCGCTTGAATCGTTTCACTGTGACCTCATCTTCAATACGTGCCACCACAATGTCGTTGTTGCGGGCTTGGTTAGTGCTGTGTACTGCGATCAGGTCTCCGTCGAGAATACCGGCATCCTTCATGCTCATGCCGTGTACCGTGAGTAAATAGTCGGCTTTTGGGTGAAAGAATGACTCTGGTATGGGGCAAAATTCTTCAATGTGCTCTGCCGCCAGAATAGGGCTGCCGGCGGCCACACGCCCTACTAATGGAATGCCGCGTTCGTGACTGGGTAGGCGTATACCCCTAGAAGCACCCTCAATCACCTCTATGGCACCTTTGCGTGCTAAGGCCTTAATGTGTTCCTCCGCAGCATTGGGGCTTTTAAAACCTAAGTGGTTGGCAATCTCCGCGCGGGTGGGGGGGTAACCGGTTAACTCAATTTGCTCTTTGATCAAGTCCAACACTTGTTGTTGGCGAACGGTTAGCTTAGTCATGATGTGCCTCTATTAAAATTGACCCGCAGTCGGTTACACGGGATTACTGTGAATGCATACAGTAACTGTGATTATATACAGTTGCCATCGATTGGCAACCTTTTTGTGCGTTGTGACGGTAGAAGGTGCTATCGAATGCAAAAAGAGCGAATTTTAGAGCGTTGTGAGAGATTAGTGTCGTAAACGGGGAATGATTAACACCGTAAATATCAAGGCGGTAGTGCAGGCTGAATCGCAGTCAAGCACGCGTGGAAGTTGACAATGCCGGCTCGTAAACCGTATCGTTTCAAGACTAAATATTATAATTATGAGAAACAAGGCATGGCCAACGGTGAAACTGTTGAGCGGATTCTGCGTGCTGCGACGATATTGTTTGCAGAACGAGGGTTCGCAGAGACGTCTTTGCGTACGATAACGGGTATGGCCGATGTTAATTTGGCAGCGGTCAATTATCATTTTGGTAATAAAAAATCACTCATTCAAGCGGTGTTTAGTCAATTCCTAACCCCGTTTTGTGAAGAGCTGGAAAGGCGCTTGGATATGCTGGAGGCGAGTTTACAGGGGTATGAGAACCCAAAAATTGAGCCCTTGCTAAAAATAGGCTTCGATGCACTCAACGCCTCAACTGCTAGTATCAATGAAAAGCCCGAACGTTTTTTACGGCTCATTGGCTTGGCATACACCCAATCTCAAGAGCATTTGCGCCAAACCATCGCTCACAAATATGAAAAAACCTATCAGCGGTATGTGGGCTGGCTCTATAAAACTGTGCCAAACCTTGATCCGATTATTTTTTACTGGCGCATCAACTTTATTCTGGGAGCTTCTATTTTTACGCTCAGCAGTTTTGATTCTATACAGGCCATTTTGTCGGACGAGCACTCAGTCGATATCGAGATGCAGGGTGCGGTGTCTTATCTCATCCCCGCATTGGCGGGTATGCTGAGTAATCCTCACGCCAGTGCGGACGCATGACCACTATGCTGGGCCCAGTGGTGATGGATTTAGCCGCGACAGAACTGACCGCGGATGAGGTGGAGCGATTGCGTCACCCGCTAGTGGGCGGGGTGATTTTCTTCTCTAGAAATTTTACAGATGTAGAGCAGCTGCAGCGGCTGGTGGCCGATGTGAGGCGCGTTCGGCCTGAATTGCTGCTGATGGTGGACCAAGAGGGTGGCCGAGTTCAGCGGTTTAAAAAAGGATTTACCAAATTGCCGCCCTTGCAAGTTTTGGGTGCCCTGTATCGGTCGAATCCTGAGGCAGCCATATCACTCGCTCGACAGCATGCCTGGATGATGGCCAGTGAGGTCTTGAGTGTTGGGCTGGATTTGAGCTTGGCGCCGGTTCTGGACTGTGATGTGCAATTCAGTCGTGTGATAGGTGATCGTGCCTTTGCCGAAGATCCTCACATTGTGAGTGAGCTTGGTGCAGCGTACATCAAGGCTATGGCAAATGCGGGTATGAGTGCCGTAGGCAAGCATTTCCCTGGGCACGGAATTGTAGAGGAAGACAGTCACTTATCGCTTCCAATTTCAGATGTCACGCTCGCGGAGATTGAAGCCAGCCATATGCTGCCTTTTAGGCAGTTGGCATCGCGGTTGGCGGGTGTTATGCCCGCGCATATGATTTTCAATCAAGTCGATTCCTTCCCCGTTGGTTTTTCTCGATTCTGGGTAGAAGGCTTACTCAAAAATACATTAGGGTTTGCTGGTGTGGTATTTAGCGATGACCTCAGTATGGCAGGGGCTGCTTGGGCGGGTACTTTTGCACAGCGTGCAGAGGTAGCCTTGGCCGCAGGGTGCGACGCGTTGCTGGTGTGCAACCAGCCCCAGGCGGTGGATGAGGTATTGGCGCATTGTATGCAATTGGGCGTGACTCCAAATGATAGTCTCGCCAAGCTTCGCGGCGGTCCTGCATTAGGACAGGGATTAGATGCGTTACAACGATCGAAGATGTGGCAAAATTGTCAGCATTCAATGGTGACTCTCGGAGATCAAAATGGCGTCGTTTAAAGCTTACCTTATTGGCCTAATGGGCAATGAATATTTGTGGGTTGCAGAAGTTTTTTTTGTCACGTTGTTAACCTTGATTGTGGCGCTACTGGTTTCGCGTTTCCTCTCCACCTTGTATATACGTTCTCAAAAAACCAAAAACCTTTGGGATGATGCACTATTTGAGGCCATCCTAAAGCCCGCCAAGGCAATGGTTTGGTTGGTGGGGCTTTCTTGTGCGGCACAGTTAGCAGCCAAGCAAACAGATGCCGCGCTTTTTGAGCTGGTGCCCACCTTTCGTCGTGTGGGCACTATCGCCATAATGGCCTGGTTTTTAGTGGCTCTGGTTAAGCGGGTCGAACGCAATTTAATGAGCGAAGCCTATAACCATAAACCCATGGATCCCACCACTGCCATGGCTTTGGGTAAGCTATTGCGTATTTCGGTGATTATTACTGCATTATTAGTGGGTTTACAGTCCTTGGGCTACAGCATTTCGGGGGTTCTGGCATTTGGCGGAATAGGGGGTATCGCTGTAGGCTTCGCAGCCAAAGACTTATTGGCCAACTTTTTTGGTGGGCTAATGGTCTATTTAGATCGACCCTTCCGGGTGGGGGATTGGGTGCGTTCACCCGATAAAAATATTGAAGGCACTGTAGAGGAAATTGGTTGGCGATTGACCCGCATTCGCACTTTTGACAAGCGCCCGCTTTATGTGCCCAATGCGACCTTTACGCAAATTTCAGTAGAGAACCCTTCCCGAATGACACATCGACGCATATACGAGACCGTAGGAATTCGATATGACGATGCAGACAAGATGCAACAAATTATCGCTGCGGTTAGTGCGATGGTAGAGACGCACCCAGACTTAGATGCCTCGCAGACCATTATTGTCAATTTTAATCAATTTGCCGCCAGCTCTTTGGACTTTTTCATCTATTGCTTTACCAAAACCACCAATTGGGTGGAGTATCATAGGGTTAAACAGGATGTGTTATTAAAGATCATTGGCATTATCACTGAGCACGGTGCGGAGTGCGCCTTTCCTACCTCGACGGTGCATCTTGCAGAGGGTTTTCCTCGGATACCCGAAACAACCGATGTTCAAAAGTGTACGCCTCAATGATAGACCGCTATACCACCCAAGCCTTAGCGGAACACGCGGATTGCCTATTAGGCCAGGAACAAGTGGAGGCCGCCATTGCACAAATGGCGCGGAGTATTAATGCCCATTATGCTGAGCAGGAAGTGGTGGTTTGGGCGGTGATGAACGGTGCGTTGGTGTTCAGTGGGCATTTGTTAACACAACTGACAATGCCGGTGGTGTTGGACTACGTGCACGCCACCCGTTATCACAAAAACGAAGCCACCAACGAGCTCAAGTGGTTCGCAAAGCCCGTGAAACCGATTCAAGGTAAGCATGTATTGATTTGCGACGACATATTTGACCGTGGTCTTACGCTCAGCGCTGTGCGACACTACGCTCTGGATCAGGGGGCAACCTCAGTGCGCTGTGCCGTGATGGCCCATAAGCTACTGGAGCTACCCACCACAGAGCAAATTCCCGAGTTTTGCTCGTTTACCGTACCCGACCGATATGTTTTTGGCATGGGAATGGACTGTAACGGTTATTGGCGAAATGCCTCCGGTATTTGGGCGCTTAGACAACAATAACAACAGGTAAGGCCGTGCAGAAAAAATGTACTATTGCCATTATCGGAGGCTCTGGCTTCTACGAGCTTCCTATTCTAAGTAATGTTACCGAAAAAACGGTAAATACGCCTTTTGGTGATGTGTTTGGCATTGTGGCAGGCGAATACCACCAGTGCCGTGTGGTGTTTCTACCGCGCCACGGACACGCTCATCGTTTGGCACCCCATAAGATTAATTACCGGGCAAACCTTTGGGCGCTACGCGAGTTGCGGGTAGATAAAATTATCGCCCTCAACGCGGTGGGGGGAATAGACGATCAATGCTCCCCGGGGGTTATGGTGTTACCCGATCAAATTATCGATTACACCTATGGTCGCGAGCACACCTATGCTGATTTGCTTTCGGAAGAATTCAATCATGTTGACTTTGCCCACCCCTTTGATGGAAGCCTCAGAAAAACCATCGAAAAGGTGTTAACCGGTTCGGGGATACGTTGGATTAACGGAGGTACCTATGGCTGTACGCAGGGCCCGCGGTTAGAGACCGCTGCCGAAGTTCAACGCTTAAAACGTGATGGCTGTACTCTGGTGGGTATGACCATGATGCCAGAGGCGGGCTTAGCGCGGGAGCTTGATATTGCGTACGCTTCCCTTTGCACGGTTGTCAATTGGGGGGCAGGTGTTGGAGTGGAGGCCATCACGTTAAAAGAAATCAGTTCTGTACTTGAGCGCGCCAATGGCAAGCTATTACAGATATTACAAACCGCCATTACTGAAATCTGTGAAAGCTAGCGAGCGTCCGCGGTGCAGTAAACCTCATTGATATGCAGTTTTTGCGGCCCGACTCTGTGTGTGCACCAATTTGCGTCCAGTTTTGATCGAACTCGCTGTCAGCCGTGTGCTGCTATGGTCACCGTTTTTCTTAATGCCATTTAAGGTCTGGTCGTGCGTCATCGTACGTGGATATTTATTTCTGTAATCGTTATACTCCCGCGCTTTTCGTCAACCCTTCACGTGGCCTTTGGTAGGGGTCACCACTGAATCAGGAGCGCTCATGCCTAATATTACCTTGCCAGACGGTTCCGTTCGTACTTTCCCAAGCCCGATTTCAGTTATGGATGTGGCACAAGATATTGGCCCGGGTCTGGCAAAGGCAACCCTCGGGGGGGTTGTTAATAACCAGCAAGTGGATGCCAGCTTTGTGATTGATGCGGACGCATCTCTCTCCATTATCACCGATAAAAACCCAGAGGGCTTGGAGATTATTCGACACTCCTGCGCTCATTTGTTGGCGCAGGCAGTGAAACAGCTGTTTCCCGAGGCACAGGTCACCATTGGTCCGGTGATAGATAATGGATTTTATTACGATTTCGCATACGAACGGGCTTTTACCCCAGACGACTTAGAGGCCATTGAAAAACGTATGCAGGCTTTGGCGCAGGAAGGTGAAACCGTTGTGCGCCGTGAGCTGTCACGCGATGACGCAGTCGCCTATTTTCGTGGGCTGGGCGAGGAATATAAAGCTGAGATTATCGAGTCTATCCCCGTCGGAGAGAGGCTTTCATTATACCGTCAGGGTGATTTTGAAGACCTTTGCCGTGGACCTCATGTTCCCAATATCAACCAAATTAAGCATTTTAAGTTGATGAAGGTGGCCGGCGCCTATTGGCGTGGTGATTCCAACAACGAGATGTTACAAAGAATCTACGGTACGGCTTGGGCCAGTAAAAAAGACCTTAAAGCCTATTTGCACCGCTTGGAAGAGGCCGAAAAACGTGATCATCGAAAACTGGGTAAAAAATTCAACTTGTTTCATTTGCAAGAAGAAGCGCCCGGCATGGTGTTTTGGCACCCAAAAGGTTGGTCGGTGTATACCGCCATTGAAACCTATATGCGTCAAGTACAACGTTTGAATGGGTACGAAGAGATAAAAACGCCACAGGTGGTGGATAAAAGTCTGTGGGAACGCTCAGGCCATTGGGATAAATTCCGTGAAAACATGTTTACGGTTGAATCGGAAGCGCGCGACTACGCAGTTAAACCTATGAATTGCCCCTGCCATGTGCAGGTGTTTAATCAAGGGCTAAAGAGTTATCGAGATTTGCCTTTACGTTTGGCAGAGTTTGGCTCCTGCCACCGTAATGAGGCTTCTGGTACGCTGCAAGGCATTATGCGGGTGCGGGCCTTTACCCAGGACGATGCTCATATTTTTTGCTCGGAAAGTATGATTCAGCAAGAGGTTTCTCAGTTTACGGATTTATTGTACGACGTGTATGCGGACTTCGGCTTTGAAGACGTCATTATTCGCCTGTCCACACGACCAGAACAGCGGGTTGGAGATGATGTTGTATGGGATAAAGCGGAAAAGGCCCTTTCTGATGCACTGGATAACAAGGGGCTTGCCTGGGAGTTGTTACCAGGGGAGGGCGCCTTTTATGGGCCCAAAATTGAGTTTTCGTTGAAAGATTGCTTAGGTCGTGTTTGGCAATGCGGTACCATTCAAGTGGATTTTTCCATGCCGGGCCGGCTAGACGCCCAGTTTGTGGCGGAGGACGGTTCGCGCCAAACCCCTGTAATGCTGCATCGCGCCATTTTGGGATCGTTTGAGCGTTTTATCGGGATTTTGATCGAGCACTATGAGGGCGCATTTCCCACTTGGCTTGCCCCGGAGCAGGTCGTTGTGCTCAATATTACCGACAATCAGGCCGAATATGCCGCAAGAATCGAGAAATCCCTGAAAAACAAAGGGTTTAGGGCCATTTCTGACTTGAGAAATGAAAAAATCGGCTTTAAAATCCGCGAGCACACAATTCAGAAGACACCCTACCTGCTGATAGTGGGCGACCAGGAGGTTGCCGATGGCACGGTTTCCGTTAGGGCCCGAGGCGGTGATGACCTGGGTTCCATGTCGCTGAACCAATTCGAAGCGTTGATTTCGGACGACATTTCACGTCGCAGCCGAAAAAACGTCTAGTCTATTAGGGGTTCTGAATATTCGATTAACGTACAGAGGAGAAGGCAACCATTAATAATGCAAAGGGCCGCAGCAAAAAGGCCGACATTAATGAGCAAATTGAAGCGTCAGAAGTAAGATTGATCGGTCATGATGGTGAGCAAATAGGCATTGTGACTCTAGAAGAGGCGCTCGCAGCTGCTCAGGCGGTAAGCTTGGACCTTGTTGCCATAGCACCGGACGCAGAACCGGTCGTGTGCAAAATCATGGATTATGGTAAGCATCTGTTCGAACTGAAGAAGCAAAAGGCTGCGGCGAAGAAGAAGCAAAAGCAGCAGCAAGTTAAAGAAATGAAATTTCGTCCTGGGACGGAGGATGGGGACTATCAGGTGAAGTTGAAAAACCTGATGCGTTTCCTGGAGCAAGGCGACAAAGCCAAGGTGTCACTACGATATCGAGGTCGCGAGATGGCGCATCAAGAACTCGGAATGGAGATGATGAACCGAATCGAGCAAGACCTGGAAGAGTACGGGACCGTTGAGCAGCGCGCGAAAATGGAAGGCCGTCAACTGGTGATGGTTATTGCTCCTAAAAAGAAAAAATAGCCGGGCTTTTTAGCTGCCTTGTTATTTTGAAATCACAATCAGCGCCTAGCGCTAATAACGGAGAAGTATCCATGTCAAAAGCTAAAGTACACAGTGGAGCCGCCAAACGGTTTAAAAAAACCGGGGCCGGTTACAAGCACAAGCGGGCCTTTAAAAGCCATATCCTTACTAAGATGACAACGAAGCGTAAGCGTCAACTTCGTGGTACTTCAATTATGAATGCCGCAGACAAACCGCTCATTGATCGTATGTTACGTGCCAACTAAGGCCAGAACTAAGAGGATATCATTATGGCCCGTGTAAAACGTGGTGTGGTGGCGCGTCGTAGCCACAAAAAAATATTAAAAGCAGCCAAAGGGTATTACGGAGCGCGTTCGCGTGTATTTCGTGTAGCCAAGCAAGCTGTGATCAAGGCTGGACAATATGCCTATCGTGACCGTCGTGTTAAGAAGCGTAACTTCCGCGCCTTGTGGATTACCCGTATTAATGCACAGTCTCGCGCAGAAGGCATGAGCTACAGCCGTCTGATTGCAGGCTTAAAGAAAGCCAACATCGCTCTGGACCGTCGCGTTCTTGCCGATTTGGCCATTCACGACAAAGCAGCGTTTGCAGTGATCGTAGGTAAGGCTCAAGAAGCACTTGCTGCATAACGAGTGCTGCAAAACGGATTGAGAAGGGGAAGGGCTTAGGACCTTCCCCTTTTTTATTGCCGTTTTTCGGCTGTTTTGACTTAGGGATTGGGTGAGCACGGCGCACAGATTGCCGTTATAATCGCCCCTAGACTCTCCAGCTACATAGGTTATTCGATGGAAAATTTGGCTTCACTGGTCGAAGAAGCAGCGCAACTTATTTCTAATGCCCAAAATGTTAATGATCTTGAAACCGTGCGCGTGGATTATTTGGGTAAAAAAGGCAAAGTCACTGCCTTATTAAAATCTTTAGGGCGGCTATCTGCCCAAGAAAGGCCTAAGGCCGGGGCCTTAATTAATCAAGCCAAGCAAACGCTACAAGACCGTATAGGCGATAAAAAGGCCGAGCTTGATGACGCTGCAATTTCCTTGAAATTGGCAAGCTCTACCGTAGATGTCACCCTTCCTGGGCGCGACACCGCCGTTGGGGGCTTACACCCCGTGAGCCAGACACTAGCGCGTATTGAGGCCATATTTTGCGCCTCGGGTTTTGAGGTGGCTGTGGGGCCTGAAATCGAAGACGATTTCCACAATTTTGAAGCGCTAAATATCCCGGCGCATCACCCAGCGCGCGCGATGCACGATACCTTCTACATCGATGCCACCCATGTGCTAAGAACCCATACCTCGCCCGTACAAATTCGCGTAATGGAATCTCAATCACCACCACTGCGGATTGTCTGTCCTGGGCGGGTGTATCGCTGTGATTCTGATTTGACCCACACGCCCATGTTTCATCAGGTGGAAGGTCTGGTGGTGGACGAGGGCATCAGCTTCGCGGACCTTAAGGGCGCGATGGATCAATTTCTGAAAGCGTTTTTTGAAGTCGACTTGCCTGTACGTTTCCGCCCGTCGTACTTTCCTTTTACCGAGCCATCCGCGGAGATGGACATACAGTGCGGGCAGTGTGCAGGAAAAGGCTGTAGGGTTTGTAAACACACCGGCTGGGTGGAAGTCGGTGGCTGCGGTATGGTTCACCCCAATGTACTGCGGGCCGCGAAGGTAGACCCAGAGAAGTATACGGGTTTCGCTTTTGGTATGGGAGTTGAGCGCTTAGCTATGCGGCGCTATGGCATCAATGACCTGCGCCTATTTTTTGAAAACGATTTGAATTTTTTACAGCAATTTTAAATAAGGATTTCACATGAGAGTATCGATCTTTGGTACAGGATACGTTGGCCTGGTAACAGGCGCTTGTTTGGCGCATTCAGGTCACAATGTGACTTGCGTAGACGTGGATGCCGACAAGGTGTCACGCCTGCTGAAAGGTGAAATCCCAATCTATGAGCCCGGTCTGGATACCATTGTGGTCAATAGCGTTAAAGACGGGCGTCTACAATTTACCACCGATGCCAAGGCGGCCATCGAATTTGCCGAGATTGTGTTCATTGCGGTAGGTACACCACCCGATGAAGACGGCGCAGCCGATCTTCGGTATGTATTACAGGTAGCTGAATCGGTTGGGACGTACATTAATGATTATCGTTTGGTGATCAACAAATCCACGGTGCCAGTGGGCAGTGCCGATAAAGTAAAAGCCCGTATTGCCCAAACCCTGCAGAAAAGAGGGGTGGACATTGCATTTGATGTGGCGTCTAACCCGGAATTTTTAAAAGAAGGCGCTGCCGTCAATGACTTTTTAAAGCCTGATCGAATCATTGTAGGTTGCTCAGGCACTCGCGTTGAAAGTCTTATGCGGGAATTGTACGCGCCGTTTAATCGCAACCATGACAAACTCATGTTTATGGATGTTCGCTCTGCAGAACTCACCAAGTACGCTGCTAATGCCATGTTGGCGACTAAGATCAGTTTTATGAACGAGATGTCGCGTGTGGCCGAAAAACTTGGTGCAGACATCGAGTTGGTACGCAAAGGCATTGGTTCCGATCCACGTATTGGTTACCAGTTTATTTACCCGGGTTGTGGGTACGGCGGGTCGTGTTTTCCCAAGGATGTCAAAGCGTTGGTGCGCACCGCCAACAGTATTGATGAACCTGCACCGCTGCTCACTGCAGTAGAGGCCGTCAACGATACACAAAAGCATATTTTATTAGACAAGTTGGAACAGCACTTTGGTGAAGACTTAGCGGGTAAAACCATCGCCCTCTGGGGGCTGGCCTTTAAGCCTAACACCGACGATATGCGTGAAGCGCCCAGCCGAGTACTAATCGAAGGCCTTTGGCAAAAAGGCGCAACGGTAAGAGCCTACGACCCCGAGGCAATGGAAGAAACCCAGCGCATTTATGGCGAGCGCCCAGACTTAATAATGGCTGACAGTGCCAATTCCGCGTTGGAGGGGGCAGATGCTTTGGTGGTTTGTACCGAGTGGCAAGCGTTTCGATCGCCAGATTGGAAGGTCGTGGGCGAGAAGCTTAATCACAAAGTGGTCATCGACGGGCGAAATTTATATCAGGCTAGCTGGTTGGTGGAGCGTGGTTTTGATTATTACAGTATTGGCCGTGTCCCTGCAAAAGCCAAAAACTAAAAGGTGAAATGAAATAGGCTATGAAATTCAGTGAATCCTGGTTACGAGAGTGGGTCAACCCCGATATTTCTACCGATACCTTAGTGGCCCGATTGACAATGGCGGGCTTGGAAGTAGACGCTGTCGAACCCGTGGCGGGCAGCTTCAGTGGAGTTGTTGTTGGTGAGATTTTGTCGGTGGAGGCACATCCAGATGCAGAGAAGCTGCGCGTGTGTCAGGTGGCGGGTGTGGGCGATGCGCCTTTGCAGGTGGTATGTGGTGCGCCGAATGCTCGCAAAGGCATTAAAGTGCCTTTTGCAACTCTGGGGGCCCAGTTATCTGGCGACTTTAAAATCAAAAAAGCCAAATTGCGCGGTGTGGAATCTTTCGGCATGTTGTGTGCGCAAACAGAGCTGCAGGCTGGCGATGACGACAATGGTCTTTGGGAGTTACCCCTAGATGCGCCAGTGGGGCAGGACTTGCGCGATTACTTGCAATTAGACGACCAGGTGATTGAGGTGGACTTAACACCCAATCGCGGTGATTGTTTGAGTATCAGAGGGTTGGCCCGTGAGGTGGGTGTGCTTACCGCTACGGTGGTGAATGAGCCAACCGAGAAGACGGTAACGCCCACGCACCAAGAGACTTTTCCTGTGACCATTCAGGCGGCGAGTGCTTGTTTGGCTTATGTGGGCCGTGTGATCAAAGGTGTTGATATTAGACAGCCAACCCCCCTTTGGATGGTTGAAAAATTGCGTAGAAGCGGTATTCGTAGTATCGACCCAGTAGTAGACGTGACCAACCTGGTGTTATTGGAGTTAGGTCAACCCATGCACGCATTTGACCTAGCGCATTTAGAGGGTGGTATCGAAGTGCGTTTTAGTGCGCAAGACGAGTCTATAACTTTACTGGATGGGAAAGAGATTCAGCTGCAGCCCGATACCTTGGTGATTGCCGATGGCAACGGCGCTGCAGCGGTGGCGGGCGTTATGGGCGGCAAGCGAACGGCGGTAGGGAGTGCCACACAGGACATTTTCTTGGAAAGTGCGTTTTTCGCACCTGAGGCGCTATCCGGGAAGGCGCGGGCTTATGGCTTACATACCGATTCGTCACATCGCTTTGAACGTGGCGTCGACCGTCAATTACAAGTGCGCGCGATTGAACGTGCGACGGAGTTGTTAGTATCCATCGCAGGGGGCAAGCCGGGTCCAGTGGTTGTCCAGAATTCTAGCGAGGTGAATCAAGAACCATTACACGTGGAGTTACGGGTCGAGCGACTGGCACGCCTGCTTGGCACAGAGTTAAGCCGAGCCCAAGTAGAAGACGTGCTTGGCCGTTTGGGGTTGGAAGTTGTCGACCGATCAGACCAACGCTGGATATTTGCCATTCCAAGCCATCGCTTTGACCTCGCCATTGAAGAGGACCTCATCGAAGAAGTAGCCAGAATTGTCGGCTATGACAATTTGCCTACACGCGCCACGCCCTTTGCGCTAGCGTTGCCCACCATGAGCGAGCGCCGTTCTTCCCTATCTTCACTCAAGTGGCACCTTGTCAGTCGCGGGTTTCAAGAGGTGGTCACCTACAGTTTTATCGACCCAGAGATGTCCCAGCATTTTGACACGGGCCATACTCCAGTCGCTTTGCAAAACCCCATCAGCAGCGAAATGTCCGTTATGCGTACAAGCCTTGTTCCAGGGCTTGTTGAAGTGTTAAAAACGAACCTGAACCGCCAAAAAACTCGAGTGCAGTGTTTTGAAGAGGGTATGCGGTTTTGCTCCGCCAAAGGGAAAACAGCAGACCTTGCGCAGGAACGTGCAGTCGCCGGGTTGTTGTACGGTGCAGGTGAAGCCGGCAATTGGTTTGCTAAACCGATTGACGCGGATTTCTATGACATTAAGGGCCATGTAGAATCTTTGGTATCGCAGTTGTGTGGTGGTGCTTCAATAACGTTTGAAGCCTGTGATGGCTTACCGTTTATGCATCCGGGCCAAACGGCTTGGGTGAATGTAGCGGGGGAGAGAATTGGCTATGTGGGCGCCTTGCATCCCAAGGTTCAAAAATCTTTAGCGCTTGGTAAGCCACCTTTGGTGTTTGAGCTGCTAAGTGCTCCATTGCTTGAGCGCGAACTACCCAAATACACGGGTTTGTCACGGTTTCCCGAAGTGAGTCGTGACTTGGCCATTCTCGTGAAAAACACGGTGGGCTACTCTGAGCTGGATTTGGCCATTCGTGAAAGTGGTGGGAACTGTTTAACAAACTTAAAGTTATTTGACGTTTATCGTGGCGAAGGTATTGATCCTGAAAGAAAAAGTCTCGCTTTCAGCTTGACCTTTCAGCATCCATCGCGCACCCTTAATGACGAGGAAGTTAATACAGCCATGGCGGCTGTGGTAACGCGTCTAGAAGATGGATTTGGCGCCACACTAAGGTAACTCATTATGACGGATTCTCTAACAAAAGCGGATTTGGCCGAGAGACTCTACGAGGAGCTGGGTTTTAATAAGCGCGAAGCTAAGGAATTGGTTGAATCCTTTTTCGATGAAATTCGCGCGTCTTTAGAAGCCAACGAGCCGGTTAAGTTGTCGGGCTTTGGTAATTTTGAGTTAAGAGACAAGAAGCAGCGACCCGGTAGAAACCCCAAGACAGGGGAAGAAATTCCCATTACTGCACGTCGAGTGGTGACTTTCCGGCCCGGCCAAAAGCTGAGAGCAAGAGTAGAGGCTTATGCTGGAACCGACCCAGAATAACGACCTGCCTGAAATTCCGGCAAAGCGTTACTTTACCATCGGTGAAGTCAGTGAGTTGTGTGCGGTAAAACCGCATGTACTGCGTTACTGGGAGCAAGAGTTCACACAGCTTAAGCCGGTGAAAAGACGCGGCAACCGTCGCTACTATCAGCGACAGGACGTTTTGATGATTCGGCAAATCCGCTCCTTGTTGTATGAACAGGGGTTTACCATTGGTGGCGCACGCCAGCAGTTGCAAAATGACCCACTGAAGGGGTTGGGCGAAGCTGGTTTCGACGGTTCTGTAGTCAACCAAGCAGGCACAGAGTGCAAGTCATTATCCGAGCGAGAGCCCCTACGTTTAGCCTTGACGGATATCAAGAAAGAATTACAAGCCGTATTAACGCTACTCAATCGCTAGCACGGGTTGCGCCATTGCGATGTTTAGATACCTTGTGCAAAGCGTCGACGACCTTGGTAACGTGAAATATCCTTATGAAGCCATCTTACCGGTTAAAAAATGTTTTAACGGGGCAAACGTATCATTTGTCACAGCCTGCGTCGGTGATCGGACGAAATCATCATTGTGAAATACAAATCGACTCTGTTGCATTAAGTCGAAATCACGCCAGTCTTCACTTGACCGAACACGGCGTGGTGGTGGAAGACCTCAACTCCACCAATGGCACTTATGTGAATAATATTCGCGTTCATTCCCCCACCTTGCTGTCTGATGGTGATGTGGTAGCCATTGGCAACCATCGCCTTTTGTTTATTGAGCCTACCGTACAGCCCAGGCCTCAAATCAAAGAGCCCGCTTTGAACATTCTGTCCTCTCCATTGGTGGCAGAGTTGTCTTTGTTGGAATCGAATACGAGAGAGTCTAACCGAACTATGATTCACTCAAGTTTCGCACGCTCAATGGGTGGCTTACCCGTGGATGAAGTATTTGGGTCAGAGTCCGAGGCAGCATTGGAACAGGTGGTGCTTAATACTCTGCAAGATCAATCATTTGATCCCAGGCGCGTTCCGGCGGTATTGATCGTCAAAAATTCTCGTAAACGTGGTGTGCTGATTCAACTGAAGGTTCCTCATGGTGGAAGTTGCGAATGGGCCATTGGTCGTAGTCAACTGGCGGATGTGGTGATTGATGATCCTACGGTTTCTAACTTACATGCCGTGATAGCCTTGACACAAGGCGAGTGGGTATTGTGCGATAACGACTCCACCAATGGTGTGAAAATTAATGGCGAACCTCAGCAGCAAGGCACTTGCCGTCACGGAGATACCTTGACGGTCGGCGGCATTGAGTTACTGTTTTATGTGTTGCGAGTGAGAGGTTAACGGCACCGCCCCATTTCAAGGAGAAGACCATGTGCGCACACCTGACTACGGAATTCCAGTTTTCCTCGCGCTCGGAATCCACCCAAAATAAAACTTCCGAGGACCCATTAAAAATTCTCGTCATTGGTGACTTTAGTGGTAGGGAAAGTTTGGGAGATTGCGCTCCCGACAGCGCTGTTGAACGGCCTTTTATACGGCTGGATAAAGACAACTTCGAGTCGATCTTCAGTGGTTTACATGTCCGCTTGCAAACGCCTTTTTGTGAGGCGCCCATTGAGTTTCAGTCATTTGAGATGCTTCACCCCGATACTCTTCTAGAAGCACTTCCACTATTTGCACCATTGATTACTGGATTGCGTCGACTTAAGCGCTGTAAGGTATACGCAGACGGTGTTGCAATACTGAGGCAAGCTGGGGTTAAGGTTTTGGATACCTTGCCTCACGCTGAAGATCCTTCTGAGATGTCTAAAGCGCAGGCGCTTGATGCGGCCATTGACGGTTTTGACCAGCAACCCGTCGACACCTTACAAGGCTTGATTCAATCCTTTGTTCAGCCTTTTTCAGAACCCAAGGCAGACGACAGAATTGAAGTGCTGCAGAATACGCTCGAGCAAGCACTAACAGATACCTTGCGGCTCATTTTGGGTTACAGAGATTTTAAATCACTGGAAGCCTCATGGCGCACACTGGATTGGCTGATTCGGGAAATGGATACAGACCGATTGACTCAGCTTTCGATTTGGGACGTGTCACGCGCTGAGCTCAATGAAATTTTTGATTCAAAGCGTCAGCATCTGGTCGATCATATTCAGTGCCGCTTAGGCGGCGCGCAGGGAGTCACTCAGGGCAATACCTTTGATATTGTGTGTTGTGAACACCTGAATCAGCAAGGGCTAGAGCTTGCCAACCTTGCTGAGACGCTAAGCCGAGTTTGTGCCCACACCGGTACAGCTCTTTTTATGGATTTTGACACCAGAGCCATTGGTGTTGAATCGTTTTTCAGTGCGCCTAACCACCAGGCCTGGTCAAATGGTGCAGCTGAAAACATACCTTCTGGGCATTTGTGGGAAAAAGTTCGTGCCTGCCACAATGTCTATGTGTTTGCGCCAAAAGTACTGGTGCGCTATCCCTTTGGAGAGCGCACGGCACCTTTGGACAGTTTCGTATTTGAAGAGCTAGATATAGATACCGACTCGGAGCATTGGCGCCAGCAATTTTTGTGGGGATCTGCGAGCTTGTTTGCCTGTATTGTTGCAGAGCGGCTACGTCATCTGGGCAGAGACGCCAACATAGAAGTCGACGGGCTTCCTTTTTTTGCCATGTCGGTGGATGAGCAGGATATCGTGCAGCCATCAACTTCCGTGGTGTTGAGCGATCTAAGTGTTAATGCTTTGCGACAACTGGGTGTGAATGTACTGTTAGGTCGTTCGGATAAAAACAGTTTTCAGGTACGCTCGTTGGCGCCTGCTGCCCTAGGTAGGCTCTGAACAGGTGCTGTCAGGTGAATGGCTTAGCGCCAGTGTGTTTTGTCGCGTGGCCACACATCATCGAAAAGGGGCTTTCTTTCTACTGCTAGATGATTGTGCTGTAAGGTGAAAGTGCAGTTTTGATGGCTTTTTGAACCAACTCTTTGTCCAGTGGTTTTGCTAAATGTCCAGTGGCTCCAGCACTTAAGCATCGGTCCACTATGTCGCTACCGGTATTGCCGGTGACGATGTAAATGGGTTTGTTAAAACCGCTTTGACGCAAAATCTGGGTGGTTTCTAACCCACCTTTTTGGGGCATTTCCATATCCATAAGAATTAAATCAAATTGATTCGTCTCCGACATTTTCAGCGCTTCGATGCCATTACCTGCACAGAATACTTTGGCGTCTGGGGCAGTTTTGTTGACATGGCGTGACAAAATTAATTGGTTGACTTCATCATCTTCAACCACTAGCACTTTACGTGTGCTTTTGCTGGGGCTTCGGTCCAGCGTGGTTTGTATCAGTGTGTATAACCGCTGGCGAACAATGGGTTTTTCCAATATGCCCGCAAAACCTCTTTCCGTATACTCGTCGATTTGGTGCTTCATAACGTTCGCGGTAAAGGCAATAATAGGAATCTGTTCGTTGTGTTGCCATATTATAGAAGACGCCTCTAATCCCCCCATTACAGGCATTTGCATGTCCATTAGAATAATGTCATAGGCAGTGCTCGTGGCAGCTGTAACAGCCTCCTCACCATTATGAACGATATCAACGGTTAATCCCGTTAGTGACACTAATCGAGAGATAAGTTTTTGATTATCTGGATTGTCCTCTGCGAGCAAGACACGGCCACTTAACTTAGGTACACCAGCACTGATTTTATCTGCAGTAATTTTGCTAAAAATATCATCCAGCGTGTCTTTGTTGGCAATGAGGTTGTCCGTTTCTGCCAAAATAGGCAGAGATAGTGTAAAGGTGCTACCCACACCTTTTGTACTCTCGACCGTTAGGTCACCGCCTAACAGCGCAGACAAATTTTTGGAGATATACAGCCCAAGGCCCGAGCCACCAAAAAGACGTGTGGTGGAAGAGTCGGCTTGGTCAAAAGCTGCGAAAATCTTGTTTTTGACTTCTTCATCGATGCCAATTCCGGTGTCGATGACACGAACCACGATGCGTTGATTCTCTATTGATAGGGCGAGCTCAATACCACCTGATTCAGTGAATTTTACGGCATTGTTACAAAGGTTAAACAAAATCTGTTTGAGGCGAGTGGGGTCGGTAATGATGGTTCGGGGTACTGGGTAATGAATGGTCAAAGTGTAATGAATGTTCTTTTCTTTACACTTAATTGACAGGTAAGAGTCGATGTCGTACAGCGTTTCAATATAGTTGCAAGGAATTCGCTCAACTTCTATTTTGTTAGCTTCAATCTTCGAAATATCCAAAATATCGTTAATCATGGATAGAAGGTGTTTGCCACTTCTTAATATATAGTCAACAAATTTTACGCGCTCTTCTTCGCTTGGCTGGTCTTCTTGTAGAGCCTCAGCGTAGCCCAAAATTGCCGTGAGAGGGGTTCGAATCTCGTGGCTCATATTCGCTAAGAAGCGGCCTTTTGCCTCTTCGGATGCTTCTGCTTTTTGACGAGCCGTTTCGGCTTCGAGTCTCGCGCTATTTAGGTCTTTAAATAACGTGGCATTGCGAATGGCGGTTCCTACTTGCACCAAAAAAGCCTGTACTTTTTCAATATCCTCTTGCGCCAGATAAAAGCGTTTTTGATAGTTGATAAAACAAGCACCGGCCACGATTTTATCTTTTACATACACTGGTAGATAAACCATTGAAACGCTGGGTTTCACTGAGTACAGCTGGCGATCAATATAAGATGCTGAGGCAATGAGCTCAGGTGTGACTTCAGGAATATAGGCCACTTTTTGGTTCAGTAGTGTTCTTACGAAAATACTGTTTCTATCGCGTTCACAATCCAATTCAAGGCGCTCAAACGCAGCGTATTCGTCAAGGGTAATCGTGGAGCCGTAGATGCCGGCCACCTCCAAAATCTTTTTGTCTTCTTCGTAGCGTACAATGTATAGCGCTTCAAAGGGGTATAGACCCTCGATGGTGAGCATGATGTTTTCTAGTAATACGTCGATATCCAAATGCGCATTGACAGCCAAAGCCAATCGACTAATGCTTTCAAGCTCGCTGGTTTTTCCATGTAATCGGTTGCGAACAGAGCGCAAATGTGAATTGATATGAAATACACGGTAGCCAAAAGCAGTGAGGAAAAATATTGAACCACAGGCGCCGGAGATTAAAGCAGAGTTGGGTGCCTCTAACCGGAAATAAAACCCCGTAACACCGCCACCTAGGATCATGCCAACCCCAAAATAGCAAACGCACTTCACCCAAAATTGAACGCCACCCGCCGACAAATTAATGGCATTGGCCGCCCCCAGGTAGAGCGCCAATAGTATGGGGTTAAAGCCCCAGGCGGCGACATAACAGCCATAGACGAACGTGTCCATGCTGAGAGAGAGGCGAGTATTGGTGCGTGTTTTGTCCCAGAGTAGAAGGGCAATGGGGTATAGCAGGGTTTGGAAAACGGCTATTCCCAGTAGAATAAAAGGAGCGTTCCCCCAAAATAGGCTCAAATGGACCGCCACCGTACAGACCCCCACGCCTTGGCGAACGGCCAAATCAAAAAGCGACTCTCTATTGATACGTGATCTGGCGCCAACCTGGCCCATGAGGTTCCTACTGGTATTTGGGGGCATGAAAAACAGTATAGCAAAGCAATACCCGTTATTAGCCACTCACTTTTGGCGCTTTAAACCTCAATGTCGACGCGTCATACATTGCCGAACAGCCTACAGGCTGGGTTTGCAACACAGTGTGTTTGTGTGCCAAACACCAATAAGCAAACGAGTTTTACAGGCAATACGATAACTTAGTGGCGCTAAAGACGTTTCTGAGTCGATTAGAGCTACCTTGTAGGAGCACTGGATCATGGGGCTGGTATCAGTATCGTATCGGCTTGAAATGACCGGAGGTGCGGAATCCAGAGCATAGGGGGCGCCTTGGCGAAGGCGTTAAAGTCCTGGGTGGAAGTGATAGGGACCCTGTGGCGATTTAGCAAACAGTAACGGCATCATTGATGCATTTTCATTATAAGATGGACATGATTTTTCGACAGGATTGCGGGTTTTGAATGTTTGAAAGGTACTAATTGAAAGTGCTAGTTCAATGTGAGTGGGACGCTACTATTAATCGGGTCAAAAAATACCATCTCCTTAACGCTGTGGAGCTGGGTTTTGTTATTGTCCGGGGTTTTTGTGCAGTTTTTGTCCCGTTAGTGAGTGCTAACGGTGAAAGCCTTGTGAATTGGTCGGAGCGGCGGGATTTGAACCCACGACCACTACACCCCCAGTGTAGTGCGCTACCAGGCTGCGCTACGCTCCGATAATCGACAGGTGCCGAAAGAGGCGCCCATCATACCGAATACATGGAATAAATCAAGGCTTATTACGCTAGGTCTCTATTCGAAATTTTTAAATGAAATCATGGGGTTATGCCGGTGCTTTGGCCTCGGGGGACGGTGAGTGGGTATTGGGGGGCAATCCCCAGGTGGCCAGCAAGCGTTGTTCAAGGGCCGAATATTGTTCAATATCTTCAAGCATAGGTGTTTTAAACCATACTTGAAGAATACTCAGGAGCTCGTCGCGGGCATTAAGTTGCCGCTGTCCTAGGCCCTGCTGGAGTTGCTCCACCTGATATTCCATTCGAAGAGAGCGGTCTGCATCCGGGCTGTTACAATCGTTGGCGATCTCCGAGCGTATACACAATCTATGATAGGCTTTTAGAGTTGCGGTGGCGTTGCTTATTGGTTGAGGTTTTTGTAGGCGCTGCTCCAGCGTTTTCGCCAAGTCTGCTGGCCAATGGGTCGATTCGGTTAACCGTTGGCGCAGGTTTGACATGCGTTCGGCCACATTCTCCCCCTGGGCACCCTGAGCTTCTAGCGTGAGCACCTCACGGTAGGCATCGAGAATGTCGTGCCATTGTTTTTGTTCACGTAGCTTGCGGGCCTCCTGGGCTTTAGCCTCCAGTTGCTTTGAAACCTTTTGAAAAGACTGTTGAATGTCTTTGTAGTGCGCGCGTGGTAACTCACCCAGTTGCTTGAATTGCTCGGAGGCAGTATTGATGTCAGAGCGTGCGGCAGTAAAGGCTTCACCGCTTAAGGTTAGGTATCCCTCCAATTGTGCAATGAGGGCTTCTGCCTGTGTTTTTGCGGTATTGCGCTGCGCTTTTTCAGAATCACTCTCTTGTTTACGGCGATCGAAAATGGCATCGCAATGTTGACGAAAAGCTTGCCACAAGGCGTGGTCTTGCTTGGCGTGACAGCGACCAATGGCCTTCCATTGAGACTGCAATTTTTTAGCGGTTTCTATGGCCTCGACGGTGTTCTCAAGTTTAAGTAATTGTTCCGCTTGAGTGACGATAGCCTGCTTTTTATCTTTGTTGCGATCATATTGGGCCAAAACCTTTTGATGGATTGCTTCAGCGGTTTGGTCAAACGCTTCCTGTAGATTTTTGTTAGGTTTTCGTGGAACCGGCCAGTAGCTTTGCCACGCCTCTCGTGACACTCGTAAGGTTTTTTCAACGTCTGGCCAGTGGGCGTTATCCCAGTCATAGGCCTCTAGGTATTGTTTTAGGTCGGACAGTAGCAATTGACGTTTTGCTAAATTGCCTTCGCGCAGTTTGGCTTGTTCTTCATAGTACTGTTTACAGGGTTCATAGGCCTTTTGACCCGCAGACTGGAATGCTTGCCAAAGGTTGTCGTCATCCGCGATGGCGCCTTTACTCAAAGCTTTCCAGTCTTCTTGTAAGGATTTGATCTTCTCTGATAAATCCTTGGGGTGCAGTGTACTTTCCACCAGCGATTCCATTTGTTGTAGCAAAGCTTCTTTTTTGGGAGCCACCGCAAAGTCTTGCCAATCGCCCAGTTTTTCAATATTGGCTTTCAAGTCTTGGTATTTGTCTTCAAGGGCTTTGGGTATAGATTCTAGTGCTTCCAGCTTGGTGTTTAGGTCGCGAAAAATGGCTCGGGCACGCCTTACTTGGCCCGCGCGAATGGCGCCAGTTGCACGACGTATGAGAGCGTAAGCTTCATCGGTGTCCTCGCGGAACTGAGCCTGCTTTGCTTGAGCGGCCTTGTTGAACGCACTGAGTGCTTGTCGGGCTTGTTCAATAATGGCGGGCTGGCGGTTTATAGGTAGCGCCTTGGCGTGATTGAGGAAGGCCTTTAGGGTATTGGTAAGCGCCTTGGCTGTTGCTTGTTCAGCATTTTGTAATTGCGCAAGATTATCTGCAAAAGCACCGTGGTTTGATATTGTGTCGATCAACCGTTTGATCTCATCACTTAAGGTATTGAAGAGAGTGCGTTCGGTGCTTGTATTCAATGCTGCTTGTTCAGCGGAATGTGTGGCAGCCTCGTATCTTTTTTGGGCGTCCGCAAGAACGTCGTGTGCGTCTTCAGCTTTGGCGTCGCCCGACAATAAAGCCGCAAGCTGGTGCTCAAGAAGGTCAATAGTGTCGAATAGCTCCCTTTTGGCTTCTTTTTCGGCTAAGGCTTTTGCTTCCTGCGCCTTACGCTTGGTCTCGTGCTCGCTGATTTTGGTTTGGCAGTTAGCTTCGGCATGGGTAAACGTCTCGAGGATGGCGGGGTCAATATCCGATTTTAAGGCCATCCACTGTTCTTGAATTTGATTTAATCGAACCACAAAAATGTCATCAACATTTCGTTTTGACAGGGCCGTTAGTTGGTGTATCAGCGACTGTCCTTCCTCGTTGATCGCTTGGCGTTGAGCGCGCTGTAATTTGAATTTCTCCAGTTTGTTTTTGACCAATTTGTATACGGCTTTGTCTTTGTTCTTGGCCACCTTAAGAACGTCATTTAACGGAATTTCCGACTCAACGCGTTCCGCTGCCGCTTGGCGTACGGCCGTGGTTGCTGCTTCTTTTGCCAGTAAGGCTAAAAGGGCCTCGTCGTTGATTGCCGCTAAAAAAGCGGAGCCGGCTTCAGAGGCATAGCCACACAATATCAGTAGTGTAGCTTGATCTGAGATACGCTCAGACAGCTGCTGGACGCTAATAACATTATGGTCAAGCAGTGCGCCAATGCGCTTTCGGGCAAAGACCTCCAGCGGGTGCGAAGGTGAGGCATGAGCCATTTCTAACAACTTATCGGTGTACGGCAATAGCATGATCGCGGCTTGCTTGATCGCGGTTACTGAATCGCCTTCAATGATTTTGAATAACTCCGTCTCGCTGAGGGTATTCAACTGTTCGATTTGTTGCTCAACTGGAACTGGCTTTTTGGATTTGAATAAACGGGAAAATAATGTCATAGGGTTTATAGAACAATTGCTGAGTCAATAATTGACTTTAAGTGAAAACAAAGGCCCCGTTCAGGGCCCAGAATGACCTTTAGTGCTTAGCCTTTTTTCTTTACGGGGCGATACCAGTGAGCCCAGGATGTAAATGCCTTGGCGCTGCGAGTTTGTACCCACAATTTGCCTTTCCCAGAAAACCGACAAACAAAGCCCTCACCTGAAAAAAACAGAGACTTGTATCCGCCCACTTTTGAAACAGAATATTCGAGGCCCTCTTGCCAGGCAATAATCTTATCCGTGTCCACCACGTATTCGCCATCAACATCTACCTCAATGGCTGCACCATAAGTGTTAAACCAAAGATCGCCTGGGCCAGAGCATTTTATCAGCACGAGCCCTGCACCAGAGAATATGCCTTTAAAGATATCCAGTTTTGTTTCAATATTTAACGCTGGGCTAGAAGCCAAAAACGCAGAATTCTGTAAAAATAGAGTGTCGTTATCTTCAAGCCGACGGTGGATAATATCGCCTGGTGTACCTGGGGCTATACCAATTTCACCCGGTGCATGCTCAGCTGTAAATTCGTTAATGAACAAACTTTCTCCGGTAAACAGGCGGCCTAAGCCTCCTTTGGCCTTGGTTCTCATTTTAATGTGTGTATCCATGGTTGCCATTGAGGAGGCTTCCACCTTGATGGTTTCGTTCTCGGGAAGGTACACGGTTAAAAAGGCGTAGTCTGGCTGTCCCTGGAGTGAAAAACGCAAGCCATCGGGGTTTTCAAATGTTTTCGCTGTCTCCGTATTGGTGGGTGCCGGTGCGGCAGGTTTTTGGTTGGAAGGCGTCGAATGGCTGATGTCCGCTCGTATGTCAGAGTTTTGAGAAGCTCCGGTGGACAATGAATCAGTTGGGGGAACAACCGATATACGATGGGCAATATTGGCTTTTTTAAGAGCTTGCTGGTATTTTTTTGCAGTGATTTCATCGACATTGTTTTTTAACACCGAGGGGGGTGTCGAAAACAGTTGTTGAGCCTTATCTAAGGGGAGCTTAAAAATTTTGGCAAAGTCACCCACTGCGACCTCTAGTGGGGTGTCGTTCAAGGTTTTGCCTGTCAATTCGATTTTGTAGTGTTTATTTTCCACGCTTGACTCCTTAAGCTCGTCGGGCTTTTAAGCTGGGGGTTAATGTGCCGCCAAAGCTTTCGGGGTTGTGTGACTGGCACCAAAGCGTTCCTTTCCCGTGAAATTTACACACCAAACCTTCACCGCCTAAAAAAGAATGTATCCAGCTTTTACCGGCTTTGGTAATGCTAAAATCCAATGTTTCGCTAAACGCTACGATGTGCCCGGTATCCACAATGTATTCGCCATCTAATTCCACGGGGTAGATGGCGCCGAAGGATGATAGCACTACTTGGCCCTTGCCACTGAGGTTAAGCCAAAACATTTTTTCGCCAGACAAAAATGATTTAAATCCCTGCCAGCCCATGTCTACGTCAATATCTGGGGTGCTGGCCATATAAGAGCCACTTTGGACAATCAGGTTTTCATTGTCTAGTGTCACCTGGGTCATATCACCCGCTAAAGAGGTTCCGAGCCACACCTCGCCTGGAGTGTTTTGGCAAGTAAAATGATTTAAAAAAAAGGATTCTCCACCAATTAAGCGCTTCGCGGCTTTTAGGAACCCTCCTTTGGCTTTTTTATGGGTGGTGGTTGTGATTTCCATGTGGCCACTCATGGCAATCATGGCGCCGGCTTCAGCGGTAAAGTTTTCGCCGGGGTTGAGCGTGATCTTGGCAGCGGTGTTGCCTGGACGATAGTGGAATTCGATTTTCATGGTATTTCCTAGAATTTGGGGTTGAGCCAACTGGCGATTCCGCTAATGCTGCGAGACTGAATCACGATTTTTCCAGTGCCGGTCACACGAGTGACCAATCCCTCTCCACCAAAAAAACTGGAAAAGATTCCCCCTGCAAGCTGCAGTTTTAATTGAATGCCCGGTTCGTAAGCCACCAAATGGCTTGTGTCCACGATGTATTCTCCGTCTATGTCTTTTTCAATGAGTGCACCATACGCGCCGTACCACACACTGCCTTCGCCGCTGACGGCTAATTTGAATAGGCCTTCACGGGCGATAAAGGACGTAAGTCCAGCCCATTTTAAACCCAGAGAAACGCCTGACTCACATGCGATAAAAGCGCCAGGCTGCAAATAAAACGTTTCGTTCTTGAGTGTGACGCAACGAATTTCTCCCGGCGTGGGTTGCACAATGGTCAATCGCTTGTTGTCTGTGGTGTTGTTTTGAATCTTGCTAATAAAGAGTGTTTCGCCCCCTAAATATTTTTTGAGTAAACCCTTGAAAAAACCACCATTAAAAGTGGCTGTGAGATCCAAATCTGCATCCATGCTTGACATGGCATCCGACTCAGTGACAATAGATTCAGAAGGGCTTAGGTCGATATCCACGTAGGAAAATGCCTGGCCTCCATTAATGGTTGCTTTCATTTTCGGGTTCCTTATTGTTATCAATGTTGTTCTCAGTGAATTGTTTGACGGCATTTTGTAGAGCGATGAACTCGGCCTCTAAATTACGATAGCTTTGGCTGGCCACAGGGAGTGCCTTTAGGTATTGAATACGTTCTTCACTGGCAGGGTGTGTGCTGAGAAACCCCATGGCCTCTTTTACGGCTTCTCGCGTGTTTTCATCTTCTATGC
The DNA here is from genome assembly GCA_050300015.1 of Cellvibrionaceae bacterium. GTDB lineage: Bacteria > Pseudomonadota > Gammaproteobacteria > Pseudomonadales > Cellvibrionaceae > CAYZQH01. Next base: position 160,214 of record JBNKWZ010000015.1, on the reverse strand, counting down.
TTGCTAGGCGTTTGTTTTCATCTGCCAATAATTTTTCAAAAAAAGTTGCTAGCCCTCTGGGGTGAATTCGAGCGCGCGTTAAAAGAGCATGTCCTTTTTTGTCGGCATCGCGCTCGTATCTGCGAGAGTAACTTTGGCTGAGTAAAAAGGGTGCGGTACTGGCGAGCGTAGCCATAAGTCCCGAAGCATCGCCCAATACTGCGCTGACAACCAAGTATAGGCCTGCGGTGCTGATGACGCTGCGCAACCCATGTTGCTCAGTAACATGGGAAATTTCGTGTGCCAGAACGCCCAATAACTCTTCTGCGGAGTCTGCTCGCATGATCAGGCCTGAGTGAATCACTACTGTGCCACCAGGTAATGCAAAAGCATTTGTTGAGGCGTCATAACTGACGTGGAACGCATAATCATATTGGCGCGACTGAAGGGCTTCAATCAAAGGCTCTGTCAGTGGCTGTAAGAGCGGCCTAGCGATGTGGTCATCAAGCATTTCGTGGCTTAGCTGGTATTGTGCCAAAGCAGAGTCAGCCAGTTGATCTTCCCACGTTTCTGGTATTTGCTGGGCTACTCGGTGTGATAGCCAGTCCATACGAGTCATCATCAGTACGGGTATTGCCGCCAATAGGAGGATGACGGCGGCTATCAATCCCCACCCCTTGTGCCTCACTCTACGCGCTTTTTGGACGACTGGACCCAAAGTAGGGTGGTCACGCAAGTAGGGGTCAGCGAGTAAGCTGCGGTCACTGGTGTAGAGGCGCCAACTTGGAACGCTGGGGTGCATTAAAAAAATCAAACGGTCGCTGGCGCCGCCCAGGGTAAGTTGCAGGTCGTCTAGGGGAAGGGAGATCGTTTTACCCGCGATTTCGGCACGCGCTAAAGATTCAGTGATCACCACTTGCCCGGACGCTTTGCCCTTTGGCAACGTTTGATGAAATCCGTGGACAGGGTAGGTGTGATGCTGGGTCACAGGTTTCGGCTTATTGTTATTGATGAACACTGCCGAATGTGAAATTCGGCCCCAATTACAGGTTTTCCACTTGTTAAATTGTAGTCTAAAGCAGCATGACTGTGATGTGAAAGGGGTTAGATGCCAAAGGCTTGGTAAAAAGGAAAATGCGGTGGGTTTTGCTCGTTTCTTAAGCGTTGTAAGCGATGCTTGTCGTGTGTTTCACCGCGAGAAACCCTTTGAGTGGTTTGGTAGGTCATCTAATCGGTAGAAAAAAAGCCCGACGATCGGGGGGAACGCCGGGCCAGGACCATTAGGAGTGAAACATTAAGGACTTTCATCCTCAACGAGCTGCAATGAAGCAACTCTACCTGCGTCATTCACTTGGGGGGATGAATGCCGCCGGTCTTTAAAGTATCGAATATTCTCAGAAAAGTGCCAATGAAATATGGCCGGTTTTTAAAATATTTAGCAATACATATCCTGTGAAACGTGCTTTGCATTCATAACGAAAGTGAAAGTGGCACTCATATGCTGCGATGATGGGGGTAACATGGGTTAGTAAGGGATAGGGTGGTTATCGACTGGGTGCCAACATTTGTAGGAGTATGGGGAGCTCACTTTCTAGGGCGGTGGAGACTTTGGTGCGACTGACCCATTGGTGGAGTTCATTGTGGAGTGTCTTAACTTTACTAACGCTGTTCTTTAATTCTGCGGTAATGGGTTCATACGCCATGTAGTGGTCTTCGACACTCAATTTGGCCAGCTCATTCACTTCTTTTTGTAAGGTGCCAATGAGGTCGTAGAAGGTATCTTTGCTTTCAATCTTAGAGGCGCTCCAGTATGCATCGTCTAAAATCTGCAGAACCAATTCAAAGGTTTTGGCGGCTTGAGAGATGGTGGTTCTATCCATGACATTGCCTCGTTAGAACGTTGTTCTCGAAAGTATAGACCATCACGGTTTTAATCGATGGATGCTTTTGAGTTGGGTCTTATCATACCTTCTTGCGCAACACTGGCGATTAAGTTTCCGTTGGCATTGTAGAAATGGCCCTGACAATAGCCTCTGCCACCTCCAGCCCAAGGGGATTGCGTCTCGTACAGGCTCCAATGGTCGAATTGAGGGGGCTGGTGAAACCAAATGGCATGATCCATAGATGCCGGAATGACATCGCCGCTGAACAACGTAGCTTTATGGGGTAGCAAGGCTGTGGCCAGTAAGCCGATATCCGACGCGAATGTTAACCCGGCATAGTGCTCTATAGGGGTTGATAAAGGGGTTTTACTTTTTAGCCAAAATTGGGCGTTTGCATGGTTTTGTGCAGTGTTGTTGAACAATATGTCGTTGTAGGCCATATAGTCAATGGGCGTAAAGTCCGTGCATTCGTTGGGATTGTTATTCAAGCTCAAGGCTTGATCCGTCGGTGTCGTGGATGCGGTGGGAGCAGCGCCAGTGTTGAGTGGTGTCACCATTTGGTGAGCAAAGCCAGGGGTGGCATTGTGAAAAGAACACATCATGGAAAAAATGGCTTTGCCATTTTGCTTTGCTTCCACGCTTCGATTGGAAACGCTCTGTCCATCGCGAACAATGCTCACCTTGTAGGTGACTGGCGTCTGAGATGTGCCAGGCTTTAGAAAGTAGGCGTGTAAAGAGTGCGGTTGGCGGTTGTTCACGGTTTTTGATGCCGCCACCAACGCCTGTGCAATCACCTGCCCGCCAAATAAAGAATGACGAAAGTTCTTTTGGCTAACCAAGTTTTCGAAAGTGAGATTGCCGGTTTGTTTGAGTTCCAATAACGCTGTTAGCATGCAAAAGCTCTAAACCTCTGGCCAAGGTGGCCGATAAACTGGGCAAGGTATAGCAAACGTCTGAGCGTGATCTATGAGCGTCACAACAAAATACGCAATATTGCCCAAAGGTTCTTTAAGTGTAGCCGCTAAGTGGGCGTTTGTGATTGTTCTATTGGGGCTCGAGGGCTGTACCTTCCAGCACAGTATGCAGACGGTCAACGGTATTGGCAAGAATCTGGGTTTTGGCCCAAAAGTATCGATGACGCGCAGCTATCATTGGGTGTTGCCTTCATCGACGAATGTCTACCTCACGTACCCCGACGTAGGAGCACGGGTTCCTCATGATGCGGCTCGACTGAGGCACGATTTTTCGACGGCTCTTGAGCAGGCATTTGCGCTCAAATTTCAGCGCGTCAAGATGGCCCATATGAACACAAGTCTGGCGGAAGCCTTCACGCACGCACGTGATGATGGTTTCAACGTGGTTTTGTGTTTCACGGTACAGAGTGTTGAGGATCGTCTCAGCAGCGTCATTGAATGGCATCAGGACTATGGTTTAGTCACGCGCAACCCTGTGCCTAGGGGGGCAGATAGTGTTGTGGTGGTCTTGAGTGCATATGATGTACAAACTCAGCGGAAGCTAGATACTTGGGTGGCGTCGAGCCGTACCGCTTATTGGGCGTGGGATGCACAAACACCTCATGATTTGGTGGCCGAAGTCTCCCAACAGCTGCAAACGGCAGCCGCATTGGGTTCGGTTCCGTTCAACTGAGCGTAATGTTAGGCGGGGTTAGCGATGCCTCCACCCGTCGTTGCATGGACCCCGAAGCCCTAATGGTCTACGGCTCCAGGTCACATGGCGGTGTAATTGGGGCCGCCGCCGCCTTCCGGGGTGACCCAATTGATATTTTGGGCCGGGTCTTTGATGTCGCACGTCTTACAGTGCACACAATTTTGGGCATTAATTTGAAACTTGGGTGTGCCCTTATCGTCACTAATCACTTCATATACACCCGCCGGGCAATAACGTTGCGCGGGCTCGTTGTAGTCTGGCAAATTTTTGGCAATGGGGATCTCCGTATTTGCCAATTGAAGGTGGCAAGGTTGGTCCTCTTCGTGATTGGTGTTAGATAAATAGACGGAGCTCAAACGATCGAAGCTGAGCTTGCCATCGGGCTTGGGGTAGTGGATGGCGGGTGCGTTGTTGGCTTTTTGCAGGGTTAGGTGGTCCGGCGTTGGGTCACGCAACGTCCAGGGGACTCGGCCGTTGAAAAAATTAAGGTCCAAAAATGCGTAAGCACCGCCCCAAAAGGGTCCCCACTTGTGAATGGCTGGGCCAAAATTACGTTCGGTATACAGCTCCTGCCAGGCCCAACTGGCTTTATAACGACTGTCAAATTCGTCTATATGTATAGGCGGCGTGTCTTGTTGTAGTGCTTCACTGATGACTTCGGCCGCTACCATGCCGCTTTTCATGGCGGTGTGAGTGCCTTTGATTTTTGCGAAGTTTAGTGTTCCCGCGTTATCTCCTAGCAACAGCCCACCGGGCATCGCCATTTTAGGTTGGGACTGTACGCCGCCTTTTGCAATGGCACGGGCACCGTAGGCTATACGCTCCCCTTGTTCTAGGTGCTTGCGAATAGAGGGGTGATGCTTAAATCGCTGAAACTCTTCAAATGGGCTGAGATGAGGATTGGAATAGTTAAGGTCGGTAATCAAGCCTACGGCCACCAACTCATCTTCTAGGTGATACAAAAAACCGCCACCGGTGGCATTGTGCTCAGACAGTGGCCAGCCAGCGCTGTGTATCACGAGGCCGGCTTGGTGTGACTCTGGCTTCACCTTCCAGACTTCTTTTACCCCCAGGCCGTAATGTTGCGGATCTTTATCGGCATCTAAGCCAAAGCGCGCGATTAAAGACTTGCCTAGGTGACCACGACAGCCTTCAGCAAACAAGGTGTAAGTTCCATGGAGCTCCATACCTGGCGCAAAAGAGGGCTTTTGTTCTCCTTTCGAATTGAGGCCCATATCCCCAGTGAGGATGCCCTTAATCGACCCGTCTTCGCGAAACAATACCTCGTGGGCGGTAAAGCCTGGGAACACATCCACCCCAAGGCTTTCTGCCTGTTCGGCCAACCATTTGCACAGCTTGCCGAGGCTTATAATGTAGTTGCCGTGGTTGTGCATGGTTTTAGGCGCCAGTGCATTGGGGATGGTATGGGATGATTGATCTGACCCTAACCACACTATTTGGTCCTCGGAGACTTGAGTATGGAGCGGCGCTCCGTTCTCAGCCCAGTTGGGAAAAAGCTCATCGAGTGCACGAGACTCCACTACAGCGCCAGAGAGGATATGTGCTCCCACCTCAGAGCCCTTTTCGACAACGCAAACGCTAATGTTGTCATTGCATTGTTTCAGTCGGCAGGCGGCTGAAAGGCCCGCTGGGCCCGCGCCGACGATTACGACATCATATGGCATGGATTCTCTTTCCATTGGGGCTCCTAAATCTGCTTGTATTCGGCGGTGGTGTTGGCTTCAGTATAAATTGGGAACCAGGGAACCACCAGTTTGTCTCTGTCTTGTTGTGAGGTGGAGACCGAGTGCACCTCGAAAGACCGCCTTAAAAGCGCGCGTTTTTGCCAATGAAGCGTCCGCGGCGTTTGCGTATAGAGGAATGTTGCTTTGCATGTTAAGGTTTGACAAAAGTCTATACTGGAGTTATCTGTAGTCTTGGCGAGGCCGTTGGCCAATTTACCATGACACAACCTTACGGTCATCTGATTCCAAAGGAGAAAGAAAAACCGATGAAAATTTTGGTTCCGATCAAGCGCGTTGTGGATTACAACGTTAAAGTACGCCCCAAAAGCGATGGCAGCACTGTGGACATTGCCAATGCCAAAATGTCCATAAACCCCTTTTGCGAGATCGCCGTTGAAGAAGCCATTCGCTTAAAAGAGCGTGGCGTTGCTTCCGAGGTAGTGGTGGTCAGTGCAGGCGATGTTAAGTGTCATGAACAGCTGCGCCAAGCGATGGCCTTAGGGGCTGATCGTGCCATTCACATTGATGGACCGGTAACCCTAGAGCCTTTGGCCGTAGCTAAGGCGTTAAAAGCCGTGGTGGAGAAAGAGCAACCCGGTTTGGTGATTTTGGGCAAGCAGTCCATTGATGGTGATAACAATCAAACCGGGCAGATGCTGGCGGCATTGTTGAATTGGGGGCAAGGCACGTTTGCTTCCAAGGTTTCTGTGGATGGCGAAACCGTGGAAGTTACCCGAGAAGTGGATGGCGGCCTGCAAACCGTCAAGCTGAAACTGCCTGCAGTTGTTACCACGGATCTTCGGCTCAACGAGCCTCGCTACGCCAAGTTACCCGACATTATGAAAGCGAAGAAAAAGCCGCTCGAAAGTATCGCTTTGGCGGATTTGGGTGTGGCAGACGAGCAACGCGTGACCTTGGTTTCGGTGGAGCCGCCGCCAGAGAGGCAAGCGGGCATAAAAGTCGCTGATGTGGAGGCGTTGATCGACAAACTAAAAAATGAAGCAAAGGTGATTTCATGAGCGTATTGGTGGTTGTAGAACACGATAACAAAGCGCTGAAGCCCAGTACGTTACATACGGTGACAGCCGCGTCTAAGTTTGGGCAAGAAGTTCACCTTTTCGTCGTGGGTTATGGGTGTGATAGTGTGGTTGAAGCCTGCGCACAGATCAGTGGTGTGACCAAGGTCATTGCCCTACAAGCTGAGCACTTTGAGACCCAATTGGCCGAAGAAGTGGCGCCCGCTATTGTCAATATTGCAAAAGACTATGAGGCCATTTTGGCGCCAGCGACGACGTTTGGTAAAAACGTTCTACCCCGCGTGGGAGCTTTGCTGGACGTTCAACCGCTATCAGACGTGATAGCCGTGGAAGCCAATAATCGGTTTAAACGACCTATATACGCTGGAAATGTGATTGCTACGGTTGAGAGTCGAGATGCCATTAAAGTCCTGACGATTAGGGCTACCGCCTTTGACGCAGCGCCACTGGGTGGTAGCGCCGAGATCGAGTCCGGTGCGAGCCTTGATGCCGCAGGGCTTTCAGAGTTTGTGGGTGAAGAGCTGGCGGTATCGGATCGCCCAGAGCTTACCGCTGCGCGGGTGGTGATTTCCGGTGGACGCGGACTGCAAAATGGCGACAATTTTGAATTGTTGTACACCTTAGCTGACAAACTCGGTGCGGCAGTGGGCGCCTCGCGTGCGGCAGTGGACGCAGGGTTTGTGCCCAACGACATGCAAGTGGGTCAAACGGGTAAAATTGTGGCGCCCGAATTGTATATTGCAGTTGGGATTTCAGGTGCGATTCAACACTTGGCAGGGATGAAGGATTCCAAGATCATTGTTGCCATTAACAAAGATGAAGAGGCCCCCATCTTTCAAGTGGCTGACTATGGCTTGGTGGCAGACTTATTTGACGTCTTACCCGAGTTAACATCAAAGCTGTAGCGAGCATAGTATTGGCGGACTAGGCGGTTTCGTGTGATGGGTGCACAGGGTGTTTGCTGATGGGCTAAAAGCCCAAAGATAATGGGGTAGGTGCCCGGTCGATTGGCTCATTGGCAATCCCATAGGGTGTGTAACCGCAGACCGGCTTGGGCGTGCGTCTAAAGTAGCAGCTACGCTGGGCATTATGAGAGCCTTCCGGTAGAATCGCGCGGGTTCAGTTCATCGCTGAACCCATCCGCAGTGAAAAGGCTCGTTCATGCTCAAGTTTTTCGAACCGCACAGTAAAGTTCAAAAAAATCGTGAAATCATGCGTGAAACCGATTGGCGAATGGCCAAATATGGTCGTCGCGGCTTGATTTCAAACTTTTTTGTCTTTTGCTTGTGCTTATTTTCCAGTGATATCTTTGTTCAACAACAGCCTCATCTGGCCATTGTGCTGTCCGTTGGGTTGATGTTCACCACCCTTATTCGGGGTTATTTTCTGTTTCGCATTGATGCCATATACCCGCGAGCCCCTACCGCATGGCGTAATCGCTATTTTATTTCCACGTTGCTGGGTGCCGCTTGGTGGAGCATCATCGTCGCCTCCGTTACCATCGTCCATGGTCTCACCGCTGAGGCCCCTTTGATTTGGCTCTATACGGTGGTGTTTTTCTCGATTACGGCGCACGCGTTTGCACCGTTTAAACGCTTTTTGGGGATGTATCAATTTATTGGTATTGTGCCCGCGGCCCTCAGCCCACTGTTTGTGGGTGATATTTTGGGAATATTTTATTCTGCGATTTTATTGATGTTTTATTGGATCCTTCACCATCACAGTGAACTCATGGGCGATACCCACTGGGGTCACTTGGAGGCTAACTACCATTTGACGCGTAAAGCGGAAACCTTAGAAGAAGAAAAAAGAGATACACGGGCATCGGTGAGGCTTAGCAATGAGTACCTTCAGAGGCTGACCCGTGACCTCACAGCGTTGAAAAATGAAAATCAAGAAGATTGGAAATCACTGGAGGTGATTCAACATAATTTGGATCAGTTTTATCAGGTATTAACCAAAGAAGTGAGCCCAAAAGCGCGTATTTTTAACGTGCGGCACCTCGTGCAAACCTTGGTAAAGCATTACGAAGATATCGCGGAAAAAAAAGGTATCGAATTGGAGACGGTAATCGCGCCGGCCATGCCTGCACGCCTGGTGGGTGACCCTGACCTTTTGGCGCAAATTGTGAACAGTGTTTTGGCGTCTGCAATAGCTGAAGCAAAATCCAATTATGTGTTTGTCGAGATGGAATTTGCCCGTGAATATGAAACCTCTGGGCAGTTGTTAATGAATGTCGATTGCCAACTTGAAACCTCGAAAAAACGGTTATTTCAAGGCAGTGCGGACGCAAAGCTTGATCCGGGTTTGGAGCTCATTTTGGCAAAAGGCCTTGCCGAATTGATAGACGGCTCTCTTGAGGTGGGTGATTCCATGGGTCATGCCAATCGCTGCATTACCTTACGTAGCAGAATGCGAGTAGCAGAGTTATCACCACGTCTGGATTATCATCGCATCGAATATAAAAATAAGCCGGTGCTGTTGGTGCATTCTAATCCCCGATGGCTGGATTTAAAACGTCAAGAGCTGGACACCTTGGGGTTTGACGTTGTGGCCATTAATGATTTCAAAAAAGCCACGTCGAAACTGATACAGGCCATGAATCAAGGCGCCGCGATTGAAGCGGTGGTATACAGTGTTGTTGCTGGCGGAGAGGAAGCGATTGAGTTTGCAAATGAACTTTTGAGCCACAACGATCTAAAATATTTACAGCAGTTTGCCATCTGCTCGCGATTGGGTAAGAAGTACTTTCAAGACCGTTTAATCACCACCGCGCCAGCCGTTCACACTGTGGCGAAACCCTCGGGTCTCTACGAATTTGAAATGGCCTTTAGTCAAGTGTTTTGCAATGTTTCAACGGCGATGGGCGATAGCCGAGCCGAAGGACCTGCGGTAAGAACCGTTTTACTGGTGAGTGTAGGTCGAGCGTCGGCCAAAAAAGCGTTGAGCGATGTGAGCCACATGAAACTCTTTACTGCCGACGACAAAAAGCAACTGTTAAAGCTGTTGCAGGAGCACACTTTTGAGTTGGTATTGTTGGACTGTGAGTTAGCTCAAGTGGCAACCATGGTGGATATGGTTCGTGATTATGAGCTGGCCAACAGCTTGCCAAACCTTATGTCAATTGTGGCGATCGATGAAGACAATCAACAGCTCGATTTGATACTCGCGGGTGTCGACCAGGTCATATCAACAGATGCCATTGTGATGGGGACGGCCTGCGAGTTGGATTACTGGCTGAGCGGTAGGCATCACTAGGGTAGGTGTTTGCTACAGCCTGGCGTTCAATTGATCAGGCTCAACCGGCCGTAAAAACCAATGCAGCACCTCGGTGCTATGAAGAGGACTTACTCCGGGCGCTTAAAACAGTCGCGCAGCCGCCCCCAAAGAGTGGGCTTTAATGATACGGGGGCATCCACAACCACAATAGAGATGTTATCTTTGCCTCCGCTTGCCAGTGCCGCATGCATAAGAGCTTTGGCGGCGCTCTCTACAGAAGTATTATTACTGAGTAATTTGACGATGGTCTCTTCACTCACGCTGTCTGATAATCCATCGCTACACAATACCAGGCGCTCTCCAGGCTTCCATGTATCTGCCACGCTGTCGACTTTGATATCCACAAGCTCCGTGGAACCCAAACACTGAGTAATGATGTTCTTGTCTGGGTGGTGGTCCATTTCCTCTTGGCTGATCACACCAGAATCAAACAGGGTTTGTACGTAGGAGTGGTCTTTGGTAAGCCGAATCAGTTTCGGCGCCTTTGATGGAGAGTACAAATAGCCGCGCGAATCACCCACCCAAGCCACATGGTAGCTGCGTTCGTTTGCCTGGAGCGCCACAACCGTGGAACCCATACCATGCTTACCTTCACCGGAATCTGCTGCACGAAGAATTCTGTTGTGCGCATCCAGTATGGCTTGTTCCAACGTTGCGCCAGATTTAATGGTTCGCGCTATGGTGCGCTGAGTAATGGCACTGGCGACTTCACCGGCCTCATGCCCGCCCATGCCGTCAGCGACCAACCACAATCCGAGTTCAGGGTTGCTGAAGATGGTGTCTTCGTTGTTGGTGCGCAGTAAACCAACGTCAGTGAGTGCGCAGGATTGGCAATGGGTCATTGCAAGCCTTAAATTGGTGAGAGTCGATGATGCTTGGTCTCATCGGACTATAGCACACTGGTTTCCAGAAACCCTGGCACGGTCCACACTCTGTGGCTCGCATCTATAACTGAAGGCACCGAGTCCTCTATGGTTTAATGTCTAAAACGTCTTCAAGTTACCCCTCACCTGGCCGCTAACCTTTTCATCCACTGAATTCAACTTGCAGGGTCGAGCCGTGGGTTTGATTGGGCAGGGATAATCGCTAGATTTGGGAGGTTGTAGATGGTTGGCATTCATTCTTCAGGGGCGTTTATGCCCACAACAAAACTACCTGTAAACGTTGCATCTTCTGCGACCGACAGTACGCGACCCAACTCCGAGGACAACCAAAGGGCAACTGAGCGGTCGTTAGACAGTGTGCATATTTCTGCTGAAGGCAGTCAAGCGGCCAGTGTCACGGGTGCAGAACCCATTGAAAACACCGGGCCCAATCGAAATCCCTACGCGAACACCATTTTTACCTTCATAGAGGCGCAATTACGCCGGGATGTGGCCGACGGTGCAGATACTGAGGCATTACAGACACGGCTGGAGGCGGGGTTGGAAGGCTTTCTGCAGGGGTACAGCGAGGCCCTAGCACAGCTGGAGGGCATGGGGCAGTTGAATGGGGCGGTCAGTGCCGCTGTGAATGAGACCAAGGTGCAGGTGCTTGAGGGCATTCAGGCCCTGGCAGATGAACTGGGTTTGGCGGTGCCCGACTCTCTGAGCCAGGCGCTTTCCGAGGCCACTCAAACGGTTTCCAAGCCCGTTTTGGCAGATGCGCATCCTTCGGATGATCCGTTAGTTGGCGATAAAAACCCCCTTACCCAACTACTGAGCCCTTCTTTAAGTGTCGCCGATCAAAACCGGGTTAAGCTTATTGAGTCTATGCAGGCCACACTGGAGAATTCCGTTAACACGTATGCCCATTTGACACCGAAAAAATCTTCATTCGGCGGTCGCTATTCAGAGTCGAGCGCGCGTGCTCAAACCTTTGATCTGCAAGTCAAAACTCAAGATGGTGACCTTGTTACTTTGAAGGTATATGCAAAGGCCGCCAGTATCGAAAAAGGCTCTAATCAGGGCGCTGCCAGGGCTTCTCATCAAAGTTCGTCCACGGAGTTTGTGGTAGAGGGCGAGCTGGATGCCGGTGAACTTAAGGCTATTAATGAGCTGCTGGCCGATACTCAAGCCATTGCGGCCAAGTTTTTCAATGGCGAACTCGATCAGGCCTTTGAGCAAGCCATGGACTTGGCGCTTGACACCACAGAGCTTTCAGCTTTTGTATTTGAACTTAAACAAGTTGACACACAAAAGGTGGTGCTCGCGCCAGAATCATTGATCCCTGCAGCCCAGGATGGGCCGAAACTTGGTCTTAATGACTATGCGAAGGAATGGTTAGAGCAGGCGGTTAAAGCAGAAGATTTAGGTGTACCTTCACGCTTTTTACTGGATTTCATTCGGGTGGTGGAGCGCCAAGAGCAAACGGTTGGTCTTTCTAGCTTTGTGCGTGCAACGTATCAAACGGCGGGTATGTTAAGTTAGCGCGCAATGCGATTCCTCTGAAGCGCCTACAGTGGATGCAATGTTTTGGGTAGACAAAACTGGCGAGCGTGCGTTCGATGCGTGCATGCACGGCAGTGAACCGCTAGACTGCGTTTTTTTAAGAGATTGAATCATGCAAATACAGCTTTACACCACTTTGGGCTGTCACCTTTGTGCAAAGGCTGAGTCTATGCTACGCCAGCTTGCCAAGGAATCTCCCATTGAATTTGTCCTCGTGGAAATTGCGGAAGGCGAGGGGTTAGTGGAGCAATATGGCTTGCGCATCCCCGTGTTAAGAAGCGACCTACATGACGCAGAGTTGGGTTGGCCATTTGAATTTGAAGAACTGAAGCAGTGGATGCATCAACTATTAAACCAGCAGAAATGACCCTCGGGGTAATGGTTGGTGCAGGAATGCCCCTTCATTGGTAGTGAAGCCAATGAGCGATCTTAGATACCAGGTTGTTCATACACCAGCTTCAGTGTTTTAGAGCGTGTAATAGAACCGATGGAAGGCCTTTTTTATTGGCAAGTCAACAAAAGGGCCCGCCCGCGCCTAACTATCTTCCTTGCGCGGCCCTCAACCCCACCAGAGAAACCATCACCTCTCGCCAGAATGGTGACCAGTTGGCGTTATTTTGGGGTGTCTTGAATTATAGTCGGATGATTGATGTGACCTATCTGTCGTCGAGATGAAGTTTGACGCTATTGCTCGGCGTCAAAAAAATTAATAAAAATTATATAAAAACAAAGGCGTATGGCATTAAGTTCAAGCTTTGTCTTAGTTTTCTTGGCAGCGAGTTTCTGCGAGGAATGACAGTGTTTTCGTGGCCATCACCATGACGGGAGGGTACAAGATGTTTAACAAATTGGCTGCTGGTGTGGTCTTAATGCTTTCTACGCTGCTGCTGAGCTGCGGTGGGCAACCCACGCCCGGAGGCAGCGCTTCGTCTACAAGCTCAAGCACCAGTAATTCAACCTCCAGCTCATCCAGTAATAGTTCCAGTTCTAGTAGTACTTCGAGTGCGTCTTCTAGCAGTAGCTCCAGCACATCGAGTTCGAGCTCAGGAACGATGGGTGTACTGCCTGTTACGGGACGTTATTCCATTTTTGCACGTGAAAGTGGTTTACCGATGGAAGTGGCAGAATACAGTTATGACAATGGTGCGGGTATTCGCCTATGGGAACCTCTAGGACTGTTGAATCAGCGATTTGATGTGGTCGACCTGGAAAACGGCTATTACGCCTTGTTAGCAGGTCATAGCGGCAAAAGTTTAGACGTGAAAGACCGGAGTATGAATGACGGTGGGGCCATACAGCAATACCGTTACATCAGCGAATCCCAGCAACAGTGGGAGTTCAAGCCCACTGGCGATGGTTACTATCGTATTGTCAGTAAAATTAGCGGCAAGGCACTAGAAGTTTGGAACGCAAGTACAGAGCCTGGCGCCGAAATTCGCCAGTTTGGCGAGACCGGACAGACCAACCAGCATTGGTCATTGAGCCCTGAACCACCCCCACACAATTTCGACCAATTGGTTTGGAGTGACGAATTTAACTACGAAGGGTTACCAGACGAGGCCTACTGGAGCTATGAGCGCGGTAGGGTGCGAAACAATGAAGCCCAATACTATACCGTGGCGCGGGCCGAGAACGCGGATGTACGCAACGGCCTGTTAACCATCACAGCCCGGCGCGAACCTTACGAAGCGGCGAGTTATACCTCTGCCAGCTTGCACACGCGCGATAAAAAATCCTGGACCTACGGACGCTTTGAAGTGAGAGCACGTATTGATACCCGAGCCGGCCTGTGGCCGGCCTTCTGGATGCTTGGGCCAGGTAAGTGGCCCGAGGGCGGTGAAATCGACATTATGGAATATTACAACGGAAAAATTTTAGCCAATGTTGCCTGGAAAGCCGATAATAGCGATGCTTGGTCGGCTGCGTGGGATTCCGCAACGCAAGAGCTTCGACGTTTGCGCTTTCAGCACTCGGATTGGGATGATCGCTTTCATGTTTGGCGCATGGATTGGAGTGCGGATGAGATCCGTCTCTATGTGGATAATATCTTAATGAACAGTACTAAGTTGACCAATCTATCTAACCCCGACGGCTCCAACCCATTCATCGGTAAACCTTTTTACTTACTGTTAAATTTGGCTGTTGGTGGTAACAACGGTGGAGACCCTTCGGGAACACAATTTCCTGCAACCTATGAAATTGACTATGTGCGAGTTTATCAATAAAGAATGTCTCGAGTTCTTTTCTTGTACTACCTGGTTAGAGTTTACCGTAGAAGCATTGCGTGTGTTTGGGCTGAAAATGGTTTGCTGAGCCCTGCTGGTGGATAGAATTATAAAGCGTGTTGTATTCTTTGCTTTACGAAATTTTAAAATTTCGTTAGTTTTACGGCCATAAGAACCCCAGTGAAGCTTGTATGCTGCAAATATTTGAAATTGGAAAACCCTTTGACCCTAAGCGGGTTAAAGGGCAGCTATTGAAAACACGCGCGCATGATAGCGTTTATGGTGCTTATACTTATGAATTTCGTGTTGCCAAGGGGCGTATTGTATTCAGCGTGATGAACAATACGCTTCATGAGGTGACCTACGAATGCCCCAAGTGGTTGCCATGGTCCAAAAGAAAACGCAACCGATTTCTCTTGGAGGCTTATCAATCCGGTGGGCAGTGGAAGCGTATATTGAAGAATGTGTCCGGCGAAATGCTGCAAAGTAACGATGATGTATTGTACGCCTCTTGGAGCAAAATAACGGACACCACCAGTGTTGGTACACTCTACTTCTATGAAGAAAAGTACCGTTTGGTTAACTGAACCGATGTCAATTAATACATTTGGGGTGCGCACTCTTGACGCCGATTGGCTTAATCCAACGTGCCTTTTAGGTATTCCAACAATCAACCCCAGTATTGTCGGCCAGCCTCGGCGCGATAGTGGCCTCGGCCGATCAGCCCCTCAGTCAGGCATTTGAAGTTTTATTCGCAACGCAGCGCCTAACCAGTGGATTACTGCTCCACAAATGCTCTTTCGATCACGTAGTGTCCAGAGTGGCCATTACGCGCCTCACTAAAACCCAAACCGTCCAAGATGGCGCAGGTGTCTTTTAGCATACTGGGACTGCCGCACAACATAAAACGATCGTTTTCAGGGCTTAAAGTGGGTAGACCGATGGCTTGGTTTAATTCGCCGCTGGTGAGCTTCTCAGTAATTCTACCGGTATTGGAAAAGGTTTGACGCGTCACTGTGGGATAATAAATGAGCTTTTCCCGAACTTCCTCGCCAAAATATTCATTCTCGGGTAATTCGGTCTCAATAAACGTACGGTAGGCCAACTCATCTTCAAGGCGCACACTGTGAGTGAGAATCACCTTTTCATATTGGGTGTAAACTTCTGGGTCTTTAATAATACTCATAAAGGGTGCTAAGCCCGTGCCGGTGCTGATGAGATACAAAAATCGACCCGGTAATAGGTGGTCGGTGACCAAGGTACCCGTACTTTTACTGTTCACCAGAACACTGTCACCGGGGCGAATGTGCTGGAGTTGAGAGGTGAGCGGCCCATTGGGTACCTTGATGCTAAAAAACTCCAGGTTCTCCTCGTAATTGGCGCTGGTGATACTGTAGGCACGCAAAAGAGGGCGCCCATCTGGTTGCTCTAAACCCACCATGGTAAATTCGCCATTGCGAAACCTAAACCCTGGGTTGCGCGTGGTTTTAAAGCTGAACAGCGTGTCAGTCCAATGGTGGACTTCCAAAACTGTTTCTTTGAATACTTCTGCCGCCATGGTTGTTCTGCTCCTGGATCAAATGGATGATTAGACTATATAGCAGCGTCATGGCGTATCAAAATGGGAGTTTTCAATATGGCTTATCGGGTTTCCACTATAGAACTTGGCGTTCTAACTGTCGTGTTTATGGGTCTAAGCATTTTGGGTTGTGAGACCTCAAGCCTCGGGTGAGTGCTTAGGCAGTGCGATGGAAATCAGAGTGCTTAGTAATAGAAACAGACTTGATGCCAGCAAGCACGAGGTAAGCCCTTGAGTTTGAAACAATAGGCCAGACAAGACCGTGCCCACCAGTCGACCGGCTGCATTGGCCATATAATAAAACCCCACATCCAACGAGGCGCCGTCTGCGCGGGCAAAATGTACGATCCAAAAACTGTGCAGCGAAGAATTAACAGCGAATAAAAGCCCAAAAACGGCGAGGCCCGCGACTAATGTCCATGGGTTGAGTGTGTGGGTGAGGAGCATAGCGGTTAATAGTAGGGGCGCCATTGTGACCCATGTGCCCCATATTACAGCGGCGTTTTTTACAGACAATGCCCGCTTATCTAAGCCTGCAATTCGCGGGGCTAAGGTTTGCACCAAACCGTAGGCAATGACCCAGCCGGCCATCAAGCCGCCCACCTGCCAGTGCTGCCATTGCCAATGCGTGGATAGAAAGACGGGCAGGGCCACCACAAACCAAATATCACGCGCGCCGAATAAAAAAAACCGCGTCAATGACAGTACATTGACTACCCGGCTTTTGGAAAAAAGTTGTTTGACCTTTGGTTTTTGCTGCGCTTGCCCCAAGTGCGGACTGAGTAACGCCAGGCTAACAAACCAGGTGGCCAGTAAAAGTCCGAGTAGGCACCCAATGGCACCTTTAAACCCTAAGGTGGATAGCAACAAACCACCAGCCAAAAACCCAAACCCTTTTAGCGCATTTTTGGACCCAGTGAGTAGAGCGACCCAACGGAACAATTGGCTGGATTGTTGTTTGGGAATCAATTGCTTAATGGCGCTTTTGGCGCTCATTTTATTTAAATCTTTGGCAATGCCGGATAGGGCTTGTGCCCCCATTACCCAAACCGGCGATAACCAGGGTGTCGGCACCAGTAGCATGGCCAACGCCACTATTTGAATTAGCAACCCCATATTCATGGTTTGGTTCAAGCCAATTTTAGCGCCCAACCAGCCGCCCAGTAAATTGGTGACAATGCCAAAAAACTCGTAAAACACAAACAGCAAGGCCACCTCAAGCGCGTTGTACCCTAGGCCGTAAAAATAGAGCACCACCAGCATTCTGAGGGCGCCATCGGTCAACGTAAAAGCCCAATAATTGCCGGTGATGACACCGTATTGTTGCAGAGGGCTTTGCAGGGGTTTAGACATTTTATGCTGGGGCATATTGAAGCGAGTTTGCTATCCACTGTACCAGTTCAGTTGTGCGGTTTACATAACCCCATTCATTGTCGTACCAGGCGTAAATTTTTACATGGGTATCATTCACCACCAGTGTCGATAGTGCGTCAATGATGCAGGAGCGTGGGTCGGTCTGGTAATCAATGGAGACCAAAGGGCGTGTTTCATAGCCCAATATCCCTTTTAACGTGGTGTTTGCAGCCGCTTCAAGCAGACGGTTTACCTCCTGTGCATTCGTGGCTCGGTTGACTTCAAATACACAGTCTGTGAGCGACGCATTGGTTAGAGGTACACGTACCGCGTGGCCATTTAACTTGCCCTTGAGCTCAGGAAAAATATGAGTAATCGCCGTGGCGGAACCGGTGGTGGTGGGTATTAAGCTTTGCCCACATGCACGTGCACGGCGCAGATCTTTGTGGGGGGCGTCGATAATGGTTTGAGTGTTGGTGATGCTGTGTAGCGTGGTCATGGAGCCATGTTTAATCCCTAAGGCCTCGTGAATTACTTTAACCACAGGTGCTAAACAGTTAGTGGTACAGGAGGCGGCTGTGACGATAGGGTGAAGGGCTGGGTCAAACAGTGTGTGATTCACGCCCATCACCAAATTCAAAGCACCTTCTTCTTTGACTGGAGCTGTTACCACTACCTGTTTAACGCCCTGCTCGAGATAGTGATGTAAGTCAGTTATGCGATTAAATTTACCACTCGCTTCAATCACAATGTGGCAATCACGCCAGTCCGTCTCTGGTATTAAATTATTGTGGGAAAAGACGATTGGTCGTTGATTGACGATTAAGCTATTACCGTTCGCCGAGATCGATTGGGGCCAGCGGCCATGCACGGAGTCGAATTCTAATAAGTGGGCGAAAGTCGCTAGCGGGCCACCGGGGTCATTGATGGCAACCACCTCCAGCCCTGGCAGACTGTTCAAACATCGAAAGGTTAGTCGCCCCATGCGACCAAAACCATTAATTCCAACTTTAAGTGTCATGTGGTTTTCTCTTCGGTAGGTTCAGTTTGCACAGCGTGTAGGGTTTTGAAAAGCTTCAAGCCGATTGAAAGTTGATGTCATTTCGGGCATTTGCGTCGACCCTAAGTGATCCAGTAATTGTTTCCATTCTGAGGGCATAGCGGGGTTTAAGGCGTAATACACCCATTGGCCTTCGCGCGTGTCGTTGAGTATGTTGTAACTACGCAAGTAGGCCAGGTGTCGCGAGATTTTGGGCTGAGGCAAAGCCAACGCATGGCCGAGTTCACACACGCAGAGTCGACTGTGGCTTAAAACCAACAATACAATATTGAGTCGCGTGGGGTCGCTGAGGCATTTGAAGAGGTCGACAATTGGGGGAGCTTTCATCTGGATATCCGGCTATGCGTATACGACCATGTTACTGAGTGTTTGTGACAGCTGTGTTTCATTGATTGCCACGGCTAGCTTAGAATCGAGACCGATTTTACCAGCGCGAACAGCTTTTTGCCGGGAGTCAGGTTCATCTGCATGGCCGATTTTTTGGTTAAACGTGACAATAGGTAATGATTGCCTATTTTAAGGCGAACCATCACCATGGCTTCGTGTGGGCAAGCGGTTAATGCGACGACTTCAGCGGGCAATTGATTGAGCGTACTACTTTGGTCATAGGGTGTTTCTAGTAAAGTGACGTCACGGGCCAGTATTCGGATGCGTTCGACCGGCGTTGAGCCGGCCGCTGGCGTGGGAATCCAAATCTCACCGCCATCAAAGGCGAGTAGACTTAGCTGCCAATCCGTGTCTTGTCGAACTTCACGCGTTTGCCATACCACGCCTTCTTCCTCCCCAAGGTCGATTGGCAATTGTGCACTAAATACTTCACTGGTTTCGCCCTGGCGGACCACTTTGCCGTTATCCAACACCACCACGTAACTGGCAAGTCGAGCCAGTTCTTCCATTGAATGCGTTATGTACAGTATGGGTGTGGCAAATTGGTTGGGTATGGATTGTAGATAATTGAGTATTTCGTGCTTGCGCGTGCTATCAAGGGATGAAAGGGGTTCGTCCATGAGAAGAAGAGCAGGGCGCCTCAGTAGCGCTCGGCCTATGGCCACTCGTTGGCGTTCGCCACCGGACAGTTCGTGATTATGGCGTTGTAATAATGTCCCTAACCCTAACAGTTGGACGACTTGGTCGAAATAGTCTCGCTCAAACGGGCTTGGCAGGCGACTAGCGCCGTACAGCAAGTTGTGTTTAACGTTTAAATGTTCGAACAAACTGGGCTCTTGAAACACCATGCCCAGAGGCCGTCGATGTGTAGGTACAAAACGTGAGTGGGTCTGCCATTGTTCGCCATCCACGATCACTGTACCCGAGCGTGCCCGATCAAGGCCGGCAATACAGCGTAAAAGGGTGGTTTTACCGGAACCAGACCTGCCAAAAATAACCGTAGTGCCCGTGCCCGGCAGAGTGAGATCCACATTGAGCGAAAAGCCCGAGCGCTTCAATTTTGCCGGGAGCGACAGTTGTATTTGGATGGGCGGCGCCCCATGGAAGGAAGCCATAAACTAGCGCCTGCCCAATGAAGGCGTTTTGTTAAACCAAGACATGGCTAACAATACCAAAAATGAAAAAACGAGCATGACGGCTGCCAGGCCATGAGCTTGAGCATAAGCCATGGTCTCCACATGGTCATAAATTTGGATGGACACCACTCGGGTGACTTCTGGAATGTTGCCACCGATCATCAGAACGATCCCGAATTCACCCATGGTATGCGCAAAGCCCAGTATGGCTGCGGTGATAAAACCCGGCTTTGCAAGCGGTAATGCCACAGTCAAAAAACGGTTAAGTGGGCTGGCTCCCAATGTTGCAGCCACTTCCATTGGTCGCTTACCCATGGATTCAAACGCATTTTGAAGGGGTTGTACCACAAAAGGCAGTGAGTACAGCATTGATGCCACAACCATCCCGGCAAAAGTAAAAGGTAATGTGCGTAAACCCAGTGCTTGGGTAAATTCGCCCCCAAGGCCGTTGGGCCCCCAAAAGACCAATAGATAAAAACCTAAAACTGTTGAGGGCAGCACCAAAGGTAGGGCGACTAAGGCTGAAATGGGCCCTTTAAACCATGAATGTGTACGCGCTAGCCACCAAGCGATGGGCGTGCCAATGATCAGTAGCAAAACGGTGACGGTAAAAGCTAACTTTAATGTGAGCCACAATGCCAAGACATCCGCTAGCGTCAGCGTCACCGCATTTCTCCTATTGCTTTTGGTTTGGCATACCCAAAAGACTCAATAATCGTCACAGCCTTTGCGCTTTGAATAAATGCCATAAACGCATTTGCGGCATTCAAATGCGGGCTGTCTTTAATAATCACTGCATCTTGAATGATGGATTTATACAGTGTTGGTGGGGGCATCCAGCACTGGGAGGCATTGATACCTTGGGGGCTAAGTTGAGATTGCGCCAAAAAACCTAAAGATGCATTGCCCGACCAAACAAAATGATAGGTTTGCGCAATGTTTTCGCCGTATACCCATTTAGATGAGGTGTGTGTGAGCCTAAGTGCTGTGAGTACCTCCAAAGCTGCCTGCCCATAGGGCGCCAGTTTGGGGTTGGCGAATGCCAGGGCTTTGAACTCGCCCTGTTTGAGTTGTTGTGCAATGGTGTTGCTGGATAGAGGGCGGTTCGAACACAAGGCAAGGCGACCCACCGCGTAGGTACGGCGACTGTTAGGCACAATCAACTTGTCAGCTTCTAAGGCCTGAGGTTTGGCTTGATCGGCTGAGAAAAACAGATCAAATGGAGCGCCGGCATGAATTTGAGCGTAGAACTTCCCCGATGCGCCGTGAATAACCCGCAGTCGATGGGGGTTGTTTTGCTCAAAAGCCTGCTTTAGGGCTTTCATGGGGGCTGCAAAATTGGAGGCCACAGCGAGGGTCAATGTGTCCGCTAAAGCATTGGTCGTATTAACCAGTAATACGAGAAAAAAGCCCACACGATACGCGCTCATACAAAAACCTTTGAGGGATCGAGCAGCAGTATCACATCACTATGATGGATGGTTTAGCGCGCTGCTCGGACGAAACAGAATTCACCTGCGAAGCATTCCTCTATACTGACAAGGTGGGCACGTTTACTGCCACTCACTGTTTAAGCTTTAGAGTTTAGGCCGGAGGCGAGTATTTGTAGCCTGGCACTCTCAAGGGGGCGCTTTTGTTGTGATAAGTCTTCACGGATCACGCCCGGTGCGGATAAGTCAATTTTTGTCCCCAAGGCGTTATTTAGAGTGGCTTCGATATTATCACGTGTCATCGGGCCCTCAACTTTAATGGCGATTAGCTCAAAGGGCTCACTGTCGATTGAGGCTTGTGTGTTCGGTAAATAAATGGTGCCCTGGTGAAAATCGACGGCGAAAGCCACAAGGCCCGGGACCAAAAAGAACAGTAATCCAATACCATCAAAAATGGCGATGGCAGGGTCAATACGCCCGCTTTTTTGGCCCTGACGTTCCGGGTATAACAACACGCCACACCCAGTAATGGAAAGCACATAAACAGCCAGAGTGAAAGAGATCAGTAAACGTTTTAAGAACATGGCTTCCCCGCAAGTAATTGGGTTTTGAAAGGCTTGTTGAATGGCCACTCAAGGTGCAGCCATCTATTATGCATTCTGGTTTGATGACGAGCTAAACTACCGTACTTACAGTCATCGTGGTCACCTTTGTCAGTGACTCAAGGCACAATCATATTGGTCGCTGGTGCTGAGGTCAAATACCTAAAGTACAATCGCGGGCCCGGGTAAAAATTTTGGATTTCAATAACTGTCTTACAAGGGCTAAACCCATTCAAGGCAGTATTGCCACGTACCTACATGGCTTATGTGAAAGGCAGCGTATTGGGCGCCGTGGTCTTTGCGCCACCCTGAGGCAGTGTGAAGTCACAGTGTATAAATGTTTACAGCTTGCTCATTGATTAAGCCTGGTGAATTTGTCTTGTCGGACGTGAGCAATAAACGGTGTCCTGAGTTTTGCATGGCTGGTGCTGACAACGGTTTTTTTGCAAAATTGAATACTGCAACCACGGCACCTCTTGTCAATTTTAGCCATTGTTCTTGTTCATTAAACGTGACAGCAAGTTTTGAAAAACTTGCTGTTCGAAGGTCTTTATGCTCTTTCCGCAAACGGATCAGCTGTGTATACCACTGCCTCATAGAGTGGTGGTGACTCTGTTCAAGCTCTTGCCATTTGAGTTTTGACTGTTTAAAAGTGGCTTTAGATTGAGGGTTCGGAATTTTGATGTCCAAGTTAAAAAACGCCTTAAACTCACGCTGCCGTCCGCGTTGAATGGCGCGGCCCAATTTCGGATCGGGATGGTTGGTAAAGTATAAGAAAGGGCTGCTCGCACTCCATTCCTCACCCTGAAACAGCATGGGGATGAATGGTGATAAAAGCGTCATTGCTGCACAGAGTTTTTGAAGTCTCTCATTGACCAAATGGCTCAGTCTTTCGCCAAATGCGCGATTACCCACTTGGTCATGGGTTTGTGAATAGGCCAAAAACCTTGAAGCGTTGAGCCCGGCACTGTTAGAGCCATAGTGAGCATTACGGTATTGATTGTACTCCCCCTGAAAGACGAACCCCGAGGTAAGCGCTTTGGCCATTTGTTCGAGCTTGCCGAAATCTACATAGTAGCCTGCGCGTTCGCCAGTGATATAGGCGTGTAGGGCGTGATGAAAATCGTCTGACCATTGTGTATCCAAACCTCGCCCACCATCGACAACGGGCACGACCAAATCGCGATCATTGGTAATGGCCTCGCCAATCAAAAACCACTGTTTACCCAGCTGTGCACCGCGCTTGGCAACGGAGTTAGACAGCACTTGCAAAAAATGTGGCTCTGATTGGTCGTGAATCATATGGATAGCATCCAGCCTCAGGCCATCAAAGTGGTAATGCTCTAACCACGTTAATGCATTGTCGATAAAAAAATCGCGCACAGCACCGCTTTGTTCACCATCGAAATTTAAGGCATCACCCCAAGGGGTTGGGTAGCGTGAAGTAAAGTAGGGGCCAAATGCCCATAGATAATTGCCACTGGGGCCTAGGTGGTTATATACCACATCCAAAATAACGGCCAGCCCCTTTTGATGGCAAGCACAGACAAAGGCTTTGAGGTCATCCGGTGTGCCATAGGGGGCGTGGGGAGCATACAGGCAAACACTGTCGTATCCCCATCCCCATTGACCGTCGAAAGCGGCCACTGGTAGCAATTCAATGTGGGTGATCCCGAGGTCTACTAAGTAATCCAGCTGGTTGATAGCCGCCAAGAATGTGCCTTCGGGCGTGAAGGTGCCAATGTGTACTTCGTAAAGAATGGCTTGCTCTAGAGGTACCGTGTTGTGCCAGCCCTCGTCCTGCCACTGATAGTGGTGGTGATCATAATGCTCACTTAAGTCATGGACACCATTCGGTTGGGAATAGGCGCGTGGATCAGGGTAAGGCCCCTTACCGTCCACCCAAAAGCCGTATTGCGTTCCGGCCGATAGCTGCGGCACTTCTACTTGCCACCAGCCCTGATCCGTGGGAGCCATGGGTAGGATATGTGAGGCTATCTGAAGGCCCACACGCGTGGCGTTGGGTGCCCAGACACGCTTTATTGTTGTTGACGTCATTGATGATTGTCTATGTGTTCGGGGGCAATGGTGGCCAATCTAAGTTAGGTAGTCGATCAACTGCGTCTTCCATTAGCGTGTTCCAGGTTTGTCGTAGCGTTTGCATAAACGCGTTTTGCTCATTGAAGGATTGATAGCGTCCTGGTTGGAATGTGCCAAGATCCAGGACGGCCAATTCCACAGGTGGGCCCACGGTGAGGTTACTTCGAATCGTGGCATCCATAGATACCAGACCACACAGCGTGGCGCGCTCTACGGACATGGTCGGTTTACAGACGCGATCCAATATAGGCTTACCGTACTTGGTTTCACCAATCTGTAGAAAAGGTACCAGCAGGGAACTGGCGATGAAGTTCCCTTGCGGATATATCAGATGCAGCGCGCTGGGAGCGCCTTTAATTTCCCCCGCCACTAAAAAAGTGGCCTCGTAGTTGGGGCCACCCCCTGTGTTTTGTCTTTGGCAGGTCAAGTTGACCCGCCCAATATATTCGCATACGTCATGTAAATCGGGGGTGGTGAGGAGTGAGGTTTCTGCCTGCGATCGAATATCGCGTTCGAGAACGGCAAAAACACTTTGCGAGGTGGCCAAATTTCCCGCACTGCAGATGACAAATTGTCGGTCTCCAGGAACACCAAAGCGCCACATTTTACTGTACATACTGACATTATCGACGCCCGCATTGGTACGTGAATCCGATAGCATCACAATGTTTTGGTTGGTTTTGATACCCAAGCAGTAAGTCATTATATCTCCACCCCATGAAGTACATCGTGAATGGCCGCTAGCGCATACCATCTTATATCAAAACGAAATCAAAACATGCATTTCAAACCCAGTGGATTCAAGTTATCTCATATATTGGGGGGTGGGTAGGCTTTTTTTATTTCGAAACTCGCTACAATGCTTGATTGATATGCACATTAATTTTGATCTAGCCAATATGAACAGACGCATCAGGGAAAGCGGGTACACCTTAATTGAGTTGCTATCTGTCCTCACCATTACTGGAGTGCTGGCGGCAAATGTTCTGCCTAGGGTAGTCTCTGTTGAGGGGCAGGCTCATGCGGCCCAGATGAGATCTTTGGCCTCGTCTATGGATACAATGGTGACATTTGTTAATGGTGTTGCCCTGTCCCAGGGAAAGCTCAACAGCCACCAGTTGGTACTGAACGGCAAGACCGTAGAATTGAAGGCTGGGTTTCCTGTGGCCAGTTGGAAGAATGGGGTAGAGCCACTGCTGAGCCTAACTGAATCCTTCACTGTTACTGCAGTGAATAGCCGCTGTTCACAGTCCCTTTATTGCGTCTCTGATACGGCATCATTCTCAAGCCCCCCAAGTGACAGACGTACGTTACATATCTGGCCTAATGGATACACGTTGAATGACGGTTGTTACGCATTTTACCGCAGCGCTGAGGCGGGGCGGCGTTCAGAAGTTGGGCATGAGACGAGCGGGTGCTAATTGCACTATAGAACATCACCGGAAGTTTAATACAACTTTGTCGGTCTTCAGTTAAGCCCAATCTTTAATTCGGTTCAAGTAATCTCGTGGTTGTGGTTGTGGTGGTTGTCGTGTTGTGCGATTGCTGGTTTTCTGACGCAGTCACGCTCACACCCAACTGGCACCTTAACCATAGGTAGGCCGATTCCATCTGCAGGTACTCCTTTGCCTCGAAACCCTGTATTTCAGGTTTTGAATCTTGCTGCCGATGGCGATCAAGGTCCCGGTGATTGAAGCTTTGTGGCGGTTATGCTCCTAATCATCGGCGCTAAGGTTGCGCTACCTTGTCGGCCAAAATGTAACCGATTTCAGTCTGAAAAGTGTGCGTCACCCCACAAAATGTGGTTTGTCCTTATGCGATTTATATGAGGAATTATCCAAAACTGCGCACTGCTTAATAGATTTGTTAGCGTAACCGCCTAGAATTTGTCACACAATCCGAAGGCAGCTCGCTTTTGGGCGTAAAGTCGATTTTAGGACCGATTTACGCAGCTAAGTGGAAGTATGAATTGATTAACAAGATTAACAAATAGAGGGGCTCACCCCCTGGAATGCTTACTTTTTGCAAGGTATAAAATAATGAAGATTCAACTTATCCAATCAAAACTGTTAGTTGCCATGGCAATGAGCTGTTTTGCGTTTACCGGATGTGGTGGGGGCGGCTACACAACAAGCTCAAGCTCTTCCAGCAGCACTTCCAGCTCAAGCAGCTCTTCTAGCTCCTCCAGCTCAAGCAGTTCTAGTAGCAGTTCTTCGAGCTCCAGCTCTAGCAGTTCTTCTTCTAGCTCAGGTAGTATCCCTGAAGGTTCTAGCTTAGTGCTTGCTGTAAATGTCGGTGGTGGTGCAATTAATGTGGGTGGCGAAGCTTATATCGCTGACCGCTTTGCCACGGGTGGTAGCCAGAGCAGTACTACTGACGCCATCAGCGGTACAACCGACGATGAGTTGTATCAATCAGAGCGTTACGGCGATTACTCATATGAAGTACCCGTCACAAACTCAACCTACAGCGTGAAGCTGCACTTTGTTGAACAGTATCAAACCACCGCAGGTGCGCGTGAGTTCAGTGCCTCCGTTGAAGGTCAACAAGCGGTTTCCAGCATTGACTTGTTCGACACAGTAGGTCATGACGCAGCTTTCGAGGTGATTGTTGAAAACGTGGTGGTAACCGATGAAAAACTCACCATTCAACTGACACCAGTGGTTGAAAATGCCACCTTAAGTGGCTTTGCCATATACTCGAATGTGGGCGGTGAATATGTAGAGCCACCACCACCACCACCGGGTCAGTACTTTGTTGGGAACATCACCACACGTAACAATATACGGTCTGACTTTCTTCAGTATTGGAATCAGTTAACGGGAGAGAATGAAGGTAAGTGGGCTTCCATTGAAGGTAACCGAGATAATCCTAACTGGAGTAAGGCGACCGAGTACTACAATTACACTCGTCAAAATAATATTCCTTACAAGCATCATACGTTTGTGTGGGGCGCTCAATCACCGAGTTGGGTCTATAACTTAAATGGACCCGACGCCAAAGCAGAGATTGAAGAATGGATTCGCGAGTACTGTCAGCGCTACCCCGATACAGAGATGATTGACGTGGTGAACGAAGCCACCCCCGGCCACCAGCCAGCGTCCTATGCACAAGCAGCGTACGGTGACAATTGGGTGACCGAGGTCTTTAGGTATGCGCGTTCACAGTGTCCCAATTCAACATTGATATTGAACGACTACAATATTTTGAATTGGAATACGGATCAATTTATCAATATGGCCCGAAACGCTGCCAACTCAGGTTTTGTGGATGCCATTGGCTTCCAGGCGCATGGTTTAGACAGCCATAGTGTCAGTCACAATAAGGATATGCAGGAGCGCGTGTGGAATCAGTTGAACAATCTGCCCCAATACGTATCTGAGTTTGACATATCTGACGCGAATGATAGCACTCAGCAGCAAAAGTTCAGCGAGCGTTTTTCTTGGTGGTACACGGATGACCGTATTAAAGGAATTACCATTTGGGGTTATGTTAATGGCTCTACCTGGGTAGAAAATACCGGTCTTCTTCGAGCGGATGGCTCTCGCCGTCCAGTGATGGACTGGTTGATGAATTATCTACAGCAAAACCCAAAATAAGGGTATATAGCCGCGAGCGGTTTTGACAACGGCTCATCAAAACTAAAACCGCCTAGGGAGACCTAGGCGGTTTTTTTATGACTCGAAATGGACATCTTTTCTTGTGGAAAGTCATGTTCTGTAGGGGCCTTAACATAGACACCATTTACGGATAATCAAAACTCAATAAACGAATGATTTTGTACGCTTCTCGACCAGTGTGGAATTTGGAAGGGCTTATATTGGCGCCTGCAACCAAAGTAAGGCGTGAGTTCAATATGTTAATACGGTACGCGCACGTTTGAGTTGCTTCACGCGGCCTGAGGTTGGTTAAAAATACTGTGCAATTGGTCGTGTGTACAGGTGGCTAATGCGTCGGCCGAGTCGCCCGGCAGATTGGGTGGTTTGACTACAATATCGCCAACATCGGTTTGTAATGTTCACTTTGTCAAGTAACCGTTGCGAACAGTAACCTGGCGCCATCAACCTTGTGCCCTTTGCGGGTTCCAAGATAAGCGAGCCGCTTCGACCTGAATGGCTTTCGCAAGCAGCGTCCCGCGCCCTGATTAGGTGCATGCGTCGACTGGCGATTTGATCTGAGAAGCGGTAATATCGGCCGCGCGGTGTCTCACCACCATGTTGGTAGGGACCCGTCAGGATCTTTCAGCGGGGTAAACCGCGCCTTATTCAGGTTATACATCAAAAATTATCATAGCTCGTAAGGCTGGGAGACGGTTTTAATCCGCCCAGGGTTTTGATGTAAGGTAGCACCCGTAGTGATCTTGACATTCATAATTACGTTTCCAGTTCCTAAGACAGGTAATGCCCTATGCCAAATCTCATTTTAGTTGTTGTGATTGTTTTTTTATCTTTAGTAGGGTGCGCCTCAAGTACCAATAAGTCGGAGGGTGTGGATGCTCTATCGGACTATGTGCGGTTCGATAGCTTTGAGTATCGTGGGGAGGATGAAATTTTTGAAGCTCCATTGCCAGAGGGGCAGTACCAAAACCCCATTATTGCCGGCTTTCACCCAGATCCAAGTATTGTGAGAGTCGACAAAGATTTTTATTTGGTCAATTCCACATTCGGATTTTTCCCTGGTCTTCCCGTTTATCACAGTACGGATTTGGTGAACTGGCAGCAATTAGGCAACGCCATTCACCGGACAGATCAAATGTCTTTCAAGGGCTTGCCTTTAAGCAGTACGGGCTTGTATGCACCAGCCATTGCGTATAAAGACGGAAAGTTTTACGTCATCTGTACCTGTGTGGGGTGCGGTGGTAATTTTATTGTGACGGCAACAGATCCGACCGGCCCTTGGTCTGATCCGGTTTGGTTGCCCCATATTTATGGTATTGACCCGTCCTTATTCTTTGATGACGACGGTAAAGTGTATGTCGTGCACCACCGTGAGCCAACGAATAAGCGATATCCTGCGCACACAGCACTTTGGGTAATGGAAGTAGACCCTAAGACCTATGCTCCACGCTCTGAGGATGTGATGTTAGTGGACGGTGGAGAGCCCGCGCCGTGGCATACCGACTACATAGAAGGCCCCCATATTTACAAAATCAATGGCACTTACTACTTAAGTGCTCCGGGTGGTGGCACAGGTTATTATCATGGGCAACTGGCTTATCGATCAGATAGCATTTGGGGCCCTTACGAGCCTTACCCCCAAAACCCCATACTCACACAGTGGGGCCTTGCAGACGACAGACCCAATCCGGTAACTGCAACTGGACACGGTGATCTGGTAGAAGACGGCAATGGTGATTGGTGGATGGTGTTCTTAGCGACCCGAGTGTATGACTTACAAGTTCCACCGCAAGACCCGGGTAATTTTCACACAGGGCGTGAAACTTTCTTATTACCGGTTACCTGGAAAGACGGCTGGCCTGTGGTGTTAGAAAAGGGTGAGGTTTTGCCTTTGCGGGCTGATAAGCCCAAGCTCCCTGTGACCAAGGTGGAACGCGCTATGACCGGTAATTTTGTTCGGCAAGAAACGTTCAGTGAAAGTGAGCTTGGACCGCAGTGGTTGTTTGCCAGAACCCCCGAGACACAGTGGTGGACATTGAGCGATAACGCCCTATACCTATTACCCCGCACCGAGCGTTTAGGGCAAATGCAACAACCCAGTTTTGTAGGCCAACGTATTGCGCATATGAAAGCGACCATACGCACGACGCTCACCCAGTGGTCGGGTAATGGTCAAACAGAATCGGGGTTGATGGCCTTACAAACTGATGATTACTTTTATGCTTTTGGTATTGCCCAAACCTCTGCAGGGCAGGCCGTATTACGCATTCGACAAAAATCGGGTGGTGAAGACCCGCTGGGAAGAGTGTTGCTGGAACGCCCCGTTAACTTAGCCCCTGATGAGAAGATCGTTCTGCAAATACACATTGACCGATCTGAGATCGATTTTTCCTACAGCCTTGATGGTGAGGACTTTAAGCCACTGCTTGAGGGGGCGGATGCGAAAGTACTGACGACCGCCGCCGCGGGTGGATTTGTGGGGGCTGTCGCTGGTCCGTATACAGAAAAGTTCTGAGTACACTGTTAGAAAGAATAAGCCCACCCAGAAGTTTGTGCGCAGACACATAACGGCGTGGGCTTTCAAAAGGCTGGCTTACGCCATTTGAATCTAGGATGCTTCTGATTAAGTCTCGATGGCCTCTCAACTTTAAGCGTCTGTGTTGCCCAGTATCCATTCAGCGTCCACGTGACTTCAAAGCTCATCTGCCTAGGTGTTTGTCTTATTTTACCAAGCAAAACAACGACGGCAGGTGGGCTTTGAGGTCTTATCCGGCGGGGCCTTTGTAGCTTTCCGATTTTTGCGCCAGCGGTTCTCAATGGTGCTTCGGCATGCCTTGACGACTATGAATGGCGAAAATACTTTTTTACAGGCGAGAAAACGGCTGAAGCACTGCCTTGACCTCGAAAAGCCTTGAAAGGTCAGAGACTATTGGGGTTAAGTCAGAAGCTCACTCCTAGTGTCGTCCTAGCCGTGGCCATACCAAACCCTACCGAGTGCGTTAGTTTTAAACAAAAGGCTTTACTTTGGCCCTCTACAGGCATGTAATGAATGCAGTGGACGGAGTCTTTGAGAGCTCGGTCCCAGTACGACTTACCTCGCCCCTCCTTGTTCATGCAATGAGGGGTGGCTGCATCTCTTAAGTTTGGCAATAACCAATCTGGCTAGGTGAATAGGTCTGGCCAAGTCGATATGGATGCAGGCTCTGTGATCATCGATATCGGTGTCCTCGTCATTGATAAAACCATTTCGAGTTTGACGTTTTATGGCGCGATGGTGGCTTATCCATATTTGCGCTTCGTGTTTTCTGGGCTGGCTAATCCAAAAGGGTATCGGGTGCGCTTAGCTGCGAATACTTTTAGCCGCTTTCCAAAATATCGGTCGCTGATTCCGATAGTGTGGGAATTTGGCATCCGAATTTAGTTGTTTAATGTACATTATATGAAACGCTACAGAATTGATCATCATACAACCTATCGATATTTAGAGCCCGTCGAGCTTAAGCCGCACATTTTAAGATTACGCCCAAGAGAAGGGCATGAATTACGCATTGAGTCATCTTCACTCGATATTTTCCCGGCACCCAAATTACGGTGGCACAGAGATGTCGAAAATAATTCTGTGTGTACGGCATCGTTTGTCAATCGCACGAATCTTCTAACCATTAAAAGCCAAGTTTTTATTCAGCAGTTTGATATTACGCCTTTTGATTTTCTGGTCTCTGATTATGCTGTGGATTATCCTTTTGACTATTCGAATGAAGACTTGCCCTTATTAAGCCCATATTTAGGGTCTAAATTAGAACTAAATTCCTATTTACAGAGCTGGATTTCCGAGCTGAGTGCACCTGGCGAATCATTGCAGTCGATTGTCTTACTACAGCGGCTCAATCAACGAATTTATCGGTCTTTCACGTATATGAAACGTGAGGAAGAGGGGGTTCAAAGTGCGAATAAAACGCTGTCTTTGTGTAGCGGGTCCTGTAGGGATTTCGCTAATCTATTTATGGTGATTGCACAACAATTGGGTTTTGCGGCACGTTTTGTAAGTGGCTATGTTTACTCTAATGGCGCGGTGAATCAGCCTGGTTCGAGCCATGCCTGGGCAGAGGTGTTTATTCCCGGTGCTGGTTGGAAAGGGTTTGACCCAACAATTGGTGAGCTTGTGGGTTCGCAGCATATTACATTGGCCGTTGCCAGGTTGCCAGAATCTGTGTCACCTGTCTCTGGTGCCTATTTCGGTATTCCGGGTGCTGCGATGGAAGTGAGTGTTTGGGTGAATGAGGTTGCATTGCAATCTCAACAAAATCAGTTGGGGTTATAATATGTGGTTGAATACCCGTTGTGAGCTATCATTTCAAATTGGATATCCCACACCTTTTGTACTCATGCTGAGACCACGCAGTGGCGCGCAACAATGGGTGGCCTCTGAAGAATACTTACTTTTTCCAAGCGTGCCTGCATTTGAGTTTACCGATGATTATGGAAATTTGTGCCAGCGTTTAGTTGCTCCACCTGGTGATTTTACCATCGCTACCACAGCAAGAATCAAAACCTCCGATGATATTGACTCTGCACCGGGAGGTGCTTTCGTGGATGTTCAGTATTTGCCCGATTCAGTACTCAAGTACTTATTACCAAGCCGATATTGCGAATCAGACTGTTTTAACGGCATGGCAGCTAAATTGACTCAGCACACAAAGGTTGGCTATGACCAAGTAGCGGAAATAGAAAAATGGTTACGCGACAATATTGTCTTTGCGCCGGGTAGTAGTCAATTGCCCTTATCTGCCAGTGAAGTCAATCGTAGGCAAACAGGGGTTTGTCGAGATTTCGCCCACCTAGGCGTTGCTTTATGTCGGAGTATCAGCATTCCGGCGCGAGTCGTGGTAGGGTACCTGTACGGACTGGAACCGATGGAATTGCATGCTTGGTTTGAGGCGTTTGTGGCGGGCAGGTGGTACACATTTGACGCCACGCAAGCCAATAAACATGGGGGGTATGTGGCTATTGGTTATGGTAGAGATGCCGCTGATGTGGCTATTTACAATCAATTTGGCCCTACTGTATTTCCGATAAAACAGAGTGTACATGTATCCCTTTGTTAGGTCAGCGAAAAATATTTCATATGTTCTATTCGTTAAATGCTCAGGTGTATTCAGTAATGCTTGATGCTAAAAACAATAACGCGATATCAACAACCCAACTGTTTTGATGTGTTCGCTCTGTGAGTGTTTTCGACTTCGAGCAGGTAAAGAATCCAAATGAAGAAGCTGTTTTTCTCTGTAGTACGCTTTGCAATGGTTATTGGAGTAGTGGTTTTTTCAGCAGTCGTGACCTTGGCTCAAGCTGAAGATGCGCTAACCCTTCCTGAAAACGCTTATAAAAAACCTTACGGTGCAGGTTGGCAGTGCCTTCGTGGCTTTAATCGGTATGACTCAAAGTGCATCGCTATTGAAATTCCAGAGAACGCATATTTGGATGCTTATGGTTCCGATTGGAAATGTAATCGCGGTTTTATAAAAGACAAAAAGCAATGCCGTAAAATTCATGTTCCTCAAAATGCTTACCTGGTATCCACAGAGTATGGCGATGGCTGGTCTTGCTTGCGAGGATATCGGGCGGTGAAAGCGGATTTTACAAGCAGCACCAAAATCTGTGAAAAACTTCAAGTCCCCAGCCATGGTTACCTAAATGACTCAAACAGTGCCTCAGGATGGAGTTGCGAACACGGTTACCTAGAAAATAATGGTTCGTGTGTTGCAATAGTGGTACCCCAAAATGCTTATGCCACGGGTCAAGACTTTGGTGGTGGTTGGGAGTGCAATCGTGGTTACCAGAAAAAGGGGCAGGGCTGCCAACCTTTGGCAATACCCAGCAATGCCTATCTCGATCGTGATGGTCGACGTTGGTTCTGTGAGCGTGGCTACCGAGAGGTGGCTGGCCAATGTGATGCAATAGAATTACCAATGCATTCCTACCTTGAAAACGGTGGGAACAATTGGGCATGTGATAGAGGTTACCGAAAGCAGAATTTACAATGTGAAAGGGTGCCCATCCCGGAAAACGCGCACATCAATCGCAATGGAGACGGTTGGCAGTGTAGTGAACCTTATAGGAAAAGCGGACAAGCTTGTATTAAGCGATAGGCGCTACTCCAGTTTAAAGCCTACCCCATAAACCGTTTTGATATACTGATCGTCGTTATGCTGATTGATTTTTCTACGCAAATTTTTGATATGAAAGTCTATAGAGCGTGAAGTTGCATCTGAGAATTTTGTGTGGCTGCTGTTGAGCAGTGCTTCTCTTGTGTACACTTTTTTAGGGTTAGAGACAAAAAGTTCCAATAAATTGAATTCTGTTTGGGTTAGATCGACAACGCTCTCGGAAATGCAGGCAACGCGTTCGTCAATAGAAAGCGCAATATTTTTATGAAAAACTTTATTCTGAGCTGGTCTTTGTTCAGTCCTTCGGAAAAGTGCTTGGATTCTTACTACCAATTCTCTTGGATTAAAGGGCTTGGCAATGTAATCATCAGCTCCTTTTTGAAATCCAGAAATCAAGTCGTTCTCCTCGTTAAGTGCCGTCAACATGATGATGGGTATCGACGACGTTTCTCGAACTTTCTCGCACACCGAGCGGCCGTCCAGCTTGGGGAGAAGTAAATCTAAAATAACCATATCGGGCGAGTGTATTTCAAATAGCTGCAAGGCTTTTTCACCGTCTTCCGCCACTAATAACTTAAAGGATTTTGCTTCAACATAGCGTTTGACGAGATTCGCAATGTTGGCGTCATCTTCCGCCAATAGTATTTGTTTATTCACCGTTGGTAGTCTCTAATATGCGATAAATAGGCAGTGTTATTCGTATGATAAGGCCGCTGTTGTCTGCGCATTTGGCGACAATGCTACCATTGTGTGCCTCAATAATCTCTTTGCAGATGGCGAGCCCTAGCCCGGCTCCACGCGGATTGCTAGGATGAATTTTATCATGACAATAGTAACGGTCGAACAATTTAGGAAGTGTTTCTTCTGCCACGCCTGGTCCAGAGTCTTCCACCGAAAGCGCAATCGATTCCTCTTCTAGTTCGAAGCGAATAGTGATCTGTCCAGGCTTCTGTGAGTACCGAATACAGTTTTCAAATATATTGCTAATAACCTGGGCCAGTCTGTCCGCATCGCCCATGACCAGTAATGGTTTTCCTATATGCTCTACGGATATTTGAAATTGCAACTTCGAAAATCGGTTGTGATAGTGTCGCAACTGACTGTCTAGCACCTCTTGGAGGTCTGTTTCTTCTAATCTGAATTTGAGGCCGATTTCGTCCATCTTGCTCATTTCGAAGAGGTCGTCTGCCAGCCGCTTTACATGATCGACTTCTTCTTGTAATAGAGTAATCGTTTGTTCGTTACAAGAACTCAGGTTGTCACACACAGCATAGATTTCGCCGACCAGTACAGTTAATGGCGCCTTTAGTTCATGAGATATGTGTGTCAACCATTCGCGCTGTCTTGAGCGATATGCCGCTAACTCTCGTGCCACGCTATTAAAGCTTTCGGCGAGCTCCTCGAGTTCGTCATTTGACGAGATCAATATGACATTATCAAACTCTCGTTTGGCAATTTTTCTCGCCCCTTTGATCAATTGCTGAATGGGTGAGGTTAAATGTCGAGAAAGGAAAAAACTCAACACTGCAGCGACAGCGCCGCCAAGGATCATGGACCAATATATAATCTTCATTTGTTGGTTAAAAAAGTATTGTGCTAAGGGTAAAAAATCAACTTCAATTTTACCGACTTGAAGATAGCCCACGGTACTGCCATTGACGCGTATGCGTTCAAGTGAGGTCTCTGGCACGTTAATTTCGGAGGGAATTAAAACCTTTTTCTCGGCATCTAGTAGCGTACAACGTTGTAGAAATGAGCCAAACTCAGGGCCAGTTTTGCCGGGGCCCGCTGCCATAAAGTCTTCATCGGGCGAGGGTAGGCCAGGGTTGGGTGGTGGAATGGGGTGGCCAGTGTCTTTCATTAAGTCAAAAAAAACATCAAAAAATGTATGATTGACAAGGCGCTTCCAGTTTGCCTGGTTTGATACAAGTACTTCCCAAGAACCCTTCTGATTGTAATGTTGCTCCAGTTTTTTGGAGAGCTGCTCCATGACTTCTCGATCAATTCCGTTTAACGCACTACTGAACATGCCACCACTAAAGTGATAGCTCAGTATTACCAGAGATAGCGTCAATACTAAAATAATACCCACGTTTAGAGCGAGCAGTTTGTGAATCAACTTAATACGCATGGTGCACCTGTATGAATTTTGCTCATTGTATCCCTTTGCGTCTTAATTGAAGAGATCTACACGGAGGCACTCCGTGAACTGTGCAACACACAGTTGCGTAGTAGATCTCATTTGACCAATCTGATGCCCAAGCGGCTTTGCCTCTCATAACTTCCTCATATTGTTTCGATATAGTAGCTGGCACTGGCTTGCTAGGCACCAAGTGATGTGCATGGCAAATAGGCCGCAAGCCAATTATAATCCCTACGTTTTTAATAACATAATGAATACCTTTGGAGTTGGGCAATGGCGCTTTTTATTACGAATACCCCTGTCAAGCGTGGCGCAATTAGCGCGGTTGTCTTGATTGCAAGCTTTGGTTTAGTTGCGTGCGGGGGACAGCCAATTTCCTCTTCAACTAGCTCATCCAGTACATCGAGTAGTTCAAGCAGTTCTAGTAGTTCGAGTAGTAGCTCTTCATCTTCGTCGAGTTCATCTACCTCAGGGCTCATTACCACGCGTCCGTCAGGGGGACGTAAAACGGTACAGGTCGGCAATAACCAACGTGAGTACTATATGCATGTACCTAGCAGTTATCCAACAGATAGACGCGTGCCATTGGTTTTGCGGTTTCATGGCATAGGTGGCAACGGTGGCGATGAAATTAACGGAACCGGCTATAGATCCATTGCGGACAGCGAAGGCTTTATTTTGGTTGCACCATCTGGATCACCGGCCAATGGTATTGGTGGTGGTGCTTGGAATGTTGGTCCTTGTTGTACTAAGGATAACAATATCGACGATGTGGCTTTTGCAAAAGCGATTGTTGAAGAAGTGAAAAAAGTGGCCAATATCGATGAAAGTCGTGTGTATGCAACGGGCTTTTCAATGGGGGGCGGTATGACGCATTACTTAGCGTGCCATGCATCGGATGTTTTTGCCGCTTTTGCGCCCGAAGGTTTTGACTTACTCCAAGAAAATGTTAGTCAGTGTAATCCACCTCGTGCAGTACCTTTGTTGAGTCAACGCGGTGCAGATGACAATTTTGTGAAATATAACGGAGGCGAAGACTGCTTTACCGGAACCTGCATTAATTTTCTGGGGGCCGTTGGGACCAACGACGCCTGGAAGCAGAAAAATGGGTGTACCAGTCAGACTGTGCAACAGGGTATTTGTACCATCAGTACCCAATGCGCAGAGGGTGTGGAGACGGGTTTTTGCTCCGCAAGCGCTGGTCACGTACCGCTCGATGCCCACACCGGTTGGAATTTCTTAAAGAAATTTACCTTGCCTTAATCTCTTATTAAGTTGGCAATAAAATAGATTCTATCTCTTATATTGCACGCCCCAAAAAGACTGGCACGGATGTGTGAACCACCTTGTATTTTTTGGGCGTTCGTTGGCTCGGTAGCCAATGATTGGGCATTCGTGCCGCAACTAACCTGACAACGATTTCTGCTGGGATAATAGTGTTGGCGTTGCTCATCTTTGTGATTACAACCCAATATGATTCAAGCTGGAGCCATTACACTCCGGTTCTTTTGTTCATAATAAGGTATCAATAGCTGGACGGGCGAGACACTGTCATTATGAAAACTGAAACATGTGCCATTGAAGGCCTTGGATAAAATGGTATTCAAAAATGCTGTTAAAAACGGGCACGACGGTGAAAATTGTTCAAAATTATTCTGCCAGGACCTGGTGACTGCGTTTGTTTGATGTATGTGCAGTAATGGCGATGACAGCGCCAGTTTGAGCAGCGCTGGTTAACAAATGCCTCGTCAATGGCCGTGGTCGCTCCAACGCACCTGCAAAGGTCTAAGTGCACCAATTTCCCATTTCGAAGCTCGGGCGGAGGTTCCTAAAACTTTCTAAACGAAGATCGTGTATTGAATTGTAACCCCAAGATTGTTTCCGTAAGCGTCACGATTATCGTTTACAAAAGGCAACAAGTTTAGAATAACTCCTCAGGTTTTTTATCTAAAGAAAACCCCATTATTTAAAGGGCTTTTATGCCTGTAGTGCGTATTTAGGCGGGGCTTGGCTGCGGGAGTGCAGGTGACAGTGTGGGATGGGTCACTTGTTGTGGGTTATTCTCAGGCAAACACATTTGTTTGGTGCTATTGGGTATTCGTCATGATGCATCTCAGGTGCAGTTGAGTACCGGGTTTGCCTGATGAATTGAACCCGTGAGCTTGCTTGCATCAAGATTAATGGCGCCTAATTCTACAGCAAGGCACCCTATAGAAAAGGGGTGACCACGAAATTTGCGTTTCTAATCGCATAATCAGCAGTTCCCCAGTTTGTGTGGGAAGTCAACGCGATTGTTTACACTCACAACGCTTACACTGAAAATTTGGGGTGTCCCTGCAACGGCAGGTGCTTGATAAGTTATCATTATCCAAAGCGCGTCTGTTTCTTAAACACCTTTGATTAAGAATTCTCCAAATGTTTCCCTTATAACCCGTTGGCTGTACTGCGTAGATAATCTCATCTACAATGTTGTAAAGTGCTTTGGCGGCAATTGCCCCTGCAAAATGTGGGTGTTACTGGGGGCGACACTTGGTAAACGCGAAGCGCTGCAGTGAAGCCTTCGGCGGCAGTGTTCGATGGCAACCTCTGCGCCATTGGGGTCGTGTAAAAGCAAGTTTCTAATAATAAGGCGAACGCTATGCGGCACACGGTGAGTACCTTTGTACTTTTAAGTGGCATTTGGCTGGCAAACTCTGGCCATTATACGGAGCTTATTATGAGCTTTGGCCTAATCTCCGTACTCTTTGTTGTTTGGTTGTCCCATCGAATGGATGTGGTGGATCACGAGTCTCAACCTATTCATCTGACCTCAAAGCTTCCCAAATATTACCTATGGCTCTTGGTAAAAATTGTGCAGGGCAATATTGAGGTGGTCAAACGTATT
The DNA here is from genome assembly GCA_050300015.1 of Cellvibrionaceae bacterium. Taxonomy (GTDB): domain Bacteria; phylum Pseudomonadota; class Gammaproteobacteria; order Pseudomonadales; family Cellvibrionaceae; genus CAYZQH01. The sequence goes on along the minus strand of JBNKWZ010000015.1, from coordinate 121,514 downwards.
TGGTCTCCCACCTTAGACATCAGTCCTTGCGTCGGGCGGTTCCCCTTGCCACAAGGGTCCGATATGGCAAAGGTGATTTATACAAACTCGATTACCCTGACCCCAGGCACCATTTCTATTGATATTGAAAGCGATGAAGTGGTTGTACACGCTTTGACCAAAGAAGCGTTGGAAGAAGTCAAAAAGGGTGTCATGGCGCGACAAGTCAATGCATTGGAGCAATGAGCATGCTAACTGTTTTGGCCTTCTCTCTACTTACTGTGATGGCGCTGGCACTAATTCGAGCCACGCGTGGGCCCACCGTTTACGATAGACTTTTGGCCTTGAACGCCTTTGGGACGAAAACGGTGTTGCTGATTGGAACACTGGGTTATCTGGCGGGTAGGCCTGACTTTCTGGACATCGCTATGGTTTACGCTTTGATCAATTTTATCAGCGTGATTGGCGTTCTGCGCTACTTTGAGTACACCAAAACCTCGAAAGAAGCCGTATCAAAGGAGGGTGAACCCCTATGATAAGTACAATTGCCTCCTTGCTCAGCGCTGTTTGCATAGCTGCAGGATGTTTTTTGTTGGTTTCCGGTGCGGTAGGGTTGTTACGCTTTCCCGATCTTTATACTCGGATGCACGCTGCGGGAATTACGGATACCCTTGCAACCATTCTAATCGTCGCAGGGCTAATGCTCATTTCAGGGTGGGGCATCGAGCTTTTTAAGTTGGGTATGATCTTACTGTTTATTCTATTTACCAGCCCCACCTCCAATCACGCCCTTGCGAAGGCGGCCCAGCATGGTGGGCTAAAGCCACAGTTGGATTTCCCTAAAAAAGAAGCCAATCAATAATGCGTTTTTAGTTTAACCGCTACAGAACAGGAGAGCATCGCCATCGCACTGTTTATTGACATTATTCTACTGGCGTTTCTGGTGTTTACCGCCATTGCTATTGCCAGAGTACAAGACCTTTTTGCTGCGGTTATGTTGTGTGGTATTTACGGGTTGCTGTCTGCCTGTTTCTTCGTGTTAATGGATGCTGTGGACGTAGCCTTTACCGAGGCTTCGGTGGGCGCAGGTATTGCACCGTTGTTGATGTTTACCACTCTGGCGATGACCGGACGTTTTCAAAAACCTGGCGGGTCAGCACTCGGGGCTCTGGCATTGGTGTGTGTGGTGGGTTTATTACTGATATTTGCCACACTAGATATGCCATCCTTCGGCTCTCCTGACGCGCCAGTCCATACCCATTTGTCGCCACGTTATTTACTGGCGTCGTTCGGCGAGGTTGGCGTACCCAATGTGGTGACCTCTGTACTAGCCAGTTATCGCGGTTTTGATACATTCGGCGAAGTGGCTGTTATCTTCACTGCCGGTGTCGGTGTATTGAGTGTACTTTTCGTTTCAGCGTCACCGGCGCCGGCACCTCAAATTTCCACTTCCCTCCATGAACATACCGTGCTTCGAATCGTTGGCAAGATTTTTATCCCCCCCATTTTGCTTTACGCACTTTACGTTCAATTTCATGGTGATTACGGTCCAGGGGGTGGTTTTCAAGCAGGAGTGATTTTCGCAGCAGGCATGATTTTGTATTCTATGTTGTTTGGAACGCACATATTAGAAAAAGTGGTTAAGCACAGCGTAGTTCGCGTGCTCGCGGCTTTCGGGTTAATGCTGTATGGCTCTGTGGGCATTCTGGGAATGGTGACAGGGGAAGCCTTTTTAGATTACAACCACTTGGTGTCGAACCCTATAGCAGGGCAACACCTCGGCATCTTGGTCATCGAATTGGGTGTGGGCATCACCGTTGCTGCGGTGATGATGTTGATTTATGTTGCCTTTGCCGATTATCGAACAAAACAAAGGAGTGCGTAGCGTGGTGTTTGCCCTCTACAATGATTGGATAGTAGTCGCGCTTATGATGATCGGTTTGTATATCATCATTTCACAAGGGAATCTTGTTAAAAAAGTGATTGGTTTGAATATTTTTCAAACCTCGATTTTCATCTTTTATGTAAGCGCAGGTAAAGTAGAAGGTGGGTCCGCACCGATTTTAGATGATGCCATTACCGTGTATTCCAGCCCTTTACCTCATGTGCTCATCCTCACGGCTATCGTCGTGGGTATCGCAACGACGGCGCTAGCGTTATCGTTGGCGGTGCGCATCAAAGAAGCCTATGGAACAGTGGAAGAACAAGAAATCGTGGGTAAGGATTCGCCGTGACAGAACACCTTCCCATACTACAAGTCATTCTGCCCTTGTTGGCAGCACCCACTTGCCTGATCCTGTTTAATCACCGATGGGTTTGGCTATTTGCACTGGTTATTGGTGCTGTCAGTTTAGTGATTTCTGCTCTACTCGTACAAGAGGTCGTCTCAAACGGTACTATTAGCTACATGCTGGGTGCTTGGGAGGCACCCTGGGGTATCGAGTATCGAATCGATTTACTCAATGCCTTTGTGTTGTTGATTGTTAGCTTTTTTGGGTTTGTTGCTTTGTTGCCAGCCTATAAAAGTATTTCGCGCGAGCTAGAAGGCGCGAAGCAAATCTATTTTTATACACTCTACTTACTGTGTTTTGCAGGCTTACTCGGCATTGTAGCTACGGGCGATGCCTTTAATATCTTCGTATTTTTAGAAATATCATCATTGTCCACCTACGCCTTGATTTCCCTAGGCTCCGATCGCAGAGCACTGTGGGCGTCCTATCAATATTTGGTGATGGGTACCATTGGTGCGTCCTTTATCTTGATTGGCATTGGTTTTTTGTACATCCAGACCGGAACATTGAATATTGCTGATTTGGCCGAACGTTTACCTGCGGTAGAAGACAGTAAAACCGTGTTGGCGGCACTGGCTTTCATTATGGTGGGTATTTGTATGAAGCTTGCCATGTTCCCGTTACATAAGTGGTTACCCAACGCCTACACCTACGCACCCTCTATTGTTACGGTCTTTGTCGCTGCCACCGCCACTAAAGTGGCGGTGTATCTGCTTATTCGATTTATCTTCAGTATTTTTCACAAAAACTTTTCGGTGGAGGCGCTGCCGCTACAAACGCTGTTTTTAACTTTGGGGTTGGCTGGCGTATATATGGCCTCTTTGGTGGCCATTAACCAAACCAACATTAAAAAAATGTTCGCCTATTCTAGTGTGGCGCAAATTGGATACATGATAGTGGGTATGGGGTTTGGCACGGTTTTGGGCTTGCAGGCCACGCTGCTTCATATGTTTAACCACTCATTAATGAAAGGCGCTATTTTTGTGGCGCTGGCTGCGGTGTTGTATCAGGTTGGTAAAACAGATATCGATAGTTTTAAAGGTCTGGGACGCAGAATGCCGATTACCATGATGGGCATTGTTTTGGCCGGGCTCAGCTTGATTGGCGTGCCGCTTACGGCCGGTTTTGTCAGTAAATGGTACTTGGTGATGGCCGCATTGGATGCCAACCTTTGGCCCATCGCAGCGATGATCGTTGTGGGGTCCATGTTCACTGTCATTTACATATGGCGTTTAATCGAAACCGCTTATTTTCAAAAGCCAGAAGTTGAAGTGCCACGCCAGGAGGCACCGGCCATCTTTTTAGTGGTGTTGTGGGGTTTGGTATTGGCCAACATTTATTTTGGTGTAGACACACGCCTTAGCGTATCGGTCTCGGGGATGGCAGCTGAATATCTGTTTAATATAGATGGAGTAGGGCAGTAATGGCACAAGCATTGATTGTTTCAGCGCTGCTTATTCCCCTGGGTGCCATTGCAGGGATCATACTCACTCGGAAACGGCCCAACATTCGGGAGGCCGTGTCACTGGTTGCAAGCGCGGCCGTGTTCATCGTTTGCTGTGGCTTGTATCTCGAGCTGCAAAGTGGGGTTGACGTAGCGCTTAACGTATTGCCTTTATTCCCAGGGATAGACCTGGCCTTTAGGTTAGAGCCTTTTGGTATGTTGTTCGCGTTAATTGCCAGTTTTTTGTGGTTCATTACAGTCATATATGCCATTGGTTATATGCGCGGGCATCACGAGCAGAACCAAACGCGCTTTTATAGCCTGTTTGCTTTGGCCATTGCAGCGGTACTTGCCATTGCGTTTTCAGAAAATTTGTTAACGCTTTTTGTCTTTTATGAGGTGTTAACGCTCAGCACTTATCCATTGGTCACGCACGCGGGTACCGATAAAGCACGCTTGGGTGGGCGTACCTACCTCGGAATACTGCTCACAACGTCTATTGTGTTTTTCCTAACGGCGATTCTCACCACCTGGGTGACCACTCAGAATTTGTCCTTCAGCACCGAAGGCGTTTTTGCGGTAGGGGACTCCCCTTGGTTACTCTCTATCGTACTTGCGTTGTTTGTTTTTGGTATTGGCAAAGCAGCGATGATGCCGTTTCATCGATGGCTGCCTGCAGCTATGGTGGCGCCCACACCCGTTAGTTCTTTGTTGCACGCAGTTGCCGTGGTAAAAGCGGGGGTGTTCTCTTTACTCAAAGTATGCGTGATGATTTTTGGCTTGGAAACTTTAGCCGCACTACCGCTAACCGACTATTTCCTATATTTGGCTGCAGGGTCTGCCTTGTTGGCCTCCATTATTGCCTTTAAGCAACAGAACCTGAAGGCGCGGTTGGCTTATTCCACTGTCAGTCAGTTGGCTTATATCAGTGCCGGCGCCTTGATGGCAAATGAAGCTGGTGCGACGGGTAGTGCATTGCATATATTAATGCACGCGTTTGGTAAAATTACGCTGTTTTTCTGCGCAGGTGCCATATTGGTGGCGCATCATAAAACGGAGGTGAACCAACTGGTGGGTATTGGGCGCAAAATGCCAGTGACCATGGCGGCCTTTTTTATTGGTAGCTTGTGCATCATTGGTTTACCACCCACGGGGGGAAGCTGGAGCAAATGGTACTTGTTAACGGGTGCTCTTGAGGCCGACCAGTGGCCCGTTATGGTCATGTTATTAACGGGCTCGTTATTGAGTTTAAGCTATTTAATGCCTATAGCGGTCAAGGCTTTTTTCCCGGCGATAGACCATGCAGCAACTGGGGGTCAATGGCGACGATCAGAGATTAGCGAAGCCCCTTGGCCTTCAGTGCTGGCTCTGAGTTTAACTTCTGCGGGTTGTATTCTGTTGTTTTTATTCCCCAACTTCTTTTATCAACTGGTTATATCGGGGCTTTGAAATGGACAATCACTCATCGGATAATCCAAGTTTTTTTGATAAGCCCGAGAATATTAAAAAAATGTTGCGTGTTTTTTACGTCATTTGTGCGTTGCTGGTTGCGGCTGACGTCATTGTTCATCGTCACACTTACCACACCTTTGAGAGGCTCTGGGGTTTCTATCCGTTGTATGGGTTTGTGGGTTGCGTCGTACTGGTTATTGTCGCCAAATGGATGCGAACATTTTTAATGCGATCAGAAGATTATTACGACGATAAAGAAGCCCAGGCTGCGCCCTCCGAACCCTCGGAGGAGCACCACTGATGCTACAGCTGCCTCCGTTTATTTTATTTTTTGTAGGTGCATTTGCTTTATTTTTTGTAACAGGCCTCGCACGTAAAGTGATCAGTATTGGCATTCCTGTACTGGGCTTTGGGTTGCTTTGGCAAACACCCGGAGGTGCTTACGCCACCTTGTCGGTGTTAGATTTTGAATTAGAGTTTTTTCGCGTCGACAAGCTCAGTTTATTGTTCGGGTATTTATTTCATGTGGCAGCGCTGATTGCCGTCACCTATTCACTACATGTGAAAGACCGTGTTCAACAGGTGGCGAGTATCCTCTATGCGGGCAGCGCCTTAGGTGCCGTGTTTGCCGGCGATATGATTACGCTGTTTATCTTTTGGGAGCTTTTGGCGCTCACCTCCGTATTTTTAATTTGGGCACGTAGAACCCGCAAGGCCTATTCAGCGGGTATTCGCTATTTGGTTATCAATATCTTTTCGGGATTATTACTGTTGGCTGGAGTGATACTTGAAGTACACCAAAAAGGCAGTATTACGTTCGAATTTATTGGTTTAGAGAGTATTGGCTCTTATTTGATTTTGCTGGCATTTGGCATTAAGTGTGCGTTTCCGTTTTTCCACAATTGGCTCACCGATGCTTACCCCGAATCCACCCCAACAGGAACGGTTTTTTTAAGTGCCTTTACCACAAAGGTGGCGGTTTACTGTTTGGCGAGAGCTTACCCAGGAACAGATATCCTGGTGTATGTGGGTGCGACCATGGCCTGCTTCCCCATCTTTTTCGCAGTCATCGAAAACGATCTACGGCGTGTATTGGCTTACAGCTTAATCAATCAGCTAGGCTTTATGGTGGTGGGCGTTGGTATCGGTACGGCACTGGCGGTTAATGGGGCGGTAGCCCATGCCTTTACAGATGTGATTTTTAAAGGCTTGCTATTTATGTCCATGGGCGCGGTTTTACATATGACCAACCGCATCAATGGGTCTGAGTTGGGTGGTTTGTATAAATCTATGCCCAAAACCACCATTTTATGTATTGTCGGTGCAGCATCAATATCAGCATTCCCCTTATTCAGCGGTTTTGTCAGCAAATCGATGGTGATGACTGCTGCCATTAAAAATGGCCACGATTGGGTGTGGCTGATATTGCTGTTTGCATCAGCCGGGGTGTTTCATCACGCGGGGATTAAGATTCCATACTTTGCGTTTTTTGCACATGACTCGGGCATTCGTACCAAAGAGCCCCCCACCAATATGCTTATTGCCATGACCATTGCGGCCACCCTGTGCGTGGTGATTGGTTCATTCCCTGGATTACTGTATCAGCTGTTGCCTTTCGAGGTGGCGTATACGCCTTACGATGTCACGCACGTATTAACGCAGTTGCAATTGCTGTTTTTCTCGGCTTTGGCATTCGTGTGGCTGAACTTAAAAGGGCTGTATCCACCCGAGTTACCCTCTATCAACATTGATGTGGAATGGGTTTACCGAAAATTGGCCCCGAGTGTTTGCATCCGCGCGTTAAATAGCTATATGGCGGCCACAAAGCGCTTGGAAGAGCGCTCGGTATTGGCATTGGAGAACATGGTGAGCGCGGTTAGACACTACCACTACAACGCGGGGTTGTTTGCGCAAAACTGGCCTATTGAAAGGATGGTAACCTGGGTGGTGGCCATATTGGCACTGTATCTGGTGCTCACCGTGGTGTATTAGGGCTTTAGTCATTAGTGGCAGGATAAGTGATTTCTCATTTTAATCAAAATCACGCTACCCCTCGATGGCGACTTAACGCTACTGGTTTTACCCGCTGTGTACTATTTAGTTTTCAAGTAAAGGATAACGGTCGCATCCCATTTATTCGCTCCAGAGTAGGGTGTACTCAGTAAATTTCTGCTTTGGGCCGTTCAATATGGCGATACAAGCCGAATGCACTTCATCTTAAATTCGACCGTAAGACGGTTGTGTTTCAACTCTGCTTCATTGGCTTGACCCTTCATATGGGCCTCAGTCTTGTGTTTATGCCTCCAAACATTTTTAGGCGCTGGGTATTACCGAAACACACGACCACGAATAACCACTTTTTGCCCCCCCCCCAAAAAAAAATTCTTTAGCAGGAGGTAACGCTTCTACCTTTTTTCAATATGCGCATCACCACAACGACTTTCGATCATTGACTATATCAAATTCTTATAGCCAGACGTGCAGCGCAGGCAAGCTGTCGGTCAGATCAAAATAATACAACACAGATTGAGGCCATTCTTAAAACCACCGAGGGACAAAGCCTCAAGGCAGGGCACTTTTTTGCTCTAATCATTAACGGCTACCGTGCACTATTTCACCAAGGCTCAGTACTCTTAACATGAGGTCATAAGTACAAGCGATTGGGGCTCAACACAAGGTTGTCTTGTATTCCTAAGCACACGGTTGTATGCTAAATGAACGATATGATATATCTCGGCGAGTATTTTAGGTTATGAATAAGCAGCAACTCAATAAAATTATGTCCAAAGCCCATGATATCTGCACCCATTCAGGAGGGCGGTTAACGGATAAAAGGAAACGTATTTTGGAGATTTTGCTACTTTCTAAAACCCCGCTATCTGCCTACGAGGTGGCCGACGCCTACAACAAAGGCTCACAGAATGTCATGCCTGCCATGTCAGTCTATCGTATTTTGGACTTTCTTGAGTCGGAGCAATTGGTTCATAAGCTTAGCTCCACCAATAAGTACGTTGCCTGTTCCCACATTGCTTGCGACCATACCCATGAGATTCCACAGTTTTTAATTTGTGGAAACTGTCAGGCGGTGAAGGAAATAGGTATACCTAAACATATTGTTGACGAATTGGGTGCAGTGATTGCAAAAGTGGATTACAAACTGATCAATCCACAATTGGAGCTACAATGCCTGTGCAAAACTTGCTCCGCAAAAGCCGCATAGTAGGCATTATGATATGGGCAAACCCGGTAGGTATTTGTCTTACACTGGGCTGGCGCAGGAACTTGGGTTATCTCGAGTCGGATAAAGGCCGAACAGAACGGCTAGCCGCTCCCCCATATTTTGAGCGATGTTGTCTCGTTTGTACGGGCAATGGTAGGTAGGGCGCGGAATTCTCATCTTGGAATGTTTTGGCTGTCTTATACTAATTCACGTTATTTTCGGGGGTGCCCTCAAGTAAATTGAACCGAGGAATTATTTTATTGATGTACAAAGGGAAGCACGATCCTTGCCTGAAGCCCCCGTTCTAGCCCATTGTTTATCTCTAAGGTACCTTCATAATTCTCGACTATATCCTGACAAATAGAAAGCCCCAAACCAGCTCCCTGGTGACTTTCATCCAAACGTTCACCTCGCTGCATAAGCCTTTCGATACTTTCCGATGGTAGGCCTGCACCATCATCAATAATCGTGATTGTAACGTAATTATCCTCTACTTGAATCTCCAAAATTACCCGGTGTACTGCAAATTTACAGGCGTTATCCAATAAGTTACCAAGCAGCTCTAACATATCATCGCGATCTTGATGCAACACAAGGTTGTCTGGATAGTCAATTTTTATGACCACACTAGGATAAAGTTTGGCAAGGACTGAAATGAGAGGAGGAAGATCCTCAGAGAGGTGAGTATGTCTGCCGGGCGTGGACACACCAACAATTCTGGCTCGCTTTAATTCGCGTTGAATCAACCACTTAATATCTTTGAGTAGACGGTTAATTTCTTCCGAGTGTGGGTTGGATGCTTCATCCAAAAGCTGCTGTACACGTTGCAGTGGGCGCTTAATTTCATGAGCGAGATTACCTAGCGAATTTCGTGAACGACTCACTCGTTTTTGCAATTGCACCAGAAGCAACTCTATGGCTTTCGCCAACGGAACCAATTCTTCGGGCACTTTACTCAAATCTGCCTTTTCTTCTGAATAACGCAATGACTGTATTTTCTCCCTCACGGAATCCAAATAGCGAAAGTTCCTTTTAATAATCCAATGCTGTAAGAGCAGTAGTAAACAAGTCCCACCCAAAACAATTCCTATGGCCCAGCGAGTGTAATACCAAGTTAGGGTTTCAATTGGTGCAATATCTTCGGCGACACTGATGGTAAACGCTTTGGATTTTTTGCTAAAACCTTGGCCCCAAACCAGCCAATGTTCGTTGTTTAAACCGGCCACCAATGAGCGGCGAGTTTGCCCAGGGTTTAAGTTATCACCTTCGAAAGGGTAATCCCAGAGAGAGCGACTTTTTATTTCAACATCTTTACCGGTGATGACAAAATAGTGCCCGGAGAATGCGCGTTCATATACCCTGGTGAGCCTGTCGGTATTGAGTGACCAGTGTTGATTTACTGAATCTTTTGTTAAAGCTGCAATAATGGATTCACCATCGTGCTGTAGGCGCGTAAGGATATAAGCTTGAATTAACTGGCCAACTCCCCAGTGCACAGCCAGTAATAAAAAACCCATGGTTAAACCCAGCGCCAAAAATAAACTGCGACTTAATTGTGTCCGAATTGAAATCATGGATTACTCGATTCGGTTTTAATGCAATATCCCTGGCCTCGACGCGTTTCAATAAAGGATTTGCCAAAATACTGTCTCAGGCGGTTGATGTATACCTCGATTACATTACTGTCAGTAATTTGTTCTTCTTCATAAACATGCTCAGTGAGCTCAGTTTTTGAGATTATTTTACCGGGGTACATCATAAAATAACGTAGCAATCGAAACTCGATGCCGGTGAGAGATACAACTTCGCCATTTCCTTTAACAGCCTGCTGTTCAGATAATAGTAGACGAATGCCCTGGCACACTAATTCATTATCGGCTTTGCCTTGGGATCGTCGAATGATGGACTCCACACGAGCTAGAAGCTCTTCATTGTGAAACGGTTTACCAAGGTAATCATCTGCGCCGGCTTTTAAACCATCAACCCGCTCATGCCATGCATCTCTCGCGGTTAAAACTAATACGGGCATAACACTACCTTGTTTACGCCAATTTTTTAGCACCTCTAAACCTGGGCGGTCAGGCAAACCTAGATCCAGAATTACCGCATCGAAGTCTTCCTCTTCGCCCAGAAACTGTCCGTCAATGCCATTAAATGCGGTTTCAACAACATAACCTGCACGATGCAAACGAGATTTTAAACTGCCAACCAATTCAACATCATCTTCAATCAACAGTATCCTCAATTTTCACGTTCCTCTTTAATGAAACGCCCACTAACAGCATCAATATACACTTCTGTAACCTCGCCATTATGATTGATGTGCTCAATTTCGTAGACTATGCGTTTTTGCTTTTTTTCAACATCCAGGTCAAGGATTTTTCCAGTGAGATATTGCTGATTTAATTTAAGTATCTCCTGAAAAGGGAGAATGGTGCCATTGCTAACCCATGCTCTTACTTGCTCAGCATCAATTTGTTTGTCTGCCCAGGTTAGTTGACTAGTCATCCCAATGACCAAAACCTGGAATATTGACCGTATCATCACTAAATTTTCCATCTATGGCTCCTTTATGACAAACACTGCAATCATTGAAATTTCGGACTTCTGGATTCCCGGCAACCAATTTACGCGGAATTTCGTCATGTTTGTGTATAAAATTAGGTAAGGTAGTAATGCGCAGTGGTGAGGGATCTTTTAGTTTTTTAAGGAAACCTCGCCCCTTAGCTCCGGCATTTGCAACCAAATACTGACGGATATCGGCGGCCATTTCCGCGGATAATTCCGCATTTTCACCGAAGTGATCATCCAATTGAATCATTATAGCCTTCCAGCTGGCAGCGGGAAGCAGTCGTGGCGCATAGGCATGATGGCACGATCCGCATTCGGTTCTATAAGTGGTTGCGAGTGCTGATAATCGGCCAGGTTTCATTTTTTTGAGTGAGTGCTCTGACGCACTGCTAACACCGGTAAGCCCCACCCACCAAACGGCTAACAAAAAGCCTGTACCTAAGCCCCACCTAGCGTAATTCATAACTTGCTTTAGGTTATCCTTGATCATTCTATTGCCCTCTTAACCAAACGAGAATATTGCCTTTCTCCTGCGGGGTGCAAACTCTGCCGAGCGTCCATTTACAGTTTCTGAGAAACCACTTTTCAATTTTATCTGCATCTGCGAAACGATTTGGGTTGATAGACAAGGCCATTGGCTCAATGACCTTACCGGTTTTAATATGCTTGCCAGCCGTATTGGGTGCTTCGCCATGGCATTGCGTACAACGGCGGCCTTGGTGACCCATCTTCCAAAGCGTCTGTCCTTGATTAGCATCAAATGCTACTGCACCCTCATTACGATATTGTGCCAAGCGTTCCTCTATAACATCTGCCTGTGCCATCGCAGGCCATAGACTCTCACTTATAATGAACACACACGAAAAAATCATGGACTTAGTCGGCATTAGGTTTTTGCTCCAGTTTTGCGTGACGGTATTTAACACCAGTAAACATGGCTCTCACCAGGTTTTCGCGATGAAGTAGGCTACTCACAAGAACACCCGCGAGATGTAAAACCACCAGCATCACAGTTGTATTAGCCAAGAATTCGTGCAAATCTTCCAGCAAATCCTCATCGAAAGTGGCAAAAAAAGTACCCGCCAGTGGTCCCTCACCCTCACTTGCGAAAAGTGCCATCCCCATAACAGAAGTTGCTGCCAGCATTACCAGTAACGCAACTATCATCATGCCGCCGGCGGGATTATGGCCAATATAATCTTTGGTTTTGCCGGCAAATAAACTCTTCAAATAAGCCAGCGTTTCCGATGGTGGTTGAACAAAATTGCTAAACCGCGCGTATTTTGGGCCAATCAATCCCCAGATGAGCCGAAAACCCACTAGCATTGACACGGCATATCCGGCATAGATGTGGATGTTTTCAAAGTCATCTCCAGTAAGATAGGCTGTTAGAAAAAAAAGCACTAAAGACCAATGGAATACCCGCACCAACGGATCCCACACTTTTATGACTTGTTGCGTTTCTATGTTTGACATTTGACACCTCCAGGTAGTTGGAACAGCATATCGAAACGTAGATTTAACGAACCTTAAAATTTGGATGAAAAGTCGAGTAATTTGAGTGGTAAGTGGTTATTCGGTGAGAAGGCCGACGACGTTTCACTGGCGCTCGCCTCTGATTTTGGCGTAGGCAATCGGTATATACGAAGGGCTATAACTTCGAGCATATCTGCTGGTCAAGTGAATTGACTAGATCTTGGGGACGCATGTGACACGGCGTCGAACTTGAAAAGTACGCTCCTTTAGCGGGTTGCTGGCTGTATCAATGAACTTGGATATTATCTTACTAAGAGATCTCAAAACGCTTAACAATTCGCCATCATCACCAAAGCGTTGCACGTCTTTATCGACCGACAACGCTTTGGTATGAACCTTAGTTAATTCGCTGCGATTTTTGTTTGAAGGCGAGCCAGGGCCTCGTGAATTTCTTGCCTGCGACCTTTATCCGCACTTGCGCGTTTGGCTCTATCTGGGGCGCTTTGGGCACGAGTTAAGTGCATTTTGGCATTGGTGTAATCACCTTTATCGAGCAGATACATGCCGTAAAAATAGTTGCTGTCGATGCCATTGGGGCTCATCTCAAGGCCTTTTTGCAACAGCGCTTTGGCTTTTTTATCACTGCCAAAGCCGATTGGCCAGCCAGGCACTTTTGCGTAGAGGTAGCCGAGGCTGGTGTAGGCGGAGCCATTGAGTGTCTGAGCGTCGCGCTTGATCGCCTGCTCGAAATCTGCTTTGGCTGATTTAACGAGGCTGAGCGCACCCAGCCCACCTTTGACACCTGCGTAGCTCGATTTGATAATACCGCGCCACACCAGTAGATCATTGCGTTGCGGGCCAGCTTTGACGGCTGCTTCGGCCTCGGCGAGCAAGTGCTCGAATAGCTCCACCTTAGCTTTTTCATTCACACTGTAGTTAGCTTCCGCCCAACTTTGTTGCAAATGGGCGAGTGGATCTGTGCTGGCTGTATCCGCCTGAGCGAGCGTTGTGGCGAGGGTCAGCAGCGCGATCATAAGAGTTTTAATCAACATGGTCGTAATCCTCTGGGTTTTATTGAACTGAAAATTGCGTGATGGTTACGAGCTGCTTGCGCAGACTCCGATCAACTAGGCGTGGAAATAAGGCATTGATGCGCACAAACAGTTTTTCCGGCCAACCGATATAAATGTCTTTTCCGGCGCGCCTTTGCAGTGCGTTTACTATCATGCGTGCTACGGCTTGAGGCTCGTCCATGGCGTTGCCGAGTTCGCGGTTCATCGCAACCACTGCATCACTGTTGATCGCAGTTTTGGTTGCACGTGGCGCGACATAACTGACTTTTACCGTACTGTTGGCAAGTTCGCGGCGCAACGCTTCGTTAAACCCGCGCAAACCAAATTTGCTGGCGCTGTAACCGGCAAAACCCGGATAGCCAATGCTGCCAAAACTTGAGCCCACATTGACGATCATCGCCTCGCTGGCCTGCTTAAGCAGTGGCAGTAGCAATTTGCAAAGCAGCATTGGGGCGAGCAAGTTGGTCCCCAAAATCGTCTCTATGGAGTTTTCGTTGTGCTCTTCAATAAGGCTGAACTGGCTGATCCCTGCGTTGTTGATGAGTAGGTCAATCCCACCGGGTAGTGAAAAGCATTGAGCTTTAAGCTTTTCGCGATCCTCCGGTTGGGTGATATCAGCTAGGCAGATTTGGTGTACCTCGGGTTTACGTAGAGTGCGAAGTACAGCGTGGAGGGCCGCTTCGTTACGACCGACTAAAATTAAGCGATTACTTTGCTCGGACAATGTGTGTGCCAGCGCTTTGCCTAGGCCTCCGGCGGCGCCTGTAAGAACGATGGTTTTACCGGTTAATTTCATGACGCCTCCTCACGCGACGGCGCGTTGATGAGTGGCCGGCAATACGCCGCGCAGCACGTCGCCGTACAGGCGATAGAACATGCGGGCGCTGTGTACGATACAGGCTTGGTCATCCGGGTCTGTAATGCGGACCATGAGGTCTTCAAAAAACTTCACATGCTCCAGGTCCAGTGCGCCGTGGGAGCGCAAGTAGCTGAACGCCTTGTTGGGCAGGCCGAGCGCTTTCTGTACGGCATCTGCAGCGTTGTCGGCGGCTTGGATACTGGTGCCCTCAAGCACGTGCACCATGCCAAAAAAGCCAACAGGGTTGACCCGCTGAATCATGTCATAGGCGTAGGCCACCATGAGCTCGGTTGAGGTGCTTGGTTGCGAGTGACGCACTTGCTCGCTGTCAAAGCCGCAATGGCCAATGTCATTCAGCACCCACTCCTGGTGGCCGAGTTCTTCGTCAATGTATTCGGCAACAGCTTCGCGTAACCATTCATAACGCTCCGGCAAGCGAGCACCGACCGCCATCAATAGTGGTACCGTGTGCTTAACGTGATGGTAGGCCTCGGTGAGAAAGGCAACGTAATCGGTTACCGTGATATCGCCGGTCAATGGGCGGGTGAAAATTGGTGCAGTAAAAAGCTCGGCCCTTGCCGTTTGTGTTTCTTGTTGTAGTTGCTCAAAAAAGTTCATAGGTAAGTTCCTTGGGCGGTTTGAAGGTAAAAATCGGCGATTACCGCCGCGTAATGTTCGATAATCTGCCCGCGCATTGGACGGCCGTTGGCGGTCACGAAGCCCTGCGCGAACAAGGTGTGTAGGGGCAATGAGCACCAGCGCTTAATTTGTGCATAGTCGGGAAGACGGGCATTCACTTTATCGATATGCTTGGCGAGAGCTGCCGCACTCACGTCGCTATGGCGTGGAAAAATTAGCGCGCTGCAAAAGGCTTGATCATCGCCAACCACTATCGCTTGAGCGATTTCGGTGCTCGCGAGCAGCTCCGACTCGATCCATTCGGGGTTGATGTTCCGGCCAAAGCTTGAGATCAACAGGTTTTTTCGACGTCCGAGCAGCGTGACATACCCACTTTCATCGAGTTCGCCCATATCCCCAGTCGCCACCTCTTGTGGATACCAACTCGAAGGCTCCCCAGCGTAGCCGAGAAAGCAATTACCGGTGATGACCAGTTCCCCGTGCTCTACCCGCACGCGGTTGTGGCCAAGTACTTTACCTGCGCTGCCGAGACGCCCATCGTCTGGTAGATTTAGGCTAACCACCGAAGTACATTCTGAAAGACCATAGCCTTCGTACACCGGGATGCCGAGCGTGTGCGCGCGAGCAAGTAGCGCGGGTGATACCCGAGCACCGCCGACAGCGATGAATTTTAAGCTGCCGGGTAGCGGGTAGCCTTGTTCGACGGCGCTAACCAGTAGGCTTAACAGCTGTGGCAGCAAAATGAGTGATTCGGGCTCGTAGGTTTGGAGCGCGGCTAAAAATTGTTGCGCGTCAAAACTCGCGCTGCCGTTAAAGCCGATTTCGCCAAGCGGTGGTACGATAACCTCACCACCGGCGAGCAGCGGTGCGTAGGCACCAGCAACATTCTCGAGCAATGTGGTCAGCGGCAGTACGCACAAATGCCTAACCTCTGGCAGTGCAAGCGCGTCAACTAATGAATTGGCAACCGCTAATTGGTGTGAAGTGGTCAGGCATACGCCCTTAGGGTTTCCCGTGGAACCGGACGTAAAAGTGATCTTAGCGCTACCGTCCGGCAGCTGGGCACATTGGTTTAGCGTGCGTCTGGCCGTGTAATAGCCTGCAATAGGGTGCGATTGTTTAGCACCGTCAAAGTATTGGGTTATGGTGGCGGGGTTGTCGGTCAGCAGTAGGTCAGCAGCGCAGGTTGTAAGTGCATGATCAATCTGTTGTGCCGAAAAATACAGCGGTAGGGGCAGCAGCGCGATGCCAGCTGCTTGGCAGGCGAGATCGACAAGTAACCACCGGGGTGAATTGTCCGCACAAAGGGCAACGCAGTTCACGTCGAGCTCAGCAAGTGCTTTGGCTGTATCATGTACTTGGGTGATCAACTCGTCATAATGTAAGCATTGCTCGCGCGCAGCAGAAAAGCCCGCGCGCAGTGCGTATTCAGAGGTTTTGCCCGTATAGTTAATGAGTTGCGCCGCTAGGCTATTATGCTGGTATTGCATGCTCATTGAGCCTCCTGTCGGTTTCTGCGTAGCTGATGGGCGCCCGCGAGTAAATGCTCTCGGTGCGGCGTAAGTACCGAGAGTAGAGTGGGAGAGTCGTAAAGAATGGTGGCGGCGCAGTCTAGATCACCAGCGAATACCTTTGGTTTATCGTCGTAATAGCTGCCCCAAGTACCCGTGTTCTGGCCCAAACGAGCGCGTTCTGCCTCACACAGTTCCATCGAACGAAAGCCCATCCGTTCCGTGATTTTTTTAACGTGTGGGTTAGCCGTGAATATCAGCCATTTATAACCGGCTGCCTTCAGTAGCATCGTCATTGCTGCAAACAGAAAGTAGCTACTGCCTCCTCGAGTGGCGACCAAATTACCAATTTCGATGATGTCGCCGCGCGCTACGGGGCATTCAAAAGCGTTTTGTAAAACCCGCTCAACGGGCTCGTCCAGATATTGTTCAAGAAACAGCGCTTCGTGTTCAGCTGGCCGTAAACCTACCGCCGCCGCTAAATTACCGTTTTGGTTTACGGTCAGTAACCAAGGCAAAAAGTGAACAATTTCAGCCGCGTATTGGGAGGCAAACCGCTTAGCGATATAGTCCTCAACCATTGGGCGTTCTGGACATTCGGGGCCGAGCAGGCCAGTGCCTGCGGTAACTGCCGCAAATGGTAAAGAACGGCCAACCTGGGACGAGACGAGATGCTGGGGATCGATGTATCCGGACATAAGGCGTACCTCTATTTGCCTGCGGCAAGGCCGCAACGGTCGTGGACTGTTTATATTTGTTGATGCAACTGCTCAATAACTTTGGCGATTATTTGCATCGTCTTCATAGCGTTAGAGTGGAGGTGAGTTAAAAATCAATCGCAAGGCGGGGGAAAATTTTGTATTTATAGATGTTATGGGATTGGGCGATCAGGCTTTTTGTGGGTAACGCATTGATTGAAAGGGCGTTTTTGGGAAGGGAATTGATTTTTTTAAGAGGCCGTCAAAAGGTTTTGACTTTCTGGGTGCGTTAAGATTTTTGCGACTGTAATGTCTCTCGGGGCGTTCTATTCGTGATCGCTTTGTCAGAAATAACCCAT
The DNA here is from genome assembly GCA_050300015.1 of Cellvibrionaceae bacterium. Lineage (GTDB taxonomy): Bacteria > Pseudomonadota > Gammaproteobacteria > Pseudomonadales > Cellvibrionaceae > CAYZQH01. Next base: position 103,942 of record JBNKWZ010000015.1, on the reverse strand, counting down.
GTGCGGCGAAGTACATTCCTAAGCCGCCGAGCAATGGCAGTGGTATGATATCTGTGTCTTCTGTGAGTGTGTCGATGGCGGTCCAGTGCGGACGACGGTCACTACTCAACCCTATATAATCGGAGGCAACCTAACTTTTGGATACCCGGTGAGGCTTGGATTTTTGTTTCACAATTTTAAGGTTTACGAGGCAACAAAAAGGGCTGCTTTTTGAGTAACCCTTTTGGTTTTACATCAAGGTTGGGCAATTTTTAAGTTTGGACCTATTTTAAAAAATTGAAAAACCCATACCCAATGGATGCGTTAAATGAAGGATCGAAAACCCTGTTTCATAAGGGGATGTCCCAGTAGAATAATGCCCTGGTAACACTTAGCCGGATTCTGGTTACGGCTTTCGACATCATGATAAAAATTCGTGAATATCGTCGTCCTGTTCAAATAAATCGACTAATTTTTCCAAGAGTTCCAATAGGTCTACATTTAAAGCTTGTAGTTTTTCTGAAGGGAGTTTGCTCAACATGTCCTCTTTACTTTTATTGGCTTCAAACTGGTGGTACAGCGTGGCGGAAATGTTTACGATCAGTGCGTAAGGGTTTTCGTCAAAAATTTCGTTCGGACGATTCTGAAAACCGATTGCTTCGCTAATTTCATTTGGGAAATTCCAGCGGTTTACCAACTCTGCTCCTGCTTGCATATAGTCGTAGCCGAATTGGTTTTGCTGCAATTCAGCACGATTGGCCCCATTGTTGACCAGTGCGTCTATGCGCACCATTTTATCAGTGTGTGCAATATACATTAAGGTATCGCCGATGTTGTGTAATAAGCCGCAGGTAAACGCCAGTTCGGGGTCTTTTTTTGCCTGTTTGGCTATTAATTTGCATATGCTGGCAACGGAGAAAGAACACCGCCAAAATTGCTTTTGATCAACCCCGGGAATGGATTTACAGGCGCTGGTTACGCCCGAGGCAATGATCAAAGTTTTCAAAACATCCATACCCAGCATGACGACAGCCGCATCGATGGAGTTAATTTTCCGCCCAGAACCATAGCGTGCGGAATTGGCTAGGCGTAATATTTTTAAAGAAAGAGACTGATCCAACTGAATTTTTTTGGCAATGTCATCGATATTCCCAGAATCGTCATTCAAATTTGTAATAAGCTCCTGAACAACTTTTGGGATGCTGGGGATATTGTGGACTTCTTTAAATAGGTCTTGGAAAGGCATGAAATGCTCCTTGGTTGAATAGGGTAATAGTCCAGCCCAACCACGCCATCCACAGTCGCTAGCGGTAGGTGTCAGCCGGTTTTTAACTTTAGTGTAGCTGCTCATTTAGTGCGTTGAAGGCAAATTTTAGTGCAAGTTGTAATGCCTATGAGAGGTACTGATTGGCGGACACTACCCCGATTGGTTGTGGGGTATTCATTGACTACTTATCAGAAGTGTTAGACGCTGGGCCATTGGACGGTAAACCTCTGATGGCAGCCAGCTTGCAACAGTGGGATGACGCCACCAAAAAGCCTTGTGCCTACCAGTGGATACCTGAACTGTTAAGGGCGTTACAGTTGAAATAACAGCTTGTAACAGGTTTAAACGGGTACGCAAATTTGAATGTCATACCTTGTCACCAGAGAATATTGGGGTGTAGAAATAGAGTAGTATGATTACGCGAATAGATTTTTCGCCGTTATAAATGCCTCTCATAACAAAAACTTGAAAGGGAAAACTTACGCTGGACTAAGGTTTCTCCGTGAGCGCTTAAGGAGATATGGTAACTCTGCTTGATGATCTGAGAAGTGATGCGGTATAGCCTTTTGGAAGACTCTTGCGGATGGGAGTAAAGGCACACAGCCGGCGTATGAACACCTTGTTTTGGCGAAGACTCAGAGGTTTACTCAACGAGGGACTGTTTGAGGGGTTTATAAATGGGTATGTCAGCAAGGGGGGGAAGGGTTGCCAAAAAAGAGGGCAGGCCACACAGTAGCTCTGCCCTTGACGCTTACTTTTGCAATAATCTTAGGTTAAGTTGGTTACCGCACCGCCAGAGTAGCGAGCGTCTCCAAACTGATTAACATCCAGACCAAATAGGTTGACGATACCTGCTAACAGGTCGTTGTGGCTGCGGCCGTTGTAGTTGAGCATTCTACCTGTGCGCAGGCCACCGCCATTACCAGCCAATAAAAATGGCATATTGTCTTTCTCGTGTGTTGGAGGGTGCGAGAGCTCTGAACCAAAGAACACAACACTCTCATCGAGCAAACTGTGTCCTCCCATGTCCACCGCATCCATTTGTTCCAATAGATACGCGTGCTGCTCAGCATACCAATGGCCAATTTTCTCACATTCAGCAGGTCGAAACCCACCATCGTGCTGATAAAAGTGATGATGCTCAGACAGGCCCAACCATGGGAAGGTATGCTTGGCTTCTGTATCCGTCCACTGCAGAGTGGACACTTTTGTGATGTCACATGCCATGGCCATCACAATCATATCCATCATAAGTTTACCCACTTTGGGGATTAACGCATCCGTTGAGGTATCTTTGATGGCGCCATTATCATCCGCATTCAACCCGGTAGTAGGGTTGTACCCGGACGTATCCACACGTTCAGGTTTAGAACAAGCTCCGCCCGCAACCACTTCTTGCGCCAGAGCGTTTTCAATTTCACGGATTTTCGTCAAGTGTTGGTCGAGGCGCGATCGATCCTCCATACCTAAGCGTTGTGACAAGCTATCGAAGCGCCCCCCCACAAAGTCAATAATGGACTTTCTGCGGTTAATCAAGGCCGCTGCAGCAGGATCGGTAGTATCCAAAGTACCAAATAAATCGTTCCAAATCGCCTGTGGATCAACCCTAGGGGGGATGGGGTTATAACGGCCATTGTCTTCAAAGTTCATGGCATTAATTGGGTGGATTAGCCCATGTGACTTGCCCGTGGCCCAGCGAATGGCAATTTGCAGACTCTTCTTAGCTGATTGACTACCAATGGCGTTGGCGACCACTTGGTCAATGGAAGGGCCACCAGAATAGCTGTTACGGCCAGGGTCCTGCGGTGTGCCGGTCAAAAAAGCTATAATGCCGGCCTGGTGTTGCTCACCCCTGGCGCTTGCCATATTAAAGCCATGAGGAATCAAGACTTTGCTCTTAATGCCGTTGAGCGGCTGTAAAATCGGGCCAAAATTGAAGTTGGTTTCCGAGCCTGAACTGGCCCATTTATCCCGAACAGTCCCACCAGGGGTGTAAACCGTCACTAACCGTTGTGCTGTATTAAACGTCTGTGAATAGGCTTTGGTCGGGGCCATGATTTCGAGCCAGGGCAAAGCAATGGCAATGGAACCTGCACCTTTGATCACCGAGCGTCGATTTAAATCAATCTTTTTCATTTTATCTCCTCGGGTGCCTTATTGACGATGGTCAGCTGGTAGGAAAAGAAACGCATCCGTTTGCGTGAGTTCCACTAATAAATTTTTGATGTTGTTTCCGGACTCACTGAACTTCATCGTAATGGTATCTTTTATACAGTTTTCACTCGCGCCAATGGTTTTACCGTAAGCAAAGTTTGCCCAATTGTAAGCAAAGCATTGGTGTGTTCGGGGATCATCGGCAATGGCATCCACTAACCCAATCGCATCATTGACCTGGATGCTCGCGCCGGGCAGTTCGCCATGGGCATCAATGAGCACGCCGTTTTCATGGGTACGATACAACCCAATGGGATCATAGTTCTCAAATACCAAACCAACGGGGTCCATCTTGTTGTGGCAGGTCTGGCAAACGGGGTCTTGTGAGTGCTGGGTATAACGGTCTCGCGCCGTTAACCCAGAAGTTGGTTCAGGCGGTTTAATCTGTGCCAACAAGTCAGCTGAGGGTAGGGGTATGGCAACACACAGCAACTTTTTCATCACGTAGGCACCGCGTACCACGGGGTTGGTTTTGCCTGAGTGCGTGGTACCTGCCATGATACCGCCTTGGGTCAACAAGCCCTTGCGTAGGTTCGTATCCAGGGGCACCTGACGGAATTGATCACCGGAGACACCATTCACACCATAATAATTTGCCAAGGTCTCATTCATAAAGGTGTAATCTGCGGTCAATGCCGTTCCCCAATCACCAGCACCATCGAAGATAACGTGCTCCAAGAACTCTTGTGTCTCTTGATGCATTAAGTTCCCGATCAAAGCGTTAAAAGTAGGGAACTCTACGCTGTCACGTTCGAGGTGGCTTAAGCCACTGATGGGTAAGTAGGCGTCGAAGAAATAACGAATCATATTGCGCGCGCGAGGATCTTCAAGCATACGCTCTGCTTGGGCTCGAACGTCTTGGGCGGAGGTTAGTCGACCCTGGGCCGCCGCCTGCATCAGCGTATCATCCGGCATAGATCCCCAGAAGAAATAAGACAAGCGTGAAGCCATCTCGTAATCAGTAGGTTTCAGTCGCCCATCCACCATTTCGCCCACCTCAGCCCTATAAAGGAATTCAGGTGATTGCAAAACCGCTTCGATCACGCCTGCAACGCTGGTTTTAAAATCGTTGTAGCTTGCCAAATTGTTGTAAAGGTTTTTGTAAGCTTGGAATTCACTATCGGTAACGGTTCTACGGAAAGCGCGAGGCAATAAACGATCAATAATCTGGTTGGCACATGAGGCCTCAGTGGAACCATTCACGTTTTGTACGCAGGAGTGCAGTTGTTGCCAAGTGTTATTGTTATCCACGGTTCTGCGGGCGATTTCCTCGGCCACCTTCCCGTATTGCTCGGCCAAGAGTGACGATACCGACATAGACATAGCATCGTTACCAAAACCGTTGCCAATTTCTTCACTGGGTAAAGAATTACCGGGGCGGGTGTCATCACCCAACAAATCATTGACGGTATTACTGTATTCAAAGCGTGTTAGGCGTCGAATGGGGGCCGATTTAACCCTACAGTCTTCAGGGTTAACGGGCTCGTCATTGAAGTTGGCTAAGATGAAACCCGCTACGTTAATGGCACAATCTCCGGTACAAGACCCATTGAGAGGCATGGTTTCAATGATTTTGTTGATTAACACTGGGGGAGATGCACAGGTTTCACAGTCAGACTTAATAAGCGACGGAAATACGCCGTTTCCATCACCATTTTCGCCATGACACTGCGAACACTGGGAATTGTAAATGCCTTCGCCATCTACAATGGCGCTATCGGAGAAGTCGGCAGGGTTGTCTTTATCGGCGTAAACCTCAATGCCGGACAGAGTGCCGTTGTCAACCGTGGCCGAGGTGGTGATGGTCAAGTATCCATCGTTGACCATCACGCTGGAAAGTTTGATTTCATGTGCACTGAATTTGCCAACTTGCGCAAACAAATCGAGGTTTTGTGCAGCGCTTTGGCCTTCCACATCCACATTGATCACGCGAGCATTGCTGGCATCTTGATACAATTCAGCAAACTTCAGTACCACTTGGAAGTGCCCGGAGCCTACGGGCAGCTCATAAGTCACATCGCCCCAACGTTCGGATTGGAAAATGGGTTGCTGGTCGGTACCATTGATGGTATCGGTAATGACCTGAGTCGTCCCACCGGTAAAGTAGGCGTCCGCCTCGAAGGCTAGGTCATTATCGGCCACATAGGCATCACCACCTACGTTAATACCCAAAATATAATTCCAGCGTTCAAACGAGCCCGTAACCGAGCCGGAACTACTTGAGGAGGAAGAGCTAGAAGAGCTAGACGAACTAGAAGAGCTAGATGTACCACTCCCGGAACTTGAGGAAGAGCTACTGCTGCTGGATTTCCCGTCATCAGTCCCGCCGCATCCTGCTAATGCCATGACTAAAAGCGTCGCAAGTATTCGTGTATGCATAGAATTTTACCGAATCCGATTATAGTTTTAGTTGACTACAAAGAGTGCGTTTAAGCTCATGTCCAGTGGACGGCATGTGCCAGCCAAAAGTGCGATAGACAAAAACATTCCTTCAACACCCGCTGTTTCGCCCCGCAGGAAACGACTTGAACTACACGCACGCCAAGTCATAACTTTTGCAATGCTAGCGCGAAGGTCTTTTGAAAAATCTGACGTGCTTCATGTTTTGACCTTAAATATAACAAAAGCGCTAAGCTTTTCAATTTATTAGAAAAATATTCGGAAATACCACAAACAATTGGGATTGGAACGTCAAACTTTCGATAGATTGCAAGGCTGTTTTCGTCGAGCTTAACCGCACTTGATCAGCTGGAGTCTTGGCTGGAATAATAGAGCTTGTAAGAAACACCTTTGGTTGCGCTACCAGTTATCTTTGTTGTTTAGATTCCTCAGTGTTAGGCTTATCATCCAATGAGTATTGTGGTTCGATTGACAGCGTGCTTTATCCAATTACCCAGAACAACTCGCAGGCAAGACGAAGCGGGTTGGTAATGTTTATCGGTCCTCACTTGGTAACGCAGCTCAGTATTATTGTTCACCTTAAATAGTCCAAAAGGCTGGTTTTGAATGCGTGGCGAAGGCATCGACTACTTTGTTCTCAGGGCAAGGGTCTAGGAGAAGGAACCTTTGCGCTTTGACAGCTGTTTACATGCTTTCGACGATACTGAAATATGCCCAGCAAATAACACCAATATCAGTTGGCCTACGCCCATAAAATAAGACGGTGGGCGTTCCATTTTAAGTTTCGTAGGTTACAAGCGCCGTTTTTCAAGGTGGGGTGACTTTACCCCAGAGACTTTATAAACGGGTAAAATGGGCGTTTAGCTCATTTTTTTGCGTGCAGAGCCCAATGCCTCCGAGCTTAAGGCCGTCTAAAACAGCAGCCAAAGTTAGGGGTAACCTTCACGGCGACAAACGCTGCTTTGAACGGAATCCGCAAGCTAGTTTTTAATGAAAAATATTTCACGTTGCGAGAAGCTCGGGTATGGTAGCGCTATCGATTCCCTTGTGGAATATCGGGGCTTGTATGGGCACTTGTGCATTGGGCTGAACCTTGCCCTAAAAGCGGCTGCGCGCCTATTTGGCCTCGTAATTATTTAAATCAAACGGTACGGGTAACTCACTTGAAGAATGTAAGTAGCACAATTGATAGACAGGTCCTACTGCATCGATTGTTAGCGCTAAGAGTTTTCGTGATTTTGGGGGGCACGTTTATCTTCCTTGGCGGGCAACCGGGCTCAATGAAACCCAGTGCATTGATGGTGCTCATGATGACGTTGGGTACGAGTATCATTTATTCATTCGTTATTTGGCGACATTACCGGCGCGGGCGCCCCATCTCCAATGGCGTGCTGGTCTTTCAACTCCTTTGGGATACATTATTAGTACTTGCAGTCGTTGGGTTTATTGGACGTTCGACGAACCCATTTATTTACTACCTTCTTGTCATTATTGCCATTGGTGCCAGTCTATTTAGGCAACGCATTGTTTGGATGTTTTGTGGCGCCAGCATCATGGCCTATTCTGCTTTAATGTATGTGGATTTCAATCAACACCTCGATCACTTTACTTCAGATTTTAGATCGCACCTCATCGGAATGTGGGTAAACTTTGTGGGGAGCGCTTGTCTAATCAGCTTTTTTATTAGTCGGCTGACACTGGCATTGCGCCATCGAGATCAATCGCTCGCATTGGCTCGCGAAGAAATTTTGAAAAATGAGCAGTTAATTGGCATAGGCACGTTGGCCGCATCCACTGTTCATTCGATGGGTACTCCTTTGTCCACCATTGCGATGTGCGTAGGAGAAATAGAGGATATACACCAGGACATCGATACCGCACACTGTACATCCATGATCAAAACGCAAATTCATCGTTGTAAGCGTACTTTGGCAAAACTATCTTCATTGGTGGAGCATGATGCAAAGCACGCGCTGGAGCTCCAAGATCTAATTCAAGACATAAAAGAACATTTTGAGCTGACCCTCGCGAACCCTCAGCCGCAATTATTAACTGAAAATTGTGATGGTCATGTACGATTACCTGGTGGCCTACTGTTAAAGCACGCTCTAATTAACCTTATCGATAATGCGGTTCATGCGGCTCGCACCTCCGTAAAAGTGACTTGTAAATCGGTTAAAGAGATCATGCAGATCACCATTGAAGACGATGGGGAAGGTATTAAGCCAGAGCTGCTCAGTCAACTCGGAGAGGCTATTGTGCACTCACCAAAATCTGGCATGGGAATAGGGTTTTTATTGGCTAACTCTACTATTGAACGACTGAACGGCGAAGTAAGTTTTGAAAACCCCGATTTGACGAAACCTTCACCCCGCACTCGCATTGTCATTCAACTACCCACTATAGAAAGTAGGGCGCATTAGTATGAACGAACTGTTCTACGTGGAAGATGATGAACCGCTCGCTGAAATGACCATACGGGCCTTAAAGCGCAGAGGCGTTTGCGTGCATCATTTTAGAACACTCACTGAGGCCAAAGCAGCCATTCATTTAAAACCTTATTCCCACGCACTACTGGATTTAAAGCTAGACGATGGCAATTCACTGAGTCTTATTTCAAAGCTACTAAAAGCACATCCCAACCTTAAAATATTACTATTAACAGGCTACGCGAGCATCGCAACGGCTGTACAGGCCATTAAACTTGGCGCACACAATTATCTTGCAAAACCTGCCACCGTTGAAGACATCTTCTCAGCTTTTGGTGAAACCTCAGGCACAACTGCCATCGAGCTAGATAGCATTTCATTAAAACGACTGGAATGGGAAAAAATACAACAAGCTCTATTGGCCAATGACGGCAATATTTCTGCCACTGCAAGGCAACTTAAAATGCACCGTCGAACGCTTCAACGAAAGCTCGAAAAACGTCCCGTGTCGGAGTAGGACTGATATAGCTCCCTCGCTTCGGGGCGTTACCGGTGAGAGCATGTCAGCGTCAGCGGTATTACTCGGACATGTGGCTTGAATCACACCATCAAAAGAGCTGCTTGAGCTACGAGACGAACATTGCTATTTAATGAGCACGAGTGGACGCTCGTGAAGGCACTGGTAAAACCGGCGCCGTCAGTTTTATTGCCACAGCCATTCAATAACTGAGCAACTATTGCCCCGGCAACCTTTTATGTCGGGTTAATGCAGTACAAGGATGTGCCGTCATTGACCGGAATGGCCAATGCAAGCCCCTAAAACACAAGGAAATTCACATATTTCCACCAGCATTTTATGGGTAGGTTAATAGCAATACGCAAAGATAACATTCTGCCTTTTAGTATTCTAAAGCTTCATTTGGACTTTTATGCGCCATTGTTTTCGATCTTACTGCGTAGTAGGTACCAATTTTTTTATGGTGCCATCCGTGTTGTAGTAAATTCGGTCGATACACACGGAGCGACGATAGTCACCTCCTGTGGGTAAGCCAGCATTGTGGTAAGACATATAGTGCGCGCCGTTAAATTCAAAAATGGAGTGGTGGACCGTACCAATGCCTTGCGGAATGCTGCCAGCATCCAATATATGCCCTTTATATTCCCATGGCCCTTCGGGTGAACGACTCATGCCATAGGCAGTACTTTCAGGGAAACCTTTGGAATAACTTAAATAATACCAATCGCCGTGCTTATGCAAATAAGCAGCTTCTTCAAAATCTTGCAGTGTAGTAACGGCGTGTACTTGTACATTCTGGGTGTTACGATTTTGCATCATGCCGTTGTTATCGAGCGTATAGGTTTCACCTTTTAAGTGAATCATATCTTCTTCGAGCTCGACCCAATACAGCGAATTATTGCCCCAATACATATAAGCTCGACCATCATCATCGATAAATACAGTTGGGTCGAGATTACGCCAACCGTGATCAGCTTTTTCACCGGTGGCAGCTTGCCAAACACCTTCAGTATCCGCGAGCAATATCATTGGCATTCCACGCGGGTCTGTAAAAGGGCCTTCGGGGTTATCGGATACACCCACACCGATAGTTATCCCCCAGCCACTTGGGTCCCCATTGATAGGGACATAAATATAAAATTTGTCTTCACCTTGTGCATTCTTTCGGTGAACAGTTTGCATAGCATTGGCATCGCCAGCTTTTTCATCGCCGCGTGCCCAACTCCAGTCACTATATCGCGCAACTGCTCCGTGATTTACCCAATTGACCATATCGACAGTGGACCACAAGCGAAAATCAAACATACGGTAACCATTCGCGCCTTCATATTGTTCGTCGTGCGTGGTGTATAAATAAAGCTTATTGTTCCAAGCCATACCAGCGCCATCAGCGGTAAAGATATAATCACCAGGCCCATTGGTGGGGTCCGGAGCATCGTAACGAATAATGGGGTTTGGGAAGGAGGTGGGCGCAACAACAGCAGGGTTTGGGGGGTCAATAGTACCATCGAAAGGTCCGATGTGCAGCCAATCAAAATCCATAAAACTTTCGCTGCCAACAGTAACACGAATTTTTTGCATACCTGGTTCTAAGTGTATGGTCCCAGCCTTCCACGTTTTAAATTGCCCCCAATCACTTACCACTGGAACGTCAAACGACTCAATTAAAGTTTCACCACACTGCGTAATGGAAAGCGTGCGGCCGTAGTCTATGGCGCCGGAGCGAATAAAAAGATCATAGTCACCTTCAGTCTCCACATCTAGGGTGTATTCCAACCACTCATTGGTTGACATCCAACCGACGGCATAGCCATCTTCGATACGTTTGATATCCACTTCAGTCTCGCGGTACTGGTCACCCTCATTGGCAGTACTGGTGTCAGAAAAGCCTTCAATGTCAAAGTTTTCTGCTTCAATACGGCTTGGAATCAATGGAGCGCTCGCCTGATAGGCATTTTGGTTACTACTACCACAGGTTGCATGAACCAAACCGCTTGAACTGGATGAGGAGCTGGATGAAGAGGATGAAGATGAGCTATTGCTAGAAGACGAGCTGCTTGACGATGCGCTTCCAGTGTTGGTATTGCCACCGCAACCAATCAACAGACAAAAAATCGCCGTGACGCTAACCTGCATCATGCCTGAAACAATGTACTTGGATTGTCGTAACATCGTCATTAAATGGCCCTTGTTATTAGTTTATAAAGGTGCTGGCAATACTTGTACCGTATCAAGGGCAAGCGCTGGCTTGCCCTTGATAGGTTTTACTCGCTCACGTGGAAATAGTCAAAGTCTGCGTAACCGCCAGTATTTTGCGTACCGTAATTAAACAAACCAAACTTATAACCCATAAAGTGTTGCTGATAATCAAATCTCATTTGTGTGGTATTGCCGATGGCATTCCAACTGTTGCCATCCATACTGTAGGCGAACGTGGCTCGATTCGCGTTGTTACGAAAATCTCCTTGAACGCGTAGGTAAACAACGTCTTGATTGAGTGAAATGCTTTCTATTTCACGATGATTATTATTGGCATCGTTGTTGATCATCACTACAGATTTTTGGCCATTCGCCACACGTACACCCACTAAACCATATTCCTCACCAAAAGCGGAAATACCAGCAACATCACCACTTTTCATACCAGAGGTGTCCAATTTGACGATCCCGGTACTGGTGGGCCCATACATGCGTTGCGTTAGGGTATTACGGGTGCCCAAAATATTGGAATCCGTGCGGCTATTGGTAATACGCATATAACCTGAGCGCTGAGTGAGAGACCAAGCGTTGTCATCTGGGTTGTGGTTCCACTGCCAGACGATATCCAACCCAGGGCCATCAAACTCGTCGGAATGCACAACGCCTTGCATGCCTCGGTCTTCAACGTCAAATGATAATGTATCAGGTGTACCTGAGGCAGTAGGCCAATCATTTTGCCAAGTGATTGGGACAAGGTAGGGTACGCGGCCCACAGCACCACTGTCTCTGAAGGCATACAAGAACCAGTCACCAGAGGGCGTGTCGACAAAACGCCCTTGCGCTGTACCATCACTGAGTACTACGCGCCCTTCGTACGGTCCATAAATATTGCGCGAACGATGCACAATTTGCGTACGTGGTTTGCCACTCGGCCAGCAGATATTGGAGATGTAGTACCAGCCATTAATCTTTTGCATTTGCGTACCTTCGGCCGTAAGACCACCGCCCCAAGGATTTTGGGCAACGGTGTGCGCATTGGCCGCGACCACTCGATCAGATGCACCCGCTTTAATGGCAGTTGCATCGGACGTTAGTTCTAAGATAGAAATATTGCCGCCTGGAGCATGTACCAAATAAACTTTGCCATCGTCATCAAAAAACAACGATGAGTCATGATAAACCCCGGATTCGTTGCCGTTGGCTTCTTTAAGCTTATGCTCTGTCCAACTACCCCCTTCGATATTATCGGTAGTCCAAACGTAGGTTTTATTGGTGGTATAAGAAAATGACGAAACGTAGAAGGTTCCATCCCGGAAGCTAATAGAACTCGCCCAAGTGCCTTTGCTATAAGCATTGGAGCCGTTCATGTTCATGGCGTTATTGTTCGGCCCCAGTTTTTGATAGGCATAATTGACTACCTCCCAATTTTTTAAATCTGTGGATTTCATAATGGGGACACCTGGGCTCAAGTGCATGGTGGTACTACTCATATAATAAGTATCATCCACGCGCATAATGCTCATATCAGGTACGTCAGCCCAAATATTGGGGTTAGTGGCTCTAACGATGGGGTAGGTGGGTTCTTCCAAAACACCTTGGTCAGAATAGACGGCAAAACCACTGATCGTGGCGTTGTCCACTGAGGACGTTAAGGCGATGGTTAGATTGCCGTCATCCACGCTTACGTTATGAATTACGCGTTTGTAAGCCGTGTCATGACCGGAGGTGGCAAACAAATCTAAATTACTAAAGACTTCTTGCCCTTCTACGGTGACGCTAAACGATCGCGTACCGGCAGTGGTTTGATACAGTTCATTAAAATACAATTCAACATCATAGGTGGCCGAGGATACAGGGACTTCATAACTGTATTGTCCGTATCGCTCTGATTGAAACAAGCCATCATCCTCTGTTCCAGCAATGGGGTCAGAAGTTGAGTTAGCCGAACCTCCTCGAGAAAACTGATCCGCGGTAAACGCCACGCCGTCAACAGTTATGGCTTGCCCACCTGCATTCACAGCGACAACCAAATCCCCTTGGACTGGCATACCGCTGGAGCTCGATGAACTACTCGAGGAAGATGATGAAGTTGAACTGCTCGAACTGCTCGAACTCGAGCTAGATGAGGAAGTGGAGGAGCTTGATGAACTGCTGGAGCCAGTTTTATCGCCGCCACAGCCACTCAATGCTGCTGAAGACATCATGGTGAAAAACAAAATACGCAAGCTGGTGTTGTTTAGAGTCATGAGCCTATTTCACTCTTTTATCGTTATTTGACGTTAGTTGATGCCGTGTTTTGCTACGGTTCTTATCGATACTCGCCGGATTGTCCCGCATTATGTAAGACAATTACTTTGAACCAGTCTACTTTTATAGAAATGCACGCGCGTTGCGAGCACGCTCACCGCTCGTATCTGGAAGAGATGATAGCGATATCATTTGATGTGATCGAGAAGGGCTCAAGTCAAGGGTTAAGCGGTACCAATTGCCCTCAAAGCGACTAAACCATCTATTTGGATGAGTTGTCCGTCACTATGTAATTGATCGATGCCGGCATTTGGCGGGACGAGAGACGAGAAGAAGGGGCTACAGGCAGAGTGATTGGGGTTTATCATTTACCACTCTGCCTTTTGTTGTAGTAAGGCCTAAGCTCTAGCCGTGTACTATTACCTTGCGACGAACCAATAGTGTAGCGCCTAGTAAAATCAGCAGATGGAATAATGTCGATCCGCCCGCATTTGTTCCGCCAGAACTGGAACCAGAAGAACCACTACTGGATGATGAGCTTGAACTAGATGAGCTGCTACTGGAAGAACTGGAACTGCTGCTAGAAGAAGAGCTTGAGCTGCTGCTAGAAGAGGATGAACTGCTTGAGCTGCTACTGGAGGAGGAGCTACTCGAAGACGAGCTGCTAGACGACGAAGAGCTTGAAGAGCTGCTACTTGAAGACATTTCATTATCAATCGGGGGGTTGCCGTTATAACCCTCTTGGCCTTCACGCGTTAGCGCTAGAACAAGGTACCCATTGTTGGTGACCGCGTTTGACGGTGAGAAGTCTGAGCGATTTTCAGCAAAGGTCCAATCTGCTTTCCCCCAACGGTTGGTATCAAAATAATTAAAGTCATCACGCCACTCAAACTGAAAGCCTTGCCCGTCCCACCTGTGATATTCCACCCAATTCACATACATATAAAGAGGAAGTACGTTATCGTTCCATTGCCCCACCCAATCGACAACGTCTGGGTTCCAGAAGTTGAGGCGCAATTGAGCCGGATTCATTAAATCACGGGCTTGACCACCTTCGGTGGTTCGAATCACATTGCCGTCCACCAACCATACAACCTTATCGGGCCACCACTCTAAGGTAAAAGTATGGTAGCTGTCGCCAAATGAACTCTGCTGATTGTGTACCTGCTCGGAATGGGCCTTGTCGCCCAAGCCCGTGATGATATTACTCTGCCAAGAGGTGGCGTTATTTTGACCGAATATTTCAATATCGACTTCTTCCCAGAAGACGTTATCTAGCTCGGAGTCATCTTTCCATAAGAAGAAATTGGAGATTACACCACTGGCTTTGGCCGCGCGCATGCGAATCACATACTTCCCGTGGAGTCGATCTTCATGCGTAAAAATCTCTGCACCCTTATAGGGCTTGGCTAAAGCGGATGTGCTAGAAAACCCCAACAGTACGGCAAAAAAAACCAGCCCCCAATTTATGATGCGCTTATTCACCTTAACCAGTGACGAAGTCCCGTTCAGAGTCTGCTTTAGTAGTAGAAATATTTTTTTTAATAGAAACATAGGTGCTCCAACAATTCATTCTCGGCATTGCCTCGGGTTATAACGCAACAAGTAACCCCGGCGCAACAAGCCCAAGGGTATCCCTCGGCCCAAAAGCGTTAGCTTGTGCTGAAACTCACAGTAGGTAAAGGCTCAATGTATGAATCGAGCAAATTGAGACGCAGTATTGTCTAGCTCAAGCAGGCCTCGAGCTATGTTGGAACCACCTCACCGAACACTGCATTTATTTATCATACAATTGAGTGTGCCGAAGCCAATACAACTGAAAGTGCACGGATAGTCAATAAGCAACAAGTGTGATGGTTTGAATAGACAAAAACGCTCATTCGGAGGAGCTATTCAAAAGATAATGGTTACAACGTAACCTTTAGGGTATTCATCCGTGCGAAAAGTGGCCGCCCGATAAAGATAACGTTCTATCCCGATACTCAGTGGGTGACATACCCTCTGAATGTTTGAATAGTCGGTTAAATGTTGCCTTACTGTTGAACCCCGAACGCTGAGCTATTTCGATGATAGGTAGATCTAGGTGGTTCACATCACACAATAAGTTTTTAGCATGGTTCAAGCGGTGGCCATTAATAAACTCCTGAAAATTGTGATGGAATTCACGGTTGATTGTCGTTGAAACCAGCCTAGGCGACTCACCCAACCCCTCGGCGAAGCGACTTAGATTTAACCTCGTATTTAAATAAGGCTTTTCATTTTGTATTAATGCTTGAATGCGCAATGAAAGCGCTTTTTGAGTTGGTGTCTCAGATGATGAGGCCGGTTGTTCAGCCTGTATTTCAGGCGACCACCCATCATTTTTATTATTGTTGATATTGCGCTGAATATTCGTTTGGGTGTTTACGGGTGTTTTGTTGCGAGCAGTGAAGCAAAATAAGACGACCCCAGCCAGAAGCGCTAAGGTCATGTAATTACTTAAAATACCCATTCCATCAACTGAAACACTGTGTAGCCACTGCCCACACCAGTGGGTCACCAAAATCCACAGGCGTAATAGGGTAAAACCCACAGTTAAATACAATAAATGGCGGAAGTCCCACAAATTGTGACGAAGGTATTTGGAGTTCTGACACAGCACCACAACGCTCAAAATACCATAGACGACCGGAGACAGTTTTTTAAGCGTCATAAATGACGAAAAGTGTGCCTCTGGGATACTGTACACTCCGAGGTTCAGTATGAGCTCTCGCTGAGTATCCACTGGGAATTGGTAACACGCCCAGTATAGATAGAATGGGGTGAGTAGGGCGGGTATTAAGTGTAAACCTAGGGTCCAATGGCAACGCGCAATACCCTTCGACTCAGCACGAATGACCCAGTAAAGAATGGGACCAAAGGCGAACGCAGCAAAACTGAACAAGGTCAGTAACCAAGGCGACAATTCAAACGCGGCATACTTGACGCCATCCCCCCAGAACAACAAGGTATCTAGAGCAATCATGGCGTTTAACACGAAAAACGCCGTAAGAAAATTTCTAGAGGGTAGGTTTACTCTTCCGTTATGAGCGGATAGCAAAGCCAAAAGCCCGCAAAGGCCTAGTACAAAGACCAATACCAGATCGTGGATGTTGAACAAGATGGCTTTCATTGGATTCATTGAATCACTCGTCACCAATACTGAGAACAAGACGCTGCCAACCGAATAGTAACCAGCCGAGCATTTAAGCGGACTTGCTTTGCTGCTCAGTTGACCCGTTGGAATCGCCCATCTTTTGACCGGCTCCAGCGTCCAAATACGCGAATCATATGACGTCGAGCTTTTAGCTAAAAACGAACAGGTCACGATATTGGCAGATCACCCAATTCACGTGACATGCGTCACACTTGCGGAGTTAAACAAAGGTGTTTTAGACAGTTGTCAAGTGGTCGCCCAAGTCTTGATCGCTACTGCCGGCGGCTTAAATAACTGCGGCCCAAGTATCGACTGAGGCGGGGCTTAACCCATCCTCCACGCATTGCGGCCTGATGTTTTGGCAACATACATGGCTTCATCTGCGCGCTCAAAGGCCTCTTTGAAGGGCTCTCTAATGCGCACCTCTGACACGCCGACACTCATCGTCACCTGAAAATCGTGGGGGGCTTTGTCAAAAGTAATGGAGGTAAGCGATTGCATCAGGCGAGAGATAAAGGCGTCTATGTGATCATCTTCAAGCCGAGTGATGATTACAAACTCTTCCCCCCCCCAACGCCCCAAAACATCCTCTTTGCGCAATTGGTCGGTCAAACTTTCGGCGGTTTGCTTTAGAATTTCGTCTCCGACAGCATGGCCATAGGTGTCATTAATATTCTTAAAGTGATCAATATCCAGGACGATGACATACATTTTCGCCTCTTTGAGTAATGGGAATATTCGTGTCACGATGGTATCCAACCCCGTGCGATTCAGGCACTGAGTGAGCGGGTCTGCGTTGACTTTTTCTCGCAAACTTTGATTTTCCTTATCAATTTTATTGACAGTGCGTTTTAGCAGTAAATGCAATACCCCGGTGATTGCCATCAGAGAAATCAGAATCAATAGTGCAGATTGAACCAGCACGCTGGGGATATAGAGTTTTGAAGCTACCACCCGTTTCAATTGAAATGTATGAGCCCCGCTCGAGGGCTTTGGCGGTAAATCCAGCCCAATTTCAAATACGTGACTGAGATCAATATCAATATGCTCTGGGTCTGGGTCGAGAGCCATTTTCTCAACCCACCAACTTGGAGGGGTCAAATCTGCGATCGATACCTTCACCTGATTTCGGTCAGACGAAAATGGCACGTATAGGTAGGTTTTCTTTTCGTATTCTGCAAAGTTTTTGGGTAATGGGTGACCCGTTCGTAAAAAGAAATTAAGACGAGGTGAATCCCCCTCATACTCCAAAGACAGCTCTATGGTGTCGTAATCAAGAAGGCTGTAACTCCATGCCTGCTGGTAGTCAAATTCATCAGGGGCCTCCATATTTGTCGTATTGGGTTTTTTAAACTTAATCACCAGGCCACAATAGGGGTACTCAATGCCATAACCAATATCGCATTCATATGTCACAGAGCTCCGGTCCAGCCATTTAAACTGACTGGAACCACTTGGCTCAATTGAGTCTGCGTATAGGTGAATTGCGGCATCGCGGCTTGGCAAAAG
The DNA here is from genome assembly GCA_050300015.1 of Cellvibrionaceae bacterium. Classification (GTDB taxonomy): domain Bacteria; phylum Pseudomonadota; class Gammaproteobacteria; order Pseudomonadales; family Cellvibrionaceae; genus CAYZQH01. The sequence goes on along the minus strand of JBNKWZ010000015.1, from coordinate 86,006 downwards.
TTGAAGTGATCTTTTCGGCTCGATGATATACCACAGGGCAGTCGTCACAAGGCAAACTGACAAAACACTGTATGCAATGGTAAATGCTAAATTGTACCGTTTACTCATATCCTATCCGGTAAGACAACCAATAATCCCATCCCTTACAATATATATTCCTTTGGAATATTCAAGTCACGCTTAATCTAATGTGGTTATATTAAAATGGGTTTACTCTTTATAATAGCTCATGAATACTCACTGGGAGCGCTATATTAAATTCCATGTCCTCGACATGTTGGAAGGGCAGAACCATCGGTAAGCAACTCAACGCGTGCATTCGTGCACTGTGTAGCGATCAACGACAAGGAAGTGGCGCTGTCCCAGCGCGAATAAGGGAGAGGGCGCCTACGGCGCTCTAGGGAATTTGGTCCAAATCTTCAGACTCGCTATTCTTTCTAGAAGCTTTAGACGGTTTTTTGGGGTGGCACAAGGGCAGAGGCTTTGACGGGTAACACGTCAGCAGCCCTTGTTCAATTCATACAAATCGGTACAACACGGCCTCAACCTCGGGAACGCTCTGCTAGTCAGAAGCCGTTTGTACTTGGTCGGAGGCTCCTCGAGTGCCTCATTCCCTTTGTAGAGCGATACGTTTCGCCTTAGTATATTGAATACGATCCCATCCAAAATTGATAAATTTCACCTTACTTAGGCATCGAACCCGTCATAAATTGGGGAGGTAACTGATACAGCTGATGATTGTAGGCATAGGAACCAAATGTGGAATAAGCCAATGCAGTGGCTACAAGCTTTGTATTTAACACTTCCGCAGGTACCAAACTACGGTCTTTGTAATAAAAACTTTGCGGTGACTGGTGTGGTTGTAAAACAACTACCTCATCCCCCAATCTATAAGCTTGTGTTTGATGAAACTGCATAATCGCGCGACCAGGAGAGTTGGCCAGTTTTGGGTCCAAAAGATCAACACCCACGGTAGGGTGCACAGACGATATCCCCATCAATGAAAGCAAAGTAGGAACTAAGTCAATTTGGCTGGCAATACGCGCGTACTGCTGAGGTTCGACACCCGCACCTATAATAAGACAGGGAATATGAAATCGTTCAATAGGAACCAGATCGTCGCCATATACTCGGGAATTGTGATCTGCTACAACAACAAATATCGTGTTATCCCAATACTTAGACTGTTTGGCCAATTTAAAAAAGTGACCCAATGCATAGTCTGCATATTTCACCGCGTTGTTTACCGTATGAACGTCATTATCATAGCGATCGATTTTCCCCTCAGGGTATTCAAAAGGGCTATGATTCGAGGAGCTGAATACTAAGCTAAAAAACGGTGTCCCGTTGTAACTATCAAATGTAGCGTGAGCCCTTTCGAACAAATCTTCATCCGATACACCCCAAGACCCCCTAAAACTCGGATTAACGTAATCCTTTTCTTCGATAATAGTATTGAAGCCGTTGCCGACGAAGAAGCTTCGCATGTTATCAAAATGCGCCGCGCCACCGTAAATAAAGCTTGTATCATAGCCAAGATTGCCTAGCAGCTGCGCAATTGTGAAAAAAGACTTTTGAGACTTCTGCAGTTTTACGACACTGCGAGCAGGCGTAGGAGGAAAGCCCGTTACAACCGCCTCTATGCCACGCACGGAACGCGTTCCTGTAGCATACATATTCTCAAACCATAGGCCTTCCGATTTTAAGTTGTCTAGATTGGGGGTTAAGGGTAGCCCGCCGAGAGATCCCACAAATTCTGCACCAAGACTTTCTTCTAACAGAATTACGAGGTTCGGCGGTCTTTTGGTATTTCTAAGTGGCTTTTGGATATGTAATGTAGGATAAGCTTCCGAAACAAACTGGTCACTGGGAACATTAATATGATTCTTTACAATGGATACTGCTTCATCCGCTGCCATTTTTCCATATTTAACGCGTCCCTTTTCATCTTCAACACCCGCGTACACTGCGTAGAGTACTGAGTAGGTTGAGTTCAAAGCGAGACTATTGACCATTAAATCCGGGGTTGCAGCAACCACGCTTGGGTTGACAGGACGGTGATCGAATGTCGAACGGATACCGATAAATGTAACGACTATACAGATAGGCGCTAAAATGAGGTTACCTTTTATGCTGGACGCGTTCGTGCTTCGAGACCTTCGTAAAACTGCCCACACACCCAGAGTTGCAGAAGGTACAATCATACAGGCGGCCATTAAATCAACACTGTAGGCGCCAAGCAGCGTGGATATTACTTCCTTGGGATATTTTAGATACTCAACAAAGAGAATATTTGGGCGGATGTCGAACTGATCAATAAATGATGGCGTCGATAATTCGAGAAAAACGACTACCGCGAACACGCTGCAAAAATACCACGTGAGCAATCGCTGAAAATAATGCCAAGGTTTCTTGAAAGGAGAAAGCATCAGCGCCAACAACATCGGGATAGCGATTATATAGCCTATAGTGACGATATCAAACCGTATTCCCTGAAGTAAAATAAAACTATCCATGCTCATAGAGAGTATGCGTTCATGATATAAAAATGAAATATAAATAAACCTACTCACACTCCATAAAAACAGACACGCTATACTGAATATTGCAATTTGCGCCAAACATATACGCATAGAAGTTGCCAGTGCTTTCATAAATTCGTTCACCAATATTAAAATGTCTTTTTTGCCGTCAATGATATCTGATAGGATCCGATTTCCTCAGGAGCATTTAAAGGAAATGCCACATCTAGATGGATGATGCTTCCTAGGGAAGAACGATTGTTGGCAATTCTAAGCCCTGCACCTACGTCACTATATATACGATTGGGCTGTCTATCCAAATCAAAATCTCCTTTCGCCATACCAGAATCAAAAAATACTGCGGCGCCAATATTCCAGATGCGCCAAGGGTTTAGGTTTGAAAAATATCGCTCTTCTAACGTAAACTTAGAGATTTTTGTACCGCTTACGAAATGCTCAGGGTAACCCCTAAGCCCCGAGGAGCCGCCTAAATAAAGCTGTTTTCGATAGTCCAAATCATGTATTATTCTATACTCATAATCAAAATAGGTTTGCCAATTTGAAGTAAATTGGAAAAAATATTGTACTTTTGTATCTAGATAAATATTGTTAATAACGGAAGAGTCAAACTGAAAATCAAGCTTAAGATTGACATTCAAAGAGCTCTTACCAGTAAATAAATAGCTGTCGCTCAGTGTTAGCCCCGCTATAAAATTGCTATTTTTGGAGTCAAATACATCGCCTGCGTAACCCAATGTTAACTCTGAACCCAACCCAACATGCCTATCTTCGGTCCGACCAATTTGTTCAAAATTATAAGTTTTTATGAAATTATCTTCAATCAATTCAATTGCATAGTAAGGATAGCGCTTATATCGGTTCTCGGGCAATTTTTGAATATTTTCAGGGTAAACTGACGGAAGTATTTCCGTAGTCGGCTGAGCTTGCCATTCCGCAGTGGGAGTGGGCGTAAACGTCTCTGTATTGGAGTGAAATCCTACCTTATGGCGCACAATATATTTCCCACCTGAGCCAGACGACCAGCCTTTGTATATGTCTAGGTCTTGCCGGTCAACCCTATAAGAATAGATTTTTCCATTGCGGTCATAAAGAGAATCAATTTGTACCAGATCATCATAATAAAAACCTTGAGCATGCGTAGAGTTCAGCTGATAGAATGGCCGCTCAAAACTTAAGGATTTTTGGTCGCCGTCACTGTTGCTGGAATACATTAGGTTTAGATTATATCGTGTTGATAGTACGTTTTTGTTATAAATTTTTAGTCGAACTTTACTTCTTTCTGGGTCGTCGATGAGCTCGATGCCAGAATGTATGCCATAACCTAAGAGGTTATCCTCTTCGAGTGATATTTTTGTTTTTGTGGCATCTGCTTTCCTGTCATAGGATAGTGATGGCTTAGTCGACCACGTATCTTTTGTAGTGATATAAATATCAACATTGCTATCTGCTACTTTGGCAGTGATAACAGCCGCCCTTAAATATCGGTTACCGCGAAGAATTCTCTCTGATTCTTCGATTATTTTCGAGCTGTATGCATCGCCCACTGAAAATAGAATATTTTTTAAAATAACTGATTTTCTGGTTTTAAAATGTAGATAGTTGGCTGCTCGATACAACCCAGAATTTTCTTTTGAGTCGTTCATGTCAAATATATTTTGATTGTCGATGGAAATGGACCTAATAACGATCTCTGTATTTTCGGGCCCGGCCCACAAGTGAGCACTTAGCGCCATTACAACCACAAACAAAATAACATTGATTTGCATGCGTCTAACGGCTCTTCGCAACGTTTGTCGTACATGACTTACCAACCAAACTCAATGCATCATCATAAACAGCCGAAGTCACTTCAAACATCGATAGTAAAGTATGAGATAACACATCATGATTTAATGTCTGGGTTTCACACCTAGAAAGGTTTTCATTTACACTACCCGTATCAAGCCTGTTGTTATTCGACAACCACAAAACCATAGGTATGTGCCGCTGGTCCCTTGGCGCTATATTTCTAGGTAAACCATGCAAATAAATGCCAGATTCACCTAGAGATTCACCGTGGTCGGAAGCATAGAGTAAAAAGGACTGATATTTATCCTTATTGGACTGGAGATATTTAATCGCTTTCCCAACCACATAGTCCGTGTACAAAATGGTGTTGTCATAGCTGTTTTGTACTTGCTCTATAGTGCAATTTTGAGGTGAATCGGACTCACATGTTGGGGTAAATTTTTTGAATTTTTCGGGGTAGCGTCTGTGGTATGCTGGACCGTGACTACCCAGTTGGTGCAACACAATCAGTAAGTCTCCTGGGTTGTTGTCGATTAACTGATCGAGTTCTGAAATTAAAATTTCATCCACATAGGTTCCATCATGGTAATATGTCGACGTTATATCGATTCTTCGTCTAAAATTCTGTGTTTCTATTCTTGAGCAAACACCTTTACAATCTGAATTATTATCTCTCCATATGGTTTTTACACCCGCCTTTTGCAGTACATCGAGCACATTGGACTGGCTCTTGGCCTTTCGGGGTGTGTACTCATCAACGGAAAGAAATGAAAACATGCAAGGAACAGAGAAAGCTGTGGACGTGCCGCATGAAGTCACATCCTTAAAATTGTGAAGGTTGTTGATCTCTGAGAGGTTAGGCGTAGTATTTTTTTTGTAGCCATTAATACCAAAATGATCTGCTCGGGCTGTTTCACCCACCACAAATATGCCAACGGTCCTTTGGGGCGAATGTTTTATTTGTTTCGCATCATTGCCAATCCACGTAAATTCGTCTTGCTTTTGAAGTTGATCTTTGCCTAACCTAACAGCAGCAGCCATAGAAAATGTAGGATTCAGATAGTTCGAGAGATCATTATTTTCACGTCCAAAAAATGTCGTATATTGATAATTTGCGTACACAAGGCCACCGGAGATTACAATGAGAACTCCTGCAATGCTCCAGCTCCAAAGTTGACCCACCTTTCGCTTTGGGTAACTTATCGGAAAGTTGTAAATCACCACGCTTGGTATAACACTGAACAAGAAACATTTGAATAGCAATTGAGCACTTAGTAGCTCAAAGGCTTCTTTAGTATCGGTTTCCAGCATGTTGATTAGCATACTTTTGTCGATAACAATGCCCAAGCCATTAAAGTACGCAATTAAAGCGGAAACACTTACTATTAATATCGCGAATGGCTTGAGAAAATAGCGCCGATTAAATGGGCTGAAAAGGAGTACTAGCAAGCCCACATGCAGAAGCAGTAATGACAGACTAAATACAACACTTTTAACACTTATAACATCTATGCGCTCAATGAGCTTTACCCATAACGTTTGGTTATATATCGTGGCGATTGCGATGCTAATAGCCAATATTACCCATTCTGAGCGAACGTACTGTTTTCTATATATTGTTGCTTTTTTAGCACGAATGCGTAACAACCCAGTCTGAAACCAACCCAAAAAATTTCTATAATGATGCATGTGAATTGCTCGAACGTTAGCTTGATATAGCGTTAGAGCTAGTTTAGATAAGAAATCAATCGCGGCTGCAAATTTTTTTTGAGGCGAGAGGTAAGCCAAGCTGGATACGCTAACAGCTACAAACGACTAGAATGTCCACCGAATGCCTACAGAGGGTAGAATAGGTAATAGAGCTTCTTGCTGCTTGCTGAGCGAAAAACCTTGGTCAAACTCGTTTTCGGTGGAAACGACTTTGTAATAACCGATATTCTTGCGATTAGTGACATTACTGATATCCAGATATACCTGCAAATCACTGTTTGAGAGCAACCAAGTATAACTGGCTTTGACGTTCAACGTTAGAAAGGAGGGTAGTGCCGTATCATTGCGTCTATACTCAATTTGATCAGTTAGATTGGGGACAGTATTGGGCAGACGGGTTGTCCGCCAACCATCATGCCAATTTATGAATGCTGTCACAGCCCACAAATTTGAACGCCAATCCATACTCAGCTGTAAAGCATGAAGCTGATTCCAGTGTCGATAATATTCTTGACCGTTTATTATGTCGCTTACTGTGCTTAGGGAATATGACAATTCGGATGTCAATTGTGGAAAGGGCGAGTAGTTGATTTTAAACTCTAATCCGGTAGCTTTGGCCTTTTCTGGAGTCACTGCAACGCGATCAGACGAGATATCCGGCAATAGGCTGTAAGGGTTAAACAGGTTTTCGTACCGTGATTTTGGAGACAATACACTTTTTCGGTACACTTCAGCTGTCATGCTCAACGCGGAAGTAAGAAGGTACTCAAGTCCAACGATATAATGCTCTGACTTCTGAGGTGACTCAAAATAGCCGTCATTACCTTTAATGGTTAGCTCATCTATATCGGGTGCTTGATAGTATCGACCAGCGCTAAACTTTACAGTAAGCGCAGGCCCCCAATGGTATATCGCTGCTAATCTAGGGCTATACTGGTATTTATCTTGCTCGGTTAAATTCTGTCTATCAAACCGGTAGCCCACGATGAACTTCAATGATTGCAGCGGCTCATACAGGTAATTGAGGTAAGCGTATGTCTCGATAGCATCAAACTCTTCATCTAATCGACTTTGTATATAACGATTGCTCCCAAGTAAGTTCGCCAATAAGCTCAATTCAGCTTGGGATTGATAATTGTAATCGCCATCTTTTTGCTCAAACCCAAATCCGTATTCAAGACTATATAAACCATTCGGATCCCAATACCCTTCGTGGCTGATATGCAATATCTCATAATTGCGCTTATCGAGTAAAACACCATTACTGCCATTCGCATCTCCATTATAGGTTGTCTCACCCCTTCTTTGGTTCAAAACATCGGCTAGTGAAACCAACCATTCGGTATCGAAATAATTACCGTGATTGAATTTAAGTTTTAACCACCCATAATGACTGATGTAACGGGATTGCGCGTTCTCAGTGTTGCCAAAATCGTCGCTATCTTTCAGCTTCACATCGTCTTCCAATGTCAGAATAGATGCGGTTACTTCTAAATCTTCAAAGGGTTGCCAAGATACTTTTGCATACGCATCGTTGAACTTGGGAGAACCGATATCTTCATTTACTTGATCCAGTATATCATCTACATTTCCTCTTCGTAGGCTGAGCAACCCCTTAATGTTCTCAGGCTCATACTCACTTGCAATCTTTAACGACGTCGTGAAGGCATTCCATTCCAATGTATTGCTTTGGTCGGTATAGTTCTCCGTAGGCGCAATATCCATTACGCCACTCATTTTCGAACCGTAATTTGCCGGATACCCTCCCGTATAAATATTCACCGTCTCAACAATGTCAGAACTTAGCGCTGACACCAAACCGTAAAAATCTTTGAGGTGGAAAGGATTTATGAGCTCTACACCATCAAAAACGATTAACAGCTCGTTTTTGGCACCACCTCGGATGTTGGGTATCGCCGACACTCCACTACTTGCGGTACCGGGTAATACATTTAAAACCTGCGTGACATCACCTCCGCGAAGGGGAAACCCATCTAGTTTATACGCGGGTATTTCTACATTCGAAGCATTCCCGGAAGGTGTCATATGGTATTGACTGGCAGTAACAAGTACTTGCTCAAAAATACCTTCGGTCGACTCCATGACTAACGTATCTTCATTGGCAACATTTGAAGGCACTATTGATAGTGGGTCAAATTGTGGTTTTCTTAATAGAATAGGAATGTCTGCCCGCGTTAACGGAATGCTGATAACACCGCGGTCATCACTTGTTGCTATTTTTTCGTCTTGAAAAATAGCTTCTACACCTGCCAACGCATTGCCCGTCTTATTATCAATAATATGTAGAACTAATGCTTGCTCATAATTCTGGCCTGCACTGACATACCAACTATTGGCATATTCGTCTTTAACCAACATGAGATAATAGTTATCGAGTAAGCTGGCCAACCTCTGAATAGGGTCGCCATGAGGCACATTGTTGCGCGTGGTCATATTCGGATCAATTAATCGATCACTGTATATGATGTTGTACCCAGCCTGTTCATAGAACCATAAAATCCCAATCAGCGACCTATTGGAAAAGTCTAACTGGGACAGTTTCGAAAAAGCTGACTCATGCGGCTTGTCATCCGTATTATTATCTTGAGCAAAGGCAATAGTACTGACGGTCCATACCACTGCGGCTAAAAGGGCACTTAAGCGGTTAATAGTTGGCATTGACTATTCTTTTTCATCTAGCCTGAATGATAATGTCTTCCTTCATAATCTTAGCAGATAATAATGTAGAACCGAGCAGCATGGGTAAGCTATTTTCCACATGAGCCGGTGACAGCTTTCCACCCGCTAGTGTTGTCTCGTGTGCCAGTCGTTGGACATCGTCCGTCGCAAAAACAATATTTTTACCCGTCACTCGATGGACCCATTCTAGCACCTCGAAAACGGACTGATTATTAACATCAAAATCACTCAGCGCTTTGTGGGTCCATGACCAATAAGGGTCGGATGGTGACATCGTACTTTTTTGAATATCATTGTTTGTATCCACTGAAACGACGTCACCTAACCCCTCAAATACGCTGGCATACAATGTCTTATCATCTAGCTCCATCACCACCTTTCCGGAGCGCATTGCCAGCTGTAATTCATTTGCAGAAACCGCCACTTCGTATTGGGTTCCAATGTCACGAACGTTACCCCAAGGCGTAATCACCGTTACAGAGGTATTTATATCTGGAGAGTCCAAATAGATTTTACCTGCCGTAAGCTGAAGAGTATTGTGATTAGACAAAGTTAAATCCGTATTGGCTGACAAGACGACTAAGGTTTGATCATATAATTGGATGGTTAAATGACCACTTTCTGTCTGAATATGATCACCACTGACTAAAGTTCTACCATGATGGAGTCCGCTATCGTTAATCGTACCGCTGCCATCGAACATGACGACTTGTGCAATTTGAGCACCATTGATACTCGCTTTGTCATCAAATATCGATATTTGGAGACTCAAGACCAACATTGTAAGGGCGACAATCGACGCCGCCATTGACCCAGAGTAAACCCAGTATCGGCGAGCTTTGCGCTTAGCTACCACCTCTAACCAAGTATTTTCAACCTCACTTCTAATATCATTCATCATATTCTCATCGGATTTTACGAGAGGGCCTGCGGCCTTGAGTAATTTTTCAATATCCTGTTCATTCATGTTTATTTACCCCGCCATCGCTTGTTTATGGAGGTCGCTGAACACCAATTTGAATGCTTTGCGCGCTCGTGCCAATAAAGACTGTACCGCAATAGCAGTCGTACCCAGTTGATGTGCCATATCCTCAACCGACAAGCCCTGAATATACTTCAGGTCCAAAACCTGGGTGTAGTTGGGAGGTAATTGATCTAAAGAAGTCACAACCAATTCTCTAATATCAAATATTTCGTCAAATTGTGCACCGCCAATGTCACCCGTCACACTTTCAATGGCCGCGAGCAACTCAGGGTTTGTATCCATGCTCAAAGTGACTTCTTGCTTTACGCCCACTTTTTTGTACCACTTGGATATCTCATTCCGACTGATTTGGCACAACCAAGTGTGCAAAGATGCCTCGCCACGATAGCCTTCTATAGCCCGTAAAGCGGCAGTCAAACTTTGTTGGACCACATCCTTACAGTGTTCATCGCCGTCCACCCTCAGTTTGCAAAACCGAAAAATACGAGGGAAATAGGTCTCATAGAACTGATTAAAGGCCCTCTGATCACCATTGAGTAACCTTTTTACCAGTTTCAGGTCTTCTTTATGCATTTGGGAGTGGCGCCATTCAATGATTCTATTCAGTTAGAGATCTCTAGGGATGGAAATCAATCGATACTGGCAAATTTTTTATTGGAAAGCAATTTGGTCCTAGCCTATTCAACGTACAAGATTAGGTAGAAGCGTTGCGGAGCATTGCCAATCTACTTCATTCTGGAGTCAATAACAGTCTTTGGTTTGGTAGGCCCGCCAATCAATCGACGTTTGGCGATGAGTGCTGCACAAGAGTAAGAACAAATAAAAGCCTTTGATTTTAAAGGCTATTTTGGTTTAACAGGCCGCTGCCCGGCTGAAGACTCTACGCAACTTAAGCGCTACTTCATTGCCAGCTCGGCCAGAGCTGAGCACCTAAAGACCTCAGATGGGCCGATGAAGCCCAGGATTATGCCCTACACTGGTCGTTAAGAGCTATCGCCGGCAAAATGGCACTATTTGCCGCATGATCTTGGTAAACCCCAATTGCTAATTCACCTTCCTGTTTTTCCCGCTTGCGGCACGCACACGGTTTTCGGTTTGAACATAGACGGTATCGGTAGTCGCCATACTAGAATGTCCCAAGTCTTCAGACAGGTCCTTCAGGGCACGCCCTCGTTCAACTTCCATACTGGCACCGGTATGTCTCAGCCAATGCGATGAAGCTTCTTTCAGTTGTCGGGCTTTATCTTCGCCTTCAATCTGTTTCATATGGTAGTAGGCTGCATCGAAAATTTCTTGGACTATTCGAGTAAGTTGCCGAGAAGTCATCCCTCCTTGCCCACGAATTTTTTCAACGATGGGGTAATTTTCGCCTTGGGAGGGTAGAGGGCTTAAACCACGAAACTGCCGATACCGTTTTAGGTAGTCAATGAAACTATTGGGAACAGTTATATCCCTTAGTTTACGACCTTTTCCGAAGGTTTTGAGCCACCAATTGCCGTCGGAGTCTTGCCAGAAATGGCTCATGACTGGCGTCCAGCTTGGGCGCTCAGAGAGTTCCGAGATGCGTAAAAACAGTGTCTTAAGTGCTGTAATAACAAATAAGCTGCGCTCGTAAAGCCTATCCTGATTGGCTAACTCCAGTGCCACATTAAATACCGTTTGCCACTGGGATGCAGACAGGCGCCGGACTTCTTTAACCTGTGCATCTTTTACAAAATGACGGCAATCACGCTTAGCTACCTGAGCTGGATTGCCATAAATGTATTCTTCGTTCATCAAGTGCTTGTAAAAAGCAATGACTGCAGTAAACATCGCTGCGAGCGTTTGCTGTGAAGGCCTGTACTTCTTTTTATCGACGACTTGATTCGTTGCCGTTTTCTTCGGAAGCTGGAGTTTAAACGGAGCCCACAATGGGTTTTGCGTATAGCATCCGTTGTGAAATACAAACTTTTCGTGATTCGCGGTACATATCCAAGACACCGGTGGTTGCCAGCAAAAGTCTGCGTACTCAAGGATATCGGCTTTGCGTAGCTGCTCCATAGGTTTGGACTTGAACAGGAAGACCCACAGTAAGAACCGCTCCGTTTCATTGCGAAAACGGGTAAACGTGTGTTCCGACTTGTTACGCCCAACATAGCTAAGAAACTCGCATCCCCAAAGCCAATGTGTTTTCCACCAAGTGTCACCAGAGTCCAAGAATTCCTTTAGATCGCGGTATAGAGCGAAATCTAAAGATTTAAGCTCAGAGGCTGCGGGATAAAGCGCAACGGGCTTGGGGTGTGGAGTGGCCATGTGTGGCTTACCTTGAGTGATCGGCCTGCTGAACTGTGTGTACTGACCGGGACATAATAGCAATATAATCAATATGTTCGGCGCTATTCGCACTTGTGAATGCTACAAATTATAGCTTTTAGAGGAGCGGGATACTAAGGATTGTCGCGTGCTTGTAAAAAACGCAAATGTTTGCCTGGCTTATTGGTCATAGAATGATCAAGTTAAAGTATGGATTCGGTAGGATGAAGTCAAATGGATGCGGGCAGAGAATATCTGAAGCAAAGGGCCTTCATTATTTGTGGTGTTCTCAGGTGTTTGCGTGGCACCCGTTTTCCTCATCTTTTTAAGATATATCAGCAATCGATTGGGCAGAGCAGGGGCCTACTGATAGCTGAAATTGATTAATATTTGGTCAGAACTCCTATCGCATGCCATACAGCCATACTTTTGTAGTAGACTTTGGCCCTTGCTACAGTTGATAGGTGCGTCAACTTGGGTAACTTTCGCATCAAAATTACACGATCGCCACTCAGCGACATAAAAATTAAAGCCATTTCTATTTTGAGCAAATCTCATGAAGTATCGATCCATTTTTGGATACTGGGGTGTTTTAGTTTTGATTTTGTGCGGGGCGAAAGCACACTCCGAAGGCACTTCACATCCACGTGACAGTCAATTATTGGATTCCCCGTGGAAATTCGCACTGGGCCACGCAACAGACCGACAACAAGATTTTAATCACGCCACGAGGTATTTTTCGTATCTCGCCAAAGCCGGTTACGGTGACGGGCCAGCCAACCCTGATTTTGATGACCGCGGTTGGCGAACCGTGCAATTGCCACACGATTGGGCTGTGGAGATGCCCATCGTCCCTGATGGCAGTCACAGTCACGGGTATCGCGCCGTGGGGCCCGGGTTTCCACAGAACAGTGTCGGCTGGTATCGCCATCATTTTGATATTCCTGCAACTGACCTCGGTAAGCACATTACGTTGGAGTTTGAAGGTATTCAACGCGCCGCCCGCGTATTTGTGAACGGTTTTTTTGTGGGGGAGGAAAACCTCGGTAACGTAGAACAAGTGTACGACCTTAGCCCCTATTTAAATTATGGCGGGCGCAACGTGGTCACCGTGCGTGCAGATGTTTCAATAGAGGCCGGCTGGTATTATGAGGGTGCAGGTATCAACCGTCATGTCTGGTTACACAAAACCGCGCGCTTGCACGTAGCGCACAATGGTACCTTCATCTCCAGCGAATTGGACGGGTCAAGCAAAGCCATACTGTCAATTACAACCAACGTGGTCAATGATCATCAAAACACCGCCACGCACATTAGGCCAGCGGACAAATTTAAAATCCAGCACACATTAGTAGATAACCAAGGGAACGTGATTGCAAAAACAAAGCGTACGTCCCATCGCCTTGCAAGTGGCAAGAGCATTCAATTACAAGACGCGCTAAAGGTGAATAAACCAGCACTGTGGTCGTTGGACAACCCCTATCTATACACCGTGGTGACAGAGCTATTTGATGATCGTTCAAATACTCTAGACCGTTACGAAACCACCATTGGTATTCGAAGTATTCGATTTGATGCCGACACCGGTTTTTATTTAAATGGCCAAGCCGTCAAAATCAAAGGCACCAATAATCATGAAGACCATGCGGGTGTGGGAACCGCTACACCCTACGCCTTAATTGAATATCGCCTGGCGCTACTCAAAGCGATGGGCGCGAATACGTACCGTACATCCCATGCTCCCGCATCGCCGGACCTTCTAAAAGCCGCGGATAAAGTCGGCATGTTGGTGGTGGATGAAACACGTCTTTCGGGCGTTAATGCTTATCATCTAGATGCCCTGGAATCAATGATTAAACGCGACCGAAATCATCCGAGCATCATCTTGTGGTCATTGGGGAATGAAGAGTGGGGTATTGAGGGTAACCCAAAAGGTGCGCGCATCACGCAACACATGCAAAGTGTGGCAAGGCAGCTTGACCCCACTCGCTTGAATACGGTTGCGATCAGTGGTGGATGGGGTGGCAGTTCCACCACCATTGGAGTGATGGGTGTGAATTACATTAAGCATGGTGACACTGACGAACAACACAAAAAGTATCCGTGGCAAATTCTTTTGGGTACAGAAGAAACCACCACCAATCAAACCCGTGGCATCTACATAGAGGACCCATCACAAGGTCATTTACCTCCGCAAGAAGACGGCCCCTCGGGTGGCAATGCTGAATCTGGTTGGCAATACTATGCCTCTCGCGACTATTTAGCCGGTGTAATTTATTGGACCGGATTTGATTATCGTGGTGAGCCAACACCCTATGAATTTCCGGCGGTAAGCTCCCAATTTGGCATTATGGACATGTGTGGTTTACCCAAAGATGGGTATTATTATTTAAAGTCCTGGTGGACAAAAGCGCCCGTCTTGCATATTTTCCCCCATTGGAATTGGCCTAAGCGCCTGGGCGAAACCATTGATGTGCGTGTGCACAGTAACGCCGAGGCGGTAGAATTATTTTTAAACGATCATTCACTTGGTAAGAAGCCCATGCCGAAAAACGGCCATTTGGCCTGGCCAGTGGTTTATGAGCCTGGAGTTTTAAAAGCCGTAGCGTGGCGCGATGGGCAGTCAGCGGAAGCCACTCAAGTAGTGACCACAGGGAGCGCTAAAGCGCTCGCAGCCGAAGCCAATACATTAACGTTATCTGCAAACGGACAAGATGTTGTCGTGGTGAATGTAAATGTGCGCGATGGCAATGGAAACCTAGTACCAACCGCTAACGCTCTAGTGAATTTTCGCATTGATGGGCCAGGTAAGATTATTGGGGTAGGCAATGGCAACCCCTCTTCACATGAGGCGGATGTGTTTGTGCCCAAGGCGCGAACCATAACACTAGGCCAATGGCAAGCACCACCTGCCAGCGAAGCGCAAGCACTGGTCACCTTTGAAGCAAGGTTCGATTTGCCCAGCGAAACCGCAACCCCTCGCTTATTGATTAATGCCATCGGGCGTGAGCAAACATTGTGGTTAAATGGCAAATTGTTGTACGAGGCAAAGGGGCCAGAGCAAGCCAAAACCGAATACAAATTAAATCGTTTAGCGCTTAAGGCGAAAAATAATCACATTAAAATCGAAGCAAAACCCTTTTATTCCTGGTCGGCCCGTGAAAATTTAGCTTACATTCAGCCTGCCAGTTTTGCGTTGCTACACCCAGCACCTAAAGTGAAACGGAAAACCTTTAACGGTTGGGCGCAAGTCATTGTACAAAGCACTAAAGCCAGTGGGCAACTTATATTAACCATGGAGAGTGATGGGCTGCTCCCGGTATCACTCCCCATAACCGTTAACAAATAGACAATTCACTTTATGATAATCCGAGGTTACACATGAAAAGGTTTTTAGCGGTTGCGATTGCGCTGTTTTCTATCAGCGTACATGCTCAGAAATTTGACGAGCTGGGTAAAACACCACAAATGGGCTGGAACAGCTGGAATACATTTGGGTGCGATGTGAGTGAAACCTTGATTAAAGAAATGGCCGACGCCATGGTCGCCAGCGGGATGAGGGATGCTGGTTACGAATATATTAATATCGATGACTGCTGGCATGGGAAGCGAGATGAGAACGGTTTTATTCAGGCGAATGAAAAGCTATTTCCTTCAGGCATGCAAGCATTGGCCGATTACGTACACGCCAAAGGCTTAAAAATTGGTATTTACTCCGATGCCGGCAATACCACCTGTGGCGGGCGTCCAGGCAGCCGTGGGCATGAATACCAGGATGCAATCACCTATGCACGCTGGGGTATTGATTACGTTAAATACGATTGGTGCGACACGCAAGACATCAACCCTAAATCTGCATATTCAACGATGCGTGACGCCATATTCAAAGCCGGGCGTCCAATGCTATTTAGTATCTGCGAATGGGGAGATAACAAACCTTGGGAGTGGGCGACAGACATCGGTCATTCCTGGCGCACCACGGGAGATATCTACCCTTGCTGGAGTTGCGAACACAATCACGGTTCCTGGTCCTCTTGGGGTGTAACCCGGATTTTAGATATGCAAGACAAATTGCGCAAATATGCAGGTCCAGGCCATTGGAATGATATGGATATGATGGAAGTGGGGAACGGTATGACTGAGGAGGAAGACCGTTCACACTTCTCTTTGTGGGCCATTTTGGCATCACCTTTAATTGCGGGTAACGATTTGCGTAGCATGAATAAAAAAACGCAAAAAATTCTGACCAATAAAGATATGATCGCCATCAATCAAGACCCGCTCGGCATTCAAGCCATGAAGTGGATTGATGAAGGTGACGTTGAATTATTTGTAAAACCCATGGCCAACGGTGAGTTTGCGGTATTGTTTCTAAATCGTGGTGATAAAGCGCACAAATACACTTTGGATTGGGCATTTCACTACATGAAAGACGACATCAGCCATCACGAAATTCAGTTTGATAAGCAGACATTTAACTGGCGTGATATCTGGCGTGGTGGTACGGGCTCTACGCGCAAAGCCTACTCCACAAGCATTCCTGCTCACGGTGTGGTCGTGTTACGTTTAACACCAAAAGGGTAATATTGCTTTCATTACCGCTAACAGGGGCGCCTTGGCGTGCCCTTGTTAACCTTCCCCACTCAACGCCGCAAACGTCTTAAGAAAGAGACCTGTTCCTGGGAAGCGATGAGCTTCTGCATCCAATGCATCCGCCGCGACAATTTGTCACACTGACATTTCAAAACTTATCACTTAAAATGCCGCTCTAAAAATCGGACAAAAGTCTAGGGAACCTCTGATTAAGTCCGAATAGCTTCTGGCTTACAAAGCTTTTCAAGATCAAGGCGGCGTTTTGACGGCATACTGGCGGTCTGTCAAAAAGCGTCAACGAAGAGGTTGGAAAGCTCTGCAAGCCCCTTCGGGCGTGCCCTCAAAGCCCACTTGCCGTCGTTGCTTTGCTTGTTAAGGACTAAGACCATTAACTTCGGCAACTGAGCTTTGAGGACACGCGCAGAAGCCATTGGGACTTAATCAGAGGTTCCCTAGCTATCGTTGTGAGGGCGTTGTTGTGAAAATAGGTATAGAAAAGTCAGCATTTTATGGGGTTTTGATGTGTAGTACCCTCTTTGTTAAGCCCCTTTGGGCCAGCGAAGATAAAAACGACTATTCCCACGCAACAAACGTTTCACACGTGGAACAAGTTGTGGTAACCGGCCATTCCTATGAAATGCATAATGGTACGGGTGACACCGCCGATATTCTTTCCGAGCATGGTGTGAATTTTTCAAGCGCAGGTGGAATTTCGAGTTTGCCCGTTCTACGTGGGTTGAACGATGAGAGAATCAAGCTGATTATTGATGGTGCAGAAATTACTTCCGCATGCGCTAATCATATGAATCCCGCTTTGTCTTATATCGACTCAAGTCGCGTTAATTCCGTGGAGGTAATGGCTGGAATTACTCCGGTGAGTATGGGGGGGGATAGCATTGGAGGCACGATTAAAATTGTTTCTGAAATGCCCGTCTACGCCGATAGCGAAGGGAAAATTATTAAAACAGGCTCAGCAGGCTATTTCTATCGTTCTAACAATCATAATCATGGGGCTTCTTTAAAGCTTGGGGTTGCCAATGAAACAACTAGCTTACTCTACAGTGGCAGCATGGATAAAGCAGATAGCTACGAAGATGGAGACGGAAATACTGTTGTTGACACCTTATATAAAAGCCAAAACCAAAGCCTCATGTTAGGGCTTCGAGATAAAAAACAAGCGATAACGCTGAAGTTAAATCATCAAAAAGTGCCGTATCAAGGTTTTCCAAACCAATATATGGATATGGTGGACAATAGCAGCACAGGCATCAATTTTAATTATTTACGTCAGTTCGATTGGGGCCAGTTGGATACGCTACTAACGTGGCAAGACGTTGACCACGAAATGGGATTTTTTACGGAAGAAAAACCAGGCACTATGCCAATGATCACCGAAGGACGCGATATTGCCTATAAAATAGCTGCTGAAATGCCCTATGGAAAGGATTCAACACTGCGTCTTGGAAACGAATTCCATCAATTTACATTGGATGATTGGTGGCCTGCGGTGGAAGGTTCCATGATGATGGGCCCAAACGACTACATCAATATCAACAATGGTGAACGAGCGCGTTACGTTTTGTACGCCGAAACAGAGCAAAGCCTCGCCAAAAATTGGCAGGCCATCTTGGGCATGAGGTACGAACATGTTGTTATGAATACCGATGATGCTCAACCCTACAATTCTATGCCTAGCATGATGAATATGGATGCGCCTGCGGCTGATGCATTTAATTCGCTTGAGCATAAACGCAACGATGACAATATTGACATCACTGTGATGGGGCGTTACACCACGAATGGCGCATACGCGCTCGAATTTGGGTATGCGCGAAAAACCCGGTCCCCCAATCTTTATGAGCGCTACAGCTGGGGTAGGGGGACTATGGCCATGACCATGATCGGTTGGTTTGGTGACGGCAATGGCTATGTGGGTGATATTGATCTCACGCCTGAAATCGCCCACACTTTAAGTGCCACTTTCAATTGGAGCGAGGATGAAAACACTCAGCTCTCTTTTACGCCTTACTATACCTATGTAGATGATTATATAGACGCCAAGCAAGTGGGCAGTTTTAACCCACGTAGGGCGATGTCTGTTACACGGCCGTTACTTCAGTTTGTCAATATTGATGCGAGATTGTACGGCGGCGAACTATTTGGCCGTAAGTCACTGGTGGAAGGTGCTAAGAGCGCCACGATTTTAGATTTTCGTATCGCGTACACGAGAGGTGAACGCGCCGACGATGGTGGCGATTTGTATCACATTATGCCCCTGAATTTGAGTGTGGCATTACAACAAAATATTCAACAATGGAGCAGCCGAATTGAGGTGGAATGGGTAGATGACAAAGATAAAGTCGATGATCTACGCCTGGAGCCTTCAACAGAAAGCTACGCTCTAATTAATATCAGTACTACATACCAGTGGAAAAAAGTTTGGTTGAGTGCCATTGTACGCAATCTACTTGACGAGCAATACGATTTGCCGTTGGGCGGCGCTTACTATGCTGGTTGGTTGGCTGCTGGCAAAACTGGTCAGTTTGAAAGCTTACCAGGGCAGGGTCGCTCTTTAGACTTTGGAGTGAAATATGAATTTTAAAACGCTCGATTTACAAAATTTATATTCGGCGCGTGGCGCAAAGCGCGGGCTGCGCTTAGCTGGAGTCGGGCTTGGTATTTGGTTGATCTGGGCTGCTGGTTACATTCAAGGCAGATTGGATCATACACCCGTCTACGTAACACCAGCTTCCTTTGATGCACCCATCGAGACTAAGTGTTGTACTCATATTTAGGGCTCATTGTTTTTATATATTGATCTGATCAGATGCAGAAGAGGGCAGCATGACGTTTGTGTTGACAGCATTTCTTTTGGGGTTGATGGGGAGTGTGCATTGCCTTGGAATGTGTGGTGGCATTGCTGGGGCTCTCGGCATGGCTAGCCGAACTGAGTCTGTATACACAAGACTTAGGATCACAATGCTTTACAATTTTGGAAGGTTGCTAAGCTACTCGATTGCAGGCGCCAGTATGGCCGTGCTTGGGCATTGGCTTATTCAGGATTTGGGATTTACTTGGTTGCGATCTCTAGCAGCAATCATATTAGTGATAGCCGGCTTATATATTGCTGGATGGTGGCGAGGTTTAGTTTATTTGGAAAAAGGGGGCGCTCGCATTTGGAAATTTATCCAACCCTTTTCAAGTAGACTTTTGCCCGTGACAAAAAGTTATCAGGCATTATTATTGGGGTTGTTATGGGGTTGGTTGCCTTGCGGATTAGTGTATTCCGCCTTAGTGCTGGCGGCCACTCAAGCAGAACTAATGAAGAGTACGCTGGTTATGGTTGCGTTTGGATTAGGAACCTTGCCGAGCATGCTAGTTGGTGGCCTTGCTGCTACGCAGTTAAAAAAGTTTACTCACAAAACGTGGGTAAGAAGTTTAACTGGGGCCACAATGATTGCTTTAGGCAGCTTTGCTTTCATAATGCCAATTTTACACAGAGGGCATCTTCCTGCTGATCAGCATAATATGACAGAAATGCACGATCATCATCATTAGGTTTTTTCGGACAGTTCGGTGTTTATTTAGTGTTTCGCTTTCCGCTTCTGTAAGAAGCGTGTGTTCCACTAAATAGCTACGCAGCTGATAGAGATGACAAAAATCACAACCCCCAGACCTGGGCCCGATCAAAAAACAATAAATCCTGAGGTGCGGTAGGAGAGTGTTTACCACTCTCCTTTTTGCATGTCACCAAGCTAAAAGTTATTACACGCCGGATCAAGTCTGCGCGACTACACGCAAATTACCCACGTTAATCCGAATTGTGATTACTTCGCTTTTCCACAAAATTGTCGCCGAATAAGGGTAAGCTTGTCGTATATTTCGTGCTATCTATGCTATTGCATTTTTTTGACAAATTCAGATTTCAGCATCATTTCTCCGACTTTATCGACTCGGCAGTCAATATTGTGATCGCCCTCGACAATACGATTAATTTTCACTTTGGTACCTATTTTTAACACGCTAGAACTGCCTTTGACCTTAAGGTCTTTTATGAGTGTTCCACTGTCGCCTTCAAACATGGTGTTGCCATTCGCATCTCTCACTGAAGGTTGCGCCTCCGAATTTTCTGACGCGCTGTTTTCGCTCCACTCATGGGCGCACTCTGGACAAACCAGTAGGTTTCTATCCATGTAGGTGTAAGTTGATTGACATTTTGGGCAGGCAGGTAAAGACATGATAGTTCCTTAAATAATTAAAATGAAAATTGAATGTTGTAAGTCAGAATGCTGAAAAAACAGGTTAGGGCAATTTAGCCGATGTGCAACTATGCACACTAAGTGTAATTTCCTTAGTATCATCTCAGGCAATACTTCTCCATACCTGTTGAATGCCAACACCGCCGCTTCAACACTAAATGTGTAGTGAAACTCGTCATCACGAAATACGGAGACCGTGTTTTTTCATTACATTTTAACCGGAAAGCGGAAATAGACCGCATTAAATAGCTACAGTGAATTCTCGAATCCCAAGAGAGCTTACCAGTTCCACAAAGTGATTTAAGTCCTCGCTTACAATGGGGCTTTCATCGTCGTCAACCAGCATGTGCGGTTTTTGCTCATTGCAGGTTAGCATCACAAACCATTGGTTACGATTACTGGGGTTCCTGCGAACATTCGCATTCGACCAGTGCTTATTTTTACCTCGCTCTAATGCCTCTGACAGCTTCACGCATTCGCCTCACTTTTTGATTGAGTACTTTCTAGTGCCTGATCAAGCGTAGCGAAAAACCGAATGGCCCCATCGACGGGAGCGATGCCAGCACGTGCCAGCGTACGTAACGGCTGAAATTGCCACTCGGAAAAATGGATTTTTTTACCGGAATTAGAGTGAGCGGACATCAGGCGAGCGAGAGCGGCCAATCCACCAGCATCTAGTATAGGGACGGCTTCCAGGTAAAGTACTACGCCATCACAGTGCTTTAACTCCTCGTTAATCTCTCCAAAAACTCTATCGGCAGCAGCGAAAAACAATGGACCGTTGATTTTGAATACTTTCCAGTTGGGCGCAATTGAATGCGTGATAAACCTCTTATCCTCTGTGATTTCCATCAGTCTGGTCATGCTCGCTATTTCACGCATGAATAAGATCGAAGCCAGCACTATGCCCGAGGTGATTGCAATGACCATGTCAAACCACACCGTCAGACTGACGCACAGAGCAAACACCGCAATATCACCCAAAGGAGCGGTTTTGAGCATGTGTATGGACTTCGGGGCCTCGCTCATATTCCAAGCCACCACCATCAATAAAGCCGCGAGGGCGGGCATTGGCAAGTACTTCAAAAGGGGCGCCAGCAAGATAATGGCCATCAATACCACCAGAGCATGCGTCATACCCGCAATGGGTGACTGCGCGCCAGATTTAAAGCTGGCGGCTGAGCGCGCTATGGCAGCAGTGGCGGTAATACCACCCCAAAAGGGTGTGACAATATTGCCAATACCTTGGCCAAGTAACTCACTGTTCGCACTGTGACGCTTGCCCGACATGCCATCCAGTACCACCGCACACAGTAAAGATTCGATGGCGCCCAACATGGCAATCGCAAAAGCAGCGGGAATCAGATCGATGAAAGTTGTCCAGCTTAGCGAGAAAGTTTGACCATTGGCTGAAACGCGCCCCCAAGGCCACTCAACGTGCGGCAACACCGATGGAATACCCGATCCACTCGAGCCGTCGTCAAGCAAGTAGTGGAACCGTGAACCGATTGTGGCGATATCAAAGCCAGATTTGTTCAGTAGCAAAGCCAATACACTTGCGAGTATTACGGCGGGTAGGTGTGCAGGAATGGGAGTTTTTAGTTTTGGCCACAGGTACATAAAGGCCAGCGTAAAAACGGCAACCGAAAGACTGGCGGCATCCAGTGCGCCAAAGTGTGTTGCAATAACAGACACTTTTTCACCGTAATGCTCTGGCAAGGACGGAACAGATAAACCGAAGAAGTCTGGAATCTGTAGCGTGGCAATCACAATACCTATCCCACCCGTAAACCCCAGGGTAACGGGCTCAGGGATATATTCGATAAATCGACCAAGGCGTGCGTAGGCCATCGCGATCAACAGCATGCCCGCCATAACGCTGGCCGTTAAAAGGCCGCCCAAGCCGTACTTTGCTACCAGTGGCTGCAATATCACGACGAAGGCGGCCGTAGGTCCCGAGATGCTGTAGCGACTACCGCCAGTAAGTGCGATCAAAAATCCAGCTACAACAGCAGTATACAAACCGTATTGAGGCGCCACGCCACTGGCAATCGCCAGAGCCATAGCCAGGGGAATAGCAATAACTCCCACCACACATCCTGCCAGCACATCCTTTAAAAGCTTGGACTGGGAATAGCCTTCATTCAGCACTTCTCGCAGTGCATGACCTATGCGCAGGGAAAACAGATGGGCACGATGTGGCATAACATCTCTTTGTAGAAAATTACAATATAATTAACATTATATGTGCTAACATTTTACAGTCAATGTTAATCAAATTAACATTTTCACGATAGATAGATCTGGAGGACTCAGAGTGGAACAACGCACAGCACGCCTAACCTTGCTGATAGACCCCAAAAAAAAGACGGTATTTGAAGAGCTGTGTGCTCGCGAAGACGTGACAGCCTCTCAAAAAGTCAGGCAATTCATTCGCGACTACATTGAGCGGCAACTGGGTTCTAACTGGCAGGACGAGGTGCTCAGTCAATCACAAGATAACGAGTAATTGATCGCATTTCCTCATTTTCAGCGGACGAAACGGATCAGCTGGATCTTACGCCCAGCGTAGACCCATATCGGGTACCGAGTCAAAGTGACGCCCTTATCACACGAAATATGATCCAAAAAACGCACTATATGTGTGCATAATCTAAGTTTCTGGTTATTACTTAGCCAAAAGAGCTGTGGAATAGCCATTCGTTCTAAAATTAATTTCATACAATTTTAGAACGAATGGCACTCGGAAAACAGTAGCCTGTATTAATTTAGATCTTCCTGTCCCCAAATCTGGCTAGCGCCTGGGTCAAAATTGTTTCAGCGGTAGCTGATTGATAGGTTTGGTTTTTTAAGTTGGAATGTATATGTCCTAAGCGCAGTAGTTAGGAATGAGATTGGATCAATTGCGGTGGGCTTTGAATTGCGTGAGAGGATTGGCTAGCATGCGTGTTGACCGGATATGAGTTCCTCCTGTCGTAAAACAGTAATGGAATCTGCGAAGCGCCCGAGGTGGCCAGCGATAAGAGCAAATAGCCTACAGAGCTTGAGAGCAGCAAGTCACTAATTCACTTTTCTATTTTTCCCGCTTTCAGCGCGAACACGATTCTCTGTTTGCACATAAATGGTATCAGTGGTCGCCATACTAGAGTGACCCAAATCTTCGGACAGATCTTTCAGTGCGCGACCGCGTTCAACTTCCATACTCGCGCCGGTATGTCTCAGCCAATGGGAAGAAGCTTCTCGCAGCTTGCGCGCATTGTCTTCGCCTTCGGCTTTCTTCATTTTATCGTAGGCCAAATCAAAAACTTGTTGGACAATTCGAATAAGTTGTCTGGAAGTCATCCCGCCTTGACCACGAATTTTTTCGACAATGGGATGATTTTCACCTGAAGATGGTAGAGGGCTTAAACCGCGAAATTGACGGTATCGTTTGAGATAGTCGATAAAGCTGTTCGGGACTGTAGGGAAATCCTAAACAAAACTTTAAAATCCACCATAGCAAATGATAATCATTCTCGCCGCAGGTGGCGTGAGATTACGCAAGCAGTCGATGCGGCTCAGGGTGCTTTATTTGGCGGTGTGACGAGGGATAATTTGAGTCAGTCGGACCGTTCCATCCGGCAAGCGCTGAAGCACGGCTACTGAAAGGTCATGCCCAAATTCCTCTTTAGTCCAGCATCTATTTCGGATAGCAGCAAATTTCAAACTGGCGATCTTTCGTTACTTTTCATACGCTAATCGAGCAATTGGTTCACGACATTCGTTGATACTCATCCAATCACCGGCGAAAAGTTAATCATGCGTTTTCGAAAACGACCGAATAGGCCCAGAGTCGTCTCGTAGGCTTCCGCTAAAGTGGTAAAGGGCAGAGCGGTACTGTCTTCTTCAAGTTCCCCCAGCGATAACAGGCCAGGCTGATACTCTTGATCTTCACCAGTATCGTTCGATTTAATTGTATCTATCTTATTGGTACCGGATTCGGTCTCTGCTTCTACTTGGTCGGTCAACAGCGGTTGCAGACTCCCCTCCATTGTCTTGAGTGATACGGTATTGGCAGCAGGAATATCTTCAGCGACCCGATGTGCAAATTCGATTAATTTAGGCTCGGCTGGCATGATGAGTAGCGCTTCTTCGTTGCCACTATTTTGTACCCTCAAAATCCTGCCTAGTACTTGTCGAAAATACAATTCCGTTTTAACGCGGGTCAGGTGACAACAGACCTGTAAACGAGGAATATCGGTGCCTTCGCTGATCATGCCGACTGAGACGATCCACCGGGTCTGTCCATCGCGAAAACGTTGAATCGCCTGTTGAGACTCGTCATGCAAATACGTCACCACCGTGGGAGATTCTCCGCAAATGCTTTCTAATATTGTGGCGATAAGAACCGCATGTTCCACTGAAGCTGCAACGATGAGCCCGCCTGCGTTTGGTTGAACTCGTCTTAACGTGTTGAGGGCTTTGTGGCTTTGCTCAACCAAATATCGAATGAGTGTGAGGTTTTCAAGAAGTTGCTGGTATGTGCACCGAGAGGACTTCAATAGATCACCAATGGATCCATAAACATCTTCTTTCCCATTGTTTTGTACAGTGATTTTTTCATTGTCTATTACGGTGATTTTGGGCGTACGGCAAACGCCATCTTTGATAGCTTGTGCCAAACCATAGCTGTAGTCACAATGGACTTTTCCTTCCCGGCAATACGACGTCAAAGCGATGGGAATCCGATCCGAACGCCAGGGCGTGCCGGTTAACGCGAGGCTATAGGTTGCCTTACCTTGAATGTGTTGAATGATCTTTTGACCCCAGGCGTTGGCATTGCCGAGATGATCGCCGGAGCAATGATGGATTTCATCAAAGATTATCAAGGTGCGGTGTGTCTTCATCAATGACCAGAACGATTGGCCAAGATTGAGCATGGATTGGTACGTTAATACATTGCCTTTCGCGCCGAGCAGTCCGTTTAAACGAACCCCAAGTACAGACTCCAAAGTGGACTGAAAGGAAAGGGAGACATTGAGCGATGGGGAAAAGCAGAAAACAAAATCAACCTCTCCGTTTTCAAGCAACGTTTTGGCAACTGTAGACGCCATATACGTTTTGCCGGCACCCGGAGTCGCCAAGCATAGAAAATGGTTTTGACCATTGCGAAAACGGGATATGCAGCGTGACACAGCTTCGCGCTGCCAGCGTCGTAATTTCATGCCTATTACCGGGGACTGTTCGATGACAGAAGGCTTTCCAGCGCTTTGATTTTTCCCAACAGTAGGGCGCTTCGTTCTCTGGCTTCCGAATAGAGAGATTGTGCTTCCTCGCTGAGTTCAGGCAACTCCTTACATAGAGACTCGTATTCCTCCGCCTCACCCAACGCACATAACATGTCGGATCGGTGTTTACTGAGCCTTTCTCTTAACGCTGCGACGGGCTTGCCGGGTCGAGCCGATTGAGTTTTGACGACCGAAACTGTTTGGGAGGGAGTTGTCGAGGATGACTCTTTGCTTCGTGTTCCAGGTTGAGGTGATCTGAACTTCTGTGTAAGCCGGTACTTTGGCCACCCACCATCGTCAGGCAGTTTTTCCATCAAACCTGATTTCATCATTCGTACCATATTCCTGTAGATGAATTGCCTCGCTGGTTTTTTACCTTTGTGCAGGCTTTCCGGATGTTCTAAATAGTGTGTCGTCAGTTCTGCAACGGTGAAGGACTCTCCCTGGATTTCGTTAAGTGCGTGAAGGAGTTCAGGTTTCATCTGGATCATGCTCATGACGTAAATTGACGTGTATTTTGTCTCGAATTTCGCGACATTCTACCTTGTCTCTATCATCGAGACAATGAAACCGTCCTCATACTCACCTCATTACGACAAATTGCGCGCCTGGATGAAGCAAAAACGGGAGGAGAGTGGTTTGTCTTTGAGGGCTGTAGGAGAGCTGGTGGGTCGGCATCACTCGGTCGTTGGGAAGTTGGAGCAGGATCGACGTAAAATCGAGATGTTGGAGTTCATTGCTTATTGCCAAGCGGTGGGAGCAGATCCACACGAGGGTTTGGATCTGTTATTGCAACAAAGTCATCGCCAGTAAAGTACCCTAAAACAGTAAGGCTTTCTGCACATCCAGGTTTGCTTTAAGTCAATCGCCCCATAAATAGGAACTATCAGGCTTTGTACTGGTCCACTTCGAGTGTTATCGTTTACTCAGTTCATCCGGTTAACACTTGGCATCAATTAATGACCTTTTTACGCTCTGTTAAACAAGTCCGCTTTTGGATGTTTTTTGTACTGATTGCGTATGTGGCGCAAGCGGTGGGCGTGTCTGCGCACGGTAAGGTAACAATGATGGTCTCCTCGGTAATCAACGAGGCTCAAGTCTCCAAGGCAGGAAGCGAACCTCGGCACATGGCTCATTGCCATAATGAAAAAGTTGAATCAGTTTCTGTAGTCACATTTGACCAACGGCGTGCTGCTCAAGAGTCGGAATCGTGTTGCGGCGATGATTGCTCTATGTCCGTATGCCATCCCACCAGCGTCACGCTGGGCTACTTTGTGCTTTTTCCCTATATTTTTGACAATTCAGTTATTTATTTCAGTCACCAAAGTGACGCCCGTCAACTCGCCTCCACCCTCTATCGTCCCCCCATTCTCGGCTAAACACAGTCAAGTTGCGCCTGAAAAACGGCGTCTGTAAGCCGAGGACTATCAATCCTCACTCTTATTTTCCAGTTACTCGTCTGCAAGTTGCGCTCGAGTTGAGGATTATTCTATGAAAAACGTATCTGTATTTTTACTGTCAATTTTTTTAGTTTCGTTGTTTGCATGTTCAAGCGATTCAGAATCTGGTCGACCAGAAGCGATCGTACTGGACGTTTATAAAAGCCCTACTTGTGGTTGTTGTGGTAAATGGGTTTCGCATATTGAAGAAAAAGGCTTCGAGGTAGAAGTTCACAATCACAACACACTAGATCCCGTCAAAAAGAAACTGGGTGTACCGTCACATCTGCAATCGTGTCATACCGGCGTGAGCGAGAGCGGCTACTTTTTTGAAGGTCATATTCCGGCCAAATACATCACCCAATTTTTATCGAAGCCGACCGAAGGCGCAGTAGGTCTGGCAGTGCCCGGGATGCCTGCGGGGAGTCCGGGTATGGAAATGGGCGATCAATTTTCGCCGTATGACATTTTGTTGGTCAATTCAGACGGTTCAACCGAAGTGTTTGCCAAGGTTTCCCTGTACGAGGAGCAGTTCTAATGTTGCCCTCTATAAAACCTGTCTCATTCGTGGTAACGCTTTTCCTTCCCCTGATGGGATTATTTTCGGTGCCGATATTGGCTGAGACTTACACGCTTCAAGAAGCCATTTCAAAGGCTCAATCGCTAGACCCTTGGATAACCGGGAGCTTAAAACGACAGGAAAGTATTGACGCCAGAAGCGTCGAGGCAGGGGCCTTACCCGACCCACAAATCAATATGGGTATTGCAAACCTTCCTATTGATAGCCTGGACTTTTCTCAAGAGGCGATGACTCAGTTCAAGGTAGGCGTCAGCCAAATGTTTCCCCGTGGAAAAACGTTATCTCTTCAACAGGAAAAACTACAACGACTTAGCGAAATGCAGCCTCACGCTCGCGCAGATCGCGAAGCGAAGGTCGCTGTTGTGGTGGCCGAACTTTGGTTGGAAGCATTTCGCAACCACCTAAGCATTCAATTGATTGAACAGGATCGAAGTTTATTTCAACACCTTGTAGACGTTGCTCAATCCAATTATACCTCCGCATCCGGGCGGACCCGACAACAGGATGTTGTACGCGCGCAGCTGGAGCTGACAAGGCTGGATGATCGACTCACTCAGCTTTACTTGCAGAGCGATGTCCATCTCGCAAAACTGGCAGAATGGTTAAGTGATCCCGCCATATCTTTGTCCGACACGGCATGGCAATCCGAACCGTCGGCCGTATTGCGTCACCAGGCGAACCAATCAAGCGGAAACGCCGCCTACCTCAAAACCGTTTCCGAGATATTAATTCAACACCCTAGTGTTCTCAGCCTTAATCAAAAATTAAGTGCATTTGATTCCGGCGTAGAAATTGCCAAGCAGTCCTACAAACCTCAATGGGGTGTGAATGCCAGTTATGCTTATCGTGACGATTCTCCCATGGGCGATGAGCGTTCTGATTTTTTCTCCGTTGGCGTCACTTTTGATCTGCCCATTTTTACCGGTAACCGTCAAGACAAACGAGTCCAGTCGGCCAAAGCTGACCTTGAAGAAGTAAAAACCGAAAAAGTTCTGCTACTAAGACAGTTAAAAGCGCAACTGGAGTCCACAGAAGCAAAGTACCTGAGACTGGTTGAACGTAAAACGCTATTCGAGCAAAGGCTGCTTAAAGAAATGACCGACCAAGCCGAAGCATCGCTATCAGCTTATACACATGATGATGGCGACTTTGCGGAGGTTGTTCGCGCCCGTATCGCTGAACTTAACGCACGGATTGATGCGCTGAATATTTCCATAGATATTCAAAATGTCGTTGCACAGCTTAACTATTTTTATGCAGGCATAACATCCTCAACCGATTTAATTGAGCAATCGCATTAGGCGTACGCATTTTGGAGATAAACATGACCAGTAAGAAATTTCTTAATTCTGCGACGTTGATTGCGGCAGGTATTGGGCTCGCTTTGGGTATTGCAGCGACGCTGATTTTGGGTGGCGGAAATTCAACCGTGCAATCTGAAGAAAGCAAAAGTGAGGAACCGCTTTATTGGGTTGCGCCAATGGACCCCAATTATCGACGCGATAAACCTGGAAAATCCCCGATGGGGATGGATTTGATTCCTGTTTATGAAGAGGGCGAAAAAGCCAACGATGAGGGGCCGGGTACCATCAATATTTCACCTGACGTGATTAACAATCTCGGTGTGCGTACAGGGTTGGTAGAACGTAAACGTCTGCATAGTGAAATAGTGACAGTCGGCTATGTCCGCTACGACGAAAATAAACTTATTCATATTCATCCCAGATTATCGGGCTGGGTCGAAAAGTTATATGTCAAATCTGCGGGTGATCCAGTTAAAAAAGGGGAACCCTTGTACGCACTGTATTCTCCCGAGCTTGTTAATGCACAAGAGGAATTGTTATTAGCGATTAGCCGCAACAACACTCGACTCATTCAAGCCGCAGAAGACCGACTTCGAGCTTTGCAAATACCGCGAGAATTTATTAATCAACTTAAAAAGACGAAGACTGTTCAGCAAACCGTAACTTTTTTTGCTCCGCAAGGCGGTGTTGTCGATAACCTGAATATAAGAGAAGGGTTTTATGTTCAGCCTGGCACGACGATGTTGAGTATCGGCGCGCTTGACCCGATTTGGGTAGAAGCTGAAATTTTTGAGCGTCAAGCCGCACTGGTTGAAATTAACGACCCGGTGACTATGACATTGGATTACCTCCCCGGAAGAACCTGGACTGGACGGGTGGATTATGTTTACCCAACTTTGGACAGCAAAACACGAACGGTTCGATTGAGACTGCGCTTTGATAATCCAAAGGAGCTACTAAAACCGAATATGTTTGCACAAATAACCGTGCATACCGGTTCTGATGAAGAAATGTTGGTCGTGCCTCGGGAAGCATTAATCCGAACTGGAACCCAGGACCGTCTCGTGCTTGCCCTCGGTGAGGGTAGTTTCAAATCTATAAGCGTGAAAATAGGGCGTCAAGATCAGAATTGGGTCGAGATTTTAGAAGGGGTTGACGAAGGCGAGAAGGTTGTCACCTCCGCTCAGTTTTTGCTGGACTCAGAATCCAGCAAAGCCTCTGATTTCAAACGCTTGCACCACGGCGGTGATAAACCAAAATCTGTGTGGGTAGCCGCAGAAATTCAAAGTGTGATGAATGATCACAGAATGGTGACAGCGAGTCATGATCCCATTGCAGAGTGGGACTGGCCATCCATGACCATGGATTTTCGGATTAGTCCAAATGTTGATATGAGTGCTCTTAACCCTGGTACACAGCTTCACATGGAAATCAGCAAGCTGAAAGATGGCGGGTATGAAATAACGGGCACTCATATCATGGGCACCAAAAGCCAAACAGCGGAAGTTCAATCCGCACAAGTTAATGGCGTCGTGAATACTGTTGACACAATAAATCGAACAGCCAATATCCACCGGGGCCCAATACCAAAGTGGAATCGACCCTCGGCAACAATGGATTTTTATGTCAGTGATGACGTAGACATCAAGCAACTTTCACCAAAGGCCTCAATATATTTTGAATTCGAAATCCAGGATGGTGAATTTGTTATTACCCGATTACTAGAGGATGAAGTGATGCCGGACCGAGGGACTGATCACTCTTTAGATTCATCGTCAGCAGATCACAGCGGCATGGATCACAGCCAGATGGACCATTCCAAAATGAATCACGCTGTAGAAAGCATCGACGAAGTGGATCACACACAAATGGATCACTCTAGTCACATCCGCTCTAGTGACAAGGAGTAGACCATGATTGAATCTATTATTCGCTGGTCGATTGGTAATCGGTTTTTAGTGCTGTTGGCAACAATGATTCTGATTGGGGTAGGCCTCTATTCACTAAAGCAAACACCCGTCGATGCTATCCCAGATTTAAGTGATGTGCAGGTCATTATTAAAACCTCTTACCCAGGCCAAGCACCTCAAGTGGTGGAAGACCAAGTCACCTATCCACTGACTACGGCGATGTTATCGGTACCGGGCGCCGTCACTGTGCGTGGCTACTCCTTTTTTGGGGACAGTTATGTCTATGTCATTTTTGATGAAGATACCGATTTGTACTGGGCCCGAAGTCGAGTTCTCGAATATCTAAGTCAAGTCGCTCCCACTTTGCCGGCAGCGGCGAAGCCCCAGCTCGGGCCAGATGCCACGGGTGTCGGTTGGGTTTATATTTATTCGCTCATTGATCGCTCCGGTCAACACGATATTAGCCAACTTCGCAGCCTCCAGGATTGGTTTTTAAAATACGAATTGCAAACCGTACCGGGTGTTTCTGAAGTGGCTGCGGTAGGGGGCATGGTGAAGCAATATCAAGTCACGGTAAGTCCTGAGAAGCTGCGCGCATTTAATATACCCCTGGCGCACATACAAATGGCGATCAAGCAAGCGAATCAAGAAGTAGGGGCCTCCGTAGTGGAGATGGCGGAAGCTGAATATATGGTGCGCGCTTCTGGATATATTCAAAACGAGGCGGATCTCGCAAACATTCCCCTTGGTGTAAATTCAAACGGCACGCCATTGCTGCTAAAAGATGTGGCCGATATCGGTATCGGTCCACAAATGCGACGTGGTATTGCAGAATTAAATGGAGAAGGGGAAACCGTTGGAGGTGTTGTTGTGATGCGATTTGGTGAAAATGCGCAAACAACAATCAATGGCGTAAAAGCAAAATTAGAACAGTTACAGGCAGGTCTGCCAGAGGGCGTAGAGGTTGTCACCGTTTATGATCGCTCAGGATTGATTGAGCGAGCGGTCGAAAACCTTTGGCACAAACTCTTGGAGGAGTTTGTCGTCGTAGCGTTGGTTTGCATGATTTTCCTTTTTCATGTTCGCTCATCCTTGGTGGCAATTGTCAGTTTGCCGGTGGGAATATTAACGGCATTTATCATCATGCACGTGCAGGGTATTAATGCCAACATTATGTCATTGGGTGGTATTGCAATCGCTATTGGGGCCATGATTGATGGTGCGATTGTGATGATTGAGAATATGCATAAACATATGGAGCATACCCCAATCACCAAAGAAAATCGCTGGCAAATTGTCACCGAATCCGCTGTTGAAGTGGGTCCTGCTTTATTTTTCAGTTTGTTGATTATCACGGTGAGTTTTGTACCCGTATTCACACTGGAAGCACAAGAGGGTCGTATGTTTAGCCCGCTTGCCTTTACTAAAACCTATGCGATGGCCGCTTCGGCAGCACTGGCTATTACTTTGGTGCCGGTATTAATGGGTTATTTTATTCGAGGCAAAGTATTGCCCGAGCACAAGAATCCAGTAAACCAATTTTTGATTGCCAGCTATATGCCAGCGTTAAAAGGCGTCCTTAAATTTCCCAAAATCACCATTCTATGTGCCGTGATTGTATTGGCTTCCGTTTATTGGCCGTTGCAAAAAATCGGTAGTGAATTTATTCCACCGTTGGATGAAGGCGATTTGATGTACATGCCTACAACATACCCAGGGATTTCGATAGGCAAGGCGAGAGAATTATTACAGCAAACCGATAAATTGATTGCCTCGGTTCCAGAAGTGGAAAACGTATTTGGCAAAATTGGACGTGCCGATACGGCAACGGACCCTGCGCCATTGACGATGATAGAAACCTTTATTCAACTCAAACCTCGTGACCAATGGCGAGAGGGTGTGACAACTGAAAGCCTTAAGAAGGAGCTTGACGCCTTGGTTAAACTTCCTGGCGTCACTAATGCCTGGGTTATGCCCATTAAAACACGCATTGATATGTTGGCGACCGGCATCAAAACACCCGTGGGCATAAAAGTCGCCGGGCCCGATTTGTCAGTAATTCAGGATTTAGGCAAGCAGCTTGAAAACCTTCTTAAAGATGTTGAAGGCACTGCATCCGTGTATTCGGAACGCGTCGCTGGCGGTCGGTATTTGAATATTGATATTGATCGAGCAAAAGCTGCGCGTTACGGTTTGAATATCGCGGATGTGCAACAAGTGATTGCGTCTGCAGTGGGAGGAATGAATGTCACCCAAACCGTGGAAGGACTGGAGCGCTACCCGGTAAATATTCGTTATCCGCAAGCCTATCGCGATTCGCCAGCGCAATTAGCGCTACTGCCAATCGTGACTCCCAAAGGCGAACGCATCGCTCTGGGCGATGTTGCCAAAGTCAGTATTGCTGATGGACCGCCTGGCATCAAAAGTGAAAACGCGAGAATTAACGGTTGGACTTTTGTCGATATCGATGGCGTGGATGTGGGTACCTATGTGGAGAACGCAAAAGAAATCGTAGCGAAACAATTGGAGCTTCCTGCCGGGTACTCGATTGGCTGGTCCGGTCAATATGAGTACATGGTTCGCGCAAAAGAAAAATTGCAGTATGTGGTGCCATTAACCTTAGCCATCATTGCCATTTTACTTTTTTTGAACTTCAGAAATTTTGCACACGTGGCCATTATTCTAGGCTCTCTGCCCTTGGCCTTGGTCGGGTCAATCTGGCTGATATACCTACTCGGCTTTAATTTCTCGGTCGCCGTTGGTGTGGGCTTTATTGCTCTGGCGGGTGTCGCGACCGAGCTCTCCGTGATCATGCTGGTGTTTCTAGAAATATGTTGGCGTCAACATATTAAACGTGCACAAGAGGAGGGTCGCAAGACCAACAGTGATGACCTGCACCAAGCGATTATCGAAGGCGGAGCGCTTCGAGTTCGACCTAAAGTCATGACCGCCTCAGCCATTATCATCGGTTTACTGCCGATCATGTATGGCAGTGGCACCGGATCAGAGGTGATGAGTCGCATTGCAGCCCCAATGGTTGGCGGTATGCTCAGCGCATTGGTATTGACCCTGTTGGTGCTGCCCGCCGTGTATTTGCTCTGGAAGCGAGCAACGATCGATTAGTCTCCGTTAATCTGAATGGCTCATGGACTAGAGCCTTTTCTATCTTTCCACAATAAAACCCTTATTTTGGAGGACGCATGCAGCATTCACATTCACCACATTATCAAAAAAATAGTTTAACCCTGGCTGGTGCCGTTGCCATGGGTACCGGCGTAATGATCGGCGCGGGTATATTTGCTTTAACAGGTCAAGTTGCGGAGATGGCTAGAGAGTGGTTTCCACTGGCATTCTTACTTGCCGCTGTTATTTCGGGTTTCAGCGCCTATTCCTATGTGAAAATGTCGAGCGCGTACCCGAGTGCGGGCGGGATTGCCATGTTTTTGGAAAAGGCTTATGGAAAAGGCACAACGACGGCTGTGTGCGCCTTGCTCATGTACTTTTCAATGGTAATTAATGAAAGTTTGGTCGCAAGAACCTTCGCCACTTATACCTTGCAAATATTCGATGCAACTGCTGTTGATTGGCTTGTGCCTGCGTTGGGTTCTGCATTGCTGCTCTTCGCATTTATCGTCAATATTCTAGGCAATCGGTTTATTCAAACATTCTCGTTTGTGATGGGCTTTATCAAAATTGGTGGTCTGGCGTTGCTCGCTATTGGTGGGCTTTGGGTATCGGGCTTTAATTTCGAAAGCATTTCGGTTAAGCCAGAGGATACGACCATCAGCGGGTTTTTAGGGGCAATTGCCTTGGGTATCCTGGCATATAAGGGGTTTACCACCATTACCAACAGCGGTGGTGAAATTAAAGACCCGCACAAAAATATTGGGCGAGCCATAATTCTGTCGATCTCAATTTGTTTGGTTGTGTATATGCTGGTCGCCTTCGCGGTGGGCGGAAACCTGAGCATCAATGAAATTGTACAGGCGAAGGATTATGTATTAGCCGAAGCGGCACGCCCGGCCTTTGGCCAGTACGGCGTGTGGATTACTGTGGGATTCGCCATAGTCGCAACGGTTTCCGGTGTGATTGCCAGTGTGTTCGCAGTCTCGCGAATGCTTGCCATGCTGACCGACATGAAACTTGTTCCGCACTCGCATTTCGGTATGCCTGGCAGCATCCAGCAACACACTCTGGTGTATACCATCGTAGTGGCGATGTTTTTAACAATATTTTTTGACTTAAGTCGAATCGCGTCTCTGGGAGCTATTTTTTATATCGTTATGGATATCGCCATACATTGGGGCGTTTTGAAAAATTTGAGAAAGGACGTTAAGGCAAGCCCCACGATACTTACCTTGGCAATTGGATTGGATGTGTTGGTGCTAATTGCATTTATTTGGGTAAAAATTCAGACCGACATGCTGGTGATTTGGGCATCACTCATTGGATTTATAGGTATTTTCCTAGGAGAGTATTTTTTCCTCAAGCACTATCGAACACAGGATAAATAATGATACTTGCAAGCTTTTTGAGTTTAGCGCTGATTTTAATAACGGTCGTCATCCACTATCAAGGTTTGTGCTGGTTATCCTGCTTTTATCGGTCTCGGAAAAGCCATGCCAACATCCGCTTACCAATGATTATGTTTGGTATGACTTGCCTTCATTTGATTGAGATTTTGCTATACGCAGGCGTGTTCTTTCTTCTGCATCATTACTCAACAAACGGTGGCTTTACCGAAGCCTTTGAAGCAACCGTGTGGAACTATGTGTATTTTTCAGGCGTTAATTACACGACACTCGGGATGAGCGAATTTTATCCGACGGGCCACTTTAAAGTGTTGGCTTTTACGGAGGCGCTTAACGGGTTCATGATGCTCACGTGGTCCGCTACTTTTTTTTACTCCCTTGCTGGACAGTTCTTTCAGAATCCAGATTCTCAATAAATTACTCGCCACTTCGCCGTTAAAGCGCAATGCATCGAATGATGAGTGAGGTGCCAACATTACAAGCTTGTAATGTTGGCGTCATCTCTATGACAGTTACCATTCTTTAAGCTTGTGGAGTGAATCTCTGAATCTCTAGTTACCCGACAAGTTGCTAGACCATGGAATTGATCCAAGTCAAAGCCGAATGCAAAAGAACGCATAACTGAGGTGGTACGGTTGACCTGTGTCAAGGACACACCTTTAGACTGTTTTACAGTTGATCCTGAGTTTAAAACTTGGGATTACATTGGTCATACGGGTGTTTTATGCGGGTTAAAGAGTTAGCAAACCATCTTTCTGTCAGCGCTGAGACTGTAAGGTTCTATACACGCCAAGGGTTTCTTTCGCCAACCAAAAATCCGGTCAATGGGTACAAAGAATATGGGCTAAAAGACCAAAGCCGGTTGCGATTTATTTTAAGCGCCAGGGCCTTGGGGTTTACCGTGAAAGACATCGCCGAGATTCTCTCTGTCGCGGAGCAAAAACGCACACCTTGCCCAATGGTACGAATGATGATTGAAAAGCGTTTGCTCGAAACAGAAGCTCAATATCAGGAGACCGTTAAGCTCCGACAGCGCATGCGAGAAGCCGTTAAGACCTGGAGCGGCTTGCCCGATGCCGAACCCACCGGGGACATGATCTGTCACCTAATCGAAAGCTTTAGCCATTCCCAAGAAGGAGTCCACCATGAGTAATCACTCAAACAACCATGCCTGTTGCGGTGGCCACACCCCATCGAATACCGAACACCACAATCACGAAGTTGATACCAAGCAGACGCAAAAGTTTTATGTCTGCCCAATGCACCCTGAGGTTCGCTCTCCAGAGCCAGGCGATTGCCCAAAGTGCGGCATGCACCTGGTTATTGAAGAGCAAAGCCCCGAAGGAGCTCTGCCAGTAAAAACAACGGGAGAGCATGGCCAGCATGATTGCTGCTCAAGCAAAAGCGGAGGGCACCACACTGGCCATCACTCTCAAAATACAAATCAGTCATTGAGTCAATACAACGACGTGCCATCCGGCCATAAGGGCGCGGTTTACACCTGTCCGATGCACCCTGAGGTAAGGCAGACAAAACCGGGGGTATGCCCACTTTGTGGTATGGGGCTTGAACTGGAATCCGCAGCAATGGCGGCGGATGAACCCAATCCAGAACTCGTGGATTTTACACGGCGCTTTTGGGTGGGTGCGGTGCTCACACTCCCGGTGCTGATACTCACCATGTCGCCCTTGGTTGGCCTACCTCAATTACGCGAGATGCTCGGTGAACACACGGCCATGTGGGCGGAGTTCATTTTAAGCACGCCCGTTATTCTGTGGTCTGGATGGCCGTTCTATGTGCGCGCGGTTAATTCTTTCCGCACACTCAATCTCAATATGTTTTCGTTGATAGGGATGGGGGTTGCGGCGGCCTATATATTTTCCATTTTCGCGGTGCTTTTACCCGGGATTTTCCCTGAAGGTTTCAGGAACCCCGAAACCGGTGTGGTAGGCGTGTATTTTGAAGCAGCGGCCGTCATCGTCACCCTTGTACTTCTGGGTCAAGTGATGGAACTGCGAGCGCGAGAAGGTACTGGCAAGGCTATTCGCGCGTTATTGGATCTCGCAGCGAAAACCGCAAGAGTTATTCGCACGGATGGCTCGGAAGAAGAGATTCCGCTGGAAGATGTGCAGGTCGGTGATCGCATTCGGGTACGGCCTGGAGACAAGGTGCCCGTGGATGGTGTTGTGGTGGAAGGACGGTCTTCTATCGATGAGAGCATGATTTCTGGCGAGCCAGTGCCCGTTGAGAAAACCGAAGGCGATAATTTGACTGGCGCAACCATCAACGGTACGGGCAGCTTGATTATGGAAGCTACTCGAGTCGGCTCCGACACCATGTTGGCGCAAATCGTCGAGATGGTAGCTGCCGCCCAACGCTCTCGAGCACCCATTCAAAAATGGGCCGATATGGTCGCGGGGAAATTCGTTCCTGCTGTCATCGGCGTTGCCATTCTTTCATTTATAGCTTGGGCCATTTGGGGTCCAGCTCCAGCCTATGCCTATGCCCTGGTTTCAGCGGTTGCGGTATTGATTATTGCCTGTCCCTGTGCCTTAGGTCTAGCCACGCCCATGTCGATAATGACTGCCACCGGGCGGGGCGCTCAGGTCGGTGTGTTGATTAAAAACGCCGAAGCCCTGGAGCGCTTTGAAAAGGTCGATACCTTAATTGTCGATAAAACCGGCACTTTGACTGAGGGTAAACCCAAGTTGGTGGCTGTGTTGCCAGAAGCAGGGCACGAAGAAAACGAAGTGCTCAGCTTAGCGGCTTCGCTTGAGCGTGGCTCAGAACATCCTTTGGCTGAGGCAATCGTACGAGGCGCAGAAGAACGCGGTATTACTTTGCAAGAAGCCGAAGATTTCGAGGCGGTTACTGGTAAAGGTGTGAAGGGCACCGTAAAGGGGCAGTCGGTTGCCTTGGGTAACCTCGCGCTGATCCGCGACTTGGGTCTCGAAGCTGAAGCCTTGACGCAAAAAGCCAATACACGGCGAGATCAAGGTGAAACGGTGATGTTTATTGTGCTGGATGGCGAAGTTGCGGGCCTGGTCAGCGTTGCTGACCCGGTTAAAGAAACGACGCCTGCAGCACTCAAAGCACTCCATAAATTGGGCTTTAGAATCATCATGGCCACTGGCGACAATCAACGCACCGCGCAGGCTGTCGCGGCAAAACTGGGAATCGATGAAATTAGAGCGGATGTGTTGCCGGAAGACAAAGCGCGCATTATTAAAGAATTACAGCAACAGGGCCGCAAAGTGGCCATGGCCGGTGATGGGGTGAACGATGCCCCGGCCCTTGCGCAAGCGGACGTGGGCATTGCCATGGGTACAGGTGCGGATGTCGCCATCGAAAGCGCCGGTTTTACGCTCGTCAAAGGCAACCTAGATGGCATTGTCCGCGCGCGTCGCTTATCTCATGCCACCATGAAAAACATTCGTCAAAACCTATTTTTTGCCTTGATCTACAACAGCGCGGGCGTACCGGTTGCCGCAGGTTTGCTGTTTCCATTTTTCGGCATTTTGATTAACCCCATGTTCGCTGCTTTTGCGATGAGCGCATCATCCATTTCCGTTGTTGTGAACGCACTGCGGTTACGAAAAGCGCGAATTGAATAGCGAAATCTTTAAATAATGCAATACCTTGTTCCACCTGGAGGAACACTATGAGTAATCAAAATCAATCGTTTTGGCTAACTCCCAAGGGCTTTACTGCAATGGGTTTAATCGCGTCCGTGACTTATTTTTTGCTGATGGAGCATCGTCAACATGTTGTTGAGTTTTTGCCTTACCTGATTTTACTGCTCTGCCCATTGATGCATGTATTTATGCATGGTGGTCACGGACACGGCGGTGATCATCACAACCACGATGATAAACCGGAAAGCGAATCTGAGGCTTACAAGCGTGGACTTGAAGAAGGCCGCAAACAATCCAATCATCACTCGCATTAAGGAGTTACCAACATGCACGGCGAATCCGCATACGGGTTATGGACACTGGTCATCCTTAACTCTGTGATTTTTATTTTCTTTGCTTTCAGCTTTGTTAAGCCTAAAACAAAAACCGACTGGCGAAGCCTTACCGCCTTTTCGGCCTTTATAGTTGCGTTGTTCACGGAGATGTACGGTTTCCCTTTGACGATATATTTCCTCTCGGGTTGGCTGGCTGAAAAATACCCTGGCGTCGATTTTCTTGCTCACGAGAACGGTCATTTACTCCATACGTTATTCGGATTTGAAGGAAATGCTCATTTTGACCCTCTGCATATTTTGAGTAATGTCCTAATCGTATTAGGTTTTATATTGCTGTCCTCGGCTTGGTCTGTTCTTCACAAAGCACAACAAACACGATCACTGGCCACTGAGGGTTGGTACGCTCGATGCCGGCACCCACAGTACGTCGCCTTTATCATGATTATGTTCGGTTTTCTATTGCAGTGGCCGACCATTCCTACCGTTGTTATGTTCCCGATTCTCGTATGGGTGTACGTCCGTTTAGCAAAGCGAGAAGAGCAAATAGCTTTAAATGAATTTGGCGAGGAATATCGTCGATATATGCACAATACGCCAGCGTGGATTCCCAATTTTTCAAAAACCACAACAGCCCACTGAGGAAATCAAAATGAAAAGATATTTAGCACTTCCACTGATCGCTGTATTCATGTCAACCGCTGCTTTCGCTGCTGATACCCATGATCATAAAAATTCAGACATGTCAAAAGGCGGAATGATGATGGGGATGATGAGTCATGAGCAAATGATGGCGATGCACGACCATATGGAAAAAATGCAGTCGTTAATGAAAAACATAAAGTCAGAAAAAGACCCGAAAAAGCGTCATGCATTATTGGAAGAGCATATGCAAGCAATGCAGGATGGTATGCATATGATGAATGGAAACATGGGCATGAGTGATGCCAAAGAAAAAATGAAAAATATGGATACCATGCAACGCATGGACATGATGGAAGAACGTATGGGGATGATGCAGATGATGATGGGTCAGATGATGGAGCACAACATGGCAGAGAAAAAAGGCACCGACCACAAACATAAAAAATAATCGGCTTATTAATACTCCTACCATCACGAATACCATAGGCGAACTACTGCAATGAAAATAGAAACCTTAAGAGACTTACTGCACTGGTCCCAAGATCTACATCGTTATCTTGGTCAGTGCTTGGACCACTGCGCAGATAAAAATACCAGTGAAAGAGCAAGGCTGGTGCTCGCATATCTGGCTGACCACGAAAAACTTCTTTTACAGGTCATCGAAGGCTTTGAGGGGCTAAGTGCAAGTCAAGCGCTGAATACCTGGTGTATAGAATATCTAGACAAGAGACCCATCGATCCTCATCGACATTGCAGTGCGCCTTTTGCGGAGTTGGACTCAGAACAAATAGTCCAACAGGTAGTTGGCATGCACGGAGAAATCATTGATTTATATCGACATCTAGCCGCACGTGTCGATACGACTGCCGCGCAAAACTTAGTCGGCACGCTTCTTTCCATTGAAGAGCACGAATTGAAGAGGCTCGTCCAAACAACCAATCGATTTAATGATATGTGAGGTCGCTATGAGTGAAAAAGAACATCGCCTGGGTGTTTCCGAGGCAACATTGGTGGTTAGACATTTAAAACTCGTCGACATGTCAGAAGAGGTCATGACCAAAGTCGTGAAAGAAATCGATGAAATTTACGGCCTGGATTCAGTGAGTTATGACAAGGCCTCTCACACGCTGCATATCGCTTATGACGCATCCAGAATCTGTATAGACTGTATTGAAAAAGTGTTGCAGGAAAATGCAGTAGAAGTGAGCCATGATTGGTGGACCTATTTTAAAGAGGGCTATTATCGTTTTGTCGACCAAAATGTTAAGGACAATGCGAGCACCGAACCGTGGAGTTGTCACGGAAGTTTTACCGGATCCAATAAAAAGAAATAATTATGCAGAATATATTCTCAGACAACCAGGAATCTAATCCATGCCCAGTGTGTCAGATGACTGAAGTAAAACAGAATTTATGGCGATCTTATCGCGGATTACAATTTTGGTTTTGTTCACAGCAATGCCTGGACCGATTCATTTCACATCCAGGTTTGTATGTTGGTAG
Source organism: Cellvibrionaceae bacterium (assembly GCA_050300015.1). GTDB lineage: Bacteria > Pseudomonadota > Gammaproteobacteria > Pseudomonadales > Cellvibrionaceae > CAYZQH01. Next base: position 43,989 of record JBNKWZ010000015.1, on the reverse strand, counting down.
CCCCAAAACGGGTTTGCCTGAAAAGAAAAGGGGCAGGGTCGAGCATAAATCCCATCGTATTGTGTTTTCAAAATCACTGTCCGACGACGAAGCGGAAAAATTGATGGCTGATCTTCCGAAAATGATGGGCATTAAATCCCTAAACGTCTCGGCCACGGAATTGTTGGTGATGTATGACCTTATGGAGGTGTCACTCGAAGATATTGAAAGCCAGATTTCTTTGAGTTTAGGTGGCTTTGATAGCTCTCTGATTGACCGCGTGAAACGAAGCTGGATTCATTACACCGAAGAGTGTGAGCTGGATAATCTAGCGCACCCATCAACGACACGTGGGTGCCATTGATAGGATACGATAAGGGGGCGAAGACCAAAACCTAAAGTTTGCCTTCAAAATTAGGAACCGGTCGCTTAAGTGCTTCTGATTCCGTTGTTGCCTTACCATTTTTGGCAATATCTTTAAGAAGCCAGTCCATCTCCTTAATTTCTTTGCGTTGCGCCTGAATGATGCCATCAGCCAATTCTCGCACACGAAGGTCGGTAATCTCCGATCGTTCACTTGTGAGGATAGCAACGGAGTGGTGTGGGATCATCGATCTCATATAAGACGAATCTTGTACCGTTGTTTGCGATCTCACTAGAAAAAGAGCAGCAATAAATACCACTGCGCTGCCCACGTAAATCCCAACATTAAGACTTTTCTTTTTGTGCATGGGCAACATAAAGCTCAGCATAATCACAGCCATCGCGGCACCCATCATCAATGCCATATATGTGCGAGTCTCGCTGTAAAATACGTGACTTACCTCGTAGGTGCTGAGGTATTTTAAACAAAACATAACGACGACCGAAGTGGTAATCATTAGTCCAAATCTAACGTAATGTGACATAGTAGTCTCCTAAATCGAAAAACGGATTTTTGAAGAAATTATTTCGGTTACTTAATCAACATCCAGGTACCCATCGCAATCATCATTAGATTTTCAGTTAATGATATGAACCCCAGGGGAACGTTACTGTTTCCGCCCACACAAGCACATTTCAGCTCTCTCTTGTCGATGTAAACAGCTTTAAAGACAGAAATAGCGCCAATCGTCCCGATAAATAATGCGGGTGGAGCAAATAGCCATGACGCCATTCCGGTCAACATTCCAATACCTGCGAAAGCTTCTAATAGCGCATAAAGATAGGCATAGGGCACATACTGCATCGCTAATAAATCGTAAGTAATAAACTGCAGAGAGAAGGCATTTAAATCACGAAGTTTTTGAATGGCCAATGCACACATGCTGAGTGCAATGAATGTCTCTAACAGGTATAGTACGTTAACGCCTTGAAATCGGCTCCAAGTTAACGCAGCTGCCATTAAAAATGTAATGCTGAAAATGGCAATCACTGGTGTATAAGTTGTCTCCTTGCTTTCGTCTTTCGACTTGCCAAAGAATTTTTTAAGGTCGTCATATCCGCCAATTCGTTTGCCGTCAATAAAAGTTTGCGGTGTTGTATTCACATCGTGCTCTTGTTTGAAATTATCGGTTTCTTTGCGCGACGTGAGGAGGTTATCATCGACTTCGTAACCTTCACGCTTGAGCAAGTCTCGCGATTTAAGGCCGTAAGGACAAATGTGTTTATCAGTATGCATTCTGTAGAGCGTGGCGGCTTTGCTCAAAATTGCCTCCTGTATGTTTTTGAATAATTCTAACGCTTTTAAAAAATCAAGCGCAAAACATATGCCAATTACAAATCGGAAAAAATGATAGTGAATTAAAGGGATTTTCGGCAATGTAAGCGATTATTTTGAAATAATTACAACTGCAAATGTTAAATTGACTTCATTCGCCAATTATTTTTATGATGATTTACATTCAATGTTTGTGCGTATCGTCAGCGTCGTCTCTCGCGGTCAATATTTGATATTGCGCTTTTGATAAGCTTGGAAGCTTCTGTAAAAAGGCCACCATATTCCAGATTCGTTCATCGCTGTGCGTAGGTCCCCACGCTGGCATGCCAGACGCTTTTATGCCGTGTTTAATGATCCAGAATTGTCTCTTGATGGCATCGTCTCCTGAAGAATCGTCATGACTGTGCTTATGCCCGTCGGCAGAGATGCTCAAATTTGGAGGAGAGGGGTACAAGCCGATGGTAAAATCACTTTCTATTTTACCCGGCTTCAAGTGACATCCTGTGCACATGTCATTGTAATCGGCTCCACCAGCTAATAGTCGGTCAGAGGATTCCAGGTCTGTTGGGATTTCAACATCCTTTGCATCACGAGCGATGGATTTTTCACGCAGTGTTTCTAACAACCAATAAGTAATGGGAGAATGTTGTGTATCTGCGCCAATTGGATAAAGCCCCGAATAAATAAACAGCCCTCCTGCAAGGAGGGCTGTAATCACAATGAGCAGGAAACTCTTAAAAAATGCTGAAATTGATAACATGGCACCCTCTTAATTAATGTTGATGTTCGGCATGTTCGTCCTCGCTTTCATTGTCGTCGTGTGAATGCTCTAAATCGGATTCGTTTTTGTCTTTGCCATGATGCATATCTTTCATACATTTCTTCATCATGGCTTGCATGACCGGGTCGTTCATATCCATTTTGCTGTGGTCCATATCTTTCATCGCGGAACAATCCGGTTTTTCGGCGTCCTTCATATGTTCTTTCGGGTCATGCGCTTGAGCATTCATAGCAGTCGCAACAATAGTTAAAGCCAGTAGTGGTGCGAAGGGTTTCATTTTCATAAAAGTTTCCTCTAAATCATGTTGTTTAATTTGTTAAGACTTCAACAGTAACTAAAACCAAAACTTCAAACCCGCCAGTACTTGGGAACTGGATTTATCTTTTCCAGCGGCTTGCAGGTAATCGGCGGTATCGCCAAAAGATCTTGACCATTCCAAACCGATATAGGGTGCAAATTGACGGCTGAATTCGTAACGAAGGCGCAAGCCTGCTGACATGTTCGTTAAGCCCGAGCCAAGCCCATTTTCAGGGTCGTCTTTACCAAACAGGTTTATTTCCATTCTGGGCTGCAGTATCAGTCGTTGAGTGAACAAGAGTTCGTATTCCGCTTCCGCAGACAAGGCTGTTCGCCCGTCATCACCGAGATAAGCCGTGACATCAAGTTCAAACCAATAGGGAGACAGCCCTTGAAAGCCTAGCGCGAGCCACTGGCGGTCTTCACCTTCGTCATAGGTATCAATCCGCGCGCCCAGTTGAGTATCAAAATACGCATTAAAGGCTCGGCTCCACAGTACATCAGTAGAACTCTCCTCAAGGGTGCCTTCCACAATGTCCCCCTCGGTTTTTACAACCAAGCGGTTATAGGTGGTCCCATACCATGCCTGCAAATCAAATACAGTACTTTCGTATTTTTCCTGGTACTCCAGGCGATCACTGATGATTGCCCAAAAGCGATGCTCATCGGCCAGTTTCAATTGTCTGGGCCCGGGCAGTGCATAGGGCCCTTCGGTTAAGGTAAAGCCATCCGAATAAGCGTGGGGATCGCGGGCATTATCAGGTGCTTTACCACCTTGAGCTTGCCCCATCTCGTGGGCTCCTGGATCGTGATTGCTGTGATCCATCTCTGCGTAAGCCCCACTTGCTAATACGCAAGCCAGAGAGATTTGGCATAGTTTGGTTACGGGATTTATGTTCATGACACCACTACCTCGCGGAACATGCCCGCATCCATATGGAACAAGAGGTGACAGTGCCAGGCCCAACGCCCTAAATCATGTGGCGTTGTGAGAAAACTGATGCGCTGTGCGGGCTGCACCGGGATGGTGTGGCGCCGGACACGTAGCTCACCTTGATCGGTTTCCAGTTCACTCCACATGCCGTGCAAATGCATGGGGTGGGTCATCATGGTGTCGTTTTGCAAGATAATGCGAACACGCTGGCCATGCTTGAGCGAAACGGGCGTACTTCGGCCGAATTCCAGCCCATCAAAAGACCAGCTGTAGCGCTCCATATTGCCGGTGAGGTGCAGCTCCAATTCTTTTTCGGGTACTCGGTGATCATCAAGCACACCATCGAGAGATTGTAGATCGGCAAGCGTGAGTACCTTGTGACTCACAGGGCGCAAACCTTTTTCTGCCAAGTCGCGAAGCCCGATACCCGGGTCGTCGAGGTTAGTGCGTGGCGTATCCACCCGTGCATCGACAGAAGGGCCATATTCTGTTCGAGCATGATTGACGCTGGTAGACGGCTTTGCCAGCGGATTTTGGGAACCCTGTTGCATACCGTGCATGCTGTGATCCATGGCCATACCGCCGTGCATCTGTGAGTGGTCCATTTGCGAATGATCCATCTTCGAGTGATCCATTTTTTCCATATTCATATTGCTATGGTCCATTCCCTCCATAGAGGCATCGTCGCCCATCCCTTCATGGTTCATCGCCCCCATCATGTCTTGCATGGTCAGCCACTCCACTGGGTCCAGGGTCGGCACGGGTGCGGACAGACCTTGCCGTGTAGCCAGGGTCCCTCGGGCATAACCGGTGCGATCCATGCTCTGTGCAAAAATTGTGTAGGCTTCATCATCAGGTCTTACCAGAACATCGTAGGTTTCACCGGGACCGAAGCGAAACTCATCCACGGAAACGGGCTCCACGTCCTGACCGTCTGCCTGCACAACGGTCAGTTTCAAACCGGGGATACGAACATCGTAAAAGGAATTGCTGGCGGCATTGATGAATCGAAGGCGCAGGCGCTCTCCCTTCTTAAATACGCCTGTCCAGTTCCCCGCAGGAGCCGTACCATTCATGAGGTAGGTGAGGGTAGCGGTAGATAAATCCGCCAGATCGGTGGGGTTCATGCGCATCTGGTTCCACATCTGGCGCTTGCTCAACGCCGCTTTTAATCCCTTGTCAGACACGTCGCGAGTGAAGTCAAAAAAGGTCGGCTGGTTGAAGTTGTAAGTATCCCCTTGAACTTTCAGTTTACTGAATACCTGCATCGGATCTTCATCGGTCCAATCAGAGAGTTGTACGACAAAGTCCTGATCGGCCTCGTGTCTTTCGCCTGAACGAGGCTCGATGATGAGCGCACCGTACATCCCAGTCATTTCCTGAAAGCCTGAATGACTGTGATACCAGTAGGTGCCACTTTGACGGAGTTTAAATCGGTAAACAAAGGTTTCCCCCGGCGCAATCCCCTTAAAGCTGATACCCGGAACACCGTCCATTTCGAAGGGTAATAAAATGCCGTGCCAGTGAATGGACGTCGGGACACTTAGCCGGTTTGTGACGCGTATCGTCACGTCATCGCCTTCGCGCAAACGCAGTGTGGGTGCGGGAATGGAGCCGTTAATGGTCGTCGCCATACGGGTTACACCGGTAAAATTCACCAGCGATTGGCCTATTTCCAGATTGATATCGGTGCCGCTGAGCACAGGGGCTGAACCCAGAGCAGTTTGAACTGATTCGCGTGCCAGCAACGCAGCAGGGGTGGTTGCCAGAACTCCGCCAACCGCGAGGCCTTGAACAAAACGCCGACGACTCAAGGAGCCGACGAGGGGGCTAAATGGGCGATTCATAGTGTCGTTTTCCAAAAAATGTCATTGTTCCAAAAGCACGTTTTTAAGGTCTGGAGCGGAGATTACAGTCAGGAGTCTGTCATGGGCATGACCTGAAAATGACAAAGTTGTAATCTTTAGGTCATCTTTCTGTGGGGAAAGACAGGCTATTGTTTCAATAAGATGAATGTGTAGAGACGAGGACGGTGCCATGCGGTTACTAGTAGTCGAAGACGAAGTCAAAACCGGGGATTATTTGCAGCAAGGCCTGAGCGAAGCCGGCTTTATGGTGACGCTCGCTCGGAACGGTCTCGATGGCCATCACCTGGCGATGACGGAGACCTTTGATTTGTTGATTCTCGATGTGATGCTGCCCGATGTGGGCGGCTGGCGCATTGTTCAGTCCATAAGAGAATCGGGATGCCAGGCGCCCGTATTATTTCTCACCGCGCGCGACAGTGTTGATGATCGTGTTAAAGGATTAGAACTTGGCGCTGATGACTACCTGGTTAAGCCCTTCGCGTTTGCCGAATTGCTGGCTCGGGTACGCACCTTGTTGCGTAGAAGTACGGCGCCGGTACTCGCCGATCAGATCACAGTAGCGGATTTGATCCTCGATCTGCCAAAGCATCGTGCCCTTCGTGGTGGGCGCAAAATCAATCTCAGTCATAAGGAATTTTGTTTGCTGGAACTGCTTGCTCGGCGCCAGGGTGAAGTGCTGCCACGCTCGTTGATTGCTTCCCAGGTGTGGGATATGAATTTTGACTCCGATACCAATGTGATTGATGTCGCCATCCGTCGTTTAAGAAGCAAAATTGATGAAGGCTTTGAGCCCAAGCTGATCCATACCGTTCGTGGCATGGGCTACAAACTCGATGTTGAGGACGAATAGGATGGCGTTTGGATTTCGCCTGGCGCGACCTTTATCACTCAACAATCGTGTGATGCTGTTTGTCGCACTTGCCATTAGTCTCAGCCTTGTTGTAATCGGCCATCTCGTTCAGAAGTCAGTCGAACAGCATTTTGCAGAACAAGACGCTGACGAATTGGTTGTCATCAGCCGTGCCGTGGCAGAAGCACTAAAAAAGACAACACGTTCAGGTCGTTCGGCCGACGAAACACTTCCTCATGCTGTTTCCGGTCATCACGGTGTGTATTATCAGGTTTGGGACGAATCTGGTGCGCTGGTTTACGGCCCACATGAAGTAGTTTTTCCTCCCCGAGCTAGATTCAATGCCCCGGTGTACACTATCCGCGCCGACAATCTTGTGAGTTGGCATATTGATGATAAATCCTATCGAGGCGCGATGACACAAGTGCAAATTGACGGCCGAAACTATCTCGTCACTGCGGCCATCAATATGGACTTCCATATGCGCTTTCTCGAACATTTCAGCCGCAATTTATGGTTGATCATGGCGCTGGCTGGTGGGCTTACTTTACTCGCAGCCTGGTACGGTGTGCATCAAGGGCATGCGCCACTACGGGCACTCAGTGAATCCATACGATCTGTTCAAGCCGACCAATTGGATATGCGACTGAATGAAAAAGCTGTTCCCATGGAATTGCAACCTCTGGTGGAGTCCTTTAACCAGATGATCAGTCGCCTTGACGACAGCTTCACGCGCCTGTCCCACTTTTCTGCGGACATCGCCCATGAGTTGCGAACACCTCTTACGAACCTCGCAACGCAAACCCAGGTCGGTTTGGGGCAAGCGAGAACACTTGAAGAGTATCGGGAATTGCTCTACTCCAATTTGGAAGAGCAAGAAAGATTGACCAAAATGGTAAATGACATGCTGTGGCTCGCGCAGAGTGAGAACGGCCTACTTAAACCCAATTGGGAATTACTGGATTTGAGGCAAGAAGTTGAAGCCACCTTCGAATTTTTCGAAGCCTTGGCGGAGGATAAAAAAATTACATTGGCTGTAGGGGGAGATCGCGTCAACGCGATGGCCGATCGTTCGATGCTGCGCCGAGTGATTTCTAACCTTTTGTCTAATGCGCTTCGTTATACACCAGAGAACGAAACAATCAATGTCACTGTTGAGGGGGTTGGCAATCAGGCCCAAATAACAATTGAAAACCCGGGGCAGGGGATTTCTGCAGTGCATCTACCGAAACTCTTTGATCGCTTCTATCGGGTTGATCCATCGAGGCAGCGTCAGAGCGAGGGGGCAGGCTTGGGTTTGGCGATCGTGAAGTCAATCATTGAGGCACATGACGGAAATGTGGAGGTGTCCTCCGAAATGGGTACTACCCGGTTCGTTATCTCGCTGCCAGCTCATGATAAAAAAGCAGGTTAGCGATAACGACAATCTTTACCGGGTTACTCTCGGTTTTCTGGTTGACCTTCCTATAATGGGAGGGTTTAGACTTGTCAACGCTTAACCGCCGAAGGTAATCAAAATGCGAAGAGTCCAGAAGCCCCGCCCCGAAATGTCCCAGGCACGCCAGTCCGGTTACTACAACATCAGTGAAGCTTCTGAACTATCAGGTGTCAGCGCGAAAATGATCCGCCATTATGAACAGATTGGATTGATGCCCGAAGCCGATCGTACTGACGCTAATTATCGAATCTTCAGCCAATCTGATATCCATACGCTTCAATTCATTAAGCGCGCGCGGTCACTGGGCTTTTCCATGAAGAAGATCGCCACACTCCTGAATTTGTATCAAGATAAAGGCCGCCCCAGCTCGGAGGTCAAACGCTTAGCCGAAGAGCATATTCAATCGCTTAATGAAGCCATAAAAGAAATGCAGGAAATGCGCGATACTTTATCGAACTTAGCCAAACACTGTCGCGGTGATGAGCGGCCAGACTGTCCAATTTTGGAAGGAATTTCTTGCTCGCATTGAAAAGCGTGTAAAGTCAGGGTTGCCCAGGCAACCCTGTATGACGTATCAAATACTGCAATGTCCACAGCAGCTGCTGCTGTTTTTATCGTTACTTCCTTCAACGGTGACTTCATAGCCCGTTGCTTCAATTGCTTGCTGTAAAAGTCGTGAAGGAAAAGACGAATCAATCGCCACCGTTTTCGCTTTCATATCAAAATGGATTTTTGCATTGCCATCTGTTTCTTTAACCGCTTTGGTTATCACTTTTTCACAATGACCACAGGTCATATCGGGAACATTAAAGGTAATCATAAGGTAAACCTCGTTAAATTCTTTGCAATCCCGGATGGGATGCTTTCAGTTTGATGTCTCCCATTGTGGTAAGGTCAAGACTAATTCATCAAAAAATTTCCGTATCTCATGCGATGTTAGTTTGCGGGTTTTTAGCCATACTCACTTGTTGACTTTCCCACGATGGCAAGGATTAAGCTGCAATAAATCCTAAGGAGAACTTGCGATGAAACCTTTAACCGACCATCAATCTTTTGAATTTAAAATCGAGGGGATGTCCTGTGCGTCCTGTGTAAGACGTATTGAGAAGGCGCTGCTGGCAACCGATGGGGTGAGCAGTGCCAGTGTGAATTTTGCGACGGAAACTGGAAAAGTTGAAGTCGGTGCTGACACCTCTCAAGACACTATTTATGCAGCGGTCAAAAATGCTGGATATCAAGCAATCGCTATGGAGGACGCGTCGTCAGTCAACGCTACAAACCAAGGTGGTCGTTTATTTATTTTGTCAGGGATGTTGACCATCCCTTTGATGCTGCCAATGGTAGGGGAATGGTTCGGCTTTAACTGGTTACTGCCAATTGGGTTGCAATTAATGTTGGCTTCTATTGTGCAGTTTTACTTCGGTTTCCGCTTTTATCGTGGTGCCTACGCTGCGTTAAAGGCGCGCAGTGGCAATATGGATAGCCTGGTCGCACTTGGTACATCCGCGGCCTATGGCTTGTCCATTTATAACATTCTTATCGGTCATGCAGGACATTTGTATTTTGAATCATCCGCAGTGATCATCACGCTAGTTATTCTAGGCAAATGGATGGAAGCCAGAGCCAAAAATCAAACCACCAATGCCATTCGCGCTCTTCAAGATCTTCGGCCTGAAAACGCTAATTTAATTGAAAACGGTATTGAGAAAATTGTTCCCGCAAACACATTGCAAATTGAAAATATTATTTTAATTAAAGCTGGGGAGAGGGTGGCTGCCGATGGTGTTATCCTTTCTGGTAACGGTTATCTCAATGAAGCTTTGATTACCGGTGAAAGTCTACCGGTTGAAAAGCAGGAAGGCGATAAAGTAATCGGCGGCTCAATTAACATCGATGGTTTGCTTACTGTAAAAGTCACATCCAGCAATGCGGAAAGTACACTCGCAAAAATCATTCATTTAGTGGAGTCCGCACAGGCAAAAAAATCCCCTTTGCAAAAATTAGTCGACCGTATCAGCGCTGTTTTTGTGCCTGTTGTTTTAGTGATTGCACTGGTGACTTTGTTGACTTGGGGTTTTGTTACCGGCGATTGGACGCAAGCGATTATCAGTGCTGTAGCCGTGCTGGTTATTGCTTGTCCCTGTGCACTGGGTCTGGCGACGCCAACCGCCATTATGGTAGGGACGGGATTGGCTGCCAAAAGAGGTATTCTTATTAAAGATGCTGAAATTTTGGAGTCCACAGAACATGTTGATGTGGTCGCTTTTGATAAAACCGGCACCTTGACGGAGGGTAAACCCAGAGTCGAACAGATCGATGCATTTGTTGGAGAAGGAAAACAGTTGCTGGGTTATTTAAAGGGTCTGCAGCAGGGCAGCGAACATCCACTTGCAAAGGCACTGCTCGATCATGCAACAAAAGAATCCATTATCGCCGAGCGCTTCGAGTTGATTCATACCCTGCCAGGCCTTGGAATGCGCGGTCAGTTAGAAGAGGGTAATTACTGGTTTGGCAATAAACGTTTGATGTTAAACGTCGGTATTGAAGCGTCTTTACTCGAAGACTATAGCGAAGAATTTGCGATAAAAGGCAATACGCTCTCGTGGGTCGCGAGACAAATAAAACCCAATACGATTGAGCTTTGTGGTCTTGTGCAATTCCAGGATACGCTTAAATCCAGTGCAATTGAAGCCGTCAGTCGATTGCACGAATTGGGGATACAAACCTGTCTGCTCACTGGCGACACACAAGACAGTGCGGACGTTATCGCCGCTAAATTGGGTATTGATTTTGTTAGAGCGGAAGTGATGCCAGAACACAAGGCCGACGTGGTGAGTCAATTTCAGTTGGAGGGTAAAAAAGTGGCCATGGTCGGAGACGGCATTAATGACACTCCCGCATTAGCAACGGCCCATGTAGGCATAGCGATGGGGGCGGGTACCGATGTTGCGATGCAAACTGCGGGTATTACTCTAATGCAAAGTGATCCATTGAGGGTTGTTGAAGCTATTACCATTGCTAAAAAAACTCAACAGAAAATTCGTCAGAATCTGTTTTGGGCGTTTATCTACAACCTGGTTGGAATTCCGCTTGCTGCTTTTGGATTGCTTAACCCGATGGTGGCGGGAGCTATTATGGCTGTTAGTAGTGTGAGTGTTGTGCTCAATGCATTGCTTCTCAGACTTGTCAAAATCACATGAACAAATTGACTTACAGTAGAAATCAAAATGGTTTGACGTTTGAAAGCGACAAAACTATTTCGGGTGCTGAAGTTTGAAATGTTCGATAACTTTAATTTAGGAGTGATTATCAATTTCAAAATAATCACTCTAATCTAAAATGTTTTGCACGTAGAGATACAGATATTTAATAAGTGTACCTCTGCATACGCTAGACGGGATTGCTCTCTAAATTAAACAGTAGGCATTATTAGTGATTTAAAAATCTGAACTGGTTTCTGGTTTTCGTCGTTGATTAGAAACCAGCATGAACACCAAAAATAACACCAGTATAGTGATTTGGGCCATTAAGCTTTGCCATGTGGATTTTAAGCCAATCCAGTCAACCTCAAATGATATCGGAAGTGGGGACGCGTCAATGAAAGCCGCTTCCTGCAGAGCTATTACCCCTTTTCCTATCAATACGAAGGACAAGCCAACAAGAAGGTACGTGGTTACGGAAAAGAACCGTCCAATAGGAAGCTTTATTGAGTAACGAACCATTATCCATCCGATGATACTTAAACAGAGTAAGCCAACAAGGAAACCCCCGATAATCGTTGGGTTTTGAGCTGGTAAAGATTGGGTCAGTAGCGCTTCGTAGAACAACACGGTTTCAAAAACTTCTCGATACACGGCGACAAATGCGAGTGTAGCTATTCCCCACAATGTTCCGGTTTTTAACCGTTGAGTAACGTGTTTTTGAATGTACGCCTTCCACTGTATGGTATTGGATTTGCTGTGCATCCAAACGCCGACATAAAATAGCACCAACGCCGCAGCTAAAGCGGCAACACCTTCCATTACCTCTCTACTGGCACCGCTAATATTGACGAGCGATCGTGCCGCCCACCAGGTTACCCCACCGGCAATGAGCGCCGTAATCCAGCCAGCGTGGACAAATTTAAGCGCGTCGCGTCGTTCAGAGCGGATTAATACCAAGACAAGGGCCAGAGTGACAAGCAAGGCTTCCAACCCTTCGCGTAATAAAATAATTAAACTTGCGCTGAACAGCGTAGCGTTAGAAAGACTGTCTGCAGATAGTTGTCGTTTTGCCGTTTCCAGCTGGGCCAAAGTAATATCGAGGAGTGTATTGAGTTGTTCCTGGTTTGAACTTTCCCGAAATTGTTTTCTCAGCGCCATCATATTGGCTTCGATGTCTTTCCTGAGATCGGGGTTTCGTGTATCCAGGCTGTTTTCTACCAGCTCAAACCCGTCGAGATAGGCACTCACGGCCAGTCGATTGGATTCTTCATAGTTTCCCTTGTTGTATGAAGCGCGTGCGGCCAACAGTTGATCGCGAGCAATTTGCAAGGGCGATGGCTTCTCCGTAAAAAGAGCACTCGGTTGTGCGCGCAGGTAAATGACACTCTTTAGCGTATTAGAATCTCCGTTCGCTAACTGTATCGGGTTGTGATTAATCAGCTCTTTAATGGAGAGGTCGGTAGCGTTCACTCCTTCTTCTGCGTTTGCTTCAAATGCGAGACCACCTACATAAAATGCGAGGGACCAACGCTGCTCTTCGCTGAGCTGATCGTAAGAGACCATGGCCGTTTCCTTGATTCCGTCGGTAATCGCATCGTAAAGGCCAAGTACTGAGCGATTCATTGCACGTTCTCGATCAGTAAAATCTGTTGGCGGCGGTTCGAGTCCTGCGCTTGCAACACCATCGCCTTTGCCCATCGCTCCGTGGCAGGCAGCACAATGTGTTTGAAACAGGGAATGAGTCTCACTGATTGGAAGGAGCTGTGAGGGCTGAGATGATACAGGCATGAGCATCAATAATTCACTGCGCAACTCTCTGCCCAATTGTCGAATGACTTCCGGCGTCTGCTTTTCATGAATGGCCGCTTCCAATTTTTGGGCTCTGGAAATTATCGTGGTAGCTTTGGCTTGTTGCGCCTCTGTTACCAGAATGCGGGAAAACTCCAGCATTTCCTGATATTCCCCCTCATTAATAATTTCACCATTGGCCACCGCTTCCGGATAATCAACGCCCACGTACTCTGCAAGTTGCGCCATCTGGCGGAAATCCGGGGTTGACGTGTCGGCCAAGCAGCGCAGTCCTGACAAAATAAGAATCAGAGCGGATACCAGACGAATGTTGTAACGCTTGAACGAAAGAAAGAACACGATAAAACCTCGAGTGCAGCAACTTTGATGAGAATAGCTCTCAATTGTAAAGTCTATAGTTGGTATAGAGTCAAGCTGTCGAACCGGCCGTATTTCACCCCTAACTTCAGTTGAGCTCAAATCGAATGATCCCTGCAAGGCTCGTTATACAGTTCAAACTCCACGGTAGTATGGCTTAAATCAAACTCAGCAAGTTCTTGCGATAAGCGCCTTTTTAAGTTTCGTTGGTCTTCCAGTGAAACATCGGCTTCCAGTTCAATATGGACAGTGAGCACGTGGTGTTCTCCGTCCAGCGACCATAAATGCAAATGGTGGAAACGCTGAAATTCCTGAACATCTTTGAGTTTTCGCTCAATTTTTCTCGCAAGATTTTTGTCCGGCACGCCTTGTAAAAAGAGTTTTAAGGTGGTGCCCACATTGCGTATGACGTTGAACAAAATAAACAGAGTAAACCCGATTGCTAATATAGGATCCAAAATTGGCCATTTCACAAACATAAGTACGACCGATACTATAAAAACGGCGACCCATCCCAACACATCCTCTAGCAGATGCCAATTGAGCACTTTCTCGTTCAGGGTTTTTCCTTTGCTAAGCTTAAATGCGGCAAAACCATTTACCGCGATACCGAAAATGGACAGTGCCAGCATGCCCTCTGTCACTGGCATTTCAGGATCGAATAAACGAGGAATGGATTGGTGCAGTACCCAGGCTGAACCAGCAATCAGAACGATGCCGTTAATCAATGAGCCTAATAACGAAAGACGCTTGTACCCGTAGGAAAAATTTTGCGAGGCGGGCCTGTTTCCAAGTTTTGCCAATACCCAGGCCAGTCCAATTGATAAACTATCTCCTAGATCGTGGACGGCATCGGCCATAATTGCGGTGCTGTTGGTCAGTATGCCGCCGATAAATTCTATGATCGTGAAACCAACGTTGAGGAAAAACGCCCAGCCGATTCTTGCACTGCTGTTGTCGTCATGTGAGTGAGAATGCATGGTTTCTCCTGTGCAATGATTATAAGTTGTTTGATAGATGGCCCCAGCAAACACCGGGGCCAATCGTCACGGCATTACTCCCGATGATGAAGAGTATGTTGTATTGCCTCTCGGCGATGAACCCATTGATACAAAACCGGCAGCACCAATAAAGTCAGAATCGTCGAGGAAATAATGCCTCCAATGACAACCGTGGCGAGCGGTCGCTGTACTTCAGCTCCGGTGCCGGTGTTTAATGCCATTGGCACAAAGCCAAGGCTCGCGACCAGTGCCGTCATCAACACCGGACGTAAACGAATCATTGCGCCTTCAATAATCGACTCGTTAAATTGGCCGGTTTCATGCCAGAGCTGACGAATAAAAGCGAGCATGACCAAGCCGTTGAGTACGGCCACCCCGGAAAGCGCAATAAAACCGATGCCGGCTGATATGGACATCGGCATATCACGTAAATACAAGGACAACACACCGCCAGTGAGTGCGAGCGGTACACCGCTGAAAATGATTAAGGCATCTTTGACGGAAGAGAACGCCATCACCAGAATACCCAAAATCACCAACAGCGTTAGCGGTACAACGATGGACAGCCGCTGACTAGCCGATTCCAGCTGTTCAAAAGTGCCGCCGTAATCCAGCCAATAACCGGGTGGAATATCCGCTTTTTCACGAATACTTTCCTGTACTTCTTTTACAAAGCTGCCCAAGTCCCGACCGCGCACATTCGCGGTAACAACGATACGGCGCTTTCCGTTTTCACGACTGATTTGCGCGGGGGCAGGGGAGATATCAAGCGTTGCCACCTCTTCAAGCGGCACGTACTCGCCGTTCTTAAGCGGGACCGGTAGAAACTTCAATCGGTCGATGTCACGTCGCGTGGTCTCCGGCAAGCGTACAATCAGTTCGAAGCGTCGGTCACCCTCATAAAGAATTCCTGCGGACTCTCCACCAATTGCTGCCGACACCCAGTCCTGTAATTCAGCCACATTTAATCCGTAGCGACCTAAGGCAGTGCGATTGGGTATCACAGAGAGTGTCGGCAAGCCGGTGACTTGCTCAACGCGCGCATCCGCAGCGCCGTCAATCCCATTAACAACCTTAAGCACATCGTTTGCCGTCAATACCAGTTGATCCAGATCATCTCCAAATATCTTGATGCCCAGATCCGCGCGCACACCCGAAATTAATTCGTTAAAGCGCATCTGAATCGGTTGGGTAAACTCGTAGTTGTTACCTGGCAACTCCTCCAGAGCGCGTTCCATTTCTTCCACAAGCTCATCCTTGGTTTTGGAGGTGTCTGGCCAATCGCTTCGTGGTTTGAGTATCACAAAGTTATCTGCGACATTGGGTGGCATTGGGTCGGTCGCCACTTCCGCAGTACCGATGCGGGCAAAGACTTTTTCCACCTCAGGAAAGGCTTTAATTCTTTTCTCAAGAATTTCCTGCATTTCCACCGCTTGCTCAAGCCCCGTGCCCGGAATACGCATCGCGTGCAAAGCAATGTCGCCTTCGTTCAGTTGCGGAATAAATTCAGACCCCAATGTTGACGCCAACCACAAACAAAACACCACTAAGAAGGTAGCAAAACTCACCACAGCCCAGCGGAATTTAAGCGCAAGTTTAAGTAACGGGCGGTAAGCCGATTTGGCCTTGGTGATGACAATACTTTCCTTTTCACTGATCTTGCCGTTCATAAACACGGCAACGGCAGCTGGAACAATTGTGAGCGAAAGTACCATGGCCGAAAGCAATGCCATGACCACCGTTGCAGCCATCGGGTGAAACATTTTTCCTTCAACCCCGGTGAGGCTGAATATTGGAATGTAAACGATGGTAATAATGGCTACACCAAACAAGCTGGGGCGAATGACTTCTGACGTTGCATCAAAAACGGTGCTTAATCGTTCACGTAAATCTTGTTGACCGTTTTTATGTTGATTCTCGGCCAAGCGGCGAACACAGTTTTCAACAATAATGACAGCACCGTCGACGATCAAACCAAAATCCAATGCGCCGAGGCTCATTAAATTCGCCGATACCCCCGTTTTCACCATGCCAGTAATGGTCATCAACATGGCTAACGGAATGACCGCTGCCGTAATTAAAGCCGCGCGAAAGTTTCCTAATAGCAGAAACAGCACAACGATGACCAGAAGTGCCCCTTCCATCAGGTTTTTGGAAACGGTGGCAATCGCTTTATCAACCAATGCGGTGCGGTCGTATACCGCTTCGGCGACTACGCCCTCGGGTAAGGAGGCTTGAATATCATCGAGCTTGCTCGCCACGTCTTGAGCCACCGTACGCGAATTAGCGCCGATCAACATCATCGCGGTACCCAAAACGGTTTCCACACCATCGCGTGTCGCCGCACCGGTACGCAGTTCTTTGCCAATACCGATGTCCGCAACATCCTTCACCGTGATTGGAACAGAATCGCGTTCAGTGATGATCACATTGCCAATGTCCTCAACAGTGCCAAGCTGCCCGGGTGATCGCACCAGCAGTTGTTGGCCGTTGCGTTCAATGTAACCCGCACCGCGGTTGTCATTATTGGCTTGTAGTGCGTGTACGACATCTTCGACACTGACCTTATAAACCAGTAACTTTGCGGGATCCGGCATGACGTGGTATTGCTTGTTATATCCACCAATACTGTTGACCTCAATAACACCTTTCACCTGCGCAAGCTGCGGTTTGATAATCCAGTCCTGGATTTCTCGTAACGCGGTCGCGGTATAGGGTTCACCAGTGGCCATTTTGGCGTTGGGTTCGGCCTGCACTGTGTACATAAAGATCTCACCCAAGCCCGTGGAGATAGGCCCCATCTCAGGCTCAAGCCCTGGCGGGAGGACACTTTTTATTGCGCCGAGCCTGGCGTTTATCAGGTTGCGTGCAAAATAAATGTCTGTACCTTCCTCGAACACCACCGTCACTTGCGACAAACCGTAGCGTGAAAGAGAGCGTGTGTATGAAAGGTTGGGTAAGCCGGCTAATGCGGTTTCCACGGGATAGGTAATGCGTTGCTCCGATTCCAGTGGTGAGTAACCCGGTGCTGCTGTATTAATTTGTACCTGAACGTTGGTGATATCTGGAACGGCATCAATGGGGAGTTTTTGATAACTCCACACACCGACACCGACGATGAGAAAAATAAAACATAAAATCAGTAAGCGCCGCTCGATCGCGAGGCGCAAAATAGAATCAATCATAGCGCGCCTCGATTAGTGATCGTGTTCTGCTTCGGATTTTTCGATATCAGCTTTAATTAAATAGCTATTTTCACTGACATATTGGCTGTTCGCTTCAAGCCCATCGATAACTTCATAGAAATGATCATCACTTTTACCTAATACAAGTGGCGTAAAGCGATATTCATCACCGGCCTTAACAAATACACCCTGGCGTCCCCCCAGCGTTTGCACCGCATCTTTTACTACCGCCAAAGGAACCGAAAAGCGACCGGTTTCCACGCGCGCTTCGATCATTAAGCCCGGTGATAAAGCGTGTTTGCTATTGGCCAACTTGACGCGCGCCACCAGATAAGGGGATTCCATTGACGGCACAATATGGTCCACCGTGGATTCCACGCTGTGATTACTTGCTAAAACGTGAACCGCTTGCCCTTCTGTGACGGAAGACTGCTGCGCGGGATAAACACGCAGTTCCGCCCAAACAGTGTCAAAATTCGCGACGGAAAATAGAACCTGATCTTTTGTCACTTCGCCGGTATTGGCATGACGCTGAACGATTCTCCCGGCAATGGGCGAGCGGATGGCATAGGTTTTCAGGCTTTCGTTGGATTCAATTTCAGCCAATACATCACCCGTTTTTACACGATCGCCAAGCGTGACCTTGACTGACTTAACCATACCCTCAAAACGCGCACGCACATGGCTCAGTTGTTCAGGTGCTGAAACAATCGCGCCGTATACCGTGATGGTCTGATGAAGCTCCTGCGAACTCGCCATAGAAGTAACGATACCCACTTGTTTGGCCATTGAATCTTCTATTCGGCTAGTATTTTCCTCACCGTGCCCGTGCTCGTCTTCTTCTCCATGAGCACCGTGATCATGTCCATCATCATCGTGATCAACATGGTCCTCGTGCTCGTCATGATCACCATCTTCATGGTGCGGTGCATGTTGTTCTGATGCTTCATGCTCGTGATCGTGATCTTCTTTCGACCAGGCATTTAATGGCGAAATACTGAATAGCAGCATCTGGGCAAAGAGCACACTTAAAACCAACGTTTTCTTTTTAATTTTTTTGTTAGGGAACAATGTTGTTAAGGCATTCATTATTTGTCTCCCTTTGTTTCTTCTTCTGCATTGTCATGTGCGTGATCATGATCGTCAGGGTGTTCTGAGTCCTGGTCTTCGTGATCTACATGATCGTCGTGTTGCGCGTGATCGCCTTCAGTATGATGTTCTTTATGCTTTTCGGATTTCTCATGTTTATGGTCATGGTCATGATCATGGTCGTCTGCTGCGAAAGCTGCAGTAGTGAGGGTAAAAATAAGTACAGTCAGTAATGTGATGAATAAGGTTTTCATAGTCATAGATTCCTAAGGCCTGATACGAATCAAACCTGAATAAAAGGGTTTAAACATTAAGGGTTGAGGGCTTCACTGGTTAGCTTTTCAATAACAGCCTGACTCACAAGGGCTGTTGTAGCGGCATCGATGAGTGCCTGCTTACTGGCGAGCAATTCTTCCTGGGCGGCGATTAAATCGAGGTAGCGATAACGCCCGCTCTCAAAACCTTCAGTCGTCAGTCTGAGTGCTTTTTCCAATGCGGGAATGGCAACCTTTCGAGTAAGATTTGCCGCAGAAATACTTTGTTTTCTGAGAGACCACGCTTCAAAAAGCCGCGCATGCAGTTGCAATAGTCGATCTTTTTGGGCGTAATCCACAGCGTTACGGTTAGCAAGTGCAGCTTTTACTTCGCCGTTGCTGCGTTTACCGGAAAACAATGGAATGGAAAGCCCGGCGGTAAATGCCGAATCCCCCGTTTCTTCAAAACGTTTTACGCCAACTCGCCAGCTTAAATCACTACGGCCATTTGCGCGGGCCAGTGAGACTTGCGCATCCCGGATGCGCGCTTCACTGGCCAGTACCTGAATGGCGGGCGATGTTTGGACGCGTGCGTACAGCTGATCAAAACTGTTAGTAGCCGCAAAGTTATAAAGACTGCCTTCCAGCGTGGCAAAATTTGCGGTGGTTTCTCCCCAGAATCTTACGAGCTGCACTTTGTGACGTTCAAACTGCTCTTGTAGTGCAGCGAGTCGGATCTCTGCACGAGTGAGCGCTGCTTGGGCTCGCATCACTTCCGCTTCCGGTGTGGCGCCTCGTGCAGACCGTGTTTTCACTGTCTTCAGCAGTGATTGGGATAAGGTCAAAGATTCTTCGGCCAATTGAATGTTGGCCTGCGTCGCCAGCCCTTCGATGTATACCTCGGTTAATGCTCCGAGCACGTCGAGGGTCGCGGCTTGCTGCTCCCACTCCACCTGGTTTATGCGGGCATCCGCATAAGAAAGGCGTGCCTGGCGTTTTCCGCCCAGCTCGATCGCTGAAGACAACGCCAGCGTGGTTTCCGCCGCATCAAGGCCTTGGTTACTGCCCGAACCGGCAAAGTTTTCGACCTCCAGCTCTAGTGCTAACGCTGGGCGCAAGGCGTTGGTCTGCCGCTGGGCGTTCAGCGCCTCGTTGGAAAAACGGTATTGGTAAAGTTGAGGGTTGTGCGTCAGCGTTAGTGCCAACGCTTTTTTTAACGTCAGTGTGTCGGCGTTTTCTGCACCTAGAGCCGGTGTCGAACTGCAGAGTAAAAACGCAAGCCACAGCCAGGTGCGTCTACACCTGTAGAGAATGGAATCTCGCATGGATAAGTCCTGAATTAAGTCGTGTTTTCCGCTAATGCGGGTGAATACGTTGAGTTTTACTGCTTGAAAGGACTTAGGCTTTGGGAGGGCGCAGGAAGGCTTCGTAGGTTTCTGGAAACGTACTTTCCGCGTAATCGGGCACTGGGGATGAGTTCTTGGCTAGTTGAATACGTTCGGTCGCAAACAGAATGGCCGGGCAAAAATGGCCATGACAATGACAACAGTGGTGACAATCCCATTTGTCCGAAACGGGCGCTTCTGATTGAACATCCCGATCGTGTTGCTTTTCGAGGATATTCCCTTCGGTATGCTGATGAGATTCGTCAAAAACCAGGTGCTCAGCGCCTGACTGGTGCAACTGATGTGCATCGCCCATGGCCACCGCGGATTGCAGAACAACCAGTGTGAGCACAACGTATGTCAGGACACGTTTCAGCATTAAATTCAATTTATCTGATTTTCAGGTTAATGGTAAATGCGCGTTATCTTAACAAAAGAATACGTCGAGCACCGTTCAACACCACAAGTCCAATTATAACACCAATGACCAGATCCGGAATTTGCGACCCCGTCAGCGCGACCAAGCCACCCGCAACGATAACCCCTACGTTGGCAAGCACGTCATTGGCTGAAAAAATCATGCTGGCCTTCATGTGTGTGCCATTATTTCGTACTTGGTAAATTAACAGGAGACACGCCACATTTGCGACTAATGCCAGGCTGCCAATCCCTATCATCAGCATCGAGACCGGTTCACTTCCCATAAAGGTACGCCTGGCGACTTCTATCAAAAGACCCACAGCAAGAGCCGCTTCGAGCCAGCCGGATAAATGCGCAGCTTTAAGCTTGGCGTGAGCGGCTTTTCCCACAGCATAGAGTGCCACCGTGTAGACCGCAGCATCCGCAAACATATCCAGAGAATCCGCGATCAGCCCCGCAGATTGCGCCACGATGCCCACGGCAAGCTCAAAGAAAAACATCACGGCGTTAATCCCGAGTAGCCACTTCAATACCCAGGCTTCGCGCGCATCCTTAATTCTGGCGTCTTCTTGTATCTCCTTCGCACTTTCAGTATCGACCTGTTCATGCGATATGCGACGGGCGCCGAGCCCGACGGATTCCATGGCCATTTCGACCTTTTCAGGTGAGCCAGCGTAATAGACATGCACTTTCCGATTAGGGATATCGAATTCGAAGGCGACCGATTCCCCAAAGCTCGCAAATGCTGTCCGTATGAGGTTCTCCTCAGAAGGACAGTCCATCTTAGGTACGTCAAACACACTCACATTATTTAGCGCAGCCAAAGGGCTATCCGATTGCAGGTTTGATCCTGAAGACGGTGAGCCCGCTTCGTCACTTTGGCAACCGCAGCATTGTGAGGCGTCAGATGTCATAAATAGACCTTGAAATAACAATGAAGCCAAGCTTACACTCTATAGTAACTATAGAGTCAAGGGGTGACGTTATTGAAAATTGGTGAGCTTGCGAAACGCAGTGGATGTTCCATTCAAACCATCCGGTATTATGAAAGGGAAGGGTTATTAAGTTCCTCTGCCCGAAGTGATGGCAACTTTCGCCTGTACGACCATCAAGCAGAAGAGCGCTTAATGTTCATCAAGCGTTGTCGTAGTCTTGATCTCTCTCTGCCCGAAGTGAGACATTTGCTCACGCTCAGCCAAGCACCTGGCTCCACGTGTGGCGAGGTCAATGAGATGGTTGATCAGCATATTCAACAGGTCGAAGAAAGGATAGACGAGCTTCAAAGCCTTCATCGGCAACTACACGACCTCCGGAACAACTGCTCGGAAAACCGAACAGTGGAGGATTGCGGCATCATCAGGAGTCTGGTGCAGCAAAAAGGTTCGAAGTAATCAAACATTCATGCATTGCGCATGTGTAACGCCAGTTTCTCCATTAACACCAGCGTGGCGTTATTGGTCAGCAACTGTCCCTCTTCAATATATTCCCAAACGGTGGCGTCACTTTTCCACCCTCCCTGTTTTTTAATAAGTTCAAAATCCACACGCTCTCTTGCTGCGGACGTTGAAAGCCCTCTACGCAAGCTGTGGCTGCTTAAGTCCGGAACGAAATCAAAACCACAGTTAGCCCCAAGCGCTTTAAGAAGATCGTTGATCGCTCCTGCACCCAGACGTCTCTGCTTTATTTGATCCCAGCGGTTGATCGGGCGGAACAGTGGACCTGATTCGATGTTTGCTATATTTATCCAGCTCTTGATTGCCGCGGCCGGACAAACCCCTTTGTTGCCGTAGGGGAGGGCGCGCATCTGACCGGCGGATTCCTGATCGGTTTTGGAATGCGGCATTCTGACAATTAAACCCTCGGGCTCCCACAATAGATCATCTATATCAATAGCTACTAACTCGCTACGGCGGAAAGCGCCAAAAAATCCACTCAAAACCAGCGCCAGATCCCTTGCTCGTTTGTTGGAGTTTGGCTGCTGCTGCAAGTGACCTACCATTTGCCCGATATGCTCCAGACGTAAGGCCTTGGCTTTACGCTTCGGTTGCCCATGAGTACGGCGTATCCCTTCCATTGCTTTACGCACGAGGGGCGCATCCACCGGATTTTCCATCCCCTGATAGCGATGCCATTGCCCGATTGCTGTGAGGTGTAAATCCAGGGTTCGAATACTGGATGCTTGCGCCCTGGCGAGTAAATATTGGATCAGTGTTTGTGGATCACTCGGTAATCGACCGCCCCATTTTTCAAATTGTTTGATGGCAGAACGATAGGTTTTACGTGTGTTGTCAGAGGTTGCAGCAGTGATGTATTTCCGAATGGTATCTGACTCATTCGGAACGGGCAGCCCAGTGGTGCTTTGTAGTGTTGTTTCTTTCATTGGATCTCAACCACCATATTTATTCACGCCAGGGCATGAATAGCCGGGTTTTGGGGTGTGTACTGAAGTGCCGAATCTTAAAAACAGCCGGATTCATCCTAACCTACGATAAGGGTGATTATCGGTGGTTAGAAAATTAATCTCAAGCATACTTTCATAATCGTTATATTATGTTATATTACGGAATACGTAATATGGTACCAAATTCTCTCACAGGTAAAACTAATGGCCCGACCCGGTGTGACTTACTATGACATCAGTCGAGCTGCTGAAGCGGTTAAAGCGCGAGGCAGCGAACCCACTATTGATCGCGTTCGGGAGCAGCTCGGAACGGGTAGTAAAAGCACCATCGCGCCTTTATTAAAACAGTGGCGAAACAATGCTGAGTTGAACATCGAGGAGTCTGATAGTGGCTTGCCTTCGGATCTTATCAGTGCCGTAAAATCCTTGCGCGACCGCGTCCAGCAAGCATCAGAAGAAGCGGTTGAGCAGGCGAAGCAGGACTATCAGTCCCGAGTCCAGGCGCTTGAACGCACACTTGCTGACACCCAAAAAGAACTGTCTGAAGCCTTGGGTCGAGAACGAACCTTAAAGCAGCAAATCACTGATCTTGAAACTAATTCTCGTAAATTAAACGGTGAGCTTAACGGCTTGGAATCCCGCTTCGCGGTGACCGAGTCCGAACGTGATGCTTTACAAGCCCGTGTGCAGGAGCTTAAAGAAACGTTTTCTGAGTTAAAGGATGAAAACAGAGCGGTGCGCGATCATTTTGAGCATTATCAGCAGAGAACGGCGGAGGACCGCCAGCTTGAAAGAGACCAATTTCAATCTCAACTAAGGCAGTTACAGTCTCAAGTAGAAAGCCTGACTATGCAATTGACACGTTCTCAGACAGAAAAGGAAGATTATCGATCGCGGTATGATAACGCTCAAGGTCAGGCCGAGAAAGTTGTTTATGAAAACCAGGAGCTGCGACTCAAGTTGGAGTCCTGCGGAACGCGGATCAAAGAACTCGAAGCAGAATGCGGTAACAAGAACAAAGAGATTATCGAATTTGACCAAAATATCAGCCAATTTAGGACTGAAGTTCAGAGCCTGAAAGAGCGGCTCGCGAGCAAAAGCGCCACGTTACAGGGTGTCGAGACGGATCTTCAAGAGATTCGTGAATATGCAGATCGTCTTGAAGCTGAGAATAAAGAAATTTCTGAAGAAAAAGCTGTACTTCAGGGGCGCCTGGTACAGTTGCAGGCATCCCTCGGAGGCGGAAAATGACTTTATGGCTCAAACATATAAACCAAATAACTGCAGCGCTATACTGTTCATACATACAGTATATCGTAGGGGGTTAGATATGGCTACCAACAGTAAAATTGAATGGACAGAACAAACCTGGAACCCAGTCACAGGCTGCACCAAGGTGTCTCCGGGTTGCAAGTATTGTTACGCTGAAGTGATGAGTAAGCGTCTGCAAGCTATGGGCGTTAGCGGCTATGAACGTGGATTCTCGACTATATCACTGATGAGAGAGCGACTTGATCAACCACTGCAGAGGAAAAAGCCCACTGTCTATTTTGTCAATTCAATGAGTGACTTATTCCATGAAAAAGTGCCCTTCAACTATATTGATGAAGTGATGGCGGTTATTGATCAGGCTCCTCAACATGCGTTTCAAATCTTGACCAAAAGAGCTGAACGCATGAGGGAGTATTTTGAAACGAGGCGAGCACCTGATAATGCCTGGCTAGGTGTGTCTGTAGAGGACAAACAATACGGAAAACCGAGGATCGCTCAGCTACAGCGGATTCGAGCGAAAACCCGATTCCTGTCAATTGAACCACTTTTAGAAGACGTAGGACGAATTAGTCTGCGAGGAATTCATTGGGTTATAGTTGGTGGTGAATCAGGTGTTAAAGCCCGACCGATGGAAGAATCCTGGGTTCTCAAAATTAAATCGCAATGTGAGCGTGCCGGCACCGACTTTTTCTTCAAGCAGTGGGGCGCCTGGGGTGAGGACGGGATCAAAAGGTCAAAACAAGCAAACGGAAGAACTCTGCAAGGCCAAACCTGGAATCAAATACCTGCGATAGCTGTATAAGTTTAATAATAACGAAAGGAAAACAGCGTGCCCAAAAAGAAAAAGGAAAAATATACATGGGCTGTTGGCAAACCACTGCCTGAATTAGATGAGCATAGCCAAGCAAAGCATCGCATCATTTCGGACTACATTCAACGCTACGTTGAAGTGTATATGAGCAACACTTCGATTGAAGGGTTGAGATTATCAATTGTTGATGGCTTTTCCGGTGGTGGAAAGTATAGGGATATTTTGACAAACGATACCGTTGATGGCTCTCCTTTTGTCATTTTGAATGCGATTAAAGAAGTTGAGGAGCGTATTAATCAGGGTCGAATTAAGCGGCGTTCCATAGATGCACATTACTTTTTTATTGACTGTATAAAGCAACATACTGAATTTCTTAAAAATGAAATTCAGCAGTCCCACTTTAAAGGAGGACTCGGCGAGACCATATTCCTGCACACCGATATCTTTGCCCGCGCCGCGCCTGCCGTAATTGATGCAATCCATAAAAGAAATAAAGCCCAGAGATGCCTCTTCATACTAGACCAGTATGCATATAAAGATGTTCCTTTTAACACAGTAAATTACATCCTGGAAAAATTAAAAGGCAGTGAAGTAATTCTGACGTTTAATGTAAATGCTTTGATGAATTACTTTTCAGAATGCGATTCAAATCGAAAAGCTTTAGAAAACATTCACCTCGATCAATACATTGACTGGAGGCGCGTCGCTGCGCTGAAGGAGGCGGGAAAAGGGAAGGCAGCAGTTCAAGAGCAGCTTGCAAATGCAATCTACAAGGCGTCTGGGGCAAGGCACATCACGCTTTTCTTTGTGACGCCTAAAAACGGTCTCACGTACTGGCTTGTCCACCTCTCCAAAGTTTATAGAGCCCGTGACGTTATGATGTCGCTCCATTGGAAGCATTCAAACTCGTCTTTTTCACACCACATGGCAGAGGGAATATTTTCACTTGGGTATACGGCGACGGAAACACCTGGACAGAGTAGTTTTGACTTGATGACTGAATTTGATTTCAGCAGCGACGCAGAAACAAGGTGTATTAGACGCTTATCCGAAGATATACCACGGCACATATTCAATTTAAATGAACCAATTCCTTTTTCTTGTCTGGTTGACCAGATAGGCAGCTATACTCCCGCCGCCGAACATCAGATTCGACGGGCGCTCACTAGCAGCCTAAAAAATAAAGAAATAAAAATATTAAACTCGACAGGCAAATACCTGAACTCTGCTAATCAAGCAAGAGCAGAGGACCTGATCTCGTACAATCAAAAATCAATCTTTATTCTTTAGACGGATAGGAAAATGAAAGGCGATAAATTCTTTGATGAAACCCGAGAACAGTCTTTGGTCAAAGCAACCATCGTAGAAAAGTACTTTGGTGCCTGGTCGCAGATTATTACTGGTGCGCAAAAGCGCTACCATCAACATGCTCAGAAAATCGGGTATGTTGACTTGTTTGCTGGCCCCGGCCGATACAAAGATGGCGCTATATCAACTCCTCTACGGGTTTTAAATACAGCATTACAAAATGAGCAACTACATGATCGCCTTATCACAATCTTTAATGACAAAGACGAAAATCATGTAAGAACACTATCAGAAGCAATTAGTGATTTGGAACAAATCAAGTTATTAAAGCATGCTCCTCAGATTTGGAATGAGGAAGTAGGGGACAATATTGCGCTCCAGTTCGAGAAGATGAGTGTCATACCGGTACTCGCTTTTATTGACCCCTGGGGATACAAAGGTTTATCCCTTAGACTCGTAAACGCTTTTTTAAAAGATTGGGGCTGTGACTGCCTTTTCTTTTTTAACTATGCTCGTATCAACGCGGGTCTTTCAAATTCAAAGGTACGAAGACACATGGAAGCGTTGTTCGAATCACATACACAAGCTTTAATTGACCGTGTTACAGGTTTGCCCCCCGAAGAGAGAGAGGCATTGATCGTCGAAGGCATTGCAAATGCGCTCAAAACCTATGGTCACCGTTATGTGTTACCGTTTTGTTTCAAAAATGAGAGTGGCAAAAGGACAACTCATCACCTCATATTTGTAACAAAGCACTTTAAAGGATATGAAGTGATGAAGGAAATCATGGCAAAAGAAAGTTCCACCGATCACCAAGGAGTGGCGTCGTTTCAGTACATGCCTGCTGCGGCTCTCTCACAGGGATTACTTTTTGAGCTGAATAGACCTTTGAACTCACTAAAAGATTTGCTGTTGTTGGATTTTTCCGGCCAGTCTCTAACGATGATAGATATTTACCGTCAACACAGTATCGATAAGCCATTTTTAAATAAACATTATAAAACTGTGTTAAAGGAGATGGAGGAAGAGGGTTTGATAAAAACAAGTGGTAGGAAATCGAAAAGAGGCTTTGCGGACAATATTTTATGCGTGTTCCCATGAACGTAACTTACTTATTAGATGCTCATTGCTACGAACCAAGCTTGAGGACAGATTATGCCAATTAACTTTGAAAAACGATCACCTAACAAGGGAACGGAAAAAAAGGTACATCCATGCGAAATTTACGACACCCTGGATAGGAATGCCAACAAAGGTCCTCTTCGCGTACCTGTCCAAAATGCCGTTTTGGATAATTGGTTTGTAAATTACCGAAATCAACGCGACGTAATATTGAAATTACCAACCGGAGAAGGTAAAACTCTCATTGGGCTATTGATACTGCAATCGAAGATAAACCAGAAAAAGGGATCGTGCTTGTATATTTGTCCAAACAAGTATCTAGCCGACCAGGTTCGCATACAGGCGGATGAATTCGGTATCCACCACTGTGCAATAAATGAGAATGGACTCCCGGAAGATTTTATCAACGGGGAAAAAATATTGATCACGCACGCCCAAATAGTTTTTAACGGGCGCAGCACAAACTTCGGCATAGGACAGGATTCGATAGAGGTTGAAAACATCCTTTTGGATGACGCACACAGCTGTATTGAAATCATAAAAACAGCTAGTAAATTCCGAATACCGCGATCGTCAGATTGCTACCACGAGTTGTTACAGATTTTCGGTGACGCTCTAAAAAGCCAAGGGGCTGGAACCTATGCAGATATCTGCAATGAATCTAAAAGCGCAATACTTGCCGTGCCTTACTGGGAATGGGAGAGCAAACAAGATGAAGTTATTCAGATCCTTTCAAAGTACAATAAAAGTATGGATAAATCAGTATGGTTTGTCTGGGATTTATTAAAGGATAATCTTGATAATTGCACGGCTGTATTTTCTGGCGCGGGTATTGAAATATCACCAAGATTATTACCGATGGAGATGTTCGGCGCATTTTACAACGCTTCTCATCGTGTATTTATGTCAGCAACCATTTCAAACGATTCATTTTTTATTCGCGACCTTGGATTGACCAAGGAGGTTATAGAGATGCCATTAACTTTTGATAAAAAATGGTCTGGCGAAAAGATGGTGCTGATTCCCTCACTAATCGATGGCAGCTTAACAAGAGAATCTCTTGTAAATTGGATAGGTAAATGGCGGAACACAAATTATGGTGTAGTCGCCATTACTCCCAGCAACTGGCATAAGAAAATATGGGAAAGCCTTGGATCGACTGCCGTTGACGCAAGCAATCTTTTAGAGGAAGTGGAAAAACTAAAACTAGGGCACTTTCCAAGCCCTGTTGTTATGGCAGCCAAGTATGACGGTGTAGACCTTCCTGACAATATGTGCCGTATCTTGGTAATCGATTCGCTACCTATCACAGAAACTATCACCGAAAAATATATTGAATGCTGTATCCCTAATAGCACCTTTACACAAATCAAAACCGCACAAACAATTGAGCAAGGCTTAGGGCGCGCAGTAAGGGGCGAAAAAGACTATTGTGTCGTCTTGCTTCTTGGCAACGATCTCGTCAAACAGATACGCTTCAAAGGGTCTCGGCCATACCTCTCGCCACAAACACGCAAACAAATCGACATAGGGTTAGACTTAGCAAAGTACGCAAGAGAAGACATGGATGAGTCGCAAAACTATATTCAAATGCTCATCTCTGTCATTAATCAAGGGTTGGGGCGAGATGAATCTTGGAAACAGTTTTATATTAGTAATATGGATTCAATTGACCTCGATGATAGTCGATCTACCGAAATCAGCGATGAGATGCTCATCCAGGAGCGCAAGGCAGAATGTTATCACTCAGAAGGAAAACACACTGACGCAGCCAACGCGATCCAAGTTTTGCTTGACAAACACTCTGCCACGCTTTCTAAAGAAGAACGCGGATGGTATCTACAAGAAATGTCTCGGTATTTATACGCTCAAAATCGCGTCGAAGGAATGGCGATGCAAGTGAACGCACACAGGACCAATAAACGATTATTCCTTCCCCCGGAAGGATACCAGTTCACAAAGATTGATCTGAAAGCGCATGAGCGGATAGAAAATATTAAAAGCCTAATTGGTCAGTACGACGAATTCGAGGATTTTCTTGTTTATATGGACGATGTGTTTTCGCGTTTAGTTTTTGGTGTTAAATCAGAGCGATTCGAAAGTGCTGTTGACGAATTGGGCAAGCTTCTCGGTTTTAATACTGAGCGACCAGACTCAAATTGGAAGTCTGGACCTGACAATTTATGGGCTATCAAAAACGGTGAATATCTATTTATCGAATGTAAAAGTGAAGTGCTGCTAACGCGTGCTGAGATTTTAAAAGATGAAACGGGTCAATTTAATAATAACATCGCTTGGTTTAAACGATTTTATCCAGGCGCAAAGGTAGTTTATTCCATCATTATTCCAACAAAAAAAGTGAAATCAAATACAGGTTTCAATGAATCGGTGGTAGTGCTTAGAGAGCGCGGTTTGAAGAACCTTGTATCTAATGCCCGAGCGTTTGTTTTGGGATTCAAAAACAGTGACCTAAAGAGTTTGTCAGATAATTTTATTCATCAGTCTATACACCAGCACAATTTAGACGCTGACGGTCTGATTGAATACTATTTTGAATCAACTCTGTTAGTTAACTAAGTGCTCGACGAGCAAATCATCAATAATGGTCAAATTGAATCGTTCAGGTGGAAACTTCGGAGCTTGGCGGCCACTAATCGACAGGGGGGTAGTCATACCTTAGATAATGCGCTTATTAATTTCACATACCTGTCAGTATTCGACATAGCATATCAAAGCCGCTAAACTATAGGTATCCAAATATCACAGGTATTTCGCATGCCCACCAACATTCCCAAGCCAGTCGCCTTATTTCCAGCGCATCCAGAACTCAAGTCGCTGGACTTTGGTGAATACAAGGACCTCAAGCAGTTTCTTGACTCTGGTGAAACCTGGTGGCAAACCCACTGGAGCTGGGGCCGAGAGTTCCTCAGTTATATCGGCCGAAACAAATCCGAACACACATTCACGCGATTCAGGAGCGAAACCGAACGGTTCCTGTTATGGGTTTTTCTTTTTAAATTCAAGCCTATGGAGCAACTGCGCAAGGCCGATATTCTGGAATACGCGGACTTTTGTTGGCAGCCGCCAGTTTCCTGGATCTGCACCGCGAACCATGAAAAGTTTGTTTTCCATAGCGGGCATTACACACAGAATCCCTTGTGGGCACCATTCAAACTTCAGCTACCCAAGAAAGCCTCGGACGACCAGATTTTAGACAAAAAAAAATATAAGCCATCTCAACAGACGCTCGCAGCCATGTTTACCGCCGTGATTGCGTTTTACAAGTTTTTGATGAATGAAGAGTATCTATACGGTAATCCGGCACAAATCGCCAAGTCTGATTGTCGTCATTTCATCAAGGATGCTCAGGTCAAAGAAATTAGGCGCTTGTCAGAATCTCAGTGGCAGTATGTCTTTAATGTTGCGTTGGAGCTGGCAAATCAAGACAGAATTTACGAACGCAGCTTGTTTGTGATTACCGCGCTAAAAACGCTGTTTTTACGTATTTCTGAGCTGTCCGAACGCCCAAATTGGACACCGGTGATGAGTCATTTTTGGCAGGACTCTGACGGTAACTGGTGGCTGAAAATATTTGGCAAAGGTAGAAAACTACGAGACATTACGGTCCCAAACAGCTTTATCGATTATCTCAAACGATACCGGCAATTTCGTGGCCTGAGCCCCCTACCATCCTCAGGCGAAAATCATCCTATTGTCGAAAAAATCCGTGGTCAGGGCGGGATGACATCCAGACAGCTCATTCGAATCGTCCAGCAGGTTTTTGATATGGCCTACGAGAAAATGAAGAACGCTGAGGGTGAAGACAATGCGCGCAAGCTGCGAGAAGCTTCCTCGCATTGGTTGAGGCACACCGGCGCAAGTATGGAAGTTGAGCGCGGCCGCGCTCTGAAAGATTTATCTGAAGATCTGGGACACTCAAGTATGGCGACCACCGACACCATCTATGTACAGACAGAAAATCGCGTTCGTGCTGAAAGCGGAAAAAACAGGAAAGTAAATTAGTGACTTGCTGCTCTCAAGCTCTGTAGGCTATTTGCTCTTATCGCTGGCCACCTAGGGCGCTTCGCAGATTCCATTACATGTTTTTCGACAGGAGGAACTCATATCCGGTCGACACGCATATTAGCCAATCCTCCCAGGCAATTCAAAGCCCACCGCAACTGATCCCACCTCATTCCTACCTACCGCGCTTAGGTCATATACATTTCAACTCTCAAAAACCAGCCATATCAATCAGCTACCGCCTAAACGATTGTCGATGTCTCCTTATGAACAGACTTAAAGACGAGAACATCCAAATGAATACAGACTACTTTTTTCCCAGCATCATTCGTTCTAAAATTGTATGAAATATTTTTGAAGAGAATGGCTGAGCCCAGCTTGCCAGACTAAAAAACAAGCAGACACACAGATATTGCACAGAAATGGTGCATTTTTTGGATCATACAATCCAAAATTTGCACGAAATTGGAGCGAAAAGCAGGTGCTAGAAGAAAAACCGACAACAGAATGTTACCAGACGCTTTCGAGCGCGTATGACTATTTTAACAGCGCGTTGTTTGCCGGGCAATTGCCTGATGTCATCATCACATTTCACCGACAGCGCAAAGTGATGGGTTATGCCTCCATCGGCCGATGGGTCAATGAAAAACGTCAATATGTAGATGAACTAGCCGTCAACCCTGAATACTTCGCAAAATACCCTCTGATCGAGATCTGCCAAACCCTGTGTCATGAGATGGCGCACATCTGGCAGGCTCACTATGGATCACCCGGACGACGGGGTTACCATAACGCCCAATGGGCCAAAAAGATGCTGCAAATAGGGTTGATCCCCTCATCCACTGGGAAGCCCGGTGGACAGAATACGGGGGAATGGATGATGGACTATGTCCTGCTAGAAGGCCCATTTCACAACGCCTGTAAAGAGCTTCTCAAAAAGGGTTATCGTCTGCCCTGGGTTGACCGCTATCCTGTCTATCGCCTGGAGCTACCTATTACCGCCTACGATGACAAAGGCTCCGAATACGAACTGACCGAGAATTTAAATCCCAGACCCGCTGCGGCAGTCGCAGCCATGCGAGCAGAGCAAGACACTTCGGTAGTTATGACTGAGCAGTCACTAAGCGAACGAGCATTTAGCAGTGAGCATGAAGAGGTTAGCCGGTTTTATGATGACGACAATCTCGGCGAGCTGATCACTTCAAAGCCAAAACCGCGATCGGGACGCATTAAATATGCGTGCAAAACATGCCATATCCAGCTTTGGGGCAAGCCTGGATTGAACGTAGTTTGTGGAGACTGTAACAAAAAACTAAGTGAGGTAATTTAGAACTTGGGATAGAAGTTTTCAGAAAGGATAATAACACTCCCTTCCATAGATTAACATTAGGAGTGTTCAATGTACACCAAAAAGATCAGTTCCACGGATAAAGAATTCCACGATACACCGCCGCAATTCAAAGCTTTAGACCGCAAGCGTTTTTTCTACGTCGAATCTCATTTCAAACAGCTCATCACACAAAACGTTCGCGGCCATGCCAATATCGTTTACATCATCGTCGCCTACGGGTACTTCAAAGCCACGGGTCAATTTTTTAATTCTGCGATCCAGGAAGATGTTGACTATGTAGCAGGCCGACTGAAGCTCAGGCAAAGTTTTCGCTGGGAAAGCTACAATACAAGCACCAGAAATCGCCATAGAGAAATGATTCTTGATGCGCTGGGTTTTAAGCCATTTAATCAAACCACCATTCAACCACTGTTGCCACTGATAAGAACGGACGCACGCTCTCAGAAAAACCCCGATAAATGCTTTATTTCCGTTTGCGAATGGCTCTTTGAACACAAAGTCGAGACACCCGATTATAAAACAATTTGTGACACGATCGAGTCGGTCTATAAAACGCACATCGACCAACAGATTGCCATTGTTAAAAATAAGCTCTCGAACGATGGAGCTCAAAAACTCGATGCGTTATTTTCAAAAGGAAAAAATACTTATGATGAAATGGAAACGTACAGACTTACGCTGCTGAAGAAACTTAACCAGTCAACCAAGACGTCTAAAATACGCGAGAATGTCGCAATATACGATACGCTCAAGCCACTCTACGATATTGCACTTCCAATCTTAAGCGAGCTGGATTTTACAAAAGATGGACTTAAACGCTACGCACTATCCGTTCATCGGCGGCAGGTTTTTCAGGTTAATCGTTTGAAAGATCATGATCGGCATCTTCACCTTGCCATTTTTATCACTCACCAATTTCAACAGCTGGTCGATATTCTGGTCGAAACGTTTCTGGCCTCGGTGAAAACAGCAGTGAACAAGGCCGAGAATCTTGCCAAAGAAGAATACTACAAACAACGCCAGGAGCAATCTGGCCATACGCAAGCGTTAGTAAAGGATACGGTTGATTTAGTGTCGTTGGTGGAAAAACTTAAAGAGACGCTGAACAACCCTATTCTGAGTGATTCAGAGAAAGTCGAAAAAGCGATTCGCTTGATAAGCCCGTCAAAGATATCCACGGAAAACGTAAACGCTCATGTAAAAGATGTCCAGGAGGACTTAGATAAAATCAGCGGACAGGCTCTTGAAATGCTCTTTTTGGAAGAAGGCGCCACGTCGCTTCAGCTCAAGTGTAGCGATATTCTTCGGCGGCTCAATTTCGATTGCGACGTGAAAAGCAACAAGCTGCTAAAAGCAATATCGCAGTACCAAGCGAAAAACGGAAAGGTTGATGATACATTCCCAGTCGGGTTTCTTACGAATTCAGAAACCGGCTACGTTGACACGAAAGACTCCTTCCGCGCGAAACTGTATCGCATTCTGCTTTATAAGCACACCGCCGCCGCCATTAAAGATGGCACACTGAGCATTGTTAACTCAAATCGTTACCGACAGCTAGAGCAGTATTTGATTTCGCGGGAATACTTTCAAAAAAACCGAGATCACATACTAAATTTAGCGGACATGGCTGATTTTAAAGATGTTAAAAAATTGGTTGAGCACTGGGAACTTGAATTGGATGCGCAATACAAGGAGACGAACGAGCACATACTGGAAAATTTAAACGAATATATTGAGACAGACGGTCTTGGCGGATTTAAGCTAACGTACGAACGAAATACTCGGGCAGAAGTCCTGCTAGAAATGGAAAGTGACGTCGCTCTGTTTCCGGATGATCAATACATTCGAATAGCAGAAGCGCTAAGCACAGTGAATTCCGCTTCAGGGTTTCTTGACGAGTTTGAACACAACAGTATCCGATACCGTAAGCCCAGACCTGAAGATAAAAATTTCCTGGCGGGAATAATTGCGCTAGGCGAACACTTGAGCGTGCCAAAATTATCTAAATTGGCGAGAGAGATTGAACTGGCAACTTTGGAATCCACGACCAATGGTTTTTTTACGCTTGAGAATTTGAGACGAGCAAATGATGCCGTTATTCGTTTCGTCAATCAACTTCCACTGGCCAAAGTATTCATTGGAGACTACGGCTTGCAGACGTCGAGCGATGGTCAGAAATGGACGATCGCATATGAATCACTCAATGCAAATAAATCTTTTAAATACGGCGGACGTGACCCCGTTGTATCGGCCTATACGTTCATAGATATACGAGGGATGTTCCCTTACTCAATGGTGATCAGTGGTGCCGAATTTGAAGCGCACTATATGGTGGATGGGTTATTAAAAAATGATGTAGTGAAATCAGACCTTCACTCCACTGATTCTCACGGATACACGGAAGCCATATTTGGGCTTACACATTTATTGAAATTTTCTTTTGGGCCACGCATAAAAAACCCCGGCAAACGAGTTTTATACTCCTTCAAAACTCCCACTTTCTATAAGAAAAAAAGCTATCCGATCTTTCCAAAAGAGCGGATTAATAAAGATAAAATTATTGATAATTGGGAAGACGTTCTTCGTTTGTGTGCATCAATAAAGCTAGGCGAAGTTACGGCGTCTCAAATCTTCAAGCGATTGAACTCATACTCAAAAAACAATCCACTTTACGAAGCACTAAAAGCATTTGGAGGTATTCCGAAAACTTTGTTCTTACTCCGGTATGCCGACGATGTGGGTATGCGAAAAGCCATCCACCGCCAGTTAAATAAAGGCGAGGCAGGGAATAAGCTGGATCGAGCTCTGGCCATTGGACGGGCAGATTATGTGCAGACAATTAAGGAAGACCAGGAGATCGCAGAGACCTGCAAACGACTACTTAAAAATGTCATCGTTTGCTGGAATTTTATGTATCTCTCCAAACGTCTGTCAGAAGCCAAAACAGATGTTGAGTATTCCCTGCTACTAAAAAAGATTAAGGCGTCGTCTATGCTGGCTTGGGAACATTTTGTCTTTCATGGCGAATTTGATTTTTCACAGAACTCCCTAAAAGACTCTCAACAGATAGATTTACAAAAAATCCTTGATCCAGACCTGATCAAAGAGTGATCGATCATCGCCGTTTTACAGGAGAGTGGCGACACTCTCCTCGTTTTCCCAAATATAACACCGCTTTTGAGCATCGTTCCGGGAAAAGAAATATCGTTTAACCTATTGTATTTAAACGTTATTTACGAAAACCTATAGTTGTTTCTCGAGTTTTGTTTAGGATTTCCCACTGTAATGTCTCGAAGTTTTCGACCTTTGCCAAATATCTTCAGCCACCAGTTCCCATCGGAGTCTTGCCAAAAGTGACTCATCACCGGCGTCCAATTTGGGCGTTCAGAGAGCTCCGAAATACGTAAAAACAGCGTTTTCAAAGCAGTAATGACAAACAGGCTGCGTTCGTAAATTCTATCTTGGTTTGCAAGTTCAAGCGCAACATTAAAGACGTATTGCCACTGAGATTCTGATAAACGCCGAATTTCCTTAATCTGAGCGTCTTTGATGAAATGGCGACAATCAGGTTTGGCGATTTGCGCCGGGTTGCCGTATAGATGCTCTTCGTTCATTAAATATTTGTAGAACGCGATCACGGCCGTGAACATAGCCGCAAGTGTTTGCTGGGATGGTTTGTATTTCTTTTTATCGAGAACCTGGTCTGCAGCGGCTTCCTTAGGCAGCTGTAGCTTGAATGGTGCCCATAACTTATTCTGCGTGTAATGCCCGCTATGGAAAACAAACTTTTCATAGTTCGCCGTGCAGATCCAGGAAACTGGCGGTTGCCAACAAAAGTCCGCGTATTCCAGAATATCGGCCTTGCGTAGTTGCTCCATAGGCTTGGTTTTGAACAGAAAAACCCACAACAAGAATCGTTCGGTTTCGTTCCTGAATCGTGTGAATGTGTGTTCGGATTTGTTTCGACCGATATAACTAAGGAATTCCAGACCCCAGTTCCAGTGATTCAGCCACCAGGTTTCTCCTGAGTCCAAAAACTGCTTGAGATCTTTGTATTCACCAAAATCCATTGACTTGAGCTCTGAGTACGCTGGAAATAAGGCGACTGGCTTTGAATTGTTGGCGGCCATGCTAAATACCTGTGATATTTGGATACCACTAGTTTAGCGAGTTTAATAGGCTATGTCGAATACTCGCACGTATGCGACATAGCGAGGTGACTTAAAGGCCCTGCTTGTAAGTATCGGTTAAAGCTACCATAGACATGGATATCTATGCAGGATCGAGCAGCCATAATATTTGATTCCGGATGTGAGCCCTACTTTGGCTAAGACACCCTTTATGCTGCGCATTAAAGGGGTCTCTTAGCCAAAAAGATGCAAGATCGGGATAAGTTTCGCGGGTAGCCTAATCCTGATAGATATCCAGATTGAGAATTGAATAATAGTCTGGGTCAGAGTCACCGTCCTTCAAAAGCAATAAGTTAGGTGTTTCTTGATCAGTAATAGTTACACCGACGACCTTGCAAGAGCCAAGAGAACGACTAGATTGAACCTGCTCCGGGCTGAGTGCATCCAAAATTTCTGGTGAAAAATAATCCTCACCAAGCTCAAATGTATACTTTTTTGAAACCATAGATAAGGCAATAAGATTCAAAGTACTTGGATCACAAGTATTAAAACTGGAAGCAATATTTTGCATGTGAAATTCCTCTGTTATCGGATTTTACGTGTATCGATGCACTTCTGAATGTACTGCTTTAAAACACTCGAAGCACTAGTATGCTGGTTGGAGCAAAGGGCTTGAAATTCATACTTAAGCTCAGAATTAATTCTGATGGTCAAAGTAGAATCATCAGGTGGTTTAGGCATTGATGGTAAGAAAATAGAGTTCTGTGGCACTGATACCTCCAAGTAATTAATCAGGAATATGCACTAACAATGTTAGTGCATACGCAGAAAGCTGACAAGAGAATATGCACTAAAAATGCACTAACATCGCTAAGGCAAGGGCTAATTGTAGAATTTCTTTAATATATTCAATTGGTTAGATGGCTTTTAAGGGTTTAAATTACCGCAAAAGTGTGCGGTAAGTTCCGCATGTAATAGATTCGCGGAACAGACTAGGATGAGGTTGAATCCAGGTAACCAATGCAAAGCCGGCTTGCCGGGGTTGCCTCTCGAGGTCGGCACAAGAAGTGCCGACATTGGGTACCTAGCGGCCGGGACGGCCAAGAGTAAAAGCATGCCCTAAGGGCCGTTTCCACTACATGAAAGGGAAGATAACCCCTTTCCCTTTCACTACGTGAAAACACGGGCACGTGCGCCCAAAGCGCACCAAGAACAAGCGAGATTTGATTAATACAGCCAAACGGGCACGTTTGGAACAGATTTATTGGATGGAGATGGTTTTAGGTCAAGGGAAGGTTAAACAGTGTCGTAGTGAAGTTTTTGGCACTGATTGATCAATGGCGAACTCGTTTTTTAAAAGTCTGCTGGTACTGGGTACAAAAGGTAGATAGTAATGGGGTTACGCCCTACTCGCTCACCGTGCTTAAAAAGCACAATCGCGAGGGCTATCATGGCTGCGCCATCTGCGCGCTACGCTTGCTTTGTAATAAACAAACTGCCAAATTCATCAATCATATGGGTCACTCAAAGGTCGCGGACACTGCGTGTCCGTGACCTCTACATTCCCCATAGATCGATGTAGCTAGCTAAATGCATAAACCAAACGATAGGTGCGTCATGCACTCCATAAAATCAAATTGGTATTCAGAATAATCAATTTTCCATTTTGGTGGTCGATACAACAATGACTGCCTGTTGGTCGATGCAATGCCTGACGTATCGACGAAAAGCTTGAGACATAGTGACGTCATGCATCCTACAAAGACGCTGAAAGGCGTTTTTTTGTTGTTTGTCTAAGTAGAGCTGGATGGGTACAGGATTAGCCAGAATCGTCATAACGGGAAAATGAGGGGGGTGTGAACAGATGGTGGTGAAGTCTAGCAAAAACGCACTCTAAAGGGTATCCGACATAGTGAGAACCTAAAAGCCAGAATGCCAAAGGATTAGGCGAAATCGTCATGACGGGCAACTGAGGAGCTTGTGAACGGATGATAGTGAAATCTAGCAAAAACGTATTCTCGCACGTATGTGAATTAGCGAGATAGACATAAGATGTAGTTGCTCTAACCCATTCTTTGGACTACTCCCCAAAGTATTCTGCCATTTAGTTCACTGTCTAAACAGCGTTAGTCCTAGCTCATACCTTGCTGCGGTATCTCTATTGGCATATCTTTTAATTTGAAATGAATAATTTCCAGTAACAGGCGCCGTGAATTTCACCCTCTCGAAGCTATTAAAAAATCCTATAGATGTCGCTACATAGCCACCAGAGGGATCTAGTACAATTCTTTACCAGCTAATTGATAAACCAGCGATCAATCTTAGTTGTGAATCTCGGTTTGCAGTTTGAGCAATCTTTACGGTGTAAGTACCCGATAATTGAGGGTCAAACTCAACATGCTCCCATGAATTGAAAGTGTGTGTCGAGCTACCAACTAAACCACCGTTCGGATCATAAACAAAAATGTCAAAATCCATACCCAATGGAAAAGAGTCATTCCTGTGCGCATAAGTGTATGCACCTCTAGTCAACCAAGAATAAACGACCTGAACGCTTGGAATACTTGAGCTTAGATACACTTCCCTTTCTATATAGCCACTATTAGGATCGCTGTCTATCGAATCAAAATATGAAAATGAGTTATTGGTTCCATTCCATTCCGTGTTCTCTGCATCAAAATAAGCATCAAAAAAATCTAGGCCGCCAAGTCCAACTTTATCGTATCCCCCCGCAATAGGGACAGTAGCAGAGGCCATGATATAAGCTTTGAGATATGCAGGGCGATCACGCAACCAACTGTACGCCGATAAAAGATCTGCCCCAAATCCAGTCACAAATGCAGTCGATTGACTTGTACCAGTGGCGTTTATTCCTCCCGCCATTATATTCGTTCCAGGTGCCGATACTTCTGGCTTTTCGGCCGGAATATTACCTTCGAGCCATGATGAAGTAGATCGCATGACATGTGTTCTGTGGTCGTAATTTCCAACAGTTAATACATTTAGCGCTTTTCCTCCAGAGGCTACGGTTTCATAAAATCCACCTGAGTTACCTGCTGCGTTCACGATGGGAACATTTTTATCATAGGATTCGTCATCTAATTCAGCATCCCACATAGAGTAATCAAAGGGATAACCGCCACCCGCAGAAATATTGACTATCTTTATTGGAGGATTGCCAGCAATTCCGCCATAGCTGGCCGCGGGAGGCAGATTCACATTTGGGCCATCACAATATATATAACTCAGTGGTGAAACAGCCCTAACTATTGAAACCATATGTTTTGGATGAGTGGTACTACCAGTTGACGCTACGTTTAAGTAATTGGAGGTATAACCAGCTGCCGGACACGCGTATTCCTCGGTAATAAATATTCCAATATTTTCCCCTTTTCTCCCTGAATAATTTATTGCCCAAGGGTCAACCTTTGCGTCCTGCATCGCGCCACCGATACTGGAGCTATGAAACTTTGGAGCCAATCCAATAGCAAAAACATACTTTGATGCTTTTTGAGCTACTTTTAAAATATCCTTTTTGTTCAATGATACTTTAAAGCTACTAGCCCCCCGCTCTATAGAATATTCTATCTCGGGAGACATACTTATTTCGGACAGCTTAACGATCTCTTTAATAGTTTTTCTATTCCTTTCATGCAACTTATCTTGCCATAATTTTTGTTTCGCTCTCCTTTCTATCAGCTCTTGTGACTCTGAATCTGAATCAAGCACTTCACCGTATTTTGATGTTGTTGCCACGCCATCTCTAACAGAAGTACTAGTGGAAAACCCCTCAATATCAGTAGAAACACTCTCTTCTTTCTGAAAGTAAACATGTACCTTGAATAATTTTTCTGAATCATCTGGCTCATTATTGAGCAACCGTTCCAGCTCTTCGGTTAGTACAGTATCTCGCTTTTTAATTAAAGGTTCATCTTGAGAGATAACTCTTCCTGATCCGTCTACTGCAATTATTTCAAATTTCCCGGTTTTACTATCTCGGTACGTCACTGAATAGAAATCTTTCCCGAACCTTTTATACTTTTTAACAGAAACCATATCAACCCCCTGTGGAAGCTCGAAACCATCCGGCAGCGCAGTGTCAGCGCTTGCGAACATGCAACAGGAAGACAAAAATAATAATAAGACAAATTTAGATATGTGTTTACTCTTATGGCAATCAACCATGATCAACCCTCAAACTAATTATAGATTTTAAGTGAATTTTTTATGCTTTGCCAAGAACGTTAACTGGAGTTGTTATGATATACAAATTCATCGGATGCCACTTTTTCTTTGCTGCGTGAAGCAGAGAATAAGCTAGATGAATACCCTACGCTCCAATTATGAGAATCATCAAAACTACGCCACTGAATAATTATAAAAATGCAAGCGGATGTTTCATGATTCTAAAATGTAATTAAGTCTTTTTAGCGTAAAAGATACGTCGGATCGACTGTCAGCTTAACGCCTACATTGTTGCAAGATTATTTCAGAATCAATGCAATTCTAATGAATTTAGAATTTCATCAAACATAACCAGAAAGGCTGCCGTACAGGTTCCAAACATATTACAATAATTCTATTTAAGCAAGTGACAGATGGAATATTTTGATAGCATCAGAACCCAACACTCTATATCTGTCATCCTACTCATCAATTAATGCACTCAAATCAACTTACTTGGTAATCCACATATACTAGCCCGCAACTTACCACCTACACTTAACTCAGATAAAAATTGCGGAGTGTCTACGAAGTTGAAACCGTCATTTTTATTGATTTAGAGGGGATGCAATGCCCCTCCTTCTCTCATAACCACTTCTCCAACTAAAAGAACAAACCATTCGGGGCGTTAGGGGGTGTCCCCGTAGAAGGGGGTGATCGTAAAGCACAGCTCTATCGTGCTTGAAGACAGGGGGAAGACCTTCCCCCTTAAAGCTCCTCTTAACCACTACCAACAAACCACCAATTCCAAGACCCCCATACAGGCTCTATAGCCCTGCCTTACACCAATACACAGCCCTAACCCTTAAAACAGACCACTACCATGACCTTCCTGCCATTAGCGCAAGCGGTAAACGCTTCTCCACATCCATTGCGATCAAAGATGCACGAGGCTAGATACGCCATAGACACACGCGGACCGATCAAGGGCTGCGAGTGGCGCAGCCAAGCAACATCAAGCCGATGGAGATCACAATGAAATTGGTAAGAGAATTTGAACTGGCGACTAAATCAGACAAGGAACTGGAAGCGCTCCTAAACCACGCCTTTAACGAGCGCTCCCTCTCAACCGTGAGCACACAGGATCACACCAACGCCGTAAAGACTATCGAGAACATCTGGAGAGAAATGAGGTTTAGGGGGTGATCAATATCACCGACTAATGATCTTATCAGTAAGTATCACCATTAAGAGGGTGCTCAGCAACGAGGGGAGATGAGCGCAATGTGATTAGCATTAGGCAAGCATTACAAGACCGCGAAACAAATGCGCCGAACTGAATACGCGAGAATTACGTTGATAGTCGCAATAGAACCCTAACAGCTCCTAGATGTCACTACAGCACTTGCCATTTAGTTCACTGCCTAAACAGCGTTAGCCCTAGCTCATACCTTGCTGCGGTATCTCTATTGGCATACCTACTAATTTGAAACGCCTCTTCAATACTTGGGCTAATTCCGCTATTAATAAACCATAATCTATTTGGAATAAGTTCTGAGTTGGCTGAGAACTTAAAATGCTGTCTTACCTCAACTTGCAGGATCTCGTGACATGACACGGGGAACAGAGAGGCCCCCTATATTATTTATAGCGGGCCGTCTTTTATATTCCGTATAGGAAAGTGAAAGCAGTAGCTAAGATCTAGTTTGATTCACTGTCCCGACCATTATCTAGCGACACTCGGGCACCCGATCAACAGGCCAGATCTCCGGATCAATTTCACGCCCATCTTCAGTTAAACCGGCAATAACCTTACAGCCTTGATTTTCTACCCCGACGTAATACCAGCCGTAATCCCAAGAGTCATTGATAGCTCCAAAGGCATCACAAGCCTCTTGAAGAGTATTGCCAGTGGCAATATATCCTTCTTCTTTGAATGTAGATTGATCCGCAGGCCTTACTTTGTAGAAATACTCATACTCAATATTAATGTTCTTTGTGAAAAATCGGCGTGAAAGCTCCCCAAGTGGCATGCTTGGAGCAGAGAAGATCACCAACGCTTTGTCATCGATGATCGGTTGGTCAAATAGCCACTCTCCTTCGGGCCCAAGGATTGGAGCGTTATCCCCTGAACGACTAATCCACTTAATTTGAGGTTCATTGATTTCGCTGGCAAATCCACCGAACTGCTTTGCTTCGGCACCCTTAAAGCTGCAGTCAGAAGCAACAACTTTTCGAAGTTCAATCTTCGGTAGTCTAAACAAGATATCTTGTTCGGAGTGAGGTTCTGCTTCAGACAAAGATAGTCCCAATATACTTGCTTCTCCTTTAAACTCAGCTGTCGAATCTATGTTCAGCTCTGATAGCTGACTTATGCGACCTGGGAAGAAATTACTGACAAGACCCACTTCTGGAACGCTATCGATTTTTGAGTTTGTATTGTAGTCCTGTAGAAAATTAACTTTCACCTTAAGTAAACCATTAATTAAGCTGGTCACTTCTGGTTCCATAGTGAGTTTTGCATCTATGGAACCGAGCGCGCTAAATTTTGGAATTACATCAAGCTTAGGGACTGTTGAATTGGAGCTATGTGTGAGTTGATCTTGGTAGTAAGTAAAGGTTTCATCGATTACACCATAGCTTTTTATAGTGGAATTGAACTCTACCGAGCCGTTGGCTTTGAGATCTACTTTTCCTTTAACTGTTGTTTTAATATCACGCGGATTCAAATCCGAAGTGCATCACCTCAACCTGTAGAAGAAGGGGCTAGCTGAAGGTAAGCTCTTCCCCTTTTTCTCCGGCAAGAGATGAAGCAGTGAAGAGACAATACCAACAGCTAACCTATGAGCAACGATGCC